>NZ_JARGCS010000016.1 GCF_029193575.1 Pseudomonas entomophila | reverse complement strand
TTCCTCAAAGTCTGTCAAGCGTTTATTTTGAAGTTTTTTGCGAGAAACTCGTTTCACTTCAAACACTTGACTCGCTGCGATCGCTCGTAGCGGGAGGCGAATCATACAGCGTTACAACCTGCTGTCAACTGCCTTTTTCACCGCTGCCGATCTGTCGATCGAGCACTTCCGAGACTACCTGAATCGCTCAACTCTTTGATTACCAAGGAATTTTGCGCTTCGACTACGTCGGAAGTGGGGCGCATTATAAGGGCCTCGGAAACTCCGTCAACCCTTTATTTCAAAAATGTTGAAAAAGAAAGGAAGGCGCCGTCTCGACCGGCCCCATCGTGGGGCAAGCCCGCGCCGTAGAAACGAAGCGGGGAGGCCTGTCGGCCTCCCCGCTTCCCCATTCTCAAACCGCCCTACCCCGCCCGCCCACCAATCAATCTCGGCACCCGCCGCCATACCGGCGGAACGCGCACGATCAACAACACAGCGCCGACTGCCGCATAGATAGCCCACTCACGCAAATCCGAACGCACGATCCACAGGAAGTGCAACAGCCCCAACCCAAGAATCACATACACCAACCGGTGCAACTTCTTCCACCGCGCCCCAAGCCGTCGCTGGCTATAACGGTTGGACGTGAGCGCCAAGGCCAACAACCCGAGAAACGCCACGCCACCCACAATGATGTAAGGCCGTTTGCGCAGCTCAACCCCCAACTGCCCCCAATCCAAACCCAGGATGAACACCATATAGGCCGTCATGTGCAGGACGATATAGGCAAAGCACCACAACCCCAGCTGTCGGCGCGCGACGATCCAGCCGGACCAACCGCTCAAGCGCTGCAAGGGTGTCATCGACAGGGTGACCAACAGAAACACCAACGCCCCCAGCCCCAACCGGTCGACCAGGATCTTCCCTGGATCAGGCCCAAGCAGGCTCATGGCCGCCTCATACAGCCACCAGGCCGGAAACAGGCACCCGACGACGAAGATCGCCAGGCGGAACCAGGGGTAACGCATCAATAGTTTTTCCGTAGATCGAGGCCGGCATACAACGACGCCACTTCTTCGGCGTAGCCATTGAACAGCAACGTTTCACGCACATTGGGGCTGAACAGGCCACTCGGCAGGCGGCGCTCACGCGCCTGGCTCCAGCGCGGGTGGTCCACCGTCGGGTTGACGTTGGCATAGAAGCCGTACTCGTTCGGCGCCAAGCCCTGCCAAGTGGTCTTCGGCTGCTCCGCCACCAGGCTGATGCGCACGATCGACTTGATGCTCTTGAACCCATACTTCCACGGCACCACCAAGCGCAACGGCGCGCCATTCTGGTTCGGCAACTCACGGCCATACATACCCACCGCGAGGATCGCCAGCGGGTTCATCGCCTCATCCAGGCGCAAGCCTTCGACATAAGGCCAGTCGATCAAGGCGAAGCCCGAACGCTGCCCCGGCATGCTCTTGGGGTCCTGCAGAGTTTCGAACGCCACGTAGCGCGCCTTGGAGGTCGGCTCGACCTGCTTGAGCATCTCCCCTAACGGAAAGCCCAGCCACGGAATGACCATCGACCACGCCTCGACGCAACGCAGCCGGTAGATACGCTCCTCCAACTGGTGCGGCTTGACGAAGTCTTCCAGGGCATAGCGACCCGGCTTGCCCACCTCGCCATCGATCACCACGCTCCACGGTTCGGTCTTGAGGCTGCCGGCATTGGCCGCCGGGTCACCCTTGTCGGGCCCGAACTCATAGAAGTTGTTGTAGTGAGTGGCGTCCTTGTAGGGCGTGATCGGCTCATCCTTGACCGTCACCGCTTGCCAGCGCGTGGCGCCGAGCTTGTCGTTGAACCAACCCGGCGCCTTGTCGGCCTCGACATCGGCGTAGCGGGAGGCATCGGCAGCGCTGCCCAGGCGCGGTAGCGCGCCCAGGGCCAAGCCCGCGAGCGAGCCACCCAGCACGTTGCGACGAGAGAGATAGAGACTTTCGGGGGTGATCTCCGACGCCTTGCAATCGGACGACCTGGGCAGCTTGATGAGCATGATGGCTCCATAGAACTGGACGTGTGTGCCAGTAAGACTATGGAGCCGGAGGGTTATTCCATCATTAAGTGATTTTCAGGCTTTTCGACGACGGGTGCGCAGCAGGTACTGCACCGGGCCGGAAATCGCATAGCCAAGGAAAATCAGCAGCAGGATACGTGGCGGGTCGCTGAACACCACGGCAAACACCAGCACCACCGCGAGGATCGCCACGAACGGCACGCGTCCCTTGAGGTCCAGCTCCTTGAAGCTGTTGTACTTGACGTTGCTGACCATCAGCATGCCGGCGGCGGCTACCAGCAAGGCCACCAGGAACGACAGTTTCGACCCCTGGATGCCGTAGTCGCTGAACGCCCACACCGTACCCGCCACCACACCGGCGGCAGCCGGGCTGGCCAGGCCGATGAAGTAGCGCTTGTCGGCGGTGCCGACCTGGGTGTTGAAGCGCGCCAGGCGCAATGCGGCGCCCGCCACGTAGATGAAAGCGACCATCCAGCCGACCTTGCCCATGTCACCCAAGGCCCAGCCGAAGGCCAGCAGCGCTGGCGCCACGCCAAAGGCGACCATGTCCGACAGCGAGTCGTACTCGGCACCGAAGGCGCTCTGGGTGTTGGTCATGCGCGCCACGCGGCCATCGAGGCTGTCGAGGACCATGGCGACGAAAATAGCGATTGCGGCAAAGGCGAAGTACTTGCTCGCCTCGCGTGGGTCGCCGGCGCTCAGGGCGCTCTGTGCGCTGATCGAGCTGATGATCGAGTAGAAACCGGCGAACAGGTTGGCGGTGGTGAACAGGTTGGGCAGCAGGTAGATGCCACGGTGCCGGACCTTGCGCCCTTCGGCGTCGTGGCCTTCTTCAACGTGCTCATCGACAGGTAGCAGGCTTTCGGCGTCGGAGGGCTTGTTCGGCTCTTCGGGACGTTCGCTCATGAAAAGTACCTTGCAACGGGGTGGAATAAGTTCGACATGGGCCTGCGAAACAGGTTCTGACGGCAAGCCACTGGTCGCTTTATACCAGAAGCTGACCGCATAAACGAAAAAACGCGGCCGAAGCCGCGTTTTTAATCGAACGACGAAGAACCTTAGTTCTTGGTCTTGTCGACGATCTTGTTCGCCGAGATCCAAGGCATCATCGAACGCAGTTGCTCGCCGATGATCTCGATGCCGTGGGCGGCGTTGTTGCGACGCTTGGCGGTCATCGATGGGTAGCCGGTGGCGCCCTCGGAGATAAACATCTTGGCGTATTCGCCGTCCTGGATGCGCTTCAGGGCGTTGCGCATGGCCTGGCGGGATTCGGCGTTGATGACTTCCGGGCCGGTGACGTACTCACCGTACTCGGCGTTGTTGGAGATCGAGTAGTTCATGTTGGCGATGCCGCCTTCGTACATGAGGTCGACGATCAGCTTCAGTTCGTGCAGGCACTCGAAGTAGGCCATTTCAGGGGCGTAGCCCGCTTCGACCAGGGTTTCGAAACCAGCTTTGACCAGCTCGACGGTACCGCCGCACAGAACGGCCTGCTCACCGAACAGGTCGGTTTCGGTCTCGTCCTTGAAGGTGGTTTCGATGATGCCGGTACGGCCGCCACCGACGCCTGCGGCGTAGGACAGCGCGACGTTCTTGGCATTGCCCGAGGCGTCCTGGTAGACGGCGATCAGGTCAGGGATACCGCCGCCCTTGACGAACTCGGAGCGCACGGTGTGGCCCGGGGCCTTCGGCGCGATCATGATCACGTCGAGGTCGCCACGCGGAACGACTTGGTTGTAGTGGATCGAGAAGCCGTGGGAGAAGGCCAGGGTGGCGCCCTTCTTGATGTTCGGCTCGATTTCGTTCTTGTACAGGGCGCCCTGGAACTCGTCCGGGGTCAGGATCATGACCAGGTCGGCGGCGGCGACGGCAGTGGCGACGTCAGCGACTTTCAGGCCGTGGGCTTCTGCCTTGGCGACGGTGGCCGAACCTTTACGCAGACCGACGGTGACGTCCACACCGGAGTCCTTCAGGTTGCACGCCTGGGCGTGACCCTGGGAGCCATAACCGATGATGGCGACTTTCTTGCCCTGGATGATGGAGAGGTCGCAGTCTTTGTCGTAGAAAACTTTCATGGAAATACCCCTGGTTATATCTCGGCCCCTGTGGAGCCATCGCTAATTGCTTGAAGTTAGATGCTGAGCACTTTGTCGCCACGGGCAATGCCGGTGACACCACTGCGCACGGTTTCGAGAATCGACGCCGTGCCGATCGCCTGGATGAAGCTGTCCAGCTTGTCGCTGGTACCGCTCAGTTGCACGGTATACACGCTGGCGGTGACATCGACGATCTGCCCGCGGAAGATATCCGTGGTGCGCTTGATCTCGGCGCGCTGGGCACCGGTGGCCTTGACCTTGACCAGCATCAGTTCGCGCTCGATGTGGGCGCTTTCCGAGAGGTCGACCAGCTTGACCACTTCCACCAGTTTGTTCAGGTTCTTGGTGATCTGCTCGATCACTTCGTCATGACCCACGGTGGTGAGGGTGAGGCGCGACAGGGTCGGGTCCTCGGTCGGTGCCACGGTCAGGCTTTCGATGTTGTAGTTGCGCTGGGAGAACAGGCCGACCACGCGGGACAAGGCACCTGGTTCGTTTTCCAGCAGCAGGGAAATGATATGCCGCATATCAGGTACGCTCCGTCTTGCTCAGCCACATGTCACGCATCGAGCCGTCCTTGATCTGCATCGGGTAGACGTGCTCGGTCCGGTCGACCGCGATGTCGATGAACACCAGGCGGTCCTTCATCGCGAAGGCTTCTTCCAGCTTCGGCTTGAGGTCCTTCAGGCTGGTGATGCGGATACCCACATGGCCATAGGCCTCGGCCAGCTTGATGAAGTCAGGCAGCGACTCGACATAGGAATGCGAGTGACGGCCGTTGTACGACATGTCCTGCCACTGGCGGACCATGCCCAGCACCCCGTTGTTCAGGTTGACGATCTTCACCGGCAGGCCGTACTGCATGCAGGTGGACAGCTCCTGGATGTTCATCTGGATGCTGCCTTCGCCGGTGACGCAGGCCACGTCCTGCTCGGGGAAGTTGAGCTTGATGCCCATGGCCGCCGGGAACCCGAAGCCCATGGTGCCCAGGCCACCGGAGTTGATCCAGCGGTTGGGTTTGTTGAAGCGGTAGTACTGCGCCGCGAACATCTGGTGCTGGCCCACGTCGGAGGTGACGAAGGCATCGCCGTTGGTGACTTCGCACAGGGTCTCGATGACCTGCTGCGGCTTGATCACATTGCCGTCGCCCTTGTCGTAGGGGAACAGGCCACGGTCGCCACGCCACTCGTCGATCTGCTTCCACCAGGCATCCAGCGCGGCCTTCTCGGGCTGCTCGCCGATTTCCTTGAGGATGGTGAGCATCTCGCTGAGCACGCTCTCGACCGGGCCGACGATCGGCACGTCGGCCTTGATCATCTTGGAGATCGACGCCGGGTCGATGTCGATGTGAATGATCTTGGCGTTCGGGCAGAACTTGGCCGGGCCGTTGACCACACGGTCATCGAAGCGCGCGCCGACGGCGAAGATCACGTCGGCATGGTGCATCGCCATGTTGGCGGTGTAGCTGCCGTGCATGCCGAGCATGCCGAGGAACTGGCGATCGGTGCCGGGGAAGCCGCCCAAGCCCATCAGGGTGTTGGTGACCGGCAGGTTCAACGACTTGGCGATTTCGGTGAGGGCTTCGGAGCCACCGCCGAGGATCACGCCGCCGCCGGAGTAGACGATCGGGCGCTTGGCCGCCAGGAGCATCTCCGCCGCCTTGCGGATCTGGCCGGAGTGGCCACGGACCGCCGGGCTGTAGGAGCGCAGCTTGACCTTCTTCGGATAGACGTACTCGAACTTCTCGGCCGGGTTGGTCATATCTTTTGGAATGTCGACCACGACCGGGCCAGGACGGCCGGATTGCGCCAGGTAGAAGGCTTTTTTCAGAACTTCGGGAATTTCCGAGGCATGCTTGACCATGAAGCTGTGCTTCACGATCGGCCGGGAGATACCGATCATGTCGGTTTCCTGGAACGCATCGGTGCCGACCATGGTGCTCGGCACCTGGCCCGACAGGATGACCATCGGAATGGAGTCCATGTAGGCGGTGGCAATGCCGGTGATGGCATTGGTCGCGCCCGGGCCGGAAGTCACCAGCACCACGCCGGCCTTGCCGGTGGCGCGGGCGTAACCGTCGGCCATATGGGTGGCAGCCTGTTCGTGGCGGACCAGGATGTGCTGGACTTCCGGTTCCTTGAACAGGGCATCGTAAACATGCAGGAGAGCACCGCCAGGGTACCCGTAGATGTGCTTAACGCCTTCGTCACGCAAGAAGCGGACGACCATCTCAGCGCCAGATAAAAGCTCCACGTTGTTCACCTCTAAAACGCCAGAATACCGCCCACACGGGCGGGTCTTAATAGGTTTACTGCCAAGCAGAGCATGAGCGAACGTCAGCACTGACTGAGCAAGTATTGGGAGCACCCCAGAGTGTTGCGGGGTTTTCCCACCCAGCGCGAGGTAACGCGTTGCGGGGTGTTACAAGTCGGCGCGGGTGTGCGCCTCATGATCTGCTTAGCGGGTCTGCTTCTGGCAGTCCCTCTACAGCGGAAACTGGATTCTTCTGATTCGCCGCCCGCAAGTCAAGAAAAATTATTGCCAATTTTTCCTCAGGATGAATTCCTGCCACCACTAAAAAGGTAAGCAGCAGCAGGAAAACAAACATTTCCATAAAAAAGGGCCACAATCTGCGGCCCTTGAAGGAAAAAGAGAAGAAATCAGGCGGATGGACTGATCAATTGGTCGAATGCTGCCAGCAGGCGTCGCAGCTCGCGGCTTTGCTCCGGACGGTCGACGAACACCGTCTCGGCCATCACCAGGATGCCAGAAGCGTCCGGCAACGGGCGCCCCTGTTCGAGAATGACTGTCATGCGCGGTAGGAAAATCCACTGCAACCACTGTTCGAAACGCAGGCTGTCGACCGCAAAGGGCACCACGCTGGCCAGCGCCTCGGCGCTGGGAGCCTCAGCGTCCCACCACCCCTGGAGCCTGAGCTCGCGCTCGATCAGCAGTAGCTGATCGGCGATGTCGAGTATGCGCTGCTCCATCACGAAGCCGTCCGCGCCTTCTGTCGCGCCAGCGCGGCACCGGCGCTGTCGCCCTGCTTCTCGCGGGCCTGGGCGATGATGTTCCACAGCCCGGCCTGCAGGTCAGGGCGGCCATTGGCGTAGGTCAGGGCACGCCGCGCCAGTTGCTCGGACTGGGCGGCGTCACCCTGGCCCAGGCGCACCTGGGCCAGGCGGTACAGCACCTGCGGCTCGCGCGGGGCGATGCGCTGGGCACGCTCCAGGCTGGAGGCGGCGCCGTTGTAGTCGCCACTGCCCTGCTGCTGCTGGGCGGTGGTGAGCAGCGCCAGCACCGGGCCATCAAGTTGCTCGTCGGCAGACAGGCCACCGCTGCCCGCGTTGCCACGCGGAATTCCGGTCGGTGCCGTGCTGGTGGCCGGCGCACTGCTCATCGACGCGATGTCGAACGGCTCGTCACCGGCCGGGTTGGGGTTGGTGGTGATCGGGCCACTGCTGACCGGGCCCGGGGTGATCGGCCCGGTGCTCAGGGGCGCCGCGCCGGTCTGCGCCGGGAAGGTCTGGATCGGCGATGCACCGGCGCCCTGTGGAATCATCACGGTCACGCCGGAGTCCTCCGGCAGCGACTGGGCCTGGGACGTGCCGCTACTGACCACCGGCCCCGCGCCACGGTTGGCCGAGACGCGCTCGCTATTCGATACCCGGGTGCTCGAATCCACCACCGGAATGGCGCCACGCGGGACACTGGCGCAGCCGTGCAGCACGGCCAGCGCCGTCAAGGCAGGAAACCACCACTTGTTCACTTCATACCCTCTTCAATGCCGATCGCACTCAATTCATCCAGCCCTTGACCCAGTCCATGACCGATTCAGCCGGATTCTGCTGGCCGCCACAGGCTGTGCCGGCGGGCGGCTCACTGCCACGAATATACGGCATCTGCACGGCTCCCGGACAGCTACCGTCCGAGCCCTGGCCGCTGTACGGGTCTATCCACGCCTGCACGATGTTGTCCGGCTGCGGCATGTCCAGCGGCAGCGGGTCGGCTTTGCGCATGAAGCTGGTCCACACCTGCAGCGCGCCGGTGGCACCGGTGAACGGGGTCTTGCCGTTGTCGTCGCGGCCCAGCCAGACCACCGCCAGCAGGTCCTGGCTGAAGCCCGAGAACCAGCTGTCGCGCGAGTCGTTGCTGGTGCCGGTCTTGCCGGCCAGGGTCAGCGAACTCGGCAGCACGCTGTACACCGAGCGCCCAGTGCCTTCGCGCATCACCCGCTGCATGGCGTTCTGCACCAGGTAGATGGCGCCCGGGTCGAAGGTCTGCTGGATCTGGAACGGGTAGCGCTTGAGCGGCTCGCCTTCGGCGGTGAGCACGCTGCGGATACCGCGCATCGGCGTGTTGAAGCCGCCATTGGCAATGGTCTGGTACATGGTCGCCACCTGCATCGGTGACATACCACCAGCCCCCAGCAGCATCGACGGGAACGCCGGCCAATCGACCTGCACGCCAAGCCGGCCGATGGTCTTGATGACATTGGGCACCCCGACTTCCAGGCCGACCTTGGCGGTCGACAGGTTGTAGGAGTTCGCCAGGCCCTGGTACAGGTAGATGGTGCCGTGCGGGCGACGGTCGTAGTTTTGCGGCCGCCATACCTGGCCGTCGGCGCCCTTGACCGAGAACGGCTCGTCCTGCACCCAGCTGGTGAGGGTGTACTTGGTCGGCTTCTCCAGCGCGGTCAGGTACACCGCCGGCTTGACCAGCGAGCCGATCGGCCGCACCGCGTCGATGGCCCGGTTGAAGCCGGCAAAGCCCGCCTGGCGGCTGCCGATCAGCGCCTGCACCTCGCCGGTTTCCGGGTTGGTGACCACCATGGCCGACTCCACCTCGTCCGCCCCCTTGCGCCCGGCCAGGCGCTTGAAGGTCTCGGTCATCGCCGATTCGGCCTTCATCTGCAGGATCGGGTCGAAGCTGGTGAAGATGCGCAGGCCTTCTTCGGTAAGGTCTTCGTCGCGATAGTCCTGGCGCAACTGGCGCTTGACCAGGTCGAGGAAGGCCGGGAACGAGCTGTCCGCCAGGCTGCCGCGCTTGGTCACGCCCAGGGGCATCTTCTTCGCCGCGTCGACCACCTCCTGGCTGGCCACGCCCTGCTCGGCGAGCAGGTCGAGCACCAGGTTGCGCCGTTGCAGGGCACGCTCCGGGTAGCGCCGCGGGTTGTAGTAGGAAGGGCCCTTGACCATGCCCACCAACAGGGCGATTTGATGCAGCTTCAGCTCGGCCAGCGGCTGGCTGAAGAAGAACTGGCTGGCCAAGCCGAAACCATGCACCGCGCGCTGGCCGTCCTGGCCGACGAACACTTCGTTGAGGTAGGCCTCGAGGATCTCGCGCTTGTCGTAATGCATTTCCAGCAGCACGGCCATCATCGCCTCGGTCAGCTTGCGGCTAAGGCTGCGCTCGTTGGTCAGGAAGAAGTTCTTCACCAACTGCTGGGTCAGGGTACTGCCGCCCTGGCGCATGGCGCCGGCGGATGTGTTGACCCACACCGCGCGGGCGATGGACTTGGGCGAGACACCGAAGTGGCTGTAGAAGTCGCGGTCTTCGGTGGCGACCAGGGTTTCGAGCAAGTACGGCGGTACCTGGTCGATGTTGATCAGGATGCGGTCTTCGAGGTTCTTCGGGTAGATGCCGCCGATCATCAGCGGCTCCAGGCGCACCACGTCGAGCTTGCCGCCATTGGCTCCGGCAAGGCCGGCCACGTAGTCGCCGGAGAAGCGCACGCGCACGAACTGCGCCGGCTCCATGCCCTCGTAGAACTGGAAGCCACGGGTGTTGAGGTCGACGTTGTTGCCATTGACCGCCGCCGCACCCGGCCCGTTGGCCGCGCTCTCACGACGGTAGCCGAGGGCATCGAGCTCGGTGAGGAAGTCGTCCTTGCTCAGTTTCTGCCCGACGAACAGCTCCAGCGGCCGGGCATACACCTTGGCCGGGATGGTCCAGCGCTTGCCGGAGAACTTCTCCTGGACCACGGCATCGAGGTAGATGGCAAAGCCTGCGACCAGCACCAGGCCGACGAGGCTGAGCTTGAGCGCCCAGCCCAGCCAGGCGCGAGAGCGGCCGGTCGGGCGTTTAGGGGGAGTACGGGGATTTCGGGATCGAGTCATGGCGGCGGATTATACGCACTTTGCTAGGGCTGGGGACGCCCGCTGGCGGTAGGCAGGGACGGCTCCATTGACCATAATGGCGGCTTTGAATTCCCTGACCCCGGAAGGAATCTCGTGAGCCAAGCCCTTATCAGCGCGCTGCAGAACCCCGCCCTCTACCCCCACCCTGTCGAGGGTTTCCAGCTCATCGAGACACACATCTCCTGGGTCCTGCTGACCGGCGAGTATGCCTACAAGATCAAGAAACCGATGAATTTCGGCTTCCTCGATTTCACCGAACTGGGTCAGCGCCAGCATTTCTGTAACGAAGAGTTGCGCCTGAACCAGCGCCTGACCGACGGCCTGTATCTGGACGTCCTGCCGATCACCGGCAGCGTCGAGGCGCCTCAGCTGGGTGGCGAAGGCGTGGCGATCGAGTACGCACTGAAGATGCGCCAGTTCCCCCAGGGCCAGATGCTCAATACCCTGCAGGCCAACGGCGAGCTGAACGCCGGTCACATCGACCAGATGGCCCGGCAGATCGCCGCGTTCCACTTGCAAGCACCGCGCGTGCCGCTGGACCACCCACTGGGCACCCCGGAAAGCGTGATGGCTCCGGTGGAGCAGAACTTCGAGCAAATCCGCCCGTTCCTCAGCGACAAGGCCGACCTGCAGCAACTGGACAACCTGCAAGCCTGGGCGCGCAGCAGCTTCGAGCGCCTGCAAGGTCTGCTCAAGGCACGCAAGGCCGAGGGTTTCATTCGCGAATGCCACGGTGACATCCACCTGGGCAACGCCACGCTGATCGACGGCAAGGTGGTGATCTTCGACTGCATCGAGTTCAACGAGCCGTTCCGCTTCACCGACGTCTACGCCGACACCGCCTTCCTCGCCATGGACCTGGAAGACCGTGGCCTGAAGTGCCTGGCACGGCGTTTCATCAGCCAGTACCTGGAGCTGACCGGCGACTACCAGGGCCTGGAGCTGCTGAACTTCTACAAAGCCTACCGTGCCCTGGTCCGCGCCAAGGTCGCGCTGTTCAGCATGCCGGCCGAAGCCGACGGCGTGCAGCGCGCCACCACCCTGCGCACCTACCGCAACTACGCCAACCTGGCGGAGAGCTACAGCGCCATTCCCTCGCGCCTGCTGGCCATCACCCATGGGGTTTCGGCAGTGGGCAAGAGCCATGTGGCCATGCGTCTGGTCGAAGCGCTGGGCGCGGTGCGCGTGCGCTCGGACGTCGAGCGCAAGCGCCTGTTCGGCGAGCAGGCGGCCGAGAGTGCTGGCCAGGTACAGGCCGGTATCTACGGCAACGACGCCAGCGCCGCCACCTACCAGCGCCTGAACGAGCTGGCCGGCATCATCCTGCGCGCCGGCTTGCCGGTGGTGCTCGACGCCACCTACCTCAAGCGCCCGCAGCGCCAGGCCGCGGCCGAGGTGGCCAGCGCCACCGGCGTGCCGTTCCTGATCCTCGACTGCCAAGCCCCGGAGGCGGTGATCGCCAGCTGGCTGGAGCAGCGCCAGGCACAGAACGACGACCCGTCCGACGCCACCCTGGAGGTGATCAAGGCGCAGCAGGCCAACCGTGACCCGCTGGACGAGCAAGAGCAGGCCCACAGCAAGCGCGTGGATACCCACGAAGCCTCCAGCATGGACCAATTGATCGAGCAGATCCGCCAGCGCCTGCCCGGTCTATGACCGCCAAGGCGTGAAGCAGTGCACACTTCCCGCCTGAAACCCGGCGCCGCCCCCAGTGATGGCATTACAATATCATCACACCCCACGAGGAGGCGCCGTCATGAACCAGCCCAGGCAACTGGACAACGCTCTGTACACCCTGGTGCGCGACGAAAACATCGCCGCCTTCAACCGTGAGCGTCCCGCCGAGGGTGTCATCGACTTTCGCGGCGGTGACTTCCGCGGCCTTGACCTGCGCAGCCTCGACGTGCGCGGCATCGACTTCACCGACGCCTACTTCCGCGCCGCCGACCTGCGCGGGCTGGACCTGCGCGAGAATGGCCTGGAAGGCGCCAGCATCTCCCACGCGCAGATTTCCGGGACGTATTTCCCCGCCGCGCTGAGTGCCGACGAAATCCTGATGTCGGCGAAGTTCGGGACGCGCATGCGGTATCGACTGGCATGATCCCCCTGGCGACCCTATCGCGGGGCTAGCCCGCGATAGAGCCGTTACTACCCACGCATCCCGTCGGCCTCAGATGGCAAAAGGCCGCGCATTCACCAACCCCCGCTACACTCCTCACTGACCTGCTCGATTTATCCACAGACCCGTTCAGCCATCGCAAGGAGGCTTGATGAACGATGAGCTGCAGCATCTGAAAAACCTGGGCAAGACCTCTGCGCAATGGCTGCATGCCGCCGGTATCCACAGTGCGTCGGACCTACGCCGTCTCGGTGCGGTCGGTGCCTACCAGGCGGTGCGCACGCGCGGGTTCCGTGCCTCGAAGGTGTTGCTGTATGCGATAGAGGGTGCCCTGCTGGACATGCACTGGAACGACCTGCCCGCCGAGCGCAAGGAGGCCCTCAACCAGCAACTGGATGCCAAGACGACCCCCGCGCAAAAAAAAGCGGAATAATTGAAGAAAGGGGATTGACGTCGAAATGAGAATCGTTATGATTATAACAACTGGTCGCGAGACTGGTTGGATAAACTGAAAGCCCCTGGTTCGGACTCTCAGATTATCTCCTCATCAGGCTAATCACGGTTATTGACCCGGCATTTTGCCGGGTCTTTTTTTGCCTGCTGGAAAGTCCCCTTGTTTTGTACAGAAGACTCAGGGCCCGCGATGCAGGCCAGCGCAATAGTCCTGCGCCGGCATCGCTGCCGTGTACCAGACATAGTCGGCCGTTGCAGCGGCCACCGGCTCGCCCACCTCGGCCAGCAGCAACACCTGGGTAGCCCCCTTGGCACCGAGGTCGGCCAGATGCAATGGCACGCCCAAGTCCTTGCGCGCGTGGAAGCTACCCGCCAGCAGCAAGGCGGGTTCAGGCGCTGCCAACAACCGCTCGGCCATACGCCGGTCACGCTGCTGTTGAATCACCAGCATCGCCGGCAACTGGGTTTCCGGCAGCAGGTCACAATGGCCGGCACGCACCTCTTCGAGCAACGCGGCCTTCACGGCTGGCGCGTTCGAGCGCTCGCCCTGCAGCACGGGTTGCTGACGATAGGCCTGGCGCATTTCGTCAGGCGACAGATTGGCGGCCAGCAGGGGCTGCGGGCCACGCAACGCGTCACGCACGATAGGGCCGTACAACTGCCAGCTCCACCCATCCTGCCAGGCCAGCGCCTTGGGCAGGTCCTCAGGCCATTGAGCCCTACCGCGCAGGGCGTCGACCCGCGCTTGCTGCTCGGGTTGCAGCATTTCCAACAGCAGGCTGCCCTGGGGGCGTTGGCTTTGCAGTGCCTGCAACAGCCAGCGCTCCAGGGCATGGTGGTCGGGATTGTCGTGTTTCTCACCCACCAGCACGCGTGGTGCCGTGGCCAATGCCTGCACCAACTGTGCGGGGGTCAGGGTACGGCCCGTGGCCAATTCGCGAATCTGCCCCAACATCGCGTCATTGCGCCCCTCGCTGCTCTGCCAAGCCGGTAGCGCTGGCAACTCGGCCTGGCGCGCTTGGCAGCCGAGCAACGCCAGGGCCAGGACAATCGGAAGGCTGCACATCAATGGGTGGCGCATCGGCGACTCCTAGCGGGTGATGATCAGCGGGTGGCCACGCTCCGGATGGGCCTGCACCAGCACTTCGATGCCGAACACCGCGTGCAGGGCCGAAGGGGTCAGCACCTGGTGCGGGGTATCGAGGGCATGGCAGCGGCCCTGTTCGAGCAGCAATATCTGGTCACAGTAGCGCGCGGCCAGGTTCAGGTCATGCAGGATCACCAGCACCGCCGCGCCACGGTCAGCGAAATGGCGCACCGCCTGTAGGGTGGTGTGCTGGTGCAGCGGGTCGAGCATCGAGGTCGGCTCGTCCAGCAATAGGGTAGCGCCCTCCTCGCCCGGCCACAGTTGGGCCAGCACCCGGGCCAGGTGCACGCGCTGGCGTTCGCCACCGGACAGCGCCAGGTAGCTGCGTTCGACCAAGTGCCAGGCATCCGCAGCGCGCAAGGCCGTCTCGACGATTTCCCGGTCGCGCAGGCGACCACTGCCGTGGGGCAGGCGCCCCATGCCAACCACCTCCTCGACGCGGAAGGCAAAACCCAGGCTGGAGACCTGCGGCAACACCGCCAGGCGTTGCGCGCGCGCCGGCCCCGGCCAGTCGCCCAGCGCACGCCCGTGCAGCAACACCTGCCCCTGGCTGGGGGCCAACTCGCCGCACAACGCGCCGAGCAGGCTGCTCTTGCCCGCACCATTGGGGCCTAGCACGCCAAGGATCTGCCCAGGCGCCACCCGCAGGTGAATATCGTGCAGCACCTCCGTGCTGCCGCGCTTGAGGTGCAAGCCTTGGACTTCAAGCATCAGGCACCCCTCCGCACCAGCAGGAACAGGAAGAACGGCGCGCCGATGAAAGCGGTGACGATGCCGATCGGCAGCTCAGCCGGCGCCAGCGCCAGGCGTGCCACCAGGTCGGCGAACAGCAGCAGCGAGCCGCCAGCCAACAGCGAGGCTGGCAACAGCACGCGGTGATCCGGCCCGGCCACCAGGCGCACCAGGTGCGGCACAACCAGGCCGATGAAGCCGATCAGCCCGGCCGCCGCCACCGCAGCGCCAACGCCCAGCGCCGTGCAGAACACCAACTCACGCTTGAGCGACTCGACCTCTATGCCCAGGTGCCGCGCCTCCGACTCGCCCAGCAGCAAGGCATTCAACGCCTGGGCGCGACGCGGCAGCCACAGGCTCACCGCCAGCGCCACCAGCAGCAACGGCCACAGGCGCTGGTAGCTGGCGCCGTTGAGGCTGCCCAGGTTCCAGAAGGTCAGGGTGCGCAGGGTGGCGTCATCGGCCAGGTAGGTGAACAGGCCGACAGCCGAACCGCCGAGGGCGGTCATGGCGATGCCGGCCAGCAGCATGGTGGCGACATCGGTGCGCCCTTCACGCCGCCCCAGGCGGTAGACCAGCGCCGTGACCCCGAGGCCGCCGATAAAGGCGCAGAACGACAGTAGGTAGGGTGCCAGCGCGTCCGGCAAACCGCCGAACCCACTGCCGCCGACGATCGCCAGCGCAGCCCCGAACGCCGCACCGCTGGCCACGCCGACCAGGCCAGGGTCGGCCAGCGGGTTGCGGAACAACCCCTGCATGGCCACCCCGGACAGCGCCAGCACCGCGCCCACGGCCAACCCCAGCAAGGTACGTGGCAGGCGGATCTGGCCGAGGATCAGCTCGGCCTGCTCCAGCCCTTCAGCCGCCAGCGGTAGGCCCAACAGGCGCAGGCCCGCGCGCAGGATGTCTGCCAGCGGCAAGCTGACCGGCCCAAGCGCCAGGGACAGCCAAACCGCCAGCAGGCACAGCAGGGTCAGGCAAATGAACAGTGTGCGCGGCTGGATCCGCGGTTTCATGGGGCGAGGCTGGCCTTGGCGGCGGGGTAGAAGGTCGCAGCCAGCTCACGCAAGGTGGCCGGCAAGCGCGGGCCGAGGCCGCCCACCAGCAGGGTCGGGTCGAGCGAGACCAGTCGTTTGTCGCGCACCGCGCGCGAGGCGGCCAGCGCTGGGTTCTCCTTGAGCAGTGCCTGCAGCGCCTGCTCGCCCTCCAGCGCCCGGTCGGAGAACACCACCACATCCGGGTCGAGCGCGGCCAGCGCTTCGACCGAGAAGTTCTTGTAGCCCTGGTGGTCGGCCAGGTTGCGCGCCCCGGCCTGGCGCAGCAGCCAGTCACCCGAGGTGCCGAGCCCGGCAATCAGCGGCTTGGCCCCCGCATGGCCGACCAGCAGCAGCACGCCGGGGGCCTTCTGGCCGGCCTGGGCCTGTTTGATCTGCGCTTGCAGCGCAGCCAATTGCTGGTGGTAGCTGGCAGCCAGTTCGCCGGCCTTCTGTTCGGCCCCCAGCAGCGCGCCCAGGTGCTTGAGGTTGTCGTCCACCGCCGCGAGTTCGGCCTTGCTGGAAAACAGCTCGACCCGCACCCCGGCGCCACGGATCTGCGCCAGCACCGGCGGCGGCCCCATTTCCTCGGTGCCTACCAACACATCCGGGCGCAGGCTGAGGATGCCTTCGGCCGAGAGCTGGCGCTGGTAGCCGATGCTCGGCAGCGCCTTGAGGGTTTCCGGGTGCTGACTGGTGGTGTCGACGCCGACCAGTCGCGCCTCGCCGCCCAGGGCGCTGATCCATTCGCTCAGCGCGCCCCCGGCGCTGACCCAGCGTTGCGGCAGCTCGGCGGCCAGTGCCGGGGTGGAAAGGGCAAGACCGGCGCTCATGGCGAGCAGGGCAGCGAGACGGCGCATCGTCGGGTTCCTTGGCAGAAGACAGGCGGGAGCCTTGTGGCGCCCGGCAGAACTGCGCACCATGGCGGGGCTGGCGCAGCGGATGCGGGCAATTTGATAATTATTCGCATTGAAGCGTCAAGCCACCCCTGGTTTCAAGAGTCGTCCCCGCAATGCACTTGCTTTGTCCTTCCGATGCCCTGCCCGAAGGCCGCAGCCGCGCCTTTAGCGTAGCCGGTGAAACGCTGTTCGGCGTGCGCCACCACGGCCGGGTGTACCTGTACCGCAACCGCTGTCCGCACCGTGGCATTCCCCTGAACTGGGCCGAAGAAGGCTTTCTCGACGACAGCGCCAGCCTCATCCACTGCGGGCACCATGGCGCGCTGTTCCTGATCGACTCCGGGGAATGCGTGGCGGGCCCCTGCGAGGGCGAGGCGTTGCAGGCCCTGGGCTGCCTGGAAGACAGCCAGGGCATTTGGCTCATGGGTTGAGCAACACCGGCAGCGGGCGGTCGACGACCACCTGCTCGGCATCCAGCCGAGTGCCGTAGGCCAGCACCTCCACGCCATCGGCCACGGCGGCGCGCAGGGCCTGGGCGTAGCCGGCATCGATCTCCTCGGCGGGGCGCACCGCCTCGACGCCGGTGAGGTTCACGCAGTACAGCTGCACCGCGCGAATACCCTGGCGCGCCAGGGCGGCGAGCTCGCGCAGGTGCTTGGCGCCACGCTGGGTGACCGCGTCGGGAAAGGCCGCTACCGAGGTGTCCGGGTAGCCCAGGGTGACACTCTTGACCTCCACGTAGGCCGGGCCCTCGGCGAACACCAGGCGAAAGTCGACACGGCTGCCCTCCTCGCCATAGGCCACCTCGCGCTTGAGCTCGGTGAAGCCGGCCAGCTCACGGATCACCCCGGCGCGCAGGGCTTCCTCGACCAGCGCGTTGGCCCGCCCGGTGTTGACGCAGGCCAGCCGCCCCTGGGGCGTCTCGCTGATCTCCCAGGTGCCCGGCAGCTTGCGCTTGGGGTCGTTGGAGCGCGAGAACCACACTTGCCCGCCTTCCTTCATGCAGTTGAGCATCGAGCCGGTGTTCGGGCAGTGGATGGTCAACTGTTCGCCGCTGGCCAATTCGATATCGGCGAGGAAGCGCTTGTAGCGACGCAGCAGCCGCCCTTGTTCGAGTTGAGGAGAGAAACGCATCAGCCTTGCCAGCTCCGCAGGCCACGGGCAAGGCGCTGCACCGCCTCCTCCAGGCGCTCCAGGCTCTGGGTGTAGGCGAAGCGCACGTGGTGGCCGGCCTGGTGGCGACCAAAATCCAGGCCCGGGGTGAAGGCCAGGTGCTCGGTTTCCAGGAAATGCCGGCAGAAGGCGAAGGCATCGCCGCCAAAGGCGCTGATGTCGGCATATAGATAGAAGGCGCCCTGGGGCTCCACGGCGATGTTGAAGCCCAATTCACGCAAGGCTGGCAGCAGGTAGTCGCGGCGCCGGGCGAATTCGGCGCGGCGTTCTTCGAGGATCGCCAGCGTGCGCGGCTCGAAACAGGCCAGGGCGGCATGCTGGGCCATGCTCGGGGCGCTGATGTAGAGGTTCTGCGCCAGCTTCTCCAGGTCGCCGACCGAGGCCTGGGGTGCCACCAGCCACCCCAGGCGCCAGCCGGTCATGCCGAAATACTTGGAAAAACTATTCAGGACGAAGGCGTCGTCATCCACTTCCAGCACGCTCGACGCGTCCATGCCGTAGGTCAGCCCGTGGTAGATCTCGTCCACCACCAGGTGGCCATGGCGCTCGCGGGTGGCGCGCGAGAGGCTGGCCAGGGCATCGCGGTCGAGCACAGTGCCGGTGGGGTTGGCCGGGGAAGCCACCAGGGCGCCGACGGTGTCCTTGTCCCAGTGGCGCTCCACCAGGTCGGCGGTCAACTGGTAGTTGACCTCAGGCCCCACCGGCACCAACTGCGCACCGCCTTCGACCAGGCGCAGGAAGTGGCGGTTGCAGGGGTAGCCCGGGTCGGCCAGCAGCCAGTGCTTGCCGGGGTCGACCAGCAGGCTGCTGGCCAGCAGCAGCGCGCCGGAACCGCCTGGCGTGACGAGGATACGCTCGGGGTCGACCGACACGCCGTAGCGCTGGCCATAGAACCCGGCGATCGCCTCGCGCAGCGCCGGCAGCCCACGGGCTGCGGTGTAGCGGGTGTGGCCGGCGGCCAGGGCGGCCTGGCCGGCCTCCACGATAGGCGCGGCGGTGGTGAAGTCCGGCTCGCCGATCTCCAGGTGGATCACGTCATGCCCGGCGGCCTGCAGCTCGTTGGCACGGGCCAGCAACGCCATGACGTGGAAGGGTTCGATGGCGCGGCTGCGCGCACTGTGGGAGTGGGCCATGACCTTCTCTCATTTGGGTCTAAACTGGAGATTCTACCGTTGCAAGGCAACGAAGGGGCGTCGCTGACCACTGTCAATACCAGGGACCGGGCGGGGTAGCGCACCCCGGATCTATCTGGTAAGTTCGGCGGCTCGCAGTCGCAGGGCCGGCGGTCGCCGGAGATGGAGCAGCCTGCGCATTGGATCAGATGAGTGAGAGGCGGTCTATTCATGTCCACCGTAGAAAAGCAGAAAATCCAGACCATGTACGGTGTCGAGCCCTACGTAGAGAGCAAGGGTGAGGAGTACATGGGCGAGCCCATGAAGAAGCACTTCATCAAGCTCCTCAATGCCTGGAAAGGCGAGCTGATGGTCAGTGTGGACCGCACCGTGGATCACATGAAGGACGAAGCGGCCAACTTCCCCGACCCGGCCGACCGTGCCAGCCAGGAGGAAGAATTCGCCCTTGAGCTGCGTAACCGCGACCGCGAGCGCAAGCTGATCAAGAAGATCGACAAGACCCTCGACAAGATCAAGGCCGACGAGTACGGCTGGTGTGACGCCTGCGGCATCGAGATCGGCCTGCGCCGCCTGGAAGCCCGCCCGACCGCCGACCTGTGCTTCGACTGCAAGGAAATCGCGGAGAAGAAGGAAAAGACGGCCGGCAAGGCCTGACCCTTCTCCCACCCGAACGGGGCGCATCATGCGCCCCGTTTCTTTTATAGCCGCACACGCCATGAACGACTCCACATACATCGGCCGCTTCGCCCCCACCCCCAGTGGTTTCCTGCACTTCGGTTCACTGGTCGCAGCCCTCGCCTCCTGGCTCGACGCCCGCGCCGTGGGCGGGCGCTGGCTGCTACGCATGGAAGACACCGACCCACCGCGGGAAATGCCCGGTGCCCGCGATGCCATCCTCACCACCCTGGAGCGCTACGGCCTGGAGTGGGATGGCGAGGTGGTGTACCAAAGCCAGCGGCACGAGGCCTACGCCGCCGTGGTCGAGCGCTTGTTCAACCTGGGCCTGGCCTATGCCTGCACCTGTTCACGCAAGCAGCTGGAGGGCCATGGCGGGATCTACCCGGGCCTGTGCCGCAATGCCGGCCACGCCCGCGAGGGCGCGGCGATCCGTCTGCGCGCGCCGGAGCTGATCTACCGCTTCAGCGACCGCGTGCAGGGCGATTTCCAGCAGCACCTGGGGCGCGAGGTCGGTGACTTCGTGATCCAGCGCCGCGACGGGCTGTATGCCTATCAATTGGCGGTGGTGCTGGACGATGCCTGGCAGGGGGTCACCGACATCGTGCGCGGCGCCGACCTGCTGGACAACACCCCGCGCCAGCTGTATCTGCAAGAGCTATTGGGGTTCTCGCAGCCGCGCTACCTGCACATCCCGCTGATCGTCCAGCCCGATGGGCACAAGCTGGGCAAATCGTACCGCTCGCCGCCGTTGCAGGCGGACCAGGCCACGCCCTTGCTGCTGCGGGCGTTGCGGGCGCTGGGGCAGGCGAGCGACCCGGCGCTGGAGGGCGCAAGCCCGGCCGAGGTGTTGGCGGTGGCGCGCGGGCAGTGGCGGCCTGAGGCGATTGCGCGGCAGTTGACGGTGCCGGAAGCTGATTTGCGCTGAGGCTGCCCGCGATAGCGCCGGCCTGGCTTGCGCACTTCAAAACCCCAAAGAATTCAAACCCTTGGCTAACACCCCAGAATCCCGCTAGCATCGCCGCAGCCATTTGCGCCAATAATAAGTCCACGCCCGCAGCGCCCAACCCTTGAGGCCCGCATGTATATCTATCGTTTGGTCCTGCTTCTGGTCGTGGGGATCTACCTGTTCTCCCCGGCCATCATGGACTGGTGGATCGAACCGACCGGTGCCTGGTACCGCCCCTACCTGCTCTGGCTGATCCTGATCGTCGTCACCTTCATTCTGCAGAGCCAACGAGATGCCGATGAGCTTTAGCCTGACCCAGATGATCCTGATCAGCGCCGCCTACCTGCTGGTGCTGTTCGGCGTGGCCTGGATCAGCGAGCGTGGGCTGATCCCGCGCTCGGTCATCCGCCACCCACTCACCTACACCCTGTCACTGGGCGTCTACGCCAGTGCCTGGGCGTTCTATGGCTCGGTGGGCCTGGCCTACCAGTACGGCTATGGCTTCCTGGCCTGCTACCTGGGGGTCTCCGGCGCGTTCCTGTTGGCCCCGGTGCTGCTCTACCCGATCCTCAAGATCACCCGCACCTACCAGCTCTCCTCGCTGGCCGACCTGCTGGCGTTCCGCTTTCGCAGCACCTGGGCCGGCGCGCTGACCACCATCTTCATGCTGATCGGCGTGCTGCCGTTACTGGCCTTGCAAATCCAGGCGGTGGCCGACTCCATCAGCATCCTCACCGGCGAGCCAGTCAAGGCGCGGGTGGCGCTGGCCTTCTGCGTGCTGATCATACTGTTCACCATCTTCTTCGGCTCGCGCCACATCGCCACCCGCGAGAAGCACGAAGGGCTGGTGTTCGCCATCGCCTTCGAGTCGGTGATCAAGCTGCTGGCCCTGGGCGGTGTCGGCCTGTACGCGCTGTACGGCGTGTTCGGTGGCCCGCACCAACTGGAGGTGTGGCTGCTGCAGAACCAGACCGCCCTGGCCGCGCTGCACACGCCGTTGCAGGAAGGGCCATGGCGCACCCTGCTGCTGGTGTTCTTCGCCTCGGCCATCGTCATGCCGCACATGTACCACATGGCCTTCACCGAAAACCTCAACCCGCGCTCGCTGGTCAGCGCCAGCTGGGGCCTGCCGCTGTTCCTGCTGTTGATGAGCCTGGCGGTGCCGCTGATCCTCTGGGCCGGCCTGCGCCTGGGCGCGAGCACCAACCCGGAATACTTCACCCTGGGCCTGGGGCTGGCCGCCGACAGCCCGGCGCTGGCGCTGCTGGCCTACATCGGCGGCCTGGCCTCGGCCAGCGGGCTGATCATCGTCACCACCCTGGCGCTGTCGGGCATGGCCCTGAACCACCTGGTGCTGCCGCTGTACCAGCCGCCGGCCGAAGGCAACATCTACCGCTGGCTGAAATGGACGCGGCGGGCGCTGATCGTCGCCATCATCGTCGCCGGCTTCGTCTTCTACCTCACCCAGAACTACCACCAGAGCCTGGCCAACCTGGGCATCGTCGCCTTCGTCGCCACCTTGCAGTTCCTGCCCGGGGTGCTCTCGGTGCTGTACTGGCCGACCGCCAACCGGCGCGGCTTCATCGCCGGCATGCTGGCGGGCATGACGGTGTGGATGGTGACCATGCTGCTGCCGTTGCTGGGCAACGTGCAGGGCTTCTACATCCCGCTGCTGGACATGATCTACGTGCTGGACGACACCAGCTGGCACATGGCGGCGATCGCCTCGCTGGCGGCCAACGTGCTGCTGTTCACGCTGATCTCGCTGTTCACCAACGCCAGCAGCGAGGAAGTCAGCGCCGCCGAAGCCTGCGCCGTGGATAACGTGCGCCGCCCGCAGCGCCGCGAGTTGCACGCCGCCTCGCCGCAGGAGTTCGCCACGCAACTGGCCAAGCCGCTGGGCGCAAAGGCCGCGCAAAAGGAGGTGGAACAAGCCCTGCGCGACCTCTACCTGCCGTTCGACGAACGTCGCCCCTACGCCCTGCGTCGCCTGCGCGACCGCATCGAAGCCAACCTCTCCGGCCTGATGGGCCCGAGCGTGGCGCAGGACATGGTCGAGACCTTCCTGCCGTACAAATCCGGCAACGAAAACTACGTCACCGAAGACATTCACTTCATCGAAAGCCGCCTGGAAGACTACCACTCGCGCCTCACCGGCCTGGCCGCCGAACTCGACGCCCTGCGCCGCTACCACCGCCAGACCCTGCAAGAGCTGCCCATGGGCGTGTGCTCGCTGGCCAAGGACCAGGAAATCCTGATGTGGAACAAGGCCATGGAGGAGTTGACCGGGATCGCCGCCATGCACGTGGTCGGCTCGCGCCTGGTGACCATCGCCGAGCCGTGGCGCGGGCTGCTGCAGGGTTTCATCGACGTGCCTGACGAGCACCTGCACAAGCAGCGCCTGGTCCTCGACGGCCAGCCGCGCTGGCTCAACCTGCACAAGGCGGCCATCGACGAGCCGCTGGCGCCGGGCAACAGCGGCCTGGTGCTGCTGGTCGAGGACCTTACCGAAACCCAGGCCCTGGAAGACAAGCTGGTGCACTCCGAGCGCCTGGCCAGCATCGGCCGCCTGGCCGCCGGCGTGGCCCACGAGATCGGCAACCCGATCACCGGCATCGCTTGCCTGGCGCAGAACCTGCGCGAGGAACGCGAGGGCGACGGCGAGATCATCGAGCTGTCGAGCCAGATCCTCGACCAGACCAAGCGCGTCTCGCGCATCGTGCAGTCCTTGATGAGCTTCGCCCATGCCGGCGGCAGCCACCAGAACAGCGAAGAGCCGGTGTGCCTGGCCGAGGTGGCGCAGGATGCCATCGGTCTGCTGGCGTTGAACCGGCGCAATTTCGAAGTACAGTTCTTCAACCTCTGCGACCCGGAGCACTGGGCCGAAGGCGACCCGCAGCGCCTGGCCCAGGTGCTGATCAACCTGCTTTCCAACGCTCGCGACGCCTCGCCGCCCGGCAGCGCCGTGCGCGTGCGCAGCGAAGCCAACGAACACACCGTCGACCTGATCGTCGAGGATGAAGGCAGCGGTATCCCCAAGAACATCATGGACCGCCTCTTCGAACCCTTCTTCACCACCAAGGACCCGGGCGAAGGCACGGGTCTGGGGCTTGCTCTGGTCTATTCCATCGTGGAAGAGCATTATGGGCAAATCACCATCGACAGCCCGGCCGATATCGAACGGCAGCGTGGTACCCGGATCCGCGTGACCCTGCCCCGGCATGTCGTAGCGACGTCCCCTGAAATTCGAGACCGTCGAGAGAATTGAATCAATGCCGCACATTCTGATCGTCGAAGACGAAACCATCATCCGTTCGGCCCTGCGTCGCCTGCTCGAGCGGAACCAGTACCAGGTCAGCGAAGCCGGCTCGGTGCAGGAAGCCCAGGAACGCTTCAGCATTGCCACCTTCGACCTGATCGTCAGCGACCTGCGTCTACCGGGCGCACCAGGCACCGAGCTGATCAAGCTCGGCCAGGGCACGCCGGTGCTGATCATGACCAGCTACGCCAGCCTGCGCTCGGCGGTAGACTCGATGAAGATGGGCGCGGTGGACTACATCGCCAAGCCCTTCGACCATGACGAGATGCTCCAGGCCGTGGCGCGTATCCTGCGCGATCGGCAGAACGCCCCCGCCAGCGCCCCTGTCACTGCCGAGTCGCGGGCCAACGGCAAGGCCGGCGCCGACAAGGGTGCCAGCAACGCAGCCAATGGCGAAATCGGCATCATCGGCTCGTGCCCACCGATGCAGGACCTTTACGGCAAGATCCGCAAGGTCGCGCCTACCGATTCCAACGTGCTGATCCAGGGTGAGTCCGGCACCGGCAAGGAGCTGGTGGCCCGTGCCCTGCACAACCTGTCGCGCCGGGCCAAGGCGCCGATGATCTCGGTGAACTGCGCGGCAATCCCGGAAACCTTGATCGAGTCCGAGCTGTTCGGCCACGAGAAAGGCGCCTTCACCGGCGCCAGCGCCGGCCGCGCCGGCCTGGTGGAAGCCGCGGACGGCGGCACGCTGTTCCTCGACGAGATCGGCGAACTGCCACTGGAAGCCCAGGCCCGCCTGCTGCGTGTGCTACAGGAAGGCGAGATCCGCCGGGTCGGTTCGGTGCAGTCGCAGAAGGTCGACGTGCGCCTGATCGCCGCGACCCACCGCGACCTGAAGAACCTGGCCAAGGCCGGGCAATTCCGCGAAGACCTCTACTACCGCCTGCACGTCATCGCCCTCAAGCTCCCGGCCCTGCGTGAGCGTGGCAGCGACGTGAACGAAATCGCCAACGCCTTCCTCGCCCGCCAGAGCGCGCGCATCGGCCGTGACGACCTGCACTTCTCCAGCGAGGCCGAGCAGGCCATCCGCCATTACAGTTGGCCGGGTAACGTGCGTGAGCTGGAGAATGCCGTGGAGCGCGCGGTGATCCTCAGCGAGAGCCCGGAAATCTCCGCCGACTTGCTGGGCATCGACATCGAGCTGGGCGACCTGGACGACGATCGCCTCGACAGCCTGCCGGTGGTGGCCGGGGTCAGCGCCAACAACGCCAGCCACGAGCCGACCGAGGACTTGTCGCTGGAGGACTACTTCCAGCACTTCGTACTCGAGCATCAGGACCACATGACCGAGACCGAACTGGCGCGCAAGCTGGGCGTGAGCCGCAAGTGCCTGTGGGAGCGGCGCCAGCGCCTGGGTATCCCGCGGCGCAAGAGCAACGCCACCAGCGACAACTGATTCGCCCGTAACCTCATCGCGGGGCAAGCACGCGCCCACAGGATCTGCGTCGTTCTCAGGAACACTGCCTATCCTGTGGGGGCGGGCTTGCCCCGCGATTGCGTTTGCAGCACCAGCACATCGCCACCCGGTAACACCCCGGCTAACGTGAAAAATCTGTTACCCAGCCCGGCCAAACGTAACAGCCACCGAGGCATACGGTAACGAAATTTCTACATTTGCGGCTTTTCGGTCGACCAAAAATTCTCTCAAGCCATTGATTTTATTGGACTTGCAAAAGTTGGCACGGCAACTGCTATATCTTTCGTACAAGAACAATAACAAGCACTGCAACTCAGAATAAGAACAAGACGAAACGGCTCACGCACAACAAGAACAAGACGGCGGAGGCGCAGCTAACTGATTCTTTTGGAGAGGAGTTGTGTTTGGGGCTTGCCCCACGACCAGGCAGAGAACAACAAAAACTGCACTTAAAAGCAGCGCCTGAACTGGTTGGATCGCGAGATCAGCATAACGTCAGCGACCAAAGCAATCCGTTTGCTCTTCACCCCTGGTTTAGGGGTCGCTCACAAGCTTTGAGATTTGTGGGCAGGGCATTCAACAAAAACAAGAAGCCCAGTAGAAGAACAACAAGAGCACGCAACGACTTTCCTGGGGAGCTTCGGCTCCCCATGTCGTTTCTCCCGCCTGAAACGCCCTTCGCAGCACCGCCTACACCATTCCACGAGTAAATGCTAGAATCCCCCGCCATCATGCGGCCATTCTCCTATTCTTGGCCGAACATTCCTTCAAACAGTGCATCCCATGCTGAAGAAGCTGTTCCAGTCGTTCCGCCCCCCCGTTCGTGCTCAGCACCACAGGCGCACCACGCCTGAAGTGATCAACAAGAGCCAGCACTCGCTGCAACGCAGCCAGTTCAGCCGCCATGCCGTGAGCATCGTCGAGCGCCTGCAAAACGCCGGGTACCAGGCCTACCTGGTCGGCGGCTGCGTGCGCGACCTGCTCCTGGGCATCACCCCCAAGGACTTCGACGTGGCCACCAGCGCCACCCCCGAACAAGTGCGCGCGGAGTTCCGTAACGCCCGCATCATCGGTCGTAGGTTCAAGCTGGTGCATATCCACTTCGGTCGCGAGATCATCGAGGTCGCCACCTTCCGGGCGCACCACTCCGAAGAAGACCAGGGCGATACCCACCGTTCGTCGCACAACGCCAGCGGGCGCATTTTGCGCGACAACGTGTACGGCACCCTCGAAGATGACGCACAGCGCCGCGACTTCACCATCAACGCGCTGTACTACGACCCGGTCAGCGAGCGCATCCTGGACTACGCCAACGGCGTCCACGATATCCGCAACCGCCTGCTGCGTCTGATCGGCGACCCGACCCACCGCTACCAGGAAGATCCGGTGCGCATGCTGCGCGCGGTACGCTTCGCCGCCAAGCTCGACTTCGGCATCGAGAAGCACACCGTGCAACCGATCCGCGAACTGGCGTCGCTGCTGCGCGAAATCCCCCCTGCCCGCCTGTTCGAGGAAGTGCTCAAGCTGTTCCTCTCCGGCCAAGGGGCGATCGCCTTCGAGATGCTGGTCGACCTGCAGTTGTTCGAGCCGCTGTTCCCAGCCAGCAGCGAGGCCCTGGACGAGCGCCCGACCTACACCCACACGCTGATCAGCCAGGCGCTGACCAACACCGACCTGCGGGTCAAGCAAGGCAAGCCAGTGACCCCGGCGTTCCTGTTCGCCGCCCTGCTGTGGCCGGCGTTGCCGTCGCGAGCGCTGTACCTGCAAAGCCAAGGCGTGCCGCCGATCCCGGCGATGAACGAAGCCGCCCACGACCTGATCGCCGAGCAGTGCCAGCGCATCGCCATTCCGAAGCGCTTCACCTTGCCGATCCGCGAGATCTGGGACATGCAGGAGCGCCTGCCACGACGCAGCGGCAAGCGTGCCGACCAGTTGCTGGACAACCCGCGCTTCCGCGCCGGCTACGACTTCCTGCTGCTGCGCGAGAGCGCTGGCGAGGAAACCGACGACCTCGGCCAGTGGTGGACCGACTACCAGGACGCCCACGACAGCGAGCGCCGCGACATGATCCGCGAGCTGGGCAGCCGTGACGAAGGCGCCGGCACCGCACCGCGCAAACGCAAGCGCAGTGGCAGCAAGCGCAAGGCCGGTGGCGGCGAGGCGTTCGACTGAGCATGCCGGCACGCGCCTACATCGGCCTGGGCAGCAACCTGGACCAGCCGGCCGAACAGTTGCGCAGCGCCTTCCAGGCGTTGGACCAGATCAGCGGCACCCGCCTGGCCGCGGCCTCGGCGCTGTACACCAGCGATTCGCTGCTGCCCGGCCAGCCGCGCTACACCAACGCCGTGGCCGCCATCGACACCGAACTGGCGCCGTTGGAGCTGCTCGATGCTCTGCAAGCCATCGAGAACGACCAGGGCCGCGTGCGCAAAGAGCGTTGGGGCCCGCGCACACTGGACCTCGATGTGCTGTTGTTCGCCGACCAGGTGATCGACCTGCCGCGCCTGAAAGTGCCGCACTACCACCTGCACGCCCGCCCCTTCGTGCTTTATCCACTGGCCGAACTGGTACCCACCGACTTCCACCTGGCGGACGGTCGCAGCCTCGCGCAACTGCTCGCCGAGTGCCCGTTCGTCGGCCTGGAACGCTTGTAAACCGGGCGTTCCAGCCAACGGTAACGCCAGTAACACCCTGCGCGTAACAATGCGGTAACAGGGTCATTGACTTCCCCCCCATCGCTCACGACTATAGGCGTCCCGCGGCGCCTGTAAGCCGCATCACACCCATTTAGGCCCGGACAGCCCTGTGACCCGAACATCACGCACGATGATGTGCCGCTCCGGAAGATGAATACACGCGTTGTACGCAGTCGTTTTTCACAGCGCCTGAACGAGGATTTCGCTACATGCCTGAAGTAACCCTGACCACCCTGCACGGCCTCAAGGCCAAGGGCGAGAAAATCACCATGCTGACCTGCTACGACGCGACTTTCGCCAAGGCCGCGAGCCAGGCCGGCGTGGAAGTGCTGCTGGTGGGGGACTCCCTGGGGATGGTCCTGCAAGGCCACGACAGCACCCTGCCCGTCACCACCGCCGACATGGCCTACCACACCGCCTGCGTGAAGCGCGGCAACGACGGTGCGCTGATCCTCGCCGACCTACCGTTCATGGCCCACGCCACGCTGGAGCAGTCGTTCGAGAACTGCGCCACGCTGATGCGTGCCGGCGCCCACATGGTCAAGGTCGAGGGTGCCGCCTGGCTGGCCGAGACCATCCGCCTGCTGGCCGACCGCGGCGTGCCGGTGTGCGCGCACATGGGCCTGACCCCGCAGACGGTCAACGTGCTCGGCGGCTATAAAGTGCAGGGCCGCCAGGAAGCCCAGGCGCGGCAGATGCGCGCCGACGCCATCGCCCTGGAACAGGCCGGCGCGGCCATGCTGCTGCTCGAATGCGTGCCCAGCGAACTGGCGGCGGAAATCACCCAAGCGGTGGGCATCCCGGTTATCGGCATTGGCGCCGGCAGCGCCACCGACGGCCAGGTGCTGGTGCTGCACGACATGCTTGGCCTGTCGCTGAGCGGCCGCGTGCCGAAGTTCGTGAAGAACTTCATGGCGGGCCAGCCGGATATCCACAGCGCCCTGGCTGCCTATGTCAAAGAGGTCAAGGACGTGACCTTCCCCGGTAGCGAACATGGGTTCAGCGCATGAATACCGTCAAGACTGTCCGTGAACTGCGCGCCGCCGTGGCGCGCGCCCGTGGCGAAGGCAAGCGCATTGGCTTCGTGCCGACCATGGGCAACCTGCACAGCGGTCATGCCGCGCTGGTGACCAAGGCCGCCCAGCGCGCCGACTTCGTGGTCGCCAGCATCTTCGTCAACCCGCTGCAGTTCGGTGCCGGCGAAGACCTCAACAAGTACCCGCGCACCCTCGCCGCCGACCAGGAGTGCCTGCTCCAGGCCGGCTGCCATCTGCTGTTCGCCCCCACCGTGGAAGAGATGTACCCCGATGGCATGAGCGTGCAGACCCGCGTGAGCGTGCCGCAACTCTCCGAAGGCCTGTGTGGCGCCAGCCGCCCGGGGCATTTCGAGGGCGTGGCGACGGTGGTCAGCAAGCTGTTCAACATGGTCCAGCCGGACCTGGCGGTGTTTGGTGAAAAGGACTACCAGCAGTTGGCGGTGATCCGCGCCATGGTGCGCGACCTGAACATGCCGATCCAGATCATCGGCGAGCCCACGGTGCGCGCCGACGATGGCCTGGCGCTGTCGTCGCGCAACGGTTACCTGAGCGCCGAGCAGCGCGCTGCGGCACCGGCGCTGTACAGAGTGCTGAGCCAGTTGGCCGAGGCTGTCCGTCGTGGCCAGCGCGACTATGCCGCGCTGCTGGCTGAAGGCCAGGCGCAGCTGGTGGCCGCGGGGTTCCGCCCGGATTACCTGGAGGTGCGCCATGCCGTGAACCTGCGCCCGGCGCAGGTCGACGACCGTGACCTGGTGATCCTGGGAGCGGCCTACCTGGGTAATACCCGGTTGATCGACAACCTGTACCTGCACCTGGACGAAAAGACCGCCTGACCGCGGCGCCCCCATCGCGCGTGAGCCCGCTCCTCCAGGTACCCCGCTGCACCTGGAGCAGGCTTGCTCCGCGATGAGGCCGGCACTGACACCCCGCCCAAATATTTCACGCCCCCGCCAGCCCACCCCATTCCCGCCGACCGGCCAATGCCTATAATGCAGAACCCTGCAACTGGCAACGGTTGCCAGTGTCACAGCCTGACCATGCCCCAAGGAAACCATCCGCAATGGCGTATTACCGTACTCCCCACGATGTGACGGCGCTGCCCGCCTGGCAGGCGCTCCAGCAACACCGCGACGCCATGCAGGGCTTCAGCATGCGTGAAGCCTTCGCCAGCGACCCCAAGCGTTTCGAGCAGTTCTCCCTCAGCAGCTGCGGCCTGTTCCTCGACTACTCTAAGAACCTGATCAACGAACAGACCCGTGACCTGCTGGTGAACCTGGCCACCGAAGTGGGCCTGGCCGACGCCATCAAGTCGATGTTCGGCGGCGAGATCATCAACGCCTCCGAAGGCCGCCCGGTGCTGCACACCGCGCTGCGCCGTCCGGTGGGCGACAAGCTCAGCGTCAACGGCGTCAACGTGATGCCCGAGGTGCACAAGGTGCTCAACCAGATCACCGAGCTGGTCGGGCGCATCCATGATGGCCTGTGGCGCGGCTACAGCGAAAAGCCGATCACCGACGTGGTGAACATCGGCATCGGCGGCTCCTTCCTCGGCCCCGAGCTGGTCTCCGAGGCCCTGCTGCCCTACGCCCAGCGCGGCGTGCGCTGCCACTACCTGGCGAACATCGACGGCAGCGAGTTCCACGAGCTGTCGGCCAAGCTGCGCGCCGAGACCACCCTGTTCATCGTCTCGTCGAAGTCGTTCAACACCCTGGAAACCCTGAAGAACGCCCAGGCCGCGCGCACCTGGTACCTGGCGCAGGGCGGTTCCGAGGCCGAGCTGTACCGCCACTTCATCGCCGTGTCGAGCAACAAGGCCGCCGCAGTGGCCTTCGGCATCCGCGAAGAGAACATCTTCCCGATGTGGGACTGGGTCGGCGGGCGCTACTCGCTGTGGTCGGCCATCGGCCTGCCGATCGCCCTGGCCATCGGCACCGCCAACTTCAAGGAACTGCTGTCCGGTGCCTACACCATGGACCAGCACTTCCAGACCGCGCCGTTCGAGAAGAACATGCCGGTGCTGTTGGCCCTGCTGGGCGTGTGGTACGGCAACTTCTGGGGCGCGCAGGCGCATGCGATCCTGCCCTACGATCACTACCTGCGTAACATCACCAAGCACCTGCAGCAGTTGGACATGGAATCCAACGGCAAGAGCGTGCTGCAGGACGGCACCCCGGTGAAGACCGACACCGGCCCGGTGATCTGGGGTGGCGTGGGCTGCAACGGCCAGCATGCCTACCACCAGCTGTTGCACCAAGGCACCCAGCTGATCCCGGCGGACTTCATCGTGCCGGTGGTCAGCTTCAACCCGGTGGCCGACCATCACCAGTGGCTGTACGCCAACTGCCTGTCGCAGAGCCAGGCGCTGATGCTCGGCAAGACCCGTGCCGAGGCCGAAACCGAGCTGCGTGCCAAGGGCACCAGCGAAGCGGACATCGAGAAGCTGGCGCCGCACAAGGTGATCCCCGGCAACCGCCCGAGCAACACCCTGGTGGTCGAGCGCATCAGCCCGCGCCGCCTGGGCGCGCTGGTGGCGATGTACGAGCACAAGGTGTTCGTGCAGAGCGTGGTGTGGGGCATCAACGCCTTCGACCAGTGGGGCGTGGAACTGGGCAAGGAGCTGGGCAAGGGCGTGTACCAACGTCTTGTCGGTAGCCTGGAAGACAGCGCCGAGGACGGCTCGACCCAGGGCCTGATCAACTACTTCCGCGGCCGTCACCGCGGCTGAGTCGCAGCCGCTCCTACAGGCCCCACGGTCCTGTAGGAGCGGGCTCGCTCCGCGATCGAGGGCGCACTCGCCGCCCCTCAATCCCCCGGAACACCCCCACCCGCTACACTGTCCTATCGAATAGCCGTTGCACGTTCCCCCGCCAGCGTGCCGGGCCCGCGTGCAGTCCATCGCCCCGACAAGAGCAGGACAACCCGCCATGTTCGATATCCGCGATTACCCCCAGGCCCTGGCCGTCAGCCAGTCCGCGACACTTTCCGACGACGACTACCAGCGCCTCTACCGCCAGTCGATCGAAGCCCCCGATACGTTCTGGGCCGAACAGGCCAAGCGCCTGGACTGGAGCAAACCCTGGTCGAGCGTGCAGCAATGCGACCTCACGCACGGCAAGGCGCGCTGGTTCGACGGCGGACGGCTCAACGTGAGCCACAACTGCATCGACCGCCACCTGGCCAGCCGCGGCGACCAGACCGCCCTACTCTGGGAGGGCGACGACCCGCAGGACTCCAAAGCCATCACCTACCGCGAACTGCACCGTCAGGTCTGCCGCCTGGCCAACGCTCTGAAGGCGCGCGGGGTGAAGAAAAGCGATCGGGTGTGCATCTACATGCCGATGGTGCCCGAAGCCGCCTACGCCATGCTCGCCTGCGCGCGCATCGGCGCGATCCACTCGGTGGTGTTCGGCGGCTTCTCCCCCGACGCCCTGCGCGACCGCATCCTCGACGCCGACTGCCGCATCGTGATCACCGCCGACGAAGGCGTGCGCGGCGGCAAGCGCATCCCGCTCAAGCAGAACGTCGACAAGGCCCTGGCCAGCTGCCCGAACGTCTCCAGCGTGTTCGTGGTGCGCCGCACAGGGGCCGAAGTGGCCTGGAGCGAAGGCCGTGACCTGTGGTACCACGAGACCACGGAAAAGGCCGGCGACGACTGCCCACCCGAGCCGATGGACGCCGAAGACCCGCTGTTCATCCTCTATACCTCCGGCAGCACCGGCAAGCCCAAGGGTGTGCTGCACACCACCGCCGGCTACCTGCTGCAAGCCGCCCTGACCTTCAAGGTGGTGTTCGACTACCGCGACGGCGAGGTGTTCTGGTGCACCGCCGACGTAGGCTGGGTCACCGGGCACAGCTATATCGTCTATGGCCCACTGGCCAACGGCGCGATCTCGCTGATGTTCGAAGGCGTGCCCAATTACCCCGACACCTCACGTTTCTGGCAGGTGGTGGACAAGCACCAAGTGAACATCTTCTACACCGCGCCCACCGCCCTGCGCGCCTTGATGCGCGAAGGCAACGGGCCGTTGCAGGGCACTTCGCGCAAGAGCCTTCGCCTGCTCGGCAGCGTCGGCGAGCCGATCAACCCGGAAGCCTGGGAATGGTATTTCGAAGCCGTTGGGCAAAAGCGCTGCCCGATCGTCGACACCTGGTGGCAGACCGAAACCGGCGGCATCATGCTCACCCCCCTGCCTGGCACGCCACGCCTGAAACCGGGCTGCGCCACGCAACCGATGTTCGGCGTGCAACCGGTGCTGCTGGACGAAAAAGGCAAGCTGATCGAAGGCCCCGGGGCCGGCCTGCTGGCGATCAAGGCCAGTTGGCCGGGGCAGATCCGCAGCGTGTATGGCGACCACCAGCGCATGGTCGATACCTACTTCAAACCCATGCCCGGCTACTACTTCACTGGCGACGGCGCGCGCCGCGACGCCGATGGGGACTACTGGATCACCGGGCGTATCGACGACGTGATCAACGTCTCCGGCCACCGCATCGGCACCGCCGAGGTCGAGAGCGCGCTGGTGCTGCACGACAGCGTCGCCGAGGCGGCGGTGGTCGGCTACCCCCACGACCTCAAGGGCCAGGGCGTCTACGCCTTCGTCACGACCATGAATGGCGTCACCCCGGACGATGCGCTCAAGGCCGAGCTGCTGGCGCTGGTGAGCAAGGAGATCGGCAGCTTCGCCAAGCCGGAGCTGATCCAATGGGCGCCCGCGCTGCCCAAGACCCGCTCGGGCAAGATCATGCGGCGTATCCTGCGCAAGATCGCCTGCAACGAGCTCGACAACCTGGGCGACACCTCGACCCTGGCCGACCCAAGCGTGGTCCAGGGCCTGATCGACAAACGCCTCAACCCATAGATGATCGCCAGGGCGGCCAGCACAGGCCGCCTTGGCCAGGCTTCGAGGCCAACGAAGAGCACCGCGTGTTCATGACGCACCTGAAGGCATGCTTCTCGCAAGAGCCGACGGTTTATCATGTCCAAGGGCTAGCCTTCGCCACGCGCGGGCAGGTGGCCTCGAACGGTCCTTTCGGCTTGGGTGACACTGGGCTGGCGGGCAAACACCCCACCCCATAGACGGCCGCCCGGGCGGCCAGCACAGGTCGCCATGGAAGCCTTACGCCGCCGCATCGAAACCCAGGTCTTGAGCCTCACTGGGCTGGCCCTCGGCCAGCTCGACCTGGAATCCCCCAAAGGCGACCCAGGCTTGTTCGGCCCAGCCAGTATGAGTTGGCGGGTGCACGGCGATTTCCCGAGCATGCTCATCGGCGGTATCAGCGCCTTGATGCTGCAAGTGCTGCATCCGCTGGCCCTGGCCGGGGTCTGGGACCACTCGAACTTCCGCCAGGATCTGCTTGGGCGCCTGCGCCGCACCAGCCAGTTCATCTCCGGCACCACGTTCGGCTCGACCCGCGACGCCGAATGGCTGATCGAAAAAGTCCGCACCATCCACCTGAAGGTGGTCGGCACCGCCCCCGACGGCCGACCCTATGCCGCCAGCGACCCAGACCTGCTGACCTGGGTGCACGTGGCCGAAGTCAGCAGCTTCCTCGCCGCCCACTTGCGCTACCGCAACCCGCGCATGAGCCGCGCCGACCAGGATGCCTACTACGACGAGATCGCCCTGATCGCCGAGCGCCTTGGCGCCCGCGACGTGCCGCGTTCGTGCCGCGAGGTGGACGACTATCTGCGCCGCATGCGCCCACAACTGCAATGTGGCGAACGTAGCCTGGAGGTGGTGAACATCCTGCTCGATGCCCCCGCACCCAGCCGACTGGCAGAGCCGGTCGGCAAGCTGATGCTGCATGCGGGCATCGACTTGCTGCCCGCTTGGGCCGCCGACATGCTCGACCTGCACCTGGGTTCCCTGCAGCGGCGCATGGTACGCCTCGGCGTGGAGCGCACCGCCCCCGTGCTGCGCTGGGCCATGCGCAACGGCTCGTCGCAGCGCGCCAAGCGGCGGATGGGCATCGAATGAAGCTGATTCCGCTCGGTTCTTCGGAACCGATTTAACGTGCCATACTCCAACCACTCCCGCCCGAGATAGACGACGCCGCACATGCCCAAAGGATTGACTCGCGCCATCGGCGCCTTGCTGGCCATCGTGGCCCTGTACAGCCTGCTCGGCTTCTTCATCCTCCCTGGCGTGGCCCTGCGCATCGCCAACCAGCAACTGGCCCAGTACGCCACCGTGCCGGCGCACGTTCAGCGCATCGAGCTCAACCCCTTCAGCCTGGAGCTGACCGTCTGGGGCCTGCAAATCGGCGAGCCGGGCAAGGAGCAGGTCGGCTTCGAGCGCCTGTACGCCAACCTCGCCTGGAATAGCCTGTGGAGCGGCGCCCTGCACCTGGATGCCGTCGAGCTGGACAAGCCGCGCAGCGAGCTGCTGTTCGCCAAGGACGGCAGTCTCAACCTGACCCAGCTGTTCAAGCTGCCGCCCAGCGAGCCCAAGCCCGAGGAAGCGGCGAGCGAGCCGTTCCCGCTGCGCATCGCCAGCATCAAGCTCAGCGAAGGCTACCTGCACTTCCAGGACCTGCGCCCGAGCGAGCCGATCGAGTTTCTCTACGACTCGATGAACCTGGAGCTGAAAAACCTCAGCACCCTCCCCGATGACAACGCCGACATGACCCTGGTGGCCAACGGCCCGGCCGGCGGGCGAATCGACTGGAGCGGCACCCTGAGCCTGTCGCCGATCGCCTCCGAGGGCACCCTGAAGGTCACCGACGGCAAGATGAAGCTGTTCTGGCCCTACGTGCGCGATGCCGTGCCGCTGGTGCTGGAAGACGGCGTGGTGAGCCTCGATACCCACTACAAGCTGAACCTGTCCCAGCAGACCGAACTGCTGCTGGACAACGTCACGCTGCGTATTGCGCCATTCGCCATCAAGGCGCCGGACGGCCGCCCCCTGGCGCGCTTGGCCAACCTCGAGGTCAGCGAAACCTCCATCGACCTGGCCAAGCAGTTGGTCACGGTCGGCAAGGTTCGCAGTGAAAAGCTGGAAACCTGGGCCGCCCTGGAAAACGACGGCCAGCTCGACTGGCAGAAACTGTTCGCCAGCCAGCCCGCCAAGGCAACGCCCAAGGAAAAGGCCGAGCCCGCCGCCGCCGAGCCCAGCGCCGAGGAAAAGGCCGCGAAGGCGCCGAGCAAGCCCTGGCAGGTGCTGCTCAAGGACGTGCAGGCGCGCAACTACCTGATCCACTTGGCCGACCGCAGCCAGAAGGCGCCGGTGGCATTGGACGTCGGCCCCCTGAACCTCGACCTGCAGAACTTCGACAGCCTCAACCAGTCGCCCTTCACCCTCAAGCTCGACACGGGCGTGGGCAAGCAAGGCAAGTTGCAGGCCGCAGGCGAGGTGAACCTGGCCCCCGTGACCGCGAAACTGGATGTGAGCACCCGCGATATCGACCTGCGCGTGGCCCAGGCCTACATCAGCCCGTTCATCCGCCTGGAACTGCGCAGCGGCATGCTCTCCAGCGACCTCAAGGTCGACCTCAAGAGCACCGAGCCACTGGCCTTCGCCGTCGGCGGCAAGGCCCAGGTCAACCAGTTGCACACCCTCGACACCATCAAGGACCGCGACTTCGTCAAATGGCAGCAGGTCAATGTCGATGGGCTGTCGTACGTGCACGGCGACGCCTTGTCGATCGACAAGGTGACCCTGCTGCAACCCTACGCGCGCTTCATCATCAACGAAGACCGCACCACCAACGTCGACGACCTGCTGATCCCGCAGCCGGCGGACGCGTCGGCCACCGCCCAGGCCAAGCAGGCCAGCGCTGGCAGCCAGAAGCCGCTGGGCATCCGCATCGGCCAGATCGACATCAACGACGGCTCGGCCAACTTCGCCGACCTGACCCTGACCCCCAACTTCGCCACCGCCGTGCAGCAGCTCAATGGCCAGATCGGCACCATCGACAACCGCAAGCCGGTGCCGGCCAAGGTCGACGTCAAGGGCAAGGTCGACCGCTACGCGCCGGTGACCATCAAGGGCGCGCTCAACCCGTTCGACCCGATGGCCAGCCTGGACATCGCCACCAGCTTCAAGCGCGTCGAGCTCACCAACCTGACGCCCTACTCCGGTAAGTTCGCGGGCTTCCGCATTCGCAAGGGCCGGCTGAACCTCGACCTGCACTACGTGATCACCAAGGGCCAGCTCAAGGCCGAGAACAAGGTGGTGGTCGAGCAGTTGCAACTGGGCGAGAAGGTCGATAGCCCGGATGCCGTGGACCTGCCGATCCGCCTGGCGGTGGCGCTGCTCAAGGACACCGAGGGCAAGATCTCCATCGAACTGCCGGTGTCCGGCGACCTCAACAACCCGCAGTTCAGCGTGATGCCGATCGTCTGGCAGACCCTGCGCAACCTGATACTGCGCGCGGCCCAGGCGCCGTTTAAGTTCATCGGCGGGCTGATCGCCGGCGGCGGCGCTGAAGACCTCGGCACCGTGGCCTTCGCGCCGGGCTCCAGCGACCTCAGCCCGGACGCCCAGGGCGCCCTGGACAAACTGGCTGCGGCGCTCAAGCAGCGCCCGGAGTTGCGCCTGGAGATCGAAGGCACCAGCGCGCAGAGCAGCGATGGCCCGCTGATCGCCGAGCAGCGCCTGGAGCGTGAGTACCAGGCGACCTGGTACAAAATCCTGCAACGACGGGGCGACAAGGTGCCAGCCAATGCCTCGCTGCTGGTGGTGGACGACAGCGACAAGCCGGCGATGCTCGAGGGCATCTACCGCACCCGCCTCAAGCAACAGCCGCCGGCGCAATGGCAAGAGCTCGGCCGCGACGAACGCAGCGCCAAACTGCGTGAGGCGGTGATCAAGTCCTGGGCGGAAAGCGCTGCGCTGCTGCGCACCCTGGGGCAGCAGCGGGCCGGCAGCATCAAGGATTACCTGGTGGACAAGGGCCAGTTGCAGGATGACCGGGTGTACTTCATCGACACCACCCTGGGGCAAGCCGAAAGCGATGGCCGGGTCATTACGCCGATGCACCTGGATGCCGAATAACCAGGAGCGACACCGTCCCCTCTTGCCACGCGACAGGGCATCGCTGTTGCCTGAATGAACGCCAGCGCGTGGCAACAACCCACATGGAAAAGCCCCGGCACAGGCCGGGGCTCTCATAGTGGGTGGCCAAATCCCTCTGGCCGTCGGGACAATCCTTATTCGGACTTCAGGCCATCGGCCGAGACGGCCTGTACGCCCTTGATCTTCTTGGCAATGGCAACCGCCATTTCCTTCTGCGAATCGGTGATGGCGACGTCAGAGGACAGGGAAACCACGCCTTTGTTGGTTTCGACCTTGATGTCGCTGCCAGGAATGCCTTTTTCAGTCAGCAGGTCGGCTTTGACCTTGGTGGTGATCCAGGTGTCGGAAGCCGCTTCCTTGGTTTTAGTCACCTCACCGGCCGCAAGCATCATCGGGGCCTGGGTGGGCTGTTGGGCAAATGCCGCGTTAGCCATGGTCAGGGTCAGGGCGGTGGCAGTAGCGGCAGCAATGGCGAACTTCTTCATACGAGTCACTCCTGTTGTTCGAAAGGTCTGCGCCGATGTTCCTGGCTGCAGGTATGAAGGATATTGCAGGGCCTGTGCCAGTTTTAAAACAACGAACAAATCCTTTAAAAACAACAGCTTATAAAATTCAAAAGCCCGCACCGATCGTGCAATTTGCAAGCCCTGCGAAAAACCTGCATGCAAGATGCAAGTCCACCAACAGAATATCGCCACCCACGCCTGCGCCGGGAAGGCGGAGTATCGGGCATAAAAAAAGGACTCCGAAGAGTCCTTCTTTTGCAGCTCGCTGGCTTAGACGCCAGAAGCCTTCGCCGCAGCGACGTCCTTGATCGACAGCTTGATACGGCCGCGGTTGTCCACGTCCAGTACCAGCACTTCGACTTCCTGGCCTTCTTTCAGCACGTCGGTGACCTTCTCCACTCGCGCATCGCTGAGCATGGAGATGTGCACCAGGCCGTCCTTGCCCGGCAGGATGTTGACGAAGGCGCCGAAGTCGACGATGCGCTCGACCTTGCCGACGTAGATCTTGCCGATCTCGGCCTCGGCGGTGATGCCCAGGATACGCTGCTTGGCGGCGTCCGCGGCTTCCTTGGTCTCGCCGAAGATCTTGATCGAACCGTCGTCCTCGATGTCGATCGAGGCCTTGGTCTCTTCACAGATGGCGCGAATGGTAGCGCCGCCCTTGCCGATGACGTCACGGATCTTGTCGGTGTCGATCTTCATCGCCAGCATGGTCGGGGCGTTGGCCGACAGCTCGCTGCGCGACTGGGCGATGACCTGGTTCATCTGGCCGAGGATGTTCAGGCGCGCTTCCAGGGCCTGGCCCAGGGCGATTTCCATGATCTCTTCGGTGATGCCGTTGATCTTGATGTCCATCTGCAGCGCGGTGACGCCCTTGGCGGTACCGGCAACCTTGAAGTCCATGTCGCCCAGGTGGTCTTCGTCACCCAGGATGTCAGTCAGGATCGCGAACTTCTCGCCTTCCTTGACCAGACCCATGGCAATACCAGCCACTGGCGCCTTCATCGGCACACCCGCATCCATCAGCGCCAGAGAAGCGCCGCAGACCGAAGCCATCGAGCTCGAACCGTTGGATTCGGTGATTTCCGAGACCACGCGAATGGTGTACGGGAACTCTTCGGCGGACGGCAGCATGGCCTGAACCGAACGGCGGGCCAGGCGGCCGTGACCGATTTCACGACGTCCGGCACCGCCCATGCGACCGCACTCACCCACCGAGAATGGAGGGAAGTTGTAGTGCAGCATGAAGGGGTCTTTCTTCTCGCCTTCGAGGGTGTCCAGCAGCTGGGCGTCACGCGCGGTACCCAGGGTCGCGACGACCAGGGCCTGGGTCTCGCCACGGGTGAACAGCGCCGAACCGTGGGTCTTCGGCAGCACGTCGACTTCGATGTTCAGCGGGCGCACGGTCTTGGTGTCACGGCCATCGATACGCGGCTTGCCGTTGACGATGTTTTCGCGAACGGTGCGGTATTCGATCTCGCCGAAGATGTCTTTGACTTCGCCGGCGGACGGCTGGCCTTCCTCACCGGAGAACTTGGCGACCGCCTGGTCGCGCAGCTCGCCCAGGCGCGCGTAGCGGTCGGCCTTGACGGTGATGGTGTAGCCCTGGGAAACGGCTTCGCCGAACTCAGCGCGGATGGCGTTGAACAGTTCGGTGTTGGCGGTGGCGGGTTTCCAGTCCCAGGTCGGCTTGCCAGCTTCGGCAGCCAGCTCCTTGACGGCCTGGATCACGGCCTGGAACTCGTCGTGTGCGAACAGTACGGCACCCAGCATCTGGTCTTCGGTCAGCTCCTGGGCTTCCGACTCGACCATCAGTACGGCATCGGAGGTACCGGCGACGACCATGTCCAGGCTAGAAGCCTGCAGTTGCTCGTAGGTCGGATTCAGCAGGTAGCCGGTGCTTTCATGGAAGGCAACGCGGGCAGCGCCGATCGGGCCTTCGAAGGGGATGCCGGAGATGGCCAGGGCAGCCGAGGTGCCGATCATCGCGGCGATGTCCGGGTCGGTCTTCTTGCTGGTGGAAACCACGGTGCAGACGACCTGCACTTCGTTCATGAAGCCTTCCGGGAACAGCGGGCGGATCGGGCGGTCGATCAGGCGCGAGGTCAGGGTTTCCTTCTCGGAAGGACGGCCTTCACGCTTGAAGAAGCCACCGGGGATCTTGCCGGCTGCGTAGGTCTTTTCCTGGTAGTGCACGGACAGCGGGAAGAAGCCTTTGCCTGGATCGGCCTGCTTGGCACCGACCACGGTCACCAGCACGGTGACGTCGTTGTCGACGGTGACCAGCACGGCGCCGGTGGCTTGGCGGGCGATGCGGCCCGTCTCGAGAGTAACGGTCGATTGACCGAACTGGAACGTCTTGATTACCGGGTTCACGGTTTCCTACCTTTTTCAGTGGCTCTGGGGGGAACGGGTTCTTGCGAATTCTTGGGCAGAACGGGGAATCGGCCCCATTGACCGTCCAGATACAACACGAGGCTGGAAGCCTGGGCGCCGGGCGGAAAATCCGCTCGACGGAACCAGGCTGCCAACCTCGAAGATACGCGTGGCGTGTCGCATGGCAGCACTGACAGGCAGCGCTCCCACAGCATGCGACACGCCATGCACACCACTGGCCAGGCCGCTATTAGCGACGCAGGCCCAGGCGACCGATCAGGGCGCTGTAACGGGTGGTGTCTTTGCCCTTCAGGTAGTCCAGCAGCTTACGACGCTGGTTGACCATACGGATCAGGCCACGACGGGAGTGGTGGTCTTTCTCGTTGGCCTTGAAGTGGCCTTGCAGCTTGTTGATGTTGGCGGTCAGCAGAGCAACCTGCACTTCCGGGCTACCGGTGTCACCGGCGGCTTGCTGATAGTCGGCAACGATCTGAGCTTTTTCTTCGACGCTGAGGGCCATTTGGCTTCTCCTGATAACGGATCCCGCGAACGGGGTCCAATAGGCCAGGGACTGCTCCCTGTGATTAATGTAAGAGGTGTGACCGTGCCTACTGACAGCCACCCTCGTGCCCGCGCGTGCCGGCCGAAGCCCGCACCCACGGTTTCGGTCATTCCGACCGAATCAGTCGACGTGGCGCCACGCGCCCGTCTTCGCTCACTTCACCGATACCGATGAAACGACCGTTGTGATCCTGTACCCGGACCATGCCGAATTTCGGCGCGTCCGGCGCACGCACTGCCTGCCCATGCAGCCAGTAGAACGCGCTGTGCTCGGACAGCTGCACCAGCGGCCAGTCCTGCAGCCCGCTGTCGGACGGCATGAGGAAGCGGTCGAGCGCTTCGTTGCCACCTTCGGCGTGGGCTTGCTCGAGCGCCTCGAGGGTCACCGTCTGGGCCAGCATGAACGGCCCAGCCTGGGTCCGTCGCAGTTCGGCGACGTAGGCGCCACAACCAAGGGCCTCGCCGATATCCTCCACCAGGGTGCGGATATAGGTGCCTTTGCTGCAACCGACCGACAGGCGCGCACGGGTGCCTTCGCACTCGAGCAATTCCAAGCGGCCAATAGTAACAGAACGCGCCTCGCGCTCCACTACCTCTCCTGCACGCGCCAGCTTGTACAGCGGCTGGCCATCACGCTTGAGCGCCGAGTACATCGGCGGTACCTGGCTGATGGGGCCACGGAAACGTGGCAGCACCGCCTCGATATCGGCGCGACCAACGGTCACCTCGCGGGTCTGCAGGACCTCGCCTTCGGCGTCCGCGGTGCTGGTGGTCTGGCCCATCTGCATGACCGTCTCGTAGCCCTTGTCGGAATCGAGCAGGTACTGGGAGAACTTGGTCGCCTCACCGAAGCACAGCGGCAGCACGCCGGTGGCCAAGGGGTCGAGGCTGCCGGTGTGACCGGCCTTCTCGGCGTTGAGCAACCAGCGGACCTTCTGCAACGCGGCGTTGGAGGTGAACCCCAAGGGCTTGTCGAGCAGGATGATGCCGCTGACGTCGCGGCGGATACGTTTGACCTGGGCCACCGCTTACTCCTTGGTGTCCTGCGGGTCGGCATCCTGGTGCAGGCGGTCTTCGGCCACCGCACGCTCGATCAGCGCCGAGAGGTGGACACCCCGGCTGACGCTTTCATCGAAGTGGAAATGCAGTTGCGGCACGCTGCGCAGCTGCATGGCCCGGCCCAGGTGCAGGCGCAGGAAGCTGGCGGCGCTGTTGAGGGCCTTGAGCGACTGCTGCACCGCGTCGGAGCCATCCTCGCCCATGACGGTGATGTAGACCTTGGCGTGGCCCAGGTCGCGGCTGACGTCGACGGCGGTGATGGTCACCAGGCCGACGCGCGGGTCTTTAACTTCACGGCGGATCAGATCGGCCAGCTCGCGCTGCATCTGGTCACCGATACGTTGGGTACGGCTGTATTCTTTTGCCATTTTTGCTACCTGTAACTAAAGCGGCAAACGCCCGGTCAGACTGATGCCTGACCGGGCGCTACCTTTAGAGGCGCCGCCAACCGCCCTGGGACGGGGCCTGCGCCATACCCGCCCCTTACAGGGTACGGGCGACCTGGACCTTCTCGAACACTTCGATCTTGTCGCCGACCTTGACGTCGTTGTAGCTCTTGACGCCGATACCGCACTCCATGCCGTTACGCACTTCGGCGGCGTCGTCCTTGAAGCGACGCAGCGATTCCAGCTCGCCTTCGAAGATCACAACGTCCTCGCGCAGCACGCGGATCGGACGGTTGCGGTACACGGTGCCCTCGATGACCATACAGCCAGCGATGGCGCCGAACTTCGGCGAACGGAACACGTCACGCACTTCGGCGACGCCCAGGATGTTCTCGCGAACATCGCTGCCGAGCATGCCGGTCAGGGCTTTCTTGACGTCTTCGATGATGTCGTAGATCACGTTGTAATAACGCATATCCAGACCTTCCTGCTCGACGATCTTGCGCGCACCGGCATCGGCACGCACGTTGAAGCCGAACAGCACCGCGTTGGACGCCAGCGCCAGGTTGGCGTCGCTCTCGGTGATACCACCGACGCCGCCACCGATCACGCGCACCTGAACTTCGTCGTTGCCCAGGCTGCTGAGCGAGCCCTGGAGTGCTTCCAGGGAGCCGCGCACGTCGGTCTTGAGGACGATGTTGAGGGTCTTCTTCTCTTCCTGACCCATGGTCTCGAAGATGTTTTCCAGCTTGCCAGCGTGGGCGCGGGCCAGCTTGACCTCGCGGTACTTGCCTTGACGGAACAGGGCGACTTCACGCGCCTTCTTCTCGTCAGCAACCACCGACAACTCGTCACCGGCTTCCGGGGTGCCATCCAGACCGAGGATCTCGACCGGGATCGACGGGCCGGCTTCCTTCACAGGCTTGCCGTTCTCGTCGAGCATGGCGCGCACGCGGCCATAGTTGGAGCCGACCAGGACCATGTCGCCCTGACGCAGGGTACCGTCCTGAACCAGGATGGTAGCCACCGGGCCACGGCCCTTGTCCAGGCGCGATTCGACCACGACACCACGGCCAGGCGCGGTCGGGGTGGCGGTCAGCTCGAGGATCTCGGCCTGCAGCAAGACGGCTTCGAGCAGTTCGTCGACACCGGTACCCATCTTCGCCGAAACCTTGACGAACGGGGTGTCTCCACCCCAGTCCTCGGAGGTCACGCCTTCGACGGACAGCTCGTTACGGATGCGGTCGAGGTCCGCGCCCGGCTTGTCGATCTTGTTCACCGCCACCACCAGCGGAACACCGGCGGCCTTGGCATGCTGGACGGCTTCGCGGGTCTGCGGCATCACGCCGTCGTCCGCTGCCACCACCAGGATGACGATGTCGGTGGCCTTGGCACCACGGGCGCGCATCTGGGTGAACGCGGCGTGGCCCGGGGTATCGAGGAAGGTGACCATGCCGCGGTCGGTTTCCACGTGGTAGGCGCCGATGTGCTGGGTGATGCCACCGGCTTCGCCTGCGGCCACCTTGGCACGACGGATGTAGTCGAGCAGCGAGGTCTTGCCGTGGTCGACGTGACCCATGACGGTCACTACCGGCGCACGCGACTCGATCTCACCTTCGAACTTCAGCGATTCGGCCAGGGAATCTTCCAGGGCGGTATCGCTGATCAGGGTGACCTTGTGGCCCAGCTCTTCAGCGACCAACTGTGCGGTTTCCTGGTCGAGCACCTGGTTGATGGTGACCGGGGTACCCAGCTTGAACATGAACTTGACGACTTCAGCGGCCTTGACCGACATCTGCTGCGCCAGCTCCGAGACGGTGATGGTCTCGCCGATGGTGACGTCGCGGATGACCGGGCCGGTCGGGTTCTGGAAGCCGTGCTGGTTGCGCTTCTTCAGCTTGCCCTTGCCACCACGGCCACGACGGAAGCCATCGCTTTCTTCGTCGGTGGTACGCGGAGCGGCACGCGGGGTTGGCGCCTTCTCTTTTTCCTTGACCTTGACCTTGATCGAGACGCGCGGCGCCTCGCCACGGCCAGCGCCGCCACGACGGTCGTCGTCACGGGTGCGGCTTTCGTTGCGGCGGGTCTCGTCCTTCTTGCGCTCGGCGGCACGGGCGGCGGCGTCTTCCGACACCGGGGCCTCGGCCACGACCGGCGCAGGCGCAGCAGCCGAGGCTGGCGCAGGCGCCGCCTCGGCCTTGGCGACCGGCGCTGCCGGAGCGGCCTGGGCGGTATCACGACGCGCGGCATCCGCGGCACGCTGGCGCGCCTCGGCGTCGGCCTTGTCGCGCGCGGCGTTTTCGACCGCGCGGCGCTCTTCCAGCTCGCGCTTCTGCTCGGCCTGGATCTCTTCCGGGCTGCGCTGCACGAAGACCTTCTTCTTGCGTACTTCTACGCTGATGCTCTTGCTACCGGCAACACGCAGGGTGCTGGTGGTCTTGCGCTGCAAGGTAATCTTGCGCGGCTCTTCCACCTTGCTCTTGTGGCTGCTCTTCAGATGGGTCAGCAAAACCTGCTTCTCATTGTCGGTCACTACCTGACCGGCGTCGGTGTGCGGCAGACCTGCCTCACGCATCTGCTGCAGCAGGCGCTCTACCGGTGCCTCGACCTCTTGGGCCAACTCTTTCACCGTGACTTGCGTCATGCACTTCTCTCCTCAGGCCGCGCCTAATTACTCGAACCAGTGGGCTCGGGCGGCCATGATCAACTTGCCGGCACGCTCTTCGTCGATGCCGTCGATGTCGAGCAGATCGTCGATCGACTGCTCGGCCAGGTCTTCGCGGTTAACCACGCCGCGCACCGCCAGTTCCGCCGCCAAGTCCTTGTCCATGCCCTCGAGGGAGAGCAGGTCTTCGGCCGGATGGGCGTCTGCCAGTTTTTCTTCGGTAGCGATGGCTTTGGTCAACAAACGGTCCTTGGCGCGAGCACGCAGCTCATTGACGATGTCCTCGTCAAAGCCATCGATGTTGAGCATTTCTTCCAACGGTACGTAAGCAATTTCTTCGAGGCTGGTGAAGCCTTCGTCGACCAGCACCTGTGCCAGCTCTTCGTCGACCTCCAGTTCCTCAATGAAGTTACGCAGGATGTCGCCAGTTTCAGCCTGTTGCTTGGCCTGGATGTCCTTCTCGGTCATCACGTTCAGGGTCCAACCGGTCAGTTGACTGGCCAGGCGAACGTTCTGACCACCACGGCCGATGGCCTGGGCCAGGTTGTCTTCGGCGACGGCGATGTCCATGGCATGGGCGTCTTCATCGACGATGATCGCCGCGACTTCAGCAGGCGACATGGCGTTGATGACGAACTGCGCCGGGTTCTCGTCCCAAAGGACGATATCCACACGCTCGCCACCCAGCTCGCCGGAGACCGCCTGGACACGCGAACCGCGCATGCCGATGCAGGCGCCTTGCGGGTCGATGCGCTTGTCCTTGGAGCGGACGGCGATCTTGGCGCGCGAACCCGGATCACGGGAAGCGGCCATCACCTCGATCAGGCCCTCGGCGATTTCCGGCACTTCGATGCGGAACAGTTCGATCAGCATCTGTGGCGCGGTACGCGACAGGATCAACTGTGGGCCACGGTTCTCGGTGCGGATTTCCTTGAGCAGCGCACGCAGGCGCACGCCGACGCGGAAAGTCTCGCGCGGGATGATGTCTTCACGGGCCAGCAGCGCTTCGGCATTGTTGCCCAAGTCGACGATGACGTTGTCGCGGGTAACCTTCTTGACGGTGCCGGAGATGATCTCGCCGACACGCTCGCGGTAGGCGTCGACCACTTGGGCACGCTCAGCCTCGCGGACCTTCTGCACGATGACCTGCTTGGCGGTCTGAGCGGCAATGCGGCCGAACTCGATCGACTCGATCTTCTCCTCGATCACGTCGCCGATCTTGGCGTCCGGATGAGTGTCCTTGATCTTGTCCAGCCAGGTTTCGATCGCCGGATCGTCCAGGTCGTTCTCGTCGACCACGGTCCAGCGGCGGAAGGTCTCGTAGCTACCGGTGTGGCGGTTGATTTCCACACGCAGGTCGACTTCATCTTCAAAACGTTTCTTGGTTGCAGTGGCCAGGGCCACTTCCAGCGCTTCGAAAATGACGCCGGGCGGTACACCCTTTTCGTTGGATACCGATTCAACAACCAGCAGTACTTCTTTGCTCATCGTACGCCTCGCCTTGCGCAAGCCATTAGGCCCGGAATGTCCGCCGGGCCCGGCACGTCTCAGTCAAAACTGGGAATAATATTGGCCTTGTCGATCGAGTCGATCGGCAGCAGGAATTCGTTGGTGTCCACCTGAACCACCACATCCTGATCCTCCACACCGCGGAGAAGGCCCTGGAAGTTACGACGACCCTCGAAGGGCGTACGCAGCTTGATCTTCACTTGCTCGCCCGCATGCGAAGCAAACTGTTCCAGTGTGAACAGCGGGCGATCCATGCCTGGAGAGGACACCTCAAGGGTGTATTCACTGCTGATCGGATCTTCCACATCAAGAATGGCGCTGGCCTGACGGCTGACCGCTTCGCAGTCGTCCACCAGGATCCCGCCTTCCTTGTCGATATAGATGCGCAGTACCGAATGCTTACCCTGGGAAACGTATTCGATCCCCCAGCACTGATAGCCCAGACCCTCGACAACCGGGGCCAACAAGGCCTGCAACTGTTCTAGCTTGCTCGACACCTGAACCCCCTCGTGCATGCTGTGCAAATAAAAAATGGGCGAAGCGCCCATCCCTGAAAGCGCCGTTGAACAACGACGCGAAGAACTGTTCAGCTAGCAAAAAGCCCCTGAAAAGGGGCTCCGCTGAAGCTGGTTGCGGGGGCTGGATTTGAACCAACGACCTTCGGGTTATGAGCCCGACGAGCTACCAAGCTGCTCCACCCCGCGACAAAGCTGGGGCGAAAGTATAAGACCGAACCCCGTACAGGGTCAATCCGACCTCCACCTGCAAGAAAGCCCGCTTAAAGCGGGCTCTCATGCTTCAATTGGTACCGAGAAGGGGACTCGAACCCCTACACCCTATGGGCACAACCACCTCAAGGTTGCGTGTCTACCAATTCCACCACCTCGGCAATACTACTTCTTGAAACCCGTTACTTCTGCTCTTCAGCGGGAGGAGGTACGTCACCAGCAGTGTTGGTGGTTTCACTCTTCTGACCTTGGAGCACCGGTACATCATCATTTACTGCCGGCTTCTGCTCTTTGACTTCCAATACCGCTGGATCTGGCAAACCTGCTTGAGTCAGCTGATGAGCTTTCTCTTTAGCGAAGTATCCTAACCCAAGAGCAGTTAAGAAGAAAGTGGCAGCGAGTATAGCAGTAACTTTACTCAAAAAGGTAGCGGAACCTTGGCTTCCGAACACAGTATTTGAAGCACCTGCGCCGAAAGATGCACCTGCTTCCGCACCCTTACCCTGTTGCAGCAGCACCATGACAACCAGCGCCAACGCAGCCAACAGATGAAAAACAACTACGACTGTTTCCAGCATTTGTTCAGTTTCCTGCGGCGCGACAAATTGCACCGAATTCGTCTGCGTTCAGGGACGCTCCACCAATGAGCCCCCCATCGATATCCGGCATGCCGAACAGTTCGGCCGCATTGGCCGCCTTCACGCTGCCGCCGTAGAGAAGCTGCACATTTCTGGCAACTTCGGCGTCCTTCGCTGCCAGCTGGGCACGGATGGCGGCATGCACATCCTGAGCTTGCTGAGGCGAGGCCGTCAAACCCGTACCGATGGCCCATACAGGCTCATAGGCAATGACCGCATTGGCAAAAGCAGCAACGCCGAACGCGTCGATGATGCTGCCCAGTTGACGCCCAACGACTTCGAGCGTCTTGCCAGCCTCGCGCTCCTCGAGGGTTTCCCCCACACAGAGCACAGGCTTCAAACCACTTGCCTGGGCCGCTGCAAACTTGCGATTGAGCACTTCATCGCTTTCACCAATGATCTGGCGACGCTCGGAGTGACCAATCAGAACCAGTTTGCAACCGACTTCGGCCAACTGAGCCGGCGAAACCTCACCGGTCAGGGCGCCCTGTTCGGGCTGTACCGCAGAATTCTGTGCGCCGACGGTAATCCCCTTCCCTTCCAGGCCTTCAATCACCTGGCTGATAAACAAGGACGGTGGAAATACCGCGACTTCTACTTCGCTCGGAAGGGCCAGATTGCTCAGGCCCAAGGTCAGCTCAGCGACGCTGGCGCGGGTACCGTGCATCTTCCAGTTACCAGCTACCATGGGGCGACGCATGCTTTACCTCGTCGATCAAAGTGGGCGCAGATCTTACCCAACCAGAACTGCGCTGGCAAGCGTCTTTCAGGCACAAACTTCAGCAACGAGTTTCGCCAGGGTTTCGGCATGGCCGCGCACCTGGTTTTCATCGTCGCCTTCGACCATCACACGCACCAATGGCTCGGTACCGGACTTGCGCAGCAACACGCGGCCACGTCCCGCCATGGCCTCGGTAACCTTGGCGCTGGCCTCCTTGACCGCCGGGTTTTCCAGCGGATCGGCCTTGCCCGCGCCAAAGCGCACGTTGATCAGCACCTGCGGGCATTTGCGGATCGCCTGGCGCGCCTGGGCGAGGGTTTCGCCGCGACGCTTGAGGGCCATCAGCACCTGCAACGCGGCGATGATCGCATCACCCGTGGTGGTGTGGTTGCAGCACACCACGTGGCCGGAGTTCTCGCCACCCAGCTGCCAATCGCGCTCGAGAAGCTCGGCCATCACATAGCGGTCGCCGACCTTGGCGCGCGCGAATGGAATGCCCAAGTCTTGCAGCGCAAGCTCCAGACCCAGGTTGCTCATCAAGGTGCCGACCACACCGCCTTGCAGCTTGCCACGCTCCTGCAGGTCGCGGGCGATGATGAACAGCAACTCGTCACCATCGACGATGGCCCCGGTGTGGTCGACCATCAGCACACGGTCGCCATCGCCATCGAACGCGATGCCGAGGTCGGCATGGCCAACCAGCACGGCCGCTTGCAGCGACTCGATATGAGTTGAGCCGCAACCTTCGTTGATGTTCAGGCCATCCGGCTGGGCATGCAGCACCGTGACGTCGGCGCCCAACTCGCGGAACACACTGGGCGCTACCTTGTAGGTCGCGCCGTGGGCACAGTCGACCACCAGCTTCAGGCCGGCAAAGTCGGTGCTGCTGGGAACGCTGCTCTTGCAGAACTCGATGTAGCGGCCAGCAGCATCGTTGATGCGCGACACCTTGCCGAGCTTGCCCGACTCGACCACGTTCATTGGCTGGTCAAGCAGTTCCTCGATCATCAACTCGACTTCGTCGGGCAGCTTGGTGCCGGAGCCGGAGAAGAACTTGATGCCGTTGTCATCGTGCGGGTTGTGCGAGGCGCTGATGACGATGCCCGCTTCGGCGTGGAAGGTGCGGGTCAGGTAGGCGATGGCCGGGGTCGGCATCGGACCGAGCAGCATCACGTCGGCACCGGCGGCGGACAGGCCAGCCTCCAGCGCCGACTCGAACATGTACCCGGAAATACGGGTGTCCTTGCCGACCAGCACGCGGCAGTTGCCGGCCTTGCGGAAGGCCATGCCTGCCGCCCAACCGAGCTTCAGCATGAAGTCCGGGGTGATGGGGTATTCGCCGACGCGGCCACGGATACCATCGGTACCAAAGTATTTTCTGCTCATAGAGGGCTCCAAACGTTCTTATTCGGCGTTCTGTACCGCAGCGATCATGCGCACCACATCGACGGTCTCGGCCACATCGTGCACGCGCAGGATGCTCGCGCCCTTGGTCATGGCCAATGCCGCCAGTGCGAGGCTGCCGCACAGCCGCTCGTCGACCGGACGATCCAGCGTCTGGCCGATCATGCTCTTGCGCGAGACGCCCACCAAAAGCGGGCGCCCCAGGCGGTAGAGTGCTTCCATATGCTTGAACAGGCTGAGGTTGTGCGCCAGGTTCTTGGCGAAACCGAAACCCGGATCAAGGATGATCCGCTCAGCAGCGATACCGGCCGCCGCGCAGGCGGCCATGCGCCGCTCAAGATAACCCGCCACTTCGGCGGTCACATCCTGGTAACTGGGGTTGTCCTGCATGTTACCCGGCTCGCCACGCATGTGCATCAGGCATACCGGCAGGCCCGTATCGGCCGCTGCATCCAGCGCCCCATCGCGTTCCAGAGCACGCACGTCATTGATCAAGCCGGCACCCAGGCGAGCCGCTTCACGCATGACGGCAGGCGTCGATGTGTCGACCGAGATGATGACGTCGAGGCGGTTGTTGAGGGCCTCCACCATGGGCGCCACCCGCTCGAGCTCCTCGATCGGTGAAACCGCGCGCGCGCCGGGACGAGTGGACTCACCGCCGATGTCGATCAGCGTGGCGCCCGCGGCGACCATGGCTTCGGCATGGCGCAAGGCTGCGTCACGCTGGCTGAAGCGCCCGCCATCGGAAAAGGAGTCGGGAGTGACATTGAGGATACCCATGACATGGGTACGGGATAAATCAAGAACCCGGTTGCCGCAAGGCAACCGGGTCGGGTACTGCTGTGAGGTCATAGAAACCCTTAGTGTTGAGCCGCTGGCCCACCGATCGGCGACTCGGGGCGGTCGCCCTGCGACGCCTGGTTGCCGGAGGTGCCGGCATCGTTGTCCCAGTCACGCGGCTCGCGAGGCGTGCGCCCGGCCATGATGTCGTCGATCTGGTCGGCGTCGATGGTCTCGTACTTCATCAGCGCCTCGGCCATGGCATCGAGCTTGTCACGGTTGTCGGTGAGGATCTGCTTGGCCGTGGCATAGCAGTGGTCGATGATGCTGCGCACCTCGGAGTCGATCAACTTGGCGGTCTCGCCGGAAACACTGGCGTGCTGGCTCGCCGCACTGCGACCGAGGAATACCTCGCCCTCTTCTTCGGCGTACATCAACGGGCCCAGCTTCTCGGACAGGCCCCACTTGGTGACCATGTTACGAGCGATCTGGCTGGCACGCATGATGTCGTTGGAGGCACCCGTGGTCACACCATCGAAGCCCAGGGTCATTTCCTCGGCGATACGGCCGCCGTACAGCGAACAGATCTGGCTGACCAGCGCGCGCTTGGACAGGCTGTAACGGTCTTCCTCGGGGAGGAACATGGTCACGCCCAGGGCGCGGCCACGCGGGATGATCGATACCTTGTAGACCGGATCGTGCTCGGGCACGACACGGCCGACGATGGCATGGCCCGCTTCGTGGTAGGCGGTATTCTGCTTTTCCTTCTCGGACATGACCATGGTCTTGCGCTCGGCGCCCATCATGATCTTGTCCTTGGCCAGCTCGAACTCCTTCATTTCGACCAGGCGCTTGCTGGCACGCGCGGCGAACAGCGACGCCTCGTTGACCAGGTTGGCGAGGTCGGCACCGGAGAAGCCAGGGGTGCCACGGGCAATGACCGCCGGGTTGACGTTCTCGCCAACCGGCACCTTGCGCATATGCACCTTGAGGATCTGCTCGCGGCCACGAATGTCCGGCAGGCCCACCACCACCTGGCGGTCGAAGCGGCCAGGACGCAGCAGCGCCGGGTCGAGTACGTCAGGACGGTTGGTCGCGGCGATGACGATGATGCCATCGTTCATCTCGAAGCCGTCCATTTCCACCAGCAACTGGTTGAGGGTCTGCTCACGTTCGTCGTGGCCGCCGCCCATGCCGGCGCCACGATGGCGACCAACGGCGTCGATCTCGTCGATGAAAATGATGCAAGGGGCGTGCTTCTTGGCCTGTTCGAACATGTCGCGCACGCGGCTGGCGCCGACACCGACGAACATCTCTACGAAGTCGGAACCAGAGATAGTGAAGAACGGCACCTTCGCTTCACCAGCGATGGCCTTGGCCAGCAAGGTCTTACCGGTACCGGGTGGGCCAACCATCAGCACGCCACGCGGGATACGACCGCCCAGGCGCTGGAACTTGCCCGGGTCACGCAGGAACTCGACCAGTTCGCCGACCTCTTCCTTGGCCTCGTCGCAACCGGCGACGTCGGCCAGGGTAGTCTTGACCTGGTCTTCGGACAGCAAGCGCGCCTTGCTCTTGCCGAAGCTCATCGGCCCGCCTTTGCCGCCCGCGCCACCTTGCATCTGGCGCATGAAGAACATGAACACGGCGATGATCACCAGGATCGGGAAGCTGGCGACCAGCAGTTGAGTCCAGATGCTCTGCTGCTCGGGCTGCTTGCCTTCGATGACCACGTGATTGTCGACCAGGTCGCCGATCAGGCCATTGTCGGTGATGGCCGGGCGCACGGTCTTGAAGTTGTCGCCGTCGGTACGCTTGCCGGCGATGATGTAGCCGTCGACGGTGACGCGCTCGATCTTCCCGTCCTTGACCTGCTGGATGAAGTCGGAATAGTTGAGGGTCTGCGGCTCGTTAGGGCTGGAGAAGTTGTTCATCACCGTCACGAGGACAGCCGCGATGATCAACCACAGGATCAGATTCTTTGCCATGTCGTTCAATTAGCTACCCTCTGAGGCCGGCGCACGACGCAGCCGTGCCTCGCATGATATTCATCGCCCTAACTTACTACATTACCTACGCATCCGCAGGCACCGTCTGTAACCCTTTGTGAAAGCTAGACTACACGAAGTTCGGACGATCCCGACGCGGTGGCCGATTGGAAATAACTATCGGACACCCCGCAAATACTCACTCCCCCTTGAACCCCCTGGCCAACAGGTACTGTTCCCGGGAACGATCCCGAGAGGACGACGGCTTGCGCATCTGCACCTTGTCGAACTTGCCACGCACGTCCTTGAGGTACACGTCGAAACCTTCACCCTGGAAGATCTTGATCAGGAAGTCACCGCCTGGGCGCAGCACGCGGGTCGCCAGGTCCAGGGCCAGTTCGCAGAGGAACATGGCGCGCGGCATGTCCACCGCGGGGGTACCACTCATATTGGGGGCCATGTCGGAAATCACAAGGTCCACGTGCGAATCGCCGACCGCCTCGAGGATACGCGCCAGCACTTCGTCCTGGGTGAAGTCGCCATGAATGAAGGTAACGTCGGGGATCGCGTCCATTTCCAGGATGTCCGAGGCGATCAGCCGCCCCTGGCCACCAATCAGACGACTGGTCACCTGCGACCAGCCACCGGGCGCCGCGCCCAGGTCGATCACGCTCATGCCCGGGCGGATCAGCTTGTCCTTCTCCTGGATCTCCAGCAGTTTGTAGCTCGCACGCGAGCGGTAGCCGTCCTTCTGCGCCTGCTTGACGAAAGGATCGTTGAAATGCTCTCTCAGCCAGTTATGGCTGCTTTTGGAACGCTGCGCCACGGGGCACCTCGATGATAAGCGTCGTGATTGACTGGGCGGACCACGGGCCCTCGGGTAAAATGGCCACCAATTTTACAGAATCAGACGAAAAGGGTCAGATTATGCCGCTCAATAACGAGCAGAAGAAACAGTACAAATCGATTGGTCATGACCTGAAGCCGGTCCTGATCGTTGCCGGCAACGGTTTGAGTGAAGGCGTCGCCGCCGAGCTGGAGCGCGCACTGGCCGATCACGAACTGATCAAGGTCGAGATCCGCTCCGAAGACCGCGAGGAGCGTGCTGCCGCCATCGCCGAACTGTGCAAGCTCGGCCGCGCCGAACTGGTACAGACCATCGGCAAGAAAGCGCTGATCTACCGCAAGAACCCGCAGCCGAACAAGCAGCTGTCGAACGTTCACCGCTACAAGTGACGGTGGCTCCGGTCAGTGGCGCGGCTTGCGCGCCCTGACCGGGACCGGCTGGGCCACCAGCACGATGCCGGAGAAGCCCAGCACCAGGAAGCAGAACATCTGCCAACGCTCGCCAACGGAGATCCCATAGCGCAGCGTGTAATAGCTGACACAGGCGCCGAAGCCGAGCAACAGCATCTGGCCCCGGAATTGCCGCCACCAGGCCGCCAGGCCGTCCACCCTCGCCAGCACTGCCAGCTGGGTCAACAAGCCAAGCAACGCCACGCCGATCAACCAGCGGTCGATCTGCGCCGCGATGTCCTGCACCAGCAAGGGCGCCAGCCCGCTGACCTTGAGCGCCGGCACCAAACCCACGTGGAACACCCACAGGCCGCCGACCCAGAAGACCTGGGCCAGCTGCCAGAGGATCCCCTCCAGGGATGGCGCCCGCAGGCGCCGGTCAGATGTGCTTGACTTCGACAATCTCGTACTCGACCGTGCCGCTTGGCGTCTTGACGACCACCGTATCACCTTCTTCCTTGCCGATGATGGCACGGGCAATCGGCGCGCCCGCCGAGAGCTTGCCCTTCTTGATGTCCGCCTCGTCCTCGCCAACGATCTGGTAGCTCACCTGCTCGCCGGTCTCGGTGTTTTCCAGGTCGACGGTGGTGCCGAAGATCACCTTGCCGGTGTGGGCGATGGTGGTGACGTCGATCACCACCGAGTTTTGCAGGCGGCCTTCGATATCGCGGATACGCGCCTCGACCATACCCTGCTCCTCACGGGCGGCATGGTACTCGGCGTTCTCCTTGAGGTCACCCAGCTCACGGGCCTCACCGATCGCCTGGCTCAGGCGCGGGCGCTCGGTCTTGCTCAGGAACAGGTGCTCCTCTTCCAGGGCGCGAGCGCCCTGGACGGTCATCGGGTACTTGGTAATGCTCATGCTTTGAGTCCTGCATGCAGATCCTGCAGGCGACGAACGGTCTTCTCGGGACCGAATTTCAGCGCCTCGCAGATGGCTTCACCCGCCGCAATGGTGGTCGTGCAGTAGATCTTGTGCTGCAGCGCATTGCGACGAATCGAGTAGGAATCGGCGATCGACTGACGGCCTTCGGTGGTGTTGATGATCAGCGACACTTCGTCGTTCTTGATCATGTCGACCACGTGCGGACGACCTTCGGTCACCTTGTTCACACGGCGCACTTTCAGGCCGGCCGCCTCGATAACCTTGGCGGTACCGGCAGTAGCAACCACTTCGAAGCCCAGGGCAATCAGGTCGCGGGCAACGCCAGCCACTTGCGGCTTGTCGTCGTCACGCACGCTGATGAACGCGGTGCCGCCGCTCGGCAGCACTTCGCTGGCGCCCATCTGGGCCTTGGCGAAGGCTTCGCCGAAGGTGTCGCCGACACCCATGACTTCACCGGTGGATTTCATCTCAGGGCCGAGGATCGGGTCAACCCCCGGGAACTTGGCGAACGGGAAGACGGCTTCCTTGACGCTGTAGAAGTTCGGGATGATTTCCTGGGTGAAGCCTAGCTCTTTCAGGGTTTTGCCAGCCATGACACGGGCCGCGATCATCGCCAGCGAGGTGCCGATGCACTTGGAGACGAACGGCACGGTACGCGAGGCGCGCGGGTTGACTTCGATCACGTAGATCTTGTCGCCCTGCAGGGCCAGCTGCACGTTCATCAGGCCGACCACGCCCAGCTCCAGGGCCATCTTGCGCACCTGGTCGCGGACGTCGTCCTGGACTTCCTTGCTCAGCGAGTACGGCGGCAGCGAGCACGCCGAGTCACCGGAGTGAACGCCGGCCTGCTCGATGTGCTGCATGATCGCCCCGATCACCACGTCGGTGCCGTCGCAGACCGCGTCGACGTCCATCTCGATGGCGCAGTTGAGGAAGTGGTCGAGCAGCACCGGGCTGTCGTTGGACACTTGCACCGCTTCACGCAGGTAGCGCTTGAGCTCGTCCAGCTCGTAGACGATTTCCATCGCGCGGCCGCCCAGCACGTAGGACGGGCGCACCACCAGCGGGTAGCCGATGTCGCCAGCGGCACGGATGGCTTCGTCTTCGCTGCGCACGGTGGCGTTCGGCGGCTGGCGCAGGTTCAGGCGCTGAACCATCTGCTGGAAGCGCTCGCGGTCTTCGGCGCGGTCGATGGCGTCAGGGCTGGTGCCGATGATCGGCACGCCGGCTTCTTCCAGGGCACGGGCCAGTTTCAGCGGGGTCTGGCCGCCGTAGTGGACGATCACGCCCTTCGGCTTCTCAACGCGGCAGACTTCCAGCACGTCTTCCAGGGTCAGCGGCTCGAAGTAAAGGCGGTCGGAGGTGTCGTAGTCGGTGGAGACGGTTTCCGGGTTGCAGTTGACCATGATGGTCTCGTAACCGTCGTCACGCAGGGCCAGCGCCGCATGCACGCAGCAGTAGTCGAACTCGATGCCTTGGCCGATACGGTTCGGGCCACCGCCGAGGATCATGATCTTGTCGCGGGTCGACGGGTTGGCCTCGCACTCTTCCTCGTAGGTGGAGTACAGGTAGGCGGTGTCGGTGGCGAACTCGGCGGCGCAGGTGTCGACGCGCTTGTACACCGGGAACACCTCCAGCTTGTGGCGGTGACGGCGCAGGTTCTTGTCGGTGATGCCGAGCAGCTTGGCCAGGCGCTGGTCCGAGAACCCCTTGCGCTTGAGGCGCAGCATCTGCTCCTTGTCGATCGAGGACAGGGCCAGGGTCTTGACCTTCTCTTCTTCCTTGATCAGGTCTTCGATCTGCACCAGGAACCAGTGGTCGATGCTGGTCAGGGCGAAGATTTCATCACGGGTCATGCCGGCACGGAAGGCATCGGCCACGTACCAGATACGCTCGGCGCCCGGCACGGTCAGCTCGCGCTTGAGGATGCTCGCGGTTTCCGGGCTGGCCAGGTCGACTTTCGGGTCGAGGCCGCAGGCGCCGACTTCCAAGCCACGCAGGGCTTTCTGCAGGGACTCTTGGAAGGTGCGGCCGATGGCCATGACTTCACCCACGGACTTCATCTGGGTGGTCAGGCGGGCGTCGGCTTTCGGGAACTTCTCGAAGGCGAAGCGTGGCAGCTTGGTGACGACGTAGTCGATCGACGGTTCGAAGGACGCCGGGGTGCGACCGCCGGTGATGTCGTTCTGCAGTTCATCGAGGGTGTAGCCGACGGCCAGCTTGGCGGCGATCTTGGCGATCGGGAAGCCGGTGGCCTTCGAGGCCAGGGCGGACGAACGCGAAACGCGCGGGTTCATCTCGATGACGACCATGCGGCCAGTGTCCGGACAGATACCGAACTGCACGTTGGAACCGCCGGTTTCGACGCCGATTTCACGCAGCACCGCCAGCGAGGCGTTGCGCATGATCTGGTATTCCTTGTCGGTCAGGGTCTGCGCCGGAGCGACGGTGATCGAGTCGCCGGTGTGCACGCCCATCGGGTCGAAGTTCTCGATGGAACAGACGATGATGCAGTTGTCCTTCTTGTCGCGGACCACCTCCATCTCGTATTCCTTCCAGCCGATCAGCGATTCGTCGATCAGCAGCTCCTTGGTCGGCGACAGGTCCAGGCCGCGGGCGCAGATTTCTTCGAACTCTTCACGGTTGTAGGCGATACCGCCACCGGTGCCGCCCATGGTGAAGGACGGACGGATGATGCACGGGAAGCCCAGGCGCTCGAGTACGGCGTTGGCTTCTTCCATGCTGTGCGCGATACCGGAGCGCGGGCACTCCAGGCCGATGTCCTTCATCGCCTTGTCGAAGCGCGAGCGGTCTTCAGCCTTGTCGATGGTGTCGGCGTTGGCGCCGATCATCTCCACGCCGAACTTTTCCAGGACGCCGTGGCGCTCCAGGTCCAGGGCGCAGTTCAGGGCGGTTTGGCCACCCATGGTCGGCAGCAGTGCGTCAGGACGCTCTTTCTCGATGATCTTGGCCACCGACTGCCACTTGATCGGCTCGATGTAGGTGGCGTCGGCCATGGCCGGGTCGGTCATGATGGTGGCGGGGTTGGAGTTCACCAGGATGACGCGGAAGCCTTCCTCGCGCAGGGCCTTGCAAGCCTGGGCGCCGGAGTAGTCGAATTCGCAGGCCTGGCCGATCACGATCGGGCCGGCGCCAAGAATCAGGATGCTTTTGATGTCTGTACGTTTTGGCATGGTTGTCACTCAAATCCGGGTCAGTCGGCAAGCCGCTTGAACAATCTGGGTCAGGCGCTTCCGGACGCGGCGCGGGCCGGTCCGGGGCCGTGATGCAGGATGCTCAGCGGCGCTTGGCCATGGCATCGATGAAACGATCGAACAGGGGCGCGACGTCGGTCGGGCCCGGGCTCGCTTCAGGGTGGCCCTGGAAGCTGAACGCGCTCTTGTCGGTGCGCTCGATGCCCTGCAGGGTACCGTCGAACAGCGACTTGTGGATGGCGCGCACGTTGCCCGGCAGGGTGGCTTCGTCGACGGCGAAACCGTGGTTCTGGCTGGTGATCATGACCACGCCGGTGTCCAGGTCCTGGACCGGGTGGTTGGCACCGTGGTGGCCGTGGCCCATCTTCACGGTCTTGGCGCCGGAGGCCAGGGCCAGCAACTGGTGGCCGAGGCAGATGCCGAAGACCGGGGTCTCGGTCTCGAGGATGTCCTTGATCGCCTGGATCGCGTAGTCGCACGGCTCGGGGTCGCCAGGGCCGTTGGACAGGAACACGCCATCGGGGTTGAGCGCCAGGACTTCGCTGGCCGGGGTCTGGGCCGGCACGACGGTCAGGCGGCAGCCACGGGCGACCAGCATGCGCAGGATGTTCAGCTTGACGCCGTAGTCGTAGGCGACCACGTGGTACGGCAGCTCGGACGCCTCGAGGGTCGGGTGGCTGTCGGTCTTCAGTTCCCACACGCTGGAGCGCCACTCGTAGCGCTCTTGGGTGGTGACTTCCTTGGCCAGGTCCATGCCCTTCAGGCCCGGGAAGGCGCGAGCAGCGGCGATGGCGGCTTCTTCGCTGATGTCGTCGCCGGCCAGGATGCAGCCGTTCTGCGCGCCTTTCTCACGCAGGATGCGAGTCAGGCGGCGGGTGTCGATACCGGCGATGGCCACGACGTTGTTGGCCTTGAGGTAGTCCGGCAGGGACTGGGTGTTACGCCAGTTGCTGGCCAGCAGCGGCAGGTCACGGATCACCAGGCCTGCAGACCATACGCGATCGGACTCGGCGTCTTCGGCGGTGGTGCCGGTATTGCCGATGTGCGGGTAAGTCAGGGTGACGATTTGCTGGGCGTAGGAAGGGTCTGTAAGGATTTCCTGGTAGCCGGTCATAGCGGTGTTGAACACCACCTCACCAACGGTTTGCCCGTCGGCCCCAATGGCCTCACCGCGAAAAATGCTGCCATCAGCAAGGGCGAGTATGGCTGGCTTTGTCAAGAAGACCTCCCGTAAATGACGCATGAAGGGGCGATCGCAGGTTGCAAAAAAGCGGAATGACGTTTGGACACGTCACCCCGCTTTTATGTGCTGAATTCAATTCTCTGCGCGCTTTTAGTGGATACACTAAAGCTGTAGTTTACAGAAAAGTGCGGTTTCGGTCTACCGCATATGTGCCTCTAAAACATGGGATTGCGACAGGTCAGCCGTTGCAGCGTCCTCACCAATGCCACCGCGGGGCAAACCCGCCTCTACAGAGCACACCGCACAACCCTGCAGGAGCGGGCTTGCCCGCGATGATGCCGCCGCAACGCCGAACCTCAACGCAGCTCCAGCACATCCTGCATGTCGTACAGCCCAGGCTCGCGCCCATCCAGCCACAGCGCCGCGCGCACCGCGCCCTTGGCGAAGGTCATGCGGCTGGAGGCCTTGTGGGTGATCTCGACGCGCTCGCCCTCGGCGGCGAACAGCACCGTGTGGTCGCCCACCACGTCACCGGCGCGCACGGTGGCGAAACCGATGGTCTGGCGATCACGGGCGCCGGTCTGGCCCTCGCGACCATAGACAGCCACTTCCTGCAGGTCACGCCCCAGCGCCTGGGCAACCACTTCGCCCATGCGCAGCGCCGTACCCGACGGCGCATCGACCTTGTGCCGGTGGTGCGCCTCGATGATCTCGATGTCGACTTCATCGCCCAGCACCCGTGCCGCAGTATCCAGCAGCTTCAGGCACAGGTTCACGCCAACGCTGAAGTTGGCGGCGAAGACGATCGGAATCTCCTTGCCCGCCTCGGCCAGCAGCGCTTTCTCTTCGGCCGTGAAGCCAGTGGTGCCGATGACCATGGCCTTGCCCGCCTTGCGGCAGAACGCCAGGTTCTTCAGGGTCACCGAGGGGTGGGTGAAGTCGATCAGCACGTCGAACTCGTCGACCACCTTGGCCAGGTCGCCCGACAGCGGCACGCCGATCCGGCCCAAGGCCGCCAGCTCACCGGCATCGGCACCGACCAGGGTGCTGTCCGGGCGGTCGATCGCCGCCGTCAGGCCCGCCTGGGGCGCCTGCTGTTGCACAGCCTCGACGAGGGTCTTGCCCATCCGCCCTGCCGCGCCCACTACCGCAATACGTCGCATAGCCTGTTCCTTGTCAGAGATCGCCGAAGAAGCGCTTCACACCCTCGAACCAGCCACTGGCCTTGGGCGAATGGGAGCTGTCGCCTTCGAGCGAGTCACGCAGCTCTTCGAGCAGCTCGCGCTGGCGGCGGCTGAGGTTGACCGGGGTTTCCACCGCCACACGGCACAGCAGGTCGCCAGCCGCGCCACCGCGCACCGGGGCCACGCCCTTGCCACGCAGGCGGAATTGCTTGCCGGTCTGGGTGCCTTCGGGGATCTTCAGCTTGACCCGACCGTCAAGGGTCGGCACTTCCAGCTCGCCACCCAGGGCGGCGTCGGTGTAGCTGATCGGCACTTCGCAGTACAGGTGCTTGCCGTCACGCTGGAAGATCGAGTGCTCGCGCACACTGATGACCACGTACAGGTCACCGGTCGGGCCACCATGGGCACCGGCCTCGCCTTCGCCGGAAAGGCGGATGCGGTCGCCAGTATCGACACCCGCCGGCACCTTGACCGACAGGGTCTTGTATTCCTCGACACGGCCCTCGCCATGGCAGGCGGTGCACGGGTCGGTGATGATCTTGCCTTGGCCATGGCAGCGCGGGCAGGTCTGCTGCACCGAGAAGAAGCCCTGCTGCATGCGCACCTGGCCGATGCCGCCGCAGGTCGGGCACGTCGACGGGGTCGAGCCCTTCTTCGCGCCGCTGCCGTCGCACGGCTTGCAGTTGACCAGCGTCGGCACACGGATGTTGACCGTGGTGCCGCGCACCGCTTCTTCCAGGTTCAGCTCCAGGGTGTAGCGCAGGTCGCTGCCGCGCTGGGCACCGCCGCGCGAGCCGCCACGGCCGCCACCAAAGAAGTCGCTGAAGACATCGCCGAAGATATCGGAGAAGTTGGCGCCGCCGAAGCCGGCACCGCCGCCGCCCATGCTCGGGTCGACACCGGCGTGGCCATACTGGTCGTAGGCCGCGCGCTTGCTGGCGTCGGAGAGTACTTCATAGGCCTCGTTGGCCTCCTTGAATTTCTCTTCCGATTCCTTGTCGCCCGGGTTGCGGTCGGGGTGGAATTTCATCGCCAGGCGGCGATAGGCCTTCTTGAGGTCACCTTCGCTGGCGCCACGCTCGACACCCAGGACCTCATAAAAATCACGCTTTGCCATAGGTCATTTGCACTCTTGAGGGCGTTCGGCATCTGTGCGCCGTGCCATCAGCACCTGCCGCCAACACACGCAATGCGCCCTGACAGATGCTGGAAATAATTCCCGTGTTCCAGACACGCCAACGCGGGAGCAAGCCCCCGCGCGGCGACATCCTAGCAGTTCACCGGCAAAAGACGGTGAACCGACCGACAACGTGCAGAGATTACTGCTTGTTGTCTTTCACTTCCTCGAACTCGGCGTCAACCACGTCATCGTGCTTGGCTTCCGGCTCGGCCTGCTGCTGGGCGCCGCCCTGTGGCTGCTGTGGCTGCTCGGCGTACATCTTCTGGGCAACCGGCGCGGAAACCTTGGACAGCTCCTCGACCTTGGCGTCGATGGCCGCCTTGTCGTCGCCCTTCAGGGCAGCTTCCAGGGCAACCACGGCCGCCTCGATGGCCGCCTTTTCCTCAGCGGTGGCCTTGTCGCCAGCGTCGACGACCATCTTGCGGGTCGAGTGGACCAGCGCGTCACCCTGGTTACGGGCGGCAGCCAGCTCTTCGAACTTGCGGTCTTCCTCGGCGTTGGCCTCGGCGTCACGCACCATGCGCTCGACTTCCTCGTCGGACAGGCCGGAGTTGGCCTTGATCACGATCGACTGGGCCTTGCCGGTGGCCTTGTCCTTCGCGCCAACGTGCAGGATGCCGTTGGCGTCGATGTCGAAGGTCACTTCGATCTGCGGCACGCCACGTGGAGCTGGCGGAATGTCGGCCAGGTCGAACTTGCCCAGCGACTTGTTCTGCGAGGCCTGCTTGCGCTCGCCTTGCAGCACGTGGATGGTCACGGCGCCCTGGTTGTCGTCGGCGGTCGAGAACACCTGCGACTTCTTGGTCGGGATGGTGGTGTTCTTCTCGATCAGCGCGGTCATCACGCCACCCATGGTTTCGATACCCAGGGTCAGCGGGCTGACGTCCAGCAGCAGCACGTCCTTCACGTCACCGGCCAGGACCGCGCCCTGGATGGCGGCACCCATGGCGACCGCTTCATCCGGGTTGACGTCCTTGCGCGCTTCCTTGCCGAAGAAATCGGCAACGGCTTTCTGCACCAGCGGCATACGGGTCTGGCCACCGACCAGGATCACGTCGTCGATCTTGCTGGCGTCGATGCCGGCGTCTTTCAGCGCGATGCGGCAAGGCTCGATGGTACGGGTGACCAGGTCTTCGACCAGCGACTCCAGCTTGGCGCGGGAGATCTTCACGTTCAGGTGCTTCGGACCGGTCGCGTCTGCGGTGATGTACGGCAGGTTGACGTCGGTCGACTGGGCCGAGGACAGCTCGATCTTGGCTTTTTCGGCGGCTTCTTTCAGACGCTGCAGGGCCAGGGGATCGTTCTTCAGGTCCATGCCGGACTCTTTCTTGAACTCGTCGACGAGGTAGTCGATCAGGCGCATGTCGAAGTCTTCGCCACCCAGGAAGGTGTCGCCGTTGGTGGCCAGTACTTCGAACTGGTGCTCACCGTCGACTTCGGCGATTTCGATGACCGAGACGTCGAAGGTACCGCCACCCAGGTCGTAGACGATGACGGTGTGGTCGCCCTTGGCCTTGTCCATGCCGTAGGCCAGCGCAGCGGCGGTCGGCTCGTTGATGATGCGTTTTACGTCCAGGCCGGCGATGCGACCGGCATCCTTGGTGGCCTGGCGCTGGCTGTCGTTGAAGTAGGCCGGAACGGTGATGACCGCTTCGGTGACCGGCTCGCCGAGGTAGTCTTCGGCGGTCTTCTTCATTTTCTTCAGGACTTCGGCGCTGATCTGCGGCGGCGCCATGTCTTTGCCGCTGGCTTGCACCCAAGCGTCACCGTTGCTGGCCTTGACGATCTTGTAAGGCACCAGCTTGATGTCTTTCTGCACGACGTCTTCTTCGAAGCGGCGGCCGATCAGGCGCTTCACGGCGAACAGGGTGTTGTGCGGGTTGGTGACGGCCTGGCGCTTGGCCGATTGGCCAACCAGGATTTCGCCATCGTTGGCGTAGGCCACGATCGAAGGGGTGGTACGCGCGCCTTCGGCGTTCTCGATGACCTTGACGTTACCGTTTTCCAGAATGGAGACGCACGAGTTGGTGGTCCCCAGGTCGATACCGATGATTTTGCCCATGTTAACTCTCCCGAAACTTGAATTTGGTGGCAGCGACTACTTTGGCCAACTGCGGTAATACTTGAAGGCTTGACACCTAGATGGGGATGCCCCAGTGGATTTCAAGCCTTCTCATCGATCGATGGCTGGGCGGCTGCCGGCGCGCGGCTGACCACCACCATGGCGGGGCGCAGCAGGCGGCCATTGAGCAGGTAGCCCTTCTGGAACACCTTGAGCACGCTGTTCGGCTCGACCTCGGCGCTTTCCTGCATGGCCATGGCCTGGTGGTGCTCGGCGTTGAAGGGTTCGCCATGCGGGTCGACGGCTTCGAGGTTGTAGCGCTTGAGGGTGTCCTGGAACATCTTCAGGGTCAGCTCGATGCCTTCACGCATCGGCTTGATGTTCTCGTCGTCGGCGCTGGACAGCTCCAGGCCGCGCTCCAGGCTGTCGATCACCGGCAGCAGGTCGCCGGCGAACTTCTCCAGGGCGAACTTGTGGGCCTTCTCGACGTCCTGCTCGGCGCGGCGGCGCACGTTCTGCAGGTCCGCCGCGGCACGCAGGGATTGGTCCTTGGCGGCGGCCAGCTGCTCCTCGAGCACCTGGACGCGGGCACCGAGGTCCTCGGAACCGGCTTCTTCGGCGTTAAGGTTTTTTTCATCCAGCTGTTCGTCAGCCATCGGGTTTCTCCTCCGCAATTTCTGGTGTACGGGCCACGCCCGCCTTGTTTGCCCGGTATATGGGGTCGGAAAAACCAGCTTCAAGGGCCAAGGCCGTTTTCAGTGACCGCCAGGCGGGCTTGGCAGCCCGGAAAAAAGTACTGTATAAATAACCAGACATCACCCCTCGGGAGCGGCCCTCATGCTGGTGCACCTGTCCATCCACAACTACGCCATCGTCGAACACCTCGACCTCGAGCTCGCCCGCGGCATGTCGGTGATCACCGGCGAAACCGGCGCCGGCAAGTCGATCATGCTCGACGCCCTGGGCCTGGCCCTGGGCGACCGCGCCGACAGCGGCGTGGTGCGCCCCGGTGCGGACAAGGCCGACCTGCTCGCCACCTTCGACCTGGTGGACATCCCCGAGGCCCGCACCTGGCTCGCCGAACGCGACCTGGAAACCGACGGCCCGTGCATCCTGCGCCGGGTGATCACCGCCGAGGGGCGCAGCCGTGGCTATATCAACGGCACGCCCTGCCCGCTGGGCGACCTCAAGGCGCTGGGTGAACTGCTGATCGATATCCACAGCCAGCACGAACACCAGTCGCTGCTCAAGACCGACACCCACCGCCGCCTGGTGGATGAATACGCCGGCGCCATCGACCTGGCCCGCCAGGTGCAACTGGCCGCCCAGCGCTGGCGCCAGACCCGCCAGGAGCTGGAGCGCCTGTCCAACTCCGGCGACGAGCAACGCGCGCGCCACCAACTGCTCAGCTACCAACTCGAAGAGCTGGACAACCTGGGCCTGGGCGAGAACGAGCTGGAGCAACTGGAGCAGGAGCACAAGAACCTGACCAATGCCGAGGCGCTATTCGGCATCTGCCGCCAGGTCATCGACCATTGCAGCGAGAGCGACTCGGGCAACGTGCTCAGCGCCCTCACCGCCAGCCTCAACCGCCTCACCGCCGTGCACAACGCACCCAAGGCGCTGGGCGAGGCGGTGAACCTGATCGCCAGCGCGCAGATCCAGGTCGAAGAGGCCGTGGGCGAACTCAACCGCTTCCTCGACCATTTCGATGCCGACCCCCTGCGCTTGCAAACCCTGGAGGAACGCCTCGACACCATCTATACCCTGGCGCGCAAGCACCGCGTGCACCCCACCGAGCTGCCGTTTCTGCAACAGCGCCTGATGGAAGAGCTCGAAGGGCTCAACGCCAGCGACGAATCCATCGAGCGCCTGGGCGAGGAACTGGCCGCCTACGCACAGCACTATAAAGAGAGGGCCAGTGAGCTCAGCGCCCTGCGCCAGCAAGCCGCCGCACAGTTGGCAGTGGCGGTGGAGCAAGAGATCCAACGCCTGGGCATGCCCGGCGGGCGCTTCTGCATCGAGCTGTCGCCCAACGAGGGCGGCGAGCTGTCACCCCACGGCCTGGAACAGGTCGAGCTGCTGGTCAGCGCCAACCCCGGCCAGCCGCTCAAGGGGCTGGCCAAGGTGGCGTCGGGGGGCGAGCTGTCGCGCATCAGCCTGGCCATCCAGGTGATCACCGCGCAAACCTCACGCATTCCAACCCTGGTGTTCGACGAAGTCGACGTCGGCATCGGCGGCCCTACCGCGGAGATCGTCGGCCAGCTACTGCGCCGCCTGGGCGAGCGCGGCCAGGTGCTGACCGTGACGCACCTGCCGCAGGTGGCGGCGCAAGGGCACCATCACCTGTTCGTGCACAAGGTGCGCAACAGCGACACCACCCACACTGCCGTGGCCAGCCTGGGCAAACGCGAGCGCGTCGAGGAAGTGGCACGGATGCTGGGCGGGATCGACCTGACCAAGGAGTCCCTGGCCCATGCGCGCAAAATGGTCGTAACAGGCAAAGCCTGACCCCAAAGACCACATCTCCCCCTGAGCGGGGTTGCCCGCAATGACGCCCGACCAGGCGCCTCCGTTGCCCTGCCGGACGTCATCACAGGGCGAGCCCCTTACAAAGGCAGCGATCAGCCAGAAAGCACAAAGGCGACCCGAAGGTCGCCTTTGCTGTCTTAACGATCGAAATCGTTACTTTTTCTTACGCACATACAGGACCAGGTTATGGTCCACGAGCTCGTAGCCATGCTCGGCCACGATCTCACGCTGACGACGCTCGATTTCCGCGTCCATGAATTCGATCACTTCACTGGTGTCCACGTTGACCATATGGTCGTGGTGGCCACCGTCCGCCAGCTCGAATACCGCGTGACCGCCATCGAAGTTGTGGCGAACCACCAGACCCGCCGCCTCGAACTGGGTCAGCACGCGGTAGACGGTCGCCAGACCGACATCCTCGCCAGCCTCCATCAGCGCCTTGTAGACATCCTCGGCGCTCATGTGACGCTGCTCGGTGGAGTCGAGCATCTGTAGGATCTTGACTCGAGGCAGGGTCACCTTGAGACCGGCTTTGCGCAATTCGCTATTTTCAACCATGGTCAGCTTTCTCGCCGATGCTGCTTCGCAGCTTCTCTTAATACGGGTATGATCGGGGTTTACGTTGTCCAGCCAAGATAGTGGAAGTCGCCCACCGATGCAAAACACCAAGCTCTTGCTAACCAGCCTCACCCTCGTGGGACTGCTCGCACTCGCCGGTTGCTCGTTTCCCGGGGTTTACAAAATCGACATCCAGCAGGGCAATGTCGTTACGCAAGACATGATAGACCAATTGCGCCCCGGAATGACCCGACGGCAAGTAAGGTTTATCATGGGTAACCCTCTGTTGCAGGATACCTTCAACACCAATCGCTGGGACTACCTCTACAGCCTGCAACCCGGTGGCGGCAAACGCCAGCAGGAGCGCATGAGCGTGATCTTCAACGACAGCGACCAACTGGTCAGCCTGTCGGGCGACTTCATGCCAGGCGTCAGCAAGGACCAGGAAATCCTCGGCGGCAGCGGCGACACCACGGTCAGCCCGGCCACCCAGCCGAACCAGCCGCAGCAACAACCGGAGAAACCGGCCAAGCCCGGCTCGCTGGAAGACTCGATCCAGCGGGAGATCGACACCATCGAGACCACGCCGGTACCGACCCCGGCACCGCTGGACACCTCGCCGCAGTAAGGGCGATGGCTATGAAAAAGCCCGGACCATGGTCCGGGCTTTTTGTTGGGCGCTGGAGGCGTGGCACGACCATCTCGGGGCGAGCCCACTCCTACAGGGGAGCCGCGTCGCTCTCACGCCTGGCGTGCGGCCCTGGCCTTTGCAGCTCTCTGCTTGCGCGCTTCCTTGGGGTCAGCCAGCAAGGGGCGGCGCACCGAAACCCCAACCGGCACTTCGCACGCCAGCAGCTACTGGCGCTCGGGCAGGAGCGCCTCAGCCATTGAGCTGCTTGGCACGCTGGCAGAAGGCATCGACCAGGGTGTTGGCCGCCTGGTTGAACAGCGGCCCGAGGGTCGCACGCACGATCGGCCCGGCGTAGTCGAACGACAGGTCCAGGCTGATCTTGCAGGCCTTCTCGCCCAGCGCCTTGAACACCCACACGCCATGCAGCTGGGTGAACGGCCCCTCTTCGAGGTTCATCTCGATCGACTGCCCCGGCACCAGCACGTTGCGCGTGACGAACTGCTGGCTCATGCCGCCCTTGGCCACCTCCAGCTTCGCGCGCATGTGCGTGTCGCTGGCCTCGATCACCGTCGACGCCGAGCACCAGGGCAGGAACTTCGGGTAGCTGGCCACATCGTTGACCAGATCGTAGAGCGCCTGGGCGGGGTACGGCAGCAGGGCGGAACGTTGAATATGGGTAGTCATCCAGGCGTCACTTCCAAACGGGGCGGCAGCGCCTCTCGACGCTTCGGAACGGTTCCGTTCAACGGAACACGGCCTGCATTGTCCGGGATTCATCCTACAGGCTCAAGCGCACCGAAACCCCGTAGCCGAGGACGTGGCGACTGCCTATAATGCCGCCCCTATGGCTAAACAAAAGAAACATCCGACCGGGACCATCGCGCAGAACAAGAAGGCGCGACACGATTACTTCATCGAACACAAGTTCGAGGCCGGGCTGGTCCTGTCCGGCTGGGAAGTAAAGAGCCTGCGAGCCGGCAAGGCGCACCTCACCGACAGCTACGTGCTGCTCAAGGACGGTGAAGCCTGGCTGTTCGGCAGCCACATCACCCCGCTGACCACCGCCAGCACCCACGTCATCGCCGACCCCACCCGCACCCGCAAGCTGCTGCTGAACAAGCGCGAGCTCGAGCGCGTGGAAGCGGCCGTGGCGCAGAAGGGCTACACCTGTGTGGCCCTGGCGCTGTACTGGAGCAAGCACCTGATCAAGTGCGAGATCGCACTGGGCAAGGGCAAGAAGGAATTCGACAAGCGCGACACCCAGCGCGAGCGCGATTCCAACCGCGAGATCCAGCGCGCGGTGCGCAATAAAGGCAAGGACGAGTAATCCCAGCCGTTACGCACCCCTTGTAGGCGCGGGCTTGCCCCGCGATGGCGTCAGACCGGGCAACGTCATTGCCCCGGATGGCCCTATCGCGGGGCAAGCCAGCCCCTACAGAGGGCGGCGGCGTCAGCGGCCGTTGCGCCGCTCTGCCCGTGCTTCCCGCTGAGCCTGCTGCTGCGCTTCTTCCAGCACTTCCTGCACATACAGGATGTGCCGGCTCGACACCTCCCGCGCATCGTCCGCGCGCCCCTCGACAATCGCCTCGTACAACTCGCGGTGCTGGCTGATCAGCATGTCGCGGGTCTCCGTGCGTTGCTGGTACATGCCGCCGATATTGGTCACCACGTTGCGCTTGAGCAGGTCGAACAAGCCACGGATGGTGTGCAACAGCACGGCATTGTGACTGGCCTCGGCAATCGCCAGGTGGAAGCGCGCATCGGCCGCGCCCTCCTCCGCCCGGCTCACTTCATCGACCCGGGTGTAGCAGTCCTGCAGCGCATCGAACGCCGACTTCAGCCGCTCACGGTCCGGGCCGGTGGCGCGCTGGGCGGCGTAGTAGGCGCATGACGCCTCCAGGGTGTGGCGAAACTCCAGCAGGTCGCGCTGGGCATCGGCATTGCGCTCGAGCAGCTGCAGCAGCGGGTCGCTGAAGGTCGACCCCAGCGCCTCGGCCACGTAATTGCCCCCGCCTTGGCGGCTGACCAGCAACCCCTTGGCCACCAGCTTCTGGATCGCCTCGCGCAACGACGGTCGGGACACGCCGAACTGCTCGGCCAGCGCACGCTCGGCCGGCAGGCGCTGCCCGGACGTCAGCGTGCCTTCGAGAATCATCCCTTCCAACCGGTCGACGATATCGTCGGACAGGCGCCGTTGGCGGACCTGATCAAAAACCATCACATGCTCTCCACGAACCCCGGGCGAATCCGGGGCGTCTAGTTTGGCGCATCCGCGTCACGCAGACACCCATCAGCCCGCGTTTTTCAACGCACCACAGCCACCCGCTCATCGGCATCCGACCAAAGTTTGCCTCGGGACAAATTGACACACCCACGACGGGGCTTTTAACCTAGCGACCAGCCATTGTAAATTGGTATTACCAATTATCCAATGCCAGTGCTGACCAACAACAATTAGGGGTCACCCCATATGCAAACCTGGCAACAACTCTACACACCGCTCGGTAGTCTCGGCCTGTCCGCGCTGGCGGCGGTCATCCCCATCGTGTTCTTCTTCCTCGCCCTCGCCGTGTTCCGCCTCAAGGGCCACGTCGCCGGCAGCATCACCCTGGCCTTGTCGATCCTGGTGGCGATCTTCGCCTTCCAGATGCCTGTCGACATGGCCTTCGCCGCCGCCGGCTACGGCTTCCTCTACGGCTTGTGGCCGATTGCCTGGATCATCGTCGCCGCGGTGTTCCTCTACAAACTCACGGTCAAGAGCGGCCAGTTCGAAGTGATCCGCAGCTCGGTGCTGTCGATCACCGACGACCAGCGCCTGCAAGTGCTGCTGATCGGGTTCTGCTTCGGCGCGTTCCTCGAAGGCGCCGCCGGCTTCGGCGCACCCGTGGCGATCACCGCCGCGCTGCTCGTGGGCCTGGGCTTCAACCCGCTGTACGCCGCCGGCCTGTGCCTGATCGCCAACACCGCGCCGGTGGCCTTCGGCGCCCTGGGCATCCCGATCATCGTCGCTGGCCAGGTGACCGGCATCGACGCCTTCCACATCGGCGCCATGACTGGCCGCCAGCTGCCACTGCTGTCGCTGTTCGTGCCGTTCTGGCTGGTGTTCATGATGGACGGCGTGCGCGGCGTGAAGGAAACCTGGCCCGCCGCGCTGGTGGCCGGCCTGAGCTTCGCCGTGACCCAGTACTTCACCTCCAACTTCATCGGCCCAGAGCTGCCGGACATCACCTCGGCCCTGGCCAGCCTGGTCGCCCTGACCCTGTTCCTGAAAGTCTGGCAGCCCAAGCGCGCGTTCACCGAAGCCAAGGGCAGCGTCGGCGCCGCCGTGGTCGGCCGTGGCGGCAGCCAGCCCTCGCCCTACAGCCTGGGCGAGATCTTCAAGGCCTGGTCGCCGTTCCTGGTCCTCACCGTGCTGGTGACGATCTGGACCCTCAAGCCCTTCAAGGCGATGTTCGCCCCGGGCGGCGCGATGTACAGCTTCGTCTTCAACTTCGCCATCCCGCACCTGGACCAACTGGTGATGAAGACCGCGCCCATCGTCGCCACCCCGACCGCGATCCCGGCGGTGTTCAAGCTCGACCCGATCTCCGCCACCGGCACCGCGATCTTCATCTCCGCGCTGATCTCCATGTGGGTCTTGAAGATCAACTTCAAAACTGGTCTTACCACTTTCAAGGAGACCTTCTGGGAGCTGCGCTGGCCAATCCTGTCGATCGGCATGGTGCTGGCCTTCGCCTTCGTCACCAACTTCTCCGGCATGTCCTCGACCATGGCCCTGGTGCTGGCCGGCACCGGCGCGGCGTTCCCGTTCTTCTCGCCGTTCCTCGGCTGGCTGGGCGTGTTCCTGACCGGCTCCGACACCTCGTCCAACGCCCTGTTCGGTTCGCTGCAGGCCACTACCGCGCACCAGATCGGCGTCAACGACACCCTGCTGGTGGCGGCCAACACCAGCGGCGGCGTGACCGGCAAGATGATCTCGCCGCAGTCCATCGCCGTGGCCTGCGCCGCCACCGGCCTGGTCGGCAAGGAATCGGACCTGTTCCGCTTCACCGTGAAGCACAGCCTGTTCTTCGCCACCATCGTCGGCCTGATCACCCTGGTCCAGGCCTACTGGCTGACCGGTATGCTGGTTCATCACTAAAGTGAAAGGGGCCGGGCGCACCGAAGCGCCCGGCACAACCCTCAACCCACGCAGCGAGCACCCATGATCATTTCCGCCTCCACCGACTATCGCGCCGCGGCCCAGCGCAAGCTGCCCCCCTTCCTCTTCCACTACGCCGACGGCGGCGCCTACGCCGAGCACACCCTGCGCCACAACGTCTCGGACCTGGCCGGCATCGCCCTGCGCCAGCGCGTGCTGAAGAACATGGCCGAGCTCAGCCTCAAGACCGAGCTGTTCGGCGAGACCCTGAGCATGCCCGTGGCCCTGGCCCCGGTCGGCCTGACCGGCATGTACGCCCGCCGTGGCGAAGTGCAGGCGGCCCGCGCGGCGGCGGCGCACGGCATTCCCTTCACCCTGTCCACGGTCTCGGTGTGCCCGATCGAGGAAGTGGCCCCGGCCATCGACCGGCCCATGTGGTTCCAGCTGTACGTGCTCAAGGACCGCGGCTTCATGCGCAACGCCCTGGAGCGGGCCAAGGCCGCCGGGGTCAAGACCCTGGTGTTCACCGTCGACATGCCCGTGCCCGGCGCCCGCTACCGCGACGCGCACGCCGGCATGAGCGGCGCCAACGGCCCGCTGCGCCGCGTGCTGCAAGCCATGACCCGCCCACAATGGGCCTGGGACGTCGGCGTGATGGGCCGCCCGCACGACCTGGGCAACATCTCCAAATACCGCGGCAACCCCACGGGCCTGGCCGACTACATCGGCTGGCTGGGCGCCAACTTCGACCCGTCGATCTCGTGGAAAGACCTGGAGTGGATCCGCGACTTCTGGGACGGCCCGATGATCATCAAGGGCATCCTCGACGCCGATGACGCCCGCGACGCGGTGAAGTTCGGCGCCGACGGCATCGTCGTCTCCAACCACGGCGGCCGCCAGCTCGACGGCGTGCTGTCCAGCGCCCGCGCCCTGCCGGCGATCGCCGACGCGGTGAAAGGCGAGCTGAAAATCCTCGCCGACTCCGGCATCCGCAGCGGCCTCGACGTGGTGCGCATGATCGCCCTCGGCGCCGACAGCGTGCTGATCGGCCGCGCCTTCCTCTACGCCCTGGCCACCCACGGCGAGGCCGGGGTGAAGAACCTGCTGGAGTTGTTCGAGAAGGAAATGCGCGTGGCCATGGTGCTGACCGGCGCCAAGTCGATCAGCGAGATCACCCGCGACTCGTTGGTCCGCGAACTGGGCGCCTGACGCCCGCACGAAATACCGCCTGATAGCCCGGGGCCGATCGCGCGCGAGACGCGACGGCCCCCGAGGAGACTGCATGACCCTGCCCGCTGCGTTCCTGCGTGATGTCGAGCGCCTGATCCCCGCCGAGCGCCGTTTCGACGACCCGACCTCGACCCTGGCCTTCGGCACCGACGCCAGTTTCTACCGGCTGATTCCCCAGCTGGTGGTGCGCGTGGAGTCCGAAGACGAAGTGGTCGGCCTGCTGCGCCTGGCCCAGCGCGAGCGCGTGCCAGTGACCTTCCGCGCCGCCGGCACCAGCCTCTCCGGCCAGGCCATCAGCGATTCGGTGCTGATCGTCCTCGGCGACAGCTGGAACGGCCGCGAGATCCGCGGCCAGGGCGAGCAGATCCGCCTGCAACCCGGCGTGATCGGCGCCCAGGCCAACGCCTGGCTGGCCCCCTACGGGCGCAAGATCGGCCCAGACCCCGCCTCGATCAACGCCTGCAAGATCGGCGGCATCGTCGCCAACAACGCCAGCGGCATGTGCTGCGGCACCGCGCAGAACACCTACCACACCCTCGCCGGCCTGCGCCTGGTGCTGGCCGACGGCACCCGCCTCGACAGCGAAGACCCGGCCAGCGTCGCCGCCTTCCAGCACAGCCACGCCAGCCTGCTCGACGCACTCGCCCGCCTGGGCCGCGAGACCCGCGCCAACACCGAACTGGCCGACCGCATCCGGCACAAGTACCGACTGAAGAACACCACCGGCCTGTCGCTCAATGCGCTGGTGGACTACGACCAACCACTCGACATCCTCCAGCACCTGCTGGTCGGTTCCGAAGGCACCCTCGGCTTCATCAGCGCAGTGACCTACGACACCGTGCCCGACCACCCGCACAAGGCCAGCGCGCTGCTGGTGTTCCCCAGCGTGGAAAGCTGCTGCAAGGCGGTGACCGTGCTCAAGCGCCAACCGGTGTCGGCGGTCGAGCTGCTGGACCGCCGCAGCCTGCGCTCGGTGCAGGAAAAGCCCGGTATGCCGGCATGGGTCAAGGGCCTGTCGGCCAATGCCTGCGCGCTGCTGATCGAATCCCGCGCCGCCAGCCAGGGCCTGCTGCACGAGCAGTTGGGGCTGATCATGGCGTCGATCGCCGACTTCCCGCTGGAGCAACAGGTCGACTTCAGCGAAGACCCGGCGGTGTACAACCTGCTGTGGAAAATCCGCAAGGACACCTTTCCCGCCGTCGGCGCCGTGCGCCAGACCGGCACCACGGTGATCATCGAGGACGTCACCTTCCCGGTCGAACTGCTGGCCGAGGGCGTCAACCGCCTGCTGCAACTGTTCGACAAGCACCGCTACGACGAGGCGATCATTTTCGGCCACGCGCTGGAAGGCAACCTGCACTTCGTCTTCACCCAAGGCTTCAACAGCGCTGCGGAAGTGGCGCGTTACCAGGCCTTCATGGACGACGTCGCGCAGTTGGTGGCGGTGGAGTTCGGCGGCTCGCTCAAGGCCGAGCACGGCACCGGGCGCAACATGGCGCCGTTCGTGGAACTGGAGTGGGGCCACGACGCCTACCAGCTGATGTGGGCGCTCAAGCGCCTGCTCGACCCGAACGGCATCCTCAACCCCGACGTGGTGCTGAGCGAAGACCCCGACATCCACCTGAAGCACCTCAAGCCGCTGCCCGCCGCCGACGAAATCGTCGACAAGTGCATCGAGTGCGGCTTCTGCGAACCGGTGTGCCCGTCCAAGGGCCTGACCCTCAGCCCCCGCCAGCGCATCGTCATGTGGCGCGACATCCAGGCCAAGCGCCGCGCCGGCGAAGACACCCGCGAGCTGCTGCGCAGCTACCAGTACCAGGGCCTCGACACCTGCGCCGCCACCGGCCTGTGCGCCCAGCGTTGCCCGGTCGGCATCAACACCGGCGAGCTGGTGAAGAAGCTGCGCGGCGAGGCCGCCGACCACACCCGCACCGCCGACTGGCTGGCCGAGCACTTCCACGCGGCCCTGCGCGGCGCGCGCCTGACCCTCGCCGTCGCCAACGGCGCCCGCAAGCTGCTCGGCGCCCCGCGCCTGGGCCGCCTGAGCGGCAGCCTGAACAAAGCCAGCAACGGCCGCCTGCCGCAGTGGACACCGGCCATGCCGCAGCCGCTCAAGGCCATCGACTTCGGCCCCGCCAGCAACGACGCCCGCCCCCGCGTGGTGTACATGGCCGCCTGCGTCTCACGGGTGATGGGCCCGGCCTACGCCGACCGCGAGCAGAGTTCACTCATGGAAAAGACCCGCGCGCTGCTGGAGAAAGCCGGCTACCAGGTGGTGTTCCCCGGCAACGCCGACAGCCTCTGCTGCGGCCAGCCGTTCGCCTCCAAAGGCTATGCCGAGCAGGCCGAGCACAAGCGCCAGGAACTGATCGCCGCCCTGCTGCACGCCAGCCGCGGCGGCCTCGACCCGATCTACTGCGACACCAGCCCGTGCACCCTGCGCCTGGTGCAGGACCTGGCCGAAACCCGCCTGGACCTGTACGACCCGGTGCGTTTCATCCGCACCCACCTGGTCGACAAACTGGAGTTCACCCCGCAGGACGAGCCCGTGGCCGTGCACGTCACGTGCAGCACCCAGCACCTGGGCGAGAGCCAGGCGCTGATCGACCTGGCGCGGCGTTGCAGCAAGCAGGTGGTGGTGCCCGAGGGCATCCATTGCTGTGGCTTCGCGGGCGACAAGGGCTTCACCACGCCGGAGCTGAATGCCCATTCGCTGCGCAGCCTGAAGGGTGCGGTGCAGTATTGCAGCGAAGGCATTTCCACCAGCCGCACCTGTGAGATCGGCTTGTCGAGCCACAGCGGCATCGACTACCACGGCTTGGTGTACCTGGTAGACCGCGTAACACGCGCCCGCAGCGCCTGAACACGAGCCCGCCCCACAGCTACCCCGCCGCTCTCATGAACGGCGCGCGGTCCCTGTAGAAGCGGGCTTGCCCCGCGATTGCGCCCGCATAACTACCTCCCATCTTCCGTCAGACATTTCCCAACCTGAGACCAAATGCTTCAGGTCCGCCCGATTTGGGATCTATCCTACGCCCACTGCCGACCTTTCTCCGTTGTGGAAAAAGCACCCCGGGAATAACGTCCCAGGGTCGCCACGATTGGCGATCAGGGTGTGAGAACCCTGTAAACATGTTGGCAGCCCTCTATGGCGGCCGTGCGCGGGCAGGCTTCGGTCTGGCCGGGTTTTCCCATGTTTACCGGTTTCTCACCCCGCACACGGCTGCCACCCTAATCCCGTGAGAAGGACCAGGGTTCCAGCCCCGCCGACAAACTGGGAGATACACCATGGACAAGCTCGTCCCCGACCCGCCTTACAAACCCTCAGCCATCTTCTCCATCCACCCCACTCTCCCCGCCATCGACGCCCTGGCCCACGCCAGCGAACTCGCCAAAGGCATCGAAGACACCCTCGACGAATACTGTTGCGCCAACGCCGGCGAGCCCGGCCTGGGCATGCTGGTGAACGCCGCCCACACCACCCAGATGCTGCGCGCCCTCCTGGAGCACATCGCCAAACACCCCTGAAAGAAACCGCCCCTCCTGTAGGAGAGAGCTTGCCCCGCGATTGCGCCAGCCCAGACAACACCATTGCCCCGGCCAGCCCAATCGCGGCCCCCACACCCCCAATCACCCCGATGGAACCCTCGCGCAAGCCCCACAGTCCACCCCATAGGCCCACCTTCCAGAGGCCTCACGAGGAGACTCCCATGAAAGGTACTGCGCTTTCCGCCCTGTTCGCGGCCGCAACCCTGCTGGCCTCGCCCGTATTCGCCGCCGACGACCTGTGCGCCATGAACCTGCAGCAGATCGACGACAACATGGCCACCGCCGGCGCCACCTCCGAAGGCCTGGACAAGGCCCTCACCGAGCACGTCGACCAAGCCAAGGCCGCCCAGGCCAAAGGCGACACCAAGGAGTGCATCGCCATTACCAGCAAGGTGCTGGAGCGTTTGGAGAAAACCGAGAAAGGCAGCGGCAGCAGCAGTGGCACTTGAGCCGTGCCGTGCCAACGGGCGGCGGCACAGCTGTCGACGCCGCCCGCTTGAAGGCGTATACTCCGCCTCACGTGCCGCGAGGTGCGTCAGCTAGAGCTGAGTGTGGGGCCGATTAGGATTCGACGCCGGTAGCGAAACTCTAGGTGCATGCCGAGTTGGTAACAGAACTCGTAAATCCACTGTTGCAACTTTCTATAGTTGCCAATGACGAAAACTACGAGGGCTACGCTCTCGCTGCGTAAGCAGCTGAGCCCGCTCTCCTGGTAGCTTCGGCTCCAGCAATCACCAGGGGATGCCTGTAAACCCGAAGTGATTGTCATACAGAACAGGATCGTCGTGTAGCACGTTGGGGGCAAAGCGACTAAAACTTACCCAACTCGTCCAAAGCACCCTGCCCGTCGGGCGGCTGCGGATTAACTCAGTAGACACGGCTAAGCATGTAGTACCGACAGCGGAGTACTGGCGGACGGGGGTTCAAATCCCCCCGGCTCCACCAAATGATCAATCAAAGACGTCCACGGACGTCTTTTTTTGTGCCTGCAATCCAGTAAATACGCGGCCTCCAGCGCTTTTGCGGCGTTCTGAGATTTTTGAGTTTCTATCGTTTCGGTATTCCAGACCAATCCGATGCTAATCGTTGGAATACCAGTACCTAGGCTCTGTGTGAAAAAACGATCGTGTCCCAGAAAGTGGTGTAACTCATCATGGCTCTGGCCACTGAGTTTGCCGTTTTAGTTGATCACGGCCGACAGCTTGGCCTGTGGATTATCGCTGACAGCCTCGAAGGCCTCCAACTGCATGTAACGTCGTTGCAGGCACCACTCGTCGTTCTGCTCCAGCAGCATCAGCCGCGTGATGGCCGGATCGTTGGGGAAAATCCCCACGACATCGGTGCGGCGCTTGATCTCGGCGTTGAGCCGTTCGAGTGGGTTGGTGCTGTGCAACTGCTGTCGGTGCGCCTTGGGAAAGGCCATGTGCGCCAGTACTTCATCCTCGCAGCCATCCATGAGTGCCGCGATCTTGGGGTATTTCTTGCGCAACTGATCAGCGAGCAAGCGCCATTGCTGATGACATTCGGCGCGGCTGTCCTGGGCGAAGACCGTGCGCAGCAGCGCCGCCACCATGGTGCGCTGGCCTTTGCCGACGTGGGCCAGGGCGTTGCGCATAAAATGCACACGGCAGCGCTGCCAGGTTGCGTGGAAGACCTTGGAAACAGCCGCCTTCAAGCCTTCGTGAGCATCAGAGATGACCAGCTTCACACCCCGCAAACCCCGACGCATCAAGCTGCGTAGAAAGTCTGCCCAGAATGGCTCAGCTTCGGAAGGACCTACTCGCATGCCCAGGACCTCACGGCCACCATCAGTGTTCACGGACACGGCGATTATTACCGCGACCGAGACGATGCGCCCGGCCTCCCGCACCTTGACGTAGGTGGCATCGATCCAGAGGTAGGGCCAGTCACCTTCAAGCGGGCGATCAAGGAAGGCATGAACGCGCTCATCGATCTCACCGGCTAGCCGTGACACCTGGCTTTTGGAGATCCCGGTCATGCCCATGGCCTTGACCAGTTCGTCCACCGAACGGGTTGAAACGCCCTGGATATAGGCTTCCTGGATCACGGCTGCCAAGGCTTTCTCGGCGGTGCGTCGGGGCTCAAGAAAGCCTGGAAAGTAGCTGCCTTGGCGCAGCTTGGGAATCTTCAGGTCAACATCGCCAGCGCGGGTTTGCCAGAGGCGATCACGGTAGCCGTTGCGGCTGTTTGTCCGGTCTGTGCTTTTGACATCGAAGCCGGCACCGCACAGGCCTTCGACGTCGAACTCCATCATGCGCTGGGCAACGAACTGGATCATTTGCTTGAGCAGATCTGCGTCTGCCCCTTTCTCAACCAACTCGGTCAATGCGATAGTGGGCTTGGTCATCGTGGTTTCTCTGGTGAAGGTTAAGTCCGCAAACTCAACGTTAGCCAAGAACCACGATGACCAACCTCTTTCGCCCACAGGGCGCCTTCGGCTGGTTCGGTTACACCACTTCCCGGGACACGATCCCAAACCAGATCTTTACCACTTGCACTTCGAACATTTCGGTGTTGGTTCGCAAACATTCCCAGCCACAAGCAGAATGGCCGTTGCGCAGAACAAAAACGGTTATGACCCACTTTTCCCGACTGGCGCATGCAAAGTCGTAGGCAGCGCACGGGCAGCACGGAGTTCTTCCGCGATAATGGTCGCCTGCTGCAGAGCAGCACTGTCAAGAAACGAAGCGTTCAGATCGAACGTGATGGCAGCGTCGTCGGAGCTTTCTTTTATCGCATAGGGCCCGAAGAGGATGTCGTTGCTTCCCTCAACATGTGGCTGGAAACGTGAAATGGGGTTACGGCTGTCGTTTCCATTGTGTATCGCAATCGCGGAACCATTGTCGCTGTACATGCTACGCAGGGCGGACGGATCGCGCTTGCCGCTAAGCCATTGCTGGGGCGTGAAAAGATCGCCGTCCATTATTAGGGGCACGCGCATGATGTAAAGAACCTCGCCCGCTTCATCGAGCCTGCTGAACGTCGCCTCATAGTCCGGCTGCTTGCCCAACACGCAGTCGATGTCGACCTGCACGTCGAAGAAGGCCACTTTGCCAGCATGCGCTCGCACGTCATAGAGGAAATCCAGAAGTTTCGGGCTGCTACCTTGATCAGCCGCGGTAGGGCAGAACGTATACCAGCCGGAAATGACGGGCATCTCCACACCTGCCACTGCTGGGGTAATAGATGGATCCGCCTGGCTCGGTATTGCTTTCGGGGGATTGTTTGCTGTCCTAGAGCCCGACACTTGTGATCCAGATGGGGGTGCGCTGTCAACTGTAGGATCCTGATATAACAAAGCCCATAATCTAGGCACGGTGTACCCTGATAACGTCGCCACCATACTCGGCAGATTTAGCAACGCGGTTAGCGTGGTGAGGGCGACAATAACGCCGGCTATGATCCGCCGGCCCCACGACGGCTTGGTACAGATCATTTTCGGGCCGCCGGGTAACCGGCCACGCAAACAGAGCGCCCAGCTTCGAAGTTTGAGCCAACGCATTCGCAACCGGTCGGAGTGATAAGCCGTCTGATCTACGACGCTGGATGCACGGCAGCAACGGGCGAAGTCGTGCACAGCTCGATCGAGCCATTTACCTGCGATTGCATCTGCCGGACTATCGAAGAAGCCCCAGAAAAGTGGTTTCCCTGCGCGCCGGGACGTTTCGTAAGGGTAGATTAAGACCGCGACGTGGCCAAACCGGGCGTCCTGCGACAACACGAGTGCCGCACCGCCTTCCATCTGGAGACTGCCGTCGTCGTTCGCCGGTATCGGGTGGTTACCGGCGACCAGTTGGATCGTCCGTCGATCATCGTCACGATGTACGTACAGATACTCGAAATAGTCGTGTCGTGCTTCCTCGGCGGCAGCGCGCATATGCTGTTCAATGACTGGGGCGTTCTTGGCCCAGATACGCAGGCGAGTCTGCGGTGTTTGCCGCCCAACAAAGATACTCATCAAGTCCTCGATTTTTTGCATCGGATCGGTCCTGCGCGGAGGCGTGATGCCAAAGCGAACAGGTAATCAGCTTGTAGCCGGCTCATACATCGTGTTCACTGCGCTATTGTAAATGCCACTACGGTGCCAGCACCGCTTTATCCATCTTTAATGAGCCCAGGGAATCATGGCCGAGACGATAAACATCGCGAAAATGGCAGAAAAGCTGTCGAAGGGAATTTTCAACGAGTTTCTCTGGGGGCGCATGGAGCACACCAACATCAATTGGCCGTGCGAGGATCAAGGAGCCCACGAGGTCAAGACCCATCCCTCCGATGTCGTCTTTTGGTATAACGAACCGTACTCGCAGTCTCGCACCTATGTGAACTGCGACCTCAAGAGCTACGCGAAGGGCACAATCAAAACACAGGCCATCCGGGAGGCAATCGAGAGCCTAGCCATGAGCCTGCGGTGTGCCGAGATCAGCCAGGAGTTCAGCGACACCTACATCCATCCGGATGTGTCGGCGAACATCCAGGGACTGCTTTTCGTCTACAACCACGATAACGAGTATGACAAGGACTTCGCCAAAATCCTTGAAAAGGTAAAATGCGAAGAGTTGGACATCCCGAAAGGCTCTAAGATCGTTGTGATGGGCCCTGAGGATATTTACTGGCTGAACAACGTTCACCACGAGATTATCCACCTGCGCGGCGGTGCCGGTCTACTACCAGAGCGGGATTACTGCAAGTTCTACTATCCCCATCTGGTTCGCAAGAAGAACGTCCAGCTCGAACATGCCAAGGCTGCGACGCTAGATATGTTGACCGCGCCCTGGATCATTTTGTCCTACGTGAACCCAAAGAAGGGAAGCAAGCAAGGCTTCGTGATCTTCATGCGCAAACGGGGAATCACAACCGATGAGTTTCTCTACCTTATTGAGTACCTGATGCACTACCAGGTGATCAAGGCCGAAACAGAAGTCACGATCCGCTTGGTTGACCCGCACCAAAACGCTTCTGCTAATTTCGCCAAGGCAAAAGACCAGTACATCACTGACTACCAGGGCGGGGACGATCTCAGACAGATACTGGATGCCATTGACTTCGGCAAACTTGAACACGTACGCACCACCTTCTGTGAACTGGAGCTTTCCCGCCAATGATCAAAAATGCGCTTCAGTACTGTGCGACGGACAAGGAAATTCACGACGCGTTGATGTCGGCCAAGCAAAAAATCAATGAAAAGGTTCTGCTTGAGCTCGCAAAGGACAGGGGGATTTTCTACTCCGCCAAGGACAGCCGGGACGACCTAGTGAGTGCAATCTCTCTCCTCCCCCACGACTATCATGATCTGAATACCCTATTGGAACAACGGGAGCACTCCGGCCGGCAGGAAAAGCTCACCTCAGTGACGCTGCCAACCGCGCTAACCGTGGAAGGAATTCGGGAAGTGCTCCGGGAATACATTGAGGAGTCTCCCGAGGACGAGAGGGTCACGCAGCAGATAAAGGACGGCAACCAAGTCGTCGCCAACATTAAGTACTCCGATGTCGACTACGGCAAAACACGGCTCGTCCAGCGCACACCTAAAGAGGCCTCGATCGAGTTCCACGTCTCAGCGGACAAGACGGTCATTCGGATGCCTGCCAACGATCGTGTGAAAACCATTTACTCCAAGCTCAAGGACAAGCTGGATACGAAGGCCAAAGCTGAAATCCCCGCCATCCGCATCGAGCTCGGCGAGTTCCAGTCCCCTGCCCTGCGCACAGAGTTCTTTACATCCCTGATCAGCAATCTCGCGGGTTTCTCATTGAAGAACGTAACCAGCGTGAAGGTGGAGCGCTTGCCCCAAGAACCTGAGGAGGACGAGCTCGACCTAGACGATGACCAAGAAGCTGAGGTGGCCAAAGAAGAGGCATTGGCGCTGGTCAAGAACGTCGCGCTGAAAGGCGAGACACTGCTAGCGTCCGAGGAGTACCAGAGCCTGACCAAGAAGGGTTTCTTTATCACCTCGATTATCTGGCGCTCCGTACTGCACAAGGCACCACAGCCAATGGTTGAATTTGAGGCAGCGTTTGAGGAGCCGATGCAAGGAAAAGGTTTCAAGTATTTCGTCCGAGGCGCCTACCGGCTGGTAGAACTCGAGTACACCAAGACGATCCGACCGGTCACCGCCGGAGACAAAGAAACCTATCTGGGCATCATCGAAGAAACCGCTGCGAAGGTTATCAAGGAACTCAGAGTGCAAGCTCAAGCAGGCGCTGAAACGCAAGGAGAGCCAGCATGAACAGGGTGAGGTGGCTGAATGCTCAATGGCCTTCGTCGATTCGATCGGTAGGCAAGAGGCTAATCGACATGCCATTTACGGAGGAGAGAATGGATGGCTTCGCTATCGAGCGAATCAGAGATGACTTCATCGAAGGGCGTTACATCGAAAAGTACAGTTACCAGGAGGTGATATCGACCCCTTTTGGAAGTGAAGAGGTGCTTGATCGAATTGGGTACCGGACGACGGAGTTCACGCTTTTCGATTCGCCTCCCCATATTGAGCTCAGAAATTACCAGCGCAGCCTAAAGGAACTGATCAGCCGCTTGCTTGAAGCCTGCAGTTTCAATTTGGTAGTGACGCCTCCTTCGGTGAACCTGATCGACTGGGTCGCGGCGCTCCAGGAGGCGGTGGATCATGCAATCATCGTCGACTCGCTCCAAGTCTCTGGTGTCGAAATAGACGAAGGAGTGACTGGGAAAATTTTGCTCAAGGGGGCAAAAGATGTGCGCGATGCCACTGATCTCCTTCTGGCCGGCCGGAAACATGTGCTGGAAAAAGTCCAAGTAAAATTTACAGACCTTAACAAGACCGTTTCCATCCAGCTGTCCAACAAAGGCACCGCGAAGCTCCCTGCGGTGCTACCGAACGATCTTCTACGTCATCTGCGAACGTCCTTTCCTTGCAACATCAGCTGAACAGCCGGCAAATGCCGCTAGAAGAGGGATACCGGCCCGATAGAGAATAGAGTGCAGTCCAGTCAAACCTACGCAAGTGATCGAGGACTGCTTTTGGCCGGTTCCTACCCGGTGTTTCTGAGCGGGAATGACTAGTTAGCAATCTACAAACCAGTTGTAAAACCGATACCCCGCGAAAACTGACACCGCGCATGTGGCTAGGCTCAATAAAGGCCATTTTCCTTCAACGCCCAGCCACCACTGCACTTTGAACAGAAACGCTCCCATCAACACACAGGCTAGAACGCCTAGTGCCAGGCCAACCAACGCAAATAGCCGAGCCCCTAACCCTGGATTTCCGCCGTGCCAATTCTCACTCAGGCAAAAGGGGCAGTGATTGGACGAAGACGAATATCCCCAGAAACCACGACTATATATCGCTCTCGGAACCATCGCTTTGCCACAGTTGTGACAGGTAGCCATCGAGTGGCTCATACCGCACCTCAGCTCAAATCGTTCTAGATGAGCCCATGGTGCGCTACCGAGGAAAAAACCAAACTGCGTGACCTGACATCTACCCAGCACCCAGTGCTGAGCAGGTCTCAAACCCTCGCATCCAGATAACCGAGGTTATGCAGTACACCGACCGACTCCATTGAATACTCGCCGGTGGCTGACTGGCCTCGCCCGGTTGCAGAACGACAATTACAGACGCCAGTTCAACTCCTCAAATAGCCGTTCATCGGAAATACCAGCGTGGGGGCCCTTATGGGGGCATCCAATAGAAAAAAAAGAAATAATTCCATTTACAACAACAGGTTACGCAAATATTTTTAACCCCCCCGGCTCCACCACCTTTCTTACACAAGCCCCATTTTATGGGGCTTTGTGCTATCTGGACCTTGCATTTTTGCCGGTTGTTCGGAGTTTCCCTAAACCAAAATATGAGCTTTATTTGCGAAATACCACACTAGCGAGAACCCCATCAGCATTACCCGAAGTAGTAGTGATTTCACTTGCGACACCTAACGTCAAAAATCACCATAGCCGAAGACGTCCAGTGTATTGTCTTACTGGGCGTCTCCACGCTTGAATGGACTGCAACACCCTGCCGCCTTTTCTATTATTGCGCTATCTGTTTCTTCCTCGCCGCTTGTTATATAGTGCTCCATTACTTTTGCTTTCAGCCTTACCGTGGAGTCAATAACAATTTCATTCAACCAATGAGCCAAACTATCAATTGACGTAGCCGATAAATAAAGCTTTCTATCCCCAAATCGGTGCAACAATCTATGCTTTCTTGCGTCAAACCTGGTAATGAGACCGCCTGTATGGACAATTGAGTGTCTTATCTGCCACATTAGTCGAATACGTTCAGACTGCCCGTTAGAGTACAAGCAAAAATCAGGAAATAAGACTTTAAAATACTGATTTACTTTCTCAGGGTCATGCCATCCAGGCATGGCTTCGGAAATTAACCATCCAGGCTCCCATTCATTTGAACCATCTACTAATATTGATTCAATGGTTGGAGCGCACCCTACTTTTCGAAGTCTCTCAGCTATGCTTGCGCTGTCATACGAACTAAAGAAAATCGATGTATTTAAAACCTCAGCGAATTGCCTTCTAATATATAGTTCAAACTGCCCCATGGCGTATGAATAGAGAGAGCACAACAAAATTTGCATAGACTCAGTATTTTGAGCAGCTCTTGACGCAGCATCTCTAATAAGAGACAAATCTTCCAAGAACGCAGTGGCATGCGACTTATCTATACACTGAGACTCCCACGTGGAGTTTTGAGTGTCTATTATCTCATTTATGTCTATATCCATAGTCATCGATACCTCTCTGTTTTACACAACTATAAATAGACACCAACTGGTGCATAACTCCCTGAGCGGGTGTGGCGTATAACATTTCTTGCTCCTCTCGCTATCTGCGTCTAGGCCGAGGTTTTCAGGGTGCCAATGAGCGTATAAGGGAGTTATACACCATGGATAGGCAGCCTCGTTTGCTCGACCAAGCGTGGGTGCAAATTCACCTGCGACACTACTCGATCCTCACGGAGCGTGTCTATTGCGAGTGGGTTACGTCGTAGGCAGGAATAGGTCTGCCGAGGTCGAGACATCTTATGCAGGTTTCGCAGTGTGTGGCTGCGTCTTTACCAGCACCCAACACGAGGCACTATCTGCTCTGATCCTGACCGTCAGCTATTGGCGACGGGGATTCCAGAACCACTTTTTAAACAGAGTTTTTTTCAAAAAAATAGTGGCTTAGTAGATTAATTCAAATTACCCCGACCCACCAAATTATCGATCAAAGACGTCCACGGACGTCTTCCTTATTGCCTGAAAGGCGCCTGATGTTCACAGTCAGCCAGCTCGTACAACTACCGTGCAGCCTCGCGTGTTCGAGTTCTACTCATTTGCGCATCAACCACAAAAGCCCCTTCATCGTCAGCTCAAATCAGCCAATGCCCCAGGCTCGAACCCATGGGCATCCAGGTGCCAGTCGAAATACTTCCGATTCTTCCTGCTCCAACCCATCACCTGCGTGCCAAGCACCCTCTCCACGTAGCTCTCCGTCGCCTCGGTCATTACACGTGAAGGATGCCGGACGACCTTGCCGTTCCTGACAGCAAGGTAGCCGTGCTCGAACAGCGGATCGCAACCCAGTCGGCACATGGGGACAGCAATGTTCTCGATATCGAGCTTTTCCTTCGTGCTGCAAGCCGATCGTTTCTTGATATGTGCCGCCACCAGCAGGTGCCTGGGGAACTCGTTTAGGCAAATGCAACAGTGGCCCGTGGGCTTGCCTTGGAAGAGGTGGCGCACGATGTACTTGTGCTCCAACCGGGTAGGTCGCGTACCCATTCCATCAGTCAACTGGATGTCTCGACGCGCCTCGTCCAGCGTCACGTCCTCAGGGAAGTAATCGTGGTCCAGCTCAGGATAACGATCCAGGATGGCTGCACTTTGAACATCGTCATAACCAGAGAAAGAGCGATCCTGCCCACTGTCAGCTAGTGCCTGAATGGCCTTGAAACGAATAGCGTGATGACGAACATCGTTGACGAAGTAGATGTTCTCCCAGGTTGTTCCAGACACAGCATCTGCCCAACCCCAGAGCTTCAAGGCCAAATCGCGATTGTGCGTGCGATGGGTGAAACATGCACTAACGGTGACGACGGTTTCGGTGTTGAAGATAACGGTATCGCCCGGCTCCATAGCGAGCCAGGCATTTCTGGTTCTGGGCGAGGATAACCCCCAGATGTACAGCTTGCCTGCGAAGTAGGTTTTACGCAGGTCTGCCAGTAACTCGGGCTCCAACAAGTCCGCGATATCGTCGAGCAGCACTGGGTTAAGAATGGTGGTCTGCAAGTTTTTGCGAGCAACAGGCTGCGAGCAAGGCTGGTAAAACACTCGGGGCGTCATTCGCTTCGCCTCGAATACTTGACGGCATTGCCCTTGGCTTCACTGACCGGGTATTTCTCTGCGTTCCGCTTGAGCTTGGCCTGGGCAACGGTCTCAAGGTCGACGTTCAGACGATCCGCCAGACGTACCAAGTACAGCAGCACATCCGCCATCTCTTCTTCGATCGCCTCGAGCGCCTCTGGCGAAAGCGCATTGCGCTCGCTTTGCTCTGGGGTCAGCCACTGGAAACGCTCCAGCAACTCGCCGGCTTCGCCGGACAGGGCCATCGCAAGGTTTTTGGGGGTATGGAATTGATCCCAGTCGCGCTCGGTAGCGAACGCGGCTAGGTCGGTCCGCAGGGATTTCAGGGCATCCATGGAAGGAAATCGCGCGCATAAATGTAGGAATGCGAAACGGTATCCTGTAGGAATTTTCCTGTCTACAACAACGCTTCGGCCCCCCGTACAAGGTCCGCCCCCCGCTCCCCAATCACCACACAAGCCCCCATCGTATTCCCCACCGTTATCCGCGGCATCACCGAAGCATCCACCACCCGCAGCCCCTCCACCCCACAAACCCTCAACGCCCCATCCACCACCGCCCCCTCCCCTCGCCCCATCTTCGCCGTCCCACACTGATGCCAAAAACTCACCGCCGAGTCCCGCAAGAACCGCTCCATCCCCCGCCGATCCCGTGGCCCAGGCACCACCTCCCCGCTCACCAACCCGGCAAACGCCCGATGGTTCCCCAACTCCCGGCACAACTCGACCGAAGCCAACGCCGCCGCCCTATCCTCCGGCGCACTCAAGGTATTCGGCTCGATCAACATCTTGTCCAGCACCCCAGCCCCCGACAGCCGCAACCGCCCGCGGCTGACCGGCCTGGCCAAGCCGGCGAACATCGTCCACCCCTGCGCCGGCGGCGCAATGCCGACCTCGGGCGGTGAAGGCACGGCGAATTCCAGCTGGCAGTGGAGCAAATCCGGCGCTTCCAGGCGGGCGTCGCTCTTCCAGTACAAGGTGGCCTCGCAACCTCCGCCGCCGACCGGCTGCGGCTGCGAATACGCCCAGGTGCAGCCGAAGGCGACGTGGTCCTGGTGGTTCTGCCCCACGCCAGGCAATGGGTTGATCAACGGGATGCCGTGCGCGCGCAATTCGGCCTCCGGGCCGATGCCGGACTGCATCAATACCTTGGGGGTGTTCACCGCGCCCAGTGACAGGATCACTTCGCCCGTCGCGTGGAAACGCTGCAACTGGCCGTCAACCACGACCTCGACGCCAATCGCCGTGCGGCCCTGGAACAACACGCGGGCCACCTGCGCGTGCGTGAGGATGTGCAGGTTCGGGTTGTGCAGGCGCGGCACGATATAGGCGTCGTACACGGATTCACGCTTGCCCTGCTTGATGCGCAGGTCGGCGATGGCGACGCCGCCAGGGCCTTCCATCATCTCGCCGTTGGGGCTGTCGAAGCGGGGGATGCCCAGTTGGCTGGCGGCCTCGAGGGTGGCCCAGGCGAGGGGCTGGGGCGCGCGGGGTTGGGCGATGTGCACAGGGCCGGTCGAGCCGCGACGCAGGGGGTCGGGGCGGCCTTGCCAGTTTTCGATGCGGCGGTAGTAGCCGAGCACCGATTCGTAGCCCCAGCCGGGGTCGCCGGTTTCGTCGGCGAAGTGGTCCCAGTCCGTGCGGTGCCCGCGCGCCCACACCATCACGTTGATGCTGGAGCCGCCACCAAGGCCCTTGCCCATGTTCAAGGCCATGCGGCGGCCGTTCAAGGCGGGGTTGGGCTGCGCTTCGAAAGCCCAGTCGCGCTCGGAACCGAGGTTCGACGGCCATTGCGCGGGGTCGGTGACCTCGGGGCCGGTGTAGGCGCCGCCGGCTTCGATCAGCAATACCCGGGCGCCGGGCTGGTCGGCAAGGCGGGCGGCGACCACGCAACCCGAGGTGCCGGCGCCACAGACGATGAAGTCGTAGTTGCGGTCGATCAGTTGCTGCATGCGTTCAGTCCCTGAGTGCCAGTAGGAGCCGAGGATTCTGCTGCGCAGCGTGCCGCGCAGGTATCGGTCGATTATCCGACCTGGGTGAGGGTGCGGGCGTGAAAAAGCGGGGCGCGCTGTGAATCGTTGTGAAGGCTTCGCCGTGATGGCCACTGGCCCATGCTACCGTCGGCTCACCACTTCACCTCGATCAGGGAGCAGCGCCGATGTCTACCGTCCCACCTGCTGGCAGCGGGTCCAGCACGCCACGATCCTCAACCTCCGCCTTCGACAGCTCGCTGGACAGCGCCAAGTCGAGCAAGGTGATCGCCGACTACATGCGCCAGACCGGCAAGTCGGTGATCACCAAGGAAGAGCTCGACAAACTCGCCGACAACGCCTCGGGCAACGTGCCCAAGGACCTGGCCGATGCGGCCAAGTACATGCAGCGCCACCCCGATGTGTTCACCGCCATCGAGACCCACGACGTGCCCGGCGCCGATAACATCTCGGGGGTGTCGAACTTCGACTGGGCCGCCAATGGCGGGCTCAAGGGCACCGCGACCGATGCCATCGCCAAGATGCAGGACACCTTCGACATGGCCATCGAGAAGTCGGCGAAGATCACCCTGGTGACGACCGGCAAGAAGGCAGAGCTGGACGCTACCAAGCAGCGGCCCAGCAACTGAGGCGGGCGGGCCTTTTCCGTGGGGGATGCCGCCGGCGTTGCCGGTGATCGCGGGGCTCGCCCCGCGATGCACCCACCGCCGCTCAGTGCGCCGAGCGGGTCATGTGCATCACCAGCTTGAAGCGGTCGCGCGGGTAGACCGTCTCGGACACCGAAATGATCTCGCCATCCTGGTCACGGTACTGGCGGATGATGTTCAACCCCAGGTCGCCACTCGGCGCCTTCAGGCTCGCGCTCAGTTCCGTAGTGAGCTGCACCGGGCTGACCTCCTGGTCGACCGACTCGATGCTCTTGGCGAATGCCTTGCCGATCAACGCGGCGATCAGTTCGCCCGGGTGCGCTTCGGCCTCGGCGACCACCTCGGCGAAACGCTGCTCGGCGTACACGTCGGTCCAGCACAACGGGTAACGGCTCTCGCTGTTCTCCACCTTGATGCTCGACACGCAGAAATAATGCTCGCCCGGCGTCAGCCCCAGTCGCTTGGCCAGGGCGATGTCCGCCACGAAATGGCGCACGCCCTGGATCTCCCGCACATGCGACTCGGCCACCTGGACCAGGTCGGTGATCGAGTCGATCGCCTGTGAATAACCGTTGCGCGGCGCCGCCGCCTCGACCCGGGTGCCGACCTTCCGTCGCCTCGACACCATGCCCTGCCCCTGCAACTGGTCGATCGCCGCGCGCACGGTGTGCCGCCCCACCCCGTATAGCTCGCACAGCTCTAGCTCGGTGGGCAGCAGCGAGCCGACCGGGTGCTGGCCGTTGGCGATTTTCTCGGTGAGGTCTCTGGCGATGTCGGTAAAGCGGCCACGGGTGCTCATTGCGGGCTCAGGTTCCCGGAAGACGAAGGGTTGACAGTGTACCAAATGTGGCAGACCATTTTGTTCGGATGTATTAATTTAGTTCGATTAAAACCGAACAAATAGCCAACAAGAAAGGATCCGCCATGTCCACCACCGTCTTCGACTCCGCCCTGTTCCGCGACATGTTCGGCACCGCCGAAATGCGTGGGGTGTTCTCCGACCAAGCGCTGATCGAGCGCTACATCGAAGTCGAGGTCGCCCTCGCCCGGGCCGAGGCGCGCTGTGGCGTGATCCCCGCCGCCGCCGCCGAGCAGATCGCCGCCAAGGCCACCTACGCCTCGCTCGACCTGGCGCTGATGCAGCACGAGACCGAGATCGTCGGCTACCCGATCCTGCCCCTGGTCGAGCAACTGTCGAAGACCTGTGGCGAGGCCGGCCGCTACCTGCACTGGGGCGCCACCACCCAGGACATCATGGACACCGCCGTGGTGCTGCAGGTGCGCGCCGCCTTGGCCATCGTCGAGCGCGACCTGCAGGCCGTGCGCGGCCTGCTCGCCGGGCTGGCGCAGCGCTACCGCGACACCCCCATGGCCGGCCGCACCCACCTGCAGCACGCCCTGCCGATCACCTTCGGCTACAAGTGCGCGGTGTGGCTGAGCATGTTCGACCGCCACGCCGAGCGCCTGCTCGAGCTGCGCCCACGGGTGGAAGTCGGCCAGTTCGCCGGGGCCGCCGGCACCCTCGCCTCGCTGGGCGACAAGGGCCTGGAAGTGCAGGAGGCGCTGATGGCCGAGCTGGGCCTGGGCGTGCCGCAGGCCACCTGGCACGTGGCCCGCGACAACCTCGCCGAAACCCTGAACTTCCTCGGCCTGGTCAGCGCCTCGCTGGGCAAGGTGGCGCTGGACGTGATGATGATGATGACCAGCGAGCTGGGCGAGGCCTACGAGCCCTTCGTCAAGGGCCGTGGCGCCAGCAGCACCATGCCGCAGAAGCGTAACCCGATCTCCTGCGAGCTGATGTACGCTGCCGCCAAGGGCGTGCGCCAGCAGGCCGGGCTGATGCTCGATGCGATGATCCAGGACTTCGAGCGCTCCACCGGCCCCTGGCAGGCCGAGTGGATCGCCATCCCCGAAGCCTTCGCCCTCACTGCCGCCTCCCTCGGCCAGGCCAAGTTCATGCTCGCCGGCCTCGACGTGCGCACCGAACGCATGCGCCAGAACCTCGACATGACCCGTGGCCTGATCGTCGCCGAAGCGGTGATGATGGGCCTGGCCCCGGAGCTGGGCCGCCAGGTCGCCCACGACGTGGTGTATGCCGCCTGCCGCGTGGCCAACGACGAAGGCGTCAGCCTGCTCGATGCGCTGCTGCGCGATGCCGAGGTCAACGCACGCCTGCCGCGCGCGGAACTCGAGCGCCTGACCGACCCGGCCAACTACCTGGGCCTGGCGCCGCAGATGGTCGACCGCGCCCTGGAGCGCCCAGGCCGCGTGCAACGTTGATACAAGCCGCGGGCCCACCGCGGCCCGCGCCATTCTCTCTACAACGACAACAATGAGAATTCGCCCATGTCATCCGCAACCGCCAAACCCTTCTACCGCGACCTGACCTTCCAGGTCGTCGCGGCCATGCTGATCGGCATCGCCTTCGGCTTCATCGCCCCTGAACTGGCGGCCAAGTTCAAGATCCTCGGGGATATTTTCCTCAAGCTGATCAAGACCGCGGTCGCCCCGCTGGTGTTCTTCACCGTGGTCCACGGCATCGCCTCGGCCGGTGATGTGCGCCGGGTGGGCAAGGTCGGCGTGCGCGCGCTGATCTACTTCGAGGTGGTCTCGACCCTTGCCCTGGCGATTGGCCTGGGCTGGGGCAACCTGATCGGCATCGGCTCCGGCATGCACGACGCCCACCCCAACAGCGCCACCTCCGCCGCCGCCGCCGCCGCGGTCGCCAAAGGCAACGCACCGCAATCGACCCTGGACTTCATCTACGGCATCTTCCCCGACAACTTCGTCGGCGCCTTCGCCGGTGGCCAGCTGTTGCAGGTGTTGGTGATCTCGGTGCTGTTCGGCTTCGCCCTGCTGGCCTTGAAGGCCGAGCGCCGCGCGGTGATCGAGGACGGCCTGAACCGTGTGTCGGAGTGCTTCTTCGAGTTCATCAACCTGATCATGAAGCTCGCCCCGCTGGGCGCGTTCGGCTCGGTCGCCTACGCCGTGGGCAGCAATGGCACGGCGGTGCTGATGTCGCTGGCCAACCTGGTGCTGATGTTCTACGTCGCGGTGCTGTTCTTCATCTTCATCGTGCTGGGCGCGGTGTGCCGGTTCTGCGGGTTCAGCCTGTGGCGCTTCCTCAAGTACATCAAGGATGAAGTGTTCATCGTGCTGGGCACCGCCTCGTCGGAAAGCGCCCTGCCGCGCCTGTTGCAGAAGCTGGAGAAGTTCGGCTGCTCCAAGCAGAGCGTCGGCCTGGTACTGCCCACCGGGTACGCCTTCAACCTCGACGGCACCTCGATCTACATGTCGCTGTGCGTGCTGTTCATCGCCAACGCCTATGGCGTGCCGCTGAGCTGGGAACAGCAGCTGGGCATCATCGCCATCATGCTGGTGACCTCCAAGGGCGCGGCGGCCGTGTCCGGTGGCAGCTTCGTGGTGTTCGCCGCGACCGTGACCGCCATCGGCCACCTGCCGGTCGAGGGCCTGGCCTTGCTGTTCGGCGTGTACCGCTTCATGTCCATGGCCATCGCCACCTGCAACACCATCGGCAACAGCGTCGCCACCGTGGTGGTCGCCAAGTGGTCGGGCGAGTTCTCCGAGCAGCAGGCGCAAGGCGAGTACCAGCGCGTGCTGGGCCGCGCCGCCGCAGCGCCGCTCTAGGTCAGGAGCCACATTCACATGCACAAGGTGCGCATCGAACACGACGCCTTCGGCGCGGTGGAGATCCCCGCCGACAAGTACTGGGGCGCCCAGACCCAACGGGCCCTGGCGGTCTTCGGCGCTGGCCGCGAGCAGTTCCCGGCCTCGCTGCTGCATGCCTTCGGCCAGCAGAAGCTGGCCAGTGCCCGCGCCAACCGGCGCCTGGGCGCGCTGGACGGCACGCTGTCCGAGGCCATCGAGCAGGCCGCGCAGGAGCTTGCCGCAGGCCAACTGGACAGCCATTTCCCGCTGACCCTGTGGCAGACCGGCTCCGGCACGCAGACCAACATGAACGCCAACGAGGTCATCGCCAACCGCGCCAACCAGTTGCTCGGCCATGCGCTGGGCGGCAAGTCGCCGGTGCACCCGAACGACCACGTCAACCGTTCGCAGTCGTCCAACGACACCTTCCCGACGGTGATGCACCTGGCCACCCGCCTCGCCCTCGGCCGCGAGTTGCTGCCGGCGCTGGCGCACTTGCAGGCCCGGCTCGACGACAAGGCCCGGCAGTGGGACGACGTGCTGAAGATCGGCCGCACGCACCTGATGGACGCCGTGCCCATGACCCAGGGCCAGGCGTTCGCCGCCTTCGCCGCCCAGGTCGGCCACGGCATCGACCGTGTGCAGGGTTGCCTGCCGCGTCTGAGCAGCCTGCCCCAGGGCGGCACGGCGGTCGGCACCGGGCTGAATACCCCGGCCGGCTTCGACGAGGCGTTCTGCGAGGCGCTGTCGGACATCACCCAGACGCGCTTCACGCCCAACCCCTGCAAGTTCGAGGGCATGGGCACCCACGACGTGTTCGTCGAGGTGTCGGGGGTGTTGAACGTGCTGGCGGTGTCCCTGACCAAGCTGGCCAACGACCTCCGCCTGCTCAGCTCCGGGCCGCGCTGCGGGTTGGCCGAGCTGGTGGTGCCGGACGACGGGCTGACCTCCTCGATCATGCCGGGCAAGCGCAACCCGACCATCGCCGAAGTGCTGGCCCAGGCCTGCATGCAGGTGATGGGCAACCACACCACGGTGTCGCTGGCCGGGGCGTCGAGTTTGTTCGAGTTGAACGTGGCCAAGCCGGTGATCATCCACAACGTGTTGCAGTCGATCGACGTGCTGGCCAGGAGCGTGATGATCTTCACCGACAAGTTGCTGGCGGGGCTGGAGGTGAATCGCGCGGCGCTGGCGCGCAATGTCGAAGGGTCGCTGCTGCTGGCCACGGCCTTGAACCCGGTGCTGGGTTACGACCAGGTGGCGCGGATCACGCGCAAGGCGGCGGACGAAGGGTTGACGCCCAAGGAAGCGGCGGTGGCGCTGGGGCTGTTGACGGCGCAGGAGTACGACGCGCATGTCAGGCCGCAGGAGATGGTCGGAGGCTGAGGTGCGGCCCAATCGCGGGGCAAGCCCGCTCCTACAATGACCGCGCGGTCCCTGTGGGAGCGGGCTTGCCCCGCGATGAGCGCAACGCCGATCAGTGCTTGATCATCACATGCCGAATGGCCGTGTAATCCTCCAGCCCATACATCGACATGTCCTTGCCATACCCCGACAGCTTCACCCCGCCGTGTGGCATCTCGCTGACCAGCATGAAGTGCGTGTTCACCCAGGTGCAGCCATACTGCAACCGCGCCGCCAACCGATGCGCACGCCCGACGTCACGGGTCCACACCGACGACGCCAGCCCATAATCCGAATCGTTGGCCCACGCCAGCGCCTGGGCCTCGTCGTCGAACTCGGTCACCGACACCACCGGCCCGAAGATCTCCCGGCGCACCACCTCATCCTCCTGCCGCGCCCCCGCCAACACCGTCGGCTCGAAGAAGAAGCCCGCGCGGTCAGCACGTTTGCCGCCAGTGGTCACCTCGATGTGCGGCACCTGCCGGGCACGTTCGACGAAACCGCTCACGCGCTCCAAGTGCTGCTGGGTGATCAGCGGCCCAAGCTCGGTATCCGGGTCGTCCTGTTCGCCAAGACGAATGCTCGCCACCGCCGCCGTCAGCTTCTCGACGAATGCCTTGTACACCCCCTTCTGCACGTACAACCGGCACGCGGCGGTGCAGTCCTGCCCGGCGTTGTAGAAGCCGAACGCGCGAATGCCCTCCACCGCCGCGTCGATGTCGGCGTCATCGAAGATGATCACCGGGGCCTTGCCGCCCAGTTCCATGTGCATGCGCTTCACCGTGTCGGCGGTGCCGGCGATGATGCGGCTGCCGGTGGCCACCGAGCCGGTCAGCGAGACCATGCGCACCTTGGGGTGGGTGGTCAGCGGCTCGCCGGCGCTCTGGCCACGGCCGAACACCAGGTTGACCACGCCCGCCGGGAAAATACCGGCGATCAGCTCGCCCAGGCGCAGGGCGGTCAGCGGGGTTTGCTCGGACGGCTTGAGCACCACGGTGTTGCCTGCGGCCAGGGCCGGGCCGAGCTTCCACGCGGCCATCATCAGCGGGTAGTTCCACGGCGCGATGGAGGCCACCACCCCCACCGGGTCGCGGCGGATCATCGAGGTGTGCCCCGGCAGGTACTCACCCGCCGCCGAACCCTGCAGCACGCGGCTGGCGCCGGCGAAGAAACGGAACACGTCGGCCACCGCCGGCAGCTCGTCGTTCAGCGCGGCGGCGTAGGGTTTGCCGCAGTTGTTCGATTCCAGGCGCGCCAGCTCCTCGGCATGCGCGTCGATGGCATCGGCCAGCTTGAGCAGCAGCTGCGAACGGTCCTTCGGCGCGGTCTGCGACCAGCCCTCGAAGGCCGCGTCGGCGGCCTGCACGGCGGCATCGACCTGTGCTGGGGTGGCCTCGGCGATGGTCACCAGCGCGGTGCCCAGCGCCGGGTTGAGCACGGCGAGCGGCTCGCCTTCGCCGGCGACCAGTTGGCCGTTGATCAGCAGTTTGGTTTGCATCGGTGGCTCCTTTTCTCAGGTGCTTTTCAGTTCTTGTTCGAAACGCTCACTTGCCGCTGCCGGCCACGCCTTCGCCACCCTTGGTCAGGTAGTAGGCGCCGAGGATCGGCAGCATGGTCACCAGCATCACCAGCATCGCCACCACATTGGTCACCGGCACGTCGCGCGGGCGGCCCAGCTGGTTGAGCAGCCAGATCGGCAAGGTGCGCTCGTGGCCGGCGGTGAAGGTGGTGACGATGATCTCGTCGAACGACAGGGCGAACGCCAGCATGCCGCCGGCCAGCAGCGCCGAGCCGAGGTTGGGCAGGATCACGTAGCGGAAGGTCTGCCAGCCGTCGGCGCCGAGGTCCATCGAGGCTTCGATCAGGCTGTGCGAGGTGCGCCGAAAACGCGCGATGACGTTGTTGTAGACGATCACCACGCAGAAGGTCGCATGGCCGACCACGATGGTCATGAAGCCCGGTTCGATGCCGAGGGCCTTGAACGCCGACAGCAGGGCGATGCCGGTGATGATGCCGGGCAAGGCGATCGGCAGGATCAGCATCAGCGAAATGCTCTCCTTGCCGAAGAAGTCGCGCCGGTACAGCGCCGCCGCCGCCAGCGTGCCGAGCAGCATGGCGATCAACGTCGCCAGCGCGGCGATCTTCGCCGACAGGGCGATGGCGTCGAGCACATCCTGGCGCGCCAGGGCCACGCTGAACCAATGCAGGGTGAAGCCCTGCGGCGGGAAGCTGAACGCCGCGTCTTCGGTGTTGAAGGCGTACAGGAAGATGATCAGGATCGGGAAGTGCAGGAACACCAACCCGCCCCAGGCGGCCGCTTTCAGGCCCCAGGTGGCTTTCTCAGAGTGCATCGAAGGCCCCCAGGCGTTTGACGATGGAGAGGTAGACGGCGATCAGCACGATCGGCACCAGGGTGAAGGCCGCGGCCATGGGCATGTTGCCGATGGCGCCCTGCTGGGCGTAGACCATGCCGCCGATGAAGTAGCCGGGCGGGCCGACCAGCGAGGGCACGATGAAGTCGCCCAGGGTCAGGCTGAAGGTGAAGATCGAACCGGCCGCGATGCCTGGCACCGACAGCGGCAGGATCACCTGCATGAACGTCTGCCGCGGCTGCGCGCCGAGGTCGGCCGAGGCCTGCAACAGCGACGGCGGCAAGCGCTCCAGCGAGGCCTGGATCGGCAGGATCATGAACGGCAGCCAGATGTACACGAACACCAGGAAGCGCCCGAAGCTCGAAGTCGACAAGGTGCTGCCGCCCACGCCCGGCAAGCCCAGCAGCAGGTTCAGCAGCGGCTCCAGGCCCAGGTGCTGGACGAACCACATGGCCACCCCGCCCTTGGCCAGCAGCAGGGTCCAGGCGTAGGCCTTGACGATGTAGCTGGCCCACATCGGCATCATCACCGCGATGTAGAAGAACGCCTTGGTCTTGCCGCGGGTGTAGCGCGCCATGTAGTAGGCGATGGGGAACGCCAGCGCAGCGCTGGCGATCGACACCGCCACGGCCATCAGCACGGTGCGCTGGATGATGTCGAAGTTGGCCGGGGTGAACAGCGCGGCGAAGTTGGCCAGGGTCAGCGTCGGCGTCACCGTCATGGTGAAGTCGTCGAAGGTGTAGAAGCCCTGCCACAACAGGCTCAGCAGCGAGCCGAGGTAGATCGCGCCGAACCACAGCAGCGGCGGCACCAGCAGCAGCGACAGGTACAGCGTCGGCTTGCGGTACAGCAGGTTGGACAACCCGCGCAGGGCGCCGCCGCTGGCGGCCGGCGCCTGGGCATGCAAGGTCAGGCTCATCTCAGGCGCCCTCGGCCAGGGCGACCATGGCATCGCGCGCCCAGCGCGCGGTCACGCGCTGGCCGGGCTGGTGGCCGGCCTGGCTGTCGCCCCATTGAGTGTTGGCCTGGCTCAGGCTCAGGTGCTGGCCGTTGTCCAGACGGATCTCGTAGCGGGTCGCCGCGCCCTGGTACTGGATGTCGTGCAGCAGGCCGCTGACCTCCACCTCGGCCGCGTCACGCGCGCCGCTGGCGAAACGGATGTGCTCGGGGCGGATGGAAAAGGCCCGGGCATCGCCGGTGAGCTGTGCGGCCAGGTCGCCGCGCAACACGTTGGAGGTGCCGACGAATTCGGCGACGAACGCGGTGGCCGGCTTCATGTACAGGTTGCGCGGGGTGTCGACCTGTTCGATGCGGCCCTTGTTGAACACCGCCACGCGGTCGGACATCGACAGCGCCTCGCCCTGGTCGTGGGTGACGAAGATGAAGGTGATGCCCAGCTGGCGTTGCAGGCGCTTGAGCTCGCCCTGCATCTGCTCGCGCAGCTTGAGGTCGAGCGCGCCGAGGGGCTCGTCGAGCAGCAGCACGCGCGGGCGGTTGACCAGGGCGCGGGCCAGGGCCACGCGCTGGCGCTGGCCGCCGGAGAGCTGCGCCGGTTTGCGCTTGCCGTAGCCGTCGAGGGCGACCATCGCCAGCGCCTCTTCGGCGCGGGCCAGGCGCTCGGCCTTGGCCACGCCCTTGACCTTCAGGCCGTAGGCGACGTTTTCCAGCACGTTCATATGCGGGAACAGGGCGTAGTCCTGGAACACCGTGTTGACGTCGCGCTGGTAGGGCGGCAGGCCGGCGGCTTCGACGCCGTGGATGCGGATCGAGCCGGCGCTGGGTTGTTCGAAGCCGGCGATCAGGCGCAGGCAGGTGGTCTTGCCCGAGCCCGAGGGGCCGAGCATGGAGAAGAACTCGCCGTCCTGGATGTCGATCGACACCTGATCGACGGCCTTCACCTCGCCGAACTGGCGGGAGACCTGGGTGAACTGGACGGCTGGGGGCATGGTGGGGTGCTCCGGGGTGCGGGGTGGTTTTTTCGGGGTGATGCGGGCCTCATCGCGGGGCGAGCCCGCTCCCACAGGTACGGCACCGTCCGCCAGAACGGCGGGGTACTTATGGGAGCGGGCTCGCCCCGCGATGGGACGGCCCAGGCAAACGCCTAGGCGCTACCGCCCACCCATGATCGCGATGTAGTCCTGGGTCCAGCGGCTGTAGGGCACGAACTTGCCGCCCTCGGCCTGCGGGGTCTTCCAGAAGGCGATCCTGTCGAACTGGTCGAAGCCGTTGGTCTTGCACCCTTCGGCGCCCAGCAGCTCACTGGCCTTGCAGCCTTCCGGCACCGCCGGCAGCGAGCCGAACCACGCCGCCACGTCGCCCTGCACCTTCGGCTCCAGCGACCAGTCCATCCACTTGTACGCGCAGTTCGGGTGCTTGGCCTCGACATGCAGCATGGTGGTGTCGGCCCACCCGGTCACGCCCTCCTTGGGGAACACCGTGGCGATCGGCTGGCCTTCGGTCTTCAGCGCGTTGGCCTGGTACGGCCAGGCGCTGGAGGCGGCCACGCCTTCGTTCTTGAAGTCGCTCATCTGCACCGTGGTGTCATGCCAGTAGCGGTGGATCAAGCCATGCTGCTTGCGCAGCAGGTCGAGCACCGCGGCGTACTGCGCCTCGGTCAGCTGGTAGGGGTCGGTGATGCCCAGCGCCGGCTGGGTGGCCTTGAGGTACAGCGCCGCGTCGGCGATGTAGATCGGCCCGTCGTAGGCCTGCACGCGGCCCTTGTTCGGTTTGCCGTCGGGCAGGTTCTCGGCCTCGAACACCGCCTTCCAGCTGTCTGGCGCGGTGGGGAACACCTTGGTGCTGTACATCAGCAGGTTCGGGCCCCACTGGTACGGCGTGCCGTAGTGCTTGCCGTCGACCGTGTACCACGGCGCATCCTTCAGGCGCGCGTCGAGCTGCTTCCAGTTGGGGATCAACTGCGGGTCGATCGGCTGCACGCGCTTGCCGTAGATCAGGCGCAGCGAGGCGTCGCCCGAGGCGGTGACCAGGTCGTAGCCGCCCTTGGCCATCAGGCTGACCATCTCGTCGGAGGTAGCGGCGGTCTTGACGTTGACCTTGCAGCCGGTGTCCTGCTCGAACTTGCTGACCCAGTCATAGGCCTTGTCCGACTCGCCGCGTTCGATATAGCCCGGCCAGGCGACGATATCGAGCTGGCCCTCGCCCTGGCCGACCGCCTTCAGGGCTTCGGCGGCCTGCAGGCTGCCACTGGCCAGGAGCGCGGTGGCCAGGCCACTGAGCAATGCTGTCTTGTACATCGTTCATCTCCCAAGTTGTTATTTCTATTGTCGGGGCAGTATCAATCGAGCAACGTCCCTGGCGTTTCGCACACCCGCCTTCGGGTTCTGGTGTCAGTCCAGCGCCTGACCGTGGCGCGCCATGATGTGGCGCACCACGCTGTAGTCCTGCAACGAGTCGCTGGACAGGTCCTTGCCATAGCCGGAGCGCTTGAGCCCGCCGTGGGGCATTTCGCTGGCCAGCATGAAATGGGTGTTGATCCAGGTGCAGCCGTATTGCAGGCGGTTGGCGACCTGGAAGGCTTTGTCGAGGTTCTGCGTCCACACCGACGAGGCCAGGCCGTATTCGGAGTCGTTGGCCCAGTCCACGGCTTGCGCCAGGTGCTCGAAGCGGGTGACGGTGACCACCGGGCCGAACACCTCGCGCTGGACGATCTCGTCCTGCTGCCGGCAACCGGCGAGCAGCGTCGGCTGGTAGTAGAAGCCTGGGCCGGAATGCACGGCGGCGCCGGTGACCCGCTCGATGTGCGGCTGGCCCAGGGCGCGCTCGACGAAGCTGGCCACGCGGTCGCGCTGGCGCGCGCTGATCAGCGGGCCGATCTCGTTATCGGCATCTTTCTTGCGGGCGAAGCGAATGCTGCCGACCGCGTCGCCCAAGGCAGCCACCAGGCGGTCGTGAATGCCGGCCTGGGCGTAGATGCGGCAGGCGGCGGTGCAGTCCTGGCCGGCGTTGTAGTAGCCATGGGTGCGGATGCCCTGCACCACCGCCTCGAGGTCGGCGTCGTCGCAGACGATCACCGGCGCCTTGCCGCCCAGCTCCAGGTGGGTGCGCTTGAGGGTGCGCGAGGCGGCCTGGAGGATCTTCTGCCCGGTGACGATATCGCCGGTCAGCGACACCATGCGCACCTTCGGGTGGCCGACCAGTTGGCTGCCCACCGCCTCGCCGCCGCCGCAGACGATGTTCAGCACGCCGGGCGGGAGGATGTCCACGAGCAGCGGCGCCAGCGCCAGGATCGACAGCGGCGTGTGCTCGGAGGGTTTGAACACCAGGGTATTGCCCGCCGCCAGGGCCGGGGCGATCTTCCACGCGGCCATCATCAGCGGGTAGTTCCATGGCGCGATGGAGGCCACCACGCCCACCGGGTCGCGGCGCACCATGCTGGTGTGGCCCGCCACGTATTCACCGGTCAGCTGGCCTTGCTGGCAACGCACGGCGCCGGCGAAGAAGCGGAACACGTCGGCGGTGGCGGGGATGTCGTCCTGGCGCGCCAGGTGCAGGGGCTTGCCGCAGTTCAGCGACTCCAGGCGCGCCAGCCGGTCGGCGTTGGCGTCGATGGCGTCGGCGATCGCCAGCAGCAGCGCCGAACGCTGCGCCGGGGTGGTCCGCGCCCAGCCGCCGAAGGCGCGCTGGGCGGCCTGCACGGCGGCCTCGACTTGCTCGTGGGAGGCTTCGGCGACGCTCAGCAGGCGCTCGCCGGTGGCGGGGTCGAGGATGGCTTCGGCCGGGCCTTCGCCGGCCACCAGGTGGCCGTCGATCAACTGAGCGCTGTGCAGGGGAAGGCTTGCGGACATGTTCGGGCTTCTTCTTTTTTTCGTCTCGGTATCCACGGCGCCTCCAATGAAGGTCGGGCGCTAGAACGAGACTAGATCCCGACTGCCAGGTTCACAAATTCTAAATATTGAATGCAGCGTTCGATTAAATCGAAACCTTGCGCCCGCTGCCCTGCCCTCGCGCCAGGGTCAGGAAGGGATCGACCAGCGGCGTGCGCGCCGTGCCCCGGCGCCAGGCCAGGCCCACGTCCAGCGGCTCGCTGAGGTCGGCCAGCGGGCGCGCCTCGATGATGTCGCCCTCCAGCGACCAGGGCCGGTAGGTCATGTCCGGCTGGATCGACAGGCCCAGCCCCGCCGCCACCAGGCTGCGCACCGCCTCCACCGACGCGGTGCGCAGGGTCACCTTCGGCGTGAGCCCGGCGCGGCTCCAGATGCGCTGGGCGTGCAGGCCCATTTCGTCGGCGTTGAGCTGGATCAGCGGCTCGCCGGCGACGTCGGCCAGGCTGATGCTGTCGCGCTCCAGCAGCGGGTGGCGCGGCGGCAGCCACAGGCGGTGCGGCGAGTGGGTGAGCACTTCGGTCTGCAGGGCGTGGCGGTCTTCGAGGTTGGAGAGGATCAGCACGCCCACGTCGATCTCGCCGGCCACCAGCAGGTGCTCGATGTACGGGCGTTCGTCCTCCACCACGCGGGTTTGCACGTTGGGGTAGGCGTGTTGGAAGCGGGTGATCAGGTCGGCCAGGTAGTAACCGGCGACCAGGCTGGTGACGCCGAGGGTGAGCTGGCCTTCGACCTGGTCGGTGCTCTGCTGCAGGCTGCGCTTGGCGTTTTCCACCGTGGCCAGAATGAGGTGCGCCTGGCGCAGGAACTGGTGGCCCTGGTGGGTGAGGCTCATGCCCTTGGCATGGCGGGTGAACAGGGTGACGCCGATCTCGTCCTCGAGCTGCTGGATGGCTTGGGTGAGGGTCGATTGGGAGATGAATACCGCCTGCGCGGCGGCAGAGATCGAACCGGTTTCGGCGACGGCGATGAAGTGGCGGATCTGGCGCAGGGTCATCATGGTGGCGCGGGGCTCGGTCGTTTGGTTCGATCGAATATAGCGCCGGGTTTTCTGTTTTACCGAATTTATGCGGCTCATACCGGCCCCGCGACAGGGCCGGCACAGCCACCCTCACCTACCGCCGGGTCGCCAGCTCCGCCCCTTGGCGCAACGCCTCCAGCAGGCTGCCTTCATCGGCCACGCCCTTGCCGGCGATATCGAACGCCGTGCCATGGTCCACCGAGGTGCGAATCACCTCCAGCCCCACGGTCACGTTCACCCCGGCCTCCAAGCCGAGCACCTTCACCGGCCCATGCCCCTGGTCGTGATACATCGCCACCACCAGGTCGAAATCGCCGCGCCCGGCGCGGAAGAACAGGGTGTCCGCCGGCAACGGCCCGGTCACGTCCAGCCCCTGCGCCTGCAGCAGCTCGACGGCGGGAATGATCTTCTCCTCCTCCTCGCCATAGCCGAACAAGCCATTCTCCCCGGCATGCGGGTTGATCCCGCACACGCCGATGCGCGGCCGCTCGATACCGGCCTTGACCAGCGTCGCGTGCCCACGCTCGATGGTGCGCCGCACCAGCCCCGGCTCGATCTTGCGGATCGCATCGATGATGCCGATGTGGGTGGTGACGTGGATCACCCGCAACTGCGGCGCCACCAACATCATCGACACCTCGTCGATGCCGGTCAGGTGCGCCAGCAGTTCGGTGTGCCCCGGGTACTTGTGGCCACCGGCATGCAGCGCCTCCTTGTTCAGCGGCGCGGTGCAGATGGCGTCGATCTGCTTGTCCTTCGCCAGTTCCACCGCACGGGCGATGAACTGGTACGCGGCATCGCCGGCCAGCGCCGACAGCTCGCCGAACGGCAGGGTCTCGGGGATCAACCCGAGGTCGATGCAGTCGATCACCCCAGGCTGGTAACGCGCCTCGGACGGGCCTTCGATACGGCGAATGCTCACCTCGGCCCCGACGATGTCGCGCGCCTGCTCCAGGCGCCGGGCATCGCCGATCACCAGCGGGCGGCACTGCTGGTACACCGCCGCGTGGGTCAGGCTCTTGACGATGATTTCCGGGCCGACGCCGGCCGCATCGCCCAGGGTGATGCCAATGACGGGAAGGTAGTTGCTCATGTGACGTTCACCTTGACTCTATGAATGTGTGCCCGCGCCACCCAGGTGGCGCCAGGCGAGGTACAGGGCTTGCGGGCTGCCGAAGGCACCGGCCTTGGTGACCACGCCGGGGCAATGCTCGCCGGCCTCGCCCAGGGGGCGGGCGAACACGGTGCCGGCCTCGACCTCGTCGAGGATGTGCAGCCCGTTGATGCCGACCGCGCCGAGCATCGCCCGGGCGGTCTCGCCGCCGGTGACCACCAGGCCCCCGAGCAGGCGGAAATGCGGTTTCACCAGGGTGGCCAGGCGCGCCGACAGGTGCGCGCCTTCACTCGGGTCGATGTGCGTGTCGCGGCCGATGCGCAGCAGCAGGTCGGCGCCCTCGGTCAGGTACTGGCCGATGCGCCAGGCCCAGTCGTCCCAGTCGTTGCTGCCCGGCCCGGCGCGCAGCACGGCGGGCGGCACGGTCAGCTCGACGATGCCGCTGCGCTGTTTCAACTCCAGGCACTGGCGCTCGGCGACGCTGGACAGGCTGCCGACCATCACCAGGGTCGCGGCCCGTGGGCCGGCTGGCGTGGGCGCGGCGGGTTGCGCCGCCAGCGCCGACAGGGCGCTGAGCTCGCGGGCCAGGCCGCCGGAGCCGACCCAGAACAGCGGCACCTCCAGCCCCGCCGTGACCTCGGCCAGCCTGCGCAGGTCGTCGCGGCTCTGCGCATCGACGATCAATGCCTGCACGCCGTCGGCGCTGGCTTGGGCGATACGCCGCGCCAGGGCCTCGGGCGCGCCGCGCAGGCAGGCCAGCTCCAGGTTGTGCACCGACAACCCGGCCTGTGCCAGCAGCGTCGCCAGGTCGGCAGGGCGGCCGGCGTATTCCAACCGCCAGGTGTCGGTGTCTTCCAGCGCCACGCCGTTGACCCACACCCGCCCCTCGAGCACCGTGCGGCCGGTCTCGGGGAACGCCGGGGCGATGATCGCCAGCCCGGCCACCGCTTGCAGCGCAGCGACTTCAGCGGCCCAGTTGCCGCGCAGGGTCGAGTCGATCTTCTTGTACAAGCGCCGGTGCGGCCCGCGCAGGGCGTGGAACGCCGCCAGCGTGCGCTGCGCCGCGTGCTGCGCGTCCATGCGCCGCGAATCGGTGTCCACCGCCACCACCTGGGCGTCGCCGGTGGCCTGCGCGGGGTCGAGCGCGACCACCGTGCGCAGCCCCGCGCGGGCGAAGCCGATGGCGCAGTCGGCGGCGCCGGACAGGTCGTCGGCGAGGATCAGCACACTCATCGTGGCAGCCCCGACTCCTGCGCTGGCGCGTAGCCTTCGCTGGCCGGTGCGTCCTTGCGCACCCGCTTGGCGATGAACGACACCACGATCGGCGCCAGCACCGCGGTCACCACCACGCACGAGGCCACCAGCATGGTCGCGCTGGCCGCGGCGCTTTCGTACACAGGGTTCGCCGCCGCCACCAGCGCCGGCACCGCCGCGGCATTGCCCGCCGTGGTCGCCGCCGCCGCGCCGGCCACGCCGGTGCCACCGGAAAGTCGGTCGGCGAAGTACAGCGGAATGCCGGTGACCACCACCACCGCCACGCCCAGGGCGATGCCCAGCACGCCGGCCTGCCAGACCTTGTGCAGGTCGAGGGTGGCGCCCAGGGCCAGGGCGAAGAAGGGGATCATCACCGGCACGGCCTTGGCCAGGAAGTCGCGCATGTCGCGGTCGAGGTTGCCGATCAGCATGCCCAGCAGCAGCGGCAGCACCGCGCCCAGCAGGGTCGGCCAGGGGAACGCCGACAGCCCGGCCACGCCCAGGGTGACCATGGTCAGGAACGGCCCGGACTCCAGCGACATCACCGAGTACGCGCCGACATCCGCCGGCCGCCCGTACTGGCCCATCAGCGCCATGTACAGGCCGCCGTTGGTGTCGTTCATCGCCGCCACCACCGCCAGGGTCGAGAGCCCGGCGAAGAAGCCGGCGGAGATCGGCTGCTCGCCGAGGAAGTGGCCCATCACGATACCGATGAGCATGGCCGTGCCAACCTTGGTGGCGAACAGCACGCCGCCTTTCTTCAGCAGGTACGGGGTGGTCTTGATGTTGATGCTGGCGCCCATGCACACGTAGAACATCGCCAGGATCGGCAACGCGCCGGTGAACAGGGCATTGGTGAACGAGCCGAAGAACTTCGGCATGTCGGGCAGGAAGGTTGCGACGAGGGAACCGAGCAGCAGGGGAACGATCATCATGCCGCCGGGGATACGCTCGATCGAGCGTTTGATCGGGATCTGGGCCATGCGCTTACACCTTTGTTTTTATGATGTGCATTACCACGGGAATGATTGAAACGATCAAGGCAGTGATCATTTCAGTCAATACAACGGTAAGCTAAAGGGTAAATGTGCGCAAGTCGATCAAAATTGTGATTGAAATGATCAGCGGTCTGTCAGGGCGCTATCGCGATAGCGCCGGCCCAGACACCGCCCTACCCCACCATCTCCACCGTGGCCATCGGCAGCCCGCGAAACGGCGCCAGCGCCACCTCATCCACGGCACTGGTGATCAACCGCCACTCCCGCTCCAGCGGCGTCCAGTGCTGCTGGCGGGCCCGCCCCAGCTTTTCAGCGTCCGCCAGCACGAAGATCTGCGCCGCGCGCTTGATCACGCACTCCTTCAAATACGACTGCTGCGCGCTGGCCTCGCACAACCCGAACTCGGCGACCACCCCATCGGCGCCGAAGAACGCATGGTCCACGCTCAACCGGCTCAGGCTCAACTCGGCCAGCGGCCCCAGGGTGCTCATGCTCGAACTGCGCAAATCGCCCCCGATCAGCGTCAGGCGCACCCCCGGCGCGTTGGCCAGGGCCATCACCGCCAGCAGGTTGTTGGTGATCACGTGCACGTCCTCGTGCCCGCACAGGTGCGCCGCCAGCGCCGCGCAGGTGGTGCCGCTGTCGAGGAACAAGGTGTCGCCGGGCTGGATGTAGGCCGCCGCCGCCTTGGCGATGGCCCGCTTCTCGTCGCTGCGGCTGGCCTTGCGCTGCTCCAGCGTCGCCTCCGGCTCGTGGATGCCGACCAGCGCCGTGGCGCCGCCGTGGGTGCGCACCAGCAGGCGCTGGCCGGCCAGCAGCGCCAGGTCGCGGCGCACCGTGGCCTCGGACACGTTCAGCGCCGCGCCCAGGGCCTCGACGCTGGTGTCGCGGTTGCGGACAAGATCAAGAATGGTGCGGTGCCGGTCTGCGGGCTTCATGCATGGCGTCTCTGAATCGGTGGGCACCGATACTACCTGAGAAGCCGACCCGCCTGCAGGCGCCCCGCCCCAGTGGGTCAGCTGGCGGTCTTGAAGAAGCCCATGCGGCTGCCCAGCGCGTCGGCCAGCGCCAGCAGCTCTTGGCTGTCCCCGGCCAGCTCCGTGGAGCCGGCATGGGCATCGCGCGACGAGGCGTGGATGCGGTTGATGTCCTGGCTCAAGGTGCTGGCCGCCACGTCCTGCTGCGACGACGCCGCGGCGATCTGGCTGTTCATCTGGCTGATCGCCGCCACCTCGCGGCGGATCTCGTTCAGCGACCGCTCGGCGACCTTGGTGCGCTCCACCGTGTCCTGCGCCAGCTCGCGGCTGTCGCCGACGATCTGCGCGGTCTTGCCCGCGCCTTCCTGGAGCTTGCCGATCATCCCGCGGATCTCGCGGGTCGATTCCTGGGTGCGGTTGGCCAGCGAACGCACCTCGTCGGCCACCACCGCGAAGCCCCGGCCGAACTCACCGGCGCGCGCCGCCTCGATGGCCGCGTTCAGCGCCAGCAGGTTGGTGCGCTCGGCGATCGAGTTGATCACCTCGATGATGCTTTCGATGGCCTGGCTGTCGGCAGCCACCTGCAACACCGCCTCGGTGGCCGACTCGAGCACCTGGGCCAGCTCGTGCATCGAGGTGGCGGTGCCTTCGACCACGGTCTTGCCGGCGTCCACTTCCTGGTCGGCGGCGGCCGAGGCCTGCGCGGCGTTGGCGGCGTAGCTGGAGATTTCGTTGATCGCCACCACCAACTGCTGCACGGCGGCGGCCATGTGCTGGGTGTCGTCGCTCTGCTGCTGCATGCGCCCTTGGTTGCGCGCCGCGCCCTGGCTCATGCGGGTGGACGAGGCGACCAGGTCGGCGGCCACTTGGTTGACCTGGGCGATGATGTCGGTGAGGTGGCGGTTGGTGGTGCCCAGCGCGCCCATGACGCTCTGCGGGTTGCCGCTGTGCACGCGCTGGTCGATCTCGCCACGGGCCAGGCCGCGCAGCACGTGCGCCACTTCCTCGGGCTCGGCGCCGAGGGTCGAGCGGATGCTGCGGATGATCAGCACCGAGGCGCCGACGCTGAGCGGCGCCGCCAGGGCCGCGGCCCACAGCATCAGGCCGGCGAAACCGGAGGCGCTGTCACGCACGCTGCCGATGTCGCGCACCACGTCTTTTTCCTGCAGGTCGATGAAGGCGTTGATGCTGCGCAGCCATTCCTTGTAGGCCGGCGCCACCTGCACCAGCAACTGCGCCTGGGCCTGCTCGAAGTCGCCTTGGTGGCGCAGCTCCAGCAGTTGCGCGGTGGCGGCCTGGGCAGTGCGCTCGCTGGCCTGGATCTGCTGCAACAGGCGCTGTTCGTCGGCACCGGCCTGGGCGTCGGCGAGCATCTTGGCCAAGGGCGCGGCGGAGGTCTGGTAGAAGGCGTCCAGCTGCTTGATGTCCTGCAGGAAGCCCGTCAGTTGCTGGGCGTCGTGGGTCAGCACCGCGTCGCGGATGGCGATGGCGCGGTCATGCACGCTGCCGCGCAGGTTGATGGCGTAGCGCTGCTTGACCGTGGTGTGGCCGCTGACCTGGGTGAGCAGCGCGTCGATCCCGCCGACCCGCTGCACGCCAATGGCGGTGACCACCAGCAGCAGCCCGACGACCAATGCGAAGCCCAGCGCCAACCTCATGGTGATACTGATGTTCCTGAACATACTGCCCCCAAGTGCATAACAGCTTTTTGCCATCATTCTCGGCGAGATATATACCGGGGTTGTGTGAAAACTTCCTATCGACCTGATCGATAAAGACCATGGAATAAATTCATCGCGCCGCCTGTAGCGCGCTGGCAGGCAATGGCCGCCCCAGCAGCACGCCGACCACCATGGCAAACACCAGCGCGGCCACCCCGGCGGTTTGCAACAGCGCCTCGAAACCACCGATGAACGCCTGTCGCGCCAGCGGCGCGATGGCCTCACGCAGCGCCGGGTCGAGCACGGCCAGGGCCGCCGACAGGTCGCCCGCCGCCACCCGCGTGGCCATCTCGCCGACCTGCCCCAGTTGCCCTGGCGCCACGCTGGCCATCGCCTCGCGCAGCAACTGCCCGCTGCGGCTGGCGAGAATGCCGCCGAGGATGCCGATGGCCAGCACGATCGCGCCGAAGCGTGTGGTGGTGCTCAGCCCCGAGGCCATGCCGGTGCGCTCGCGCGGCACGCAGGCCATGATGTTCTTCTGCGTGTCGCCATTGAGCAGCCCGGCCCCGGCGCCGAGCACCAGGCTGGCCAGGGCGAAGCTGGCGTAGCCGCCCTGGGCCGCGGCGGCGGCGCACAGCAGGTTGCCCAGCCCCACCAGCAGCAGCCCGAGGGCGAACACCTGGGCCGGGCTGAAGCGCGCCGCCAGGCGCATGCCCAGGCGCGGGGTGAGCAGCATGGCCACGGCGAACGGCAGCATCCCCGCGCCTGCCGCCAGGGCCGGCAGTTGCAGGCCGTTCTGCAGGTACAGCGGTAGCAGGGTCATCATCACCTGCGCGCAGGCGGCGTAGGCGAACATGCCCAGCAAGGCCCCGATGAAGCGCCCGCTGCGCATCAGTTGCAGGTCGACCATCGGCCGCGCCTGGTTGCGCTCGACCATCACGAACAGCCCGAACAGGAACGCCGCGATCACCAGCCGGCCAAGGGTCGGGGCACTGTCCCAGCCGACCCGGTTGGCGTCGATCAAGGCCCAGATCAGGTAACCCAGGCTGCCGGCGAAGGTCAGGCTGCCCAGCGGGTCGAGCCGGGCCGCCGCGCTGTCGCGGGATTCCTCCACGCTGCGCAGCACCATCCACGCCAGCACGGCCACCAGCGGCAAGTTGATGTAGAAGATCCAGCGCCAGCCCAGGGTGCTGGCGATCAACCCGCCGAGCAGCGGCGCGAAGGTGATGGTGGCGCCCATGCACGCGCCCCAGAACGCCCAGGCGCGCAGGCGCGCCTCGGGTTCGTGGAAGCGGTGGCCGATCGCGGCCAGCGCGGCGGTGAGCAGCAACGCCGCGCCGATGCCCTTGGCCGCGCGGGCCAGGTCGAGGAACACCAGGCCCGGCGCCGCGCCGCAGGCCAGCGAGGCCAGGCCGAACAGCGCCAGGCCCAGCAACAGCATGCGCCGTCGGCCGAAGCGGTCGGCCAGGCTGCCGGCCGGCAGCAGGCTCGCGGCGAAGGCCAGCAGGTAGGCGCTGACCACCCATTCGATGTCGGCGAACGAGCCGGAGAGGTCGCGGGCGATGCTCGGCAGGCTGACGGCGACGATATTGGTGTCGAGGATGATCAAGGCGCACACGGACGAGGCGGTGAGCAGGGTGAGGCGGGCGGACGCAGGCATGGCAAGGTTCCCGTTTCTGGGGGTTCTTCAGGACGCTGTCGCGGGGCAATGACAGCAACGCTTTGCCCCCGAGCCACGTCCTTGTAGTGTTGCCACACGATACCGCCACCCGCCGCCGCGCTTGTTACCCCGGGCGGCCTGCGTCATTAGCCCGCAGCTAACGAGGCCCCATGGAAATCCGTCATTTCCGCTACTTCCTCAGCGTCGCCCGCCACGGCCATTTCACACGCGCCGCCGAGCAACTGGGCATCGCCCCGCCGACCCTCAGCCGGCAGATCCAGGACATGGAGAACGAACTGGGCGTGCGCCTGTTCCAGCGCAGCCAGCGCGAGGTGCGCCTGACCGCCGCGGGCGAAGCGTTGCGCGTGGAGGCCGAGCAGGCGGTGCGCCAGTTCGACGCCGCGCAACTGGGCGCGCAACGCGCCGGGCGCGGCGAGGTCGGGCGCATCGAGCTGGGCTACGTGGCCTCGGCGGCCTACTCCGGGGTGCTGCAACACCAGGTGGCGCAGTTCAGCCAGGCCCACCCCGGCGTGCTGCTGGACATCCGCGAGGCGCCGATGGCCGAGCTGCCGCGGCTGGTGCGCGACGGCCTGCTCGACCTGGCCTATGTGCGCACGCCCATGGAGTTGCCCGAAGAGCTGGAGGCCATCGACCTGCACGAGGAAGGCTTCGTCCTCGCCCTGCCCGCCGCCTCACGCCTCAACGAACTGCCGCAGATACCCGCCGCGCGCCTGGCCGGCGAGACCTTCATCCTCCCCGAGCAAATCGCCGGCACCCTCGCCTGCGCCGCCCAGGGCGGCTTCGTGCCGCGCCTGGGGCCGCAGCCGGGCAGCCTGGTCGCGGTGATCACCCTGGTGTCGCTGGGCCAGGGCGTGGCGCTGGTGCCCGAATCGGTGCTGCAGCGCGTGAGCCTGCCGCAGGTCAACTACCGGCGCCTCGCCGACAGCCACGCCAGCTCCTGGCTGACCCTGCTGCACCGGCGCTTCGAGAAGGCCCCGGCGGTGCGCCGCTACCTCGACACGCTGCGTTCAGGCCGAGGCTGACAGGCGCCGCTCGCGGCGGTACTCGCCGCCCAGCTGGCGCGCCAGGGCGATGAAGTTGAGGGTCTGCGGCGACTGGTGCTCCTGGCGGCACAGCAAGGTGATCGGCGCCGCCAGGCGCGGCTTGGCATCGCGAATGGGCCGGTAGGCCACGCTGTGCTCGTGGAAGCCGCGCATCGAGGTCGGCACCACCGACACCCCGGCGCCGGCCGCCACCAGGCTGACGTTGGTCAGCATGCGCTCCACCTCGAACGCCACCTTTGGCTCGAACCCGGCATTGCGGCAGGCTTGCAGCAGGTTGGCGTACATCCCCGGCGCGCCGGGGCGGCGCACCAGGATGAACGGCTCGTCGGCGAGGTCCTTCAGGGCGATGGCGCCCTCGCCTTCGAGCAGGCGATGGCCCACCGGCAGGGTCAGCACCAGTTCCTCGTTGAGCAGGCGGTGGTAGGCGATGCCGCGCGGGCGATCGACCGGGGCGCGGAGGATGCCGATGTCGACGCGGTCGTCGGCGACCTCGTCGGTCAGCTCGCGGGCGTTGCCTTCGTGCAGGGCGATATCCACGTCGGGGTAGAGGTCGCGGTAGCGGCGGATGATCCGGGGGATCAACGGGTGCGAGGCGGCCGAGCTGGTGAAGCCGACGGTGAGGTTGCCCTCGATGCCCTTGGCCGTGCGCGCGGCCTTTTGCGCGCCCTGTTCGACGCGCTGGAGGATGTCCAGGGCTTCCTCCAGGAACACCTCGCCGCCGGCGGTCAGGTCCACGCCCTTGGCGTGGCGGATGAACAGGTCGAAGCCCAGCTCCTGCTCCAGCGCGCGGATCTGCTGGCTCAGCGGCGGCTGCTGCATGTTCAGGCGCGCGGCGGCACGGGTGAAGTGCTTTTCCTGGGCGACCATGACGAAGTAGCGGAGGTGACGAAGTTCCATGCGGGCTCCGGAATGGGTGGGCGGGGGCATTGTGGCGCATCCGAGGGGGTGGTGGGAGCCTTGTGTTGTGCTGTCTCGCGGGGCCGGCACAGACACCCCCTCATCGCGCTAGAATCGTCGACAACGCATAACAACAAACCGCCCATGACTTTCAACCGCCCCCGCTCGGACCTCGCCCTGCTGCTCCTGGCCCTCATGCTCGGGGCGCTGCTGGGCGTGTGGCAGCCGAACCTCGCGGTGCGGATGAAACCGCTCAGCGACCTGTTCATCTCGGTCATCGGCGTGTGCGCCCCGGTGGTGATGTTCGTGCTGGTGTGCGCCAGCACCGCCGCCCTCAGCGACTACCGCGCCACCGCCCGCCTGGGCCTGAAGGCGGTGGGCTATTGGCAGTTGATGTCGCTGCTCGCCCTGCTGATCGGCCTGGCGGTGGCCGTGCTGCTGCGCCCCGGCGCGGGGCTGGAGGACGCCAGCCATGCCTGGTCGCCCCCCTTGCCGCCCGGCGAAGGGCCGATGCTCGCGCGGGTGCCCGGCCTGCTGCTCGACGTGCTCGGCCAGAGCACCGTGCTCAAGGTGCTGCTCGCCGCCCTGCTGGCCGGCCTGCTGCTCGGGCGCAGCGGCGACAGCGGCCGACGCCTGGCGCGCCAGCTCGACCGTGGCATGGTGCTGGTGTTCAAGGCCATGCGCCTGGTCGTCGCCTTCGCCCCGCTGGCCGCCTTCGGCGCCATCGCCTTCATCATCGGCAAGTACGGCCTGGACGCCGCCATTCCCCTGGCCAAGTTCGTGGTCGCCGCCTATGCCGCATGCCTGGCCTACCTGCTGCTGGTGCCGTTGCTGGTGCTGCGCCTGATCGGCTGCCGCCTGGGCCGGCTGGTGGGCTACATCAAGGAGGAACTGCTGCTGGTGATGTCCACCGGCTCGTCGGTGGCCGCGCTGCCGCGCCTGGTGGAGAAGCTCGAGGCCGCCGGCTGCGAGAGCCAGACCGTGCGCCTGACCCTCACCGCCGGCTACAGCTTCAACCTGAATGGGTCGAGTGTGTACCTGGTGGTGGCGGTGGTGTTCCTGGCGCAGTTGGGGCATGTGGAATTGAGCCCGACGTTGCTGGCGAGCATCGTGCTGGTGAGCGTGTTCACCTCGCTGGGCTCGACCAGCGTGGCGGGGTCGGCGTTCGTGACCCTGGCGGCGACCTTGAGCGTGCTGGATATCGTGCCGCTGGAGAGCATTGGCCTGTTGATCGGCGTGGAGCGGTTGATGAAATGCCGGTCGCTGACCAATGTGCTGGGCAATTGCGTGGCGTGCCTGGCGATCGCCCGCTGGCATGGGCAGGTGGATCGGGCGCGGTTGCGGGAAGTATTGGGGTGACGGTGCGGGCCTCATCGCGGGGCGAGCGCGCTCAGGCACCCTGCCGAATCTGAAATCGGCGCTGCCCCGCGATGAGGCCCCCGGGGCTTACTGCCCCGCCAACTTATCGAACGCCTTGTCCAGCGCCGCGTCGGCCTCCAGCAGCTTGTGCCGGTGCTGCTTCATCCAGTCCTGGTCCGCCGCCAGGCGCTTGCCGGCTTCCATCAGCATGCGCCGCACCTCGGCCGGCTGCGGCCCGCCCGTGCCCTTGCGGCTCTCGACCATCGCCCGTGGCGACAGGCTGGCGCGGAACGCCGCCTCGCTCAGCGGCAGGTGCTCGTCCTGCCATTTGTATTTCTTCGCCGCCTTGGCATACAGCGCCTGGGCGTCGGCGTAGGCGAAGTCCTTGGGCAAGGTGCCCTGGGCGCGGGCCTGCTCGACGATCAGCGAGGCGAAGCTGTGGCCGATGCGGAACGGCACCTTGTGCTCGCGCTCCAGGGTGTCGGCCAGCTCCATCGAGGTGGTCCAGTCGGCGTCGAGCTCTTCCTCGGCGCGGGCGGCGTTGATCTGCAAGGCGTCGAGCACCATGTCGAGACGCTCGAACATCTCGTCGGCCGACTTGAACAGGCCCAGGTCGTCGAACGCCGCCTTGTAGTCGGTCATGCCGCTGGTGACGTTGTGCGCGCGCACGGTGGTGGCATTGGCCAGGCCGACCACGTCGGAGGCCGACTCGCGGGTGCGCATCAGCAGGCCCGGGTTGCGCTTCTGCGGCATGGCGCTGCTGGTGTAGGTGGAGCCTTCGTCGAGCAGCAGCCACGGGCGGGTCTGGTGGTATTGGGTATGGATGTCGCCGATCAACGCGCCGACGCGGATCGCCGACGACGAGGCGATACCCGCCGCTTCCAGCGGGATGTCGTAGGTCGAGACCTGGCTGGCGTCCAGCGAGTTCTCGCGCAGGCCGTCGAAGCCCAGCAGCGTGGCCAGGCGCTCGCGGTCGAGCGGGTAGCCGGAGTTGGCCAGCACCGCGGTGCCCATGGGGCTGAGGTTCAGGCGCGCGTAGAGGTCGTGGATGCGCTGGGCATCGCGCTCGAACGCGGCCTCGAAGGCCAGCAGGTAGTGGGCGTAGCTGATCGGCATGGCCTGCACGCCGTTGGTGTAGGCCGGCACCAGGGTGTCGACGTTGACCGAGGCCAGCTTGAGCAGGCGCTGGCGGGTGCTGTTGAGGGCGTCGCTGTAGTCCAGCACCTCGGCGCGCAGGGTGGCCAGGCGGTAGGTGGCGTACATGTCCTGGCGGCTGCGCCCGGAGTGGATCAGCGAGGCCTGCGGGCCGATCTTGTCGATCATCAGTTGCTCCAGCTGCAGCACGTCGCTGGGGCGCTTGCCGTCGGGCTGGGTGGCCTGGTCGATGGCGTAGCGCACGCCGCCGGCGATCTGCTTGCCCTGCTCGGGGCCGACGATGCCCTGCTCGGTGAGCATGACGATGGAGGCCTTGTTGATGCGGTTGAGCCAGTCGAACTGGCTCTCCTGGCGGCCGCCCTTGAGCGCCGACTTGTCGACGCTGGCGCCGATCTTGCGCGCCTGTTCGGCGCATTCGGCCGTGGTCTTGCAGGGCAGGTCGGCGGTGTTGGCGGCATGGGCGGTGGCGGACACCAGCAGGGCATAGGCCACGGCCAGGTGCAGCGGGGTCTTTCTTGTTCTCATGGTGGGTTTCCGCGAAGCGTCGCGCTGGGACTGGCGAGCGTGGGCTGGATGCTAGCGGCGCGGTTTCGAGATTAAAAATATATTAAAAATATTCAGTTGATATTTATTCGGTATTTAATTTTTCTGTGCCGGCCCTCTCGCGGGGCAAGCACACGCCGACAGGAAACCGCGATAAGGCTCGCGCAAACACCATATCCATTAAATATGGAAACACTCTATTCAAGATATTTTATCTAGCCAAAAACCACTGCTAGCATCGCCGCCATAACACCAATCAACCGGCCGATCCTCCCTGGGGATACGACCGGCGCCATACGATCTGCCGAGGTGTGATATGCCCCAACGCCGTACCTTAAGCGCATGGCTTCTGGCCCTGTCCGCCAGCCTGCTGCTGCCCGCCATGGCCAGCGCCGCCCCGCAGACCCTGCGCCTGGGCCAGGCCCAGCCCTACAACTTCGTCGCTTTCGCCAACAACGACCTGCAACGCGCCAACCTGCCGGTGCAACGCGCCGTGGTGCTGCTGCACGGGGTCAAGCGCAACGCCGACGACTACTTCGACAGCGGCCAGACCCTGCTGCAGAACGCCGGTTTCAGCGACGCCGACACCCTGCTGCTGGCCCCCAACTTCCTCACCCCCGCCGATCGCCGCGCCGCCGCCGACATGCCGCTGTGGCCCAAGGACAAGTGGATGCACGGCACCCCGTCGCAAAGCGGCCGCACCGGCATCGCCGGCTTCACCGTGCTCGACGACCTGCTCGCCTACCTCACCGACCGCCAGCACTTCCCGCAGCTCAAGGAAATCGTGTTCATCGGCCATTCCGCCGGCGGCCAGCTGATGCAGCGCTACACCCTGCTCGGCGACGGCGACCAGCGCCTGCGCGGCACCGGTATCAGCCTGCGCTACGTGGTCTCCAGCCCCTCCTCCTACCTGTACCTGGACGACAACCGCCTGCAAGGCGACGCCTTCAAGCCAGTGCAGACGGTGCTGTGCCCCAGCTACAACCAGTACCGCTACGGCCTGGAGCGCGCCCCCGACTACTTCACCCGCCAGGGCCTGAGCGCCGCGCAGGTGTTCCAGCGCTACGCCGCGCGCCAGCTCACCTACATGGTCGGCGAGCGCGACGCCAACCCCAACGACCGGGTCATGGACGCCAGCTGCGGCGCCGGCATGCAAGGCAGCACCCGGGTCGAGCGCCAGCTCACCTACCTGCGCTACGAAGCCTTCCTGGCGCAGAAATGGGCCACGCCCATCGACCACCGGCAATTCCAGGTCAGCGGCGTAGGCCATAACGCTGCCCGCCTGTTCGCCGCGAAAAGCGTGGCCAGGGAGCTGTTCCCGCGTCACTGATCCACCGGCTGCACCCACAAAAACAACAACAAAGAGCCCGCCATGACCCGCACTTTCCTTACCGCCCGCGTGCGCCGGGCGTTGCACCCGCACGGCCTGAGTTTGTTGGCTGCCACCCTGCTGGCCAGCCCCGCCCAGGCCGAGCCACTGCCCAATGCCGGCACCCTGTTCGACAGCAACCGCGACAGCCTGCGCCCGGCCCAGCAACCGCAACAAGCACCGCGCGGCAGCGTGCGCATCGAAGCCCCGGGCGATGAGCGCCAGGCGGATGCGGCCCAGCCCGGCCCGTCGGTGCGCTTCAAGGTCAGCGCCTTCCAACTCACCGGCAACCGCGAACTGAGCACGTCGCGCCTGCAAGAGGCCCTGCAAGCCGACGTCGGCCAGGAACTCGACCTGCCCGGCCTGCGCGCCGCCGCCGCGCGCATCACCGCGCTGTACCGCAGCCGTGGCTACCTGGTGGCCCGCGCCTACCTGCCGCCGCAGGAGATCGACGGCGGCGTGGTGGCCATCGACGTGCGCGAAGGCCAGGTCGGCGACGTGCGCACCGAAACCGCGCCCGGCGTGCGCCTGAACGCCGCCATGCAGCAGCGCTTCATCGACGCCCTGCCGCGCGGCAGCGTGATCCGCGAGCAGGACCTGGAGCGCGTGCTGCTGCGCCTGTCGGACATCGCCGGGGTGTCGGTGCGCGCCGTGCTGCAACCGTCGCGCAGCCCCGGTGCCGCCGACATCGTGCTCAAGCTCAGCGAGATGACCGCCTTCACCGGCCGTGTCAGCGCCGACAACCACGGCAACTACTACACCGGCAGCGGCCGGGTCAGCACCAACGTCAGCCTCAACGACGCCCTCGGTTTCGGCGAGAGCCTGTACTTCAACACCCAGAACAGTTTCGAAGGCCTGGAGATTCGCGGCGTCGGCCTGCGCCAGCCGTTGGGCGCCAGCGGCGTCAGCGTCGGCGCCAGCTACGCCGAGATGAACTACACCCTCGGCAAGGGCCTGAAGACCGCCGACGCCGAGGGCAACGCGCAGGTCTCGGCGCTGTTCCTCGACGCCTCGCTGCTGCGCAGCCGCGACGCCAACATCGGCCTGAACCTGGCCCAGGAGCACCGCCGTTTCGAGGACGCCGCCGGCGCCTTCGAAGTGCGCAAGGCCGCCGTGTTCCGTGGCCTGACCCTGTACGGCGACTGGCGCGACGGCTGGGCCGGCAGCAACCGCTGGAGCCTCGGCTACGGCATCGGCCGGCTCGACAAGCGCACACCGCTCGACGAAGCCCTCGACGCCCTCACCGCCGAGGCCGCCGGCACCTACCACAAGGGCACGCTGTCGTTCAGCCGCCTGCAAGCCCTCGGCGGCGGCTTCTCGCTGTACGCCGCGATCAGCGGCCAGTGGGCCGGCAAGAACCTCGACAGCTCGGAGAAATTCACCCTCGGCGGGCCCAACGGCGTGCGCGCCTATGGCGTCGGCGAGGCGGCGGGCGACGAAGGCGTGCTCGGCCGCCTGGAGCTGCGCAAGTACCTGGGCCGCTTCAACGGCGCCATCGCCGAGGGCGCGCTGTTCGCCGACGCGGGCCGCGTGCGGGTCAACAAAAAACCCTGGGACGACAGCGACAACAGCCTCAGCCGCCACGGCTACGGCGTGGGCCTGAACGTCTACCACCGCGACCTGGTGATGAACGCCAGCGTGGCCTTCTCCAACGGCGACCAGCCCACCAGCGACGAGCATGACGCGCGGCGCTTCTGGCTGTCGGTCAGCGGCTCGCCGCAGGCCTTCGCAGGCCTGGCCAAGGACCTCGGCACCCGCGAGGACTTCCGCGACAAGAGCACCGAGCTGACCCTCTACGGCTCACTGGGCCTGGTGCCCGAGTACATCGACCGGCGCGACGCCACCCGCGCCGGCCCCGCCGACCAGACCCGCCTGGCCACGCCGAACGGGCGCAACATGTCCAGCTACTGGCGGGCGCGCGACAACGTCTCCTACGTCGGCGCCCGCGCGGGCATCCCGATGACCGACACCTCGCGCATCCTCTGGCAGCTGGAGTACGGCATCTCGGTCAACTACACCCTCGACGGCGACCAGAGCGCGCCCAAGTCGATCTCGCCCAACACGCGCCTGCGCAACTCCGCCGTGGCCCTGGACGACGACCGCTACGGCACCCTGCTCTACGGAAACTGGGACATGCCGCTCAAGGAAAGCACCACCAACCTCGACCCGTTCGCCGGCAAGACCGCCGGCGCCTACTACAACATCATCGGCTCGCCCGGCTTCAGCGTCGGCCTTGCCAGCAACGTCAACGGCCCAGCCGGCACCGCCGACACCAGCGAGAATTCCGATGCCGCCTTCAACCGCCGGCAGAATGGCGTGGTCGCCTGGTGGTCGCCCGAGTGGCACGGCCTGAGCCTGAAGCTGGCCTACTCCAACAACGGCATGAAGGCCGCCGAAGACGTCGGCAACGGCTATATCTATGGCGCTAGCCTGACCTACAAGAACGGCGGCTTCACCGCCGTGGCCGCCGCCGAGCGCCACGTCGACTATTTCGGCATCGCCAGCCTGGGCCGCAACGCCCGTGGCGTGGGCAGCAACACCCATGTCACCGACGGCACCTCGTCGAGCGACTACAGCTACCGCCTGGGCCTGGGCTACCAGCTCGGCGACACCGAGCTGTCGCTGATCGCCGATGAACTGCACTACGCCGAAGACGGCGTGATCAACAACAGCCTCAGCTCCAGCGACCTCTCCGAGTACAGCCGCCGCGCCTACCTGCTCGGCGTCACCCACCGCCTCGGCGCCTGGCGCCTGCGCGCCAGCTACGGCCGCGCCCTGGCCGGCGAGTGCAAGATGGTCTCGGCCGCCGGCTTCGCCTGCGACACCCAAGGCATGGGCGCGCGCCAGTACGCCCTGGGCGTGGGCTACCGCTTCAACCGCAACACCGAAGTGTTCGCCCACTACGTGCTGCTGAAAAACGAAGCGCTGGCCAACTACAACTTCGCCGTGGTCGGCGCCTTCGCCGCCAGCGGCTACTCGCCGGGCGTGGGCACCACGATCAACGCCATCGGCACTGGCATCAACTATTCGTTCTGAGGAGAGACGACCGTGAACCACAGCCCTTCCCGGCGTGACCGCCACCCCGCGCTCAAGCCCCTCAGCTACGCCATCCTGTGCGCGGTGCAAGGCCTGCTGCCGCTGCCGGCCCTGGCCCTGGACGCTGGCGCCCTGCCGAGCAACGGCCAGATCAGCGCTGGCGCCGGCAGCATCAGCCAAGTCGGCAACGTCATGGACATCACCCAGAACAGCCAGCAACTGATCGCCACCTGGGAGCGCTTCAACATCGGCCGCGACGCCCAGGTCAACTTCCACCAACCCAATGCCGCAGCGGTGGCGCTGAACCGGGTGACCGCCAGCGACGCCTCGCAGATCCTCGGCCAGCTCAACGCCAACGGCCAGGTGTACCTGATCAACCCCAGCGGCGTGCTGTTCGGCCAGGGCGCGGCGGTCAACGTCGGCGGCCTGGTGGCGAGCACCCTGGACATCGCCGACGACGACTTCAAGGCCGGGCGCCTGCGCTTCGCCGGCAAGGGCGACGCGGCGGTGATCAACCACGGCACCCTGCGCGCCGCCGACGGCGGCAGCATCGCCCTGCTCGGCGGCCAAGTGCGCAACGAAGGCACGGTCGTCGCAAGGATGGGCTCGGTGGTGCTCGGCGGCGGCGAGGCCGTCACCCTCGACTACCATGGCGATGGCCTGATCAACATGCAGGTCGACCAGGCGGCCTTGGGCGCCAGCGTCGCCAACCATGGGCTGATCCAGGCCGACGGCGGCGCCGTGCTGATGAGCGCGCGGGCCAACGACGCCATGCTCGGCAGCGTGGTCAACAACGCCGGGGTGATCGAGGCGCGCAGCCTGCAACAGCGCAATGGCCGCATCGTGCTCGATGGCGGCGACAGCGGCGTGGTGGCCAGCAGCGGCACGCTCGACGTGTCGGGCCGCGGCGCGGGCGAGCGTGGCGGCGCGGTGACCCTGACCGGCGAATACGTCGGCCTGTTCGACCAGGCGCGCATCGACGCCTCCGGCAGCAACGGCGGCGGCACCGTGCTGCTGGGCGGCGACTACCAAGGCAGCGGCCCGCTGCACCAGGCCAACGCCACCTACGTGGGCGAGAACACGCGCATCCAGGCGGACGCGCTGGCCCAGGGCGATGGCGGCAAGGTCATCCTCTGGTCGCGCGACAGCACCCGCTTCGAAGGCGCGATCAGCGTGATCGGCGGCGGCGAGCACGGCCAGGGCGGGTTGGTGGAAACCTCCGGGCACAGGCTCGACGTCACCGGCCGCGTCGACCTCAGCGCCGCCTCCGGCAAGGGCGGCACCTGGCTGCTCGACCCGTACAACATCAACATCACCAGCGGCGCCAACAACGGCACCTCCAGCGCCAGCCCGTTCACCCCCAACGCCGGGCGCAGCTCCAACCTCAGTTCCGCCACCCTCAACGCCTCGCTCAGCGAAGGCGCCAACATCATCGTGCAGACCTCTTCGGGCGCGGGCACCTCGGGCGACATCAACGTGCTCGACAACGTCCAGGCCCAGGGCAACGCCAGCCTGACGCTGATCGCCCACCGCAACGTCAACATGAACGGCACGCGCATCAGCAACGCCGACGGCAAGACCCTGAACGTGTCGATGCTGTCGAACTTCAACAACAGCGGCAACGGCTCGGTGGCGCTGAACAACGCGACCATCCGCACCAACGGCGGCGACTTCACTATCGGCAGCGCCGCCAACCCCAGCAGCGGCTACGCCAGCACCAACGTCAGCAACGGCAGCGGGGTGTCGATCAGCAACGGCACGCGCATCACCACCAATGGCGGCGACATCAGCATCCGTGGCGCCACCTCGGCAGACCTGGCCCCAGGCGCCACGGCCACGGCGGTGAACATCTCCGGCAGCACCCTCGACGCCGGTGGCGGCAACATCGACATCGTCGCCCTGCAAGCCAGCGCCACCGGCACGGGCGATGCGTTCATCCTCACCGGTGGCAGCAACCTGCTCACCGAAGGCGCAGGCGCCATTGCCATCAGCGCCGACAACCTCGGCGGCGGCAACGGCGCGCGGCTGTTCAGCACCAGCAACACCATCGCCGCGCGCGGCGCCGGCAACGTCACCCTGAGCGGCAACGCCGCCAGCGGCTTCGGCGTGCTGGTGTGCTCCACCGCCAGCGGCTCGACCCAGACCCTCTCGGTCGGCAGCGGCACGCTCACCGTCAAGGGCCGCAGCGCCAGCAGCCGCGGCACCTACCTGGCGGCCTCCGGCACTGGCGCGGTGAACCTGCGTGGCAGCGACGGCGGGCGCATCGTGCTCGGCGGCGACAGCGGCGCCAGCTATGGCACCGTGCTCAACGTCACGGGCGCCAGCGCCTCGATCAACCTGAGCAGCGACGGCGACATCCGCGTCGAGGGCAACACCACCGGCGGCAGCACCCCGGCCCTGGCGCTGGTGGCCTCGGGCAACGGCAGCGCCAACAGCCCCGGCTCGCGGATCGACATCGCCAGCAGCCGGGGCGACGTGCGCCTGGGCGCCGACAACAGCGTGGTCAACACCGGTTCCGGCTCGTTCCGCGCGCTGTTCATGGACGCCAGCGGCGATTATTCGAACATCCGCGTGGCCACCGGCAGCGGCAACCTCAGCCTCGAAGGCCACAGCATTTCCGGGCGCGGCGTGGACCTCGCGCCGTCCGGGCGCGGCGCGGCCATCGACCTGGCCAGCGACAGTGGCAACGTGCTGGTCACCGGCACCAGCACCGGCAGTTGGGGCGGCTACGGCATCTTCCTCAACTCCACCGGCAACTCGCAGGGAGTGGGCATCAGCACCGGCAGCGGCGACATCACCCTGCGCGGCGACTCGGTCGGCACCTCCGACGCCATCGCCCTGGGCGGCAGCGGCACCGCCTCGACCAACCGCATCAGCTCGCAAGGCGGCGACATTCTGCTCGACGGCCACTTCCACTCGCCCAATGCCGCCGAGCTGGACCACGGCATCGCCCTGCTCGGCGTGACCAACCTCATCCAGACCACCGGCAACGGCAACGTCAGCCTGGTCGGGCGCGCCACCGCCGCGGGCGATGCGATCGATTTCTACGGCAGCGGCATCAACCGCCTCAGCGTCGAGCACGGCACCCTCAGCCTCGATGGCCGCGCGGTCGGCGCCCATGGCATCAGCATGCTCACCGGGCAAACCGAACTGCGCGCCACCGGCAGCGGTTCGATCAACCTCAACGGCTACTCCGAGCGCGGCAACGGCATCCACTTCTACCCCTCCAGCGCGAGCAGCTCGGTGACCCTCGCCACCCAGGGCGGCAGCCTCCGCCTGACCGGCGTGAGCGATGGCGGGCCGGACGCCAACGGCCTCTTCCTGCGCAGCGGCAGCAACGGGGTGACGCTGCAATCGGCCGGTGGCGACATCCAGCTGAGCGGCACGGGCAACAACGGTGCCGCCGGCATCACCTTCAACGGTTCCGGCAGCGGGGTGAACAGCCTGGCCGCCAGCGGCGCCGGCAACCTCACCCTCACCGCCCGCAGCGACAGCGGCCCGGCGCTGAACTTCGTCAGCGGCAACAACCGCCTGGCGACCGAGGACGGCATCCTGCTGATCGACGCCGATTCGGCCAGCGGCAGCCACGTGGCGCACGGCAGCGACAGCACGCAGTTGAGCACCCAGGGCGGCGCCGTGGTGCTGCGTTTGGGCGGGCAGGTCGACCCGAGCCTGCTGCCACGGGCCAATGAGGCGCCGCGTGGCTACCAGCAGCGTCAGGTCAGCCAGTCGAGCTGGAGCCAGGTGCTGTACCCGGACTACCGACAGACCCCGCTGCAACCGTTCATCGACGCGCTGCAGCTGGACCTGGCCCTGCTCGGCGACACTGCCGGGGATGACTGAGGCCCAAGCACAGCGCCGGCCTCATCGCGGGGCAAGCCCGCGCCTACAGGGACCGCGCCGCTGGCGCTGACACAACGACACCCACGAGGCCGCCATGACCCAAGCGCCGTTTTCCCTGGAGCACTTCGAACAGCTCTGCTACGCCCGCCAGCACGAGGAAGCGGCGCGCGAGTTGATTCGCCTGTTGCTGATCATCGACCGCCACTATGGCCGCCTGTCCGGCGAGTTCGTGCTGTCGGTGTCGCCCGCCGTGCCGGCCGCGGAGCTCGAAGCGCACGTGTTGACGCGCCTGACCTGCGCGATCAGCGCGCTGTTCAGCGACCCGGAGTTCCAGATCAGCCCCAGCGGCTTCGAGCAGTTGATCAACTTCCAGCGCTGGCTGTCGGCGCTGTTCGCCGCCAGTTCGTTCATCAACGCCGACCATATCCTGCGCGCGCTCAACCTGCACGGGCAGGACAGCCAGCGCTTCGAGGTGGCGCCGTGGCAGTTGGTGAAGTTCTGCATCCTCTACTCCGCCGAATCGCAGCTGCCGCTGGACGTGGAGCTGCTCTGGCAACAGAACCCGCCGCTGGCCCTGGCGCTGTTCATGGCGCTGCTGTCGCCGCGCTTTCTCGGCACCCCCGCCGCGCACTCCAAACGCGAGGCGCTACTGGCCTGGCTGCCGGAACGCCTGGATGCGCTGGACAGCCTCGACCAACTGCCGGTGGCGATCATCCATGACGTATATATGCATTGCAGCTACGCCGACCTGCCCCAGCGCCACCGCATCAAGCGCTCGCTGTGCCGGCTGGTGGAGCGCAAGCTGGCCGCCGAGGGCATCGCCTCGCTGCCGGCCATACCGCGCACGCGCAGCGGCAAGCCGCGCATGCTGGTGGTGCTGGAGTGGTTCTCTGGCGCTCATTCGATCTACCGCACCCACTCGCGCACCCTGGAAGCGGCGCGCCAGCACTTCGAACTGTGGGCCATCGGCTACGCCAACAATGTCGACGCGCTGGGCCGCCAGGTGTTCGACCGCTTCATCGAGCTCAAGGCGCCGAACGACCTGCTGGCCTGCGTGCGCCAGGTGCGTCAGTTGGCCGAGGAGCTGCGCCCGCAGGTGCTGTACATGCCCAGCGTGGGCATGTTCCCGCTGACCCTGTTCGTCGCCAACCTGCGCCTGGCGCCGTTGCAGGTGGCCGCGCTGGGGCACCCGGCGACCACCGGTTCGCGGCACGTGGACTACGTCAGCGTCGAGGAGGATTTCGTCGGCGACCCGGCCTGCTTCGACGAGCGGCTGCTGCTGTTGCCCAGCGACGGCCAGCCGTATCGCCCGTCGGCCATCGAGGTGCAGGTCGCGCCACGCGAGCGGGTGGACAGCGAAGAGGTGGCCATCGCCGTGGCCGCCACCACCATGAAGCTCAACCCGGGCTTCCTGCGCGCCTGCCAGCAGGTCGCCGAACGCACGCTGGCGCGCCATGGGCGGCGGGTGCGCTTCCACTTCCTGGTGGGCCAGGCCCAGGGGTTGCTGTACCCGCAGCTGCAGCGCTTGATCCAGCGCTACCTGGGCGATGCCGTGGTGCACCCGCACCAGCCGTACCCGCAGTACCTCGACACCTTCGGGCGTTGCGACCTGTTCCTGAGCCCGTTCCCGTTCGGCAACACCAACGGCATCATCGACGCCTTCACCCTGGGCTTGCCAGGGGTGTGCAAGAGCGGGCCGGAGGTGTTCGAGCATATCGACGAGGGGTTGTTTCGCCGGGCAGGGTTGCCGGATTGGAGCATCGCCGGAACGGTCGAGGCGTACGTGGAGGCGGCAGTGCGGATGGCCGGGGATTACCGGGCGCGGGCGCCGTTGTACGCGCACCTGGGGGATGGGCGGCCGTTGCAACGGTTGTTCGAGGGGCGGCCGGAGATTTTCGCCGAGCACCTGTTGGCGTTGTTGGGCCAAAGGCCGTAGGCGTCCGTGCCGGCCCACATCTCCTGGAGCGGGCTTGCCCCGCGATGAGGCCGGCACAGACTAAGCAGCATCAGAGGCTGGGAAACGCGAACTGCGACGCTTCATGGCTGGCCCGCCGCGGCCAGCGCTGGGTGATCGCCTTGCGCCGGGTGTAGAACCGCACACCATCCGGCCCATACGCATGCAGGTCACCGAACAGCGAACGCTTCCAGCCACCGAAGCTGTGGTAGCTCACCGGCACCGGCAGCGGCACGTTCACACCCACCATGCCCACCTCGATCTCGTCGCAGAACAACCGCGCCGCTTCACCGTCACGGGTGAAGATGCACGTGCCGTTGCCGTACTCGTGGTCGTTGATCAGCTGCATCGCCGCTTCCAGGCTGTTCACCCGCACCACGCACAGCACCGGGCCGAAGATCTCTTCCTTGTAGATGCGCATCTCCGGCGTCACCCGGTCGAACAGCGTGCCGCCGACGAAGTAACCATCCTCATTGCCCGGCACACGGAAACCACGGCCATCGACCACCAGCTGCGCGCCCGCCGCCACGCCGTCGTCGATATAACCGAGCACCTTGTCACGCGCCGCCGCCGTCACCAGCGGGCCCATGTCCAGCCCGCACGAGGTGCCGGCACCGATCTTCAGCGCCTTGATCTGCGGCTCCAGCTTGGCGATCAGCGCATCGGCCACCTGGTCGCCCACGCACACCGCCACCGAAATCGCCATGCAGCGCTCGCCGCACGAACCGTAGGCCGCGCCCATCAGCGCGCTGACCGCGTTGTCCAGGTCGGCATCCGGCATCAGCACCGCGTGGTTCTTCGCGCCACCCAAGGCCTGCACGCGCTTGCCGCGCTTGGTGCCTTCGGCGTAGATGTACTCGGCGATCGGGGTCGAGCCCACGAAGCTCAGGGCCTTCACTTCCGGCGCTTCGATCAGCGCATCCACCGCTTCCTTGTCGCCGTGCACCACGTTCAGGATGCCCTTCGGCAAGCCCGCGTCGTGCAGCAGCTGGGCGATGAACAGCGTCGAGCTCGGGTCACGCTCCGACGGCTTGAGGATGAATGCGTTACCGCAGGCAATCGCCAGCGGGTACATCCACAGCGGCACCATCGCCGGGAAGTTGAACGGGGTGATACCCGCCACCACGCCCAGCGGCTGGAAGTCCGACCAGGCATCGATGTTCGGGCCAACGTTGCGGCTGTACTCGCCCTTCAACACTTCCGGCGCGGCGCAGGCGAACTCGACGTTCTCGATGCCGCGCTTCAGCTCGCCGGCGGCGTCTTCGAGCGTCTTGCCGTGCTCCTCGCTGATCATCTGCGCGATCTTCGCTTCGTTCTGCTCCAGCAACTGCTTGAAGCGGAACATCACTTGCGCGCGCTTGGCCGGTGGGGTGTTGCGCCAGGCCGGGAACGCCGCCTTGGCCGAGTCGATGGCCTGCTGCACGGTGGCGCGGCTGGCCAGTTCGACCT
>NZ_JARGCS010000015.1 GCF_029193575.1 Pseudomonas entomophila | reverse complement strand
CTAGGCATCAGTCGACAGGCTTACTACAAACGCAACCGAGCCGCTGATGGCAAAGAACGCCAGGCAGACCGGGTGGTTGAGTTTGTACAGCAAGTCCGAATGCGCCAACCCCGTCTGGGTACTCGCAAGCTGCACTATCTGCTGCATTGCCAACCTGACAGACGATTCCAGGTCGGCCGAGATAGGCTGTTCCAGGTCTTGGGAGAGCGCCGTTTGCTCGTACTGCCTAAGCGGGCCTACCACAAGACAACACAAAGCTTTCATCGCTTCTACCGCCATCCCAACTTACTCAAGCCCGGGCCAAGCCAGATTGTTCCGACAAGGCCGGAACACGTCTGGGTGGCCGACATTACTTACCTGCCTGCACGTAACGGCCCGCTATACCTGAGCCTGATCACGGATGCGTACTCCAGGAAAATCGTTGGCCACCACGTCCATGAAAGCCTGCATGCCGAGTCGGTGGCGCAAGCTTTCAAGCAGGCATTACGGAAGCGACGTCATCGCCAGCCATTAGTCCACCATTCGGATCGAGGCATCCAATACTGCTCGGCGCTATACCAGTCACTGCATCAACGGCACAGCGTTCAGTGCTCCATGACCGATGGGTATGACTGCTACCAGAATGCGCTGGCCGAGCGAATCAACGGAATCCTCAAGATGGAGCTGCTGTTGAGTAGCCCTGCAGATCTGGAGCAAGCGAGGCAAATGGTTGACGAGGCAGTGCAGATCTACAACACAGAACGGCCTCATATGGCCCTGAAAAACAAAACGCCCGATGCGGTGCATCGGGCGTTTTGAGGTCTGTCGGCCTACCTGAACAGGTGTAAACCTATTTCAGGACTAGACACAGGGCAAGGGTGGCTTACATCATGCCGCCCATGCCACCCATGCCGCCCATGTCAGGCATGCCGGCAGCCGGCTTGTCTTCCGGCAGGTCGGCGACCATGGCTTCGGTGGTGATCATCAGACCACCGATCGAGGCCGCGGCTTGCAGGGCCGAACGGGTGACCTTGGCAGGGTCCAGGATACCCATCTCGATCATGTCGCCGTATTCGCCGGTGGCGGCGTTGTAGCCGTAGTTGCCCGAACCTTGCTTGACCTTGTCGGCCACGACGCTTGGCTCGTCGCCGGCGTTGGCGGTGATCTGGCGCAGCGGGGCTTCTACCGCGCGACGCAGCAGGGCGATACCGACGTTCTGGTCTTCGTTGTCGCCTTTGAGGTCGACAATGGCCGCCAGGGCGCGAACCAGGGCAACACCACCGCCAGGCACCACGCCTTCTTCGACGGCTGCGCGGGTAGCGTGCAGGGCGTCTTCAACGCGGGCTTTCTTCTCTTTCATTTCTACTTCGGTGCCTGCACCGACCTTGATCACGGCAACACCGCCAGCCAGCTTGGCCAGACGCTCTTGCAGCTTCTCACGGTCGTAGTCGGACGAAGTCTCTTCGATCTGGGCACGGATCTGCTTGACGCGTGCTTCGATGTCGGCGTCAACGCCAGCACCGTCGATGATGGTGGTGTTTTCCTTGGACAGGATGACGCGCTTGGCGTTACCCAGGTGCTCCAGGGTAGTGGTTTCCAGGGTCAGGCCGATTTCTTCGGAGATGACCTGGCCGCCGGTCAGGACGGCGATGTCCTGCAGCATGGCCTTGCGGCGGTCGCCGAAGCCAGGCGCCTTGACGGCCGCGACTTTAACGATACCGCGCATGTTGTTGACTACCAGGGTAGCCAGCGCTTCGCCTTCGACGTCTTCGGCGACGATCAGCAGCGGGCGACCGGCCTTGGCGACAGCTTCCAGCACTGGCAGCAGTTCGCGGATGTTCGAGATCTTCTTGTCGACCAGCAGCAGCAGCGGGCCTTCCAGCTCGGCGACCATGGTGTCCGGCTTGTTGACGAAGTACGGCGACAGGTAGCCACGGTCGAACTGCATGCCTTCCACGACGGACAGTTCGTTTTCCAGGCCCGAGCCTTCTTCGACGGTGATCACGCCTTCTTTACCGACTTTTTCCATGGCTTCGGCGATGATTTCACCGATGGAGTTGTCGGAGTTGGCGGAGATGGTGCCTACCTGGGCGATGGCCTTGGAGTCGGCGCAAGGCTTGGACAGGTTCTTCAGCTCGGCGACGACGGCGGCGGTGGCCTTGTCGATACCACGCTTGAGGTCCATCGGGTTCATGCCGGCGGCAACGGCCTTCAGGCCTTCGTTGACGATGGCCTGGGCCAGGACGGTGGCGGTGGTGGTGCCGTCACCGGCCGCATCGTTGGCCTTGGAAGCGACTTCCTTGACCAGTTGGGCGCCCATGTTCTCGAACGCGTCTTTCAGCTCGATTTCCTTGGCGACCGAAACACCGTCTTTGGTGATGGTCGGCGCGCCGAAGCTCTTGGCCAGCACAACGTTACGGCCTTTCGGGCCGAGGGTCGCTTTGACAGCGTCAGCCAGTACGTTGACACCAACGAGCATTTTCTTGCGGGCGGAATCGCCGAATTTTACGTCTTTAGCAGCCATGATCGTTTAATCCTTGGAATTCTTTGCAGGGAATCGGGGGAATCAGCCTTCGATGACGGCGAGAATTTCGTTCTCGGCCATCACCAGCAGGTCTTCGCCGTCGACTTTCACGGTGTTGCTGCCCGAGTAAGGGCCGAAAACCACTTTGTCACCCACTTTCACGGCCAGCGCGCGGACTTCGCCGTTGTCCAGGATGCGGCCGGTGCCGACGGCAACGACTTCGCCGCGGTTCGGTTTTTCAGCGGCCGAACCCGGCAGGACGATACCGCCAGCGGTTTTCGATTCTTCTTCGCTGCGACGGATGACGACGCGGTCATGCAGAGGACGAAGCTTCATTGTCGATCTCTCCCAAATTATGGTTTTCATCGGCCGGTATCGACACCGGCGGGTTGAGGCTATCCGGCGTTGCCGGTCGGGGCCCGCGTTGGGCGAACCCCGTGTGTCATGTCCGGTGAAGTCACCGGAAACCTTGCGGTGACCCATACATGAGGCCGCCATATTCAATTACAAGGCTTGCTACAGATTTTTTTTCATCGGGTGAACGGCAGCCGAAAAAAAGGGCCGCTATGCGGCCCCGTCTTGAAGGCTATTGGTCACGGCGTTCGTACTCGCCTTCGATGACATTCGGACGATGGCCGGCATCGTTCGGGCGGGCCTGGAACGGTTCGTCCTGGAACGCACGCTGGCGCAGGGACTGTTCCTCGGCACGCTGGCGCAGCTTGCGCGCCACCAGGTGGCGGGTGAACGGCAGCAGGCAAAGCAGGCCCAGCACGTCGCTGATGAAGCCCGGCAGCAACAGCAGCCCACCGCCCACGGCCAGCATCAGGCCCTGGAACATGTCTTCGGCGGGCAGTTCGCCACGTTGCAGGCTTGCACGGGCACGCAGGGCGGTGGCCAGCCCGGCAACGCGCATCACCAGCACACCCAGGGCAGAGCCGGCGATGATCAGCAGCAGCGCCGGGAAGAAACCGATGGCGGCGCTGACCTTGACGAATACGAACAACTCCAGCACCGGAAAAATCAGAAACAGCAGTAGGAAAACACGCATCAAGGGATCCTCGACGGAAGACAACCTTCCAGTAAGACCCCACATGGATGCGTATGCTCGCTATTTCAACCCTCGGCCGCCGCCGGTGCTGGCCATTGGTCGGCACGGGCCAGCAAGACCAAGGCTTCACGAACTTGTGTCGGCGTATTGCAAGAATTCGGGAACGGCAGCCAATGCACCGCCTGGCCAATGCGCAGGTGCATGCCTTCGCTGTCGATGCCAACCATCTGTGCAGGTTCGGTTCGCGGCAAGCCGGTCAGCTCGACGTAGTGGGCTATGGCATTGGCATGGTCGCTGTTCATGTGCTCGATCATGCTCGCCTCGGCCTTGCCGGCGAACGGGTTGGCGAGGGTCACCTGGTCGAGCCAGTGGATCGCGCCAAAACCGCCGATGTAGCGGTGGCGCACCGGCTCCAGCACCCAGAAGTCGAAGTCGTGGGCCTTGTGGTAGTTGCTGGCGTCGGGGAAATAGCGGTAGTAGCGCTCGGCCGCGGCGTCGATGGCCGCCTCGTCGCTGAGCTTGCGCGCCTCGGCCATGACCGTGAGGCGACCGACGGCCTGGACGTCCTCGGCATCGCGCTCGTTGACCAGCAGCGAGCACTTGGGGTCCTTCTGCAGGTTATGGGTGTGCTGGGCGATGCGACTGATGAGGATCAGCGGGTGGCCCTCGGCGTCCAGGCAGTAGGGCACCACCGAACCGAAGGGAAAGCCGGGCATGGACTTGGACAGGGTCGAGAGCACGCCGCGGTACTCCTTGAGCAGCAGTTCCCGAGCGGGGCGGATGGCGTTGGTACTCACGAAGCGGGCTCCTGGCGAAGGTCTGGATGGGTGACAAGATAATCATTATCACCCTGCCCTGCCAGTTGGCTTGCCTGTGCGGGCCCCGCGACAGGGCCCGCACCGCCAACCCAACCTACCAGGTTACCCCGAACCCAGCGGTATACCGCGTCTTGTCCAGGTCGCTGTCGTTGGTGCCCTTGATCAGGTCCTTCTCCGCCTTGAGGTTCAGTGACGCCCACTCGGTGACCTTGTAGCGCAGCCCCACCTCGGCATCCAGCGAATAATCGGCCACGCCGCCCAGCGGCTTGCCCAGCTCGCCATTGGTGAAGAACTGCACCGACTTGCCGATCAGGTAACGGTTGTAGTCCCACTTCACCGCAGCGGAATAGAAGTTGTCCTTGCCGCCATCGCGGTACTCGAAATCGGTGCGGTTGATCAGCGAACCCAGGGAGAACGCGCCCAGTTCGTCATCCCAGAACTGGTAGCCCGGGCCGGTACCGACGGTACGCTGGCGGGCCAGGTCTTCAATGTGGTCGCGCTTGTATTCCAGGCGCCCCTGCCAGAACCACTTCTCGGTGATGAAACGGTCCAGGGCGTACTCGGCGCTCCAGTTGTTGGTGGTGGTGACGTCGTCCTTGGTCTCGCGGTTGTACTCGCCCTCGGCGTTGTGCCGCCAGCGGCCGTGGCGCGCGGTGGTCTTGAAGCTGATGTCGTAGTCGTCGGTGTTGTTCTCGGCGCGCTTGTAGTCCATGGCCACGTCGACGTTGCCCTTCCACAGGAAGTCTTCGACCAGTGGGCGCGGCTTCATGATCTGCTCGATGCTCGCCAGTTCCACCGTCTTGGGCGCATCGCCGTTGGCCAGGGTCACCTTGCCGGGTTCGGCGGCCTTGAGCGACTTGGCCTTTTCGCCGTTGTAGGTGTCCTGCTTGACCAGCAGTTCCTGGTCGCTCTCGAGGGTTTGCACCTGTTTCCAGTCCAGGGCGATATTGCCGCCGTAGGGGGTCTCCAGCAGCAGCTTGCCGCCGTCGAACACCTTGATCTTGCCGGTCAGGCGGTCACCGTTCTTCATCCAGACGGTGTCGGCCAGGGCGGTGGTGCTGAGGGAAGCGGCGAGGAGGCACAGCAAGGCTCTAGAATACATAAGCAGAGTACGGGTTCGGTTTGAGGTGAAAAGCCGGGCATTATCCAGATACCCATGACCAGAACAAGGACAGACCGACCCCATGCCGACGAGTTCCATACTCATTGCCTCGCACCGCCCGTCCGTTTTCACCCGCACACCCGGGACTGCCTGATGCCGGGGGGAGTGGATCACACCCAGGACGATGCCCAGGCCCGACGAACGGCGCTGTACTCGGTACTCGGCCAGGTGCCTTCAGGCAAGGTGGTGAGCTATGGCCAGCTCGCCGAACTGGCCGGGCTGGGACGCGCCGCGCGCTGGGTCGGGCGCACGCTCAGCCAGTTGCCGCCGGACACGCGCCTGCCCTGGCACCGGGTGCTGGGCGCCGGTGGGCGCCTGAGCCTGGCGCTCGGCACGCCGTCGGGCGACGAACAGCGGGCCAGACTGCGCGCAGAAGGCGTGAATGTGGCCAATAATCGTGTGGATATGTCGCGCCATGGCTGGCGCCCAATGGAGCACAGCGGTTAGAGTGCGCGCTTTGTTTTCGCAAACTTGAGGCAGATGTTGGCCCATGCCCCGTAAAACCTGGCGCGCTGCGCTTGCCGCCTATGCCAGCCCGTCGACCCTGGTGCTTTTGCTGCTCGGCTTTGCCGCCGGCCTGCCGTACATGCTGGTGTTTTCCACCCTTTCCGTGTGGTTGCGCGAAGCCGGCGTGGCCCGCGAGACCATCGGCTACGCCAGCCTGATCGGCCTGGCCTACGCGTTCAAATGGGTCTGGTCGCCCCTGCTCGACCAGTGGCGCCTGCCCCTGCTTGGCGGCATGGGGCGCCGCCGTTCGTGGCTGCTGCTGTCGCAGGTGCTGGTGGTGATCGGGCTGGTCGGCATGGGCCTGTGCGACCCGCAGAAGCATCTGTCGTGGCTGATCGCCCTGGCGGTACTGGTGGCCTTCGCCTCGGCCACCCAGGACATCGCCGTCGACGCCTACCGCCTGGAAATCGCCGACGACCAGCGCCAGGCCGCCCTTGCCGCCAGCTACATGGCCGGCTACCGCGTCGCCGCCCTGCTCGCCACCGCGGGCGCCCTGTTCTTCGCCGAATGGTTCGGCTCCACCGGTTTCAGCTACCTGCACAAGGCCTGGACCGGCACCTACGTGCTGTTCGGCGTGTTGATGCTGCCCGCGCTGTTCACCACCCTGGTGATGCGCGAGCCGCCCGTGCCGCTGCGCACCCAGCTGTCGGCGGCGCGCTATGGCCTGATGCACCAGCTGGTGTCGGTATTCGTGCTGATCCTCCTGCTGGTCTCGGTACCCGCCAGCTTCACCCAGATGTTCAATACCGACTGGGCCAGCGTGGTGTTCGGCGACGCGACAGTGCTCGACCTGCTGCTCGAAGACCGCGCTTTCCTGCGCCTGATCCTCTACGCACTGCTGACTTGGGCGTGCCTCTCGTCCATGGGCCGGCGCGGCCTGGCTCCGGTGCTCACGCCAGTCAACGACTTCATCGTGCGCTACCGCTGGCAGGCCCTGCTGCTGCTGGGGCTGATCGCCACCTACCGGATGTCCGACACCGTGATGGGCGTGATGGCCAACGTGTTCTACATCGACATGGGCTTCACCAAGGACCAGATCGCCAGCGTCAGCAAGATCTTCGGCCTGATCATGACCCTGGTGGGCGCCGGCGTCGGCGGCCTGCTGATCGTGCGCTTCGGCATCCTGCCGATCCTGTTCATCGGCGGCGTGGCCTCGGCGGCGACCAATATCCTGTTCCTGATGCTGGCCGACATGGGGCCTAACCTGGAGATGCTGGTGGTGACCATCTCGCTGGACAACTTCAGTTCCGGCATGGCCACCTCGGCGTTCGTCGCCTACCTGTCGAGCCTGACCAACCTGAAGTTCTCCGCCACCCAGTACGCGCTGCTGAGCTCGATCATGCTGCTGTTGCCGCGCTTGATCGGCGGCTATTCAGGGGTGATGGTGGAGAAGTTCGGCTATCACGACTTCTTCCTGATCACGGCCCTGCTGGGGGTGCCGACGTTGATCCTGATCGCCTTGCACTGGCGTCAGGAGGCGGGCAAGGGAAAGCCGGTGCCGGTGGAGCCCCAGGCGGCTGAGCAGCCCTGAGGTTGCTGCATTCTGTGCCGGCCCTGTCGCGGGGCAAGCCCGCTACACATACCGTGGCCGGCACAGAGCAATCCCTTACTGCGCCACCGCCCCTTCTCCTGGCCGTCCGCCTACCACGAACCACAAAGGCCACAGCGCCAATGCCCCGGCCACACCGGCCAACAGGGCGAAATGCAGCAAGCTCGCCCCCGCCCCCAGCATCGCCAGCAGCGCGCCCCCAAGCCCCAGCAGGGCGATGGTGATCATCCCCAGCATCGCCGACACCAGGCCCTTGCTCTGCTCGCTGGAGAACAGCGTCATGCGGTACAGCACCGCGTTGGCCACCCCGAGCCCCAAGGCGTACAGCGACATCCCCGCCACAACGCTCGGCACCGTCGTCCAGTACCAGGTCGCCACCACCATCAAGCAGAGCCCCGCCAGGTATGGCCACAGCGCTCCGCGCACCAGGCTGGGCAACGGGTGGCGATCGGCGATGCGGTTGATGATCAGGTTGCCAAGGATCAACCCGCCGAACACCGGCAGCTGCCAGAGCGCGTAGTCCATGGTGCTCAACCCTTCGTCATGGATCAACAGCACCGGCGACAGCCCGATCCAGCCGATCAGTGGCAGGCCCACCAGCCCCAACGCCGCGCTGCCGGCGACGAAACGTCGGTTGCTCAGCAGTTCAGCAAGGGCAATAGGTGGATTGGCGTGAACGGCAGGCGCGAGCCGTCGCGCCGCTCCACGCCCAGGGTCTCGGGCATGAAGCGCTGCAGCAGCACGAAGGTCAACACCGCGCCGACGGCGAAGGCCACGAACAGCCAGCGCCAGTCCAGCCATTGCAGCATCAAGGTGCCCACCAACGGCCCGAGCAGCGGCGAGAGCAAGGCGATATTGGCCAGCAGCGCCATCATGCGCACCGCGTCCGCCTCGCTGAAAGCCTCGTTCAGTGCCGGGTAACTGACCGTGACCACAAAGCCCAGGCCAATGCCCTGTAGCAGGCGCAGCAGGTTGAACAGGCCGATGTCGTGCACCCAGAACGTCGCCAGGCATGCCAGGCCAAAGAAGGCGCAGCCGCCCAGCAGCAGCGGGCGACGGCCATAGCGGTCGGCCAGCGGACCGATCAGCCATTGCAGCAGCACACCGCCGAGCAGGTACAGGTTGAGCGCATGGGGGATGTACTCCGGGCTGGCGTTCAGGTGCTCGACCACCGTCGGCATCGCCGGCATGACGGCGTCACTGGCGAGGTAGGTCAGCAGCTCGAACAAGGCCAGGGTCAGGCCGAACAACAGGGCTCTGAGGGGGGTGATGTAAAGCAGAGGTTTCATGATGGCGTTCAGACGGTATCGGGGCAGCTTGTATGCCAGAAATGACGGCGGCTGGCTGTGAACAAGTGTAAGGGGGGGGAAAGCATCGCGGGGCAAGCCCGCCCCTACAGAAATCTCGGTAGGGGCGGGCTTGCCCCGCGATGGCGGTGCCGCGGTCTTACTGCGCCACCGTCTCCTGCACCACGCGGATCACCCGCTGCGGGAACGGAATGTCGATGCCCTCGGCCTTGAGCCGATCACGGGCATGCTCGTTGAGCATGAACACCACGTCCCAGTAGTCGGCGGTCTTGGTCCACAGGCGCAGCGATACGGTGATCGAACTGTCGCCCAGGGTCGCCACCACCGCCTGCGGCGCAGGGTCGGCCAGCACGCGCGGGTCCTGCGCCAACTCCAGCAGTACGTTGCGCGCCTTCTGCAGGTCGGCCTCGTAGTCGACGCCGACATCGAACACCACCTTGCGCGTCGGCTGGCGGTTGGTGTTGGTGATGATGCCGTTGGACAGGCTGCCGTTGGGCATGATCACTGTCTTGTTGTCGCCGGTGCGCAGCACGGTGTGGAAGATCTGGATGCTGTCCACGGTACCGGATACACCCTGCGCCTCGATCCAGTCACCAATGCGGAACGGGCGGAACATCAGGATCAGCACGCCCCCGGCGAAGTTCGCCAGGCTGCCCTGCAAGGCCAGGCCGATGGCCAGGCCCGCGGCACCGATGGCGGCGACGAACGAGGTGGTCTCGATGCCGATCATCGACGCCACGCTGACCAACAGCAGGACCTTGAGGATGATGTTGGCCAGGGTGCTGATGAAGCCTTGCAGCGCCACGTCGGCGCGCAGGCCAACCAGTTTGCCCAGGCGGGCGCTGACCTTGTTGATGATCCACCAGCCGATGGCCAGAGTCAGCAGTGCCAGCAGCACCCGGCTGCCGTATTCCATGATCAAGGGGACCCAGGTCTGCGACTGGCGGACCAGTTGATCGACTTCGGCGTTCAAATCCATGTTCATCTCCTGATGTCGAATGGCACGCACAACGGTAAAACAGGCCGCGAAGCATTACACGGCTGCAGGAAGCGATGGACATCACTGCGCCATCAAGGTTCCTGCGTGCAAGCGGTCAGTCGCGGAAGTTGTTGTACTGCAGCGGCATGTCGAATTCCTTGGTGCGCAGCAGGGCGATGGCTTCCTGCAGGTCGTCGCGCTTCTTGCCGGTGACGCGTACCTGCTCGCCCTGGATGGCAGCCTGGACCTTGAGCTTGGCATCCTTGATGGTGGCGACGATCTTTTTCGCCAGGTCCTTGTCGATGCCTTCGCGGAACTTGGCTTCCTGTTTCTTTTCCTTGCCCGAGGCGTAGGGGTCCTTGGTTTCCAGGCATTTGACGTCGATCTTGCGCTTGACCAGCGCCAGGCGCAGGATTTCCAGCATGGCCTCGAGTTGGAACTCCTCCTCGGCGGTCAGCAGCACGGTCTGCTCCTTGTCCTTGAACTCGAAGGTGCCTTTGCCCTTGAGGTCGTAACGGCGGTCGAGGTCCTTGATGGCGTTGTCGACGGCGTTCTGCACTTCGTGCTTGTCCAGTTCCGATACCACGTCGAACGAAGGCATGGGGGTTCTCCAAAAAAAAGCGCGCTCGCCTGAAGATGGAGCGCGTCGGGTTTGACGGTTAAAATGCGGGCTCATTATAACGGGTTGCGAAACGCAGATGAGCAGCACCTGGCATATTCTCGGCGCCGGTAGCCTCGGCAGCCTCTGGGCCTGCCGCCTGGCCCGCGCCGGCAAGGCGGTGCGCCTGATCCTGCGCGACGACCGGCGCTTGGCTGCGTACCAGGCCGCCGGTGGCCTGACCCTGGTGGAACAGGACCAGGCCACGCATTACGCGATCCCCGCCGAAACCGACGGCGCCAGCGCGCCGATCCATCGCCTGCTGCTGGCCTGCAAGGCTTACGACGCCGCCCCTGCCATAGCGCGCCTGGCGCCACGCCTGGCCGAGGGTGCCGAGTTGGTGCTGCTGCAGAATGGCCTGGGCAGCCAGGACGAAGTCGCCGACCAGGCGCCGCAAGCCCGCTGCATCTTCGCCTCCAGCACCGAAGGCGCCTTCCGTGAAGACGACTGGCGAGTACGCTTCGCCGGCCACGGCTTCAACTGGCTGGGCGACCCGGCCAACCTCGCCGTGCCGGAATGGTTCGACGACCTGCACGACGCCGGCATCCCCAGCCAGTGGACCCCTGACATCCTCAGCCGACTGTGGCGCAAGCTGGCGCTGAACTGCGCGATCAACCCGCTGACCGTCCTGCACGACTGCCACAACGGCGGCCTGCTCGGCCACCTCACCGAGGTCTCGGCGCTGTGCCAGGAACTCGCCGAATTGCTGCAACGCTGTGGCCAGCCCCAGGCCGCCGAGGACCTGGACGACGAGGTGCAACGGGTGATCCTCGCCACCGCGGCCAACTACTCTTCCATGTACCAGGATGTGCGCCACGGCCGTCGCACCGAGCTGCACTACCTGCTCGGCCATGCCTGCCGCAGCGCCATCCGCCATGGCGTCGCGGTGCCGCTGCTGGAACGCCTGCAGCGACGCCTGGTCGATAACCTCAAGGCACGTGGCCTGCCCAGTGACTGACCCTGCCCTTCAACCGACACGGACACCGCCTTGCCCATGACACTGCGCCAACGCCTGGACAACCTCCCGGTCGGGCAGAAACTGCTGGCGGCCCTGCTGGTGCTGCTGGTGACCATCTTGCTGGTGGCCAACCTGGCGTTCATCAGCGCCGCCTACTGGATCACCCAGGAAAGCATGGCCCCCCAGGCCCTGCAGACGATCGGCCGGCTGGTGTCCAACCCGCAGCTGTCGAGCCGCGCCGGCGACTCGCCGGAAACCGCCAGCGCCCTGCTCAAGGAACTCGACAGCTACTCCCCGCTGCGTGCCGCCGCGCTGTACGGCAGCGACGGGCGCATGCTCGCCCAGTTGCAGCACGGCGAGCCGCTGGCGCTGCCCAAGCGCTTTCGCAACATCGAGGGCTGGCGGCTGATGGAGTTTCGCAGCACCCAGTTGATCGCCCTGCCGCGCCCCGGCACCCCACCGGCGCACCTGCTGCTGGTGGCCAGCAGCGAACTGCCCACCGCGTTCTACACCGGCACCCTGTCCGCCAGCCTGGCGATCCTGGTGTTCAGCGTCCTGCTGTGGATCGTCATCGCCCGGCAGATCAAGCGCCTGATCACCCAGCCGATCAACCGCCTCGAGGAGCTCTCGCGCCAGGTCACCCGTGAAGAGAGCTACGCCCTGCGCGCCCAGCGTGGCAACGATGACGAGATCGGCAGCCTGGCCGAGGCGTTCAACACCATGCTGTCGCGCATCGAGGCGCGCGAGCAGCAGCTCAAGCGCACCCGCGACGAATTCCAGTCGGCCTACGACCAGGCCCAGGGCCTGGCCGAGGAAACCCGCTATACCAACCGCAAGCTGGAGCTGGAAGTCCAGGTGCGCAGCAAGATCGAGAAGAAGCTCACGGGCTTTCAGAACTACCTGAACAGCATCATCGACTCCATGCCCTCGGCGCTGATCGCCCTCGACGAACAGCTCTACGTCACCCAATGGAACCACGAGGCCACGGTGCTCTCCGGCACGCCGCTGGACGAGGCCCTGAACCAGCCGATCTTCATCGCCTTCGAGCCACTCAAGCCGTTCTTGCCCCAGCTCAAGGAAAGCGTCGAGAAGCACCGCGTGGCGAAGATCGAGCGGGTGACGTGGCCCAAGGGCGACGATGCGCGCCACTATGCCCTGACCTTCTACCCACTGATGGGCGGCGGCGGGCGCGGTGTGGTGATTCGCATCGACGACATCACCCAGCGCCTGTCGTTGGAAGAGATGATGGTGCAGTCGGAGAAGATGCTCTCGGTCGGCGGCCTGGCCGCGGGCATGGCCCACGAGATCAACAACCCGTTGGGGGCGATCCTGCACAATGTGCAGAATATCCGCAGGCGCCTGTCGCCGGAGCTGCCGCGCAACCAGGAGCAGGCCAACGAGCAGGGCCTGGACCTGCCCAGCGTCAACCGCTACCTGGAAAGCCGCGAAGTGCCGCAGTTACTCGACGGCATCCAGCAGGCCGGCGCGCGGGCGGCGAAGATCGTCACCCACATGCTCAGTTTCAGCCGCCGCAGCAACCGCCAGTTGGCGCCCTGCGACCTGCCGGCGCTGATCGACCAGGCCGTGGAGATCGCTGGCAACGACTTCGACTTGACCATCGGCTTCGACTTCAAGGGCCAGGCCATCGTGCGCCAGTTCGACCCCGAGCTGGGACCGGTGCCCTGCACTGCCAACGAGCTGGAGCAGGTGCTGCTGAACCTGTTGAAGAACGCTGCCCAGGCCATCCACCAGCGTCCGCGCCCGAGCGAGCCGGGGCGCATTACCCTGCGCACCCGGCTCAACCCGCCGTGGGCGGAGATCCAGGTCGAGGACAACGGCGTGGGCATGCCCGAGGCGGTGCGCAAGCGCACCTTCGAGCCATTCTTCACCACCAAGGAAATCGGCCAGGGCACCGGGCTTGGCCTGTCGGTGTCGTATTTCATCATCACCAACAACCACAAGGGGCAGATGGAGGTGCACTCCACCCCCGGCCAGGGCACCTGCTTCACCCTGCGCCTGCCCCTGAACCAGCCGGGGCAGGCCGCCCCGGCGAAGACGGAGGCATGACATGGGCTATCGCCTGTCGAAGATCTACACCCGCACCGGCGACCAGGGCGAGACCGGCCTGGGCGATGGGCGCCGAGTGCCCAAGGACCACCCGCGCATCGAAGCGATCGGCGAGGTGGACAGCCTCAACAGCCAGCTGGGGTTGCTGCTGGCCGGCCTGGAGGAACAGCGGTTGGGCGAGGTGAGCGCGGTACTGGCGCCCTGTCAGCACCGCCTGTTCGACCTGGGCGGTGAACTGGCCATGCCCAGCTATCAGGCGCTCGACCAAACCGAGGTGGAACGCCTGGAGGCGGCTATCGACCGTTGGAACGAGGAGTTGGGGCCGCTGAAGAACTTCATCCTGCCCAGCGGCTCGGCGCTGGTGGCCCAGGCGCATGTGTGCCGCAGCCAGGCGCGGGCCGCCGAGCGGCGCTGCCAGCAGTTGAATGCGCTGGAGCCGCTGGCAGGGGTGGGGTTGGCCTACATCAACCGCTTGTCCGACCTGCTGTTCGTCGCGGCAAGGATCATCGGCCGCCGCCAGGGGGTGGCCGAAGTGCTGTGGCAACCCGCCGCCAAACCGCAGGCCTGACGATCGCAATCGCGGGGCAAGCCCGCCCCTACAAGAGCAGCGCTGGCGCCGTGCCTGTAGGAGCGGGCTTGCCCCGCGATAGGGCCATCAGCCGCACAGCGACGCTCAGCCCTCAGGCCAAAACGCCCGAATACCCGCCACCCCCTGCGCCCCCACCGCCCAGGCACGCTCACGCTCCCCAGGCCCGACTCCGCCCAGCAGGAACACCGGTTGGTTGAACCCGGCGATCGCCTGCTGCGCCGCCTCCCACCCCAGTGGCACCGCCTCGGGGTGGGTCTGGGTCGCCTGCACGGGCGACAGGGTGACGAAATCCACCCCCATCTGCTCGGCCAACGCCAGCTCCTCGACACTGTGGCACGATGCCGCCAACCAGCGCTCCTTGGGGAACGGCCGCCCCTTGGCAGCGTACTTACGCAACTGGGCCGCGGTCAGGTGCCAGCCAGCCGAGGGGAAATCCCCCAGCCATTCCAATGGCCCCTTGAGCATCAACTGGGCCTTGCCGGCGCACAGCCCCACCGCATCCACCGCCACGTCGCGGTACTTGGGGTCGTACATGTCCGGCGCGCGCAGTTGGATCAACCGAATGCCGGCGGCAATCGCTTTCTGGATGCCGCGCAGCAGCTCGGGCACGTCCAGGCCGTCCGGGGTGATCAGGTACTGGTCCGGCAGGCGCGCGGCGGCCACGATCGGTTTGTTGGCCTCGGGGAATTCATACTGCCCCAGGTCCCTTGGCGTCACCCAGGCCAGCGGCTGGCCCTCGGCGCCATGGGGCTCGCCACTGAATGCGTTGACTTCACGCACGTCCAGCAGCACTTGCTTGTCCGCATAGTCGTGGCTGACCTTGATCAGCGGCCGCGAGCCGTTGACCTCGATGCCCAGCTCCTCACGCAGCTCACGGGCCAGCGCCGCCTCGACGGCCTCACCCTCCTCCACCTTGCCACCGGGGAACTCCCACAAGCCGCCCTGGTGTTGAGTATCGGCACGGCGGGCAATGAGGATACGGCCGTCCGCGCCGCGAATGACCGCTGCCGCTACATGAACCCGCTTCACCCTTCACGCTCCGCCAGGCCAGCCTTCTGCCAGGCCTGGAAGGCTGGCCAGTGGTAGACCGTCTCGATGTACGCCGCCGCTTCAGCGGGCACTTCAACGCGGTAGGTGCGCAGGCGCACGGCCACCGGGGCGAAGAAGGCGTCGGCGAGGGTCGCTCGGCCGAACAGGAACGGGCCGCTGTCCTTGGCCGCCAGGCGGCACTCGGACCACAACGCGACGATGCGGTCGATGTCCACCTGCACGTCCAAGGGCACGCTTTCCAGCGCCTCGTCACGCGACAGGTCGAACGGCATGGCGCCGCGCAGGGCGAAAAAGCCGCTGTGCATCTGCGCGCAGGCCGAGCGCGCCTGGGCGCGGGCAACGGTGTCGGCGGGCCAGAGCTGGGCCTCGGGGTGCTGTTCGTTGAGGTACTCGGCGATCGCCAGGGAGTCGGCGATGACCCCGTGCTCGGTCTTGAGCAGCGGCACTTTGCCGGTGGCGGAGTAAGCGAGGATGCGCTTGCGGGTGTCCGGCTGGTTCAGCTTGATCAGGGTTTCGTCGTAGGGCACGCCGGCCAATTCGAGGGCCAGGGCGCCGCGCAGCGACCAAGAGGAATACAGCTTGTCGCCGATGATCAGGTGGTAGCTCATGGGGGCGGCTCCTTTGGATTGGGACGCGAGGGCCGCTATGCGCCCCTCTCGAGGCACAAGGCCGCTCCCACAGGCAGCGAGCCATCCATGTGGGAGCGGCCTCGTGTCGCGATAGGGCCGCAACGCGGCCCCGATGGACATCAGGTGCGGTATTCGGCGTTGATCTTCACATACTCGTGGGACAGGTCGGTGGTCCAGATGGTTTCGCTGCACTGGCCACGGCCCAACTCGATGCGGATGGTGATCTCTTCCTGGGCCATCACCGCCGAACCTTGCTCCTCGGTGTAGCTCGGGCTGCGGCCGCCCTTGCTGGCGATGCACACGCTGTCGAGGTACACGTCGATCAGGCTGACATCCAGCGCCGGCACGCCAGCACGGCCAACGGCGGCGAGGATGCGACCCCAGTTGGGGTCGGAGGCGAACAGCGCGGTCTTGATCAGCGGCGAGTGGGCCACGGCGTAGCCGACGTCCAGGCATTCCTGGTGGTTGCCGCCGCCGTTGACCTGCACGGTGACGAACTTGGTGGCGCCTTCGCCGTCACGCACGATGGCCTGGGCCACCTCCATGCACACGTCGAACACCGCCTGCTTCAGCGCCTCGAACAGCTCGCCGCGGGCCTCGGTCACCGCAGGCACATCGGCCTTGCCCGTGGCGATCAGCATGCAGCAGTCGTTGGTCGAGGTGTCGCCGTCGATGGTGATGCGGTTGAACGACTTGTTGGCGCCGTCGAGCATCAGGTCCTTGAGCACCTGGGGGGCGACCTTGGCGTCGGTGGCGATGTAGCCAAGCATGGTGGCCATGTTCGGACGGATCATGCCCGCACCCTTGCTGATGCCGGTGACGGTGATGGTCTTGCCGTCGAACTGGAACTGACGGCTGGCGCCCTTGGGCAGGGTGTCGGTGGTCATGATGCCGGTGGCGGCTTCGGCCCAGTTGTTCTCGGACAGGTTGTCCAGCGCGGCCTGCAGGGCGCCTTCGATCTTCTCGACCGGCAGCGGCTCGCCAATCACGCCCGTGGAGAACGGCAGCACCGACTCAGCCGGCACCCCCGCCAACTCGGCAAGCTTGGCACAGGTGCGCTCGGCAGCGGCCAGGCCGGGAGCGCCGGTGCCAGCGTTGGCGTTGCCGGTGTTGGTCAGCAGGTAGCGCACAGTGCCCTGGACGCGCTGCTTGGACAGGATCACCGGAGCCGCGCAGAAGGCGTTGAGGGTGAACACGCCTGCGACGCTGGAGCCCTCGGCGCAACGCATGACCACCACATCCTTGCGCCCCGGGCGCTTGATGCCCGCGGAGGCGATGCCGAGTTCGAAACCCGGAACGGGGTGCAGGGTGGGCAGGGGACCGAGACCGACAGCCATGTAAGCGCTCCTAGAAAAACACTGAAAAGGGGTGAAGAGGCACGATCTTAAGGTCGACCGGCGGGGGATGGAAGAGCGGAGGCCGCTTTGCGCCCCATCGTGGCACAAGGCCGCTCCCACAGGCGCGACGCCAACGCGTTACCCGTAGGAGCGGCCTTGCGCCGCGATGGGCCGCAAAGCGGCCCCGGTACCTTGATACAACGGCAGGACGTTACTCGATCTGCCCGTGGCAGTGCTTGAACTTCTTGCCCGAACCACACCAGCACGGCTCGTTGCGACCCAGTTTCTGCTCGTTGCGCACAGGCGCGGTGGCCACTGCCACTTCAGCGCCCTCCTCGCTCAGTTGCTCGCTCTCCAGGCCAGGGGCCGGGGCGTGCTGGAACTGCATGCGACGGGCCAGCTCCTCGGCCTCGCGGCGCAGGCGGGCTTCCTCTTCGGCCGGGTCTTCGCGGCGTACTTGAACATGCGACAAGACGCGGATGGTGTCGCGCTTGATCGACTCCAGCAGTTCCTGGAACAGGGTGAACGATTCGCGCTTGTACTCCTGCTTCGGGTTCTTCTGCGCATAGCCGCGCAGGTGGATACCGTGACGCAGGTGGTCCATGGTCGACAAGTGGTCTTTCCACAGGTCGTCCAGCACGCGCAGCAGGATCTGCTTCTCGAAGGTGCGCAGGGCGTCTTCGCCAGCCTGGTCTTCCTTCTCGGTGTAGGCGCTGGTGATCTCGTTCAGCAGCTTCTCGCGCAGGGTCTCCTCGTAGAGGTGGTCGTCCTCGTCGAGCCACTGCTGGATCGGCAGCTTCATGGCGAAGTCGCTGGCCAGCGAGGCTTCCAGGCCAGCCACGTCCCACTGCTCGGGCAGCGACTGCGGCGGGATGTGCTGGCTGATGGTGGCATCGAGCACTTCCTGGCGGAACTCGGCGATGGTGTCGCCGATGTTCTGCGCGGCCAGCAGGCTGTTGCGCATGTGATAGATCACCTTGCGCTGCTCGTTGGCCACATCGTCGTATTCGAGCAATTGCTTACGAATGTCGAAGTTGCGGCCTTCGACCTTGCGCTGAGCCTTCTCGATGGCGTTGGTGACCATGCGGTGCTCGATGGCCTCGCCGGACTGCATGCCCAGGGCCTTCATGAAGTTCTTCACCCGGTCGGAGGCGAAGATGCGCATCAGGCTGTCTTCCAGCGAGAGGTAGAAGCGGCTGGAACCGGCATCACCCTGGCGACCGGCACGGCCACGCAGCTGGTTGTCGATACGGCGCGATTCGTGGCGCTCGGAGGCGATCACGTGCAGGCCACCGGCCTCCAGTACCTGCTGGTGACGCTTCTGCCAATCGGCCTTGATCTGCGCGACCTGTTCAGCGGTGGGGTTTTCCAGGGCGGCGACTTCGGCCTCCCAGTTGCCGCCCAGAAGGATGTCGGTACCACGGCCGGCCATGTTGGTGGCGATGGTCAGCGCGCCTGGCGCACCGGCCTGGGCGATGATCTCGGCTTCCTTCTCGTGGTACTTGGCGTTGAGCACCTTGTGGTCGATGCCCTCCTTCTTCAGGAGGTTGGACATGTGCTCGGAGGTTTCGATGGTGGCGGTACCGACCAGTACCGGGCGGCCCTTGGCCATGCTTTCCTTGATGTCGGCGATGATCGCCGCGTACTTCTCGTCGGCGGTCAGGTACACCAGGTCGTTGAAGTCCTTGCGCGCCAACGGCTTGTTCGGCGGAATGACCATCACGTTGAGGTTGTAGATCTGGGCGAACTCGAACGCCTCGGTGTCCGCGGTACCGGTCATGCCGGACAGCTTGGTGTAGAGGCGGAAGTAGTTCTGGAAGGTGGTCGAGGCCAGGGTCTGGCTTTCGGCCTGGATGTTCAGGTTTTCCTTCGCCTCGATCGCCTGGTGCAGGCCCTCGGAGAGGCGGCGGCCCGGCATGGTGCGGCCGGTGTGCTCGTCGATCAGCAGGATCTGGCCGTCCTGGACGATGTACTCGACGTTGCGGTGGAACAGTTTGTGCGCGCGCAGGCCGGCGTAGACGTGGGTCAGCAGGCTCAGGTTGTGCGCCGAGTAGAGGCTCTCGCCCTCGGCCAGCAGGCCGGACTGGGTGAGCATCTCCTCGATGAACTGGTGGCCGGCTTCGTTGAGTTCGACCTGGCGGGCCTTCTCGTCGATGCTGAAGTGGCCTTCCTGGGTGACCTGGCCCTCGACTTCCTCGATGTGCTGCGTCAGGCGCGGGATCAGGCGGTTGATCTCGATGTACAGCTTGGAGCTGTCTTCGGCCTGGCCGGAGATGATCAGCGGGGTACGCGCCTCGTCGATGAGGATCGAGTCGACTTCGTCGATCACCGCGAAGTTCAGCTCACGCTGGAACTTCTCGTCCTGGCTGAAGGCCATGTTGTCGCGCAGGTAGTCGAAACCGAATTCGTTGTTGGTGCCGTAGGTGATGTCGGCGGCATACGCGGCGCGCTTCTCTTCAGGCGGCTGGAAGGCCGAAACGATGCCCACGTTCAGGCCCAGGAACTCGTACAGCGGGCGCATCCAGTTGGCGTCGCGGCGGGCCAGGTAGTCGTTGACCGTGACCACGTGCACGCCCTTGCCGGACAGTGCGTTCAGGTACACGGCCAGGGTACCGACCAGGGTCTTGCCCTCACCGGTGCGCATTTCCGCGATCATGCCTTCGTGCAAGGTCATGCCGCCGATCAGCTGGACATCGAAGTGGCGCATGCCCATCACACGCTTGCCGGCCTCGCGGGCCACGGCGAAAGCTTCGGGCAACAGTTGGTCGAGAGTCTCGCCTTTGGCCAGGCGCTCTTTGAACTCTGCGGTCTTGGCGCGCAGCTGTTCGTCGGAGAGGGCCACCATCTTCTCTTCGAAGGCATTGACGGTGGTGACCGTCTTGAGCATGCGTTTGATTTCACGCTCGTTCTTGCTTCCAAAAAGTTTCTTTAACAAAGGCGCAAACATATCGGCAGGATCTTCCACACTTAGGGATGGAGGGCGGCCCCGTGAGTCGCCCGTGCAGCCCTTGGGCCGCATGCGAACGAGCATTCTACCCGGAAACGATGGTGAGGAAAGTGGTGGATTTCCACGATGCTGGCACAGCGCTTTTACGGGGCTTTTCTAACATAGGGACATTTTCCGCCAGTTCAAGGTTGATGAACATGAAACGTGTTTCGCCCGCGCGATGCGCCGTACCTGTCGCGGGCTCGCCCCGCGACAGGGCCGCCACAGGCAATGAAGGTGCCGGCATCTGTTAGACTGCCGACTCGCAACCTCACACGTACCCCCATGGCCTACAAACCGCCTTCCGCCCAGCCCCCCGCCGCCCTGCTGCGCCAGGCCCGCCCGCTGCGCCTGCTGCTCAACCAGGCCGAGCGCCTGGGGCACTTGCAACGCCTGCTGGAGAGCCAACTGCAACCCGCCGCCCGTGAGCACTGCCACATCGCCTCCTGGCGCGACGGCACCTTGCTGCTGGTGGTCACCGACGGCCACTGGGCGACCCGCCTGCGCTATCAGCAAAAGCGCCTGCAGCGCCAATTGCAGGAGCTGGAGGCGTTCGCCAACTTGCAGCGCATCCTGTTCAAGGTCCAGCCTCCGGTGGCCGCCCCGAAGCACCAAGGCCAGGCCATGGCGCTTTCGGACAACGCCGCCGAAAGCCTGCGCGACACCGCCGAGGGCATCACCGACCCCAGGCTGCGCGCCGCGCTGGAGCGCCTGGCTGCGCATGCGAAGGCCAAGGAAAAGCGCTGACATTTTCCCATTACGGCGTTTGAATTGGACTCTAGTCAGGTCACGAGGCCAGTCTGAAGTGATAGCCGGTGGCTCTGCGGTCAGCGAAATAAGCGCCTTTGTTTGCTTCTGGGCTCACGCTTGGAGGGCATGGCGCCACAGTGCAAAACAGCGCCGATCAGGCAGACCCAGCCGACGATGGGGTTAGCACTCAAAAACTCTGGATGGTGCCCAAAAAACAAAAAATAGGCGCGATCAATGATCCGCAGGTAATAGGTAACAAAGAATATATTGTACGTAAAGCACAGCAACAACAGGCCGTAACCCAGATGCGCCCCTGAGCACCTCAAACGTAAAACATAGGCAAAAATTACACTCAGCAGAACAGTGGTGATAAAGAACATGACTATCATTACTTGTCCCATTCTACCAACACCTGTTCGCCCCTCAGCATATCCACGCCGACCTCAAACATGATCGCCCCTTTGCTCATCTCCCTGTAAGCCCTCGCCTTATCGGCTTCGATATACCTAAATAGCCGCCATGAGCCTGGCTTCAACACCATTCGAGCCAACCCAAAAGCAGAGAGCCCGATATCCGTCACCCCATAGGCAACATTACCGTGCGAAGCACGTCCACCCGTTATTTCCGCTAATTTCTGATACCCCCTTCGTACTAGGCCAACCGTGTCATTGCCCCTACTAATAAGATTCCTGCCATTTTCATAAACATTATTCACTCCGTGAAGAATGAGCGGAATTCCGCCAACGACACAGCCGACGCCGAAGGACAGCTTACAAACCGCTAAACCGGTACCAACCTGTAAAAACCCTGCACTAAATCCCGCAACCAGCTTAATATATTCAGCCACCTGCGCATACAATTCACCGTGCTCACGCCTTAGCGAAAACAAGGCTTGCTCAGAGCTCAGACTACCGTTTCGAACACCCTCTACGACGATTTGAGAAGCGTATGAAAACTCTTGGGTGAACTGTACCCTGAGGCTGTCGTCTTTGATATAGCGAGCGCCTACTTCGCAAGCGTAATTAGTTAGCCTGGAGGCGGCGTGACTTACCTCCCAGAACTCAAAGCCCTGCAAGGGAGGACACCCCTCCTTCCTTTTCACTCTCCATCACCCCAGCTTGCATAGCCACTGGTACCAGCAATCAAATGCTGCCAACCTATAAAACCATATCGAATTGCAATGTATTCTTGCGGGTGCTGATCATTTAGTAGGATCGAATGAGGCATTTCTATACGATGATCAACGACAAGCCCGCCTGCAAGCTCGATGTGAAAAAAACGCTCTTGCTTACCACTTCCATTGACACGATAAAAATTGATTTTACAATCTACGATTTCTCGACTAGCCAAAGCCTCCGCCAGCAACGGGGTTGATTTATCAACATGCTTGGTAATCAAAATAGGGCGATGCGTGGCGCGATCAGTATTACCTAAACTCGATAGATTATGGGAGAAGGAAAGCACCATAATTTCGTCAGCATGTCCAACCTGAAATCTATTCCCGATCGAATCCTGTGTTGAACACCCGGCTGAAATCAGACCTTTGGATCTACCGCTGATAGACATGTATCCATGGCAAGCCATTTACGAACTCCTTGTAGGGGAAGCTCAATAGGCTGCACACGTTCGTTCCAAATGTATGTAGGATGCCTCCGAAAAATCAGTCAATATAATTTAATTTATTTCATCGAAGCACGTGGAAACAGAGCAAACATCATCCACCTCAGCACCTCAAGGGATAAGATTCCCAAACTATAACCACCCTAATTCAGGAAATAAAAAAGGCCACCCGAAGGTGGCCTTAATCAAACTAGAGAGTGTTCGAACTTACACGGCCGCAACAGGGCGCATGTAGGAGATCGGTGCCGTACTGGCATCTTCGAAAGTGACCACTTCCCAGGCGCCTTTCTCGGCGATCAGCTTGCGCAGCAGCTGGTTGTTCAGCGCGTGTCCGGACTTGTAGCCCTTGAACTCGCCGATCAGGCTGTTGCCCAGCAGGTAGAGGTCGCCGATGGCGTCGAGGATCTTGTGCTTGACGAATTCGTCTTCGTAACGAAGGCCGTCTTCATTGAGCACGCCGTCCTCATCGACCACGATGGCGTTCTCGACACTGCCGCCCAACGCAAGGTTGTGCTTGCGCAGGTACTCGATGTCGCGCATGAAACCGAAAGTGCGGGCGCGGCTGACTTCCTTCACGAACGAAGTGCTGGAGAAGTCGACGCTGGCGCTCTGGGTCCGGTTGCGCAGGACCGGGTGATCGAAGTCGATCTCGAAGCTCACCTTGAACCCGTCGAACGGCATGAAGGTGGCGCGCTTGTCGCCCTCTTCCACCGTGACTTCGCGCAGGATGCGGATGAACTTCTTGGCTGCGTCCTGTTCTTCCAGGCCCGCGGACTGAATCAGGAATACGAAGGGACCGGCGCTGCCATCCATGATCGGCACTTCCGAGGCGGAGAGCTCGACGTAGGCGTTATCGATGCCCAGGCCCGCCATGGCGGAGAGCAGGTGCTCGACCGTATCGACCTTGACGTCACCGTTGACCAGCGTCGTCGACATGGTGGTCTCGCCGACGTTGGCCGCCCGAGCCGGGATCTCGACGACAGGGTCGAGGTCGGCGCGGCGGAAGACGATGCCGGTGTCGACAGGCGCAGGCTTGAGGGTCAGGTAGACCTTCTCCCCGGAGTGCAGGCCGACACCGGTGGCACGGATGGTATTCTTCAGGGTGCGTTGTCTAATCATGGCATTGGCCGCTTCAGCGCAAATTGCGAACAGGTATCAACAAAGGCTGAGAATGATATCAGACCCGGCCTTTGCTGAACACCAATCACCCTTATACCCCTGATAAATTCCATTAATCGGCCTGACGACGCAGGAAGGCCGGGATATCCAGGTAGTCCAGATCGTCCTGTGGGTTGAGTTTAGCTGCCGCCGCAGCACCCGCGTGGGCCTGGTTGCGCATCACGGTCGGACGCTCCAGGTCACGGTAGTTGACGGCAGGCTGCTCCTGGCGGGTCGGGGCCGGGTTCGACGCCTCGTAGACAGCCTGGGCGGTCTGCAGGGTGTTGTCGACGACCTTGACCGGCTTCTCGATGCGCGCACCCAGGCCAGTGGCCACTACGGTGACGTGCAGCTCGTCGCGCATGTCCGGGTCGATCACGGTGCCCACCTTGACCATCGCGTGGTCGGAGGCGAAGGCCTCGATGATGCTACCCACGTCGGAGTACTCGCCCAGAGACAGGTCGGGACCGGCGGTGATGTTCACCAGGATGCCGCGCGCGCCCTGCAGGTTGACGTCTTCCAGCAGCGGGTTGCGGATCGCCGCCTCGGTGGCCTCGCGGGCACGATTCGGGCCGCTGGCGCAGCCGGTACCCATCATCGCCATGCCCATCTCGCCCATCACGGTGCGCACGTCGGCAAAGTCGACGTTGATCATGCCCGGACGCTTGATGATGTCGGAGATGCCGCGCACGGCGCCGGCCAGCACGTCATCGGCCTTGGCGAAGGCGGACAGCAGGCTGGCATCCTTGCCCAGGATGGTCAGCAGCTTCTCGTTGGGAATGGTGATCAGCGAGTCGACGCTTTCTGCCAGCATGCGGATGCCTTCATCGGCGATCTGCATGCGCTTGCGGCCTTCGAACGGGAACGGACGGGTCACCACCGCAACGGTGAGGATGCCCATTTCCTTGGCCACTTCGGCGATGATCGGCGCCGCACCGGTGCCGGTACCGCCACCCATGCCGGTGGTGATGAACACCATGTTGGTGCCCTGCAGCACTTCGGCGATGCGCTCGCGGTCTTCCAGCGCAGCCTGACGGCCGACTTCCGGATTGGCACCGGCACCCAGGCCCTTGGTCACGCCGGTACCCAGTTGCAGGATAGTGCGCGCGCCAATGTTCTTCAGCGCCTGAGCATCAGTGTTGGCGCAGATGAACTCGACGCCTTCGATGTTGCTCTTGACCATGTGGTTGACGGCGTTGCCGCCGCCACCGCCGACGCCGATCACCTTGATGACCGGGCTTTGCGGGACGTTGTCTACGAGCTCGAACATTTTCCCTCTCCTTACAGTTCTCTAGTTTTTGCGCCTACCACTACTGCTTTGAAACTTAGAAGTTGCCTTGGACCCAGCGCTTGAAGCGCTCAAGCACCGGGGCCTTAGGTTCATCGCCATAGCTGTTGCTGCTGCTGTTGCCGGTCAGGGGCAGGTCCTCGGTCTGCTTTTGCAGGCCGTAGGTGAGCAAGCCCACGCCAGTTGAATAGATCGGGTTGCGTACCACGTCGCTCAGCCCCCGAACGCTGTGCGGCACGCCGAGGCGTACCGGCATGTGGAAGATTTCCTCGGCCAGTTCCACGGCGCCTTCCATCTTCGAGGTGCCGCCGGTGAGGACGATGCCGGCTGGCACCAGGTCCTCGTAGCCGCTGCGACGCAGCTCGGCCTGGATCAGGGTGAAGAGCTCGTCGTAACGCGGCTCCACCACCTCGGCCAGGGCCTGGCGCGACAGCTCGCGCGGTGGGCGGTCGCCGACGCTCGGCACCTTGATGGTTTCACCGGCGCCGGCCAGCTTGGCCAGGGCGCAGGCGTAGCGGATCTTGATCTCCTCGGCGTACTGCGTGGGGGTGCGCAAGGCCATGGCGATGTCGTTGGTGACCTGGTCGCCAGCGATCGGAATCACTGCGGTGTGGCGGATCGCGCCTTCGGTGAAGATGGCGATGTCGGTGGTGCCACCACCGATGTCCACCAGGCACACGCCCAGTTCCTTCTCGTCATCGGTCAGCACCGAGTAGGCCGACGCCAACTGCTCGAGGATGATGTCGTCGATTTCCAGGCCGCAGCGGCGCACGCACTTCTCGATGTTCTGCGCTGCGTTCACCGCGCAGGTGACCACGTGGACCTTGGCTTCCAGGCGCACACCCGACATGCCCAGCGGCTCGCGCACACCTTCCTGGTTGTCGATCACGTAGTCCTGCGGCAGGGTGTGCAGCACCCGTTGGTCGGCAGGAATCGCCACCGCCTGGGCAGCGTCGAGCACGCGCTCCAGGTCGGCGACGCTGACTTCACGATCGCGGATGGCGACGATGCCGTGGGAGTTCAGGCTGCGGATGTGATTGCCGGCGACACCGACGAACGCTGAGTGGATACGGCAGCCGGCCATCAACTGCGCCTCCTCCACCGCGCGCTGGATCGACTGCACCGTCGACTCGATGTTCACCACCACGCCCTTCTTCAGGCCGCGGGAAGGGTGGGTGCCGATCCCGACGATCTCCAGGGTGCCGTCCGCCGCCACCTCACCGACCAGCGCCACCACCTTGGAGGTGCCGATGTCCAGCCCGACGATCATTTTGCCGCTATGCGCGTTTGCCATGGTCCTGCCTCTCTCTAATTCTTCGCAACGGCGGGTTGGGCCGTCGTCGGTGCATTCAGTTCCCGCCAACCAACAGCTAATCCGTTGGCGTAGCGCAGATCGATGCGGGCGATGTTGGTGATCTGCTCTTTGAGTGTCTTGTCGTAAATGGCAATGAAACGGCGCATCTTCTCCACCAGGTGGTCGCGCCCCAACAGCAGCTCGATGCCCGGCCCGGCGCTACCGGCGCCGGTGGTCAGGAACCAACTGCCTCGCTCGCGCAGCTCCAGGCGAGCGATGGAAAAGCCCATGGGGCGCAGCATCTGGCTCAGTACCTGATACTGCTGCATGACTTGTTGCTGAGCACGCTGCGGCCCGAACAGCTGCGGCAAATGCTCGTAGTTGGCCAGCTCACGCGGGGTGAACGCCTGGCCCTGGTTGTTCAGCAGCGCCTCGTCACCCCAGCGCGCCACCGGCAGTTGCTCCTCGAGGCGGATCACCACCTCGTCGGGCCATACCCGGCGCACCTCGGCGTGGGCGATCCATGGCATCTGCTCGAGCTCGGCGCGCATGGCCGGCAGGTCGACGCTGAAGAAGCTCGCCGCCACGTAGGGCGCGATGCGCTGCTGCACCGCCTGCTGGCTGATGTAGCTGAGGTCGCCCTGCACGGCGATCTTGGTGATCGGCCGGTCGGCATAGGGCATCAGACGCACCGCGCCTTCATAGGCGCCGAAGCCGGCGGCGACCAGCAACACCGGCCACAGCAGGCGCTTGAACACACTGAAATTGGCCTTGGGCAGGCGCGCCGACATTGGCTCCTTGGCCACCAGTCGACTGGCACCACGCGGCACCGGCTTGCTACGGCCGGGGGCTGCGGGTTGCTGATGACGTAACATCGCGCCTTGCATGGCTCTTACCCTCGCGTCTCGACACTGGCGGCCAGGATCGCCAGCACCAATTGCTGGAAGTCCAGGCCAGCCGCTCGGGCCGCCATAGGCACCAGGCTATGGTCGGTCATGCCTGGTGCGGTGTTGACTTCGAGCAGCCAGAAGCGCCCCTGCTCGTCCTGCATGACATCCAGCCGCCCCCAGCCCTCGATGCCAATGGCATCGCAGGCGCGCGCGGTGAGGTCGATCAGTTCCTGTTCCTTGGCGCTGTCCAGGCCACACGGGATGCGGTACTGGGTATCGTTGGCGATGTACTTGGCGTCGTAGTCGTAGAACACGTGCGGCGTGCCCAGGGCGATCGGCGGCAGCACCTGGCCGCGCAGCACCGCGATGGTGAACTCCGGGCCCTGGATCCACTGCTCGACCAGCACCTGCGAGTCGTAGCGGGCGGCGTCCTGCCAGGCGGCGACCAGTTCCTCGACGCTATTGACCTTGGCCATGCCGATGCTGGAGCCCTCATGGGCCGGCTTGACGATCAGCGGGAAGCCCAGTGCCTTGCCGGCCTCGACGCAATCGTGTTCGCTGGCGAGCACGGCGTGGTGCGGGGTCGGGATGCCCAGGCTCTTCCACACCTGCTTGGTGCGCAGTTTGTCCATCGCCAGCGCCGAGGCGAGGATGCCGCTGCCGGTGTAGGGAATGCCCAGGCACTCCAGCAGGCCTTGCATGCTGCCGTCTTCGCCGCCACGGCCATGGAGGATGATGAAGGCGCGGTCGATGGTCTCGCGCTGCAGCACGTCGAGCAGGTCATCGCCGACGTCGATCGGCAGCACGTCGACACCGGCACTGATCAGCGCCTCGATCACTGCGGCGCCGGACTTCAGCGACACATCACGCTCGGCGCTCGTGCCGCCGTAGAGCACGGCGACACGGCCGAAGGTCTTCGGGTCGAGGGTGGAATGCAGTTTCTCGTCGGCGCTGGTCATTGTGGCTTCTCCTGCTTGGCGACCGCGCCGGCGAACAGCGGGCTTTTCATCAGTTGCGGGGCCAGGCCGCCAACGTCACCGGCACCCTGGCACAGCAGGATGTCGCCGGCGCGCAGCAACGGCTTGACCAGTGGCGCGAGTTCGGCGCCACGTTCGATGTAGATAGGGTCCAACTTGCCGCGCTGGCGGATGCTGTGGCACAGCTGGCGGCTGTCGGCGCCGGGGATCGGCTCTTCGCCGGCCGGGTAGACCTCCATCAACAGCAGCACGTTGGCATCGCCCAGCACTTGCACGAAGTCGTCGTACAGGTCGCGGGTGCGGCTGTAGCGGTGCGGCTGGTAGACGATCACCAAGCGTCGGCTCGGCCAGCCGCCGCGCACGGCCTTGATCACCGCGGCGACTTCGGTCGGATGGTGGCCATAGTCGTCGACCAGCATCACGCTGCCACCATCGACCGGCAACTCGCCGTAGACCTGGAAGCGTCGGCCCACGCCCTGGAAACCGGACAGGCCCTGGACGATGGCGTCGTCGCTGATGCCCTCGTCGGTGGCGATGGCGATGGTCGCCAGGGCGTTGAGCACGTTGTGGTTGCCGGGCATGTTGACCGACACCTCCAACGGCTCGCAGTCACGGCGCAGCACGGTGAAGTGGGTCTGCATGCCTTGCTGGCGCACGTTGATGGCGCGGATGTCGGCCTCTTCGCTGAAACCGTAGGTCACGGTCGGGCGCTTGACCTGCGGCAGGATCTCACGCACCACCGGGTCGTCCAGGCACATCACCGCCAGCCCGTAGAACGGCAGGTTGTGCAGGAACTCGACGAAGGTTTTCTTCAGTTTGTTGAAGTCGCCTTCGTAAGTCGCCATGTGGTCGGCGTCGATGTTGGTGACCACGGCCACCATCGGCTGCAGGTGCAGGAAGCTGGCGTCGCTCTCGTCGGCTTCGGCGATCAGGTAGCGGCTGGTGCCGAGCTGGGCATTGGTGCCCGCCGCGGTCAGACGGCCACCGATCACGAAGGTCGGGTCCAGGCCACCGGCGGCGAACACCGAGGCCAACAGGCTGGTGGTAGTGGTCTTGCCGTGGGTGCCGGCGACGGCGATGCCGTGACGGTAGCGCATCAGCTCGGCGAGCATCTCGGCACGCGGCACCACCGGGATGCGGCGCTCCAGGGCGGTGGCGACTTCCGGGTTGGCCGGGTTGATAGCGCTGGATACCACCAGCACGTCGGCATTGGCGGCGTTCTCGGCGCGGTGGCCGACGAAGATCTCGGCACCGAAGGATTCCAGGCGCTGGGTGACCGGCGAGGCCTTGAGGTCGGAACCGGACACTTCATAGCCCAGGTTCAGCAGCACTTCGGCGATGCCGCACATGCCCACGCCGCCGACACCGACGAAGTGGATGCGGCGAATACGGCCCATTTTCGGCTGGGGCATGGCTTTCTGGCTTTCAACCATGGGCCACCTCCAGGCAGATGTCGACCACGGTGCTGGTTGCGGCAGGCTTGGCCAGGCGACGCGCGGTGCCGGCCATGGTGTTGAGTTTCTCGGGTTGCATCAGCACCTCGTTCAGGCGTTCAGCGAGCTGCGCTGCGCCAGTTGTCGCTTGTGGCATCAGGAAGGCGGCGCCTTCGCGAGCCAGGTATTGGGCGTTGTGGGTCTGGTGGTCGTCGATCGCGTGGGGCAAGGGCACCAGCATCGAAGGCAAGCCCGCCGCCGCGAGTTCGCTGACGGTCAGGGCGCCAGCCCGGCACACCACCATGTCGGCCCAGCCATAGGCATGGGCCATGTCCTTGATGAACGGCTCCACCTGAGCCTCGATCCCCACCTCGCGGTAACGCTCGGCGGTGATCGGCGCGTGCTGCTTGCCGGCCTGGTGGAACACCTCGGGCCGCAGGTTGGCGGGCACCTCGGACAGGGCCTTAGGCAGCAATTTGTTCAATGGTTCCGCACCCAGGCTGCCGCCAAGCACCAAAAGGCGTGCGCGACGTTCGGCCAGAGGGGCGCGCTCGCCGTCCAGGAACAACTCCGGGCGCACCGGGTTGCCGGTGGTGCGACGTTTGTCGCTAGCCGTGAAGGTGTCGGGGAAAGCTTCGCAGACTCGCGCCGCCAGGGGCACCAGCAGCCGATTGGCGGTACCCGCGCGGGCGTTCTGCTCGTGGATCACCAGCGGCACGCCACTCAGGCGCGCAGCGACACCGCCGGGGCCGGTGACGTAGCCACCGAAGCCCAGCACGCAGACCGGCTTGAGCTCGCGGATGATGCGCCGTGCTTGGAGCACCGCCTTGACCAGGGTGAACGGCGCCTTGAGCAGCGATAGCTTGCCCTTGCCGCGCAGCCCGGTGACCTGGATCAGGTGCAGCGGGAGGCCGGCCTGGGGCACCAGCTCGTTCTCGATGCCACGGGGGGTGCCCAGCCAGTGCACGCTGTAGCCACGCGCCTGGAATTCACGGGCGCAGGCCAGGGCGGGGAACACATGCCCCCCGGTACCGCCAGCCATGATCAATACGTTCTTGCCATCAGCGGCCATGATGGGCCTCCTCGGCAAAATCGCTTTCGTTGAATTCGTGCTCCTCGCTGCCCAGGTGCGTGCGGCTCTCCCACTCGATGCGCAGCAACAAGCCCACGCAGGCGCAGCAGATCACCAGCGAACTGCCCCCGTAGCTGAGGAACGGCAAGGTCAGGCCCTTGGTCGGCAACAGGCCGACGTTCACCCCGATATTGATGAGGAATTGGCCGATCCACAGGAAGGCCAGACCGAACGCCATGTAGGCGGCGAAGAACTGCTTGGCCTTCTCCGCCCACAGGCCGATGTACAGGGCTCGAATGGTGACGAACATGAACAGTGCCACGGTGCACAGCGAGCCGATCACGCCCAGCTCCTCGGCCAGTACCGAGAACACGAAGTCGGTGTGCGCCTCGGGCAGGTAGAACTGCTTTTGCACGCTGTTGCCCAGGCCCACGCCCAGCCACTCGCCACGGCCAAAGGCGATCAGCGCCTGGGTCAGCTGGTAGCCGGAGCCGAACTGGTCGGACCACGGGTCGGTAAAGGTAATCAGACGCGCCATCCGGTACGGCTGCGCCTGCACCAGAACGAACACCGCGACCACCGCCAGCGCCACCATCAGGCTGAAGCGGAACAGCCCCACCCCGCCGAGGAACAGCATCGCCGCAGCCGCGCCCATCATCACCACGGTGGCGCCGAAATCCGGCTCCATCAGCAGCAGGCCGGCCATCGGCAGCAGCACGATGAACGGCTTGAAGAAGCCCATCCAGCTTTCGCGCACCTCGGTCTGCCGACGCACGAGATAACCGGCGAGGTAGATCACCACGAAGACCTTGGCGATTTCCGAGGGCTGGACGTTGAAGAAGCTGAAGCCGATCCAGCGCATCGAGCCGTTCACTTCGCGGCCGATGCCCGGCACCAGCACAAGCACCAGCAGGCCGAAGGCGCCGATCAGCATCATGAAGCCCATGCGCTGCCAGGTGGCGATCGGCACCATCATGGTCAGGCCACAGGCCCCCAGGCCCAGGGTCACGTACACCAGGTGGCGGATCATGTGGTACAGCGGGTTGCCCGACTGCACGGCGGCGACTTCCGAGGACGCCGAAGTGATCATCACCAGGCCCAGGCCCAGCAGCGCCAGGCAGCCGGCGAGCAGTGGGAAGTCGAGGTCGATGCCACGGCCGCTGATCAGCGGCGACGGGTATGGCTTGAGGATGCCGAAGATCATGCCAGCCCTCCCGCCGCCTGGGCGAACAGGCGCCCGCGTTCTTCGAAGTTCTTGAACATGTCCAGGCTCGCGCAGGCCGGCGACAGCAGCACCGCATCGCCCGGCTGGGCCAGTTCGGCACAGCGTTGCACGGCCTCGTCCAGGGTCTTGACCCGTACCAGCGGCACGCTGTCGCCAAAAGTCTCGGCCAGGCGCTCGGCGTCGCGGCCCAACAGCACCACGGCGCGGCAATGGGCAGCGACCGGCTGGCGCAGGGCGGTGAAATCGGCACCCTTGCCGTCGCCACCGGCGATCAGCACCAGCTTGCCTTCGATGTCGGCACCCAGGCCCTCGATGGCAGCCAGGGCGGCGCCAACGTTGGTGGCCTTGGAATCGTCGTACCAGTTCACCCCATGGCGCTCGCGTACCCACTGGCAGCGATGGGCCAGGCCGGTGAATTCGCGCAAGGCGTCGAGCATCGGCGCGAACGGCAGGCCAACGGCATGACCCAGGGCCAGGGCGGCCAGAGCGTTGCTGTGGTTATGGGCGCCGCGGATCTTCAGCTCACGCACGGGCATCAGGGTCTGGAACTCGAACGCCAGGTGTTTCTCGCCCTCCACTTCACGCAGGCCGAAGGCCTTGAAGTCCGGGGCGTTGAGGCCGAAGGTCCAGCACGGGCGGCCTTCGACCGGCAGAGGCCGGCTGAGGGCGTCCTGACGGTTGACCACCACCTGGCGCGCGCCACGGAAGATACGGTGCTTGGCCAGGTGATAGGCCGGCAGGCCGCTGTAGCGGTCCATGTGGTCTTCGCTGATGTTCAGCACGGTGGCCACGTCGGCGTTGAGCTGGTCGGTGGTTTCCAGCTGGAAGCTCGACAGTTCCATGACGTACAGCTCGACCGAGTCGTCCAGCAGGTCCAGCGCCGGTGTGCCGAGGTTGCCACCGACCGCCACACGTTTGCCTGCCTTGGCGGCCATCTCGCCGACCAGGGTGGTCACCGTGCTCTTGGCGTTGGAGCCGCTGATCGCCACGATCGGCGCCTTGGCGTAACGAGCGAACAGGTCGATGTCACCCGACAGCTTCACGCCGCGCGCGGCGGCCTGCTGCAGCGCCGGAGTGGCCAAGGCTAGGCCGGGGCTGACATACAGTTCGTTGGCGCGGCACAGGAAGTCGACATCCAACTCCCCACAGCGCACTTCCACCTGCGGGTATTCACGGCGCAGGGTGTCCAGTTCCGGCGGTTGCTCGCGGGTATCGGCGACCGCAAAGGCAATGCCCCGGTTCGCCAGGAAGCGAACCAGGGACATGCCGCTCTTGCCGAGGCCGACAACGATGCGGAATTGGTCGGAAGCGATCAGTGACACGCTCGTTTACCTCAGTTTCAGGGTGGCCAGGCCGATCAGCACGAGAATCACAGTGATGATCCAGAAGCGGACGATCACGCGTGGCTCGGGCCAGCCCTTGAGTTCAAAGTGGTGGTGGATCGGCGCCATGCGGAACACGCGCTTGCCGGTCAGCTTGAAGGAGGCGACCTGGATCACCACCGACAGGGTTTCCATGACGAACACGCCGCCCATGATGAACAGCACGATTTCCTGACGCACGATCACCGCGATGGTGCCCAGGGCCGCACCCAGCGCCAGGGCGCCGACGTCACCCATGAACACCTGGGCCGGGTAGGTGTTGAACCACAGGAAGCCGAGGCCCGCGCCAATCAGCGCGCCGCAGAACACGATCAGCTCGCCCGAGCCCGGCACGTAGGGGATCAGCAGGTATTCGGCGAATTTCACGTTGCCCGACAGGTAGCAGAAGATGCCCAGGGCGCCGCCGACCATCACCGTCGGCATGATCGCCAGGCCATCGAGCCCGTCGGTCAGGTTGACCGCGTTGCTGGAGCCGACGATGACGAAATAGGTCAGCACGACGAAACCAATGCCCAGCGGAATGGTGAAGTCCTTGAGGAACGGCACGATCAGCGTGGTTTCGACGCTGGTTGGCGCGCTGGTATAAAGGAAGACGGCAGCGCCCAGGCCGAACACCGATTGCCAGAAATACTTCCAGCGGCTCGGCAGGCCGCGCGAGTTCTTCTCGATCACCTTGCGGTAGTCATCGACCCAGCCGATGGCACCGAACAGCAAGGTGACGATCAGCACCACCCAGACATAGCGGTTGGTCAGGTCGGCCCACAGCAGGGTGCTGATGGCGATGGCCGAGAGGATCAGCGCGCCCCCCATGGTCGGGGTGCCGGACTTGGACAGGTGCGATTGCGGGCCGTCGTTACGCACGGCCTGACCGATCTGGCGGATCTGCAGGGTACGGATCATCCACGGGCCCAGCCACAGGGCCAGGGACAACGCGGTCAGTACACCGAGAATCCCGCGCAGGGACAGGTACTGGAAGACCGCGAAGCCCTTGTAGAACTGTTGCAGATACTCAGCCAACAGCAGCAGCATTAATGTTTCTCCCCGCTGGCACCACACAAAGCCGCCACGACGTTTTCCATCGCAGCGCTGCGCGAGCCCTTGATCAAGATTGTGGTATCGCTGGCGCTCTCGGCACGAACGGCGTCGATCAGCTCAGCTTGAGTAGCGAAATGACGGCCATTGGCGCCGAACGCCTGGACCGCATGAACCATGTTGGTACCGGTCGCGTACAAGGCATCGACCTTGCCGCGCGCGTAGTCGCCCACCTGACGGTGGCCTTCCTCGGCCCATTGCCCCAATTCACCGATATCCCCGAGCACCAGAACGGTGCGTCCGGAAAAGCCGGCGAGTATATCAATGGCGGCGCACATCGAGGTGGGATTTGCGTTGTACGTGTCGTCGATCACCCGCATGCCGTTCGGCGCGAGCTGGGCCACGGTGCGCCCCTTGACCGGCTGCACCGCGCCCAGACCAGCGGCGATGCCCGGCAGGCTCACGCCCAAGGCGTGTGCGGCGGCGGCAGCGGCCAGGGCGTTGGCGACGTTGTGGGTACCTAGCAGGTTCAACGTCACCGGCACGCTGCCGGCAGGACCGTGCAGGGTGAACGACGGGCAACCACGGGCGTCACGGCCGATGTCGCTGGCATGGAAATCGGCTTGATCGTTGGTCAGGGCGAAGCTCAGAACCGAGTGCGCCCCCGCACGCTTGCGCCAGATCCCGAACGCCTTGTCATCGAGATTGAGCACGGCCACGCCGCCCTCGCCCAGGCCTTCGAGGATCTCGCCCTTGGCCTCGACGATCTTTTCCGGGCCGCCGAACTCACCCACGTGGGCGGTACCGGCGTTGTTGAGAATGACCACTTGCGGCCGAGTCAGGCCGACGGTGTAGCGAATTTCGCCGAGGCGCGAGGCACCCAGCTCGATCACCGCGGCGCTATGCTCGGCGGAAATCTCCAGCAGCGTCAGCGGCGCGCCGAGGTCGTTGTTCAGGTTGCCGCGGGTGGCCAGCACCGGGCCACGGGTGCGCAGGATGCTCGCGAGCAGCTCCTTCACCGTGGTCTTGCCGCTGGAGCCGGTAATGGCGGCGACCGGCTTGTCGAACGTAGCGCGATTCAATGCGCCGAGTCGACCAAGGGCCAGACGGCTGTCGGCAACCACCAATTGCGGCAGCTCGACACCCGCGACCTCGCGCTCCACCAGGGCTGCGACCGCGCCCTTGGCCTTGACGTCGGCCAGGTAGTCATGACCGTCGAAACGTGGCCCGGCCAAGGCGACGAACAATTCGCCCGCCCCCACGCTGCGGCTGTCGATGCTGACACCGGTGAAGCTGGCATCGGCGCCGACCTGGCGCGCATTCAGTGCCGTGGTCAGCTGACTGAGTGTCATGGGCTTAAGCATGTGGAGCCTCCCAGGCTGAAAGTGCCTTCTCGGCCTCGACCAGGTCGGAGAAGTCATGGCGCTCGCCGTTGATCTCCTGGTAATCCTCGTGCCCCTTGCCGGCCAGGACGATGACGTCATCGGCGGCGGCGGTGGCGATCAGGTGTGCGATGGCCTCGCCACGGCCGGCGACGAACTCGACATCGGCGGGCTTGGCGAAACCAGGGCGAATGTCGTCGAAGATACGCAGCGGGTCTTCGCTGCGCGGGTTGTCGTCGGTGACCAGCACGCGGTCGGACAAGCGCTCGGCCACTTCGGCCATCAGTGGGCGCTTGCCGCGATCACGGTCGCCACCGCAGCCGAACAGGCACAGCAGCTTGCCATGAGCATGCGGGCGCAGGGCTTCCAAGACCTTTTCCAGGGCATCCGGCGTGTGGGCGTAGTCGACCACCACCAGCGGTTTGGCACCGCCGCCCAGACGCTGCATGCGCCCCACTGGGCCTTGCAACTGCGGGGTGACCTTGAGGATCTCGTCCAGCGGGTAGTCCAGCGCCATCAACGTGGCCACCGCGGCAAGCATGTTGCTCAGGTTGAAGCGACCCAGCAGGCGGCTGCGCAGGGCGTGCTCGCCTTGCGGGGTGACGATCACGGCACGCACGCCGTCGTCATTGAAGGTTGCCTGGCGGCAGAACAGCGTGGCCGAGGGGTCCAGCAGGCTGTAGCTGATCAGCCGCGACTCGCCATGGCCCTCGGCCAGGCGGCGACCGAAGTCGTCGTCCAGGTTGACCACCCGGGCACGCAGGTTCGGCCAGGCGAACAGCTTGGCCTTGGCGGCCTCGTAGGCCTCCATGCTGCCGTGGTAGTCGAGGTGGTCGCGGGACAGGTTGGTCATCACCGCGATATCGAACGCCAGCGCGCCGACCCGCCCCTGGTCCAGGGCGTGGGACGATACTTCCATGGCCACCGCCTTGGCGCCGGCCTTCTTCAGGTCGTTCAGGGTAGCCTGCACGGCGATCGGGTCGGGCGTGGTCAGGCGGCCGCTTTGCAGCTCGCCATGGAAACCGGTGCCCAGGGTGCCGATCAGGCCGCAACGCTGCCCGAGGGCATCGAGGGCCTGGGCCAACAGTTGGGTGACGCTGGTCTTGCCGTTGGTGCCGGTGACGCCGACCAGTTCCAACTGACGGCTCGGCTCGCCATAGAAGCGCCCGGCAAGCTGCGACAACTGGCTGATCAGCCCCTTGACCGGAATCAGCGGCACGTCGGTCAGCGGCAGCACGCTGGCGCCCTGCTCTTCATAAGCCACGGCGGCGGCACCACGGGCCAGCGCATCGGCAATGTGCGCGCGACCATCGACCTTGGCCCCCGGTACGGCGAGGAACAGATCGCCCGGCCGCACCTGGCGGCTGTCGAGGGCCAACTCGCGGATCAACGGATCGCGGCTGGCATGGGCGAAAAGCTTGCTCAACGGCATTGTCATCAACCACGCCCTCCCTTGGCGGGCACTGCACTGACCGCCTGCTGCTCGGTGGCCGGCGGCAGGTTGTCTGGCGGTACGTTCATCAGGCGCAGGGTGCCGGACATGACCTTGCTGAAGACGGGGGCGGACACCAGGCCGCCGAAATAGCCGCCTTTGCTCGGCTCGTCGATCACCACGACAATGGCGTAGCGCGGGTCGCTCATCGGGCCGAAGCCAGCGAACAACGAACGGTAGGCGTTTTCGGTGTAGCCCTTGGAACCGACGGTGGCTTTACGCGCGGTACCCGACTTGCCACCCACGTGATAGAACGGCACCTGGGCACGGAATACCCCGCGCGGTGCCTCGATCACCTGCTGCAGCATGCCCTGGATGGTTTCGGCGGTGTCCTTCGGCACCACCTGGGTGGCCTCCGGCGCCTTGTCCAGCTTGAGGATCGACAGCGGTACCATCTTGCCGTCGTTGGCCAGGGCGGCGTAGGCATGCACCAATTGCAGGGCCGTCACCGATACGCCGTAGCCGTAGGACAGGGTCGCGGTCTCGGCCTTGCGCCATTCACGGTGGTTGGGCAGGTTGCCGACGCGCTCGCCCGGGAAGCCCAGGCCCGTGTATTGGCCCAGCCCCAGCTGCGACATGACCCGATAGATGGCCTCGCCGCCGATGTCGAAGGCGATCTTGCTCATGCCCACGTTACTGGAGTTGATCAGGATGCCGGTCAGGTCGAGGATCGGGCCCTCGCTCTTGGACACGTCCTTGATGGTGTAGCGGCCGATCTGCAGGCTGCCCGGGTAGACCTCGACCTTGTCGGTCGGCTTCCAGCGCCCGCTTTGCAACGCGGCACTCATCGACAGCGGCTTGACCGTCGACCCTGGCTCGAACACGTCGATGATCGCCCGGTTGCGCATCGCGGCCGGGAACATGCTGCGGCGGTTGTTCGGGTTGTAGGTCGGCTGGTTGACCATGGCCAGGACCTCACCGGTCTTGACGTCCATGATCACCAGGCTGCCGGCCTTGGCGTCCTGCTCTGCGATGGCGTTGCGCAGTTCGCGGGTGGCCAGGTATTGCAGGCGCAGGTCGATGGACAACGCCAAGGCCTTGCCGGCCTTGGCGTTCTTGGTGACCTGGATGTCCTTGATCAGCCGGCCGCGCCGGTCCTTGATCACCTGCCGCTTGCCAGGCACCCCGGCAAGCCACTCGTCATAGGCCAGCTCGACACCCTCACGACCGTGGTCGTCCAGGTCGGTGAAGCCCACCATGTGCGCGGTGACGTCGCCCGCCGGGTAGAAGCGGCGGAACTCCTCGAGCCCGTAAACACCTGGCACCTTGAGGTCGAGCACCTGCTGGCCCTGTTCCGGGGTCAGGCCGCGGACCAGGTAGATGAACTCCTTGTTCGCCTGCTGGGTCAAGCGCTCGGTCAGTTGATGAGGGTCCTGCCCAAGCATCGCGGCCAACTGCGGCCAACGGTCCTTGGAGGCCTGCATTTCCTTGGGGTTGGCCCACAAGGTGGTGACCGGGGTACTGACAGCCAGGGGCTCACCGTTGCGGTCGGTGATCAGGCCACGGTGCGCGGGAATAGGGATGTGTCGCAGGCTACGGGCATCGCCCTGGCCCTTGAGGAAGTCGCGGTCGACCACCTGCAGGTCGATGATGCGCCAGCAGATGGCGCCGACCATCAGCACCAGCAGGCCAATGACCACCCGGAAGCGCCAGGGGTAGAGTGCGCCTTCGAGCTTCATCATGGCGCCACCATCCGCACTTCGTCAGCGCCCGGCACATGCATCTTCAACTGGCCGGTTGCCAGGTTTTCGATGCGACTGTGGGCGGTCCAGGTGCTTTGCTCGAGGATCAGCCGGCCCCATTCTGCCTGCGCCTTGTCACGCTCGTTGAGCTCGCCGTACAGGGTGTTGAGCAGTTGGCGGTTCCAGTGGGCGCTGTAGGACACGGCAATCGACGACGCCAGGACGCCCAGGAACAGCAGGAGCATCAGGAAGCTCCCGCCTGGAAGAGGCTTGGCGAATAGCCGGCTCACCGCAGTTTCTCCGCGACCCGCATCACGGCGCTGCGCGCCCGCGGGTTGGCCTTGAGTTCATCGTCGGAGGCGAACTGCGCCTTGCCGATGAGACGGATCTTCGGCTCGAAGGCCTTGTGCTGCACCGGCAGGTTGCGCGGCAGATTGTCTTCCTCGCCCTTGACCAGCTTGCGCATGAACAGCTTGACGATACGGTCTTCGAGGGAATGGAAGCTGATCACCACCAGGCGACCACCCACCTCCAGCGCGTCGAGCGCTGCGGCGAGACCGGTCTCAAGGTCGCCCAGTTCGTTGTTCACATGAATGCGCAGGCCCTGGAAAGCGCGGGTGGCAGGGTTCTTGCCCTTTTCCCACGCAGGGTTGGCGACCTTGAGCACTTCGGCCAGGTCGCCGGTGCGGGTGAAAGGCTGCTGTTCGCGGCGCAGCACCACGGCACGGGCCATGCGCTTGGCGAAGCGTTCTTCACCGTACTCCTTGAAGACCCGGGCGATTTCCTCCTCGGGCGCATTGGCGATGAACTCAGCGGCGCTGAAACCCTGGCCTGGGTTCATGCGCATGTCCAATGGGCCATCATTGAGGAAGCTGAAGCCGCGCTCTGGGTCGTCCAACTGCGGCGAAGACACGCCCAGGTCGAGCAGCACACCGCCGACTTTGCCATCGAGCCCGCGCGCGGCGACCTCCTGGCCCAGCTCGGCAAAGCTGCGCTGCACAATGACAAAGCGGCCGTCTTCGGCCGCCAGCGCTTGCCCCGTGGCAATCGCCTGTGGATCCTTGTCGAAGCCCAGCAGTCGCCCCTGCGGCCCGAGCTTGCTGAGAATCAGGCGACTGTGACCGCCACGGCCGAACGTACCGTCCAGATAGCAACCGTCGGCGCGCAGGGCCAATGCCTCGACAGCCTCGTCGAGCAGCACGGTGATGTGGTTGAAGCCGCTATCTATCGTCACAGGATCAGGTCACGCAAGTCATCGGGCATGGCGCCCGGTTGTTGAATAGCTGCAAGGTCAGCTGCCGAAACCGCGTTCCAGGCATCTTCATCCCACAGCTGGAATTTGTTCAGTTGCCCCACCAGCATCGCCTTCTTGTCGAGCTTGGCGTACTCGCGCAGCCGGGGCGGCACCAGGAAACGCCCGCTGCCATCGAGCTCCAGGTCAACCGCGTTGCCGATCAGCAGGCGCTGCAGGCGACGGTTTTCCTCACGCAACGACGGCAAGGCGCGCAACTTGGCTTCTATCTGTTCCCACTCGTCGAGCGGGTAAACGCACAAGCAGGGATCGACAGCGTCGATCGTCACGATCAGCTGGCCATTGCACCGTGAATCGAGCTCGTCACGGTACCGACTCGGCATGGCGAGACGGCCCTTTGCATCGAGGCTGACGGCGTTGGCTCCGCGGAACACGTCTGCGATTCCCCACAATGTTTGGTTTTTTGTGCCAGAAAACCCACTTCATCCCACTTTCTGCCACTTGCGCACACTATAGGAATCCGCCCGCCACACCGTCAAGGCACGTTCATAAGGAAAACCCTTACAGGACCGCGATTTAGCGCAACAAAGGAAGGTGGAAGGAGTGCCGAAGAGGAAAAATGACGGGAAAAATCAAACGCACTCAACCGGATAGAGTGGACACTTAAAGTAATTTATTAAGAGTAAGAATTTTTCGGCATTACAAACGCGGATCTGCTTCGAAAGCAGAGGGGAAGGGAGGAGAGTCGATCTGTAAGCCGGGTTCTGTCGAGGACAGTCATTCCTCTACGACGGCCATCACTGGACGCCTTTAGCAACCTACCCGGTTCCGACGCGGGCCACGCCGTATGGAACCCTATTTGGTCTTGCTCCGAGTGGGGTTTACCTAGCCACGAACTGTTGCCAGTCGTGCGGTGCGCTCTTACCGCACCTTTTCACCCTTACCGGCACCGAAGTGCTTAGGCGGTTGTTTTCTGTGGCACTTTCCGTAGGCTCGCGCCTCCCAGGCGTTACCTGGCACTCTGCCCTATGGAGCCCGGACTTTCCTCCCCCCTCTTTTGCGGAACAAAAGAAGGCAGCGACTGTCCGATCGACTCTCCGCCGACAAGGTTAACGGCAGGCGCGCCCAAGAACAAGCGCGAACTAAATAATATCATTAAGCCATTAGTGGTTTTTCTGTTTATCCAAGGCCGCTTGGTACAGAAGATTCTTACGCACGCCGGTGATTTCCGCGGCCAACGCCGCCGCCCGCTTCAACGGCAGCTCCGCCAGCAGCAAATCCAGTACGCGCTGCGCCTCGGCACTGATCGCCTGCTCGTCGTCCGGCGCACTCCAACCCGCCACCAATACCACGCACTCGCCCCGCTGCTGATTGGCATCGCCGGCAACGAACGCACGCAGTTCGGCCAGTGGCAGCCCTTTGAGGGTCTCGAAGGCCTTGGTCAACTCGCGCCCCAGTACCGCCGGGCGGTCACCGCCAAATACCGCCTCCATGTCTTCCAGGCATTCGAGGATGCGGTGCGGCGCCTCATAGAAGATCAAGGTGCGCGGCTCTTCCCGGACCTGCTCCAGGCGTGCCTTGCGCCCGGCGGTCTTGGCCGGCAGGAAACCTTCGAAGATGAAACGGTCAGACGGCAGGCCTGCGGCGGACAGCGCCGCGATCAAGGCGCAAGCGCCAGGCACCGGCACCACCTTCACCCCGGCGGCACGGGCCTGGCGCACCAGGTGGTAACCGGGGTCGGAAATCAGTGGCGTGCCGGCATCGGACACCAGCGCCACATCGTCGCCCGCCAGCAGCCGTGTGATAAAGCGCCCGCCCTCGTCGCGCTCGTTGTGCTCATGGCAAGCCGCCAGCGGGGTGTCGATGCCGAAGTGCTGCAGCAGACGTACCGAATGCCGGGTGTCTTCCGCGGCGATCAGCGCCACATCAGCCAACACCTTGAGCGCCCGGGCGCTCATGTCATCGAGATTGCCGATGGGCGTGGCGACGACGTACAGCGTCCCCACCGTGGATTTCGAAGCCCCTGCAACATCAGTCACTGCGCACACCTGCCTTGCCGATCAAAGGCGCCATTGTAGCCCGAGCGCCGGCGACAACGCGCAAACAACTTCGCCGCCGGCTCCGGGCGAGCGACCTATAGTGAAGGTTCCGCGTCGGCATGATCGCGCCCCGGCCAACGCTTGGGTACAATTGCCGGCCAACTTGATCGAGTAACAGGACCCTTACATGATCGCTTGCCTGCGGCTGCTCACAGCCCTCTGTCTCGCTGCCCTGCTGGCAGCCTGCGCCAGCTCGCCCTCATCCAGCCTGGGCGAACTGCCACGCACCCCGGACGCCAGCATCGAGCAACTGCTCGACAAGGCGGCCACCAGCAAGTCCGCCGAAGACGCCGCGCTGCTGCGCCTGAGCGCCGCCGACATGGCCTACCGGCAGAAAGACTTCCCGCGCGCCGCACGCATCCTCGAACAAGTTCCGCTGGACACGCTCAAGCCCGCTCAGCAGGTGTTCGCCAGCACCCTGGCGGCTGAACTGGCCATGAGCCGCAATCAACCGAAGGCAGCCCTGGCCGCGCTGTCGCACCCAAGCCTGCAAAGGGTCGCCGAGCTGCCACCCGAGCAACAGGTACGCACCCACAGCGTGCATGCCACCGCCCTCGAGGCCGACGGCCAGGCCCTGGCCGCCGCCCAGCAGCGTGTGCTGCTCGCCCCGCTGCTCAGCGGCCAGGCGGCCAACGCCAACAACGATGCGATCTGGTCCCTGGTCGCCTCGCTGCCCGCGGAGCAACTGCGCCAACCCGCCAGCAACCCGACCCTGGCCGGCTGGACCAACCTGGCCCTGGCAGTGAAAAGCGCCGGCACACTTGAACAGCAACAGGCGGCCATCGACACCTGGCGCAAGCAGAACCCCGACCACCCGGCCGCCCAGCAACTGCCCCAGGCACTGGTCAAGCTCAAGGAGCTGGCCAGCCAGCCACTGACCAAGATCGCCCTGCTGCTGCCCCAGGAGGGCCCGCTGGCCGGTGTCGCCCGCGCCCTGCGCGACGGCTTCATGGCCGCGCACTTCCAGGCCCAGCAGGCCGGCCAGCAGCCACCAGCGGTGCAGGTGTTCGACAGCTCGCGCCTGACCTCGCTCGACGACTTCTACCGCCAGGCCCAGGCCGCCGGCGTGCAACTGGTCGTCGGCCCGCTGGAAAAACCGCTGGTGAAGAAGCTCGCCGACTACCCGCAACTGCCGATCACCACCCTCGCCCTGAACTACGCAGAAGCCGGCCAGAAGGCTCCGCCACAGCTGTTCCAGTTCGGCCTCGCCGCCGAAGACGAAGCTCGCGAAGTCTCGCGCCGCGCCCGCGCCGACGGCCTGGTCCGCGCCGTGGCCCTGGTGCCGAGCGGCGAATGGGGTGACCGCGTGCTGGCCGCGTTCCGCCAGGACTGGGAAGCCAACGGCGGCACCCTGCTCGCCGCCGAACGCATTGCCCAGCCCGTGGCCCTGGCTCAGCAGATCGCCGAATTGTTCCAACTGCGCCAGAGCGAAGGCCGCGCCAAGAGCCTGCAAAGCACCGTGGGCGGCACCATCGCCGCGCAGCCGTCGCGCCGCCAGGACATCGACTTCATCTTCCTCGCCTCGACCCCGCAGCAGGCCCAGCAGATCAAACCGACCCTGAACTTCCAGTACGCCGGCGACGTGCCGGTGTACGCCACCTCGAACCTGTACAGTGCCAGCGGTGACGTGAACCAGTACAACGACATGAACGGCATCCGCTTCTGCGAAACCCCGTGGCTGCTGGACAACACCAACAGCCTGCGCCAGCAGGTGGTGCAGCAGTGGCCGCAGGCCGCAGGCAGCCTCGGCCGCCTGTACGCCATGGGTGTCGACGCCTACAGCCTGGCGCCCCGCCTCGGCCAGCTCAAGGCCCTGCCGGACAACCGCATCGAAGGCCTGTCGGGCAGCCTGAGCATGAGCCCGAGCCAGCGTGTCGAACGCCAGCTGCCGTGGGCCGAGTTCGCTGGCGGCCAGGTCAAGCGCCTGCCGGACACCCCACGCTGATGCCCGACGCCTCGCCTCTTGCCGCCGGCCAGGCTGCGGAATCGCAAGCCCTCGATCACCTTCGAGGGCATGGCCTGCAACTGCTGGCGCGCAATTGGCGGTGCAAGGGGGGCGAGCTTGATCTGGTCATGCTCGACACCGATACAGTAGTATTCGTCGAAGTCCGCTACCGCCTGCACGGGAGTTACGGCGGCGCCCTCGGCAGTATCGATGGGCGCAAGCAAAAACGGTTGGTGCTTGCCGCCAACCAGTTCCTGCACGAGGAACCCCGCTGGACCGATCACCCCTGCCGCTTCGACGTAGTCGCCCTGCAGGGCAGCCACCACGCAGGCCGGCCGCTTCAATGGCTGAAAAACGCCTTCGAATGCTGAACCCATTCCGTTTTTATTGCTCTATGTTTCGCGGGCTGGCCCCTGTCGCGCGTCGCGCGGGCCTCCGCCGCACTTAAGGTCACACCAGATGGACATGCAATCCCGAATTCGCCGGCTGTTCCAGGCCAGCATCGACACCAAGCAAGAGGCAATGGACATCCTGGCGCCCCACATCGAGCACGCCAGCCTGGTCATGGTCAACGCCCTGCTCAACGAGGGCAAGATGCTCGCGTGCGGCAACGGCGGCTCGGCCGGCGACGCCCAGCATTTCTCCTCGGAGCTATTGAACCGCTTCGAGCGTGAACGCCCGAGCCTGCCGGCCATCGCCCTGACCACCGACAGCTCGACCCTGACCTCGATCGCCAACGACTACAGCTACAACGAGGTTTTCTCCAAGCAGATCCGCGCCCTGGGCCAGCCCGGCGACGTGCTGCTGGCAATTTCCACCAGCGGCAACTCGGCCAACGTGATTCAGGCGATCCAGGCCGCACATGATCGTGAAATGATTGTCGTAGCATTGACCGGGCGCGACGGCGGCGGCATGGCATCGCTGCTGCTGCCAGAGGACGTGGAAATCCGCGTGCCATCGACGGTCACCGCTCGTATCCAGGAAGTCCACCTGCTGGCGATCCATTGCCTGTGCGATCTGATCGACAGCCAACTGTTCGGGAGTGAAGAATGATCCCCAAGCGCCTCGGCCTGATGGCCCTGACCCTGTGCCTGAGCCTTTCGGGCTGCAGTTCGGTATTGACCTCGACCCGCGACACGCCGATCGAGGATGACCGCGGCACCCGCACCATCGGCAGCAAGATCGACGACTCGCTGATCGAAACCAAGGTCGCGGTCAACGTGGCCAAGGCCAACCCTGACCTGGACAAGGGTTCGCACATCGTTGTCAGCAGCTACAACGGCATCGTCCTGCTCGCCGGGCAAACCCCGCGCGCCGACCTCAAGAGCCTGGCCGAGCAGACCGCCAGCCAGGTGCAGCGGGTCAAGAAGGTGCATAACGAGCTGCAGGTGATACAGCCTTCGTCGATCCTTGCGCGTAACAACGACGCCTGGCTGACCACCAAGATCAAGACCCAGATGATCGGCGATGCCAACGTGCCGAGCTCGCGCATCAAGGTGATCACCGAGAACGGTATCGTCTACCTGCTGGGCCTGGTGACCCAGCGTGAGGCCAACGCGGCCACCAACGTCGTGCAGGGCGTGTCCGGCGTGCAGAAGATCGTCAAGCTGTTCGAGTACATCGACTGATACCCGAGGGCCTCATCCCCACGATGGGGCCCACCCCCTTCTCTTTCAGGAATGCCCCATGAAGAAGCACCTGCTGTCCACTCTCGCCCTCGCCGCCTTCGCCACCCTGGCCGGCTGCTCCACCCCGAGCGTGATCACCCTAAACGACGGTCGCGAGCTGCAGACCACCGACACCCCGAAATTCGACCGCAGCTCGGGCTTCTACGAGTTCAAGCAGCTGGACGGCAAGCCGACCCGCATCAACAAGGATCAGGTCCGCACCATCAAGGACCTGTAAGCGCACGAACAGCGCCCACGAAAAAGGCGATCCATTCGGATCGCCTTTTTCGTTACTTGACCACCTTGAGGCTGGGTCGACCGCTGGGTCGTGGTGGCTGACCACCGCCCTCGGGCGGGCCATCGTCATCCGGCTCGACACCCTCCTCCTCCAGTTCGTCACCCTCCATCAGCGGCGGCTCCAGCTCGAAGACCATGCCTTGGCCGTTCTCGCGGGCATAGATGCCGAGGATGGCCCCCGTCGGCACGTACAGCGAATGGGCCACGCCACTGAAGCGCCCCTCGAAGCTCACCGCCTCGTTATCCATGTGCAGGCTGCGCACGGCGCTGGGGGAAATGTTCAGGACGATCTGGCCATCACTGGCGAAGCCCTGGGGAACCTGGACCGCCGGGTACTCGGCGTTGACCAGCATATGGGGGGTGCAATCGTTGTCGACGATCCACTCGTACAGTGCTCTCACCAGATAGGGGCGACTGGAGTTCATCAACGGCTCCTTAAACCTTGCGCATTTCACGTTCAGCAGCAGACAGGCTCGCCTGGAAAGGCTCGCGGGCGAACTGTCGCTCCATGTAGTCCAGCAGCGGCTTGGCCTGCCGCGGCAATTCGATACCCAATACCGGCAAACGCCATAGTATGGGCAGTAGACAGCAATCGACCAGGCTTTGCTCCTCGCTCATGAAGCAAGCGAATTCCTTGAACAGCGGCGAGACCCCCGTGAGGCTCTCGCGCAGGGCCTTGCGCGCCTCGCTGCGGGCCGCCTCGCTGCTGCGCTTGTCGAGCAGTGTGTCGGCCAGGCTGCACCAGTCACGCTGGATACGGTGCATCAGCAGACGGCTGTTGCCGCGCGCCACCGGGTACACCGGCATCAGCGGCGGGTGAGGATAACGTTCCTCGAGGTACTCCATCACCACGGTCGATTCGTACAACGCCAGGTCACGGTCGACCAGGGTTGGCACGCTGCCATAGGGGTTCACTTCAATCAGCTTGGGTGGCAGGCGATCGGCGGCGACGTCGATGATCTGCACACTGACGCCCTTCTCGGCGAGAACAAGGCGTACCCGATGAGAATAATGGTCAGCGGGGTCGGAATAGCAGGCTAACCTGTTGGTCGCGCCCATGTAGCTCCTCCTCGCATGGGGATGCTTGTGAAACTGCAAATGCAAACGCGCCCTGGGCGCCCTGCCGCGATCGCGGTGGGCGCCCAGGGCGCGTTCAACTACCAGAGACTACTGCGTGATCAGTGCACGTCCTTCCAGTATTCGCGCTTGAGCAAATAAGCGAACACGAAGAAGAAAGCCAGGTACAGCAACACGTAGGTACCGATGCGCTGGCTTTCCAGTTTGACCGGGTTGGCCGAATAGGCCAGGAAGGTCACCAGGTTCTTGACCTTCTCGTCGAACTGCTCGGGCGTCAGGGTACCGGATTTCGGCTCGACGGTCAGCTGGTCACAGGCTTCGTGGGTCAGCGGACTGCCGGTCAGGGGGTCGAACTGCTTCTTGCCATCGACCACGGTCTGCACCTGCTTGCAACCGATGACCTGGTTACCCTGCAGGCCGACCAGCACGTTTGGCATGCCCACGTTCGGGAAGACCTTGTTGTTGACCCCGTAAGGACGCGACTTGTCTTCGTAGAAGCTGCGCAGGTAGCTGTACAGCCAGTCGTTGCCGCGCACCCGGGCGACCAGGGTAAGGTCTGGCGGCGCGGCACCGAACCAGACCTTGGCATCGTCCGGCTGCATGCCGATCTTCATGTGGTCACCGATTTTCGCGCCGGTGAACACCAGCTTCTCGAGCATCAGCTCGTGGGGGATCCCCAAGTCGTCGGCGACCCGCTCGTAGCGCTGGAACTTGGCGCCGTGGCAGCCCATGCAATAGTTGGCGAAGGTGCGCGCGCCATCCTGCATGGCGGCCTTGTCGGTAAGGTCGATATCGACCTTGTCCAGCTCCAGACCGTGCTCGGCGGCGAAGGACAAGGCGGGCATCACTGCCAGGAGCATTACTGCAATAAACTTTTTCATCAGCCTGTCACCCTTTCCGGAACCGGTTTGGTCTTTTCCATCCGTGTGTAGAACGGCATCAGAAGGAAGTAGGCGAAGTACAGCACGGTGCAGACCTGCGACAGCAGGGTCCGCCCCGGCGTAGGCGCCAACACGCCAAGCACGCCCAGGATGATGAAGGCCACGCAGAACACCAGCAGGAAGATCTTGCTCAGCCAGCCCTTGTAGCGCATGGAGCGCACCGGGCTGCGGTCGAGCCAGGGCAACACGAACAGCACGGCGATCGCCGCCCCCATGGCAATGACCCCGAGCAGCTTGTCAGGCACCGCACGCAGGATCGCGTAGAACGGTGTGAAGTACCACACCGGGGCGATGTGCTCGGGCGTCTTGAACGCGTTGGCCTGTTCGAAGTTCGGTTTCTCCAGGAAGTAGCCGCCCATTTCCGGGAAGAAGAACACCACCGCACAGAACACGAAAAGGAAGACCACTACCCCGACGATGTCCTTGACGGTGTAGTACGGGTGGAAGGGAATACCGTCCAGCGGCACGCCGTTCTCGTCCTTTTTCTTCTTGATATCTACGCCATCAGGGTTGTTCGACCCCACTTCGTGCAAGGCCAGGATGTGCAGCACCACCAGGCCCAGGATCACGATCGGCAGGGCGATCACGTGCAACGCGAAGAAGCGGTTCAGGGTAATGCCGGAGATCAGGTAGTCACCGCGGATCCACTGGGTGAGGTCATCGCCGATGACCGGGATGGCACCGAACAGCGAAATGATCACCTGGGCGCCCCAGTACGACATCTGGCCCCACGGCAGCAGATAGCCCATGAATGCCTCGGCCATCAGCGCCAGGTAGATCAGCATGCCGAACAACCAGACCAGTTCGCGCGGCTTCTGGTACGAGCCGTAGAGCAGGCCGCGGAACATGTGCAGGTAGACCACGATGAAGAACGCCGAGGCACCGGTGGAGTGCAGGTAGCGCAGGATCCAGCCGTACTCGACGTCACGCATGATGTACTCGACCGAGGCGAAGGCCTCTTCCGCCGAGGGGGTGAAGCTCATGGTCAGCCACACGCCCGTGACGATCTGGTTGACCAGCACCAGCAGCGCCAGGGAGCCGAAGAAATACAGGAAGTTGAAGTTCTTGGGCGCGTAATACTTGCTCAGGTGGTCTTCCCACATCTTGGTGGCGGGGAAGCGAGCATCAATCCAGTCCATGAACTTGCTCATCATGCGTTCTCCTGGTCGACGCCGATGACGATGATCTCGTCCGACTCATACGAGTGCGGAGGCACTGGCAGGTTGAGGGGCGCCGGCTGGGCCTTGTAGACGCGGCCAGCCAGGTCGTAGTGGGAGCCGTGGCAGGGGCAGAAGTAACCCCCGACCCACTTCGGCCCAAGGTCGGCCGGGGCGACTTCCGGGCGGAAGGTCGGCGAGCAGCCCAGGTGGGTGCACAGGCCGACGAGAATGAGCAATTCCGGCTTGATCGAGCGCACCTGCGGGTCGACGTAGGCGGGCTGCACCGATGCCTTGGACTCGGGGTCGGAAAGATCGCCGGTGATTTTCTTCAGGTTATCGAGGATTTCCTGCGTTCGTCGCACGATGAATACGGGTTGGCCGCGCCATTCAGCGACCATCTGCTGACCGGGCTCGACCTTGGCGATATTGACCTTCACCGGTGCCCCGGCGGCTTTCGCCTTGGCACTGGGGAACCATGACCCCACGAACGGTACCGCAGCCCCCACTGCCCCCGCAGCCCCCACCACGGACGTGGCAGCTACGAGGAAGCGGCGCCGGCCTGCGTTGACGCCGTCATTGCTCATTCAGTCCTCTCCCATCAGCTTTCTTCTGGCCTGTTGGATCAGGCATCTACTTAGGTAATGTCTGTGGCACTAAAAATTGGCCGCCATGGTAAGAAACAAATCCACACACTGACAAGGTGATTACCCCCCACCTGGGCTGCAACCCTCGCTTTGCTTGATCTGCGTCTATGCGGCACGTCGCACCCGACATGCTGACAGGTTAGTTCAAGACATAAAAAAAGCCCGGTTCCAAAGGAACCGGGCTTCTTCGACTGCCGAAGCGGTATTAACGCTTGGAGTACTGAGGACGCTTACGCGCTTTACGCAGACCCACTTTCTTACGCTCGACTTCACGAGCGTCGCGGGTGACGTAGCCAGCACGGCGCAGGGCGCCACGCAGGGTTTCGTCGTATTCCATCAGTGCGCGGGTGATACCGTGACGGATCGCACCGGCCTGGCCGCTGACACCACCACCGGCGACGGTGACGTAGATGTCGAACTTCTCGGTGGTCTCGGTCAGCTCGAGCGGCTGACGGACAACCATGCGAGCGGTTTCACGACCGAAGAACACGTCCAGGGAACGGTTGTTGATGGAGATGTTGCCAGTGCCCGGACGCAGGAATACGCGAGCGGTTGCGGTCTTGCGACGGCCAGTGCCGTAATTTTGAGTCGCCGACATAATGAACTATCCCGTTAGATCTTCAGTTCTTGAGGCTGCTGAGCAGTGTGTGGGTGAGCAGCACCCGCGTACACTTTCAGCTTGCGGTACATGTCGCGACCCAGCGGGTTCTTCGGCAGCATGCCTTTGACCGCGGTCTCGATGACACGCTCAGGGGCCTTGTCGATCAGCTTCTCGAAGCTGATTTCCTTGATGCCACCTGGGAAGCCGGAGTGGGAGTAGTACATCTTGTCCGAAGACTTGGCGCCAGTGACACGAACCTGCTCGGCGTTGATGACGACGATGTAGTCGCCGGTGTCAACGTGAGGGGTGTACTCTGCTTTGTGCTTGCCACGCAGGCGACGAGCGATTTCGGTGGCCAGACGACCCAGGGTCTGACCAGCGGCGTCAACTACGTACCAGTCGCGCTTTACTGTTTCCGGTTTAGCAGTAAAAGTTTTCATTCTCTAAAGCCTCAGAGGCCGCCCAGCGAAAAATAGACGGCGAATCTTACTGGATAGTGCACAACTTGCCAAGGGCAAGCGCGCAGCCTCGCATTGGGCGCTAAGTGGGGGCTCGGGTCGGCGCGACCAATGTTCGACAAGGGTTCCTCCTGCAGGGCGGTGCATCACTTCCGCCATACGGAGAGGGGCAGGATTATCCAGATTGCGCAAAGAATTTCAACCTGCTTTTATGGGCTTCTTTGTCAGCAGGAAGCCTTTCAGATGGAATACCGCAAGCTCGGCCGTACCGACCTCGACGTCAGCGCCCTGTGCCTGGGCACCATGACCTGGGGTGAGCAGAACACCCAGGACGAGGCCTTCGAGCAGATCGCCCTGGCCAAGGCCAGCGGCATCAACTTCATCGACACTGCCGAGATGTACCCGGTGCCGCCGCGCCCGGAGACCTACGCGGCCACCGAACGCATCATCGGCAACTGGTTCGCCGCCAACGGCGACCGTGACGACTGGGTCCTGGCCAGCAAGGTCGCCGGCCCCGGCAACGGCATCAGCCACATCCGCGACGGCCAGCTCAAGCACAACCGCCAGCACATCGTCGCGGCGCTGGACGAAAGCCTCAAGCGCTTGCAGACCGACCGCATCGACCTGTACCAACTGCACTGGCCCGAGCGCAGCACCAACTTCTTCGGCAAGCTTGGCTACCAGCACCTGCCCCACGACCTGTTCACCCCGCTGGAGGAAACCCTCGAGGTGCTCGACGAGCAGGTGCGCGCCGGCAAGATCCGCCACATCGGCCTGTCCAACGAAACGCCGTGGGGCACCATGAAGTTCCTGCAACTGGCCGAAAGCCGTGGCTGGCCGCGCGCGGTGTCGATCCAGAACCCCTACAACCTGCTCAACCGCAGCTTCGAGGTGGGCCTGGCGGAAGTCGCCATCCGCGAGCAATGCGGCCTGCTGGCCTATTCGCCGCTGGCCTTCGGCATGCTCTCGGGCAAATACGAGAACGGCGCCCGCCCGGCGACCGCGCGCCTGACCCTGTTCAGCCGCTTCGCCCGCTACTCCAACCCGCAGACCGTGGCCGCCTGCAGCCGCTACGTGACCCTCGCCCGCGAGCACGGCCTGGACCCGGCGCAGATGGCCCTGGCGTTCGTCACCCGCCAACCGTTCGTGACCAGCAACATCATCGGTGCAACCGATCTCGAGCAGTTGCGCAGCAACCTGGCGAGCATCGAACTGCAACTGGGCGATGAACTGCTGGCGGCGATCGAGGCGATTCACCAGGGACAGCCAAACCCGGCGCCGTGAGCGACGTTCGGCGGTGAGTGCATCGCAGGGCAATGCGCCGCTCCTGAGCGGGCTTGCCCCGCGATGAACCCACCGCTGCCAGCTGGGGTAGACACAATCGCCAAAAAATAAGACGATCCAGCCGGTAATTGACCTTTCTACCTTATAAGAACAATGACAATGATGTTTACCCAACCCTCCGCGTCGTTGCGGCGCGTCAGCATCCTGGCCATCGACAAGGTGTTCGCCTCGACCCTGATGCAGGCCAAGGATTTCTTCCACCTGGCCAGCCTGCGCTACAGCAAGCAGCTGGGCCTGGGCCTGCAACCGATGTTCGAAATCCACCTGGTCAGCCCCGACGGCCAGCCGGTGGACAGCTTCAGCGACGTGCAGTTGCCGGTCGACGGTGGCCTGGAAGAGGCCGACGTGATCATTCTCCCGGCGTTCTGGGACGACTTCGACAACCTCCTGCAACGCTACCCACAGGTCTTGCCGTGGTTGCGCGAGCAGCATGCGCGCGGAGCGGTGCTGTGCGGCGAGGCCAGCGGGGTGTTCTGGCTGGCCGAGTCAGGCCTGCTCGACGGCAAGGAGGCGACCACCTACTGGCGCTTCTTCAACAGCTTCGCCGAGCGCTTCCCCAAGGTGCGCCTGAACCAGGACAAGCACCTGACCGATGCCGACAACCTGTATTGCGCCGGCGGCACCACCTCGGCCTGCGACCTGTACATCTACCTGATCGAGCGTTTCTGCGGGGCCAACGTGGCTCGCGCGGTGGCCCGCGACATCCTCTACGAGGTGCAACGCAACTACACCCCGGGGCGCATGGGCTTTGGCGGGCAGAAGCTGCACCAGGACCTGATCATCCTGCAGATCCAGCACTGGCTGGAGGAGCACTTCGCCGACAAGTTCCGTTTCGAGGACGTGGCGCGCAACCACGGGATGAGCATCCGCAACTTCATGCGCCGCTTCCAGAGCGCGACCGGGGACAAGCCACTGCACTACCTGCAACGGCTGCGCATCGAGACGGCCAAGGGCCTGCTCTCGAGCACCCGCAAGAGCATCAAGACCATCAGCTATGAGGTGGGCTACGACGACGCGAGCTTCTTCGCGCGGCTATTCCGCCAACACACCGAGCTGTCGCCGAACCAGTATCGCCAGCAGTTCATGCAGGAAGCCTGAAGCGCCCGGGGCCGTTGCGCGGCCCCAGGACGTCATGGACCATCGACTACGGCTTGTGGGCGCGAGCCAGGAACTCGTGGGACTGCATCTCCAGCAACCGGCTCAGGGTACGCTGGAACTCGAAGCTCAGACGGCCACCGGTGTACAGGTCCTTCAACTCCACTTCGGCCGAGATGATCAGCTTGACGTTGCGGTCGTAGAACTCGTCGACCATGTTGATGAACCGCCGGGCGATGTCATCGGTGGTCACGCCCATCTGCTCGACATTGCTCAGCAGCACCGCATGGAAGATCTTGCCCAGCTCGATGTAGTCGTTCTGGCTGCGCGGCCCGTCGCACAGGGCGCGGAAGTCGAACCAGGCGACGTCGTCACAGGTGCGCAGGGCGTGGATCTCGCGGTTCTCGATGATCAGCACATCATTCTCGACCGCCTGGGTGCACTCGGGGGTCAGGGCGCGGAAGCTCTGGCGCAGGCTCTCGTGGGCCGCGGCGTCGAGCGGGTAGTGGAACAGCTCGGCCTGCTCCAGGTGGCGCAGGCGGTAGTCGACGCCGCTGTCGACGTTCACCACGTCGGTGTACTGCTTGATCATGGCGATAGCCGGCAGGAAGCGCGCGCGTTGCAGGCCATCCTTGTACAGGCCGTCGGGCACGATGTTGGAGGTCGCCACCAGCGACACACCGTTCTTGAACAGCTCTTCCATCAGCGTGCCGAGGATCATCGCATCGGTGATGTCGGAGACGAAGAACTCGTCGAAGCAGATCACCTTGGCTTCCTGGGAGAAGCGCTTGGCGATGATGGTCAGCGGGTTCTTCTCGCCCTTGAGGGTCTTCATCTCTTCGTGCACACGCTTCATGAAGCGGTGGAAGTGCGTGCGCATCTTTTCCTTGAACGGCAGCGCCTCGAAGAAGGTGTCCACCAGGTAGGTCTTGCCCCGGCCTACCCCGCCCCAGAAATACAGGCCCTTGACCGGGGTCTGTTCCTTCTTGCCGAACAGCTTGCCGAACACGCCCGGCTTGCTGTTCTGCGCGGCGACCAGATCGTCGTACAGGCGCTGCAAGTGACGCACCGCCGTTTCCTGCGCCGCGTCATGGAAGAAGTCTGGGCGTTTGAGATCTGCTTGATATCGTTCTAGGGGCGTCATGATTCGTTAGCAAGGCAACAAAAAACGGGCCGTCACTGTAGCGACCGGCCCGCATAATGGCAATGATACATACGGCCAGCGCACTGGCCGTCATGGGTGGATCGGTTCAGTCCTGTTGCGGCTCCAGCGCCACGCGCAGGCTCTGGATCGCCGCGTCACGGGCCGCCTCGTCGGCGAACTGCGGGCCTTCGGCGACCTGCTCGCCGGCCAGCCACAGGCTGAAGCCCAGGCCCTCGACGCGCACGTCGGCATCGCCGCCCTGCTGCAACTGCTTGCTCACCGCGCCAGCGCTCTTGCCATCGGCGAAGCTGCGCGACAGCAGCAGTTGCTCGCCATCGGCGGCCAGCAGGCGGAAGCGGAAGCTGCCGTCGTCGTCACGGAAGCTGACGAAGCGCGCGCTCTTGGCGGCCTTCTTCTTTGCCTCGGTGCCGGTCTGCACCAGGTTGCGGAACGAACGCAGGCCCACCGCCTCGCGCAGTTGCTCGAGGAACGGAGAGGCGGTCTTGCGCGCCTTGGCGGCGCCGGCCAGGAGGATATCCTCGAGATCCGCCGGGCGCGCGATCAACTGGTGATAACGCTCGCGAGCCTCGCCCAGTTGGCCGTCGAGCAACTGGAACAGGCGCTGCTTGGCCTCGCCCCAGCCCAGGCCCTGCAGCAGCTCTTCGCGGAACTCCGCCGATTGCGCCGGGGTGGCGAAGGCCTGGAACAGGGTGAACAGGTGCGAGTTGTCGGCATCCTTCGGCTCGCCTGGCGCGCGCGAGTCGGTGACGATGCGCGAGATGGCGTCCTTCATGTCCTTGGCGCTGGTGAACAGCGGGATGGTGTTGTCGTAGCTCTTGGACATCTTGCGACCGTCCAGGCCCGGCAGGGTCGCCACGCTTTCCTCGATCAACGCCTCGGGCAGGACGAAGAACTCCTTGCCCTGGCCGAACAGGTGGTTGAAGCGCTGGCCGATGTCGCGGGCCATTTCCACGTGCTGGATCTGGTCACGGCCGACCGGCACCTTGTGGGCGTTGAACATCAGGATGTCGGCGGCCATCAGCACCGGGTAGCTGTACAGGCCCATGGTCACGCCAGCGTCCGGGTCTTCGCCGTTCTCCAGGTTCTTGTCCACCGAGGCCTTGTAGGCGTGGGCGCGGTTGAGCAGGCCCTTGGCGCTGACGCAGGTCAGCAGCCAGGTGAGTTCGGGGATCTCGGGAATGTCGGACTGGCGGTAGAAAGTCACCTTGTCCGGGTCCAGGCCGCCGGCCAGCCAGGTGGCGGCGATTTCCAGGCGCGAGCGCTGGATGCGCAGCGGGTCGTCGCACTTGATCAGGGCGTGGTAGTCGGCCAGGAAGTAGAACGAGTCGGCACCGGGCTGCTGGCTGGCGAGAATCGCCGGGCGGATGGCGCCGGCGTAGTTGCCCAGGTGCGGGGTGCCGGTGGTGGTGATACCGGTGAGGATGCGCGTAGTCATGGGTTATCGCTTGATCAGGCTTGGCTCAGTTCGAAAGACGCGGCAGCAGCAGATCCTTCAGATCGGTCAGCTTGCCATGGAAGAAGTGTCCGCATTCTGCCACTTTCAGCAGCTCATGGGGGCGCGACAGGTCTGCGGACCAGTCGTAGACCAACGCTGGGGCCACCACCTCGTCGCTGTCGGGCTGCACCACGGTCAGGGCGCAGCGCTCGGGCAGCGGGAAGTCGGCGGTCAGGCGCATCACCGCCGGGGCGATCATGAACAGCTGCCGCAGCTCCACCCCGGCGGCCTCCAGACGGCCGGCGAGGCTGGCAGCGACGAAGCCACCGAACGAGAAGCCCATCAGCACCAACGGCAGCTCCGGGTGCCTGGCCCGCAGCCAGGCCGCGGCGGCCTCGGCATCGGCCACTTCGCCGGCGCCCATGTCGTGGGCGCCGGCGCTCTGGCCGACGCCGCGGTAGTTGAAGCGCAAGGTGATGTAGCCGGCGTCACGGGCGGTGCGTTGCAGGGTCGAGACCACCTTGTTGAGCATGGTGCCGCCCTGGACCGGGTTGGGGTGGCAGATCAGCACCGCGCCGCGGGCCTCGGCCACGTCCAGGTACAAGGCTTCCAGTTGGCCGGCGGGGCCATCGATGAACAAGGGGGTTTCACGCATGAGCAAGGTACAACTCCGTGACCTCGGAAGGGGTCGACTCGTCTAGCTGAGGAATTCTGTTCTGAGATATTTGCGATTGCTCGCGGTATACAGCGCAGGTCTGAGCCGTTAACGTAAAGCAAAGCCGTTTAGAGAGGAAGGACTCGTGGAACACTCGCTCCTTGTTTGGTTGCTGCCGACCCTGGCCCTGGTCGTGGGCGTCGTCGTCGGTTTCGCGCTGGCCCGCCTGCTGCCCAACGCTGCGCCAAGCAGCACGCAACGCCAGCTGGACGACATCCAGCAGCGTTTCGACAACTACCAGAATGAAGTGGTGACCCACTTCAACAGCACGGCGGCGCTGGTCAAGAAACTGACCCAGAGCTACCAGGACGTCCAGGACCACCTGGCCGATGGCGCCAATCGCCTGGCCCTGGACGAGCTGACCCGCCAGCGCCTGCTGGCCTCGCTGCATTCGGAAGCGGCGCAGGGGCCACGTGACCGCCTGACCCCGCCGAAGGACACCGCCGAGGTGCCGCGCGACTATGCGCCGAAGGCGCCGAACTCGCCGGGCATGCTCGACGAGAGCTACGGGTTGAAGCGTTGAGGCGCTGAAACCGACGAAGGCCGCGCAAGCGGCCTTTTTTGTGTCTGTCAGGAACGCGGCGGCCTCATCGCGGCGCAGGCCCGCTTGTACAGGGTCACCGCCGCCCCGCGACAGGGCCCGCCAGAACACCCAATGCCCTACTGGCGCCCGCCCCCCAACGCCTCCCCCGCCACCTCCTGCAACCTCCCGCGCATCCAGCGATGCGCCGGGTCGCTGTCCAGCACCTTGTTCCACAACGCGAACTCACGCAGCAACGGCAGCTCGAACGGCAACGGCAACACCTTCAGCGGCAGGAACCCCGCATACAACGTCGCCAGGCTGCGCTGCATCACCGCCACCCGGTGCGTGCCCACCAGCAGGTGCGGCACCGTGTTGAAACTGCTCGAGGTCAGCTCCACCCGCCGCGCCGTGCCATACCGGCGCAACATCTTCTCGCCGAAACTCGGCTCGCGGTTGCTGCCGAAGTTGGTCGCCACGTGCCCCAGCCCCAGGTACTCCTCCAGCGTCAGGCTATCGCCCACCAGCGGGTTGTCGCGCCACACCACGCACTGATAGTCGTCCTCGAACAGCAATTCCTTGGCATGCAGCTCCGACAGGTAGAGGTCGGGCATGATCGCGAAATCCACCTCGCCCTGGGTCAGCAACTGCTCGTAGTTGTCCGCCGCCGGCTGGATGTCCAGGGTGATGTGCGGGGCCACGCGCTGCAGGTGGCGGGTCAGCGGGCCGATGATCACCGTGGTGACGAAGTCGGTGGCGATGATCTTGAAATGCCGCTTGCAGGTCAGCGGGTCGAAGTCCGGCTTGTTGACGATGCTCGACTGGATGTCCAGCAACACCCGCCGCACCGGTTCGGCCAGGCCCTGCGCCAGCGGGGTGGGCAGCATGCGCCGCCCCACCTGCACCAGCAACGCATCGTCGAAATACTCACGCAGCCGCCCCAGCAGGCCGCTGGCCGCCGACTGGCTGACGTTCAGCCGCTCCGCCGCGCGGGTGATGTTTTGCTCGGTGAGCATCGTGTCGAGCACCACCAGCAGGTTCAGGTCCAGGTGATGAAAACGCATCGCTCAGGCTCCAGGAAGGCTCCACATGGCCACGGCGCGTTGTATCACTTTTTATGGATGGTTGGCATCCCGATAATCGATTGTTCGAATTGTTGGCGCGTTCCTATGATCGAAACCAGAGCTGCAAGGGAGCGCGGTTCTGGCAAAGACCTTTCACGACAAAAATAACAAGTCAGAGGTTGGCATCGATGAAACGCACCAGTACCGGTGGCGCCTGCGCGCGTCGCCAATGGGCAGCCCTGGCCGCCGTGGCTACCCTCACGACCCTGCCGGGCGCCTACGCCTTCGAGATCGACACCGGTGATTCCGACCTGCGCCTGCGCTGGGACAACACCGTCAAGTACAACGCCGCCTGGCGCCTGAAGGACCGCGACAGCAAGCTGACCAGCGCGGTGAACCAGGACGACAGCGACCGCAACTTCGACAAGGGCCTGATCTCCAACCGCCTGAACCTGCTGTCGGAGTTCGACGCCCGCTACCAGAACTTCGGCGCCCGGGTCAGCGCCGCCGGCTGGTACGACACCGTCTACCAGGGCAACAACGACAACGACTCCGCCGCCACCGCCAACCAGCGCTCGGTGGCCAACGACCGCTTCACCGACGACACCCGTGGCCTGCACGGCGGCAAGGCGGAGATCCTCGACGCCTTCATGTTCGGCAAGGGCAACCTCGGCGAACTGCCCAGCAGCTTCCGCCTGGGCCGGCACACCGTGCTGTGGGGCGAGAGCCTGTTCTTCGGCGCCAACGGCATCGCCGGCGGCCAGGCGCCGGTGGACATCATCAAGGCCACCTCGGTGCCCGGCACGCCGTTCAAGGAGCTGATCCGCCCGGTCAACCAGTTCTCCGGGCAGATCCAACTGCGCCCCAACCTGTCGCTGGCGGCCTACTACCAGTTCGAATGGGAAGAGAACCGCATCCCCGCCGTGGGCAGCTACTTCTCCACCTCCGATGTGGTCGGCGAAGGCGGCGAGCGGCTGATCGTCGGCGGCCCGATCGGCCCCAACCGCCAGCCCCTGGCGTTCTTGCGCGGCAAGGACATCAAGCCCGGCGACAAAGGCCAGTACGGCCTGTCGCTGCGCTTCTCGCCGGAAGACTGGAACACCGACTTCGGCCTCTACGCGATCCGCTACCACGCCAAGGACCCGATGCTCTACACCCGCGCCAACGCCGGCGGGCCGAACCCGCTCACCGGGCAGCTCGGCGACTACCAACTGGTGTACGCCGAAGGCATCAGCGCCTTTGGCGCCAGCTTCAGCACCTCGGTGGGCGATGCCAACGTCGCCGGTGAAGTGTCGGTGCGGCGCAACACCCCACTGGTCAGCGTGTCCCAGGCCAACCCATTAGGCCTGGGCGACAACGACGGCCACCCGCTGTACGCCGTGGGCAACTCGCTGCACGCCCAGCTCTCGACCCTGTATGCGTTCAACGGCAACGGTTTCTGGGATTCGGCGAGCCTGGCCGGCGAAGTCGCCTGGCACCGGCGCACCAGCATCACCAAGAACCCCGAGGCACTGGACCCGAACAGCGAACGCGACGCCTGGGGCCTGCGCATGACCTTCACGCCGAACTTCTTCCAGGTCTACCCCGGCGTCGACCTCAGCGTGCCGCTGGGCCTTGGCTACAACCCCAAGGGCCGCTCCTCGGTGATCAGCAAGTTCAACAACGGCGTCGGTGACAACGGCGGTGACGTCAGCATCGGCGTGCAGCTGGAATACCTGCAAACCTGGAAGGCCGGCCTCAACTACACGCGCTACATCGGCGGCAGCGACAACTTCCTCGATGCGCGCAACGCCAATACCTACGGCCAACCCCTCAAGGACCGCGACTTCATCGCCTTCACCGTGCAGCGATCGTTCTGAAGCCTGTGCCACGACAACAATAAACGAGGTACTTCACCATGAAACTCGCCCCTCTCTCCGCCACCTTGCTGGCGGGCTTGCTGGCGCTCGCCCCGACGTCCCGGGCGGCCAGCGACAGCGAGGCCCAGCAACTCAAGGGCAGCCTCACGCCGCTGGGCGCCGAGCGCGCCGGCAACGCCGACGGCAGCATCCCGGCCTGGGACCAGGGCCTGGCCAAGGTGCCGGCCGGCTTCACCCCCGGGCCGCGCATCCCCGACTACTTCGCCAGCGACAAGCCGCTGTACTCGGTGACCGCGCAAAACCTGGCGCAGTACGCCGACAAGCTCAGCGACGGGCAGAAGGCGATGTTCGCCAAGTACCCCAGCTACCGCATCGACGTGTACCCCACCCGGCGCACCGCCGCCGCGCCGCAGTGGGTCTACGACAACACCTTGAAGAATGCCACCGCCGCGCACCTGGGCAACCAGGGCCAGACGGTCGAGGGCGCCAGCGGCGGCATCCCGTTCCCGATCCCGAAATCCGGCGCCGAGGTGATCTGGAACCACCACCTGAGCTGGCGCGGGGTGGCCTGGAAGAACGACTACAACGTCTACGTGATCACCGCCAACGGCCAGCGCATCCTGTCCAGCACCGTGCAGGCCCTGCGCGAGATGCCCTACTACTTCGACAGCGCCAAGTCCGAATACAAGGGCGTGTACTGGATGACCCGGTTGATCAACCTCGGCCCACCCCAGCGCGCCGGCGAGGCGCTGCTGGGCCGCGAGCCGCTGGACTACGCCAACGGCGGCCCGCAGTCGTGGGTGTACCTGGCCGGCCAGCGCCGCGTGCGCAAGCTGCCGGTGTCGTCCTACGACACGCCGACGCCAACCAGCTCGGGCGTGGCCAACTTCGACGAGGTCTCGGTGTTCACCGGCCCCCTGGACCGCTATGACTGGAAAATCGTCGGCAAGCGGGAAATGCTCATCCCCTACAACAGCAACAAGATCCTGCAACCGGCCAAGGACGACGCCATCCTCGGCGAACGCTTCCTCAACCCCGACCACATGCGCTGGGAGCTGCACCGGGTGTGGGTGATCGAGGGCAACCTGGTGGCCGGCAAGCGCCACAGCATGCCCAAGCGCCGCCTGTACGTGGACGAGGACACCTGGATGGCCATGCTCGGCGACAGTTGGGACGCCAACGGCCAACTGTGGCGCACCTACTTCCAGCTACCCTACGTGATGCCCGAGCTGCCCGGCGTGGTGCGCGGCCTGTACGGCCAGTACGACCTGCAGACCGGTGCCTGGATGGCGCACAACGTGGTCACCGAGAAACGCGTGCACAACGAACTGGTCAAGCCGTTCCCGGACAGCGACTTCAGCCCCGATGGCCTGGCCGCCGAGGGTGTGCGCTGATGAACCGTGGCCTTCCCTGGCTGGCCCTGGGCCTGCTGGCCGTGGCGCTCGCCGCCCCGGCCAGCGAGGCCCCGGTGGCCGACGCCCTGCGCCGCCCGGCACTCACGGTCAGCGCGCCGACCCGCGCGGTGCTGATCGACGTCACCCGCGCGGGTGAGCGCCTGGTGGCGGTCGGCGAGCAGGGCTTGATCCTGCTTTCCGACGACAACGGCCGCAGCTGGCGCCAGGCGCCCTCGCCGACCAGCGTCAGCCTGACTGCGGTGGACTTCCCCACGGCCCAGCAGGGCTGGGCCGTGGGCCATGCCGGCGTGGTGCTGCACAGCAACGACGGCGGCGCCAGCTGGGCCGTGCAGTTGGACGGCCAGGCCGTCGCCGAGCGCGAGTTGCAAGCCGCCAGCGCGGCCAATGACGACTCGCCCGCGGCCCAGCGCCGGCTCAAGGCGGCCCGTGCCCTGGTCGCCGAGGGCGCCGACAAGCCCTGGCTGGCGCTGTATTTCGCCAATGCGCGCGAAGGCACCCTGGTCGGCGCCTTCGGCCTGGTGCTGCACACCGAGAATGGCGGCGCCACCTGGCAGTCCTGGATGGGCCGCCTGGACAACCCAGCGGGCAACCACCTGTACGCCATCACCGGCCAGGGCCAGCAGCTGTACATCGCTGGCGAGCAAGGCACGTTGTGGGGTTCGGACGACGGCGGCGCGCACTTGCGCCGCCTGCCCAGCCCTTACGAGGGCAGCTTCTTCAGCGCCGCCCTCGAACCCGACGGCACCCTGCTGGCCGCCGGGCTCAAGGGCAACGCCTGGCGCAGCCGCGACCAGGGCCAGCACTGGCAGGCGCTGGGCAACGACTACGCCAGCAGCATCGTCGCCGCGCGCCCGGCCTGGAACGACGGCGTGATGCTGCTCGACCAGGGCGGTCGCCTGCTGCAAGCCAACGAACAGGGCGCCCTGCGCCCGCAAGGCCGCCCGCTCGGCAACCTCCCCGCCGCGCTGGCCCAGGCCGCCGATGGCCGCTGGGTGGCGGTAGGCGCCCGTGGCATCGAACGTGTAGAACAGGTAACCGCGCCATGACCCACCTGCCGCTTCCCCCCGACCCGCTGCCCGGCGCCGCCCAGAGCCTGGACAGCTTCGACCGCGCCTCCGGCTCGCTGATCGAGCGCGCGCTGTTCAACCACCGCGCCCTGGTGCTGTGGCTGTGCCTGCTGCTGACCGTCGGCCTGGGCCTGGCCAGCAGCCACCTGCAACTGAACGCCAGCTTCGAGAAAATGATCCCCACCGGGCACCCGTACATCGCCAACTACCAGGCCAACCGCCAGGAACTCACCGGCCTGGGCAACGCCGTGCGCATCGCTGTCGAGGCGCCCGGCGAAAGCATCTACGATGCCCGCTACCTCGACCTGTTGGCTCGCCTGAACGACAAGGTGTTCCTGCTGCCCGGCGTCGACCGGCCGTTCATGAAGTCGCTGTGGACGCCGAACATGCGCTGGATGGCCGTGACCGAGGAAGGCGTCGAGGGCGGTCGGGTGATCCCCGACGACTACGACGGCTCGCCCGCCAGCCTGGAAACGGTCAAGCGCAACGCCCTGCGCTCCGGCGAGGTCGGCCAGACCATCGCCGTGAACGGCCGCTCCAGCCTGATCTTCGTGCCGCTGATGGACACCGACGCCAACGGCAAGCCGCTGGACTACAGCGCCTTGGCGCAGCAATTGGAGCAACTGCGCGGCGAATTCCAGGCCCAGGGCCTGACCCTTCACATCACCGGCTTCGTCAAGCTGGTCGGCGACCTGATCGACGGCCTGCGCCAGATGCTGCTGTTCTTCGCGGTGGCCATCGTCATCGCCACGCTGATGCTCTACGCCTTCACCCGCTGCCTGCGCAGCACCCTGCTGGTGATGGCCTGCTCGCTGGTGGCGGTGGTCTGGCAGTTGGGCCTGGTGGCGCTGCTGGGCTTCGAGCTGGACCCGTATTCGGTGCTGGTGCCGTTCCTGGTGCTGGCCATCGGCATGAGCCATGGCGCGCAGAAGATGAACGGCATCCTCCAGGACATCGGCCGCGGCATGCACCGCCAGGTGGCGGCGCGCTTCACTTTCCGCCGCCTGTTCCTGGCCGGGCTCACCGCCCTGCTGTGCGACGCGGTGGGCTTCGGCGTGCTGATGATGATCGACATCAAGGTGATCCAGGACCTGGCGCTGATCGCCAGCCTGGGGGTGGCCGTGCTGGTGTTCAGCAACCTGATCCTGCTGCCGATCCTGCTCAGCTACTGCGGCGTCAGCCCCCGTGCCGCGCAGCGCAGCCTGCGCAGCGAGCAAGCCGCCGAACGTGGCCAGGGCCCGCGGCTGTGGGCGGTGCTCAACCGCTTCACCGAGCGCCGCTGGGCGCTGCCGACGGTGCTCGCCAGCCTGGCCCTGGGCGGCCTGGGCTACTGGGCCAGCCTGCACCTACAAGTCGGCGACCTCGACGTCGGCGCGCCGGAGCTGCGCGCCGACTCGCGCTACAACCGCGACAACGCCTTCATGGTCGCCCACTACGGCGCCAGCAGCGACGTGTTCGCGGTGATCGTGCGCACCCCCGACGGCACCTGCTCGGACTACGCCGCGCTGATGCGCCTGGACGCCCTGGAATGGCGCCTGCGCCAGTTGCCGGGGGTGGAATCCACCGCCTCGCTGGCCAGCCTGAACCGCAGCCTGCTGGTGGGCATGAGCGAGGGCAACCCGAAGTGGGCCGACCTCACCCGCAACCAGGCGCTGCTCAACTCCATTACCGGTCGCGCCCCGCGCGAGCTGTTCAACCAAAGCTGCAATACCCTGACCTTGTACGCCTACCTCAGCGACCACAAGGCCGTGACCCTGACCCGCCTGGTCAACGAGGTGGAGGCCTTCGCCGCCGCCAACAACGACGACAGCGCGCGCTTCCTGCTGGCGGCCGGCAACGCCGGGATCGAGGCCGCCACCAACATCGTGGTGCGCCAGGCCAACCACGACATGCTGTTCTGGGTGTATGGCGCGGTGATCCTGCTGTGCCTGGTGACCTTCCGCTCGATCGCCGCGGTGGTGTGCGTGATCCTGCCGCTGGTGCTCACCTCGATCCTCTGCGAGGCGCTGATGGTCTGGCTGGGGATCGGCGTGAAGGTCGCCACCCTGCCGGTGATCGCGCTGGGCGTGGGCATCGGCGTGGACTACGCGCTGTACGTGATGAGCATGCTGCTGGCGCGGCGCCGGGAAGGCGCGTCGCTGGCCGACGCCTACCACCATGCCCTGCTGTTCACCGGCAAGGTGGTGATGCTGACCGGCGTGACCCTGGCGGTGGGCGTGGCGACCTGGGGCCTGTCGGCCATCAAGTTCCAGGCCGACATGGGCATCCTGCTGGCGTTCATGTTCCTGCTGAACATGGTCGGCGCCCTGGTGCTGCTGCCGGCCCTGGCGCACTTCCTGCTGCCGGACCGCCCGCCCGCGAACCACGGCCTGCCCGCGAACATTCGACAATAACAACAGGACACACCGACACCATGAACGCTTCAGCCCAACCCCCACGCCGGCTCGCCACCGCCCTGCTGCTGCTGTTCGGCAGCTGCCTGCCGATCCTCGGCGCCGTGCTGATCGCCCCGGTGCTGCCACGCATCGCCGGGCACTTCGCCGCCAGCCCCAACGTCGGCGTGCTGGTGCCGATCGTGCTGACCCTGCCGGCGCTGATGATCGCCCTGTTCTCGCCACTGGCCGGCGCGCTGTCCGACCGCATCGGGCGCAAGCGCCTGCTGGTGCTGGCGATGGCGCTCTACGGTATCTGCGGCCCGCTGCCGCTGGTGCTGGACGACCTGGGCGCGATCCTGCTCAGCCGCGCCGGCCTGGGCCTGGCCGAGGCGGCGATCATGACCTGCTGCACGGCGCTGATCGGCGATCATTTCGAAGGCCGCCAACGCTTGCAACTGCTGTCGTGGCAAACCATCGTCACCTCGCTGTCGGCCACCGCCTTCTTCATGCTCGGCGGCACCATCGGTGAACTGGGCTGGCGCGCGCCGTTCGCGGTGTACGTGGTCGGCCTGCTGTTCGCCCCGCTGATGCAACTGGCGCTCGGCGCACCGCTGCACACCCAGGTCGCGGCCAACGCTCAGGAGAGCGCCAGCGGCCAGCCGTTCCCCTGGCGTTCGCTGTCGGTGATCTGCGCGATGACCGTGCTGACCTCGCTGGGCTTCTTCATCGTGCCGGTGCAGACCGGCTTCCTGCTCGAGCACATCGGCATCGATTCGCCGCAGCGCATCGGCATGGCCATTGGCCTGGGCCACAGTGCGGTGTTCCTCGGCGCCCTGTGCTTCCGCCGCCTGGTGCGCTTCGGCCCGGGCCTGCTGCTGGCGGTGGCGTTCGTCATCTCCGGCATCGGCATCCTGCTGCTGGCCGGCGCACGCGACTACGACACCGCCGTGATCGCCGTGGTGATCAACGGCCTGGGCGGCGGCCTGGCGCTGCCAACGGTGCTGAGCTGGGCGCTGTCGCGGCTGAGCTTCGAGCATCGCGGCAAGGGCACCGGCCTGTTCAACGCCGGCTTCTTCGGCGGCCAGTTCGCCAGCCCGCTGCTGGTGGTGCTGCTGACCAGCCTCGGTGGCGGCCGGGTCGATGCCGTGCTGCTGGTGGGCTGGGGTCTGCTGCTGACCGCGTTCCTCGCCCTGCTCGCCCCGCGCCTGGCCGGCATGCGCCTGTTCGAACCGCTGCAAGTGGCCGACGACGTCGCCCTGCACTGACTGAACCTCACCCAAGGAAGCCCGATGAAACTCGCAACCTTCAAGAACGGCCAACGTGACGGCCTGCTGCTGGTGGTCGCGCGCGACCAGCGCCACGCGGTGCTCGCCGAGCCTTACGCCACGCTGCAACAGGCCCTGGAGCACTGGGCCGAGGCGGAGCCGGTGCTGCGCGCCCAGTACCAGGCGCTGAACGCCAACGACGCCCAGGGGCGCTTCGCCTTCGACCCCGCCCAAGTCGCCGCGCCCCTGCCGCGCGCCTACCAGTGGTGCGATGGCTCGGCGTTCCTCAACCACGCCCACCTGATGCAGCAGGCGTTCAAGCTGCCGCCGCTGGCCAACGAGGCGATCCCGCTGATGTACCAGGGCGCCGGCGACGATTTCCTCGGCCCCTGCGACGACGTGCCCCTGCCCGACGAAAGCCACGGCATCGACTTCGAGGGCGAGTTCGCGGTGATCGTCGGCGAGGTGCCGATGGGCTGCCCGGCCAGCGAGGCCTTGCAGCACGTGCGCCTGGTGATGCTGGTCAACGACGTCAGCCTGCGCGGCTTCCTGCAGCACGAAGTGAGCACCGGTTTCGGCTTCTTCAATGCCAAGCCCTCATCGAGCTTCTCGCCCCTGGCGGTGACGCCCGAGGCGCTGGGCGACGCCTGGCGCGACGGGCGGGTGTGCCTGCCGCTGCGCGTCACCTGGAACGAGCAGCGCTTCGGCCAGCCCAATGGCGCCGAAATGACCTTCAGCTTCGCCGACCTGATCGCCCACGCCGCCCGTACCCGTCGCCTGCGCGCCGGCACCATCATCGGCTCCGGCACGGTCTCCAACCTCGCCCGTGGCGCAGGCTCGGCGTGCATCTCCGAGCGCCGGGCGATCGAGATGATCGAGCACGGCGAAGCACGCACCGCGTTCATGCGCTTCGGCGACCGCATTCGCATCGAGGCCCTCGACGCCCAGGGCGACAGCGTGTTCGGCGCCATCGACCAACGCATCGTCGCCGCCACCGCGCAAGGAGCCCGCCCATGAGCCTGCGCCAACGGCGTTTCGTCGACCTTTCGGTGACCCTGGACAACAACCCCTACACCGACCCACCGATGCTGCTGCCGAAGATCGACTACATGGACCACCAGGGCGGCGCGCCGGAATTGCTGGCGATGTTCCCGGGCCTGTCCCTCGACGACCTGCCCGGCCAGGAGGCCTGGGCCGCCGAGCGCCTGCAGGTGACCACCCACGCCGGCACGCACATGGACGCGCCGTGGCACTATGCCTCGACCACCGACGGCGGCAAGCCGGCCTACGGCATCGATGAACTGCCCCTGGAGTGGTGCCTGCGCCCGGGGGTGAAGCTGGATTTTCGCCACCTGCCCGACGGCGACGTGGTCAGCGCCCGCCAGGTGGAGGCGGAGCTGGCGCGCATCGGCCATGACCTGCAACCGCTGGACATCGTGCTGGTGAACACCCGCGCCGGCGCGCTGTTCGGCCAGCCGGGCTACCTCGACGCGGGCGTCGGCATCGGCCGCGAGGCCACGCTGTACCTGCTGGAGCGTGGGGTGCGCGTGGTGGGCACTGATGCCTGGAGTTGGGACGCGCCGTTCAGCCACACCCGCGCGCGCTTCGCCGCCAGCGGCGACAGTTCGATCATCTGGGAAGGGCACAAGGCTGGGCGGGATATCGGCTATGGGCAGATGGAGAAGCTCGCCAACCTGGAGAGCCTGCCGGCGCATGGGTTCGAGGTGGCGTGCTTCCCGTACAAGATCAAGCGCGCATCGGCGGGGTTCGTGCGGGCGGTGGCGATCTTCGAGGCATGAGCGGGGCCTGCGCGACTCAGGCACAGGCCGCCAACGCCTGCGCCACATCCGCCAGCAGGTCATCGACATCCTCCAGCCCCACCGACAACCGCACCAACCCCTCGGAAATCCCATGCTGCGCCCGCTCCTCGGGCGTATAGCTCGAATGAGTCATGCTCGCCGGGTGTTGCGCCAGCGACTCGGCATCCCCCAGGCTCACCGCCCGGCTGAACAGCTGCAAGGCATTCATGAAGCGCCGCCCGGCCTGGATGCCGCCCTTGAGCTCGAAGGCGATCATGCCGCCGGGCAAACGCATCTGCCGTTGCGCCAATGCGTACTGCGGGAACGACGGCAACCCTGGGTAGTGAATGACCTCCACCTGCGCCTGGCGCGCCAGGTACTGCGCCACCTGCTGGGCATTGGCGCAGTGCCGGTCCATGCGCAGCGCCAGGGTCTTGATGCCGCGCATCAGCAGCGACGCATCGTGCGGCGAAAGCACCGCGCCGGTCATGTCCTTCAGCCCTTCCAGGCGAATGCGCTCGACCAACGCCTTGCGCCCGACCACCAACCCCGCCGTGATATCGCCATGGCCACTCAGGTACTTGGTCGCCGAATGCACCACCAGGTCGGCGCCCAGCTCCAGCGGGCGTTGCAGGTAGGGGGTGCAGTAGGTGTTGTCGACCACGATGTGCAGGTCGTGCCCACGGGCCACACCGGCCACGGCGGCGATGTCGACCAGGTGCATGTTGGGGTTGGCCGGGCTTTCGAAGTAGATCATCCGGGTCTTCTTGCCGATCGCCGCCTTGAGCGCCGCCAGGTCGTTGAGGTCGACGTGGCGCACTTTCACACCGAACTCGCCGATGCCGTGGTGCAGGTAGGCGAAGGTGCAGCCGTACAGGGTGTCGCCGACGATCAGCTCATCGCCTGGGCGTAGTAGGGTCCACAGTGTCGAGGTGATCGCACCCATGCCCGAGGCCAGGGCCAACCCCGCCTCACCGCCTTCCAGCGCGGCCATGCGTTGCTCCAGCAGGGCCAGGGTCGGGTTGGAGATGCGGCTGTAGAAGTGCCCTCCCGCCTCCCCGGCGAAACACGCGGCACCGTACTCGACCGTGGGGAAGGCGTAGGTGGCGGTCTGGTACACCGGCGGCACCAGCGCCCCGCCATGGGACTGCGGGTCGTAGCCGTGGTGGATGGCCCGGGTGGAAAAACCGGTCTTGTCGTTGGCGCCACGCATGACAACAGCCTCCTTGTTGTTTGTTCTAAGCTTATGCCTGAGCGCGCCTGAATTTTTTCCAAATTGACCCAGGTTCTGGCGCCGTTTTGGAACAAAAACAACAACGCCACCTGCCAAAGGGCAAACCATGCCAACGCCCCTCGACCGTACCGACCGCGCCCTGCTTGCCGCCCTGCAGGACAATGCCCGCCTGACCGTCGCCGAACTCGCCGACCAGGTCGCCCTGACCACCTCGCCGTGCTGGCGGCGGGTGAAATTGCTGGAGGAAGGCGGCTACATCACCGGCTACCAGGCCACCCTTTCACCGAAGTCGCTGGGGTTCGGCGTGACGGCGTTCGTCAGCATCATGATGGAGTCGCACAACAAGGACGCGGCGCGGGCGTTCGAGCAGCGGCTGATGGAGATTCCCGAGATCGTCGCCTGTCACAACATCTCCGGGCGCTATGACTTCCTGCTGGAGATCTTGGCGCGCGACCTGGAGTCGTTCGGCGAGTTCGCCCGCGAGGTGCTGCAAACATTGCCAGGGGTGAAGGAGATCTATTCGAGTTTTTCGTACAAGGCGGTCAAGGAGCGGCGGGTGATTCCGGTGGGGGAGAAGCATATCTAGGTGGCGATGCGTAAGCATTCCAAGCCATCGCGGGGCAAGCCCGCGATGGGCCGCACAGCGGCCCCGGCAAAAAAGAAAAACCCCGCCGAAGCGGGGCTTTTCATCGCGCGTTAAAGGTCAGATCGCGCCACGCTGACGCAGCACATCCAGCACCTGCTTCACACCTTCATCGACGCTGACCGACTGGGTATCGATCACCAGGTCCGCATCCAGCGGCACGTCATATGGGAAGCTCTCGCCCGGGATGTTGTCGCCACCGGCGGCATACAGGCCCTGCGGGTCACGCTCGCGGCAAGCCAGTGGCGAAGCCTGGACGTACACCGTGACCAGGCGCTCCTTGCCGATCAGCGCCTTGGCCTGTTCGCGGCCTTCGGCATCCGGGGCGACGAAGGCCGCCAGGGTCAGCAGGCCGGCTTCGTTGAACTGGCGCGCCACATGGGCGGCGCGACGCCAGTTCTCGGTGCGACCGGCGCGGTCCTGGGGCAGGCCCTTGTTCAGGTCGTGGCGCAGGTTCTGGCCATCGAGCACGTACACCGCACGGCCCATGTCGAACAGCTTGCGCTCCACGGCATAGGCCAGGGTGCTCTTGCCCGCGCCCGACAGGCCGCTGAACAGCACGGTGGCCGGCTGCTGGCCGAAGCGCAGGGCGCGCTCCTCGGTGGACACATGGGCCAGCTTGCCATGCTGGCCAGTCCCGCCGTGCGGCAGCACCGGCGGGGCGATGATCATGCCGGCGCCGACGGTGCCGTTGGTCAGGCGGTCGATGACGATGAACGCACCGGTGGTGCGGTTGCTGTCATAGCCGTCCAGGGCGATGGCGGCGTCCAGGGCGACCTTGACGCGACCGATCTCGTTCAGTTGCAGCGCGCTGGCGGCGCCCTGCTCCAGGGTGTTCACATCGACCTTGTGGGTGATGCTGGCGATCGAGCCCGGCACGTAGCTGGTGGCGCGCTTGATGTCGTATTTCTTGCCCGGGAGCATCGGCTCCTCGGCCATCCACACCAGCATGGCGTCGAACTGGTCGGCGACCTGCGGAACGTTGTCGGCATGCACCAGCAGGTCGCCACGCGAGATGTCGATCTCGTCCTCCATGGTCAGGGTCACCGCCTGGCCGGGGCCGGCGTTTTCCAGCTCGCCCTCATAGGTGACGATCGACTTGACCCGGCTGCTCTTGCCCGAAGGCAGCACCACGACCTCATCGCCCTTGTGCACCACGCCGCTGGCGATAGTGCCGGCGAAGCCGCGGAAGTTCAGGTTCGGGCGGTTGACGTACTGCACCGGGAAGCGCAGGTCGGTGAAGTTGCGGTCGCCGGCCACTTCCACGGTTTCGAGGATTTCCATCAACGCCGGGCCCGTGTACCACGGTGAACGCTCGCTGCGGTTGACCACGTTGTCGCCCTTGAGCGCCGACATGGGCACGAAGTGCAGGCTCGACGGCTTGAGGTCGATGGCATCGGCGAACTTCAGGTAGTCGGCCTTGATCGACTCGAAGACCTGCTCGTCGAAGCCCTTGAGGTCCATCTTGTTGACCGCGACGACGATGTGCTTGATGCCCAGCAGCGAGGCGATGTAGCTGTGCCGGCGGGTCTGGGTCTGCACGCCGTAGCGGGCGTCGACCAGGATGATCGCCAGGTCGCAGGTCGAGGCGCCGGTGGCCATGTTGCGGGTGTACTGCTCGTGGCCCGGGGTGTCGGCGATGATGAACTTGCGCTTGGCGGTGGAGAAATAGCGGTAGGCGACATCGATGGTGATGCCCTGCTCGCGCTCGGCCTGCAGGCCGTCGACCAGCAGCGCCAGGTCGACTTCCTCGCCGGTGGTGCCGACCTTTTTCGAGTCGCGGGTGATGGCCTCGAGGTGGTCCTCGTAGATCATCTTCGAGTCGTGCAGCAGGCGCCCGATCAGGGTGCTCTTGCCGTCATCCACGTTGCCGCAGGTGAGGAAACGCAGCAGTTCTTTGCGCTCGTGCTGAGCCAGATAAGCGAGGATGTCTTCGCTGATCAAATCGGATTGGTGCGACATGGAGTAACCCTGAAGTTAGAAGTAGCCCTGACGTTTCTTGTCTTCCATGGAACCGGCGCCATCGTGGTCGATGACTCGGCCCTGACGCTCGGAAGTACGCGTCAGAAGCATTTCCTGAATGATGTCGGTCAGCGTTTCGGCTTCGGACTCCACAGCGCCCGTCAACGGGTAGCAGCCCAGGGTACGGAAACGCACCTTCTTCTTGACGATGCGCGCCTTCTCCTCGTCGCTGAGGTGCTCGAGGATGCGCGCGTCGTCGATCATGATCAGGGTGCCGTTCTTCTCGATGACTTCGCGCTCGGCAGCGAAGTACAGCGGCACGATCGGGATGCCTTCGAGGTAGATGTACTGCCAGATGTCCAGCTCGGTCCAGTTCGACAGCGGGAAGACGCGGATCGACTCGCCCTTGTTGACCTTGCCGTTGTAGACGTTCCACAGCTCGGGGCGCTGGTTCTTCGGGTCCCAGCGGTGCTTGCTGTCGCGGAACGAGTAGACGCGCTCCTTGGCGCGGGACTTCTCTTCATCGCGGCGCGCGCCACCGAAGGCGGCGTCGAAGCCATGCTTGTCCAACGCCTGCTTAAGGCCCTGGGTCTTCATGATGTCGGTGTGCTTGGAGCTGCCATGGGTGAACGGGTTGATGCCCTGGGCCACCCCTTCGGGGTTGACGTGGGTGATCAGTTCCAGGCCCATTTCCTCGACCATCTTGTCGCGGAAGCGGTACATCTCCTGGAATTTCCACTGGGTGTCGACGTGCATCACCGGGAACGGCAGCTTGCCTGGGAAGAAGGCCTTGCGCGCCAGGTGCAGCATCACGGCGGAGTCCTTGCCGATCGAGTACAGCATCACCGGGTTGTCGAACTCGGCGGCCACCTCGCGGATGATGTGGATACTCTCCGCCTCCAGCTGTTTCAAGTGCGTCAGTTTGTCGACCATGGCTACTCACGAAAAACGATCTTATGGACGGCCAGCGGGCCGTGTTCGAGCGAGCCACTTTATCACAGCGCCTGATTCTATTTAGGAGGGCGGCTAGATCGAAACGGTCTAATGATATGACTGCGGGTTTGAGGGCCCCATCGCGGGGCAAGCCCGCTTCCACAGGTACCGATCCGGCCCTGGGAACGGCGCCGTACCTGCGGGGGCTTGCCCCGCGATGGGGCCACGCCTGACTAAATCGGGTTAGGGCAATCGATGAACAGGTGTTCCAGGGCGAACCGCTTGGCCAGGTAGTCGCCCAGCGCCTGCACGCCATACCGCTCGGTGGCGTGATGCCCGGCGGCGATGAAGCTCACGCCGTTCTCCCGCGCGCTGTGGAACGTCTGTTCCGACGCCTCGCCACTGATGAACAGGTCGACCCCCGCCGCGATGGCATTATCGATGTAGCCCTGCCCACCGCCGGTGCACCAGCCGACCCGGCGGATCATCCCCTCGCCTTCCACCACCAGCGGCTCGCGCCCCATCACCTCGCGCACACGGCGGGCGAAGTCGCTGGCCGACATCGGCTCGGCCAACGAGCCGATCAACCCCACCACCCGCGGGTTGTCCGGGTCGAGCGGGCCTTCGACGGTGATCTCCAGTTGGCGCGCCAGTTGCACGTTGTTACCCACTTCCGGGTGCACGTCCAACGGCAAGTGGAACGCCAGCAGGCTGATGTCGTGCTTGAGCAGGGTCTTGATGCGCCGCTGCTTGATGCCCGTGATGCACGGGTTCTCGCCCTTCCAGAAATAGCCATGGTGCACCAGCACCAGGTCGGCGTCGGCCTCGACCGCGGCATCCAGCAGCGCCTGGCTGGCGGTGACGCCGCTGACGATGCGGCTGACCTGCGGACGGCCCTCGACCTGCAGGCCGTTGGGGCAGTAATCCTGGATCTTGGCGCTGGCCAAGTAGCGCTCGGCTTCCTCGACCAGGGTGCTCAGGGCGACGGCCATTGAAAATCTCCTCGAAATCGGCGCTTGCGGGGGCTCAAGGGCCCGTATAATGAGCGCCATTATGGGCTGTCGCCGGGTTCGGGGGAACCGGCGCAAGGTTGTGGGGCGCGCGAAGCGGACACCACGCCTGTTCAGGTGTATGATCGCGCGCGCTCGCGCCCTGCACCACACGACCCCCGCCCTATTCCCAGGATTCGTTCGATGCTCAAGGTTCTGCGTTACTTTGGCTGGCCCCTGCTTACCGGCGTACTGATCGCTCTGCTGGTCATCCAGCGCTTCCCTGAATGGGTCGGCCTGCCCAGCCAGGACGTCAACCTGCAGCAGGCACCGCAGACCACGCGGATCATGCAGGGCCCGGTGTCCTACGCCGACGCCGTGACCCTCGCCGCGCCCGCAGTGGCCAACCTGTACACCACCAAGGTGGTGAACAAGAGCGCCCACCCGCTGTTCGAAGACCCGCAGTTCCGTCGCTTCTTCGGCGACAACCTGCCCAAGCAGCGGCGCTGGGAATCGAGCCTGGGCTCGGCGGTGATCATGAGCCCGGAAGGCTACCTGCTGACCAACAACCACGTCACCAGCGGTGCCGACCAGATCGTCGTGGCGCTCAAGGATGGTCGCGAGACCCTGGCACGGGTGATCGGCAGCGACCCGGAAACCGACCTGGCGGTGCTGAAGATCGACCTGAAGAACCTGCCGGCGATCACCATTGGCCGCTCCGACACCATCCACATCGGCGACGTCGCCCTGGCCATCGGCAACCCCTTCGGCGTCGGCCAGACCGTGACCATGGGCATCATCAGCGCCACCGGCCGCAACCAGTTGGGCCTGAACAACTACGAAGACTTCATCCAGACCGATGCCGCGATCAACCCCGGCAACTCCGGCGGCGCGCTGGTCGATGCCAATGGCAACCTGATCGGCATCAACACCGCGATCTTCTCCAAATCCGGCGGTTCCCAGGGCATCGGCTTCGCCATCCCGGTGAAGCTGGCGCTGGAAGTGATGAAGTCGATCGTCGAGCATGGCCAGGTGATCCGTGGCTGGCTGGGCATCGAAGTACAGCCGCTGAGCCAGGAGCTGGCGGATTCGTTCGGCATGCAGGGGCGCCCGGGCATCGTCGTGGCCGGCGTGTTCCGCGACGGCCCAGCGCAGCGCGCAGGGTTGCAGTTGGGCGACGTGATCATGAGCATCAATGGCGAACCGGCCGGTGATGGACGTCGCTCGATGAACCAGGTGGCGCGGATCAAACCCACCGAGAAGGTGGCGATCGAGGTGATGCGCAATGGTCAGCAGTTGAAGCTGATCGCCGAGGTGGGGCTGCGCCCGCCGCCAGCGCCGGTCACGGCCAAAGAAGAGAAGTAAACCGGGGTCGGCACGCTCAGCATTGTTGCCTTCCCTGACGCAATCGCGGGGCAAGCCCGCTCCTCCAGGTTCAGCGCCGTGTTCATAACAGCGCCGAGCCTGTAGGTGCGGGCTTGCCCCGCGATGCTTTCAGCCTTAGTGCAGGATCTGGCTCAGGAACAACTTGGTCCGGTCGCTGCGCGGCCGGTCGAAGAAGTCATCCGGCGAGGCCTGCTCGACGATCTCGCCCTTGTCCATGAAGATCACCCGGTTCGCCACGGTGCGGGCAAAGCCCATTTCGTGGGTCACGCACAGCATGGTCATGCCGTCTTCGGCCAGGCTCACCATGGTGTCGAGCACTTCCTTGACCATCTCCGGGTCCAGCGCCGAGGTCGGCTCGTCGAACAGCATGATCTTCGGCTTCATGCACAGCGCCCGGGCAATCGCCACCCGCTGTTGCTGACCACCGGACAATTGCCCCGGGTACTTGTGCGCCTGCTCCGGAATGCGCACGCGCTCCAGGAAGTGCATGGCGATTTCCTCGGCCTTGCGCTTGGGCATCTTGCGCACCCACATTGGCGCCAGGGTGCAGTTCTCCAGGATGGTCAGGTGCGGGAACAGGTTGAAGTGCTGGAACACCATGCCCACTTCGCGGCGGATCGCCTCGATCTGCTTGAGGTCGTTGGTCAGTTCCACGCCATCGACGACGATGCGCCCCTGCTGGTGTTCCTCCAGGCGGTTGAGGCAGCGGATGGTGGTCGACTTGCCCGAGCCCGAAGGGCCGCACAGCACGATACGCTCGCCTTGGCGCACGTTCAGGTTGATGTCCTTGAGCACATGGAACTGGCCGTACCACTTGTTCACACCCTGCATCTGGATGATGCCTTCGGGGCCGGCAGGCTGCTTGATCGCTTCACTCATTTCGAAACTCCTAACGCTTGTGGCCAGTGTCCAGCTTGCGCTCCAGGTGCATGGAGTAGCGGGACATACCGAAACAGAAAATCCAGAACACCAGGGCGGCGAACACGTAGCCCTCGGTCGCCATGCCCAGCCAGTTGGGGTCGGCAGCGGCTTGCTTGACGCTGTTGAGCAGGTCGAACAGGCCGATGATGATCACCAGGCTGGTGTCCTTGAACAGCGCGATGAAGGTGTTGACGATGCCGGGGATCACCAGCTTCAGCGCCTGGGGCAGGATCACCAGGCCCATCGCGCGCCAGTAGCCCAGGCCCATGGCCGCGGCGGCTTCGTACTGGCCCTTGGGGATGGCCTGCAGGCCACCACGGACCACCTCGGCGATGTACGCCGACTGGAACAGGATCACGCCGATCATCGCCCGCAACAGTTTGTCGAAGCTCATGCCCTCGGGCAGGAACAACGGCAGCATCACCGAGGACATGAACAGCACGGTGATCAGCGGCACGCCACGCCAGAACTCGATGAAGGTCACGCAGACCACCTTCACCGCCGGCATGTTCGAACGCCGCCCCAGCGCCAGCAGGATGCCCAGCGGCAAGGCGCCGACGATGCCCACGGTGGCGATCACCAGGGTCAGCATCAGGCCGCCCCACTGGCTGGTCGGCACCGTGGCCAGGCCCAGGTAGCCGCCGTGCAGCAGGGTGTAGGCGAGGATCGGGTACAGCACCAGGAAGCCCAGGCCGTACACGGCCTTGCGCGGGAAGCGGTTGATGAACAACGGCGCGGCGCCGAGCACGGCGAGCCACACGGTCAGGTCCACGCGCCAGCGCAGCTCGCTAGGGTAGTAGCCGTACATGAACTGGCCGAAACGCTGCTGGATGAACACCCAGCAAGCGCCGTCCTTGGTGCAGTCGGCGCGGGTGGTGCCGACCCAGTTGGCGTCGAAGATCGACCATTGCAGCAGCGGCGGCACGATCAGCCACACCAGGTACAGGGCGAACAGCGTCAACAGGGTGTTGAGCCAGCTGGAGAACAGGTTCGCCCGCATCCAGGCGATCACGCCAACGGTCTTCACCGGTGGCGGCATGTCGGGTTTGAAAACATGGGACGTCATGCGCGAATCCTCACCGCTCGATCAGCGCGATGCGCTTGTTGTACCAGTTCATCAGCAGGGAAATGCTGATGCTGATCGCGAGATAAACACTCATGGTGATGGCGATCACCTCGATGGCCTGGCCGGTCTGGTTGAGCACGGTACCGGCGAACAGCGAGACCATTTCCGGGTAGCCGATACCGGCCGCCAGGGAGGAGTTCTTCGCCAGGTTCAGGTATTGGCTGGTCAGCGGCGGAATGATCACCCGCAAGGCCTGGGGGATGATGACCTTGCGCAGGGTCGGGCCTTCGCGCAGGCCCAGCGAGCGGGCCGCTTCGGTCTGGCCGTGGCTCACCGACTTGATGCCCGAGCGCACGATCTCGGCGATGAACGCCGCCGTGTAGATGGTCAGCGCCAGGGTCAGGGCCAGCAGCTCGGGAATCAGCACCCAGCCACCGACGAAGTTGAAGCCCTTGAGCTGCGGCACCTCCCAGTGCACCGGGCTGCCGAACAGCAGCGCGCAGACGCCGGGAATGCCAATGAACATCGCCAGGCCCACCCAGAACTTGTGGAACGGTTGGCCGGTTTCCTCGAAGCGCTTGTTGGCGAAGCGCACCATCAGCACGATGCCGCCGATCGCCAGCGCCAGGGCCGCCACGAACGGCCAGAAGCCTTCGGCAATGATGGCGCCGGGCATGTTCAGGCCGCGGTTGCTGATGAAGAAGGTGTCGTCGAGGTTGATGCTGCCCCGTGGGCCGGGCAGGGTCAGGAACACCGCGAAGTACCAGAACAGGATTTGCAGCAGTGGCGGAATGTTGCGGAAGGTCTCCACGTACACGGTCGCCAGCTTGTTGATCATCCAGTTGGACGACAGCCGGGCCACGCCGATGATGAAGCCGAGCAGGGTCGCCAGGACGATGCCGATGAAGGTCACCAGCAAGGTGTTGAGCAAGCCGATCACGAACACCCGCGCGTAGGTGTCCGATTCCACGTAGGGAATCAGGTGCTGGGCGATGCCGAAGCCCGCGCTGCGTTCGAGGAAGTCGAAGCCGGAGGTGATGCCCCGGTGTTGCAGGTTGGTCTGGGTGTTGTGGAACAGGTACCAGCCCAGGCCGACCACGAAGACCACCGTGATGATCTGGAACAACCACGCGCGCACACGTGGATCGCTCAGGGAATACCCTTTGCGTGCGCCGATTTGATTTTGCATGAAGTGCCCCGGAAAAAAGGGATTCGAACGACCCGCGGCGGCGGCATGCCGCCGCGGGGGGCAAGCATCAGCGCACTGGCGGTGCGTACTGGATGCCGCCGTTGTTCCACAGGGCGTTCAGGCCACGGTCGATCTGCAGCGGGGTGCTCTTGCCGAGGTTCTTCTCGAACACTTCACCGTAGTTGCCGACCTGCTTGACGATCTGCACCACCCAGTCCTTCGGCAGCTTCAGGTCCTTGCCGTATTCACCGTCGGCACCCAGCAGACGCGCGACGTCCGGGTTCTTGGTCGACTTGGCTTCGGCCTCGACGTTCTTCGAGGTGATGCCAGCCTCTTCGGCGTTGAGCATGGCGTACAGGGTCCACTTGACGATGCTGAACCACTCCTCGTCACCCTTGCGCACCACTGGGCCCAGAGGCTCCTTGGAGATGGTTTCAGGCAGTACGACGTACTCGGTCGGCGCGGCCAGCTTGGAGCGCTGGGCGAACAGCTGCGACTTGTCGGAGGTCAGCACGTCGCAACGGCCGGACTCCAGTGACTTGGCGCTCTCGTCGGAGGTGTCGAAGGTGATCGGGGTGTACTTCAGGCCGTTGGCGCGGAAGTAGTCGGAGACGTTCAGCTCGGTGGTGGTGCCGGCCTGGATGCAGATGGTCGCGCCATCGAGCTCCTTGGCGCTGGAAACGCCCAGCTTCTTGTTGGCCAGGAAGCCGATGCCGTCGTAGTAGGTGACGCCGGCGAACACCAGGCCCATGCCGGAGTCACGCGAGCTGGTCCAGGTGGTGTTACGCGACAGCACGTCGACTTCGCCGGACTGCAGCGCGGTGAAGCGCTCCTTGGCGTTCAGCTGGCTGAACTTGACCTTGGTGGCATCGCCGAACACGGCGGCGGCGACCGCACGGCAGACATCGGCGTCGATGCCGACGATGTTGCCTTTGGCGTCCGGTACGGAGAAGCCCGGCAAGCCGTCACTCACGCCACACTGGACGAATCCTTTCTTCTGCACCGCATCAAGCGTAGCGCCGGCCTGTGCGACACCTACGGTGCCCAGTGCGGCGGCAGCGGTCAGCACCGCCAGGGTGGTTTTCAACATCTTCATCAACAACCTCCAAATCGCTCTTGTTGTACCGAGCCGGAATTGCACCGCACCCTTATGAGGCGCATCCGACCCTTGTTGGCTTGTTTTTGGGTCAATTGGCGCAATGAGCTGTTCTATGACAGCCTTACTGGTCAACGAAGGGTGTTACCGTCGGGGCTTGCCCCTTCGCCTGATTGGACACATAGCAAAGCGCGTACCACAGTCGCTGGCTACAGCGTTAAAGCATTCGTCAAGTAGGTAAAGTTGTAGAGTTGCGACATCTTCTTGTGGCATTACCCTGCCATCGCCTTCTTTTAACGCACGCCTTTATTCCGCGCGCACCTTTTCGGAGCAGTCATGAGCAACCCGCTGATTCTCGAACCCCAGAACACCGCTGACGCCTGTGTGATCTGGTTGCACGGCCTGGGCGCCGACCGTTACGACTTCCTACCGGTGGCCGAGGCACTTCAGGAACACTTGCTCAGTACCCGTTTCGTCATGCCACAGGCGCCCACCCGCGCGGTAACGATCAACGGCGGCTACGCCATGCCCAGTTGGTACGACATCAAGGCCATGACCCCGGCGCGGGCCATCGACGAGGCTCAGCTGGAGGAGTCCGCCGAGCAGGTGGTGGCGCTGATCGAGGCCGAGCGGGCCAAAGGCATCGACCTGGCGCGGGTCTTCCTGGCAGGCTTCTCCCAAGGCGGCGCGGTGGTGCTGCACACTGCCTATATAAAGTGGCAAGAGGCCCTGGGCGGCGTGCTGGCCCTGTCGACCTACGCCCCGACCTTCAACCCAGGCCACCAGCTCAGCGCCTGCCAGCAACGCACCCCTGCCCTGTGCCTGCACGGCGTGCACGACCCGGTGGTGATCCCAGCGATGGGCCGCACCGCGTTCGAGCACTTGAAACAGTGGGGCGTGGAAGCGGCCTGGGAGGAATACCCGATGGAGCACGAGGTGGTGCCCCAGGAGATCAACGACATCTACAACTGGCTGGTTCGCCACCTGCGCTAGTGGCGGGTTTCGCTGTAGTTGTCGGAACAGTGCACTACGCCGCGCCCGAATCTTGCTTTACACTGCCCGGCGTACATTCCTTAACCAGTTGACGAGACGATCGTGCTCAAGGCACTCAAGAAAATATTCGGCAAGGCAGACGCCGCGCCTCAGGCCGTCGAGCCCGCAGCCCCTGTGATTGCCCCCGCGCCGGCCCCCGTGCCGGCACCGTCCGAGGCCCGGCCGCCTCGCAAACCCAAGCCCGCGCCTGCCGCCGAAGCCGAAGCCCCGGCCCAGCCGCGCGCCGAACAACCGGCCAAGGACAAACCGCGTCGCGAACGCAAGCCCAAGCCCCAGGCCAGCCTGTGGAAGCCGGAAGACTTCGTGGTCGAGCCCCAGGAAGGCAAGACCCGTTTCCACGACTTCAAGCTCTCCAACGAGCTGATGCACGCCATCCAGGACCTCGGTTTCCCCTACTGCACGCCGATCCAGGCCCAGGTGCTGGGCCACACCCTGCGTGGCCAGGACGCCATCGGCCGGGCCCAGACCGGCACCGGCAAGACCGCGGCGTTCCTGATCTCGATCATTTCCCAGCTGCAGCAGGTACCGCCGCCCAAGGAGCGCTACATGGGCGAGCCGCGGGCGCTGATCATCGCCCCCACGCGCGAGCTGGTGGTGCAGATCGCCAAGGACGCCATGGCCCTGACCAAGTACAGCGGCCTGAATGTCATGAGCTTCGTCGGCGGCATGGACTTCGACAAGCAGCTCAAGGCCCTGGAAACCCGCCACTGCGACATCCTGGTCGCCACCCCGGGGCGCCTGCTGGACTTCCACCAGCGCGGCGAGGTGCACCTGGACATGGTCGAGGTGCTGGTGCTGGACGAAGCCGACCGCATGCTCGACATGGGCTTCATCCCGCAAGTGCGGCAGATCATTCGCCAGACGCCACCGAAGAGCGAGCGCCAGACCCTGCTGTTCTCCGCCACCTTCACCGAAGACGTGATGAACCTGGCCAAGCAGTGGACCACCAACCCGGCGATCGTCGAGATCGAGCCGGAGAACGTGGCCAGCGAGACGGTCGAGCAGCATGTCTACGCCGTGGCCGGCAGCGACAAGTACAAGCTGCTGTACAACCTGGTGACCCAGAACAAATGGGAACGGGTGATGGTCTTCGCCAACCGCAAGGACGAGGTGCGGCGCATCGAGGAGAAACTGGTGCGCGACGGCATCAACGCCGCCCAGCTGTCGGGTGACGTGCCGCAGCACAAGCGCATCCGCACCTTGGAGAACTTCCGCGAGGGGCGCATCACCGTGCTGGTGGCCACCGACGTGGCGGGCCGCGGCATCCATATCGATGGCATCAGCCATGTGATCAACTTCACCCTGCCGGAAGACCCGGACGACTACGTGCACCGTATCGGCCGCACGGGCCGGGCGGGCAGCAGCGGGGTGTCGATCAGCTTTGCCGGCGAGGACGACTCGTACCAGTTGCCGGCGATCGAGGAACTGCTGGGGCGCAAGATCAAGTGCGAGATGCCGCCGGATGAACTGTTGAAGCCGGTGCCGCGCAAGCATCACTGAGGTGTGAGGGGCCGCCCCGCGATCCGGGGCCTCGCCCCGGCCATCCCCCGTCGGCCTACCAGCGCCCCGCCGCGTCCTGGTCGCTCTGCTTGCCTTCCACCCAGCGCGGCCCTTCCTGGGTGTTCTCCTTCTTCCAGAATGGCGCCCGGGTCTTCAAGTAATCCATGATGAAATTGCAGGCATCGAACGCCGCCTGCCGGTGCGCGCTGGCCACGCCGACGAACACGATCGGCTCGCCCGGCTCCAGCGCACCGATACGGTGCAGCACCTCGACCTTGAGCAAGGGCCAGCGCTGCTCGGCCTCGACCACGATCTTCGCCAGGGCCTTCTCGGTCATGCCCGGGTAATGCTCCAGAAACATCCCCGCCACCTCGCGCCCGTCGTTGAAATCACGCACGTAGCCGACGAAGCCGACCACCGCGCCCACACCGACATTGGCCGCGTGCATCGCATTGACCTCTGCGCCCGGATCGAACGCCTGCTGCTGAACGCGAACGCCCATGCTCAACCTCCGGTCACCGGTGGGAAGAACGCCACCTCGTCACCCTCCTCCACCGGCTCGTCGAGACGGCAAAGGTCCTGGTTGCGCGCGCACATCAGCTTCTGCTCGGCCAGCAGCGCATAGGGCTCGCCCTTGGCCACCAGGGCCTGGCGCACATCATCGACAGTGGCGAAGGCGCCATGCAGCGGCTCTTCGTCACAGCCCAGCAGCTCCCGGTAACGGGCGAAATACACCACCTTCACCTTCATTGCGCACCCGCCTTGAAATCGCCGCTCTTGCCACCGGTCTTCTCCAGCAGGCGCACCTGCTCGATGACCATGCCCTTGTCCACCGCCTTGCACATGTCGTAGATCGTCAACGCCGCGACGCTGGCGGCGGTCAGCGCCTCCATCTCCACCCCGGTCTGCCCGGCCAGTTTGCAGCGGGCGACGATGCGCACCACGTCCTCGCCCTCGCCAGCGAGCTCGACCTTGACGCTGGTGAGCATCAGCGGGTGGCACAGGGGGATCAGGTCGCTGGTCTTCTTCGCCGCCTGGATGCCGGCGATGCGCGCCACGGCGAACACGTCGCCCTTGGGATGTTCGCCCTCGACGATCATCCGCAAGGTCTGCGGCAACATGCGCACCCGCGCCTCGGCCACCGCCTCGCGCGCGGTCACGGCCTTTTCGGTGACGTCGACCATGTTGGCGCGCCCCTGGGAATCGAGATGAGTCAGCACTGCGTTGCTCCTGGGAAGGGAGCCATGAGTGTAAACCTGTGGGTCAGGTTTCCGTAGCGAAAATAATCGCGGGGCCAGCCCGCTTCCACAGGGGGATTCCTGTAGGAGTGGGCTGGCCCCGCGATAGGGCCGACGCGGTTACAGATGAGACTCGGCGTACTCGGCCAGCACCGAGCGCGGCACACCCTGCAGGGTGATGTGCACGCCATGGGGGAAGTCCTTGAACCGCTCGGTGAGGTAGGTCAGGCCCGAGCTGGTGGCGGACAGGTAGGGGGTGTCGATCTGCGCCAGGTTGCCCAGGCAGACCACCTTGGACCCCGACCCGGCACGGGTGATGATGGTCTTCATCTGGTGCGGGGTGAGGTTCTGGCACTCGTCGATCAGGATCAGGCTCTGCTGGAAGCTGCGACCGCGAATGTAGTTCAGCGACTTGAACTGCAACGGCACTCTTTCGAGGATGTATTCGACGCTGCCATGGGTGCTTTCGTCATCCATGTGCAAGGCTTCGAGGTTGTCGGTGATGGCGCCCAGCCAGGGCTCCATCTTCTCCGCCTCGGTGCCTGGCAGGAAGCCGATCTCCTGGTCCAGCCCCTGCACGCTGCGGGTGGCGATGATGCGCCGGTAGCGCTTGCTGACCATGGTCTGCTCGATGGCCGCGGCCAGCGCCAGGATGGTCTTGCCCGAGCCCGCCGCGCCGGTCAGGTTGACCAGGTGGATGTCCGGGTCGAGCAAGGCGAACAGCGCCAGGCTCTGGTGGATGTCACGCGGTTTCAAGCCCCAGGCTTCCTGGTGCAGCAGCGGCTCCTGGTGCAGGTCGAGCAACAGCAGCTCGTCGTTGCGGATGCCCTTGATCCAGCCAACGAAACCCTGCTCATCGATGATGAACTCGTTGACGTGGACCGCCGGCAGGTTGTCGGTCAGTTGCACCCGGTGCCAGGTACGCCCGCGCTCCTGGCGGGTGTCGACCTTGCTCACGCGGTCCCAGAACGAACCAGTCACCGAGTGGTAGCCCTTGGAAAGCAGCGACACGTCATCGACCAACTGGTCGGTGCTGTAGTCTTCCGCCGCGATGCCACAGGCGCGCGCCTTCAGGCGCATGTTGATGTCCTTGGTGACCAGCACGACGTCCAGGTCAGGGCGCTTGGCGCGCAGGTCCAGCAACTGGTTGATGATGATGTTGTCGGCGAGGTTTTCCGGTAGCACGCGGTTGGGTTCGTTGCGCGTGCTCATGAGGATGGACAGGAACCCCTTGGGCCCGCTCTTGCCACGCTGGATCGGCACGCCCTGCTCGACGTCGCTGGGCGAGGCATCACCGAGGGTCTGGTCGATCAGGCGGATGGCCTGGCGGCATTCGGCGGCGATGGTGTGTTTACCGGTCTTGAGCTTGTCGAGTTCCTCCAGCACCGTCATCGGTATGGCGACGTGGTGCTCCTCGAAGTTGAGCAAAGCGTTGGGGTCGTGAATCAGGACGTTGGTATCGAGCACATACAGGATTGGCTGGTTGGAGGAAGGGTTGCGTCCTTGGTCATCCATACTCGGTCACCTTATGTGAAAGCCACGCGACGCGTACCGCTGCGCCGCAGAGTGACCGCCGTTCTCCCCGTATCCGCGTTGTTACGGGCGGGGAGCGCACCTGGCAAGGAGGGCCTGGATGACGCCACCTGTGCTGCAGGAATCGGCTGTCTGGCTTCTTCATACCGCAAAAACCGTGACGGAAAAAAGTCTTTTTACGCTTGGGTGAAGTTTATTTTTCCGAATGACGAACAGGGGTTGGCGTGGGGGGAATGGGGGTCTACAGTCAGTATTGGACCCCAGGTTTTCTCTACAAGGGGTGCGCATATTCCCGGCAATCTTCCCAACCGATCCCACTCTGCGCGGTGTGCTGCAACAGCCACTCCACCGCGGGCTGCGCCTTGGGCACGGCGTCGTGGAACTGGATCACCCCCTTGCGCCACAGCAGCATCAGGGTCAGCACGCGCTGGGCCGACTGCTCGGCACTGAGCGTGCCGTCGTCCTGGGCATCGATGTCCCAGAGCGCCACCTGCAAGCCCTGCGCGGCCATGAACGCCTCGCCGTCGGCGCGCCGCTGGCCGTAGGGTGGGCGGAACAGCGGCACGTACTGTTCCGGCAACGCCGCCTGCACCAGCGCCTGGCTGCGCCGCAACGAGTCCTGCCAACCCTGCCACTGCGCGTGGGAGCGGTACTCCCAACCCTGGATCCCCACGCACTGCCCGCCATACAGCTCATCCAGCCGCCCGGCATCACGCCGCTGCTGCAAACGCGCGCCGAGCACGAAGAAAGTGCCGGCAAGCTTCTGTCGGCGCAGATAGTCGGCCAGGCCCGCGGTGCTGTCGCCAGCGGGGCCACCGGCGAAGGTCAGCAGGAACATGCGGTCGTTCAGTTCATCGCCATTGCGTTCGCGACTGGACAGGCGCTCGACCTCGCTGCTGGTCTGCGGCGACAGCGCCGCCTTGCGCAGTTGCTCGTCCAGGTAACGCACATGGAACTGGTGGCTGGGCTCAAGCCAACCGGTATAGAACGTGCCGACATCGGTCGCGAACGTGGCTGCCCGCGCGCGCAATTCAGCCATCGACTCCAGCGGGTAGCAGAACGATGCGTCCTCCTCGCAGCTGAGCTGCGCCTGCTGGTAGCCTTCCCACAACCGCTGCCACATGCGCGCCCGCACCGCGCGCACCACGGCCAGGTTGACCTGGCGCAACTGCAGCCGCGCCGCCAGTGCCCGCTCATCGAGCATCTCGCTTTCATGCAGCACCTGGGCGAACGACAGGATCTCGGCCCGCGAGGCCACGTCGAACAGCGCCGGGCTGTCCAGCTGCTCCGGCCACAGGCTGCGGTCGAGGCTGGCGTTGGCGGGCGGTGCGGCCTGGGCGGCGAGACCGAACAGGCCGGCCAGCAGGGCGAGGGCAATGCGCACGGGCGGTTCTCCGGATGAACAGACGCGCACTATAGCCGATGCCCTGGGGCTATCGTCGCCATAGTTTGGCCTCGGCCCCCGCGCCCCGTAGAATCCCCCCTACGATTCCAGGAGCCGACCCGATGCTGACGGTGATTTCCCCCGCCAAGACCCTCGACTACGACACCCCGCCGGTAACCCCACGGTTCACCCAGCCGCAGTATCTGGACGACTCCCAGGTGCTGATCACCCAATTGCGCGAACTGTCACCGGCGCAGATCGCCGAGCTGATGCACCTGTCCGACAAGCTCGCCGGCCTGAACGCCGCGCGCTTCGGCAGCTGGACGCCAGATTTCACCCCGGCCAACGCCAAGCAGGCGCTGCTGGCGTTCAAGGGCGACGTGTACACCGGGCTGGATGCCGAAAGCCTGTCCGAGGACGACTTCAGCTACGCCCAGGACCACCTGCGCATGCTCTCCGGCCTTTACGGCCTGCTGCGCCCGCTGGACCTGATGCAGCCCTACCGTTTGGAAATGGGCACCAAGCTGGCCAACGCCCGTGGCAAGGACCTGTATGCCTTCTGGGGCACACGCATCAGCGAGTGGCTGAACCAGGCGCTGGCCGACCAAGGCGACGACCTGCTGCTGAACCTGGCCAGCAACGAGTACTTCAGCGCGGTCAAGAAGAGTGCGCTGAAGGCTCGGGTGATCGACGTCGACTTCAAGGACCTGAAGAACGGCCAGTACAAGATCATCAGCTTCTATGCCAAGAAGGCCCGCGGCCTGATGAGCCGCTTCGTGATCCAGGAGCGAATCAGCGAGCCAGAGCGGCTCAAGCAGTTCGACGTGCAGGGCTACTACTACAGTGCCGAGCAATCCAAGCCGGACCACCTGGTGTTCCTGCGCGATCACGCTGAAGGCTGACCCCGCGAGGGGCCGCCACGGCTGGCCCCTCAAGGCAACAACACCTGCCCTGCCTCGAGCCCCTGCACCTCCACGCCTTGCAGCACGGCCTGCCCGACCACCACCGGGACTGACCGCGCGGCCTGCTCCCCGTCCGCACGAAACACCACGTACCGACCACCCTGCGCATCGCTGCGCAAGGCCTCGAGCGGCAGCACCAGCGCCTGTCGATCCCCCTCCAGCGACACTGTCACCTGTACGCTCATCCCCAGCCGCACGCCAAGCCCCAGGGGCGCCGGGTCGGTGTCGAGCGCGACCAACAGGTCGAACCACGCCCCCTGGCCTTGCGCTTCCCTGGCCTGGAGCCCAAGCGCCTCGACCCGCCCGTGCAGCACCTGCCCGGCGAACCCTTCGCCGCTGACCTGTACCGCCATTCCTTCGCGCAACGCAGCCAGGTCCATCTGCTCCACCGCCGCCACTACCCGCAGTTGGCCAAGGTCCAGCAATTCCAGCAACGGCATGCCCTGGCCTACCGCTTCCCCCACCTGTACCGGCTGCTGTCGCCCCTGCGCCTGGCTCGCCGGCTTGAGCACCAGGCCGGCGAACGGCGCCAGCACGACCTGGCGCGCACGCAGTGCCAGCAACGCCGCATGGCGTGCCTGGGCATTGGTCGCTTCCATCTCGGCGATCACCACCTGCTCGCCCTGCCCACGGGCCAGGGTCTGGCGCAGCTCATCCTCGGCACTGGCCAGGTCCTGCCGCTGGGCACGTAGCTGCTGCTCCAGCGCCTCCACCTCCAGGCGAGCGACGATGCCTCGCTTGAACAACCGCCGGGTATCGGCCAGCGAGGCCTCGGTAACCGCCGCACTGTGCCTGGCCGCCAGCCGCGCACGCCGGGCCCGCGCCACCTCGGGGCCCGTCGCCCACCCGCGCAGCTCATGCAGCACGGCGCTGGCCTTGAGCCGCTCGGCTTCGGCCTGACGCAGCTGGATATCCAACTGCGCGGTATCGAGCACGAGCAACGCTTGGCCTGCGCGCACCCGTTCGCCGTCGCGTACCGGCAGCGCCGTGACCACGCCCTCGAATGGCGCAGCGAGCGTGACCTGGCGCATGGCCTCGATACGCCCCACCAGGCCCAACTGGCGGTCGAGCGGCCCAGGCGCCACGGACAGCCAGCGGGCTTGCGCCGGCACCGCCTCAGGCGCCCGCCAGAACCACCACGACAGCGACGCCCCGGCAAGCGCCAGCAGCGCCCCGGCCAGTGCCCCGCGCCTAGTCATTGAGCGCCACCGCCCAACGCTCCAGGGTGACCCCCAAGGTCAGGTCCAGCGCCGCCTGGGCCTGCAGATAGGCGATCAGCGCGTCCAGCTGCGCGCTTTGCGCATGGCGTAGGTCGCTCTCGAAGCTCAACACCTGAAAGTTGCTGGAGCGACCGAGCGCCAGTTTCTCCTGCTCGATCTGCAAGGTGCGCCGCGACAGCTCCAGCGCACGCCCGGCAATCTCGTACTGGCGCCAGCGCACCTCGATGTCACGCACCGCATCGGTCACCTCCCGACGCAGTTGCTGCCGGGACTCGGCCAAGCGCAATTGCTGGGTGGCCTGCATGACCTGGGCACGCACCAGCGACTGCCGCCGGCTCAGGTCGCCAATGGGGATCTCCAGTTCCAGGCCCAGGTAATGCTCCCAGGCCCGGTTGTCGCCCGGGCGCTCATGGGCCTGGCTGGCACCGGCGACCAGCGACAGGTCCCAGCGCTGTTGGTCATGCGCCAGGCGCAGGTCGATATCGGCCTGCTGGCTGGCGATCAACTGCATCAGGTACGCCGGTTGCAAGACCTCGGCGCGCGCCTGGGCCTGTTCGGCGCTCACCTGCAAGCGCAGCGCCTGGGGCCGCTCACTGGCGCGCAACGGCGTGGCCAGGTCCAGCGCCAGCGCCTGCAGCAGCGACAGGCGGCTGGCGTGCAAGCGGTCGCGACTGCCCTCCAGGGCCAACTCCTGGTTGGCTACCTGGGCCTCGGCCTGGACGATCTCGAAAGCCGCCATGCGCCCGGCGGCGATCAGCGATCGGTTGACCTCGAGCAGCCGCTGCGAACGCCGCAGCGCATCGCGGCTGATGCGCAATTGCTCCTGGGCGCGCAGCAGCTCGCGATACAGGCCAATGACCTGGGTGATGGTCTGCGCCACAGCGTCCTTGAGCGCCAAGCGGTTGGTCTGCTCCGTCAGTTGCGCCAGACGCAGGGGCGCTGTCGCGACCTCCGGCCCCGCCCCGCGCAGCAGCGGTTGGCGGATCATCAGGTCGGCGCCATCGCGAAAGCGTGGGCCGGCGGTGTCGGCGCGGGTATGGTCATAGGCCCAGGCCAGGCTCAGGCGGGTGCCATAGGCAGTGAGCAGGCTCGCGCCGGGCGCGAGTTCGGCGTGGCGGTAACGGTCGTCGTGGTTGCGGTTGCCCAGGTAGCGCGCCTTGAGGGTGAGCTGGGGGGCGAAGCGATCACGCGCGAGCCGCAGGTCGAACTTCTGGGCGACCCGTTCGAGGTAGGCACTGCGGATAGCGCGGTTGTCACGCAATGCCAGGGCGATGACATCGGCCAGCTCGAGCGCCACCTCCGGCGCCTGGGACGCCGCGAACGCCCTGGCAGAAACGCCGGCATCGAGGCTCGGCCGCGCTGGCGCCAGGTCCTGCCCGGCCAGGCAAGACAGCGGTGCGAACAGCCAACCTGCGACCCACCGGCGCCTAGTCGTCACGCAGCGCCACCACCGGTTGCAGGCGGGCGGCCGACAACGCCGGTTGCAGGCCGAAGAACACGCCGATGCACAGGGCGCTGCCCATCCCCAGCGGCAGTGCCCACGGGTCCAGGTGGAATGGCCATGCGGACATCCAGATAAACCCCCAGGCCGCCAGCAATCCCAGCAGCGCCCCCAGCAGTGCGCCGCAGACCGCCAAGAGCACGGCTTCGAGCAGGAACGCCCAGGCAATGTCGCAGGGGCGCGCACCCAAGGCCATGCGCACACCGATCTCGCGACGCCGCTCGGCAACGTTCATCAGCATCACGTTCATCACCCCGACACCGCCAACCAACAGGGCGATGCCGCCCAGCCCAGCCAGCAACGAGGTGAACAGCCGCGACTGATAGGCCATGCCGTCCAGCAATTGCCGAGGTACCAGCACCTCGACCTGCACGCCCGGCAAGCGTGACCGCAGAAAGTCTTCCAGCAGGGCGGCGGCCCAGGGCATCGCCGCCGCATCCCGCCCCAGGGCGAGCACCACGCTGGGCTGCGCCGAGGAGGACAAGCGCCGCAGGCCGGGCAGCGGCATCAACAGCGCGTCGTCCAAAGCCACCGGCAGCATCGGGTTGTAGCTTTGCGGGGCCAGCAGCCCCACCACCTGGAACAGGTAACGCCCCACCTGCAGGCGATCCGCGACCTGCGCGCCCAGCCGCGTCGCCAATTGCGCGCCAAGCAGCACGTGGGGGCTGCCCTCGTCATGCACGGACAACAAACGCCCCTGCGCCGCCTCCAGCCCAAGCACCTCGGCCAGCGCCACCGTACTCCCCGCCACCATCACCGACACACTGCGCCGACCCAGGCTGACATCGGCCGCCGCCATGGCCAGCGGCGCCGCCAGGCGAACCGGTGGCGGAACAGACGACAGCGCCGGCATCGTCGCGGAATACCCCTGGCCCTCTGGCGTCGCCGTGAGGTTGGCCACCATCAGCTCGCTGCCCATGCCCTGGAACAGCTGTCGCGCTTGCATCGCCGCACTGTGGCCAATCGTGAGCAGTGCCACCACCGCCGCACAGCCCACCGCGATGCCCAGCAACGCCAGCCAGGCGCGACGCCCCAACAGGCGCAGGCTGGCCAGGCTTTCGGCCAGGCGCTGGCGCCAACGTGGGCCGTAGCGCTCAGTCGACATCGCTGACCCGCCCGTCACGCACCTGGATACGCCTGTCCATGCGCCGGGCCATGGCCGGGTCGTGGGTGACCATGACCACGGTGACGCCCTGTTCCCGGTTCAGACGCTGGAGCAATTGCAGGATATCGGCGGCAGTCGCGCCATCGAGGTTGCCGGTCGGCTCGTCGGCCAGCAGCAGCCGTGGCGCGGTGACCAGGGCACGGGCGATCGCCACGCGCTGGCGCTGGCCGCCGGAGAGTTCGGCCGGGCGCTGGGCCTGGCGCGCTTCCAGCCCCACGGCCGCGAGTTGGTGCCGCGCCGCGCGCCGGGCCTCGGCCGGGTCGACGCCCCGGTAGCACAGCGGCAAGGCGACGTTGTCCAGCGCAGACAGGCGCGGCAGCAGGTTGAAGCCCTGGAACACGAAGCCCAGGCAGCCATTGCGCATGACCGCGCGCTGCGCGGCGCTGGCCCCTGTCATGTCGCGCCCATCGAGCAGCAGCCGCCCCTGGCAGGGTTGGTCGAGCAGGCCGATCAGGTTGAGCAGCGTGCTCTTGCCCGCGCCGGAAGGGCCGGTGATGGCGCAGGTCTGGCCCGACGGAATGGACAGCGAGACATCGGCCAGCACGGCATGACCACCCAGGTTTCGGGTGACGTGCTGCAGCGAGACGCTAGGGATCATCCGGCGTTGCCTTCCGGGTCGCGATCGGTGGGGGGAATGGCCTTGGCGGAGTCCAACAGCTCCTCGCCGGACTTCCATTCGTTCGCCATCATGTCGATCAGAGAAGTGTTGAACTCAGGCCACTCAACGTCCTGAAGCGCTTGAAGCGCGATCTGAGTGAAGATCTCCGCTTCGTAATTGCCATACTGCGCTTCCATGATGGGCGGGAGCGAACGGTAGTACTGCAGGATCTCCTTGAGGCCTTCCACGGTCTTGCCGGTCCTCTGGTGTTCATTCCACATTTTTTCGCTGATCATCGACGCCCACTCGTTATCCTGCCGATTCGACTCGAGCAACGCCGCCCTGCGCTCATTGACAGTAAATACGCCGCCTTCGTCATAGGCGATCAAACTCAACTGCTCCTGGCTCATGCCCGCGAAGGGGTTTGGCGCCCTTGCGTGCAAAAAGTCCGTGGCCTGCCGCGCCCTCTCCAATCGCTCAAGATCGTCGGACTCAGGAATCTGGGCGTCATAGACTTCTCGGCTGAAGGCATAACTGCCGCCATTGATCCGGTCTCTGATCGACATGGCCAATTTCGCCAATTCGCCTCGGCTCATGGCGCCATCCCGCACAGCCGCGCGTTGAGCGGCATCGCTCAGTGCCTTGGCAAGGGACGACAGTTGTTCAACAGGCTCCACACAAGCATCAACTTCATCCAGCAGCGAGCGTGCGGCGAGATCCGACTCAGCGGGCGCTAGTCGAGTGGCCGGAGCCGATAAAATACCGCTCTGAGTTTTTATATACATAGCATCGTTTCCCAGCACGAATCGCCGCGCGCAGCGCGACGATTCGAATCACGAAACACACCGCCACGTTCAGGTGACGACGCGAAGAATTGCTCAATGCGTTTACCGTCACTTCATCGTGAATTCGGCGCGCCAGGAATTGTCGGCGCCTATCGAAGTAATCGTGGCGGTACAAGCCGCCCCACCACTCGGTGTGGCGGATTTGCTCCACTCAGGCTTCTTTATTCCACCCGGCATCATCCTCATCTGGAAAGTGGTACTAAAAGCACATACTTTCCGCCCTACGTTGTAACGCACCATGGCAGCGTTAACATCCGGGCTGATGACGCGTTGCACGCCGAACGCTCTACTCGTACCCGCATCCACCTGCTGCGCAGGCTTCGGATCGGCAACCTGGTAGGTGCTGGACTCATTGGAGGTGACGAGCTGAAGAACGGCCGTATCCGAACTCAGGTTCTTGAACGTTATTTGAACCGGTGGACCGGCCTGCGCCACACCAGCGGCAAGCAATGCAACGGTGGCGAGGGTAATAAGCGAAGTCATTTTCAGCGGCATGCTTTCTTCCTTGTGCTTGAGATGAAACAGACCAGCCCAACGCTGGCCCGCGGCGCCTTCGCTTGTCGGGTGCGAAGGGCGCGAGAGGCAGCGGGTCATAGCCCAAGCCGGTCGGCCCTTCCGATCCATCGGTTCGGGCCGCTGCGTATGCCTCTCCCAAGAGTTAACGGCGTCAAGGCCATAAACCTTACAAACAAGGTGGTTATCTCCACCTCGCTTTTGTAGTCCATGGGAGAAGGCAAACGCCTACACAAAAAGCCAAATAGTTGGCGCCAAAATAAAGTCAAGCCTGCCGTTATCTCTAAACGCCATAAGACCGTTCGTAATTTTTTGACGAATTTTGAAAATATTTTTCCGATACTGGCAAAAAAATATCTCACCCCATTTCCGCCCTTTATATATCGGCATGGCACGCGTGGATGCCATCAAATTGAAAGTACTTTTCCGCTGAAAAAATATTTAGAAATCTTTCATCCAACGAAACCCACCCCGGAACTTCTACCGGCGCCCGTCGCTCATAGCACCCGTAACGATTCTCGAGCGCGTCACGTGAGAGATGACTTACAGATGACAACAGGCCGGTATCCACCGCCTGCCCTATTAAACTTCGACAGCCACTTCGGCCACCCCGAACGGCCTGTCCAAGCAGGAGAGACGCGCCCCTTACTAATCGTCCTAGTGGTTGATTTCAAAGGATTTATCCAATTGAAAAAACAAGCACAGCAACACGCCAAGTAGCGTATTGCATTAAAGACGGCTGCATTTCAGGGCACGCCTTTTAATTACTGGCTTCTCACTGCCACATTTGAGTGCACAACTTTGTGTACTCCGGATTCATTCATGCCTGCGCTCGGTGAAGTGTGCATTCGCCACGGACCCGTGCGCCCGAAAAGAGCAGATCAATCAACCCGGTCCGGTTCTTCGGAAAGAGCCGGCGTGATAAACACACGAGGTGAATGCGATGCGTATCAGCATCTTTGGTTTGGGTTACGTGGGTGCGGTCTGTGCAGGTTGCCTGTCGGCACGGGGCCATGAAGTGATCGGGGTGGACGTGTCCACCACCAAGATCGACCTGATCAACCAGGGCAAGTCGCCCATCGTCGAACCAGGCCTTGAGGCGCTGCTGCAACAAGGCATCGCCAACGGTCGCCTGCGCGGCACCACCGACTTCGCCGAGGCGATCCGCGCCAGCGACGTGTCGATGATCTGCGTCGGCACCCCGAGCAAGAAGAACGGCGACCTGGGGCTGGAGTACATCGAGTCGGTGTGCCGCGAGATCGGCTACGTGCTGCGCGACACCAGCCGCCGCCACACCATCGTGGTGCGCAGCACCGTGCTGCCGGGCACCGTGAAGAACGTGGTGATCCCGATCCTCGAAGACTGCTCGGGCAAGAAGGCCGGCGTCGACTTCGGCGTCGCGGTCAACCCCGAGTTCCTGCGCGAAAGCACCGCGATCAAGGACTACGACCACCCACCGATGACCGTCATCGGCGAACTCGACAGCGCCAGCGGCGACGTGCTGCAGGCCATCTACGAAGAACTCGACGCGCCGATCATCCGCAAGCCGGTCGAAGTGGCCGAGATGATCAAGTACACCTGCAACGTCTGGCACGCGACCAAGGTCACCTTCGCCAACGAGATCGGCAACATCGCCAAGGCGGTCGGCGTCGATGGCCGCGAAGTGATGGACGTGGTCTGCCAGGACAAGACCCTGAACCTGTCGCAGTACTACATGCGCCCCGGCTTCGCCTTCGGCGGCTCGTGCCTGCCCAAGGACGTGCGCGCCCTCACCTACCGCGCCGCCAGCCTCGACGTGAAGGCGCCGCTGCTCGACTCGCTGATGCGCAGCAACGAATCGCAGGTGCAGAACGCCTTCGACATCATCGAAAGCCACGACAAGCGCAAGGTCGCGCTGCTCGGCCTGTCGTTCAAGGCCGGCACCGACGACCTGCGGGAAAGCCCGTTGGTGGAGCTGGCCGAGCGCCTGATCGGCAAGGGCTACCAGTTGAACATCTACGACCAGAACGTGCAGTACGCCCGCGTGCACGGCGCCAACAAGGACTACATCGAGTCGAAGATCCCGCACGTCTCGTCGCTGCTCAGCGCCGACTTCGACCAGGTGGTGAACGACGCCGACATCATCATCCTCGGCAACCGCGACGAGAAGTTCCGCGCCCTCGCCCAGCAGGCCCCGGAAGGCAAGCAGGTGATCGACCTGGTCGGCTTCATGAGCAAGCCGACCAGCACCGCCAACCGCACCGAAGGCATCTGCTGGTAAGCCAGCCCGACGCGGGGCCGGTTGGCCCCGCATTCCTTGATTCTCGCGACGGATGCTGAACATGCAAAGGCTCCAGACAGTGCTGTTGCAGTGCGCCGGGTGGCTGCTCTACATGAGCCTGCTCATGCTGATCGCCCTGGCCCTGCCCAGCGATATCTTCGACGCGCAGTCGAAGCACTTCATCTTCCTGGTCGGCGCAGTCGGCATCTGGCGCTACTCGATGGGCGCCACCCATTTCATCCGCGGCATGATCTTCCTGTACCTGGTCTACCCGTACCTGCGCAACAAGGTGCGCAAGCTCGGCCAGGCGGCGGCCCCGTCACACGTGTACCTGATGGTCACCAGCTTTCGCATCGACGCGCTGACCACCGCCCAGGTGTACAGCTCGGTGATCCGCGAGGCCATCGAGTGCGGCTACCCCACCACCGTGGTTTGCTCGCTGGTGGAGATGTCCGACGAGTTGCTGGTGAAAAGCCTGTGGGCCAAGTACAACCCGCCCGCCCACGTCACCCTGGACATCGTGCGCATCGCCGGCACCGGCAAGCGCGACGGCCTGGCCTACGGTTTCCGCGCCATCTCGCGGATGCTGCCGGACGAAAACGCGGTGGTCGCGGTGATCGACGGCGACACCGTGCTCGGCGAAGGCGTCGTGGCCAAGACCGTGCCCTGGTTCAAGCTCTACCCCAACGTCGGTGGCCTGACCACCAACGAATTCTGCGAAGTGCGCGGCGGCTACGTGATGAGCGAGTGGCACAAGCTGCGCTTCGCCCAGCGCCACATCAACATGTGCTCGATGGCCCTGTCCAAGCGCGTGCTGACCATGACCGGGCGCATGTCGATGTTCCGCGCCAGCGTAGTGACCAACCCCGAGTTCATCGCCGACGTGGAAAGCGACTCGCTGATGCACTGGCGCCTGGGCCGCTTCAAGTTCCTCACCGGCGACGACAAGTCCAGCTGGTTCAGCCTGATGCGCCTGGGCTACGACACCTTCTACGTGCCCGATGCCGCGATCAACACGGTCGAGCATCCGCCGGAGAAGAGCTTCGTCAAGGCCAGCCGCAAGCTGATGTACCGCTGGTACGGCAACAACCTGCGGCAGAACTCCCGCGCCCTGGGCCTGGGCCTCAAGCGCCTGGGGCTGTTCACCAGCATCGTGCTGCTCGACCAGCGCGTGTCGATGTGGACCAGCCTGCTGGGGCTGACCGTGGCGCTGATCGCCAGCTTCAAGTTCGGCCTGCAGTTCCTGCTGGTGTACCTGCTGTGGATCGGCATCACCCGCCTGATCCTCACCATCATGCTGCTGTGCTCGGGCCACAGCGTCGGCCCGGCCTACCCGCTGATCCTCTATTACAACCAGATCGTCGGCGCGGTGATGAAGATCTACGTGTTCTTCCGCCTCGACAAACAGTCCTGGACTCGCCAGCCCACTGCCCTCAAGCGTGACCTCGAAAGCTTTCAACAATGGTTCAACACCTGGTCCTCGCGGACCATGACCTTCTCGGCCGCCAGCATCTTCGTGGCTGTGCTGTTCATGGTCGTGTGAGCCCAACCGGATCGGATCTAACAGGAACAAACCACCATGAATACCGCCGTGAACGTCAACGTCGTGCATGAGTCCGAAGCCCAGCGCCAACACGCCCGGGTGCGCATCCCGGCCAAGCTGCGCTTCCTGGATGCCGAGCGCCAAACCCACGAGGTGAAGGTCGACGACCTCTCCGCCGGTGGCCTGAGCTTTCACGCCAAGCAACGCCTGGCGGTAGGCCAGGTGCTGCGCGGGCGCTTGCAGTTCGTGGTCGACAACCTGGGCCTGTCGATGGACATCGAGTTCCAGGTGCGCTCGTACAATCCGGAAAGCGGCCGCACCGGCGCGCAGTTCCAGAACCTCGAGCCGCGCGACATCGCCACCCTGCGCCACATCATCACCAGCCACTTGTCCGGCGAGTTGATCAGCGTCGGCGACGTGCTCAGCACCTTGCAGCGCGACAACTTCACCAAGGCGCGCAAGCAGAAGGACGGCGGCTCGGGCCTGTCCGCCTTCGGCCGCTTGAAGGCGGTGACCGTCAGCCTGGGCGTGTTCGTGGTCGGCATCGCTGCCTTTGGTTTCGTCGCCAAATCGCTGTACGGCCTGTACTTCGTCAGCCATGCCGAGGCCGGCGTGGTGGCGGTGCCCACCACCAACGTCACCATGCCCCGCGACGGCAGCGTGCAGGCCTTGGTGGAACATGGCGCGCAGGTGGTCAAGGGCGCGCCGCTGGCGACTTTCAACACCAGCATGCTCGACCTGCTCAAGGGCCATCTGGACGACTCGCAACTGGAGCCGGCCAAGGTCGAGGAACTGTTCGGCAAGCAACTCTCCGGCACCCTCACCAGCCCCTGCGATTGCGTGGTCGCCCGCCAACTGGTGGACGATGGCCAGTACGCCAGCAAGGGCCAGGCGGTGTTCCAGTTGATTCCGCGCACCACCCACCCGATGGTCGAGGCGCGCTTCAGCTACCGCCAGTTCGACGAGGTCAAGCCGGGTACCCGGGTCAGCTTCCAGGTCGCCGGCGAAGACGAAGTGCGCACCGGGCAGATCGTCAGCAGCACGAGCCTGGACACCGACAACCTGGCCTCGGACCTGCGTGTGCAGATCAAGCCTGACGGCGGCCTGCCGGCAGAGCTGGCCGGGCGCCCGGCGTCGGTCAAGAGCGACCGTGGGCCGTCGCTGAGCTGGCTGATCGACAAGGCCGTGGCTCGCGGGCTGTGAGGGGGAGCGGACGATGAACCCTTTGCATTGCGTTTCCAACCCTGGGTCGGCATCGCCTGATCCAGGTGGCGCGGCGAACCCCGTGATCAAGGTCGGCCGGTACCCTGTAGATCGAGCGCACAGCGCCCGCCCGCAGCCGTGGTGCGCGTTGGCGCTGGCCATCACCCTGGCCGGCTGCGCCGGCCTGCCCGACCAGCGCCTGGCCAACGAGGCCCTCAAACGCGGCGACACCGCCACCGCCGAGGCCAATTACCGCGCCCTGGCCGACCTTGGCTACAGCGACGCCCAGGTGGGCCTGGCCGACATCCAGGTCGCCACCCGCGACCCGGCCAAGCTGCAACAGGCCGAGGCCACCTACCGCGCCGCCGCCGCCACCTCGCCCCGTGCCCAGGCCCGCCTCGGCCGCCTGCTGGTGGCCAAGCCGAACAGCACCCAGGCCGAGCGCGAAGAGGCCGAGACGCTGCTCAAGCTCGCCGCCAAGCAAGGTGAAGGCAACACCCTGATCCCCCTGGCGATGCTCTACCTGCAGTACCCGCAGAGCTTCCCGAACATCAATGCCCAGCAGCAGATCGACCAGTGGCGCGCCGCCGGCAGCCCCGAGGCGGGCTTGGCCCAGGTGCTGCTGTACCGCACCCAGGGCACCTACGACCAGCACCTGGGCGATGTGGAGAAGATCTGCAAGGCCGCGCTGGCCACCACCGACATCTGCTACGTCGAACTGGCCACCGTCTACCAGAAGCGCGCCCAGCCCGACCAGCAGGCCGCCCTGCTCGAACAGCTCAAGGCCGCCCATGCCCGTGGCGCGGTGCCGGCCAGCCGGGTCGACAGCGTCGCCCGCGTGCTGGCCGACCGCAGCCTCGGCCAGACCGACGAGCACACCGCCAAGGCCCTGCTCGAACCCATCGCCCCGGCCAACCCGGCGTCCTGGGTGAGCCTGGCCCAACTGCTCTACGACTTCCCCGAACTGGGCGACACCGAGCAGTTGCTGGCCTATATCGACAAAGGCCGCGAAGCCGAACAACCACGCGCCGAGCTGCTGCTGGGCCGCCTGTACTACGAAGGCAAGACCCTGCCTGCCGACGCCGAGAAAGCCGAGCAGCACCTAAGCGCCGCCGCCGAGGCCGGCGAGGTCAGCGCCCACTACTACCTCGGCCAGCTGTACCGCCGTGGCTACCTGGGCGACGTCGAGCCGCAGAAGGCCGTCGACCACCTGCTCAGCGCCGCCCGTGGCGGCCAGCTCAGCGCCGACTACGCCCTGGCCCAGCTCTACAGCGAAGGCCACGGCATCCGCCAGAACCCCGGCAACGCCTGGGTGTTCGCCCAACTGGCGCAGGTCAACCCGACGCCGCAGTCCACCGAGCTGCTGCAACAGCTCGACCAGCAACTCACGCCCGAACAGCGCAGCCAGGCCCAGCGCCTGCTGGCGCAGGAACAGCGGGCCCGCGCGGGCATGGCCCAGGGCGCCGGCGGCAGCCTGGCCCTGGAAGCCCTGCAAGACGATGAAGAAGCCGTAGACGCCGAGGATTCGCTATGACGCTCAACCCCTTCGTGAAAGCCGGCATCGGCCTGGGCTTCGCCCTGCTGTGGGCCTGCCCGACCCTGGCGCAGGAAACCGCGGCGAAGAACTTCGGCCTGGACATCAAGGTCACCGGCCAGTCCGAAGACGACCGCGACCTGGGCACCCGCTCCGGCGGCGACGTCAACGGCCTGGGCCTGGACCTGCGCCCCTGGGTGTACGGCGAGCGCGGCCAGTGGAACGCCTACGCCATGGGCCAGGCGGTGGCCGCCACCGACATCATCGAGACCGACACCCTGCGCCAGTCCGACGACGGCAGCACCATCGACAACGGCGACGACAGCCGCAAGCCCGACAAAAGCTACCTGGCCCTGCGCGAATTCTGGGTCGGCTACAACGGCTTCACGCCCTACCCCGGCGAATACCTGCGCTTCGGCCGCCAGCGCCTGCGCAGCGACGACGGCATGTGGCGCGACACCAACATCGAGGCGCTGAACTGGACCTTCGACACCACCCTGCTCAAGGCCGACCTGGGCGTGGCCCAGCGCTTCAGCGAATACCGCACCGACCTCACCGAGCTGGCCCCCGAAGACAAAGACCGCACCCACGTCTACGGCAACGTCGCCACCCAGTGGACGCCTGGGCACTGGGTTGGCCTGCGCGCCCACCACAGCCATGACGGCGGCAGCCTGAAAAGCCCCGGCGAAACCGTCGAGCCGCTCGACAAGACCCGCACCGGCGACCTCACCTGGCTGGGCCTGGAAGCCAACAGCGACGCCTACAACTGGCGCAACGAGCACAGCGTCAACTACTGGGGCAGCCTGACCTGGCTGACCGGCGACCGCGACAGCCTGAGCAGCCAGGCGGTGGGCAACGACCAGGTCGCCACCGGCAAGCAGAGCGGCGACGTCAATGCCTGGGCCACCGACCTCGGCGTGCGCCTGCGCCTGAACCCGCAGTGGCAGGTCGGCGCCGCCTATGCCCGTGGCAGCGGTGGCGGCGGCAGCGACGGCTCGAACAACTTCGAACAGACCGGCCTTGAGAGCAACCGCTCCAACTTCACCGGCACCCGCTCGCGCGTGCACCGCTTCGGCGAAGCCTTCCGTGGCGAGCTGGGCAACCTGCAAGCGGCCACCCTGTTCGCCTCCTGGCAACTGCGCGAGGACTACGACGCGAGCTTCATCTACCACAAGTTCTGGCGTGTCGATGGCAACCAGAACATCGGCTCCAGCGGCATCAACGCGGTGGTCGAGGACAACGGCGTGAACCGTCCGCTGATCAACGGTGAGAAAGACCTCGGCCAGGAAATGGACGTGGTCGTCACCAAGTACTTCAAGCAAGGCCTGCTACCGGCCTCGCTGAGCCAGTCGATCGACGAGCCGTCGGCGCTGGTGCGCCTGCGTGCCGGGGTGTTCAAGCCGGGCGACGCCTACGGCAGCGAGGTCGACTCGTACATGCACCGCGCCTTCGTCGACGTGATCTGGCGCTACTGAGGTCGGGAGACGACAGCCATGAACCTTCATCCGAACCTGCGCCACAGCCTGCTCGCCAGCGCCCTGCTGCTGGCCGGCGGGCTGGCGGTCGCCGCCGAGCAGCCGACCATCGCCAAAGGCTTGCAGCAGGCCAAGACCTACACCGTGTCCAGCGCGCCGGTCGAGCCGCTGCACCTGGACCCGCCCACGCTGCCCGACCTCTCCGGCTACACCGCCGAGGCCGTGCAGCAGAAGATCGACCGCGCCCACAAGGGCAAGGTCAGCGTGCGCCGCATGCTCCAGGAAGAGACCCTCAAGGAGTTCATCGGCGGCGACAACAAGGGCGCCGAGTGGGTGCGTCGCCAGCAGGGCATTCCCCAGGCGATCTTCATCGACGACGGCCACGTGAGCCTGGTCGAGCTGGCCAGGCAGGTGCCCAAGCAGTACCTGCGCGAAACCGCCCCTGGCGTGTACCTGGCGCGCTTGCCGATCGTGGTCGGGCGCAAGGGCGTGCTGGAGATCGACGGCAAGGTCAAGGAGCTGCGCCTGTCCCAGGAAGGCGGGTCGTTCCTGGTCAACGACGGCAAGCTGTTCGTCACCGATACCCAGGTCACCGGCTGGCGCGAGAAGGACAACGGCCCAGCCACCTTCCGCAAGCCCGACGAGTTCCGCCCGTTCCTGCTCAGTTGGGGCGGCACCGAGACCTACATCGTCAATAGCAAAATGGCCAGCTTCGGCTACGCCAAGTCCAAGTCGTATGGCGTGAGCATTTCCCAGTACACCCCGAACATGGCCAAGCAGATGGGCCGCCCTGAACCCAGCGGCTGGATCCTCGGCTCGGAATTCAGCGACATGTGGTACGGCTTCTACTGCTACGAGACCCAGGACTTCGTGATCAAGGACTCGACCTACCGCGACAACATCGTCTACGGCATCGACCCGCACGACCGCTCGCACCGCCTGATCATCGCCGGCAACACCGTGCACGGCACCAAGAAGAAGCACGGGATCATCGTCTCGCGCGAGGTCAACGACAGCTGGATCATCAACAACAAGAGCTACGACAACAAGCTCTCGGGGGTGGTGATCGACCGCAACAGCGTCAACAACCTGATCGCCTACAACGAGATCTACCGCAACCACACCGACGGCATCACCCTGTACGAAAGCGGCGACAACCTGATCTGGGGCAACAAGCTGATCAACAACCGCCGCCACGGCATCCGCGTGCGCAACAGCGTGAACATCCGCCTGTACGAGAACGTCGCCATGGCCAACGGCCTGGTCGGGGTGTACGGGCACATCAAGGACCTCTCCGACACCGACCGCGACATCGCCCTCGACCCGTTCGACACCAAGGTCTCGCTGATCGTGGTCGGCGGCGAGCTGGCGGCCAATGGCTCCGGCCCGCTGTCGATCGATTCGCCCCTGTCGGTCGAGCTGTACAAGGTCTCCATGCTCGCCCCGCGCAAGTCCAGCGGCATCAGCCTCAATGGCGTGCTCGGCGAGCGCCAGGACGAAATCCTCGACCTGCTGGTGCGCCAGCAGAAGGCCGTACTGATCGACCCGGTCGAACGCCAGACCGAAATGATCGACTAAGGAAGCCCCGACCATGACCCCACACCTGATGAAACTGCTCGGCTTGTCCGCCGCCCTCCTGGCCATCAGCCAGGGCGTGCGCGCCGACGACGCGCAGCCGCCGAGCTTCAGCGCCGAGCCTTGCTGCCAGCTGTGCCCCGAGGCCCACGACGCCAGCCGCTACACCACCCGCTACCAGCAGAACTTCACCACGCTGGTGCAGGCCCAAGGCGACTGGCTGTTCCGCACCCGCGAAGACCTGCGCACCGAGTTCGACACCACCCCGGGCGGCTACAAGCGCCTGCGGCAAGTGCACGACGCCTTCAAGAAGCGCGGCGTGGAACTGGTGGTGGTGTACCAGCCGACCCGCGGCCTGGTGAACCGCAACATGCTCAAGCCCGAGGAAAAGGCCGCCTTCGACTACCAAAAGGCCCTGGGCAACTACCAGGCCATGCTCAAGCGCTTCGAGAAGATGGGCTACAACGTGCCCGACCTGTCGCCGCTGACCAACGAGCAACTGGCCGCCGCCGACCAGGGCAAGGACTTCTACTTCCGCGGCGACCAGCACTGGACGCCCTACGGCGCCGAGCGCGCGGCGAAGATCGTCGCCGACACCGTGCACCGCATGCCGGCTTTCGCGGGTGTGCCGCGCAAGGCATTCGAGACCCACAAGTCCGGGCGCATGGGCAAGACCGGCACCCTGCACAACGTCGCCGGCCAGCTGTGCGGCACCAGCTATGCGGTGCAGTACATGGACCAGTTCGCCACCGAGCCCAAGGGCGGCGCCAGTGGCGGCGACGACCTGTTCGGCGATGCGGGCAACGCGCAGATCACCCTGGTCGGCACCAGCCACAGCGGCAAGAACTACAACTTCTCGGGCTTCCTGGAACAGTACATCGGCGCCGACGTGCTCAACGTCGCCTTCCCCGGCGGCGGCCTGGAAGGCTCGATGATCCAGTACCTGGGCAGCGAGGAGTTCCAGAACAACCCGCCGAAGATCCTCATCTGGGAATTCTCGCCGCTGTACCGCCTGGACCAGGAAACCATCTGGCGGCAGATCCTCGCCCTGCTCGACGATGGCTGCGATGGCCGCCCGGCGCAGATGAGCGCCAGCGCCACGCTCAAGCCGGGCAAGAACGAACTGATGGTCAACGGCACAGGCGGGGTGATCAAGGACCTGGTCAACCGCAACCACCAGCTCGACATCCGCTTCGAGGACACCTCGGTCAAGGTGCTGCAAGCCACCCTCTGGTACCTGAACGGGCGCCACGAGGACATCAAGATCGAAAAACCCGAGACCTCCGACACCGACGGGCGCTTCGTCTTCCAGATGCGCGAGGACGAGGACTGGGCCAGCCAGAACCTGCTGGCGCTGGAAGTCCAGGGGCCGGAAAGCGGCACCCAGAAGGTCGAGGCCAAGCTCTGCAAACGCAACAACTTCGCCAGCGACGCGCGCAACACCGCGCAAGCCGGCCAGTGAGGCGAACATGACTGCATTGAAACGAACCCTACGCCCCGCCCTGCTCGCGCTGGCCCTGTGCGGCGGTGCCGCCCAGGCTGCACTGGTGCCGCCTCAGGGTTACTACGAGGGCATCGAGAAACTCAAGACCGGCGACGGCAACTTCAGTTGCGAAGCCGCGCCCAAGCCCTACACCGGTGCGCTGCAGTTTCGCAGCAAGTACGAAGGCTCGGACAAGGCCCGGGCAACGCTCAACGTCGCCTCTGAAAAAGCCTTCCGCGACTCCACCGCCGACATCACCACCCTGGAGAAGGGCATCAGCAAGATGGTCGGCCAGTACATGCGCGACGGCCGTCCGGCCCAGCTCGACTGCGTGCTGACCTGGCTCGGCACCTGGGCGCGCGCCGATGCGCTGGAGTCCACCGACTTCAACCACACCGGCAAGTCGATGCGCAAATGGGCGCTGGGCAGCATGAGCGGTTCGTGGCTGCGCCTGAAGTTCTCCAACGCCCACCCCCTGGCCGCGCACCAGGCCGAGGCCGAGCTGATCGAGAAGTGGTTCGCCAAGCTGGCCTCGCAAGTCGTGCGCGACTGGAGCGACCTGCCGCTGGAGAAGATCAACAACCACAGCTACTGGGCCGCCTGGTCGGTGATGGCCACCGCCGTGGCCACCGACCGGCGCGACCTGTTCGACTGGGCAGTGAAGGAATACAAGGTCGGCGCCAACCAGGTCGACGACCAGGGCTTTTTGCCCAACGAGATCAAGCGCCGCCAGCGCGCCCTGGCCTACCACAACTACGCCCTGCCGCCGCTGGCGCTGATCGCCAGCTTCGCCCAGGCCAACGGCGTGGACCTGCGCAAGGAAAACAACTTCGCCCTGCAACGCCTCGGCGAAGGCGTGCTGGCCGGCGCTCGCGACCCGGTCCACTTCGCCGAACGCGCCGGGGTCAAGCAAGACCTCAAGGACCTCAAGGTCGACAGCAAGTACGCCTGGCTCGAGCCCTGGTGCGCGCTGTACCAATGCGTGGGCGACACCTTGCAGAAGAAGCACGGCATGCAGCCGTTCAACAGCTTCCGCATGGGCGGTGACATGACCCGGGTCTACGACCCGAGCGCTGAGCTCAAAAAGTGACGCGATCCCCGTAGGAGCGGGCGTGCCCCGCTCCTACAGGGGGACTAGGTGACCTTCCACGTTGTCGTGGGGGGTTTGGGGGGCGCTGTGCCCCGGATGCTGTGCACAACAAGGAGAACCGGGATGGTCTTCTCGTCCAACGTGTTCCTGTTCCTGTTCTTGCCGATCTTCCTCGGCCTGTACTACCTGAGCGGGCAACGCTATCGCAACCTGCTGCTGCTGGTCGCCAGCTACATCTTCTACGCCTGGTGGCGGGTGGACTTCCTCGCCCTGTTCGCCGGGGTCACCTTGTGGAACTACTGGATCGGCCTGAAAGTCGGCGCCGCCGGCGTGCGCACCAAGCCCGCCCAGCGCTGGCTGCTGCTCGGCGTGGGCGTGGACCTGGCGATCCTCGGCTACTTCAAGTACGCCAACTTCGGCGTCGACAGCCTCAACGCGATCATCACCTCGTTCGGCCTGGAACCGTTCATCCTCACCCACGTGCTGCTGCCGATCGGTATCTCGTTCTACATCTTCGAGTCGATCAGCTACATCATCGACGTGTACCGCGGCGACACCCCGGCCACCCGCAACCTGATCGACTTCGCCGCGTTCGTGGCGATCTTCCCGCACCTGATCGCCGGCCCCGTGCTGCGCTTCAAGGACCTGGTCGACCAGTTCAACAACCGCACCCACACCCTGGACAAGTTCTCCGAAGGCTGCACCCGCTTCATGCAGGGCTTCATCAAGAAAGTGTTCATCGCCGACACCCTGGCGGTGGTCGCCGACCACTGCTTCGCTCTGCAGAACCCCACCACTGGCGATGCCTGGCTCGGCGCCCTGGCCTATACCGCGCAGCTGTACTTCGACTTCTCCGGCTACAGCGACATGGCCATCGGCTTAGGTCTGATGATGGGCTTCCGCTTCATGGAGAACTTCAAGCAGCCGTACATCAGCCAGTCGATCACCGAGTTCTGGCGGCGCTGGCACATCAGCCTGTCGACCTGGCTGCGCGACTACCTGTACATCACCCTGGGCGGCAACCGCAAAGGCACCTTCAACACCTACCGCAACCTGTTCCTGACCATGCTGCTGGGCGGGCTGTGGCACGGCGCCAACTTCACCTACATCATTTGGGGCGCCTGGCACGGCATGTGGCTGGCGATCGAGCGCGCGCTGGGCCTGGACACCAACCCGCAGCGCTTCAACCCGGTGAAATGGGCCTTCACCTTCCTGCTGGTGGTGGTCGGCTGGGTGATCTTCCGCGCCGAGAACCTGCACGTGGCCGCACGCATGTACGGCGCCATGTTCAGCTTCGGCGACTGGCAGCTGTCGGAACTCAACCGCGCCAACCTCACCGGCCTGCAAGTGGCGACCCTGATCGTGGCCTACGCCAGCCTGGCGTTCTTCGGCCTGCGCGACTTCTACCGCAACGCCGCCCCGCAGCAAGCCCCGCGCACCCCGGTGCAGGTCAACGCCGACGGCTCGGTGGGCCTGGACTGGGCACGCATCATGACCCGCGCGCTGGTGCTGCTGCTGTTCATCGCCTCGGTGCTCAAGCTCTCGGCGCAAAGCTACTCGCCGTTCCTCTACTTCCAGTTCTGAGGCCCCGACCATGAACCGGACACTTCGCATCACCTACTCCATGACCTTCCTCGGCCTGCTGACCGGGCTGGGCGCATGGTCCGTGGGCGGGCTCGACAGCTTCAACCGCACCGGGCAGATGACCCTGCTCGACGGCAAGCTGGCCAAGGCCGCCGAAACCCACTACGACGAGCAGTTCCCGATCAAGCGCATCGGCACCAACCTGTGGGCCGCGCTGGACTTCAAGCTGTTCGACGAAGGCCGCCCCGGCGTGGTGCTGGGCCGCGACCAGTGGCTGTTCAGCGACGAGGAGTTCAAGCCCACCGCAGGCGCCGAACAGCTGATGCAGGAAAACCTCGCCTTGGTGCGCGGGGTGCGCGACACCCTGCAACGCCACGGCACCCAGCTGGTGCTGGCGATCGTGCCGGCCAAGGCGCGGCTGTACCCCGAGTACCTGGGCAAGGAGCAACCGGCCAGCCTGCACGGCGAGCTGTTCAACCAATTCCACGCACAGGCCCGCCAGGCCAACGTGTTCGCCCCCGACCTGCTGGCCCCGCTGGAGCAGGCCAAGGCCCGCGGCCAGGTGTTCCTGCGCACCGACACGCACTGGACGCCCATGGGCGCCGAAGCGGTGGCCCAGGCCCTGGCCGAGGCGGTGAGCCGACAGAACCTGCTCAGCGGCGAACCCCAGGCCTACATCACCGAGGCCGGCGCCAGCGCGCCGTACAAGGGCGACCTGACCAACTTCCTGCCGCTCGACCCGCTGTTCAGCAACCTGCTGCCGCCCCCGGACACCCTGCAACAACGCACCACCCGCCCGGCCCAGGCCGAGGGCGAAAGCGGCGACGCGCTGTTCGCCGACAGCCAGATCCCGGTGGCGCTGGTGGGCACCAGCTACAGCGCCAACCCGCACTGGAACTTCCTCGGCGCCTTGCAGCAGGCCCTGCGCAGCGATGTCGCCAACTACGCCGAAGACGGCCACGGCCCGCTGCTGCCGATGCTCAAGTACCTGCAAAGCGACGCCTTCAAGGACCACCCGCCACAGGTGGTGGTGTGGGAGTTCCCCGAACGATATCTGCCAATGAAGAACGACCTCAGCGCCTTCGACCCGCAGTGGATCGCGCAGCTGAAGAACACCCGCAAGACCGAAGAAAACCTGGCCCTGTCGTCCAATCGGACGGATCACTGATAGAGGACATGCACATGACCAACAAACCTTCCTTTGCCAAAGCCTTCACCCTCGCCGCCGGCCTGAGCCTGCTCTCGCTGCAGGCCCTGGCCGGTGCCGACGCGGCGCTGTACGGCCCGAGCGCGCCGAAGGGCTCGACCTTCGTGCGCCTGTACAACGCCACCGGCACGCCGACCGCCGCCAGCGTCGGCAACACCCAGATCAAGCAGGTCGGCGCCCAGGCCAGCAGCGACTTCAGCTTCCTGCCCGGCGGTGACTACACCGCCCAGGTCGGCGGCAAGTCGGTGCCGGTCAAGCTGGCCTCGGACAAGTACTACACCCTGGTCAACAACGCCGGCGGCAACCCGCAACTGATCGAGGAACCGCCGTTCAAGAACAAACAGAAAGCCCTGGTGCGGGTGCAGAACCTCAGCGACAAACCGCTGACCCTGAAGACCGCCGACGGCAAGACCGAAGTGGTCACCCCGGTGGCCGCCAAGGGCCGTGGCGAGCGCGAGATCAACCCGGTGAAGGTCAGCCTGGCGCTCTACGAAGGAGACAAGAAAGTCAGCGACGTCAAACCCGTCGCCCTGGAACGCGGCGAAGCCGCGGTGCTGTACGTGACCGGTTCCGGCAGCAGCCTGTCGCCGGTGTGGGTCACCCGTCCTGTAGCCACTCACTGATCCCCTGCCTCTAAACGACTCTGGAGAAACATCATGATCCCGGTAATTCTTTCTGGTGGTAGCGGTTCGCGTCTGTGGCCCCTGTCGCGCAAGCAGTTCCCCAAGCAGTTCCTGGCCCTGACCGGCGAGCACACGCTGTTCCAGCAAACCCTGCAACGCCTGGTGTTCGAAGGCATGGACACCCCCATCGTGGTGTGCAACAAGGACCACAAGTTCATCGTCCAGGAGCAGTTGAGCGGCCTGAAGCTGGAGACCCAGGCGATCCTCATGGAGCCGTTCGGCCGCAACACCGCCCCGGCGGTGGCGATGGCCGCGATGAAGCTGGTCAACGAAGGCCGCGACGAGCTGATGCTGGTGCTGCCGGCCGACCACGTGATCGAGGACCAGAAGGCCCTGCAACGCGCCCTGGCCTTGGCCACCGTGGCCGCCGAGCGCGGCGAGATGGTGCTGTTCGGCGTGCCGGCGACCAAGCCGGAGACCGGCTACGGCTACATCCGCTCCAGCCAGGACGCGCTGCTGCCCGAGGGCGTGGCGCGGGTCGCGCAGTTCGTCGAGAAGCCCGATGAAAAGCGCGCCAACGAGTTCGTCCGCGCCGGCGGCTACTTCTGGAACAGCGGCATGTTCCTGTTCCGCGCCAGCCGCTTCCTCGAAGAGTTGAAGAAGCACGACCCGGACATCTACGACACCTGCCTGCTGGCCCTGGAGCGCAGCGACGAGGACGCCGATGTGCTGAGCATCGACGAAGCCACCTTCGCCTGCTGCCCGGACAACTCCATCGACTACGCGGTGATGGAAAAGACCCAGCGCGCCTGCGTGGTGCCGCTTTCCGCCGGCTGGAGCGACGTGGGCTGCTGGTCGTCGCTGTGGGAAGTGCACGAGAAGGACGCCGACGGCAACGTCACCAAGGGCGACGTGGTGGTACAGGACAGCCGCAACTGCATGATCCACGGCAACGGCAAGCTGGTGTCGGTGATCGGCCTGGAGAACATCGTGGTGGTCGAGACCAAGGACGCGATGATGATCGCCCACAAGGACAAGGTCCAAGGCGTCAAGCAACTGGTCAACACCCTCGACCAGCAGGGCCGCAGCGAGACCCAGAACCACCTGGAGGTGTACCGCCCGTGGGGCTCGTACGACTCGGTGGACATGGGCGGGCGCTTCCAGGTCAAGCACATCACCGTCAAGCCTGGCGCCAGCCTGTCGCTGCAGATGCACCACCACCGCGCCGAGCACTGGATCGTGGTGTCCGGCACGGCGGAGGTGACCTGCGACGAGAACGTGTTCCTGCTCACCGAGAACCAGTCGACCTACATCCCCATCGCCTCGATCCACCGCCTGCGCAACCCGGGCAAGATCCCGCTGGAGATCATCGAGGTGCAGTCCGGCAGCTACCTGGGCGAGGATGACATCGAGCGCTTCGAGGATGTGTATGGGCGCACCTCGACGCCGATCGAGCGCGGGGTTTCGGTGAAGACCATCGCGCAGTAAGAAAACGGCTGTGGAAAAGCCCCGCTGCCTTCCAGGAGCGGGGCTTTAGGCGCAGTCTCACTTGCGCCTAAAGATCCGCAAGCAGTTTTCCTGAGGCTCCCGGCCATGGATGCCCTGCATCCGATCCATGAACCCCACCGGCAAATGACCGGCCTCGACATACCGTTCCAAGCGGCTCCAGTGACTCGCCAGGTAATGCACGGCCTTACCCAGCACGCGTTGCGGAGTGACTTGGGCGTGCGTCTTGTCCAACCAGCTTTTCAACTGCCCGAGGATCGGCGGCACGCTTTCTCAGCAGCTCGATGAAGTGCTGTAACTCGCGACTGACCGGCTCATCCTTGCGACGCAACAACCCGAAAGGTGCCATCTGTGCATCCAGCGTGACGGGCAGCGCCTTCACCAGTCCCATCTTCAGATAATCACGCATTACAGACTCCGAGAGCACCATCAGCGCGTCCGTGAGTTGTACCAATTGCTGCATTGAATAAACCGAACTGCACTCGATGATGTCGGCTGGCATTGGCAATTCAAGTCGCTGCAATGCCTGCTCGATTGCGATCCGTGCAGGGCTGGTTTCGGGTTGAAGGATCCACGGCCAATCCGTCACCAACTCCTTCCACTGTAATTTGCGACGTTTGGCTAAAGGATGGCCGTTGTGAACCACGGCAATCAGTCGTTCGTTGCCCAAGGGCTCGAACACGTAGTGCTCTCGATCATTGCTCGGACTTCGCCGCGTGACTGCGATATCCACACGCCCTTGCTCCAGCAATTGCACCACTTGATCGCTCGTGTCACCCATGATGCGAATGCGCAGCTGAGGGTGAAGTCCCTTGATTTCAGCCACCGCATTCATCACAAGATCCGGAGCGGCCCCCATGATCGTACCGATCGACAGGTAGCCGTATCCGCCTAGCTTGCGCGCAGCCAAATCCGCGGCGGCCCGATCCAGACCACTGAGAGCCGCCTCCGCAAAGCGCAGAAGTTCGCGACCCAGCGCTGTAGGCCGCATACCCCGAGGCAGTCGCTCGAAGAGCTCGCAATCAAACATGCCCTCGATTTCCTGCAGCATACGTGTCGCCGCAGGCTGAGACATATTCATGCTCAGTGAGGCCCGGTGCAGGTTCAGGCTCGAGCCAAGCACGACCAGCATCTGCAGATGCTTGTAACGCAACCGGCTGAACAGCTGCTGAGGCGATCGCTCGACGCTCATACCTCCACTCCTATCGATTACCTTAAGGTATCAACTATAAGCTTAATTCGATTAGTCACGCATCACTGACGCGCAGTACAGTCGATGCAACAAGAATTCACACCCCTCGAGGTGGACGTCATGCCCCTTCTGCTCGCTCGCCGATCTACGCAGCCGGGCGCCCCTTCGCCAGCCGTTTCCCGGTTTGATTCTTGTTGAGGTTCGGGCCTTCCCATCCGAATCGCACTTACATAGTCAACCCAATAATTCCAATAAGAGGAAACTGACGTGAACTCCCTCCCACCGTCCTTGCTGGCCAAGGTTTCATGGCGGCTGCTGCCGTTCCTCTTGCTGATGTACATCATGGCGTTCTTGGACAGGGCCAACGTGGGCTTTGCCAAGCAAGCGTTCCAGGCCGACACCGGGATTGGCGACGCTGCGTTCGCCTTCGGCGCGGGCGTCTTTTTTGCCGGATATGCATTACTCGAAGTCCCCAGCAACCTGATCATGCACAGGATCGGTGCCCGGTTGTGGATGTGTCGGATCATGGTGACATGGGGCCTGATATCGGCGGCCATGGTGTTCGCATATACCGAAACCAGTTTCTACGTACTGCGTTTTCTACTGGGGGTCGCGGAGGCCGGCTTCTTTCCAGGCGTTATCCTTTACCTGACCTATTGGTTCCCCAGCGCTGCCAGGGGCAAGGCCATGGGTTTCTTCTACTTCGGCGCGCCGCTGGCCTTTATCTTCGGCAGCCCCCTCTCTGGTTTGCTGCTTGAGCTGGACGGCTTCCTGAGTACCCACGGCTGGCAGTGGCTGTTCGCCGTCGAAGGCTTGATGGCTACTGCGGTGGGCGTCTGGGCCTACTTCTACCTGGACAATCGGCCGAGCGATGCGAAGTGGTTGACCGTTCAGGAGCGCAGCCAGCTTCAGGCCGCCCTGGATGCCGAGGATAGCCAAAAACAGTCGCACGGGAGCCTCCTCAAGGTGCTTTTACAGCCTGCGGTACTGTATTTGTGCCTGATTTATCTGCTGATACAGGCAAGCGTCTACGGTGTGGTGTTCTACCTGCCAAGCCAGGTGGCAAGCCTTCTGGGCACTAAAGTCGGGCTCATGGTGGGCCTGGTCAGCGCCCTGCCATGGCTATGCGCCCTTCTGGCCGCCTGGAAGGTTCCGACCATCGCCGATCGTACCGGCCGACGACGCGCAGTGGCAGCCCTGACACTGGTGGTTTCCGGGCTAGGCATCGCAGCATCCGTCAGCTTCGCAAGCCCCCTGCTTGGCATCCTGGCGCTGTGCTTCGCCGCGTCCGGTTTCATTGCTGTCCAGCCTGTCTTCTGGACGTTTCCAGGCAGTTTTCTCGCAGGATCTGCCGCTGCAGGAGCCATCGCCTTGATCAATTCATTTGGGGCGCTGGGCGGTTTCATTGCCCCCATCCTCAAGAACTGGGCTGAAGGCGCGTTTCACTCCCCCGCAGCGGGCCTCTACTTGCTGGCCGTCACCACCCTTGTTTCTTCGGCGCTGGTAATGGGCGTTCGCCCTCCCCGTGTCGCCACGCCTCGCAAGCAACCCTCCGTCCAGATCTGATCCAAAGGAATCAACCATGGCCACACCAACCATCAAACATGTTCGTGCCTTTGTCCTTCGTGGGGGTGGCGCTGACTATCACGATCAAGGCGACGGTCACTGGATCGACGATCACATTGCCACGCCAATGAGCAAGTACCCGGAGTATCGCCAGAGTCGTCGCAGTTTCGGCATCAACGTCCTCGGCACTCTGGTCGTCGAGGTCGAGGATTCTGATGGCAATATCGGCTTTGCCGTGACCACCGGCGGCGAACCAGCGGCCTACATCGTTGAAAAACATCTGGCCCGTTTCGTTGAGGGCGCCAAAGTCACAGATATCGAACGTATCTGGGATCAGATGTACTTCGCCTCCCAGTACTACGGCCGCAAGGGTCTGGTCATCAACACCATTTCGGGCGTCGACCTGGCGCTGTGGGATTTGCTCGGGAAAGTGCGTCAGGAGCCAGTGCACCAGCTGCTCGGTGGGGCAGTGCGTGATGAACTCCAGTTTTATGCCACCGGCGCACGTCCGGATCTGGCGCAGAAGATGGGCTTCATCGGTGGGAAGTTGCCGCTGCATCACGGCCCTGCCGAGGGCGAAGAAGGCCTTCGCAAGAATCTTGAAGAGCTGGCCGTGATGCGCGAGCGGGTCGGCAAGGATTTCTGGCTGATGCTCGATTGCTGGATGAGCCTGGATCTGAACTACGCAACGCGGCTGGCCCATGGTGCTCAAGAGTTCGGCCTCAAATGGATCGAAGAGGCGCTGTCGCCCGACGACTACTGGGGTTACGCCGCCCTGAAGAAGGCCGTACCCACCGGCATGCTGGTGACCACGGGTGAACATGAAGCCACTCGCTGGGGCTTTCGAATGCTGCTTGAGATGGGCTGCTGCGACATTATCCAACCCGATGTCGGCTGGTGTGGAGGCATTACCGAGCTGATCAAGATCTCGGCGCTGGCAGACGCGCACAGCGCAATGGTCGTGCCTCACGGTTCATCGGTGTACAGCTACCATTTCGTCGCCACGCGCACCAATAGCCCGTTCGCCGAATTCCTGATGATGGCGCCGAAGGCTGACCAGGTAGTGCCCATGTTCCATCCTCAACTGCTGGGTGAGCCAGTGCCAGAGAACGGCCGTATGCGTCTTTCGAGGCTCGACCAGCCGGGCTTTGGCGTGACCTTGAATCCGGAATGCCAGCTGCAACGTCCTTATCAACATTGATCGGGTCGACGCTCGCCGATCCAACGATCTCGGCGGGCCGTCATTGCGACTTACTAATTCGACAGGATTGTTTGCTATGAAACTGCCCCGCAATAGTTTCAAGGCTGCGCTAGCCAAAAAAGAACCGCTCTACGGCATCTGGGCGGGATTCGCCACAGGCTACGCTGCGGAAATCACCGCAAGCTTCGGTTATGACTGGATGCTGATTGACGGTGAGCACGCCCCAAATAGCGTGCCATCGATCATGGCCCAGTTGCAGTCTGTGGCCGCCTACGCCACCGCGCCCATCGTGCGCGCAGTTGGACACGACCCCGTGTTGATCAAGCAACTACTGGATATCGGCACACAAAACTTGATGATACCGATGGTCGAGACTGCCGAGCAGGCGCAAGCGCTGGTCAAGGCGACCCGTTATCCGCCACATGGCATTCGTGGCGTAGGCGGTGGACTTACCCGCGCGACTCGCTGGGATGGCATACCCGACTACATCAACACAGCCCATGAAGAGCTCTGCCTGATTGTGCAGGTAGAGTCCCGCACCGGAGTCGATAACGTTGCGCAAATTGCAGCGGTTGACGGTGTCGATGCCATCTTCATCGGCCCGGCCGACCTGTCCACCAGTATGGGCCACGTTGGTAATCCCTCCCATCCCGAGGTGCAGGGAAAAATCAGGCATGCCATCGACGCCACCCTTGCCGCTGGCAAGGTGAGCGGAATCCTGGCCCCGGCTGAAGAAGACGCTCGTCGATATCAAAGTTGGGGTTGCCAGTTCATCGCTGTCGCAATCGACATCAGCCTGATGCGCCAAGCAGCCCTCACCAACCTTGCCCGGTACCGTGAGACCGAGCAGCGCAGCGAATCCAGAACCTATTGATCAGGATGGAGACAGACCATGACCTCAGTACCCGTCTATCAGAACTACATCAACGGCCAGTTCTTGTCGTCCTCAGAACATTTTGAGGTGGTGAACCCGGCGACCGGTGCCCTTTTGGCCAAGGTACCTGCCTCAGATGCAGATCAGGTTGAGCGCGCCCTGGCCGCAGCCCGGACCGCGCAATCAGGTTGGGCCCGCCGCCCCGCGAATGAGCGGGCAAGCTACCTGCGCAAGATCGCCAACAAACTGCGAGAAAACGTTCCACACCTGGCCCGCACCATCACCCTGGAGCAAGGCAAGACCTTGAGCCTTGCTGAGGTTGAAGTCAATTTCACCGCCGACTATCTCGACTACATGGCTGAGTGGGCAAGACGGATAGAGGGCGAGATCATCACGAGTGACCGACCTGGGGAAAATATCTTCATGTTCCGTAAGCCGCTGGGCGTGGTCGCCGGTATCTTGCCGTGGAACTTCCCGTTTTTTCTGATCGCTCGCAAGATGGCGCCAGCCTTGGTCACAGGCAATACCATCGTCATCAAACCCAGTGAAGAAACGCCCAACAACTGCTTTGAGTTCGCTCGGCTGGTTGCTGAAGTCGACCTTCCTCCCGGTGTGTTCAATGTGGTCAGCGGCGACGGTCAAGTGGGTGCAGCACTCTCGGCGCACGAGCAGGTAAACCTGATCAGTTTCACCGGCAGCGTTGAAACCGGCGCGCGGATCATGAGCGCAGCGGCGCCGAATATCACCAAACTCAACCTTGAGTTAGGGGGCAAAGCACCTGCCATTGTGTTGGCTGATGCTGATCTGGATTTGGCCGTCAAGGCGATCAGAGGTTCGCGGATCATCAACACCGGCCAAGTCTGCAACTGTGCGGAACGCGTCTACGTGGAGCGTCAGGTAGCCGATCAGTTCATAGAGAAGATCAGCGCTGCGATGGCGGCGACGCGTTATGGTGATCCACTTGCAGACGCCTCCGTTGAGATGGGGCCGTTGATCAATCGCCAGGGCCTGGAAAGCGTCGCGGCCAAGGTCAAGAAAGCCAGGGAACAAGGCGCATCCCTCATTACCGGCGGGAACCTCGCAGACCTTGGCCAGGGCTTTCACTATCAACCTACCGTACTTGCAGGCTGCCGTGCGGACATGGAAATCATGCGCAAGGAAGTCTTCGGGCCAGTGTTACCCATCCAGATCGTTGATGACCTCGATGAAGCCATTGCGTTGGCCAACGACTGTGAATACGGGTTGACGTCATCCTTGTACACACGCGACCTGAGCAAAGCCATGCACGCGATTCGCGAGATCGATTTCGGCGAGACTTACGTCAACCGGGAGAACTTCGAGGCCATGCAAGGTTTTCACGCAGGCGTTCGTAAATCAGGGATTGGCGGCGCCGACGGCAAGCACGGCTTGTACGAATACACCCACACACATGTTGTTTATTTGCAGGCCTGATCACGAAAAAGGGTAAGCGCTCCATGAACCCCACCTATCCAAAGATGGGCGAGCGCTTCGCTATGCAGATAAGGCGTGCCATTCCAAGGCCGCAGGGCTTCGTAATCTTCCACTGAGGACGCCTGCGGCAGGCGTTCCAGTGCGTCGCGTAGCCACGCATAAGGCTCCTTGCCGTTGGCTTTGGCTGTTTCGACCAGGCTGTAGAGTTGCGCACTGGGCGTCGCGCCCTTGGGCGTGTCGCTAAGGATGCTCCGAACAAGTCACCAGATATCCGCTCCCTGATCGCAGACAGCGTCGGTTCAGCCGGTTTTTCAGCCGCGCATTACACAAAAAACCAGAGACGCCTCTGGTTTTTCTGCATCACAGACGCACCTCTCCCGTCACGCTCAATAGTTGCCGCCGGGCCATCCACAGATTCGACAACGCAAAGAGCGTGGTCAGTTGCGCCGTGTTCTTGGCCAACCCGCGGAAACGAGTTTTCACGTAACCGAACTGCCGCTTGATGACGCGAAATGGGTGTTCGACCTTGGCCCTTGCCTGGGCTTTGACCTTTTCAATCCTGCGCCTGGCCTTGTACAGGGCGCTGCGCTTACTCAATTTCTTGTAAGTACTGCGGCGTGCTGCGATCTGCCAGATCACCTGCCGACCGTCATGTTCAGGCCGCTTCTCTACGCCGGTGTAACCCGCATCAGCACAGACAACATTCTCGTCACCATGCAGCAGATGGGCAACTTCCGTCACGTCAGCCACGTTGGCGGCGGTGCCATGGACATGATGTACCAGACCCGATTCAGCATCGGCTCCGATATGCGCTTTCATGCCGAAGAAGTACTGGTTTCCCTTCTTCGTCTGGTGCATTTCCGGATCGCGTTTGCCCTCCTTGTTCTTGGTCGAACTGGGCGCGTGGATGATCGTGGCATCGACGATTGTGCCCTGGCGCAGCGACAAGCCTTTGTCTCGCAGGTAGGCGTTGATGGTTTCCAGGATGCCTGCCGCCAACTGGTGCTTCTCCAGCAGGTGCCGGAAATTCATGATCGTCGTGTCTTCGGGGATTGGAGCGCTGAGCGTCAGTCGAGCAAACTGGCGCATCGAAGTGATCTCGTACAGCGCTTCTTCCATAGCCGGGTCACTCAGTGAAAACCAGTTTTGCAGTAGATGAATGCGCAGCATGGTTTCCAATGGATAGGGTTTGCGACCGCCACCTGCCTTTGGGTAATGCGGTTCGATCAACGCGACCAGTCCGCTCCACGGCACGACCTGTTCCATCTCGGCCAGGAAACGCTCACGACGGGTTTGCTTGCGCTTACCGGCGTATTCGAAATCGGAAAAGCTCATCTGACTCATGGGGTGGAGGCTTGCTCGGGCGTGAGAGTTGGGCGGAGGGCTATTTCAGCACAGGTCAGACGATCTGCGCTGACTTGATCGGAGAATCC
>NZ_JARGCS010000014.1 GCF_029193575.1 Pseudomonas entomophila | reverse complement strand
TGGGACAGCCCGCTGGGCCTTGCCGACCAATTGGTAGTGCGCGGCGGCCATGACGTGGTCAGCGACCACACCCAGGGCTCGAAGAACGGCGTGCTCTACTACAACCTGCCCTGGGGCTGGTGGAACTTCAGCTACAGCTACAGCGAAAGCGAGTACCGCGCCCAGGCCCAGGGCAACGGTTTCAGCTTCAAGCAAACCGGCGATAGCCAGAACCACCAACTGCGCGCCGAGCGCGTGGTGCACCGCGACGCCACCAGCAAGACCTCGCTCAACGCCGGCATCGCCCACCTGCGCACCAACAACTACATCGAGGACAGCCGCCTGGAGGCCAGCAGCAACCGCCTGAGCGAAGCGCAGTTCGGCTTCAACCACGGCCGTCGCCTGGGCAACGCCTTCGTCAACCTCGACCTGGGCATCCAGGAGGGCATCGGCGCCTTCGACGCTCAGGGCAACGGCCACCCGCGCCCCGGCGAGCCCGTTGCGCGTTACCGCAAGTACAGCGCCACGCTCAGCTACGTGCAGGGCTTCCAGGTGCTCGGCGAGAACCTGAGCTTTAGCAGCCTGGCCACCGGCCAGCGCAGCGAGGACGTGCTGTTCAGCCCGCAGCGCATCAGCTTGGGGGGCGAGGCCTCGGTGCGCGGTTTCAAGGACCAGTCGTTGTCGGGCGACAGTGGCGCGTACTGGCGTAACGACCTGCGCTGGACCCGCCCGGTCACCTGGGCCGCCCTGCGCCCAGCGGTGGCCGAGTATGGCGTGGGCCTGGGCTACGACCTGGGCGTGATCCGCAACGATCGCTACAACGGCGACCGCCATGGCCGTGCCAGCAGCCACGCCTTCGAGCTGTTCGCCCGCGGCCAGCACCTGGCCGCCAGCGTGACCTTCGCCCACAGCCTGGAGCGCCCAGAGGCGCTACCCGACAAGGAACGCCCGGTGTATTTCCGCCTGGACCTGTTCATCTGACCCACCGATTCAAGAGACAGCACATGGACGTTCGCCGCTTCGCCTTCCTTGCCCGCCAGCCATCCGCCCGCCTGCAGCCGCGCACGCAGTTCTGCGGCCTGCCCAAGCGCGGCCTGGCGTTCCTGCTGGCCAACGTCATGTTCTGGCAACCGCTGTGGGCCCAGGCCGCCGACGGCGTGGTGGTCAGCGCGCCGGGCACCAGCCTCGGCCAGGCGGGCAACGGCGTGCCGATCGTCAACATCGCCGCGCCCAACGGCAGTGGGCTTTCGCACAACCAGTTCAGCGACTACAACGTCGGCCAGCAGGGCCTGATCCTCAACAACGCCACTGACCGCACCCAGGCCACGCAACTGGGCGGGATCATCCTCGGCAACCCCAACCTGCAAGGGGCGGCCGCCAGCACCATCCTCAACGAAGTCAACGGCACCAACCCCAGCCAGTTGCGCGGCTACACCGAGGTGGCCGGGCAGGCGGCGCGGGTGATCGTCGCTAACCCGCACGGCATCACCTGCAACGGCTGCGGCTTCATCAATACGCCCCAGGTGACCCTGAGCACCGGCAAGCCGGTGATCGACAACGGCCAGTTGAGCCGCTTCCAGGTCGACCAAGGCAGCGTGGCCATCGAAGGCGCGGGGCTCAATGCCGGCAACGTCGACCGTTTCGAGATCATCACCCGCAGTGCCAAGGTCAACGCCGAGCTCCAGGCGCGCAATCTGACGATCATCGCCGGGCGCAACGATGTCGACGCCCAGACCCTGGCCGCCACCCCGCGCACGGGCGCCAGCGGGGATACGCCGGCACTGGCCATCGACTCCAGCGCCCTGGGAGGCATGTACGCCGGGGCGATCAAGTTGGTGGGCACTGAGGCGGGGGTGGGCGTGCGCCTGGCGGGTGACGTCGCGGCGTCGGCCGGCGACCTGCAGCTCGATGCCAACGGCAAGGTGACAATGGCCCAGGCCAGCAGCACCGGCAACCTGACGGTCAAGGCTACGCAGCTCGAGTTGGGCGGAAAGACCTACGCTGCAGGCGACGTCGACCTGCGCAGCAGTGGCGAGCTGGCCAACCGGCAGACCCTGGCGGCGCGCGGGCAGGTCCGCCTCGAAGCAGGCCAGTTGAGCAACAGCGGCGTGATCGAAGCGGGTGTGGAGCCTGACAACAGCCGCAACGGCCGCGGCGATGTCACCCTGGCCAGCCGGAACATGACCAACAGCGGCCAGGTCATCGCCGGCCGCGACCTTAGCGTCACCGTCGCCCAGACCCTCGACAACCGTGGCGGTGCGCTGCAAGGCGAGCGCCAGCGGCTCAGCGCCACGCACCTGGACAATCGCAAGGGCCAGGTGCTGGCTGCACAGGCGCTGGAAGTCAGCACCGCCAGCCTCGACAACCGCAACGACGGTGTCCTGAACAGCAAGGGCAGCGCGACGGTGGCCACCGCTGGCCGGCTGGACAACCGCGGCGGGCAGGTGATCGGCGTGCAGGGGCTGAAGGTGTCGGCCGACGACCTGAACAACGCCGATAAAGGCCTGATCGCCAGTGAGGGCCAACTGGGCCTCGATGCCACGGACCTGGACAACCAGGTCGGCACACTGTCTGCCGCGCGCCAGCAGGTGCGCGTGTCCCGTCTCGACAACCGCGAGGGCACGCTGGTCGGCAAGGCCCTCGAGCTGAACGCCCAAAGCATCGACAACCGCCAGGGCCGCATCGTCGCCAACGACGGCCCGGTGCGCGTGCGTGCCGAGCAGCAACTGGACAACCGCGACGGCACCCTGCAGGCGAGCGGCCATGTGCAGGTTGATGGCGGCGCCTTGCTCAACCAGGGCGGCACCGTGCTCGGCACCAGCGTCGGGCTCGACCTTGCCCGCCTGGACAACAGCCTCGGCGGCAAGGTGATCGCCGACAGCGGCGCCCTGCAACTGGACGCCCGCGGCGCGGTGGACAACCAACAGGGCCTGCTGCGGGCCGCGGCGGCGGTGACGGTCAACGCTGCCAGCCTCGACAACCGCGCAGGCGTAGTGGTCGGCCAGCAACTGAAGGCCGACGTCGGTGGCGGCGTGCTCGACAACCGGGGCGGCCAATTGCTCGGCACGCGCCTGGAGCTGGCCGCCCAGCGTCTCGACAACCGCGACCAGGGCCAGGTACTGGCTGGCAGCGATGGCCTGAAGATCACCGCCACCACCCTGAGCAACCAGCAGGGCAAGCTGCTCGCCGGCGGCGCGCTGGCGGAGTTGCTGTTGGGCTCGGGGCGTCTGGAAAACCAGCAGGGCAGCCTGGTGGCCAGTGCCATTCGCGTCAGTGCGGCGGATCTGGACAACAGCGCCGGCGCGCTCAGCAGTCTGGACGGAAACCTGCAACTGACCGTACAGCGCCTGGTCAACCACACTGGCCTGATCGAAGCCAGCCAGGCACTGCTGGTCGACGGCCAACGCCTGGACAATCGCAGCGGTGGCCGCCTGATCGGCCATGCTGGCGCGCAGACCCGACTGGTCCTGGATGAACAGTTGGACAACCGTGGCGGGCGCATCGCCAGTGCCAGCACTGACCTGCTGCTGCAGGCGCCGAGCCTGCTCAACCAGGGCGGCACCCTGGAGCACGCTGCCCAGGGCCAGTTGCAACTGCGCGCGGCCCACCTGAGCAGCGCCCTGGGCCAGATCAACGGTCTGGGCAACGCCACCTGGACACTCGGCACGGTCGAGGGCGTCGGCACCTGGCACCTCAATGGCAATCTCGACATCAGCGGCCTGCAAGGCATCGCCCTGAGTGCCGGCGAGCGCATCGCCAGTGCCGGCGACCTGCGTCTGGCGGGTCAGTCCCTGAGCAACGCGGGCGAGCTGCTCAGCGACGGCAAGCTGACCCTGCAGATGACCGGCGACCTGGCTAACCAGGGCCTGATCTCCGCCTTGCGCGGCCTGCGCATCGACGCGCGTCACCTGACCCAGGAAGGCGGCCGTATCGCCAGCGGCGCACCGCTGGTACTGGCGCTGTCGGGGAACCTGAGCAACCTCGGCCGGCTGACCGGCACCTCAACTCTCGACATTACCGCAGCCAACTTCGTCAACCAGGGCACCCTCGGTGCCCAGGGCAAGGTCAGCCTGCGCGTCGACGGCATGATCGACAACCAGCAGGACAGCCTGCTGTTCGCCGGCGCCGACCTGGACCTACGCAGCGCCAGCCTGCTCAACCGCTACGCCGACATCTACAGCAAGGGTGACCTGCGTTACGCGGCCCTCGACGGCGGCAAGGCCGACAACTTGCGCAACCTCTCCGGCAGCATCGAGAGCGAACGCAACATCGACCTCAAGGTCACCACCCTGGAAAACGCCAAGGCCGACTTCGAGCCGGGCAAGGTCATGACCGGCCGCAACATTCGCATCAACTGCACCCATTGCAGGGGCAGTCGCCATACCGCGACCTATATCGTCACTACCACCTACAAAGGCACGGTGCTGCGCGACTCGCCGGCTGCGCGCCTGCTGGCCAACCAGGACCTGCTGCTCGACACCGTCACCGTGATCAACGGCCAGAGCCTGCTGGCCGCCAACCGCAACCTTACTGCCAACGCCCAGAACTTCTACAACCGCGGGCAGACCCTCGACAACAGCATCGAGGAGGACACCTACTGGTTGCTCGGCGTGCGCAAGGGTGCATATCGTGTCGCTGAGGCCGACACCATTGCCTGGAACCAACAGAACGCTGGCTTGCCGCCCGAGCAGCAGGCGCCGATTCCCGCCTCGGTCACCCAGTACCAGTACCTGGGCCGCAACACCCAGGTTCTGCCGGGTACCGACACGGCCTTTACCGGTACCGTGCAGGCAGGCGGCATGCTGTCGCTCAATGTCAGCGGTGAATTGGTCAACGGCACCCTTGAACCGCACGCCAACGCCCAGCTCACCGGCAAGGCCCTGGACAGCGCAGCAGTGGAGGCTGGCGAGGTGCGTGTCACCCTCGGCACCCAGGCCGGCGACCCCGGCCCGCTGAAGGACGTCAAGCGCGTCGAAACCACCGCCGCCGACGGCAGCATCCAGGTCAGTTTCGTCCCTGTCGATTTCAGCGGTGCGCCCTTCGTCAGCATCGACCCCACCGCGTTGCCGGGTTTCCGTCTGCCCCAGGGCGACTACGGCCTGTTCGTGCGTAGCCGCAACCCGGCCTCCGGCTACCTGATCGAGACCAACCCCGAACTCACCGATCCCGGCCGCTTCATGGCCTCCAGCTACCTGCTCGGCAATCTCGGTTTCGACCCCGACCAGGCGGCCCGCCGGCTGGGTGATGGCCGCTATGAAACCCGCCTGATCGCCGAGGCCGTGCGCGCCCAGACCGGCCAGCGTTTCCTCGCTGACGGCCTGAACAGCGACTACGAGCAGTTCAAGTACCTGATGGACAACGCCGTGGCCAGTAAGGATGCCCTGGGCCTGAGCCTGGGCGTAGGCCTGACCGCGCAGCAGGTGGCCGCGCTGACCCACGACATCGTCTGGATGGAGTCGCGCGTGGTCGATGGCCAGACCGTGCTGGCGCCCGTGCTGTACCTGGCCAAGGTCGACGCGCGCAACCTGCGTGGCGGCAGCCTGATGCAAGGTCGCGACCTCAACCTGGTGACCGGCGGCGACCTGAAGAACGTTGGCACCCTGCGTGCCAGCAACGATCTCAGCGCCGCCGCGGGCGGCAGCCTGTACCAGGGCGGCCTGGTGCAGGCCAACCAACGCCTGGGCCTGATGGCCCAGGACAGCATCCGCAACGCGCTGGCCGGCGAGATCCGCGGCAACCAGGTCAGCCTGGTGTCGCTGACCGGCGACATCGTCAACGACCGCACCGCCACCGAAGTCTCGGTCGGCTCGGGGCGTGCCACGCGTGTCGACGTTGGCAGCGTGATCAACGCCCGCGACAGCCTGACCCTCGATGCCGCCGGCGACCTGACCAACAAGGCGCGCCTCGAAAGCGCTGGCGACCTGGCGGCGAAGGCTGGCGGGGACATCAACCTGCTGGCGGTCGAGGACCGCACCCTGAGCCTGCAGGCCATTCGCGGTGGGTTGCGTACCGAGGAGACGGTAAAGCAACTGGGGTCGAGTGTGACGGCGGGGGGGCGTGTCGCGCTGCAGGCGAGGGGCGACCTGAATGTCATCGCCAGCAGCGTGCAGGCAGACAGGAATCTTCTGGCCACCGCCGGAGGCGATGTCAATGTGGTTGCTGGTGAGGACCTGCACAGCGTCGAGAGCCACTCCAAGCGCGGCGGCAAGAAAGTTCATACGGTCGATGAGCAAACCCGTGTAGTTGGCGCAAGCCTCACCGCAGGCGGCAATCTGGACCTGATCGGCGGCGGTGATGTGACGCTTGCAGGCAGCAAGCTCCAAGCCGGTGAAGATGCGTATGTCTACGCAAGCAAAGGTCTGAACCTGTTGGCGCTGCAGGAGCGTGACTACAGCCTGTACGACATGGTCAAGAAAGGTAGCTTTGGTGCGAAGCAGACCCAGCGGGACGAAGTGACGAAGGTTCAGCATGTCGGTAGTGAAATCACTACGGGCCGGGACCTGATGTTGGAAAGTGGTGCAAGCCAGCATTATCAGGTGGCCAAGCTCGACAGTGGCAACAATCTGATTCTGCAGAGCGGTGGTGCTATCACCTTCGAAGGGGTGAAGGACCTGCATCAGGAGAGTCACGAGAAGAGCAAGTTGAACCTGGCGTGGAACAGTGCCAAGGGTAAGGGTAATACGGATGAGACATTGCGTCAGACACAGATGGTGGCGCAGGGGGAGTTAGCTATTCGTGCTGCCGGTAAGATCAGTATTGACATTAAGGAAATTGATCAAAAAACAGTCAGTCAAGCGGTTGATGCGATGGTCCAGGCGGAGCCTCAACTGGCGTGGATCAAACAGGCCGAAGCCAACGGTCAAGTTGATTGGCGATTGGTGAAGGAGATCCATGACAGTTGGAATTACAAAAACTCAGGGTTGGGTGCAGCACCCGCGCTGATAATTTCTATTGTCGCCAGCATGTACCTTGGCCCTCTTGCCGGAGCCATGGCTAGCAACTTCGCGGTTGGTACGATCAATGGCGGCGGAGACATGGGTGCAGGTCTGAAAGCGGCCACTAGCAAAGATGCCATAAAAGGCTATGCCACCCAGATGGTGACGAGCGGAATTCTGAATGGAATAGATACGGCCGTCGCTGGTTGGAATCCCGATGGTCCATTGATTCTAAATGCAAATGGTATCAACAATCCAGGCTATGGTTCAGGTATGTTGGATTGGAGTACGGCTGGTGAGAACGTACTTCGAAGCAGCACACATGCTTTGGTCGCAGGCAGTGTGAATACGGCGATAAATGGCGGTAGTTTAAAAGATAATCTTGGGGCCGCTGCCATTTCGGAAGGCCTCGATCTCACAGCCGCTTTGGGGAATAAACAGATCGGTGATCTGGGTGAATACCTGAAAGTAAGTTCAGGGTCTGCACAAAAAATCCTGATGCATGCAGTTTTGGGCGGTGCACTTTCTTCTGCAACGGGCGGGGATTTTAAAACGGGTGCACTAGCAGGTGCTGCGGCACAAGGGCTGACGGCGGTTACAACTGAAAAACTAGGTAAATACTTGGATTCGCGGTTTGCTACGGACGACCAGTTCAAGATTGCGACCGCTCAAATTATTGGAGTCTTGGCTGGAGCGTTGGGCAATGGCAGTCCTGAGACCGCCAGTTGGGTGGCAGGGAATGCTCAGCGTTACAACGATTTTTTGCATCCGGGTGGGACCTGGGGGGCGGAAGCCGTCAGTCTCGGTACCGATATGATCGAGAAAGGCAAGACTCCGGATCAGGTTTCTGAAGCGTTCAGGTCCCTAGCGAGAAGCGATGGGTATCAAGGACCAGGTCATGATTATGTCGCTGGCTGGGTGTATGCTCCCGGCACATTGGGAGTGTTTGTGGCGCCAGCAGCAGGTGTGGCAGGTGTCGTATCAGGCGCGGCGATTTCCGGCGGGGCGAATATCAGTTATCAGTTGTCCACCAATAAGCCGTTTAGTTACGTGGATGCATCGATTGCTGCTACTGTTGGTGGAGCAACTCAGGGCAGAGGGTTAGGGTTTACCCTTGGTGCTGGATTGGGTGGGTCTTATGTGGGGAGTTTGATCAAGGGCGAGGATTCGACGTATTCACTTCTGGGAACAGCTCTGGGTGGCGTGTTGGGTTTTAAGGGAGGGCAAGGAGTGTCTGGTCAGTTGAAACCAGTTGTCGGAGAAGCAGCTGATATATACGGCAACGTGGCTGGTTCTGTATTCTCTGAAGTCGTTGGGGGGCAAGTCAGTTCTGTAGGGGATAAAAAATGAAGCTGGAAAGAGTTGGCTTTTTTTTGATGGCTATGTTGCTGGTGTATTCTGTATTGCTTTTTCTTGGGATTGGGGTGTTGGGGCACCTTGTAGGGTCGATTGTTGGTTATTATAAGCTTGGCTGTTGGACTTTTGGTTGGGAGGAGATTTATAAGTCTATTATTGTTGGATTGTCTTGCGGGGTTCCAGTCGCTTTAGGGATATGGATGAAGTCAAAGGTGGTAGAGTTTAAGAAAAAGCGCGGCGACTGATTTTAAATTTGTGGGTGTGTTAGGTTTGTCTGGGATTTAGAGAAGCTGAAATATAGTGCCGCGAGTGCTCAGATTTTGGTGGGTTTTCAACCATATATGGAAAGAAATCTTGTGATGGCTAAGCGCCAACAATGAATCAGATGGCGAATCGTTAATCAATAAAATCTACTTCGCATCGTCTGTAAAAGTCCGACCAAGCATGAATGGAGTTTGATTCGCGGTTTTGATTATGAACGGTTGTGGCGTGAGGGACGACCTGCACCATTTATTCAAGCTAAAGAGGTTTTAAGTAGTAAACCAAAAATTATCCCTGATCCTCGCGGTGCGCCGGGATATTTTAAGTATGAGGGAGGTGGGTTGGACATGATTTACAATCCAGCGACTGGTCAGGTTGGGCATATTAGCCAATCAGGATTAAATGAGGGGGAGGCAAAGCCCCATCACCCCAACTTTCCATTTCTCAGCAACAGGACGCAAAGAATGGCCCGTTATTTCAAACATCCCAAACTGCAAAAAGTCGAAGAAGTCAGTTCGTTTCAAACCTTCATGATCATGTTCTTCGGCCCGGTGTACTTGCTTCTTGCCGAACAGTTTAAATACCTGCTGATCTGGATCGCAGCCATGGGACTGGTCTTCACGCTGCTACCACAGTGGACAGCCCCAGTGGCGATAGGGCTTCAACTGTTCTACATGGCCTTCATCCAAAAGTTTCTCGCCGACCGCTACCTGCGCGAGGGTTGGGTCGAGATCAGCGAGGAAGAGGCGCGCACCTTCGATGTGATCGGTTGATCGTAAGCACTCTCTAAATCCCCCCTGGCCCTGGATCAGCAGTGCGATCGGCCCTGCCGTCGCGCCCCTGGGCGCGTCACTGAGCAACCCGTTCTTCCTGCCGATCCGACTACGCCACCAGCCGAGCGTAGGAGGTGCCAACGCGCCTGCTGGATGGCTTTCGCGGCTATGTCATGACCGACGACTACGCCGGGTACAACGCGCTGGCCGCGCAGGACGGCGTCGAGCGATTGGGCTGCTGGGCACATGCTCGACGCAAGTTCATTGAAGCGCAGAACGTGCAGCCGAAGGGCAAGACTGGGCGCGCAGACATTGCGCTGAACCTGATCAACAAGCGCTATGGCATTGAACGCGATTTGCAAGGCGGCAGCGATGAGGCACGCAAGATTGGCCGTGAAGAGCGTAGCTTGCCGGTGTTGGCTCAGTTGAAGAGCTGGATAGAGAAAACCCAGATCCAGGTTACGACGCAGAACGCCTTGGGCAAAGCCATTGGCTATCTGGCCAGCAACTGGAGCAAGTTGGAACGTTACGTCGAGCACGGTTACTTGCCGATCGACGATAACGCCGCTGAGCGCGCCATCCGCCCGTTTGTCGTCGGCCGAAAGAACGGGCTGTTTAGGGATTCTCCGATCAAGTCAGCGCAGATCGTCTGACCTGTGCTGAAATAGCCCTCCGCCCAACTCTCACGCCCGAGCAAGCCTCCACCCCATGAGTCAGATGAGCTTTTCCGATTTCGAATACGCCGGTAAGCGCAAGCAAACCCGTCGTGAGCGTTTCCTGGCCGAGATGGAACAGGTCGTGCCGTGGAGCGGACTGGTCGCGTTGATCGAACCGCATTACCCAAAGGCAGGTGGCGGTCGCAAACCCTATCCATTGGAAACCATGCTGCGCATTCATCTACTGCAAAACTGGTTTTCACTGAGTGACCCGGCTATGGAAGAAGCGCTGTACGAGATCACTTCGATGCGCCAGTTTGCTCGACTGACGCTCAGCGCTCCAATCCCCGAAGACACGACGATCATGAATTTCCGGCACCTGCTGGAGAAGCACCAGTTGGCGGCAGGCATCCTGGAAACCATCAACGCCTACCTGCGAGACAAAGGCTTGTCGCTGCGCCAGGGCACAATCGTCGATGCCACGATCATCCACGCGCCCAGTTCGACCAAGAACAAGGAGGGCAAACGCGATCCGGAAATGCACCAGACGAAGAAGGGAAACCAGTACTTCTTCGGCATGAAAGCGCATATCGGAGCCGATGCTGAATCGGGTCTGGTACATCATGTCCATGGCACCGCCGCCAACGTGGCTGACGTGACGGAAGTTGCCCATCTGCTGCATGGTGACGAGAATGTTGTCTGTGCTGATGCGGGTTACACCGGCGTAGAGAAGCGGCCTGAACATGACGGTCGGCAGGTGATCTGGCAGATCGCAGCACGCCGCAGTACTTACAAGAAATTGAGTAAGCGCAGCGCCCTGTACAAGGCCAGGCGCAGGATTGAAAAGGTCAAAGCCCAGGCAAGGGCCAAGGTCGAACACCCATTTCGCGTCATCAAGCGGCAGTTCGGTTACGTGAAAACTCGTTTCCGCGGGTTGGCCAAGAACACGGCGCAACTGACCACGCTCTTTGCGTTGTCGAATCTGTGGATGGCCCGGCGGCAACTATTGAGCGTGACGGGAGAGGTGCGTCTGTGATGCAGAAAAACCAGAGGCGTCTCTGGTTTTTTGTGTAATGCGCGGCTGAAAAACCGGCTGAACCGACGCTGTCTGCGATCAGGGAGCGGATATCTGGTGACTTGTTCGGAGCATCC
>NZ_JARGCS010000013.1 GCF_029193575.1 Pseudomonas entomophila | reverse complement strand
GGCTTCGAGTACCTGCCCGGCCAACTTCCGCCCAGTGCCAACCGCTTGCCCGACGGCACGCGCGTCGCCTACACCTACGAGGCCGCCCTCGACAACCAGGTGCTCAGCATCACCCCTGCTGGCGAACCCGCCAATACCTTCACCTACCACCCCCGCCTCGGCCAGCCCGACACCAGCAGCGGCCCCCTCGGCACGCTCGACCTTACCTACACCCCCTCCGGCAAACCGCTAGAGGACACCTGGACCGTCGAGGGCAACACTCACGCCACCACCTGGCGCCACTCGCTCAATGGCCTGCGCCAGGGTCTCGTCGATAGCCACGGCAGCGACCACCGCTACGAATACGACCGCTTCGGCCGCCTGGAAAAACACCTGCAGGACGACGTCACCACCGCCTTCACCTTCGACACCTTTTCCCGTGTCGAAACCGTCACCACCACCGACGCCAGCAACCGCCTGGTCCAAACCCTCACCTACGACGGCCTCGGCCGCGAGCACACCCGCACCTTCGCCGCCACCACGGCCGGCAGTACCCGCACCTGCACGCAGACCTTGCTGTATTCCGACTTGGACCAAGTGGTTTCGCGGGCCTGGGAAGACGGCGCCATCCAAGGCCAGGAAACCTTCGACTACGACAGCCTTGGCCGCCTGACCACCTACACCGCCGACGCCGCCGTCGCGCCGCAAGACCCCTTCGGCAACCGCATCATCGAACAGGTCTTCACCTTCAACGCCCTGGACGGCTACACCCAGGTCGACAGCACCTTCGCCGACGGCAGCACCGACAAGGCCACCTTCACCTACGACAATACCCAAGACCCCACCCAGGTCACCACCATCGCCCATACCCATTCCAGCTGGCCAGCGTCGATTACCCTCGACTACGACGCTTGTGGCCGGGTCATCGCCGACAGCCTCGGCCGCACCCTCACCTGGGACGCCCAGGACCGCCTCACCCGGGTCCAGTACAACGGCCAGACCTGCGACTACCGCTACGACCCCAGCGGCAACCTCACCGACCGCGTGCTCGACGGCACCCTCACCCGCAGTTTCTTCAGCGCCGGCCTGCTCACCCACGAGCAGACCGGCGATGACCTGCTCCAGCGCATCGGCGAAAACGGCGCGCTGTTCGCCCTCAACCGCATCACCGCCGGCGTGCGTCGCGTCACCCTGCTCGGCTGCGACGCCCAGGGCAGCGTGCGCCTGGAGGCCGACGACGCCGTGCGTACCCGGCACTACAGCGCCCATGGCGCCGAGGCCGAAGACCCCGCCAACGGTCCCTACGCCTATGCGGGCGAGCGCCGCGAACCGCTGACTGGCTGGTACATCCCCGGCGGCTACCGCCCCTATGACCCTATCGTGATGGGTTTCCTCAGCCCCGACAGCGAAAGCCCGTTCGGGCGTGGCGGGCTTAACCCCTATGCCTACTGCGGCGGCGACCCGGTCAACCGCATCGACCCGGATGGCCATGCTTGGTGGACGTGGCTGGTCGCCGGTATCGGCACGGCCCTGGGTGTGGTGGCCACGGTCGCCAGCTTCGGCGCTGCCGCACCGGCCTTCGCGGCGATTGCAGCCGGGGGTATAGGTGCCCTTACGGCCAGCGGAGCGGCGTCTATCGCGGCGGCGACCTTGGGTGCCATTTCGTTGGGAACCGGAATCGCCTCCACGGTACTGGAAGCCACCGGGTACGACGACAAGGCCGCCAGTATCCTGGGATGGGTGTCGTTGGGCACAGGGTTGGTAGGTAGCGCAGTGGAAATGGCCCCTAAAGCGATAGGGTCATTAGCCAACAAGAGCGGCCGCGCCATGAAAAAAATAAACAGTCTCAGACGTAAAGGGGGAGCCGCACGCAAGTCAGCCTCGTCTACATCAGCGAGAACGGATTATGGAAACTCACGCATTCTGTATGAACGAAAGCCCGGTAATTCAGATGTGGTGTTCCATGAAAAATTCTTGGGCAATGACGTTGCGGCGTTCGAAACACATGGGGACGGTTTTTTCGCAAAAGGCAGTTTGATGAACAGCAAAGGGCAGTATCGGAGCGCACGAGAAGTCGCCCTCTCGGACATCAATCCACAATTGAAACGCGTCAATTATCCAGAAGGAAAAGGAATTATTCTTCTGGCCTGCGAAGGGGGATCGTCAGGGGCTGCACAAAAGATCGCCGATGTGTTGCAGCGGCCGGTAGCAGGTTATGACAATGTGATCCTGACCAAGCACCCGGATCTGATGCAATTCACACGGGCCGGAAATCACTCTGGATTAACTACTCTTCCGCAAGAAACTATCCCCTACTGGGAAAGGCTCAAGGGGGTCAAGGGCGGCTTTTTCGATAACGCCCATAGACGTATCGCCGCACAACGAATCTATTATCCAAAAATCCGCTAGCTCGCTCCCCCCGGCTTCAAGCAGCCAAGGGGAGCTTGGGCCGTCAACGAGTACCCCAGAGACTTGCCTCAGCTAAAGCGAGTACCCAACGCGTTCAAAAACGCCGCCAACCATGCCGGATGCGCTGGCCACGCCGGCGCCGTCACCAGGTTGCCATCCACGTGCGCCTGGTCGATCGAGATATCCACGAAGCGCCCGCCGGCCAACTTGACCTCCGGCGCGCAGGCTGGGTAGGCGCTGCATTCACGCCCTTCGAGGATGCCCGCCGCCGCCAGCAACTGCGCACCATGGCACACCGCTGCGATCGGCTTGCCGGCCTGGTCGAACTCCCTGACCAGCTTCAGCACCCGCTCATCCAAGCGCAGGTATTCCGGCGCCCGCCCACCCGGGATCAACAGCGCATCGTAACCCTCGGCGCGCACCTGGACGAAGTCGTAGTTCAAGGCGAAGTTGTGCCCCGGCTTCTCGCTGTAGGTCTGCTCGCCCTCGAAATCGTGGATCGCCGTGCGCACGGTCTGCCCAGCGAGCTTTTCCGGGCACACCGCATGCACCGTGTGGCCAACCATGCTCAGGGCCTGGAACGGCACCATCGCCTCGTAGTCTTCGACGTAGTCGCCCACCAGCATGAGAATCTTCTTTGCGCTCATCGCACACACTCCTTCGTTTGCAGGGGAACAAACCTGCACGATAGTCCGCTTTGACGAGCGACGGTATACGCCGTCGGTCTCAGTTGCGCCGGTCGAGCAGGTTGACCACCAGGCGGTCGAGCCAGCCCCACAGCCGTTGCTTGATGCGCCGCCACAACGGCCGGGCGTTCCAGTGGTCGAGGTCGACCTCCTCGCTCAGGGTGAAGTCGCGCTCGAAGCTGGCCACCACGGCGGCGGTCAGCGAGGGGTCGAGGGCCTCGATGTTGGCTTCGAGGTTGAAGCGCAGGTTCCAGTGGTCGAAGTTGCACGAACCCACGCTGACCCAGCCATCGACCACGGCCATCTTCAGGTGCAGGAAACACGGTTGGTATTCGAAGATCCGCACCCCGGCGCGCAGCAGGCGCGGGTAGTAGCGGTGGCCGGCGTAGCGCACCGAGGGGTGATCGGTACGCGGACCGGTGAGCAGCAGGCGCACGTCGACACCCTTGTGCGCGGCGCGGCGCAACGAGCGGCGCACGCTCCAGGTCGGCAGGAAATACGGCGTCGCCAGCCAGATGCGCTGCTGCCCGCTGTTCAGCGCACGCACCAGTGCATGCAGGATGTCGCGGTGCTGGCGGGCGTCGGCGTAGGCCACCCGGCCCAGGCCCAGGCCTTGGACGGGCACCTTGGGCAGGCGCGGCAGGCCGAAGCCTTCCGGCGGGCGCCAGGCGGTGCGACGCTGGTTGGCGTGCCACTGGCGGTCGAACAACAACTGCCAGTCGCTGACCACCGGTCCTTCCATGCGCACCATCACCTCATGCCACTCGCTGGTGTCCGCGCCCGGGGTCCAGAACTCATCGGTGACGCCGGTACCGCCGACCACCGCCCAGCGCTCGTCCACCAACAGCAGCTTGCGGTGATCGCGGTAAAGGTTGCGCAAACCGCGACGCCAACGCAGGCGGTTGTACAACCGCAAGGCCACGCCCGCGGCTTGCAGGCGCTGGCGCAGGGCCACGGGAAACGCCAGCGAACCGTAGTCGTCGAACAGGCAACGCACGCGCACGCCACGCTGGGCGGCGACCTCCAGCGCCTCGACCACCGCCTCGGCGCAGGCTCCCGCTTCCACCAGGTACAGCTCCAGGTCGACCTGGTATTCGGCACGCACGATCGCCAGAAGCATGCGCGGAAAGAATTCGGGGCCATCGACCAGCAGTTCGAACTGGTTGCCATCCCGCCAGGGGAAGACCGGCCCCGGCATGTCAGCGGGCGCTGAAGATCAGCACCGCGCTCACCGGCACCGACGGGTTGATCGATGTGAGCCCGGCCAGCTTGCGCAGGGTCGCCAGGCCCGGCAGCAGGCCGTAGTCTTCAGCGCGCAGCAGCAGCGGCTCGAGGGTCACTACCTGGAAACGCCGTTCATCCAGGCGCGTGGCCAGCAGCAAGGCGTTGTAGCGGTGCGACTGACCGTGCAGGGTCACGGTCAGCGGCAGGCGCAGTTCCACCTGGGCACCGTTGGCCAGGTCGTTGATCGGCCGCAGGTCGAGTTGGGCCTGAACGGTCGCCTCGGGGAAGCGCTCCACGTCGAACAGCGCATCGCGCATGCGCTCGTCGCGCAAGGGGATGCCACTGCTCACCGAGTCCATCTCGATGCTCAGTTCGGCCGCACCCTTGCGGTCGACCTTGCCGTGCAGCACCAGGAAGCGATGGACCTCAGCGGTGTCGCCGTTCTTGCCGGTGATGAACGACAAGCGCGAAGACTCGCCGTCCAGGTGCCAATTGGCCTGGGCGGGCAGGCACAGGGCCAGCAACCATACGGGTAGCAAACGGAACAACGTGGGCATGTGAAACCTCGGGAAACAAGGCCGCCCACCTTACCCCGCGCCCGTTCACGGCAGCAAGCGGCAGCCCTCGCGCGCGCCCTGCCAGGCCGCCTGGTTGCGCCGTCCCAGGCCCTCGGCCAGCACCGTGCGCGCGGCGCTGTCCTCTTCCAGCAGCCCCAGCGGCAGGTACTGCTTCACGTAGCCACGGCAATAGGCCTGGTCGAAGCCCATGACGAAGCGGCAGGCGCAGTACTCCTTGGCCGAGTAGGCCGAGAGGATGCCGGGGAAGTCGGCCAATGCCTGGCGTTCGTGCCAGCCCCAAGCCAGGAGTAGTGCCAGTGCCACCAGCAATACACGCTTCACGCGCCCTCCTTCGCCAGCGCGGCGAGCACGCGCTTGAGCAGCTCATCATGGCGATAGCTGCCGTCGCGGTCGTCGCCGTAGCGCACGATCACCAGTTTCTGCGACGGCAGCACGTACAGCGCCTGGCCCCAGTGGCCGAGGGCGGCGAAGGTGTCGCTGGGCGCATGCGGCCAGGGTGGCGGGTGGCCGGGCAGTGGCTGGTTGAGCCACCAGTGGCCACCGGGGTTGGCTTCACCGGGCGTGGCCTCGGCGGCAGTGAACAGGCTGCGGTTGAAAGCCACCCAGGTCGGCGGCAGCAGCTGTCGTTTGCCCCAGCGGCCATCACGCTGCATCAGCAGCCCAACGCGCGCCAGGTCGCGGGCACTGAGGTAGAGGTAGGAGGAGCCGACGAAGGTGCCGGTGCCGTCACGCTCCCAGGTCGCGTGGGTGATACCCAGAGGGGTGAACAGCGCCTGCCAGGGGTAGTCGGCGTAGTGGCCGGGGGGAAGCATGCCGCGCAAGGCAGCAGCCAGCAGGTTGCTGTCGCCACTGGAATAGGAAAAGTGCGTGCCCGGCGCGGCGGCGGCCGGCATCGCCGCAGTGAACGCAGCCATGTCGCGGCGCCCACGGGTATAGAGCATGGCCACCACCGACGACTTCAGCGGCGCGTATTCGTAGTCCTCCTGCCAGGCCAGGCCGCTGGCCCAATGCAGCAGGTCGGCCAGGCGCAGCTGGGGGTGGGCCTGCAAGGGCGGGTAGTAGCGCGCGGCGGGGTCGTCGAGCTGGAAGCGCCCCTCGCCCTGGGCCACGCCGAGCAACGTGGCCAGCACGCTCTTGCTGATCGACCAGGTCAGGTGCGCGGTGTCGGGGCCGGTCGGCGCCTGGTAGCGCTCGTGCAGAATGCGCCCATCGCGGACGATCAGCAGCGCGTCGCTGCGCACGCCCCCGCGCCCTGCATCATCACGCGCGGGGAAGGCGTAGGCGTCGACGGCCTGCCAATCGAACGTGGCGGGGTCGGTGCGCCAGTCAGGGTCCGGCCAGTCTTCGGCAAAGGCCGACAGCGCCAACCACCCCAGCATGCCCAGCAATCCCTGCAACTTGCCCATCGTCGTCCCCCGTGTCGCGGATCGACCGAGGCTGCCAAAACTTCATGACAATCCGGCGGCGGCCCAGGCCTTGGCCAAGCGTTTTTCCCGGGCGACGGTGGCCAACGCCAGCACGCCCTGGTCGCGCTGCCACAGTTGCGCCCAAGGCTGCGGATCGCCAGCCAGGGCCTGGTCGATGTCTTCGCGCAGGCCCTGGAACTGAGCGAACAGCCCGGCCAGCAGCAGGTGGCAGGCGACGCTGTCGGCGCATTGCCGGCTGCCTTCGGCGCAGCCGGCGAGCAGGCCGATCAGGCGCAAGCGCAGTGCCTGTGGCCAGTTGCACGCCTGCCCCACCCCATACAGCCAGGCGGCTTGGGCGGCGAGCACGTAGAGGTCTTCCAGGGTGCGGAAGGGTTTCACGTAGGCGTCCCAGCCGTCGCCGGCCAACAGCTCGCAGGCCGCCTGGCGCAGCTCCAGGCGCGCATGACCGACCTCAGGCATCAGCGGCAGGGTCGGCAGGGCTTCGAGGCTGACCCCGGGCTCCCCCGGGTAGACCACCGCCAGGCTCAGGCGCGGCGACTCGCCCTGGGCCTCGCAACGCGCCGCCACCAGCAACCATTCGGCCTCCAGCCCAGCGGTGACGAAGCCCTTGCCGCCCGACAGGCGCAGGCCGTCGAGGCGGGTCTGCATATCGGCCGGGCGCACGCTGCGCCGCTCGGTCGCGCACAGGGCACCGAGCCCTGCCGGCGCGCTGGGCCAGAGCACGCGCAGGGCCGCCTGGTAGCCGACCAGGAAAGCCAGCCCAGGCGTGGCCATGGCCCGCCCGCCGAGCACCGCCAGTTCGAAGGGGCTGACCGCGCCCAGATGCTCGAGCGCCGCGCCGTAGGTTTCCCCCAGGCTAGCCGCCAACGGCAGGCGAAGGGGGTCGTTGAGTCGTTGCAGCCAGGGCATGGCGGGCTCCTCGAAGGGGGTGTCACGTAAGCATCACCAAAGATTCATGGGGGTGACACCGGGCGTACCTAGTCTGACTTTGCACAACAAAGCCGACCGGCCGCAACCCTCTTTGGCTGGCTTATGGAGACTCGCAAATGACTCGGATCGCTCGCTCTGGCGACAACAGCACTGAACGCCGTCTGCAAGCCGAACGCCTGGTCGGCGCCGCGGCCCTGCAGGAAGCACAGGCCCTGCGCTACAAAGTGTTCAGCGCGGAATTCAAGGCCAAGCTCAAGGGCGCCGAACAGGGCCTGGACATGGATGACTACGACGTGCACTGCCGCCACATCGGCGTACGCGACCTGAGCACCGGCGAGCTGGTGGCCACCACCCGCCTGCTCGACCACCAGGCCGCCAGCAGCCTGGGTCGCTTCTACAGCGAAGAGGAATTCCGCCTGCACGGCCTGCTGCAGCTCGAGGGGCCGATCCTGGAGCTGGGCCGCACCTGCGTCGACCCGGCCTACCGCAACGGCGGCACCATCGCCGTGCTCTGGGGCGAGCTTGCCGAAGTGCTCAACGAAGGCCGCTACAGCTACCTGATGGGCTGCGCCAGCATCCCGATGCAGGATGGCGGCGTGCAAGCCCACGCGATCATGCAGCGCCTGCGCGAGCGCTACCTGTGCACCGAGCACCTGCGTGCCGAGCCGAAGAACCCGCTGCCGAACCTGCCGCTGCCGAACAACGTCATCGCCGAGATGCCGCCACTGCTCAAGGCCTACATGCGCCTGGGCGCGAAGATCTGCGGCGAGCCGTGCTGGGACGAGGACTTCCAGGTCGCCGATGTGTTCATCCTGCTCAAGCGCGACGACCTCTGCCCGCGCTATGCCCGCCACTTCAAGGCGGCGGTCTGATGCCGGGCCTGCGGGCCTGTGCCCGCCTCCTGCGCCTGCTGCTGGTGCTATGCCTGGGCATGGCCATGGCCAGCCTGATCGCCGTCGGCGAACGCCTGGGCTTCAAGGCTTCCAGTGAGTTGCGCCAGCGCTGGACCTGCCTGTTCATGAAACGCCTGATCGGCGCCCTGCCCTTCGACGTGCGGGTGGTCGGCGCGCTGCCGCGCCGGCCGATGCTGTGGGTCAGCAACCACGTGTCGTGGACCGACATCCCGCTGCTGGGCATGCTCACCCCGCTGTCGTTCCTGTCCAAGGCCGAAGTGCGCCAGTGGCCGCTGGCCGGCTGGCTGGCGGAGAAGGCCGGCACGTTGTTCATTCGCCGTGGCGGAGGGGATGCCCAGCGTTTGCGTGAGCAGATCAGCGAGCAACTGGGCCAGGCCCGGCCGTTGCTGATTTTCCCCGAAGGCACCACCACCGATGGCCGCGCCCTGCGCACCTTCCATGGGCGCCTGCTGGCCGGCGCCATCGACCAGGGCACGCCGGTGCAGCCGGTGGCGATCCAGTACCTGCGCGATGGCGAAGCGGACCCGATCGCGCCGTTCATTGGCGATGACGACCTGGTGTCGCACCTGATGCGCCTGTTTGGCCGGGAACGAGGGGAAGTGGTGATTCACCTGCTGCCGCCCGTGGAGAGTCAGGGCAAGGAACGTGCGGCGCTGGCGTTTCTGGCGCAGCAGGCGATTCAGGTGGCGTTGTTCGGGGTCGAGGAAATCGAGGTGGCGGTGCCGCGTCGGCAGGCCAGGGCGGCCTGATTGCTTGCTGGGGTGGGCCCCGCGATAGGGCCCTGACAGCCCCCCCAAAACCTCAACGCCCCGCCGCCGCGAATGCCTGCAACTGTGGGTAGAACTCACGAAAGTCGGCCAGCAACGGCTCATACAACCGCTCCAGCTCCGCCATCACCCCGCTCATCCCTTCCGGCTTCGACAAGCGCCGCGCAATCCCGCCGAACACCTGCTCCAACGTGGCGAAATCGCCATACGCCCCCAGCCAGTCATCCGCCGCCATGAACGGAGCGATCCGCGCCAACCGCCCCGGCAACTGCGGCTCGGCCAACAGCACCCGATAGAACGCGTCGGTGAACTGCGCCAGCGGCTGCTCGGCGTAATCCGCCCAATGCCGCGCCAGGCAATGGTCGAAGAACACGTCGAGGACGATCCCGGCGAAGCGCCGCCGCTCACGCGGGAAACGCGCCAGCGCCGCCAATACCAGCGGGTGGCTGTCGGTGTAGCTGTCGATGCGCCGATGCAGGCGGATGGCGGCTTCCAATGCCGGCGGAAAACGCCCGTCGAGGCTGCCCTTGACGAAGTCGCCATACAGGCTGCCCAACAGTTGCTGCGGCGCCTGGCCGCCCAGATGAAGGTGTGCGAGGTAGTTCATGGCGGCAGTCTAGCACCGGCTGAACCAATATCGTTATAACGCGATATAGCGATTCGGGCTCAGCTTAGTCGTTCTTCATATTTGTCTATCGCGAAACACCGATTTATATTTCGCCTCATCGCGATATACCGCTACACACCACGAGCCCCCACCATGCCTCTCGATCTCGACGAAATAATAAAAGCCCTGGCCCATCCGGTCCGGCGAGACATCCTCACCTGGCTGAAGGACCCGGCGACGCAATTCCCCGACCAGTACCACAGCACCGAACACGGTGTCTGTGCCGGGCAGATCGATCAACGCTGCGGCCTGTCGCAGTCGACCGTCTCCGCCCACCTGGCGACCTTGCAACGCGCGGGCCTGATCAGCAGCCAGAAGATTGGCCAGTGGCATTTCTTCAAACGCAACGAGGAAACCATCCAGGCCTTCCTCAAGCAGATGAGCCAAGAGCTCTGACAAGGACCTTGCAATGCCCCTTTCCCTGTTGATCCTGGCGCTCAGCGCCTTCGCCATCGGCACCACCGAGTTCGTCATCATGGGCCTGCTGCCCGACGTGGCGCAGGACCTCGGCGTGAGCATCCCCGGCGCCGGCTGGCTGGTGACCGGCTATGCCCTGGGCGTGGCCATCGGCGCGCCGTTCATGGCCCTGGCCACCGCCCGCCTGCCGCGCAAGGCCGCGCTGGTGGCGTTGATGGGCGTATTCATCGTCGGCAACCTGTTGTGCGCGGTGGCCAGCGACTACAACCTGCTGATGTTCGCCCGCGTGGTCACCGCCCTGTGCCATGGCGCGTTCTTCGGTATCGGCTCGGTGGTCGCCGCCAGCCTGGTGCCGGCCAACCGCCGCGCCTCGGCCGTGGCCCTGATGTTCACCGGCCTGACCCTGGCCAACGTGCTTGGCGTGCCGCTGGGCACCGCCCTGGGCCAGGCCGCCGGCTGGCGCTCGACCTTCTGGGCGGTGACCGGCATCGGCGTGATCGCGCTGATCGGCCTGATCCGCTTCCTGCCGCTGCAACGCGACGCCGAGAAGGTCGACATGCGCTCGGAACTGGCCGCGCTCAAGGGCGCCGGCATCTGGCTGTCGCTGAGCATGACCGTGCTGTTCTCGGCCTCGGTGTTCGCCCTGTTCACCTACGTCGCGCCGCTGCTCGGTGACGTCACCGGCATCTCGCCACGCGGCGTGACCTGGACCCTGATGCTGATCGGCATCGGCCTGACCCTGGGCAACATCCTCGGCGGCAAGCTCGCCGACCGACGCCTGGGCGCCACCCTGGTGGGCGTGTTCGCCACCATGGCCGTGGTCTCCACCGTGCTGAGCTGGACCAGCAGCGCGCTGGTGCCAGCGGAAATCACCCTGTTCCTCTGGGCCGTGGCCGCCTTCGCCGCCGTGCCAGCCCTGCAGGTCAACGTGGTGGCCTACGGCAAGGCCGCGCCGAACCTGGTGTCGACCCTGAACATCGGCGCCTTCAACCTGGGCAACGCCCTCGGCGCCTGGGTCGGCGGCACGGTCATCGCCAATGAACTGGGCCTGACCCGCGTGCCCCTGGCCGCAGCCGCGCTGGCGGTGCTGGCGCTGATCGTCACCCTCATCACCTTCAGCCAGCGCGGCAACGACGCCGAACTGGCCGCTGCATCCAACTGACCCACGCGAGGCTTCAACCATGACCACGCTTTTCGATCCGATCACACTGGGCGACCTGGAACTGCCCAACCGCATCATCATGGCCCCCCTGACCCGTTGCCGCGCCGACGAAGGCCGCGTGCCCAATGCGCTGATGGCCGAGTACTACGTGCAGCGCGCCAGCGCCGGCCTGATCCTCAGCGAAGCGACCTCGGTGACCCCGATGGGTGTCGGCTACCCCGACACCCCGGGCATCTGGAGCGACGAGCAGGTACGCGGCTGGACCAACGTGACCAAGGCCGTGCACGGTGCCGGCGGGCGCATCTTCCTGCAACTGTGGCACGTGGGCCGCATCTCCCACTCCAGCTACCTGAACGGCGAGCTGCCGGTGGCGCCGAGCGCGATCCAGCCCAAGGGCCACGTGAGCCTGGTGCGCCCGCTGTCGGACTACCCGACCCCACGCGCCCTGGAAACCGAAGAGCTCGCCGACATCGTCGAGGCCTACCGTACCGGTGCCGAGAACGCCAAGGCCGCAGGCTTCGACGGCGTGGAGATCCACGGCGCCAACGGTTACCTGCTTGACCAGTTCCTGCAAAGCAGCACCAACCAGCGCACCGACCGCTACGGCGGCTCGCTGGAAAACCGTGCCCGCCTGCTGCTGGAAGTGACCGACGCCGTGGTGCAGGTCTGGGGCGCCCAGCGTGTGGGCGTGCACCTGGCGCCACGTGCCGATGCCCACGACATGGGCGACGCCGACCGCGCCGAAACCTTCACCTACGTGGCGCGTGAGCTGGGCAAGCGCGGTATCGCGTTCATCTGCTCGCGCGAGAAGGAAGCCGACGACAGCATCGGTACGCTGATCAAGCAAGCGTTCGGCGGCCCGTACATCGTCAACGAGCGCTTCACCAAGGCCACCGCCAACGCGGCACTGGCCAGCGGCAAGGCCGATGCGGTGGCGTTTGGTATTCCGTTCATCGCCAACCCTGACCTGCCGGCACGCCTGGCCGCCGATGCGCCGCTCAACGAGCCGCACCCGGAGACCTTCTATGGCAAGGGGCCGGTGGGGTACATCGATTATCCGCGGCTGTAACGTAGAACGCCGGGGCCGCTAGGCGGCCCTTTCGCGGGGCGAGCCCGCGATGGCTTCAACGGGTTCTCACGGCCGGGCGTTGATCTGCTGCTGCAGGTTCTGAATCTGGCTCTGCAAGGTGGTGATGTTGCGGGTGGTCTGACCGCGGAAGGCATCGAACTCCTGCACCGAAGCGCCACCACTGGCCGCTGCCGGACGATTGTCGACCTGGCTCTTGAGCACCAGCACGTCCTGTTGCAAGCTCTCGATCGCCGCGCTCGGGTTGCCCTGCTTCTTCAGCGCCGCCACCTCGTTGCTCAGGCTCTTGAGCTCGCCGTCGAGCTTGCCGCCATCCAACTGGCCCGACTTGAGCGCGGCCAACTCCGTGTTCACCGCCTTCAACTGCGCCTGCAACTGGCCTTGCAGTTCGGTCACCGCCTTCTGCTGCTCGCGGGTGTCGGCCAGCACTTGCTCCAAGCGCTTGCCCAGGTCACCGGCCTGCCCCGCCACACCTTCCTGCTGCTTGCCCTGCTCGGCCAGACGCGCCTGCAACTGGGTGATTTGCAACTTCAGCGCCTCGCTGCCGGTACTGGCGCTGGACTCGCTGGCATCGACCTTGCCGCTGATCGCCTGCAAGCGCCCGGCGGCCTCCTCGCTGATGCGCGCAAAGCTTTCCTGGGTGGCCACCAGTTGCTGCTCCATCAGCGAGATCTGCTGGAAGCTCCACCAGCCCAGCCCGGCCAGGGCAATGAACGAGGCGCCGAGCAAGGCCCACAACGGGCCGCTGCTGGCCGGTCGCGCGGCCTTCTGGCGGCCACGCGCGACGTGGGCCGGGAGCAGTTCATCGTCGTCGGGGGTACCGGCGCGCAAGGTGGGTACATCGTCGAAATCGTCGTGGGCGTCGTTGCGCATGGGCTCGTTCAACCGCAGTAGTAGCAAATGGGCATGAGTATAAACCGCCGAAGCAGCACTGATGACCATCAAGCGCCCGGTAGGTTCTTCCACCAGGCGCAGAATTCATCCAGCGCGCTCCACACACTGACCTTGGGGCGATAGTCGAGGTACTGCCGGGCGCGGCTGATGTCGAGGGTGAAATCCTTGCTCATCACCTGCATGGCGGTGCGCGTCAGGGTCGGTTGCGGGCGGCCGGGCCACAGCAGGCAAGCGGCCTCGTTGACCGCCGCCAGGCTGTAGGCCAGGCCGTAGGAGCGGTAGCGGGTGACTGGCGGCAGTTGCATCTGGCGCATCACGTAGTTGACCACGTCCCACAGTGGCAGCGGCTGGCCGTTGCTGATGTTGTAGGCCTGGCCAAGCGCCTGGGCATCGGCGAACAAGGCACTGAGCAGGGCGTCGTTGAGGTTGTGCACGCTGGTGAAGTCGACCTTGTTCAGGCCGTTGCCGATGATCGCCAGGCGTTTTTTCGCCTGCATGCGCAGCAACCGCGCAAAGATGCTGGCGTCGCCCGCCCCGGTGACGAAGCGCGGGCGCAGGGCCAGCACCTCCAGGCCGAACTCCTGGGCGCCGAAGACCTTTTGCTCGGCCAGGTGCTTGGTCAGTGCGTAGTGGTCGTGGAAACGCCGGGGCACCTGGTCTTCGCGGATGTCCAGGCGCGAGCGGCCGGTGAAGTAGATCGACGGCGACGACAGGTGCACCAGGCGCCGCACATGCTCCTTGATGCAGCCTTCGACGACGTTCTCGGTGACCACCACGTTGCCCTGGTGGAAGTCCTGGTAACGCCCCCAGTTGCCCACCGCACCGGCGCAATGCACCACCGCGTCGACGCCCTGGCACAGGCGCCGGGCCAGCTCGGGGTCGTTGAGGTCACCGGGTATGTACTGCGCCCCGCGCTTGACCAGGTGCTCCACACCCTCGGCACGGCGGCCGTTGACCCGCACCTGGAGGCCCTGCTCCAGGGCGAAGCGCGCGAAGCGCCCGCCGATGAAGCCGCTCGCGCCGGTGACCAGAATAAGCATGTAAGAAAACTCCGCCTTGCCAGATTACAGATTGCAACTGACGCCGCCCGCGCCTAGAAGGGCACCAGCCAGCCCGGCGCCGCATGGCGCAGGTGATCGGTCAGTTGCGCGAGCAGTTGCCCGCCATTGCGCCAATGATGCCAGTACAGCGGCACATCGATGGGAGTATCGCTGCAGATTTCCACCAGTTGCCCGTTTGCCAGCTGCTCACGCGCTTGCAACTCAGGCACCAGCCCCCAGCCGAGACCGGCTTCGGTCATGCGCAGAAAGCCCTCGGACGACGGGCAGAGATGATGCAGGAAACCGCCCTGAATACCCAGGGAGGCCAGGTAGCGGTGTTGCAGGACATCATCCGGGCCGTACACCACCGCCGGGCTGCGGGCCAGGCGCGTGGCGTCGAACCCCGTGGGAAAGTGCCGCGCCACGAACGCCGGGCTGGCCAGCGCCCGGTAGCGCATGGCCCCCAGCGGCAGGCTGCGTGCGCCAGCCACGGGCCGTTCGCTGGCGCACAGGCAGGCGGCCACCTCGCCCGCGCGCATGCGCTTGAGGCCCACTTCCTGGTCTTCGACCACCAGCTCCAGCAACACCCCCTGGCTGGCGCAGAAGCCCCCCACCGCGCCGGCCCACCAGGTCGCCAGGCTGTCGGCGTTGAGGGCGATGCGCAGGCGTTCGGGTGCGCCCTCCTCGTCCAGCGCCGGCACCTGGCGTTGCAGGTCGCGCTCCAGCAACCGCACCTGCTGGACGTGGTTGAGCAACTGGCGCCCGACCTCGGTGGGACTGGGCGGTGTGGCGCGCACCAGCACCGGCTGGCCAACCCGCGCCTCGAGCAGCTTGATGCGCTGGGAAATCGCCGATTGCGACAAGCCCAGCACCTGGGCGGCGCGCTCGAAACCGCCTTGTTCGATCACTGCGGCGAGGGCGGCGAGCAGTTTGTAGTCGAACATCGATTTTCCTAATGCCGGATGAGCTTTATTGGTTTTTCTTATACAGCGCCGATCGCCACAATGGCCAGCATCTTCTTCGTACTTTCGCGTGGGCTACAGGCCCACGCCCATGGGGTGTTGGCGCTATGTGGCAAAGCTATATGAACGGCATGCTGGTGGCCTTCGGGCTGATCATGGCCATCGGGACGCAGAATGCCTTCGTCCTCGCGCAGAGTTTGCGGCGTGAACACCACGTGCCGGTGGCGCTGCTGTGCGTGGTGTGCGATGCGATCCTGGTCGCCGCCGGGGTGTTCGGGCTGGCCACGGTGCTGGCGCACAACCCCACCTTGCTGGCGGCGGCGCGCTGGGGCGGTGCGGTGTTCCTGACCTGGTATGGCGCCAAGGCCCTGCGGCGGGCCTGCTCCAGGCAAAGCCTGGAGCACCAGGCGGGCCAAGGCATGCGCTCGCGGCGCGCAGTGCTGCTCAGCGCGCTGGCGGTGACGCTGCTCAACCCGCACGTGTACCTGGACACCGTGCTGTTGATCGGCTCACTGGGGGCCCAGCAGACAGTGCCTGGCGCCTATGTGGCCGGCGCGGCGAGCGCCTCGCTGGTGTGGTTCCTCACCCTGGCCCTGGGCGCGGCCTGGCTGGCTCCATGGCTGGCGCGACCCGGCACCTGGCGGCTGCTGGACTTGATGGTGGCGGTGATGATGTTCGCGGTGGCGGCGCAGCTGGTATTCACCTGAGCCCACCGGTCGGCATGGCCCGACCGCTCTGGAACCTCTATTCCCTATAGTTGTTGCGTGGTTATGCGCGGGGGCTGGTGCTATGATCCAGCCCTCGCGTCGCAAAGAGTACAAACTCGCCGACGCTCCTCGGGCCGCCCGTGATCGGCCTTGCGCAAACCGCGAACTAGACCTGAATCAGGAGATCCACCATGGCTTTTGAATTGCCGCCGCTGCCGTACGCCCACGATGCCCTGCAGCCGCACATCTCCAAGGAAACCCTGGAGTTCCACCACGACAAGCACCACAACACCTACGTCGTGAACCTGAACAACCTGGTCCCAGGCACCGAATTCGAAGGCAAGACCCTGGAAGAGATCGTCAAGACCTCCTCCGGCGGCATCTTCAACAACGCCGCCCAGGTCTGGAACCACACCTTCTACTGGAACTGCCTGGCACCGAACGCCGGTGGCCAACCGACCGGCGCCCTGGCTGAAGCCATCAACGCCGCCTTCGGTTCCTTCGACAAGTTCAAAGAAGAGTTCACCAAGACCTCCGTCGGCACCTTCGGCTCCGGCTGGGGCTGGCTGGTGAAGAAGGCCGACGGCTCCCTGGCCCTGGCCAGCACCATCGGCGCCGGCTGCCCGCTGACCAGCGGCGACACCCCGCTGCTGACCTGCGACGTCTGGGAACACGCCTACTACATCGACTACCGCAACCTGCGTCCGAAGTACGTCGAGGCGTTCTGGAACCTGGTCAACTGGAAGTTCGTCGCCGAGCAGTTCGAAGGCAACACCTTCAAGGCCTGATTGCGATCAGCCCTTTGAAAAACCCGGCCCTGGCCGGGTTTTTTTATGCCCGCGCCAGTGCCAGCCCACCCCCACCCGACGATTGCTCGCCGCCCTCTTGCTCGGCGCCGATAGCGCGCTAACATCAAACGTCTGGAAAGTTGACTTCGCGCACTCAAGTCGCATGACGGCGCAACCGATACAGAGCCAAGGGCAATGCCGTAGAGGGGACGTCGACTGCCGTGGCAACGGGTCGATAGTGTATTGCTGTCAAATGATGGCAAAATAATGGCGCGCGCATGGATTAAGGAAACCCCCATTGAAGCTGGAATTTCGGAACAGCTTATCGGTCAAGTTGCTCAGGGTCGTGCTGCTTTCGGCGCTGGCGGTCGGTGTCGTCCTCAGCTGCGCGCAGATCGTCTATGACACCTACAAGACCCGCCAGGCCGTCAACAACGATGCCCAGCGCATCCTCGACATGTTCCGCGACCCGTCCACCCAGGCGGTATACAGCCTCGACCGGGAAATGGGCATGCAGGTCATGGAAGGCTTGTTCCAGGACCAGGCCGTGCGCATGGCCTCCATCGGCCACCCCAACGAAACCATGCTGGCGGAGAAGTCACGCCCCTTGCAGGACCTGCCCCTGCGCTGGCTCACCGACCTGATCCTCGGCCAGGAGCGCACCTTCACCACGCAACTGGTCGGCCGCGGTCCCTACAGCGAATACTACGGCGACCTGAGCATCACCCTCGACACCGCCGGCTACGGTGAAGGTTTCCTGATCAACGCGGTGATCATCTTCATTTCCGGCGTGCTGCGCGCCCTGGCCATGGGCCTGGTGCTGTACCTGGTCTACCACTGGCTGCTGACCAAGCCGCTGTCGAAGATCATCGAGCACCTCACGCAGATCAACCCCGACCGCCCCAGCCAACACCAGATCCCGCAGCTCAAGGGCCACGAGAAGAACGAACTGGGTATCTGGGTCAACACCGCCAACCAGTTGCTGGCCTCGATCGAACGCAACACCCACCTGCGCCACGAGGCCGAGAACAGCCTGCAACGCATGGCCCAGTACGACTTCCTCACCGGCCTGCCCAACCGCCAGCAACTGCAGCAGCAACTGGACAAGATCCTCGCCGACGGTGGCCGCCTGCAACACCGGGTGGCGGTGCTGTGCGTGGGCCTGGACGATTTCAAGGGCATCAACGAGCAGTTCAGCTACCAGGTCGGCGACCAGTTGCTGCTGGCCCTGGCCGACCGTCTGCGCGCGCACAGCGGCCGCCTCGGCGCCCTGGCGCGCCTGGGTGGTGACCAGTTCGCCCTGGTCCAGGCCAACATCGAGCAGCCCTACGAGGCGGCAGAGCTGGCCCAGAGCATCCTCGACGACCTGGAAGTGCCATTCGCCCTCGACCTTCAGGAAATCCGCCTGCGCGCCACCATCGGCATCACCCTGTTCCCCGAGGACGGCGACAGCACCGAGAAACTGTTGCAGAAGGCCGAGCAGACCATGACCCTGGCCAAGGCCCGCTCGCGCAACCGCTACCAGTTCTACATCGCCAGCGTCGACAGCGAAATGCGTCGACGCCGCGAGTTGGAAAAAGACCTGCGCGAGGCCCTGCCACGCAACCAGCTGTACCTGGTGTACCAACCGCAGATCAGCTACCGCGACCACCGCGTGGTCGGCGTCGAGGCGCTGCTGCGCTGGCAGCACCCGGAGCTGGGCATGGTGCCGCCGGACCAGTTCATCCCCCTGGCCGAGCAGAACGGCAACATCATCGCCATCGGCGAGTGGGTGCTCGACCAGGCCTGCCGTCAACTGCGCGAATGGCACGACCTGGGCTTCAGCGAGCTGCGCATGGCGGTCAACCTGTCCACCGTGCAGTTGCACCACAACGAGCTGCCGCGGGTGGTCAACAACCTGCTGCAGATCTACCGCCTGCCGCCGCGCAGCCTGGAACTGGAGGTCACCGAGACCGGCCTGATGGAAGACATCAGCACCGCCGCCCAGCACCTGCTCAGCCTGCGCCGCTCGGGCGCGCTGATCGCCATCGACGACTTCGGCACCGGCTACTCCTCGTTGAGTTACCTCAAGTCGCTGCCGCTGGACAAGATCAAGATCGACAAGAGCTTCGTCCAGGACCTGCTCGACGACGATGACGACGCCACCATCGTTCGCGCCATCATCCAACTGGGCAAGAGCCTGGGCATGCAGGTGATCGCCGAAGGCGTGGAAACCGCCGAGCAGGAAAGCTACATCGTTGCCCAAGGCTGCCACGAGGGCCAGGGCTACCACTACAGCAAGCCGTTGCCCTCACGCGAGCTGACCGCGTTCCTGCGCCATGCGCAACGCAACCAGGTCTCGGTGCTGTAACCCCCGTATTGCCTGACACTGCCCGGGAACGGGCATTTACATGAAATGCGCGCCCGGCCCTTTACACCAAATGCAAATCTTTCGCATTATGTTGCGGTTTCGCGTGCCACGGCGCACTGTTCCACCCTTGGTCCAACCACACGACGCAGGAATACCTACAATGATTCGAATGCCTCTGGCCTCCGCCAGTCTGCTGGCCATCGCCATCGCCCTCGCCGGTTGCGGCGAAGGCAAGGATGAAAAGGCCGCCGCGCCGCAAGCCCAGGCACCTGCTGCCGCCAGCACCGCCGCCGCGGCGCCGGGCGCTGTCGATGAGGCGGCCGGCAAGGCCGTGGTCAAGCACTACGCGGAAATGGTCCACGCCGTGTACAGCGACTCGCTGAGCACCGCCAAGCAACTGCAGACCGCCATCGACGCGTTCCTGGCCAAGCCCAACGACGACACCCTGAAGGCCGCCAAGGCCGCCTGGGCCGCCGCCCGCGTTCCGTACCTGCAGAGCGAAACCTTCCGCTTCGGCAACACCATCATCGACGACTGGGAAGGCCAAGTGAACGCCTGGCCCCTGGACGAAGGCCTGATCGACTACGTCGACAAGAGCTATGAGCACGCCCTGGGCAACCCGGCGGCCAGCGCCAACATCATCGCCAACACCGAGATCCAGGTCGGCGAAGAGAAGGTCGACGTCAAGGACATCACCCCTGAGAAACTGGCCAGCCTGAACGAGCTGGGCGGCTCCGAAGCCAACGTCGCCACCGGCTACCACGCCATCGAATTCCTGCTCTGGGGCCAGGACCTCAACGGCACCGGCCCAGGCGCCGGCAACCGTCCGGCTTCCGACTACCTGGAAGGCCAGGGCGCCACTGGCGGTCACAACGACCGTCGCCGCGCCTACCTGAAGGCGGTCACCGAGCTGCTGGTCAAGGACCTGGAAGAAATGGTCGGCAACTGGGCGCCGAACGTCGCCGACAACTACCGCGCCCAGCTCGAAGGCGAGCCTGTGGCCGATGGCCTGCGCAAGATGCTGTTCGGCATGGGCAGCCTGTCGCTGGGCGAGCTGGCCGGCGAGCGCATGAAGGTGTCCCTGGAGGCGAACTCGCCGGAAGACGAGCAGGACTGCTTCAGCGACAACACCCACTACTCGCACTTCTACGACGCCAAGGGCATCCGCAACGTCTACCTGGGCGAGTACACCCGTGCCGACGGCAGCAAGCTGACCGGCCCGAGCCTGTCGTCGCTGGTGGCCAAGGTCGACCCGGCCACCGACGCCACCCTCAAGGCAGACCTGGAGAACACCGAGGCGAAGATCCAGGTGATCGTCGACCACGCGCTCAAGGGCGAGCACTACGACCAGCTGATCGCCGCCGACAACGCCGCAGGCAACCAGATCGTGCGCGATGCCATCGCCTCGCTGGTCAAGCAGACCGGCGCGATCGAGCAGGCCGCAGGCAAGCTGGGGATCGACAACCTGAACCCGGATACCGCCGATCACGAGTTCTGATCGCGGTTGAGTGGTTTGCAAGAGGCGGCCTTCGGGCCGCCTTTTTTATTGCCCGCGAGAGGGCCGGCACTGACGCCTCCTTCCCCAATGGCCTCCTTTTCATGCAGCAATTGCAAATTGCTCTTATTCAACCTCAGCCATTTTGCTAAGCTTGCACGCCGGTTTTTGCCCCCAGCCCAGGATTCTTGATGTCCTTGCTCCGCCTAAGCCCCCTGCTGTTGGCCCTCGCCTTGGCCGCCTGTGACGACGCCCCGCGTTTCACCCAGGCCGAGCCCGGCGAAGCGCTGTCCGGCGGCAAGGCGACGGTGCTGCGCAGCGACCGCAACGCTTTCTCGATGCCCTCGGCCAACCTCTCGCCCGAGCGACGCCTGGACTTCAGCGTCGGCAACAGTTTCTTCCGCAGCCCCTGGGTCATCGCCCCGTCCACCACCACCGCCCGCGACGGCCTCGGCCCGCTGTTCAACACCAACGCCTGCCAGAACTGCCACGTGCGCGATGGCCGCGGCCACCCGCCCGAGGCCGACGCCAGCAACGCGGTGTCGATGCTGGTGCGCCTGTCGATTCCCGACCAGCCCGCCTACGCCAAGGAAATCGAGCGCATCGGCGTGCTGCCCGAGCCCACCTATGGCACCCAGTTGCAGGACATGGCCATCCCCGGCGTGAAGCCCGAGGGCAAGGTACGCGTGGACTACACCGGCGAAACCGTGACCTTCGCCGACGGCCACCAGGTCGAACTGCGCCGCCCGGCGCTGCAGATCACCCAGCTTGGCTACGGCGCGATGCACCCCAACACGCGCTTCTCCGCCCGGGTGGCGCCACCGATGATCGGCCTGGGCCTGCTCGAGGCCATCCCCGAGGCGGCGATCCTGGCCAACGAAGACCCCGACGACCGTAACGGCGATGGCATCCGTGGCCGCGCCAACCGGGTGTGGGACGACGCCCAGGGCAAGACCGTGGTCGGCCGCTTCGGCTGGAAGGCCGGGCAACCCAACGTCAACCAGCAAAACGTGCATGCGTTTTCCGGCGACATGGGCCTGACCAGCACGCTCAAGCCCGAGGACGACTGCACCCCGGCCCAGGTCGAATGCCTGGCCGCGCCCAACGGCGATGGCGCCGACGGCGAGAAGGAAGTCAGCGACAACATCCTGCGCCTGGTCACCTTCTACACCCGCAACCTCGGCGTACCGGCGCGGCGCAACGTCGATGCGCCCCAGGTGCTGGCCGGCAAGAACCTGTTCTTCCAGGCCGGCTGCCAAGGCTGCCACACCCCCCAGTTCACCACCGGCGCCAACCCCGAGGAGCCGGAACTGGCGAACCAGGTGATCCGCCCCTACAGCGACCTGCTGCTGCACGACATGGGCCCGGGCCTGGCCGACAACCGCAGCGAGTTCGCCGCAGGTGGCCAGGACTGGCGCACCCCGCCGTTGTGGGGCATCGGCCTGACCGAGACGGTCAGCGGCCACACCCAGTTCCTGCATGACGGGCGCGCCCGCAACCTGCTCGAAGCCGTGCTCTGGCACGGTGGCGAAGCCGAGGCCGCGCGCCGTCAGGTGCTGTCCTTCAATGCCGAGCAGCGCGCCGCGCTGCTGGCGTTCCTGAATTCCCTTTAAAACGCGCAAGGAGCCGGCATGTTCCGACCCAAACTGTTGTTCACCAGCCTCGCCGCACTCGCCCTCGGCGCCTGCTCGCCCCAAGACCCCCAGGCGGTGACCTCCGCCGCGATCGCCAAGCAGGTGATCCTGCCGACCTACAGCCGTTGGGTCGAGGCCGACCGTGTGCTGGCCGCCAGCGCCCTGGCCTACTGCGAAGGCAAGGAATCCCTGGACAAGGCCCGCGCCGACTTCCTCGCCGCGCAAAAAGCCTGGGCCGAGCTGCAACCGCTGCTGGTCGGCCCGCTGGCCGAGGGCAACCGCGCCTGGCAAGTGCAGTTCTGGCCCGACAAGAAGAACCTGGTCGGCCGTCAGGTCGAGCAACTGGTCGCCGGCGACTCGCCCGTCGATGCCGCGGCCCTGGCCAAGGCCAGCGTGGTGGTGCGTGGCCTGTCGGCCTATGAGTACATCCTCTTCGACAGCAAGCCGGACATCGCCAGCGCTGAACAGAAGGCCCGCTACTGCCCGTTGCTGGTAGCCATCGGCGAGCACCAGAAGGCCCTGGCCGAGGAAATCCTCAAAGGCTGGAACAGCACCGACGGCATGCTCTCGCAGATGACCAAGTTCCCCAACCAACGCTACGCCGACTCCCACGAGGCCATCGCCGACCTGCTGCGCGCCCAGGTCACCGCCCTGGACACCCTGAAGAAAAAGCTCGGCGCGCCCATGGGTCGGCAGAGCAAGGGCATCGCCCAGCCGTTGCAGGCCGAAGCCTGGCGCAGCCACTCCTCGCTCAAGAGCCTGGAAGCCTCGCTCAACGCCGCGCAGACGGTCTGGGTCGGGGTCGACAACAAGGGCCTGCGCGGCCTGCTGGGCAACGACCAGAAGGCCCTGGCACAGAAGATCGACGATGCCTACGCCACAGCTGCCAAGCTGCTGGCCGACAACCAGAAGCCACTGGGCGAGTTGCTCGAGGACGACGCCGGCAAGCAGACCCTCAACCAGATCTACGACAGCCTCAACGTCGTCCACCGCCTGCACGAAGGCGAGCTGGCCAAGGCGTTGAACATCCAGCTGGGCTTCAATGCCAACGACGGTGACTGATCATGCTGCGACGCCAGGCCCTCAAACTCGGTAGCGTCCTGCTCAGCGCCCTGACCCTGGGCGGCTGGAGCCTGTTGCGCAACAAAGGCAGCGAACCGCTGCTGCTGTCGGCGCGCGACGATGCCGATGGCGGGCACTATGCCGTGGGCTACCGCCTCGACGGCACCCAGGTGTTCGCCACCCGGGTGGCCCAGCGTTGCCATGCGATCATCCACCACCCCGAGCAGCCCATCGCCCTGTTCGTCGCCCGCCGCCCGGGCACCGAAAGCTACCTGGTCGACCTGCGCGACGGCCGCCTGTTGCAGACCGTGACCTCGCAACCGAACCGCCACTTCTACGGCCATGCGGTGATCCACAAGGGCGGCGAGTGGCTGTACGCCACCGAGAACGACACCACCGACCCTGGCCGTGGCGTGCTCGGGGTGTACCGCTTCGAAGGCGAGCGCCTGGTGCACACTGGGGAAATATCGACCCACGGCATCGGCCCACACGAGGTGGCGTGGCTGCCCGACGGCGAGACCCTGGTCGTGGCCAACGGCGGCATCCGCACCGAGGCCGAGAGCCGCGTGGAGATGAACCTCGACGCCATGGAGCCGAGCCTGGTGCTGATGCGGCGCGATGGCACGCTGGTGAGCAAGGAAACCCTCGCCCAGCAGATGAACAGCGTGCGCCACCTGTCGGTGGGCAGCGACGGCACCGTGGTCGCCTGCCAGCAGTTCATGGGCGGCGCCGAGGTGACGGCCGAGCTGCTGGCGATCAAGCGCCCGGGGGAGCCGTTCAAGGCCTTCCCGGTACCGGAGCGGCAGTTGCAGTCGATGGCCCAGTACACCGCCAGCGTGGCGATTCACAGCGACTTGCGCCTGGTGGCGCTGACCGCGCCGCGGGCCAACCGGTTGTTCATCTGGGACCTGGACAGCGGCGCGGTGAAGCTCGATGCGCCGATGCCCGATTGTGCCGGGGTGGGCGCGGTGAAGGACGGCTTCGTCGTCACCTCCGGGCAGGGGCGCTGCCGCTTCTACGATTGCCGCAAGACCGAGCTGGTCGGGCAGCCGATGAATTTGCCGTCCGGGTTGTGGGATAACCACCTGCACCTGGTCTGACCTGCTGTTTCGTCTGTCACGGCCCCATCGCGGGGCAAGCACGCGCCCACAGCTACAGCGCTGTGCTTGAAACCGGCGGTGGGCCTGTGGGCTTGCCCCGCGATAGGGCCCGCTTGAACGACACCTTCGTTCCGCCCTTCCCCACTGCCCGCAAAACAGGCAATACTTCCCCTCATCCGCACGTGGGCAGGACCGCCCGTTGTCGTGCCATACCCATAACAATCATTTCCAAGGAACCGGACCCATGCTTCGTCGCCGCATGCTGATCATGCTGGCTGTCGTCCTGCTGATCGTCCTCGCTCTGGCCGGCATCAAGGCGTACTCCATCCATAAGCAGATCCAGATGTTCTCCGCGCCCAAGCCGCCGATCAGCGTGGCCGCAGCCAAGGCCGAGCAACGCCAGTGGCAGGAGCGCCTGCCCGCGGTCGGCAGCCTCAAGGCTCTGCAAGGCGTGGAGCTGAGCCTGGAGGTGGCGGGCACGGTCAAGGCCCTGCACTTCGACTCCGGCCAGCCGGTCAAGGCTGGCCAATTGCTGCTGGAGCTGGACAGCGAACAGGAAACCGCGCTGCTCGGCACCGCCCAGGCCGACCTGGGCCTGGCCCAGGTCGACTACGGGCGCGGCAGGCAACTGGTGGGCGATTCGGCCATCTCACGCGGCGAATTCGACCGCCTTACCGCGCAGTACCGGCGCAACCAGGCCGTGGTCGAGCAACTCAAGGCCTCGCTGGCCAAGAAAAGCATGAAGGCGCCGTTCAGCGGCACCATCGGCATTCGCCAGGTGGACGTCGGCGACTACCTGGCCAGCGGCACGGTGATCGCCACCCTGCAAGACCTCTCCAGCCTCTACGTCGACTTCAACGTGCCCGAGCAGGCGTTGCCACAGCTGTCGCTTGGCCAGCAGGTGCTGGTGCAGGTGGCCGCCTTCCCCGGCCAGACCTTCAGCGCCAGCCTCAGCGCCCTCAACCCCAAAGTCGAGGAAAGCACCCGCAACCTGCTGGTGCGCGCCACCCTGGCCAACCCCGACGGCAAGCTGCTGCCGGGCATGTTCGCCAACCTGCTGGTGCTGCTGCCGGACCCGCGTCCGCAAGTGGTCATACCGGAAAGCGCGGTCACCTACACCCTGTACGGCAACTCGGTGTACGTGGTCGGCGAGAAGAAGGCCGACGACGGCCAGGCGCAGCTGGTTGCCGAGCAGCGCACGATCCAGACCGGCGAGCGCCGCGAGGGTGTGGTGGTGGTCGCCAAGGGCCTGCAAGCGGGTGAGCAGGTGGTCACCGCCGGGCAACTCAAGCTCAGCCCCGGCGCGGTGATTCGCATCAGCCAGGACCCGCCCCTGCAACCCGCTGACCGGCAAAGCGCCAGCGGCAAGCCCTGAAGGAGGTTGGCATGGCATTCACCGACCCCTTCATCCGTCGCCCGGTACTGGCCAGCGTGGTCAGCCTGCTGATCCTGCTGCTGGGTTTCCAGGCCTGGAGCAAGCTGCAGATCCGCCAATACCCGCAGATGGAAAACGCCCTGATCACGGTGACCACCGCCTACCCCGGGGCCAACGCCGAGACCATCCAGGGCTACATCACCCAGCCCTTGCAGCAGAGCCTGGCCAGCGCCGACGGTATCGACTACATGACCTCGGTGAGCCGGCAGAACTTCTCGGTGATCTCGGTCTATGCGCGCATCGGCGCCGACAGCGACCGCCTGTTCACCCAACTGCTGGCCAAGGCCAACGAGGTGCGCAACAAACTGCCGCAGGACTCCGAAGACCCGGTGCTGAGCAAGGAAGCCGCCGACGCCTCGGCGCTGATGTACATCAGCTTCTACTCCAGCGAGATGAGCAACCCGCAGATCACCGACTACCTGTCGCGGGTCATCCAGCCCAAGCTCGCCACCCTGCCGGGCATGGCGGAGGCACAAATCCTCGGCAACCAGGTGTTCGCCATGCGTATCTGGGTCGACCCGGTGAAGCTCGCCGGCTTCGGCCTCTCGGCCAACGATGTGACCAGCGCCGTGCGCCGCTACAACTTCCTCGCCGCCGCTGGCGAGGTGAAAGGCGAGTACGTGGTCACCAGCATCAACGCCAGCACCGAGCTGAAATCCGCCGAGGCGTTCGCCAGCATTCCAGTCAAGACCGTGGGCGACAGCCGCGTGTTGTTGGGCGACGTGGCGCGTATCGAGATGGGCGCGGAGAACTACGACACGGTCAGTTCGTTCGACGGCACCCCGTCGGTGTACATCGGCATCAAGGCCACCCCGGCGGCCAACCCGCTGGAGGTGATCAAGGAAGTGCGGCGGATCATGCCCGAGCTGGAAAGCCAGTTGCCATCGGCGCTGAGGGTGTCGATCGCCTACGACGCCACGCTGTTCATCCAGGCCTCGATCAACGAGGTGATCAAGACCCTGGCCGAGGCGGTGCTGATCGTCATCGTCGTGGTGTTCCTGTTCCTCGGCGCACTGCGCTCGGTGCTGATCCCGGTGGTGACCATTCCGTTGTCGATGATCGGCGTGCTGTTCTTCATGCAGATGATGGGCTACTCGCTGAACCTGCTGACGCTGCTGGCGATGGTGCTGGCCATCGGCCTGGTGGTGGACGACGCCATCGTCGTGGTGGAGAACATCCACCGCCATATCGAGGAAGGCAAGACGCCCACCGAAGCGGCCCTGGAGGGCGCCCGCGAGATCGCCATGCCGGTGGTGTCGATGACCATCACCCTGGCCGCGGTGTACGCGCCGATCGGTTTCCTCGAAGGCCTGACCGGCGCCCTGTTCAAGGAGTTCGCCCTCACCCTGGCAGGCGCGGTGATCATCTCTGGCGTGGTCGCCCTGACCCTCTCGCCAATGATGTGCGCCCTGCTGCTGCGCCCCGAGCAGAACGCCAGCGGCCTGGCGCATCGCCTGGACCTGATCTTCGAGCGCCTGAAAGTGCGCTACCAGCGCCTGCTGCACGCCACGCTGAACAGCCGCCCAGTGGTGCTGGTGTTCGCCGCGATCATCCTGTGCCTGATCCCGGTGCTGCTGATGTTCACCCAGAACGAACTGGCGCCCAACGAGGACCAGGGCGTGATCTTCATGATGAGCAGTTCGCCGCAACCGGCCAACCTGGATTACCTCAACGCCTACACCGACCAGTTCACCCCGCTGTTCAAGACCTTTCCCGAGTACTATTCGTCGTTCCAGATCAACGGCTTCAACGGCGTGCAAAGCGGTATCGGCGGTTTCCTGCTCAAGCCGTGGGACGAACGCGAGCGCACGCAGATGGAGTTGCTGCCGCTGGTGCAGGCCAAGCTCGAAGACATCGGCGGCCTGCAGATCTTCGGCTTCAACCTGCCATCGCTGCCCGGCACCGGCGAGGGCCTGCCCTTCCAGTTCGTGATCAACACAGCCGGCGACTATCCGGCGCTGCTGGAGGTGGCCCAGCGCGTCAAAGAGCGCGCCCAGGCCTCGGGCAAGTTCGCCTTCCTCGACATCGACCTGGCCTTCGACAAACCCGAAGTGGTGGTCGACATCGACCGCGCCAAGGCGGCGCAGATGGGCGTGTCGATGGACGCCCTGGGCGGCACCCTGGCAACCCTGCTGGGCGAGGCGGAGATCAACCGCTTCACCCTCGAGGGCCGCAGCTACAAGGTGATCGCCCAGGTCGAACGGCCCTACCGCGCCAACCCCGGTTGGCTGAACAACTACTACGTGAAGAACGACCAGGGTCAATTGCTGCCGCTGTCGACCCTGATCACCCTCAGCGAACGTGCGCGTCCGCGCCAGCTCAACCAGTTCCAGCAGTTGAATTCGGCGATCATCCAGGGCGTGCCGCTGGTCAGCATCGGCGAGGCATTGCAGACGGTGCGCGACATCGCCCGTGAAGAAGCGCCAGAGGGCTTTTCGTTCGACTATGCGGGCGCGGCGCGGCAGTTCGTGCAGGAAGGCAGCGCACTGTGGGTGACCTTCGGCCTGGCCCTGGCGATCATCTTCCTGGTGCTGGCGGCACAGTTCGAGAGCTTCCGCGACCCATTGGTGATCCTGGTGACGGTGCCGTTGTCGATCTGCGGGGCGTTGCTGCCGTTGTTCCTTGGGGTGTCGAGCATGAACATCTACACCCAGGTGGGCCTGGTGACGCTGATCGGGCTGATCAGCAAGCATGGCATCCTGATCGTCGAGTTCGCCAACCAGTTGCGCGAGGAGCGCGGCCTGGGCGTGCGCGAGGCGATCGAGGAAGCCGCAGCGATCCGCCTGCGGCCGGTGCTGATGACCACCGCGGCGATGGTGTTCGGCATGGTGCCGTTGATCCTCGCCACCGGGGCGGGGGCGGTAAGCCGCTTCGACATCGGCATCGTGATCGCCACCGGGATGTCGATTGGCACGTTGTTCACCTTGTTCGTGTTGCCGTGCATCTACAGCCTGCTGGCGCATCGGACGGTGGCGGATGGGCGGGCCGGGGCTGCCCAGGAAAATTGAGGTTGGCGATAGGGCCCGCAAACCCAACACAACCCTCCCCCCAAAAACACCGAGGCCCCGCACATCGCGGGGCCCCGGCCATTCCACCACAGGTTTCAGCCAAACGGCCGCAACCCCTGCCGCATGCCAAACAGGAACAGCAACAGGTCATGGTCCGGCTCGGTCCGCACCTGCTCCTGTTTCACCACACGTGGCGAGCCACACGGCCCCGCCGCGTCGCACTGGCTGAACACGGTCGGCCGCGGCTGCTCCCAGGCGGCCACCGCCACCGTGGTCACGGCCAACGCACCGAACAGGAATAAAGCTCGTGCTATTTCTAGTTTCATGCCCCTAACCCTTTGACAGCGCTGCCAAACGCCATCTGGTAAAAATAGAGCAGGGTTTGCCATTGCGCTTCGTTGAGTGACGAATGGCGACGCAGTTGGCGCAGGTCGTTGTAGGCCGCACGCTGGCAGCTGATACGCCGACGGCACTTTTCCAGATCCAGCAACGCCACCTCGGCCCGTGCCTGCTCGCCCTCACCCACCACCTTGACGAACACGTGCTTGCCGTACAGGCAGCCATGCTGCCAGTGCCCCAGGTGCATGCGCGCCAGGTTGTCGGCCAAGTCCTTGAGCATGCTGTCGTGCAGTGCCTGCGGGTAACGCTCGCGCGCGCCCTGGGCATGCCAGGTCTCGAGGTCGACGAAGCCATCCAGCGCCTCGCTTACCAGCAAGGCCCGCCATTGGTGCTCGGCGTCACGCTCGGCACCACAGAAGACAATGCGCGGCACACGCACGCCGAGTTGCTCGAAACGGTGCAGGGCATCGAGTTCGCGCAATACCGTGGGGCGCCCGAACGGGTGCAGCAGGCTGCGGTAGATATGCCCCACCTGGCGTTTGGCATACAACAGGTGGCCGTTGCCATCGTCCAGGCGCTGCACGCCACTTTCACCACCACGCCGCTGGTTGGGCTCCTCGACCCACTCGCCCTGCTGTTGCCAGTAGTAGTCGAACTGCGATGCCTGCACCTGAGCTGTAGCCATGGATCCTCACCCTTTGCGCAATACGTAGACTCGCCACATGGCGTAGAACGGCAGGAAGTCCAGGCGCTCCTGAATTCTGAAACCGGCTGTCACAAATTCCTCTTCAACCGTATCAGCAGGTAACACAAAACGATTCTGGTAACTGTCCTGCTCGGCCTTGGCGCTGCGCCGCTTTTCCAGCTTCTTGCGCCGCCAAGCCTTGAAGTTGCCATCCACCCACAGCGAGAGAATCACGCTATCTCGGCTAACCCTTTGAAACTCTGAAAGAATTTGTTTTCGATGAGCCGCTTCGCCAATGTGATGGAACAACCGCATGCAGAAGATGCTGTCCACGGCGTTGTCCGGCAGGTCGATGGCAAAGGCAGAGGTTTGCAAAGGCCGTACCCGGGCCACGACTTCCGGCGGTTGTGACGCACAAGCTGTCTCGATCATCGCCGCCGAGTTGTCGGCGCCAATAATCACGCGGTTGGGTTTTTCCGCCAGCAACGGCCAGAAACGCCCGGCGCCGCACGGCAGGTCGAGGACCAGGCCCGGTTCGCCGGCCAGCGTCAGCGCACGGCGAGCCAGTTGCTCATCACGTTGGTGGGAGAGACGACGAGCCAGGCCGTCCTGGTGCTTGAGAAAGTACTCATGGGCGTGTTGCTGGTCGTACTTTTCGGAAAATTCGAGTTTGGTGGGGCTACGCATGAGACATCTCCTGACTCCAATGCCCGCCACCTTAGGGGGGCGGGCGTTGGTATCCGGTCATGTCTTTGTGAAAAATCCGTCAGCGCTATCAGAGAAGTCTTACAAATGATTACTCAATAACTGACGAGCGATCGCTACTTTCGCCATCCGCAGAGAGGGCCCGGCCTTGGCTCAGGTCGACCTGGAAGCGACAACCATGCGGCGCGGTGGCGGTCAGGGTGACGCGCCAGCCCTGGTCGTCGCAGATCCGCTGTACCAGCGACAGGCCCAGGCCCAAGCCCTCGCCACGCCGTTCATCGCCGCGCACGAAGGGCTTGAACATCGCCTCGCGCTGTTCTTCGGGAATACCCACGCCGCTGTCTTCGACGCTGAAACCGTAGGCTTCAAGGCTCAGGCGGATATAGCCGCTGTCGGTGTAGTGGGCGGCATTGCGCAGCAGGTTGCCCATCACCGATTGCAGGAAGGTGGCGTTGTACAGCACCGGGCTGGCGCTGACCCGACCGTCGTAGTACAGCGTCAGGCCCTTCTGCTCGATAGTGTCGCGCCACACGCCGGTGAGGTCATCGGCCACCTCACGCAGGGTCAGGCGCGAAGCCACGGCGCCCTCGTCGCGCTGGGCACGGGCGAGCATCAGGAAGGTCTTGACCAATTCACGCATCTCCTCGGTGGCGCGGGCGATCCGCTCCACTTGGTTGCGCGAACGGCTGTCCAGCGTCGGGTTCTCCATCAGCAACTCGCACGAGGTGGCCAGCACCATCAGCGGGGTGCGCAGTTCGTGGCTGACGTCGCTGGTGAACAGCCGCTCACGGGTCAGGGCGTCGCGCAAGCGGCCGAGTGTATCGTCGAAGGCCGCAGCCAACTGCCCGACCTCGTCCGCTGCGTAGTCCGGCGCCAGCGGCGGCGCCAGGCCCAGCAACTGGTCGCGGTGGCGCACCTGGCGGGCCAGGCGGATCACCGGCGCCATCACCCGGCGCGCCAGCAGCCAACCGAGGAACACCGCCAGCACCAGGCTGAGCAGGAAGCCCACCACCACCACCGCGAACAGCACCCGCTCGCGCTCCTCGAAGTCGCTCTGGTCCTGCAGCAGCACGTAGTGACGGCCATCCACCACTTCGACCATGGCGTGGTACGAGAGCTGGTCGCGGAATACCTCGTGAAAGCCCGGCTCGAGGTGGCGCAGGTCCTTGGGCAGTTCGAAGTCGTCGCGCCCGCCGCTGAAGTAGAACAGCTGGTCGGGGCGTGGGCGATGGCTCCAGTCGCTGACGCTGTCCATCCGCAGCAGGCGCTGCAGGTCACCGCCGAGCACCGAGGAAATCAACCGTTCTTCGACCAGGTGCACGGTGGCGACGATACCGAAGGCAAATGCGCCGGCGACCATCGCGCTCATCAGCGCGAAGGCGATGATGATGCGCTGGGCGAGGCTCTGCTTAAACTCCATCGCGGCCCTCGGCGAGGCGATAGCCGACGCCATGGACGGTGTGCAGCAGGGGTTTGTCGAACGGCTTGTCGATCACCTGGCGCAGTTGGTGAACATGGCTGCGCAGGCTGTCGCTGTCGGGGCAATCGTCGCCCCACAGGGCTTCTTCGAGCACTTCGCGGCGCAGCACGTGCGGGCTCTTCTGCATCAGCACGGCGAGCAGCTTCAAGCCCACCGGGTTGAGCTTGAGCAGGCGGCCCTGGCGGGTGACTTCGAGGGTGTCCAGGTCGTAGCTGAGGTCGGCGACCTGCAGGGTACGCCGGCCACCGCCCTGGGAGCGGCGCAGCACGGCTTCGATGCGCGCCGCCAGTTCCGACAGGGCGAAGGGCTTGAGCAGGTAGTCGTCGGCGCCAGAGCGGAAGCCCTGCAGGCGGTCGTCGAGTTGGTCGCGGGCGGTGAGCATGATCACCGGGGTGTCGCGGCGGGCATCCTCGCGCAGGCGTTTGCACAGGGTGTAGCCATCGATGCCGGGCAGCATGATGTCGAGCACGATCAGGTCGTAGTGCTCGGTGGCGGCCAAGTGCAGGCCGGACAGGCCATCCTGGGCGCAGTCGACCGTGTAGCCTTTCATGCCCAGGTAATCGGCCAGGTTGGCGAGGATATCGCGGTTGTCTTCAACCAAAAGAATGCGCATCGGGGTCTCCTGTGCGGCGCTTCGCTAGGGTGCGCGGCAGGGCGCAGCTTAAGACCATCGTCGGCACTGTGCCAGTCCCTTGGAAAATTCAGCGAACTTGACGGTTTTTTCACTGATCCTTCACGGACAGAGGATGGCGAGCGCACGACAATGCCCGGTCTTTTCCCCTTGGAGTCGTCATGCGACAACGCACTCGTCCGCGTCCGATCAATCTCTGGCTGTACCTGGGCATCCCCCTGACTGTTGCCGCAGTCCTGCTTCTGCTGGAACTGACGTCGATCGACATGGACGTCGCCAACCTGTTCTTCGACCCCGACGCCGGACAGTTCATCGGCCGTCACAGTTACCTGCTGGAAACGTTCATGCATGACCGGGTCAAGCAAGGCGTGATCGTGCTCGGGCTTATCTCGCTGGGCGCATTCGCCGCGAGCTTTGTTTGCAAGTCCTTGTTCAGCTGGCGTCGCGAGCTGGGTTGCCTGGTATTGGCATTGGGGCTGTCGACCGCTTTCGTCACACCACTGAAGAAGGTGACCCAGGTGCAATGCCCGTGGAGCCTGACCCAGTTCGGCGGCAAGGAAACCTACAGCAAGCTACTGGAACACCGGCCGGCGACCGACAAGCCGGGGCTGTGCTGGCCAGGCGGGCATGCGGCCACCGGATTCTGCCTGTTCGGTCTGTTCTTCATGCTGCGAGACCGCCGGCCTAAGCTGGCGCGGGTGGCGTTCGCGACGGCCCTGGTGGCCGGCTCGGTACTGGGGCTGGGGCGAATGCTGCAGGGCGCGCACTTCCTGTCGCATAACGTATGGACCGCAGTGTTCTGTTGGTTGATCGGCTTGGGGTCGTATTACTTGGTGTTGTATCGCAGGGGCATGGCCGAGGCGCCAGACAGCGAGCGTCGCGTGGCCTGAAAGAGGGGCCGCTTTGCGGGCCCAATGTAAAGCACAGGAGGACGAAAAGCCCAGCGCTCACGAACTGGAGCGTTATCTAGGCTCCGAGGGTGCCGGTGGCTTAGATCATGCCGCCCATTCCAACGGGCGGCGGGCCGTCGGCATGATCAACGGGTGTCGGACATCCTCTTGCAGGTGCTTGCACAGGGCACACCCCAGATTTTGAATAAGGGAAAGCTCGGTGGCTGTAACGTCGTCCGGAACTGTTATTTTTGCCAGGTTACGAGGTCGGTCTCTCCGCGTATGTTGAAGCCTCCAGCCGACACGAGGAACATGGACATGTCCCATAAACCAAGCACGACGGGTTTCAAAGCAGCCTTGTACACCGTAGGCGGTGCTCTGCTGAACTTTACAACAGTAGAAAAGGAGTCGGGTTATAGCGGAAGTCCGAGACAGAGAGCGAAAGGCCTTGCTGCCGATGCCGGTGCATGGGAAGGCGTTAAGAACGTCCCCACCGACTACCTGTGCGCAACGGACGTCTGGGACGATGAGACTATGATGTGGTTCGCTCATACCGAAGTGGACGGCAAGCCATTCTTCAATCTTTATTACACCCTCGACAATAAAGGTGTCTACACGACCGATCGAGGTTATCTCCATCTGTCAGACCCAGAAGAGCATCTTCACCGATATATCCTAATTGATGCCGATAATGGCAGCAGGCTGGACATTTCTAAAATGCTGAAGGAAAGCAAGACCGAATATAAGGTCTATTTGCAATCCGCTCAGGATTCTCCGATCAAGTCAGCGCAGATCGTCTGACCTGTGCTGAAATAGCCCTCCGCCCAACTCTCACGCCCGAGCAAGCCTCCACCCCATGAGTCAGATGAGCTTTTCCGATTTCGAATACGCCGGTAAGCGCAAGCAAACCCGTCGTGAGCGTTTCCTGGCCGAGATGGAACAGGTCGTGCCGTGGAGCGGACTGGTCGCGTTGATCGAACCGCATTACCCAAAGGCAGGTGGCGGTCGCAAACCCTATCCATTGGAAACCATGCTGCGCATTCATCTACTGCAAAACTGGTTTTCACTGAGTGACCCGGCTATGGAAGAAGCGCTGTACGAGATCACTTCGATGCGCCAGTTTGCTCGACTGACGCTCAGCGCTCCAATCCCCGAAGACACGACGATCATGAATTTCCGGCACCTGCTGGAGAAGCACCAGTTGGCGGCAGGCATCCTGGAAACCATCAACGCCTACCTGCGAGACAAAGGCTTGTCGCTGCGCCAGGGCACAATCGTCGATGCCACGATCATCCACGCGCCCAGTTCGACCAAGAACAAGGAGGGCAAACGCGATCCGGAAATGCACCAGACGAAGAAGGGAAACCAGTACTTCTTCGGCATGAAAGCGCATATCGGAGCCGATGCTGAATCGGGTCTGGTACATCATGTCCATGGCACCGCCGCCAACGTGGCTGACGTGACGGAAGTTGCCCATCTGCTGCATGGTGACGAGAATGTTGTCTGTGCTGATGCGGGTTACACCGGCGTAGAGAAGCGGCCTGAACATGACGGTCGGCAGGTGATCTGGCAGATCGCAGCACGCCGCAGTACTTACAAGAAATTGAGTAAGCGCAGCGCCCTGTACAAGGCCAGGCGCAGGATTGAAAAGGTCAAAGCCCAGGCAAGGGCCAAGGTCGAACACCCATTTCGCGTCATCAAGCGGCAGTTCGGTTACGTGAAAACTCGTTTCCGCGGGTTGGCCAAGAACACGGCGCAACTGACCACGCTCTTTGCGTTGTCGAATCTGTGGATGGCCCGGCGGCAACTATTGAGCGTGACGGGAGAGGTGCGTCTGTGATGCAGAAAAACCAGAGGCGTCTCTGGTTTTTTGTGTAATGCGCGGCTGAAAAACCGGCTGAACCGACGCTGTCTGCGATCAGGGAGCGGATATCTGGTGACTTGTTCGGAGCATCC
>NZ_JARGCS010000012.1 GCF_029193575.1 Pseudomonas entomophila | reverse complement strand
CAGTGCCAGGCCGTCACGTCGATCGCCGCCTCCGTCGGGCCGTAGAGATTGTGCAGTTGCGCCTGCGGCAGACGCGCCAGGCAGCGCTGCTGCAGCGTGTAGGACAAGGCCTCGCCACTGCACAGCACCAGCCTCAAGCTCGCGCAGCGACTCAGCTCCGCCTCGTCGAGGAACAGCTGCAGCATCGACGGCACGAAATGCAGCATCGTGATGCCCGCTTCCTCGATCAAGCCCGCCAGATACTCAGGATCACGATGCCCTTGAGGGCGTGCCATCACCAGGCCCGCGCCGGCCAGCAGCGGCAGGAAGAACTCCCAGACCGACACGTCGAAACCGAACGGCGTTTTCTGCAACACCCGGTCCTCGGCCGTCAGGCCATACGTGCGCTGCGCCCAGCACAGACGGTTGACCACCCCGCCGTGCTCGTTCATCACCCCCTTCGGCAAGCCCGTCGAACCCGAGGTGTAGATCACGTAGGCCAGGTGATCCGGCCGCACCGCCACGCACGGGTCGTGTGCCGGCTGCGTGCCGATCTCCGCGTCATCCAGATCCAGCACCGGCACGCACGCAGCCGCCACCGCCTCTCGCGTGTCCGACTGCACCAGCACCACCGCCGGCGCGCAATCCTCCAGCATCCATGCCAGACGCTGCGCCGGATAGCTCGGGTCCAGCGGCACATAGCCCGCACCCGACTTCAGGATCCCCAGCAGGCCGATCACCATCCCCGCGCCACGCTCCACGCACAGCGCCACACGGTCGTCAACGCCCACACCCAGTTCGATCAAGCGGTGCGCCAGTTGGTTGGCTCGCGCGTTCAGCTCGCGATAGCTCAAGCAAACCTCGCCCGCCATCACCGCCAGCGCATCCGGCGTGCGCGCCACCTGGGCTTCCACCAGGCCATGCAGCGTCTGCGTCTCTGGATACGGCCTGTGCGTCGCGTTCAGGCCATGCAGCACATGCTCGCGCTCCGCCGAATCCAGTAAGGCGATCCGATCGAGTCGCACCTGGTCATCAGCGACCATCGCGCGCAATACGCGCTGCAGGTAAACAGCCAGGCGCTGCGCCGTGGCACGGTCGAACAAGGCCGTGGCGTAGTCGAGCGTGCCGGCGATACGGCCAGCGGAATCGCTCAGCTCGAGCGCGACGTCGAACTTCGCCGCCGCGCCGGACGTCTGGATTTCTTCGAGTCTCAGCCCGTCCAGCTCCATCGCCGGACGCACCGCGTCCTCATTCATCCACGACAGCGAGGCCTGGAATAGCGGGCTATGCGCGAGACTTCGCGCCGGCTTCGCCAGCTCGACGACCTGTTCGAACGGCAGGTCCTGATATGCCTGCGCATCCAGCATGTCCAGCCTGACCCGTGCCAGCAGATCGCCCACGCACACCGCGCCCGACACGTTCACGCGTAGGGCCAGCGTGTTGACGAAGAAGCCGATCAATCCCTCGACCTCGGGACGCATGCGGTTGGCGACAGGCACCCCGATCACGACCTCGTCCTGCCCCGCCAGCCGGCCCAACACGGCCGCCCAGGCAGCGAGGACCGTCATGAACGGTGTCGTGTCATGACGCAAGCCCAGCTTGCGCAGGCCCGCGACCAGGTCAGCATCGAACACCAGCTCGATCGACGCCCCAGCGTAATCCTGCCGCGCCGGCCGCGGCCGGTCGGTGGGCAAGCTCAGCAGGCTCGGCGCACCGGCCAACTGCTTCTGCCAGTAGTCGGCCTGGCGTTGCAGCACCTCGCCTTCGAGCCAGCGGCGCTGCCACGCGGCGTAGTCGGCATACTGGATCGGCAATGCCGGCAGCGGGTCGGCCTCGCCCCTCAGGCAGGCGCGGTACAACGCGGCCAGCTCGCGGATCAGCACGCCCAGCGACCAACCATCCGACACGATGTGATGCAAGGTGAGCAGCAGCACATGCTCGTCGGCCGCGAGCCGCAACAGGTTGCCGCGAATCAGCGGTCCTTGCCGCAGGTCGAACGGCTCGGCAGCGTCGCGCTCGACCCTTTCGGCCAGCGCGGCTTCCCGATTCGGAGAGTTTTCCAGATCGACAAAACGCAGCGCGAACCCCGTTTGAGCAGGTTCGATACGTTGTGCGGCACGGCCTTCTTCGACCGTAAACACGGTGCGCAGCACCTCGTGGCGCGCCACGATCATGTCCAGTGCGCGGTGCAGCACGGCGTGGTCCAGCGTACCGAGCAGACGCACGCCGCCGGGAACGTGATAGGCAGCGCTGCCGCCTTCCATTTGCGCGAGGAACCACAAGCGCTGCTGTGCGAAGGACAGCGGCATCACGGCTTCGCGCTCACCCGCGGTGATCGCCGGCAGCGAGCTCGGCCCGGCCGCCTCGATCGTCGCTGCCACCCCGGCCAGCGTGGGGTTCGCGAACAGCTCCGCCATCGCCAGTTCGGTGCCGAGCTGCTGGCGCACCAGCACCATCAACTTGACAGCGTGCATCGAGTCGCCGCCGAGGGCGAAGAAATCGTCGTCGCGGCCCACTCGCTCGGCCTGCAGCAACGCCTGCCAGATCGAAGCGAGCACCGTCTCGACACGCCCTTGCGGTGCCGCATACGGCTGCGTGACCAGTGCCGCGTCGTCTGGCTCGGGCAAGGCCTTGCGGTCGAGCTTGCCGTTCGGCGTCAAGGGAAACCGCGCCAGCGTGACGAACGCGGCCGGGACCATGTAGTCAGGCAGACTTTCGGCAAGCCGGCCGCGCAATTCCGCCGGCTCGACGGCCGCGCCGTCCTCCCAGCACAGATAAGCCACCAGGCGCTGCGAACCGCCGTGATCCTGACGCGCCAGCACGGCCGCCTCGGCCACGCCGTCGATTTGCACGAGCTGCGTCTCGATCTCGCCCAGCTCGATGCGGAATCCGCGCAGCTTCACCTGGAAATCGCGCCGCCCGAGATATTCGAGTAGACCGTCTTCGCGCCAGCGCCCGATGTCGCCGGTTTTGTACAGGCGAGCGCCGGGTTCGTCGCCAAACGGATCGTCGACGAAGCGTTCGGCCGTGAGTTCCGGCTGATTCATGTAGCCACGCGCCACGCCGGCGCCGCCGATACAGATCTCGCCTGCCACGCCGATCGGCACCAGGCCACCCTGTTCATCCACGATCCGGATCCGGACGTTGGCGATCGCGCGCCCGAGCGGCAGGGTCGGCAGCAGTTCCGGCCCGCAGCGATGGATGGTCGCGCACACTGCCGCCTCGGTGGGACCATAGGCGTTGAACACCACCGTGCCCTGCGCAGCCCAGCGCGCGGCCAGTGCCGGTGGGCATGCATCGCCCGCGATCACGAGGCGCAGCGATGGGAAATGCGCGCCTTCCGGCATCGCCGCCACGGCGAGCGACGGCAGCGTGACATGGCTGATGGCGCGCTCGCGCAAGGTCGCTTCAAGCGCTTCGCCAGGCAGCATCGCTTCGCGCTGCACCAGCACCAGCGTCGCTCCGCTGCCCAGCGCCATGACAATTTCCGACACACTCGCATCGAAGCTGAACGACGCGAACTGCAGCACCCGGCTGTCGGGGCCAACCTCGAATTGCTCGATCTGCGCCTGCGCCAGATTGCAAAGGCCGCCATGACGGTTCATCACGCCCTTGGGGCGGCCCGTCGAACCTGAGGTGTAGATGACATAGGCCAGATGATCGGGCGACAGCTCGACGCGCCCGGCCTCCAGATCGTCGGTTGATTGGCGAGCCAGGGCGGCATCGTCATCGAGCACGATCACGCTCAACAGGCTGCTGGCCGGCAGGCTGTCCTCCACCGACAGCTGCGTGAGCAGCGCCACCGGCTTGCTGTCGGACAGCATGTAGGCGAGGCGCTCCTCCGGATAGGTCGGATCGAGCGGTACATAGGCCGCCCCGGCTCTCATGATGCCGAGCAAGCCGACCACCATCTCGATACCGCGCTCGACGGAGATCGCGACCCGGTCGTCCGGCCGTACCCCAAGGGCCAGCAGACGCCGCGCTACCTGGTTGGCACGCCGGTTCAGTTCCGCGTAGCTCAGTTCGGCATCGCCGAATTCCAGCGCCGGTGCATCCGGCCTCGCGCGCACCTGCTCGTCGAACAGGTCCAGCACCAACGGATGACGCGATGTACCGGCCGCGCCCTCGCCGAAGGCCAGCACGGCGCGCCGATGGTCGGCGGACAACAGCGCGAGGCGGCCGACGTGGGCCTGCTCGTCGGCCACCATGGCCGACAACAGGACCTGGAAGCCGTCCACCATCCGCTCGATCGTGCCGACGTCGAACAGCGCGCTCGAGAAGATCAGCTCGCCGCCGATCCCCGCTTCGTCCTCATCCAACATCAGGTGCAGGTCGGCCTTGGTCACCGTGCTGTCGTAGGGGATGCTGCTCAGTCGCAATTCAGGCAGATGCAGCTCGCGGGTGCTCGCGGCGAGCCCGTAGGTCAGCGCCGACTGGAACAGCGGGCTGTAGCTCTGGCTGCGCTGCGGCTTCAATGCCTCGACCACCTGCTCGAAGGGCACGTCCTGGTGCTCGTAAGCGCCCAGCGTGCTCGCCTTGACCTGAGCGAGCAGCTCGGCCACCGTGAGATTGCCGTCCACGCTGACACGAACCGCCAGGGTGTTGACGAAGAACCCGATCAGCCCTTCGATCTCGCGCCGCTGGCGATTGGCCACCGGTGTGCCGACCACCACATCGGCCTGCCCGCTCAGGCGAGACATCAGCAGGCCCCAGCCCGCGAACAGGGTCATGAACAGGGTCGCGCCATGGCGCTGCGCCAGTTGTTTCAGGCCGCCGCTCAGGCCCGGCGACAGCCGGAACGCCACGCTGGCGCCGGCATAGCTCTGCACCCGCGGACGTGGCCGGTCCAGCGGCAGGTCGAGCAGCTCCGGCGCCCCCGCCAGGTGCTGCGTCCAGTAGCGGGTCTGGGTCTGCAGCACCTCGCCTTGCAGCCATTCGCGCTGCCAAGCCGCGTAGTCCGCGTACTGCAGTGCGAGCGCCGGCAGCGGGTCCGGCAGCCCCTGGCTGAACGCCGTGTACAGCGTATTCACTTCCTGCACCAGCACGGAGATCGACCAGCCGTCGGAAATGATGTGATGCTGGTTGATCAGCAGCAGGTTCTCGGTCGGCGACAACCGCAGCAGTTGACCGCGGATCAGCGGTCCCTGCGCCAGGTCGAAGCGCTCGCCAAACACCTGCGCACTCAAGCGGTCGGTCTCCCGCTGCTGTGCCGATTCGTCGAGCTCACCGAGATCGTGCTCGATCAGAGAGAAACCCTGGTCAGCGGCGGCGATGCATTGCACCGGATCACCGTCGGCCAGCATAAAGGTGGTACGCAGCACCTCATGGCGCGCCACGATGCGATCGAGCGTGGCGCGCAGCGCCTGCCGATCGAGCCTGCCGGACAGGCGCAGCCCCATCGGCATGTGATAGGCCGCACCGGCCGAAGCATCGACTTGATCAAGCAGCCAGAGGCGCTGCTGAGCCCAGGAGAGCCGCAACGGTGCGCCGCGGTCCACGGTCGCGATGGCTTGCATGCGCGTCGAGCCAGCCTGCGCCACCCGCGCCGCGAAATCCGCCAGCACGCCATGCGTGAACAACTCGGCAAGGCCCAGTTCGACGTCCATCGTCTGGCGCAGCCGCGACACCACTTGCACGGCCAGCAACGAATGGCCGCCCAGCGCGAAGAAATCGTCGTGCCGGCCCACCCGCTCCACGCCCAGCAATTCCTGCCAGATCTGCGACACTGCCGTTTCCGTCTCGCCCAGTGGGGCCTCGTAGGCCTGCGCCGCATACGCCTGCGCTTGCGGCGCAGGCAGTGCGCGACGGTCGAGCTTGCCGTTCAGCGTCAAGGGCAGGCGCTGCATGCACACATAGGCCGACGGCACCATGTGTTCCGGCAGCACGGACTGCATCTGCCTGCGCAACTGCTGCGCGTCCACCCCGCCGGCGGCCGCATCCGCCGCATCGCTCGTGTAATAAGCAACCAGGCGCTTGTCGCCGGGCGCATCCTCGCGGACGATCACGGCCGCATCGACCACGCCCTCGCACTGAGACAGGCGTGCTCCGATCTCACCCAGCTCGATCCGGAAGCCGCGCAGCTTCACCTGGTCATCATTGCGACCCAGGTACTCCAGCGTGCCGTCCGCGCGCCAACGACCAAGGTCACCGGTGCGGTACATCCGGGCACCCACCTCGTCGCTGAACGGATCGGCCAGGAAACGCTCGCGCGTGAGTTCCGGCAGGTTCAGATAGCCGCGCGCCACGCCAGCGCCGCCCACGTAGAGTTCGGCGCTGACGCCGACCGCCACCGGCTCGCCATGCGCGTCGAGCAGATACAGGCGCAGGTCCGGAATGCGTTGTCCGATCGGGCTGCCGCCGGCGGCCACGTCGGCCGCGTCGATCGGATGGTAAGTCACATGCACCGTGGTTTCGGTGATGCCGTACATGTTCACCAGCTGCGTCGCCGCGTTTTCCGCACGTCGGCACCATGGTTGCAACTGGCTCACCTCCAGTGCCTCGCCGCCGAAGATCACCAGCCGCAAGCTGTGCTCGCGCGCCGCTTCCAGCGCCTGCACCGCCGCCAGTTGACGGAAAGCGCTGGGGGTCTGGTTCAGAACCGTCACGCCCTCGCGGCACAGCAGCGCATGGAACGCTTCCGGAGAACGCGTCACGCCATGCGGCACGATCACCAGCCGGCCGCCGTGCAGCAGCGCGCCGAAGATCTCCCACACAGAAAAATCGAATGCGTAGGAATGGAACAGCGTCCACACGTCCGTGCCGCCGAAGCCGAACCACGCCTGCGTCGACGAGAACAGGCGCGCCACCTGTCGGTGCTCGACCATCACGCCCTTGGGCTGGCCTGTCGAGCCTGAGGTATAGATCACATACGCCAGATGATGCGGCGCCAGCGTCCCTGGCGCCGGGTTGTGCGTGGGCATCGCGGCGAGCGCCGCCGCGTCGTCGAGATCGATCACCGGGGTGTCGCCGAGCCCCTCGACCGTCGCACGCGTAGCGGCCTGCGCCACGATCGCGACCGGCGCGCTATCGGCCAGCACATAGGCCAGGCGCTCGGCCGGGTAGTCGGGATCCAGCGGCACGTAAGCCGCGCCGGCCTTCAGCACGCCGAGGATCGCCACCAACATCGCCGGGCCTCGCGCGGCACAGATCGCCACGCGCTGGTCGGGCTCGACCCCGAGCGCAAGCAAGCCATGGGCGAGCTGGTTGGCGCGTTCATTGAGCCGGGCGTAATCCAGCGCCTGCCCTTCGAATGTCAGGGCCACCGCATCCGGTGCGCGCGCGACCTGGGCCTCGAACAAGGCCGGCAGCGTAGCGGCCGGTGCCGCTGTCTCGACCTCGTTCCAGTCCACCAGCATCCGTTGCCGGTCAGCCTCCGCCAGCATCGGCAGGCGGCTGATCAGACATGCGGGATCGGCCATCATGCCGTCCAGCAAACTGGTGAACTGCGCCATCATCTGCTCGACGATCGTATCGCCGAGCAACGGTGCCTGGTATTGGAACAGGATGTGAAGCCGGTCCGGCAGTTGGGTCGCGTCGATGGTCAGCGCGTCGGCGCTGAAGCTGGCCGGGGTTTCCTCGAGGCTGCCATCCAGCCCCTGGAACTCGGGCGGCGACAGCGAGCGATTGAGGTTGAACAGCACCGGCGCCAGCGGACGGCCCTGATCCGTATGCAGGCCAAGATCGCGGATGATCTGCGAAAAGGGATACTGGCCGTGCTGGTGGGCATCGAGCACGACACGCCGGACACGCATGAGAAACTCGGCGACGGACGGATCACCGACTCCGTCGCACAGCATCGGCACGAGATTGAGCGTACATCCGATCAGGTTCGCGTCGGCCCGCTCCGGGCGTCCGACCGTCATCGGCACGCCAACCACGATCCGCTGCTGATTCGCGAGTCGCTGCAGCAGCACCGACACGCCAGCCAGCAGGGTCATGAAGAGCGTGCAGCCCTGCTCGCGGCTGAAGCGTTGCAGCCGTGCGTACCGCTCGCCGTCGACGGTCAGGAAACGCCGCCCGGCACGGTAGCCGGGCCGGGCGTCGCGGGCGCGCAGCTCGTCTAGCAGCGGCGCCGAAGACGGCAACCCCGCGAGTTGCGACTGCCAATAGGCCTGGTCTTCGCGATAGCGGTCACCTTGGCGGTAACGCTCGCTCTCGGCGATGTACTCGCCGAACTGATAAGCAAGCGGTAAGGCCGCGGGCGCCCCACGGCAAGCGGCGTTGTAGCACGCGGCCAGCTCGTTCAGCAGCAGTTCCTGCGAATAGCCATCGATCACGAAATGATGGAACGTCAGGACGAGGCGATGATCGTCCTCGCGCATGCGCAGCAGGTGCGCCTGCATCAGGGGGCCGGTCGCCAGGTCCATACGCCGCCGGCTGTGTTCGGCGAACCATTGCGCTGCGGCAGCGTCCGCATCGTCGGTATCGCGCCAATCCACCAGCGTCAGCGCCAGTTCCAGCTCAGGCAGCACTCGCTGGTGCCTGCCTTCGGCGTCAACTACCGTGCGCAACGCCGAGTGACGCTCGACAATGCTCTGCAGCGCCTGTTTCATTGCCCTGGTGTCGAGCGGGCCGCGCAAACCGAGCACGGTGGTCGCGTTATAGCTCAGCGCCGCCTCGTCGCCCAGCTGGCACTCGAACCAGATGCCGCTCTGCGACGGCGTCAACGGCAAGATATCGGGCAGCGGCTTCGGCTCGCAGGCCTGTCGCAACGCGTTCAACTGCTCGAGATGCTTCAGCACGAGGCTATGCTCGATGCCGAAATCGACGAAACAACCGATCTCGTCCACGCCGAGCGCCTGCAGGCGCTCGACGATCGGAGCGCAGGAGGCGACATCGCCAATCAGGGCCTGGGTCGCCACATAGCGATCGTAAGCGGCGGACAACAGGAACTCGCGATCCGCCTCGCTCAGGGTCCGGATATCGGCTTGCATGCCGAGGCTGTTGACCATGTTCTGGAACAGGCTCAGCGACGACTTCAGATAAGCGATGAACGGGCCGCGCGCGCACTCGCGCGCCTGTTCGGCGTCGTCGGTCACGAAGCTGTGCAGCAACACCGTGACCCGGCTCTGCTCCGGCCCGTGGCCATGCTCCGCCAACGCGTCCCGGTAGACACGGAGATTGGCCTCCAATTCATCGATGGATTGCCCCATCAGATTGGTGAGCACCCCAGCGCCGATCGCGCCCGCGCGGCGATACATATCCGGGTTGCCGACGATCGTGATCCAGATCGGCAGTTCCGCCCGGGACGGCATCGGGAACAAGCGCACCTCGGTGTCGTTCTGCGAGCCGTCCTTCACGCGCAGAGCCTCGCCGCGCCATAGCGCGCGGACCTCTTCGATACGCTGGAACATCAGCTCGCGATGATCGCCGAAGGCCTCCGGCGCGAACACGAAGTCGTTCGGATGCCAGCCGGAAGCGCAAGCAATGCCGGCCCGGCCGGACGATAGGTTGTCGACCATCGACCACTCTTCGGCCACGCGTATCGGATGGTGCAGCGGCAGCACCACGCTGCCGGCACGCAGTTCGATACGCGACGTCTCACGCGCCAACGCAGCGCTCAACACCGAGGGATTCGGCGACAGGCCGCCGAAGGAATGGAAATGCCGCTCGGGCACCCAGACCGAGGAGAACGCGTGCGTATCGGCGAAACGCGCAGCCTCGAACAGCAGCCGATACTTGTCATCGCGATAATCCGCGTCGTAGCTGCCGAAGAACGACAGGCCGAAGCTGATGGGGCGCCGCGCAAACGTTTGCGAAAAATTCGTGACAATGCTGGCGCGCGCGCTAGCAGCCGCGCTCGCTGCAACCGGCAGCGCGGTGCGCGCCGGGAACACGCCAACGCCGGAGCGATCCTTCGCTGCCCCGCCGGACGGCGGCGGCTCGAAACCCTCCTCGGTGAAGAAGCCCGCATCGACCATGGCGGCGACGCTGCGCTCGAAGATCTCCACCACCCGGTCGACATCGGCATCGCTATGCGCCGTGGACAGGAACATGCCACGGCCTTCCCAGAGGTACAGGCCCCCTGCGATCAGGTGGTAGTACAGCAAATCGATGTTCGGCGATGCTTCCAGCAAGCGGAACGACGAGCCGCAGTGCACGGCCCGAATCGGCACGTGAGCGCTCGCGAACACCGCGTTGAGACGCTGCACCAGATCCGCGGTCCGCGCGTTCAGGTTTTCCTGTAGAGCCGGCCCGGCCTCAATCAGCCGCTGCAGCACGGCGCGTGCGGCGACCAGGGTCAGCGGATGCTTGCAGAAAGTGCCGGCATAGAAGGTCGTCCCCACCTGCGGCGAGGAAGCATCCCCGTACTGCCATTGGCCGCCGTCGATCGCATCCATGTAGGCGGCCGAGCCCGCCACTATTCCGGCGGGCAGGCCGCCCCCCACCACCTTGCCGTAGGTCGCGAGGTCGGCACGAATGCCGTACCACCCTTGCGCGCCGCCCGGATGCAGGCGGAAACCCATGATCATTTCGTCGAAGATCAGCGCGATGCCGTGTTCCTGGGTCAAGGCACGCAAGGCGTGCAGGAATTCGCGCGGCTGCCAGTGTGGGCGCCGGCTCTGTACCGGCTCCACCAGTACCGCTGCGATCTCGTGGGCATGCTTGCGCAGTTGTTCGAGCGACTCGGTCGAGCCGAAGTCCAGCACCAGCGTGTTGGATGGCGCGCCCGGCTGCAGGCCCGGTGCGATCGGCATCGTACCGTGCTCGCCGGCTACCATCAGCGTGTCGTCGCTCCAGCCGTGATAGGAGCCGGCGAACACCACAATCTTGTCGCGCCGGGTCACCGTGCGAGCCAGGCGCAAAGCGAGCATCACGGCTTCAGTGCCGGAATTGCAGAAGGCCACCCGCTCCATGCCGGTCAGTTGGGTCACCATCTCGGCGACCTCGCCCGACAAGCGCGTTTGCGGGCCTAGCTCGAGGCCGGTGTCGAGCTGCGTGCGAATCGCGTCCTGCACGAAATCGGGGCGATGCCCGAACAGGTTGACGCCGAACCCCATCGCCAGGTCGATGTAGGCATTGTCGTCGACATCCCACAAGTAGGCGCCTTCGGAGCGCACGCTCACCACCGGGTAGAGCACTTCTTTGGTTGAGAGGCGGAAACCGGCCGCAACACGGTTATCTGCCAGCACCGGGCGATAGTGTTGCGCAAGCGCCTTCGAGCCCCGGGTGCGCAGCGCGTAGTCGGCGAGGAAGCGGTCGAGGTAGGCGCGCTGCCGCTCGCCGAGGTGCCGGAACGGATCGTTCGCCAGCGTAATGTGCGCGGGCTGGAACGGCACGTAAGGCTTGGAGCCGGTATCCGCTTGCGGCGCCGACGGAGCGGGCACTGGCGCGCTGGCGTCGACGGCACCTGCCAGCGCGTGAGCGGGTACCGACGCTTGCACGGACGCATCGGCCGCAACGCCCTGCAGCAGCGCGAATTGCTGGCTTGTCAGACGCGAAAAGGTATCGATCTGCTGGCTGAACAAGCGCTCCAGCATGGTCTTGTCCACGGCCTGCGCGACCGCCGCCGGGGATTCGGCCACATAGGCTGGCGGCACCGGCAGCGCCGCGGGCACCGGTGCGGACAGCGCGATCACCGGCAGGGCGGGCTCGGGGTTGCCTCCCGCCTCGGCCCGTACCAGCGGCTCGCGCAGCGGTGCCTTCTCGTCGAGATAGTCTGCTATCGCGGCGACCGTCGTCAGCTCTTCGAAGAGCTGACGCACGGAGATCGTCACGCCATAGGTCTGCTCGATACTGCTGATCGCCTGTACCATCATCAGCGAATCGGCACCGAGTTCCAGCAGGGGGGTGTGAGGATCGACGCGATCCGCGTCGGCATGCAGCATCTTGGCGACCATCCCCCGCAAGTCGAGCAGGATGGCATTTTTTCGCTGGGCGGAAGTAGGCATGCTAGGAACCCTATGGGTCGCAGTGGTAACAACGGAAGACATGGCAGCGGTACGGCCTGGCGCACCCCCTGTGGGGCGATCGATCCAGTGCCGCTCGCGTTCGAACGGATAGGTTGGCAGGTGCACGATCCGGCGTGCCTGCCCGGCGTGCATGGCATGCCAGTCGATGGGCTGGCCTCTCACCCAGAGCTTGCCGGCGGAGCTGAGCAAGGTGGCGAGATCAGACGCGTGCCCATCGTGATGCCGCAGCGTTGGCAGCACGTCGCTGGCAGCCCGGCCGGCCTGACGCGCGAGCCCGCAAAGCGTCTGCCCCGGCCCCACTTCGATCAGTACCGGAGAAGCCTCGCCAATGCGCTCCAGGCAATCGGTGAATCGCACAGTAGCCCGCAGGTGGGTCGCCCAATAGGCCGGATCGGTCGCCTGCGCGTCCTCGATCCAGGTGCCGGTCACGTTCGAGACGAAGGGGATGGTCGGCGCGTGCCGGGCAACCCGGGCGACGCAGGCCGTGAACTCCGCGAGGACGGGCTCCATCATGTGGGAATGGAAGGCGTGCGAGGTCGATACCCGTCGGCAAACGATTGCGCGCCCGCCCAAACGAGATTCAAGCGCTGCGATAGCCTCGACGTCGCCAGCAACCACGCAGCGTTGCGCGGCATTCACCGCAGCCAGCGACAGTGAGCCGTCGAGATGCTCGCGCAGCGACGCCTCGTCCAGCGCCACGCTGAGCATCGCGCCGCCAGGCAGGCGCTGCATCAGCCGGCCGCGAGCCGCGACGAGCGCAAGCGCGTCGTCCAGGGAAAACACGCCGGCCAGACACGCGGCCACGTATTCACCGATGCTATGACCGACCAGGGCGACCGGCTGCACGCCCCAGCTCATCCACAGCTGGGCTAGCGCGAATTCGATGACGAACAGGGCCGGTTGCGCGACCTCGGTCTGATCGAGAGCGGCCTGCGCCTGCGGGGTGTCCTCGCCATAGAGCAGTTCAAGCAGGTCGAACGACGCATGCTCGCGCAGGCGTGCCGCGCAATACGTCACGGTCGCCCGGAACGACTCGACCTTGCTGTAGAGTTCGCGTGCCATGCCGATCTTCTGCGCGCCCTGCCCGGGGAACATGAATGCGCTCGCCATACGCGCGGCACGCGCTTGGCCGCTGATCATTACGCGGCTGTCCCCCCTAGCGGATGCGGCGCCCGCAGCGTTCTCTGCGTCGACCAAGAGCTCCACGCGGCGCCATTCGAACGCGGTGCGTCCGACCTGGGTGGTATAGGCCGCATCGGCCATCGCCTCGCCGGACCAGGCCGCGACCCGCCCCGCCAGTCCGGCGGCAGCCGCCTCTAGCGCAGCCTCGCTCCTGGCGGAAGACATGAGTAGATGCACCGGCCAGGCTGTGTCTGCCCGCGCCGTCGTCTCGGGCGCCGCAGAGACGATCATGTGCGCGAGCGTGCCGCCGAAACCGAACGAGCTGATACCTGCATGGCGTTGATGCGGCGGGCGGTCCCAAGCCTGGTTGCGATCGACGATGCGCAACGGCGTGTCGTCCAACCGGCAATGCGGGTTCGCCTCGCGGTAATGCAGGCTCGCGGGAATCACGTCATGCTCCAGCGCCAGCACCACCTTGATCAGGCTGGCCACTCCCGCAGCGGCCTCGAGGTGGCCGATATTGGTCTTCACGGAGCCGACCAGGCAGGTGCCTGCCTCGGGCGCGTGAGCGAACACGCTCTTCAACGCATTGAGCTCGATCGGGTCGCCCAACACGGTGCCCGTTCCATGGGCCTCAAGATACGCGATGTCCTTGGCCTCCAGGCGAGCACGCGCCAATGCCTGGGCCACGGTGGCAGACTGCGCGCTGCCGTTGGGTGCGACCAAGCCGTTGCCACGACCATCCTGCATCACGGCCGATCCGCGAATGACAGCGCGGATCGCATCGCCGTCACGCACCGCATCGCGCAAGCGCTTCAACACCACCAGGCCGCCGCCCTCGCCACGCACATAACCGTTGGCGCCCGCATCGAAGGCCTTGCAACGGCCGTCCGGCGACAGCATCCCGGCGCGCGCGAAGGTCAGGCTCGAGGTGGTCGACAAGATAAGGTTGACACCGCCAGCCAGGGCGATGCCGGTTTCGCCCTGGCGCAGGCTCTGGCATGCGGCATGCACGGCCACCAGGGACGACGAACACGCCGTGTCGATCGCGAGGCTGGGGCCACGCAGGTCGAGGAAATAGGAAAGACGGTTGGCAACGATACTGGATGCGTTGCCGGTGGCCGAATAGATGTCCGGCCCCTCGGCGGCGAGGTGTTGGACGGCCTCGTAGTCGTGCGTCGAAATGCCGACGAACACACCGGTATCACTGCCGGCCAGGCTGGCCGGCACGATCCCGGCATCCTCCAGTGCCTCCCAGGCGAGCTCCATGGCCAGGCGTTGCTGCGGGTCCATATGCACGGCTTCGCGCGGCGAAATGCTGAAGAAACGTGCGTCGAATCGGTCCACCGAGTCGAGGAAGCCTCCGCGCCTGACCTGCACGCCATCATCCTCATTGGCGTCCTCGAAGGTACCCGCCGCAACGCGCCCTGCATGGATCCCGGTCACCGCGTCGCGGTTCGCTTCCAGCAACCGCCAGAATGCATCGGGGTCGTCCGCGCCGGGCAGTCGGCAACTCAGGCCGATGATGGCGATCTCATCGGCTTGCGCCTCAGCGGCTTCGTTCGCCGAGGGGCGATTGGCCTGCGCTTGCAGCTTCGCACTGTCCGGTTCGGACAGGAAACGCGACAAGCGGGCGAGCGTCGGGTGATCCCAGAACACGATGGGTTCGACGGGACGCCCGAGCCAGCTAGCGAGGGATTCGGTCAGTTGGACCGCGGCCATAGAATTGAGGCCGTAAAACTCGAACGGCTGATCAGCATCAAGGGTTTCGGGCGCGACGCCGATCCGCTCCGCCAACCGCCCGCGCAGCCACGCCTCGACCTCGGCCAGCGAGACCGGACGAGCTGTATTGGTAACCGATGCCTGCTCGACGGGCACCGGCAACGCCGGCGAACCCTCCTCGGGGCGATGCCAGCACCGCACCAGTTCGAGCTTGCCATCGAGGAAATCCTGCCGGCACTGGCTGCGCCGCACCTTGCCGCTCGACGTACGCGGAAGCCTGCCTGCGGATACCAGCCCGATGACGTCCGGCGGCATGCCGATGCTACTGGAAATGGCGGCCGCGATACCGCCGACCATCGCATCATCCGCCCTGCGCCGAAAATCGAGCTCCTGCACGACCACCAATTTTTCCGTCCCATCGGTCTCGAGCGCGAATGCGATTGCACCATCCTGACGCAGCGACGGATGACTCTCGAAAGCGGCGCGCTCGACATCCTGCGGATAGATGTTCAGGCCATTGATGATGATCAGGTCTTTATGGCGCCCACCGATGTAAAGACAACCTTCGTGGATGAAGCCAAGATCCCCGGTACGCATGTAGGCAAGCGCGTCCACCGATCCGGGATCACCGTCGATTTTCGCTGCAAACGCGGCTTCGCTGTCTGCCTCGCGCTGCCAATAGCCCTTGGCCACACACGGGCCGTTGATCCAGATTTCGCCGATGCGGCCGTCCTCGACACGCCGTCGCGTATGCGGATCGACGATGGCGACCTGGTGATCTGACAAAATTCGGCCGACATTGACGAGCTGCGCTACGTCGAGGGTCTCGTGATGCTCGTCGAGCAGGATGGCGTGCTGTTTCTCGCGCAGGGCGGACTGCATGAACGGCAGGGAAACCGGCAGATCCGCCATGGTTTCCCCCCACCGCCCCGACACCATCAATGTCGACTCGGCCAGCCCGTATGCGGCAAGCCAGGCTTGCGGACGGAAGCCTGTGTCGGAGAAGGCGTCGGTAAAACGATCGAGTGTGCTATGCCGGATCGGCTCCGCACCGTTGAACGCAACCCGCAGGCAACTGAGATCGAGCGATGCGCGTTGCGCCTCGGTGACGCTGCGCGCGCAAAGATCGTAGGCAAAATTCGGTGCCCCGGTGATCGTGCCTCGGTAATCGCTAATGGCCTTGAGCCACCGCAGAGGACTGAGCAGAAACGACGACGGCCGCATCAACACGCACGAGCACCCGAGGACCAGGGGCGCCAAGATACCGCCGATGAGGCCGAAGTCGTGATAAGGCGGCAGCCAGAACACCATGACGTCTTGCGGCCCCGAGCGGGTAAACAGCGCAGTCAGTCGAATATTCGCCAGGGCGTTCCCATGCGTAACCATCACGCCCTTGGGCGTGCCGGTCGACCCCGACGTGTATTGGAGAAATGCGATCCGCTCCGGGGCGACCGCGGGATTGATCCAAGCCTCGCCGTCACCGTTCGCTTCGTCCAGCACCAGCCAAGTGCCGATCGGGGGATGCATTGTCTCGGCGCCGATGGAACGAATACCCTCGAGTTCGCCCCGACCTGTCAGAATCAGGTTCGTATCGGCATCCTTGATGACCGCCTTGAGGCGGTCGAACTGCCGGGCATGCGTGGGCGGATAGGCCGGCACCGGAATCGCGCCGGCATACAAACAGCCGAAAAACGCGCAAATATAGTCAATTCCCGCGTGAAACAGCAGCATGATCCGAGCATCGGCAGAAACATCCTGCTCATGCAAGTAGCACGCGATCTTCCTGGCCCGCTCATGGAGCTTCGCATACGTGAGCGAGTCCGGACTGCCCTCACCCGCGGGTAAAAAAGTATAAACCTCGTTATCCGGCTGCAGCCGGGCTCGCGCTTCCAGCAAGTCAATTAGATTATTGTTCGATGAAAATGAGTCAGCCAAATGATGCAAATCGCTGTGCATATACAAAACCTAATAGGTGTTATTTACAAGTATAAAAATACAGAATCCATTTACTGATTCAGTAAAAATATAATTCGCAACCACTCAGCCAATCACTCGAATCGAATAAACTCAATCTCCCATCTTATGCTTAAACAAACTATTCAAATACTCACCGAACGAAATCACCTGCCGACCACCTGACGCCCTATGAAAAGCCATCAACGACACAAGACCCACCCGGCTGCGCGAACGCACGCGCCGCAACCATCCGGCTGAAAATCGACCACTTTTGGCATCTTATGCCAGTCTTCCAGGCGACCTCACTCAAACTTCGCCCTATAACCAAGCACTCTCAATAGAAACCCAAAAGGCAAACACCCAAACGACCCGCTTTCAACGCCTGCCGGGTCAACTGGATATCCGGCCGGATGCTAGTATGCCCAATCCCTCAACACAAGATCGGACAAACAAAAAATCCACAACCGATCACAAAATAGATCGAAATCCTCCCAGTAAAACTTACACAAAAAAAATGACAATAACAGTCTGCGCGCCACCTCTTGAACCAGCCGACTGTAACGCCGATGCACTTCACCTTCCGGCACGGCATCGAACATTGGCACAGCCAGTCCCAACCGAAGGGATCCAATGTTCTGAACACGAAGATCTGCTGAAACCGTAGTGCAATATCACTGAGCCATCAGATGAGCCAAGCGCTACCCAAACTCAACGACACCAAGACCCTGATACACACTGTCGACGACACGGCAATGCTCGTTACCCCTGGGATCTTCAAGAGATATGTGCTGGAGCACCCAGAGCTTGAGAGAACTTTCGACAAAACCGGGACAGCGGCCTGGCAGCATGTACAACGCGCATTTGAGAAAGAACAGAGCCACCCGAAGACCGGCAAGCAGTTGAACATCCGGACCTACGATGCAATAGGCCCACGGAAGACCGCCCAGTTGAAGGGTTGCCTGCTTCTCGACCCGAAGTTGTTGCGCAGGGTAGTGGAAGGGGCCGCAGGATGACGCCTCAGGAGTTGCTGCAGGAGCACCTGGTCGACCATGACCTGAGACAGACCAGCGCCAAGATTAACGATTTGCTCAATCACTCGAACATCGCGCCACATAGAAGCTGACTACGACACATGCGCGATGTGCTGCATGAGCGCAGCCTGCGGCAGGGGGCATTGCACCTGGCTCGCCGCGTCGATGAAAGCGCCGCACCCGGCTCACGGACCAGTAAAACCATGCCCGTATAGAGCCCGATCAACGAAGACTATCGAGCAGAACCATCATGATGGGGATGACCCTGAACCAGGGCATCGATAGATCATGATGCTATGAAGCTGGCGCTATGCCTTTAGCTGCGAGGGGCTTGGGATACATTAGCGGCATTATTTGATTGAGCTGTAACAGCTCAAAATCCGCTAAGTCTTTGAGTTTTCTGACTCAGAAACGAAAAAGCCCGCCATAAGTGGCGGGCTATTCAATATTGATATCACCTTGTAGCGAGCCTAGGACTCGCTACAGACGGCTGCAAGACTAGAAATGGCTATGGCAAGCCGCTCTCTAGCACTCACGAACCGCTGTGAATATGGTGGGTCGTGTAGGATTCGAACCTACGACCAATTGGTTAAAAGCCAACTGCTCTACCAACTGAGCTAACGACCCGTTGGATGGCGCGTATATTACTGATTCCTATAAGGAAATCAACACCCCATCGCAACTTTTTTCAAAAATAGGGCGTAGGGTCGTCTATCCCAGCCGCTTTGAAGCCCTCTGCACGCAAGCGGCAGCTATCGCATTTGCCGCATGCACGGCCCTGGTCATCGGCTTGGTAGCACGACACCGTGAGGCTGTAGTCCACGCCCCGGGCGACCCCAGCCTGGATGATCTGCGCCTTGCTCAGGTTCTGCAGCGGCGCCTGGATGCGGAAGCCCTGCCCTTCCACGCCAGCCTTGGTGGCCAGGTTGGCCATGCGCTCGAAGGCCTCGACGAACTCCGGGCGGCAGTCCGGGTAGCCGGAATAGTCCACCGCGTTGACACCGATGAAGATGTCACGCGCCTCCAGCACCTCCGCCCACCCCAGAGCCAGGGACAGGAACACGGTGTTGCGCGCAGGCACATAGGTGACCGGGATGCCTTCGGTCGGTGCCTCGGGCACGTCGATGCTGCTGTCGGTCAGGGCCGAGCCACCGATGCCATCGAGGTTCAGGCCGATCACCTTGTGCTCGATCACGCCCAGGTCGCGGGCGACACGCGCCGCGGCATTGAGCTCGGCGCGGTGGCGTTGACCGTAGTCGAAGCTCATGGTGTAGCAACTGTAGCCGTCGGCCTTGGCCATGGCGACCACGGTGGCCGAGTCCAGGCCGCCAGACAGCAGGATTACCGCGCGTTTCTCAGTCATGTCGTTCACTCTTTGGGTCTCAGCGCCCTGGTTCGTCGTTCCATAGCAGTTTGTGCAGCTGCATCTGGAAGCGTACGGGCAGGTTGTCGGCGACGATCCAGTCGGCCAGGTCGGTGGCGTTCACCTGATGGTGGCTGGGCGAGAACAGCACTTCGCCCGCGCGTTGCGCCAGGTTGTACTGGATCAGCTTGGACACCGCCCAGTCATAGTCCTCACGCGAACAGATGACGAACTTGACCTGGTCGTTGCGGGTCAGGTGCTCAATGTTCTCGTAGCGGTTGCGGTGCATTTCCTCGGAGCCTGGGGTCTTGAGGTCGACCACGCGGCTGACGCGGGTGTCCACCCGCGCAATGTCGAGGGCGCCGCTGGTTTCCAGGGAAACCTCGTAGCCGGCGTCGCACAGACGTTGCAGCAGAGGCAGCGCATTGGGCTGGGCCAGCGGTTCGCCACCAGTGACGCAAACGTAGCGCGGCCGGAAACCCGCCACCTGCTCGAGGATGTCGTCGAGGGTGCGCAGCGTGCCGCCACTGAAAGCGTAGGCACTGTCGCAGTACTGGCAGCGCAGGGGGCAGCCAGTGAGGCGCACGAATACGGTGGGCAGCCCAGCCGTTCGCGTTTCACCCTGCAAAGAGTAAAAGACTTCGGTGATGCGTAATGTGTCTTGCATGGTCGCCACGGGCGTGACAGCTAAACAGGCTGTCCGCCTCCGTCAGGCACTGTCGCGGACTCGACATGGCGTTATCCGCAACAGCGTGTTTACGAAAAAAGGGCACAGATTCTAACGAAAAAACCCGCGACAAGCGCGGGTTTCTTTCAAACGGTGCAGCTCAGAGTTTCTGCAGGTCGCGTTGCGCCAGTTGCGCGGCGGAAGTGCCGGGATACTGGGTGATGACCTGCTGCAGAATGCCCTTGACCTTGTCGGTGTGGCCAAGGCGACGTTCGACATCGGCCAGCTTGTACAACGAATCAGGCACCTTGCTGTGCTTGGGGTACAGCTGGCTGACCTTGGCGAAGGCCTGGCCGGCGCCTTGCAGGTCGCCCTTGGCCAGGTTCACTTCACCCAACCAGTACTGCGCGTTGCCGGCGTACTGGCTATTGGGGTACTTGCGCAGGAAGGCGGTGAAGGCCTGGCTGGCCTTGTCGAAATCCTTCTGCTTGATCAGGTCGAAGGCTGCATCGTAGTACAGCTTCTCTTTGGCCGGGTCGCCGGGCTCGCTGCCAGTGGCAGGCGGCTGGGCGCTGGCACCGCCATCGGTGGCGGGTGCTCCGGTGGCAGGTGCGCCGCCGGACGGGGAATTCTCGGGAGTGGCCGCAGGTGCGACGCCACTGCTGATGCGACGGTCCAGATCCTGGTAGCGTTCCAGGTTTTCCTGCTTCATGCGGGCCACATCGTTTTGCAATTCTTCGATGATGCCCTGCTGGCGGGAAATCTGGTCCTGCATCTGTTGCAGCTGCAAGAACAGCTGGCCCTGTGCAGAGGCGGGGGCCGAAGCCCCTGCCCCGGCATAGGCGCCGCTCGTGCCATAACCCGAAGGCGGGTAACTGCCTCCGTTGTCATCTACTACAGGTACCGCAGCCCATGCCGAAAGCGGCAGGCTGAGGGCGAGGACGGTTACAACACGACGGCACATACGCATAAGAACTTACTTACGCAGTTCTACGCGACGGTTCTGAGCCCAGGACTGCTCGTCGTTGCCGGTGGCAACTGGACGCTCTTCGCCGTAGGAAACCAGTTCCAGCTGAGCAGGCGAAACGCCTTGCAGGACCAGGTAGCGTTGAACGGCCTTGGCACGACGCTCGCCCAGAGCCATGTTGTACTCGCGGGTACCGCGCTCGTCGGTGTTACCTTCCAGAACAACACGGTTGCCGTTGGCTTTCAGGTCCTTGGCGTGAACGTCCAGGGCGCGCATGGCTTCTGGCTTCAGATCCGAGCTGTCGTATTCGAAGTAGAAGGTGGTGATTGCGCGCAGAGCGGCTTCTTCGCTCAGGGAACCATCGACAGCGCCGGTGTTGGCACCGTAGCCAGCGTTCGGGTCAACAGCGCCTTCACCAGCGTTGTCACCGCCCTTGGAGGAGCAACCTACAGCTACGGCCATGGCCAGAGCCAGCGCAGCGAATTTACCAAACTTCAGCATTTCCATCGTGAAACTCCTAATGAAACCCCAGTGTGTTAAGCAAAAATGTTACGCCGCAATCAGTTCAGGTAAGGGGACCAGGACGGTTCTCTGACTTCGCCTTGAGCGGTAGGAAGTGGGAGCCTCACGCGTCCATTGAGCGAGACGAGCATCAAGACTCCCCGGCCCTGCTGGCGGGTGGCGTAGATTAGCATGGTGCCGTTTGGCGCAACAGTGGGTGACTCATCAAGACTGGTCTCGGAGAGAATCTTTACACTTCCACGTTGCAAGTCCTGGGCCGCCACTTTGAAGTTGGTGAAACCTTCTTGGCGATGAATCATCACCAAGGTCTTTTCATCCGCCGACAGTTTCGGGTTGGCGTTGTAGTTGCCCACGAACGTGACACGCTCCGCACCACCACCGCTGACCGAAGTTTTGTAGATCTGCGGTTTACCGCCACGGTCGGAAGTGAAGTACAGGGTGTTGCCATCCTTGCCCCAGAACGGCTCGGTATTGATACCGGGGCCGGCGGTGACACGGCTGATCTGGCGGGAACCGACGTTCATCACGTAGATGTCCGGGTTACCGTCCTTGGACAGCACGAACGCCAGGCGCGAACCGTCCGGCGACCAGGCAGGCGCACCGTTCAGGCCTTCGAAGTTGGTGATCTGCTCACGGCGACCGGTGTCGATGTGCTGGACGAAGATGCGCGGACGCTTCTGCTCGAACGACACATAAGCGATGCGCTTGCCATCCGGCGCGAAGCGCGGCGACAGGATCGGCTCACGGGACTGCAGCAGGGTCACCGCACGGGCACCGTCGTAGTCGGAGCGTTGCAGGGTGTAGCGGGTGTTGTTGGTCGAGAAACGCTCGGCGGTCACGTACAGCATGCGGGTGGAGAACGCGCCCTTGATGCCGGTGAGCTTCTCGAACGACTGGTCTGCGATGTAGTGCGACATGTCGCGCAACTGGTCTACGCCACCGCCGACGCTGCCGGTCAGCACCTGCTGCTCGGTGGCGACGTTGAACAGTGCGTAGGTCACCTGCAGGCGACCACCGGACGGCACGATGTTACCGACCATCACGTACTGGGCGCCCAGCGCTTTCCAGTCACGGAAGATGACTTCGCTCGCCTGGGTCGGCGTGCTGATCATGTTCTGCCGTGGAATCGGCGCGTAGTAGCCGGAGTTGCGCAGGTCATTGCTGATAATGTCGGCCATGTCTTCCGGCAGCACGCTGCCACCTTGCAGGCCGAACGGCACTACCGCGATGGGCGTTGCCCGGTCGCTGCCACTGGTGACCAGGATGTTCTTTTCCTCTGCCACCGCCATGCCTGCCACGCAGCAGAGCATGACCAGCAGTCCTCTCAGACGTTTAATCACAACGCTAGATCCTCAGGTGTAAATGTCATCTTGAACGAACGATACGGATTGAACTCGTTCGGCTTCAAGCCCTGCATTTCGGTCAAGCGACCAATGTTCTTCACCGCGGCCACGGCCGAGCTGTCGAACGGACCATCGCCACTGGACTTGGCCACGCTCACGTTGGTGATCGTGCCGTCCGGCAGCATGTTGATCTGCAGGACTACCGTCATGCCCTTGCGCGCGGATGGCGGACGCGCCCAACCTTCGGCCGCACGCATGCGGATAAGGTCGTCGAAGTCGCCGGCCACTTGGTCGCCTTGCTCGTCGGCCAGGGCCTGCTGGCGCTCGGTGGTGTCGGACAACAGCTCGGCCAGGGCCTGCGCCTTCTTGTCCTCGGCCGCCTTGCGTGCCGCTTCCTGTGCCTTTTTCTTCTGGGCGTCCGCCGCGGCCTTTTGCTTGGCCTCTTCGGCTGCCTTTTTCTTGGCGTCCTCGGCCGCCGCTTTCTTCTTGGCGTCCTCGGCTGCTTTCTTCTTGGCCTCTTCGGCGGCTTTCTTCTTCGCCTCCTCGGCGGCCTGTTTCTTGGCTTCTTCCTCGGCCTGCTTCTTCGCCTCTTCCTCGGCTTTCTTCTTGGCGATGTCGGCCTGTTGCTTCTCGGCGGCCTTCTTCGCCTCTTCAGCCTTCTTGGCTTCGGCAGCCTTCTTCGCTTCAGTGGCCTTGGCGGCTTCCTCGGCTTTCTTCGCCTCGGCGGCCTCGCGGGCTTCCTCGGCCTTTTGAGCGGCGTCGGCTTTCTTTTGTTCCGCGGCCTTCACGGCCTCTTGCTCGACCTTCTTCTGCTCCAGCTGCTCGACCTCGGTCTGGCGCGAAGCGGTCTTCTTCGCCTCACCGGCAATCTTCTGATTGGTCTGGGTGGTCGCCTGGCTCTTGGACTTGAGCTGGTAGAGCGTGGCCTGGACGATCGGCTTGGAGGGCGGCAGCTCGGGCGTCATGGCAAAGCTGACGAACAGCATGCCGAAGACCAGCACATGCAGGCCAACGGCCCAGACTGTGGGCCAGAAGTAGCTTTCCGAGGCGGATGGCTCTCGCTGTTGCATCAGGGCGCCTCGGTAATCAGGCCAACGTTACCGACACCGGCCTTCTGCAACCCGCCCATGGCGCCCATGACAGCGCCGTAGTCGACGGCCTTGTCGCCACGGATGAACACCTGGGTCTGCTTGCCCTGGTCACGGCCGGCAGCGATGATTTTGGTCACCGCGCTGGTCATGTCCGGCAGGGTCATGGCCCGGTCCATCTGTTTGTCGGTATCGACTTCGCTACCGAGGTTCCAGTAGTAGGTCTTGTCGGCCTTGATCGAGATGGTGAGGATCTGCACGTTGTTGTCCTGCGGCAGGGCTTCGCTGGAAACCTTGGGCAGGTCGACCTTCACGCCCTGGTTGAGCATGGGTGCGGTCACCATGAAGATGACCAGCAGCACCAGCATCACGTCGATGTAGGGCACCACGTTCATCTCGGCGACCGGCTTGCGTTTGTGGCGAACTCGGGCCATGGATGTCTACCTGATCACTCTTCGCTGGTGTGCACTTTACGGTGCAGGATCGCCTGGAACTCGTCGGCGAACGTGTAGTAACGACCGATCAGCACTTCGCTGCGCGCGGCGAAACGGTTGTAGGCGATAACGGCCGGAATCGCGGCGAACAGGCCGATCGCGGTGGCGATCAGCGCCTCGGCGATGCCCGGGGCCACGGTGGCGAGGGTGGCCTGCTGGGCGCTGGCCAGGCCACGGAAGGAGTTCATGATGCCCCAGACGGTACCGAACAGGCCGATGTACGGGCTGGTGGAGCCGACGGTGGCGAGGAACGGCAGGCTCTGCTCGAGCTTTTCTTCCTCGCGGGAGATGGCCACGCGCATGGCACGGCCGACACCTTCCATGACCGCATCCGGGTCGACGCCCGGCTGCTGGCGCAGGCGCGAGAATTCCTTGAAGCCAGCGCGGAACACCTGCTCGACGCCGGAGTCCGGGTCGGGGTTGCTGCCAGCCTGGCGGTACAGCTTGGACAGGTCGATGCCCGACCAGAAGCGCTCTTCAAAGGCATCCAGTGCACGACGACCGGCGCGCAGCAGGTTGCTGCGCTGGAAGATCATGATCCAAGAAGTCACCGAGGCTGCCACGAGGGTCAGCATCACCAGCTGAACCACGATACTGGCATTGGCGACCAGGCTCCACATGGAGGTATGGTCGACGACGTTTGCTTCCACGCTTATTCTCCTGCGTTCGATTGAATACCCGGGCCATCCGCCAGGAAGGCGTCTCGCAGCGCTGGGGGAATGGCCCGGGGTTTGAAAGTGTCGGCGCGCACGGCGGCCACCAGGAACTGCCCTTCGCAGAGCAGCGTTTCATCCTTTTCGCGCCAGACCTGCTGCACGAAGCGCAGGCTGGCACGGTTCAGCTCGAGCACCTGCGCAGTCACCCGCAGTTCGTCGTCCAACCGCGCCGGCGCGTGGTAGCGCGCCTCGCTGGAGTGGACCACGAACAGCAGATTGTCACCGGCCAGTTCCGCCTGGGAAAAGCCCAGGTGACGCAGACGTTCGGTGCGCGCACGCTCCATGAATTTCAGGTAATTGACGTAATAGACGACCCCACCCGCGTCGGTATCCTCGTAATAGACGCGACAGCGGTGTGCGAACGGTTCCAGCCGATTTTGCGCGCGCATACTCTAGTGCTTACTCCTCAGCTTGCCAATCCGCACCGGCAACTGTTTTTTCAGGGGAAATGTCGTATTGCCAGCCCTGTCGCAAAGTGCCAGCGCTAGGACCACGAAAACCCCGCTTCGATCTGTCATTCATCGTCCGGATCGGAAAATTCTCCGCCCTCGGCAAAACGCCCTGGAATGTTCAGGCCGAAATGCAGGTAGGCGTGCCGGGTTACCACACGCCCCCTCGGCGTGCGCATGATGTAGCCCTGCTGGATCAGGTAGGGCTCGAGCACGTCCTCGATGGTGTGCCGCTCTTCGCTGATCGCCGCGGCCAGGTTGTCGACCCCCACCGGGCCGCCGTCGAACTTCTCGATCATGGTCAGCAGCAGGCGTCGGTCGGAGTGGTCGAAGCCACGCTCGTCGACGTCCAGCAGGTTCAGCGCCTTGTCGGCGATCGCCTTGGTGATCTGCCCCTTGGCGCGCACCTCGGCGTAGTCGCGCACACGGCGCAACAGGCGATTGGCGATACGTGGGGTGCCGCGCGCGCGGCGGGCGATCTCGAAGGCACCCTGGTCTTCGATGACCAGGCCGAGGATGTTCGCCGAACGACTGACGATGGTGGCCAGGTCCTGGTTGCTGTAGAACTCCAGGCGCTGGACGATGCCGAAACGATCACGCAGCGGGTTGGTGAGCATGCCGGCGCGGGTGGTGGCGCCGACCAGGGTGAATGGCGGCAGGTCGAGCTTGATGGAACGGGCAGCCGGGCCTTCGCCGATCATGATGTCGAGCTGGAAGTCCTCCATCGCCGGGTAGAGCACCTCCTCGACCACTGGCGAGAGGCGGTGGATCTCGTCGATGAACAGCACATCGTGGGGCTCTAGGTTGGTCAGCATCGCGGCCAGGTCGCCAGGGCGCTCGAGGATCGGCCCCGAGGTGCTCTTGACCGAGACACCCATCTCGTGGGCGATGATGTTGGCCAGGGTGGTCTTGCCCAGGCCGGGCGGACCAAAGATCAGGGTGTGGTCGAGCGACTCGTTGCGCCCGCGGGCCGCCTGTATGAACAGCCCCATCTGATCGCGCACCACCGGCTGGCCGATGTACTCGTCCAGGCTCAATGGGCGAATGGCGCGGTCCTGGACCTCTTCGCGGTCCCGCCCGCTGGCGGCGATCAGTCGGTCGGCTTCGATCACTTGATCATTCCTTTGAGGCTACGGCGGATCAGTTCCTCACTGCTCAGGTTGGCCTTGCCCTCGATGGCCGAAACCGCCTTGCTGGCCTCCTGTGGCTTGTAGCCGAGCGAGATCAGGGCGCTGACGGCATCGGCCTCGGCACTCGAGTTGCTGGCCACCGGCAGCGGGCCATCGGAGACCAGGGTGAACATGGCTGGCGAGGTTTCCCACGCCTTGAAGCGGTCCTTGAGTTCGACCAGCAGACGCTCGGCGGTCTTCTTGCCGACGCCGGGCACGCGCACCAGCGCCGAAGCGTCCTGGGCCTGGACACAGCGCACCAACTCGTCGACCTCCAGGCCCGACATCAGCGCCAGGGCCAGCTTGGGGCCGACGCCGTTCAGCCGGATAAGCTCACGGAACAGCTCGCGTTCGCGCTTCTCGGCAAAGCCGTAGAGCAGGTGGGCGTCCTCGCGCACCACCAAGTGCGTGTGCAGGGTGACCGCTTCGCCGACCTTGGGCAGGCGGTACAGGGTGGTCATTGGCACCTCCAGCTCATAGCCCAGGCCATTGACGTCGATAATCAGGTGCGGCGGCTGTTTTTCCGCCAGGGTGCCGCGCAAACGTCCAATCACGTTCCGATCCTTCCTCTCGGGCACCGGCCAGAGACCGGACAACCCTATCAGCAAATGCAAGGGGTGAGCGTTTCACCCGGACAAAATGTGTATCAGGGCATGAAGCGGTTACAGACGCAAGCGCCCGCCGCGTCGCCGTGCCGTGGCCAGGCCATGGGGCACCAGGCTGGAGCGGGTATGGGCATGGCACAGGGCGATGGCCAGGGCATCGGAGGCGTCGACCTGCGGCTTCTGGGTCAGCTTGAGCAGGTGCATGACCATCAGCATCACCTGTTCCTTGTTGGCCCCGCCAGTGCCCGCCACCGCCTGCTTCACCTGGCTGGCGCTGTACTCGGCGATCTCCAGGCCCGCCTCGGCTGCGGCGACGATCGCCGCGCCACGCGCCTGGCCAAGCTTGAGCGCCGAGTCGGCGTTGCGCGCCATGAACACCCGCTCGATGCCCATGGTGACAGGGCCATGCAGGCGAATGATCTCGCTCACGCCGCGAAAAACCACCTGCAGGCGCTCGTGCAATTCACCACTGCCCGTGCGGATGCAGCCGGAAGCCACGTACTCGCAGCCACGGGCGGTCTGGCGGACCACACCGTAGCCGGTGATCCGCGAGCCGGGGTCGATACCAAGAATCAGCGTCATAAAGCCTGCGGTTCTTTACATTTTTCACCGGCCTCTTCGCGGGCAAGCCCGCCCCCACGAGCACCACGCGGCGCCTGTGGGAGCGGGCTTGCCCGCGAAGAGGCCCAGAAGGCCAAGGAAAAACCTTAGCCGAGTTTTTCCAGGATCTCGTCGGAAATCTGCGCGTTGGAATAGACGTTCTGCACGTCGTCCAGGTCCTCGAGCATGTCGATCAGCTTGAGCACCTTCTCCGCACCGTCCTGGTCGAGCTCGGCACTGGTGGTCGGCTGCATGACGATTTCCGCATCAGCGGCCTTGAAACCCGCCTCTTCCAGCGCATTACGCACGGCGTAGAAGCTATTGAACGACGTGAAGACGTCGAAGGAGCCATCATCGTTGGCCAGCACGTCGTCGGCATCCGCTTCCATTGCCGCCTCCATCAGCGCGTCCTCTTCGACGCCCGCAGCGAAGCTGAGCTGCCCCTTGCGCTCGAACAGGTAGGCCACGGAACCGTCGGTGCCGAGGTTGCCGCCACACTTGGTGAAGGCATGGCGCACGGCGGCGGCGGTGCGGTTACGGTTATCGGTCATGGCCTCGACCATGATCGCCACGCCACCCGGGCCGTAACCTTCGTAGGTCAGCTCCTCGACGTTGTCGCTTTCATTGGTGCCAGCGCCACGCGCCACGGCGCGGTCGATGATGTCGCGGCTCATGTTGGCGCCCAGGGCCTTGTCCAGGGCCAGGCGCAGACGCGGGTTGGAGGCTGGGTCAGGCCCGCCCTGCTTGGCGGCGACGGTCAGTTCGCGGATCCACTTGGTGAAGATCTTGCCTCTCTTGGCATCCTGGCGCTCTTTGCGGTGCTTGATGTTCGCCCACTTGGAATGACCTGCCATAACGACTCCAAATCCTTGAAACAAAAACAGGTTCCGCCCCGAAGGGCGGAACACGAGAAATGCTGCGCCGAAGCGCGTGGGCGCCCCGGCGAAAGGGCACCCGCAGGTCGCTTACTCGACCTTGGTCTGCTCGCGCAGACGGATGTGCAGCTCGCGCAGAGCCTTGGCATCCACCAGGCCTGGGGCCTGGGTCATGACACAGGCCGCGCTCTGGGTTTTCGGGAAGGCGATCACTTCACGGATCGACTGCGCGCCAGTCATCAGCATGACCAGACGGTCCAGGCCGAAGGCCAGGCCGCCGTGAGGCGGTGCACCGAACTTCAGCGCATCGAGCAGGAAGCCGAACTTCTCTTCCTGTTCCGCCGCCTCGATGCCCAGCAGACGGAACACCGCCTGTTGCATTTCCTTGCGGTGAATACGGATCGAACCACCACCCAGCTCAGTGCCGTTCAGGACCATGTCGTAGGCACGCGACAGCGCGGTGGCCGGGTTGGCCTCCAGCTCTTCAGGCGAGCACTTCGGCGCGGTGAACGGGTGGTGCAAGGCGGTGAAGCTGCCGTCTTCGTTCTCTTCGAACATCGGGAAGTCGACGACCCACATCGGCGCCCACTGGCAGGTCAGCAGGTCGAAGTCGTGGCCCAGGCGGATACGCAGCGCGCCCAGGGCCTCGCTGACCACCTTGAACTTGTCGGCACCGAAGAACACGATGTCGCCATCGACCGCGCCGACGCGATCGAGGATCACGTTGAGGTTGGCCTCGGGGATGTTCTTGACGATAGGCGACTGCAGGCCGTCGACGCCCTTGGCACGCTCGTTGACCTTGATGTAGGCCAGGCCCTTGGCGCCATAGATGCCGACGAACTTGGTGTACTCGTCGATCTTGCTGCGCGGCATGCTGGCGCCGCCCGGCAGGCGCAGCGCGGTGACGCGGCACTTCGGATCGTTGGCAGGGCCGGCGAAGACCTTGAAGTCGACATCCTTGAGTTGGTCGGCAACGTCGACCAGCTCCAGCGGGTTGCGCAGGTCCGGCTTGTCGGAACCGTAGCGGCGCATGGCCTCCTCAAAGGTCATGTGCGGGAACTCACCGAACTCCAGGTCCAGCACTTCCTTGAACAGCTTGCGGATCATGCCTTCGGTCAGGCCCATGATCTCGGATTCGTCGAGGAAGCTGGTCTCGATGTCGATCTGGGTGAATTCCGGCTGGCGGTCGGCACGCAGGTCTTCGTCGCGGAAGCACTTGGCGATCTGGTAGTAGCGGTCGAAGCCGGCGACCATCAGCAGTTGCTTGAACAGCTGCGGCGACTGCGGCAGGGCGAAGAAGCTGCCGGCATGGGTGCGGCTCGGTACCAGGTAGTCGCGCGCGCCTTCCGGGGTGGCACGGGTGAGGATCGGCGTCTCGACGTCGAGGAAGCCGTTCTCGTCGAGGAAGCGCCGAATGCTGCTGGTGATGCGCGAACGCAGGCGCAGCTTGTCGGCCATCTCCGGACGGCGCAGGTCGATGAAGCGATAGCGCAGACGGGTTTCTTCGCCCACGTCGGAATATTCATTCAACGGGAAGGGCGGCGTCTCGGCTTCGTTGAGCACGGTCAGCTGGTAACCCAGGATCTCGATGGCGCCGGACGCCATGTTCGGGTTCACCGCACCTTCCGGACGCTTGCGCACCTTGCCGGTGATCTGCACCACGTATTCGCTGCGCACGCGGTCGGCAGCGGCGAAGGTGTCGGCGCGATCCGGGTCGAACACGACCTGGGCCATGCCTTCGCGGTCACGGATGTCGAGGAAGATCACCCCGCCGTGGTCGCGGCGACGATGGACCCAGCCGCAAAGGGTGACTTCCTGGCCGTCCAGGCTCTCGTTCAGTTGGCCGCAATAATGGCTGCGCATCATGATGGTGGTTTCGCTTCTCGTGATTCGTGTATTCGGTGGAGGTCTTGGCCGCCCAAGGGGCTAATAGTGCAAGACCCGGTCGCTGCACTTCAACTCAGTCGGCCTTGTCGCCGCCTGCCAGGTTCTTCTTCGCCCCGGTCTTGAAATCGGTTTCGTACCAACCATTGCCGCTCAGGCGAAAGCCGGGTACCGACAGTTGTTTCTTCAGCGCCGGCGCCTGGCAGGCCGGGCAATCGGTCAAAGGCGCCGCGCTGATCTTCTGCAACGCCTCCAGGCGGTGGTCGCAGGCGGCGCATTGATAGTCATAAAGAGGCATGGGTGTCTCTCGCTCAACCCTGTCGCTGGCTGCCGGGGCAGCAAAAAGCGGGATTATATATGGTTAAGGAGAGCAGTGCAGCCCGCCCGGCGATCAGTGCGCGCTCGGCGGCTCGAGCAGCCAGGCGACACAGACCACGCGGATCAAACCACTGAAATTGCGCACGCCGCCCTGGCGCAGGTGCACCTCCCGATCAATATAGGAAAGCACCGCGCTCACCGAACAGCCATTGGCTTCGGCTATACGCTCGAGGATCTGCCAGTAAACAGCCTCCAGGCGCAGGCAGGTGGCGAAACCATTGAGCCGCACCGAACGTGAAACCGGCACGATACGCCGCATGTCGAAATCATTCCTGAATGGGTCCCTGCACTCCTTGACCGGCCAGCCACCGAACTTGCCTGCTTGCGCCATACGTCACCACCACTTCCTTTGTCATTGCACGAAAACCCTTCTGGGTCGGGCAATGAAGCGCCGTCACGGCGCCGGAAAGCAGCGACAAGGGTTTCCTTGTGCAAAGAAAAGCCCGGCGCCGGAAAACCGGGCCGGGCTGGCTTAGCGCTGGCGAGGTCACTTGCCGTCGAGCAATACCCGCAGCATCCACGCCGTCTTCTCGTGTACCTGCATGCGCTGGGTCAGCAGGTCGGCGGTCGGCTCGTCACTGACCTTGTCCACGACCGGGAAGATACTGCGCGCCGTGCGCACGACCGCCTCCTGGCCCTGAACCAACTGGCGAATCATCTCGTCCGCGGCCGGGACGCCTTCTTCTTCCTTGATGGAAGAATGCCGCGCATAGAAGGCATACGAACCCGGCGCGGGGAAGCCCAGGGCACGAATGCGCTCGGCGATCGAGTCGACGGCCAGGGCCAATTCGTTGTACTGCTCTTCGAACATCAGGTGCAGCGTGCGAAACGACGGGCCAGTGACGTTCCAGTGGAAGTTATGGGTTTTCAGGTACAGCACGTAAGTATCCGACAACAGGCGAGACAACCCGTCAACGATGGACTTGCGATCTTCTTCGCTGATACCGATATCGATTGCCATGAATCTCCCCTTTCCTTAAGGCTTGATGATCAAGCGGGCAAAAACACTCTATCAAGAGTTGCACCCCGCCGCATGCGACAGATGGCTGCGCATCAGTCGCACCGGCCTACGGTTTGAGAAGCCTGCGCCTTTGCGGTTAAATAGGCAGCGTGCCACCCGTGCGGACTTTTATTGCCGGGTGCATAGGCTGGCCAGTCACGTGATCGCGCCTTTTCCACACCTGCGCACCGTGCTGCCCGCTCTTCCTGTGATCGACTTATCCAACTGTGAGCCTAACCCAATGTTCAAGATCGTCCATCTGGTGACGGGCGTGGCGGCTTTGCTGCTGTCGCTCATCCCCAGCCTCAGAACCGACGCGACACCCTTTCTACAGCAACCCGAAGCTGTCTACCTTGGACTGCTTGGCCTGCTCAACCTGATCCTGGCCCCAGTCGTGCCGCACTACTACCAAGGTACTCGGCAACTGCTGCAACGCCTGGCGAGCACCCTGCTGGTAGTGGCGGTGATCCTGCAGACCATCACCCTGCTGGCCCGCCCGGAATTGGGCAATGCCCCTGCCCTGTTCTGCGCCGCACTGGCAGCCGCCCTGCACCTGGGCGCCAACCTTGCCCGCGGCAGCCGCAAACCACGCACCAACCCAGTACCGCTGCCGGATGGCGGCAAGCGCGATACTGGCACCGTGAAGTGGTTCAACACGTCCAAGGGCTTCGGCTTCATTTCCCGCGACTCCGGCGACGATATCTTCGTGCACTTCCGCGCCATCCGCGGTGAAGGCCACCGCGTGCTGGTCGAAGGCCAGCGCGTGGAGTTCTCGGTGATGCACCGCGACAAGGGCCTGCAGGCCGAGGACGTGGTCGCGGTCACCCGTCGCTGAGCGCACCCAACCCTGCCGCCCTCAATAATGAGGCGGCGGGGCCTCCTCCCCACCGGCCTCGTACTGGCCGACCATCTCTTCATAACGCTTGATCAGTTCGGCCATCTGCAATTGCAGGCGCTCGATCACCTGCCCCTGCTCCACCAGCACATCATTGAGCGCCTGGATGGTGTCGTCCTGGAACGCCTGACGGGTTTCCAGTTCGATGACGCGCGATTCCAACGACATACGCCTCACACCTCCTTGAATTCGTCGCCCAACAGCGCACGCAGGCGCTGGCGGATGGCCTCGACCTGCTCCGGCGCATACTCAACGGCTGGCGCCTTGCCCCACACCGGCGCCGGCCAGGCGGCATCGTCACGGCGACGCACGATCACGTGCATGTGCAGCTGGCTGACCACGTTGCCCAAGGTCGCCACGTTCATCTTGTCGGCGGCGAAGCCATCCTTGAGGGTTTCCGCCAGGTAGGTGGTCTCTTTCCAGAGCTGCTGCTGGTCGGCGGCATCCAGCTGGAACAACTCACTGACGTCCACACGTCGCGGCACCAGAATGAACCAGGGGTAATTGGCGTCCCTGCTCAGCAACAAACGGCATAGCGGGAAATCCCCCAGCACCAGGGAATCCTGCTGCAGACGCGAATCCAGGTCGAACACGACAAAACCTCCTCGAAACCCCAACCGACAACCACTGCCGGCACATTGACGCAGGATACCTCGCCGCGCGCCAGGCCTCGCACCCTTTTTGCCCCACACCTGATAGCGCAATGCCACACGCGGTAACACATCGCTACTTTTCGCACCAAAATGAGGCGACAAATGTCGACCAACCCACACCTGCCCGCAAAAAACTACTCAGGATGAACAGTGCGCGGTAACACATTGACTTTCAAGGCAGCTTTCCTTGACGCAACCCGCCCTGAAAACAGCCCGGCCATCAAGCGAGCAAAACCCAGCATTTGCGGTGCTTTGCAGGCCCTTCCAGAGCAAATGTGAAAAAATCATCAACGGTGATCGTTTTTGTGCACGCTTGTTGCATTCTTTTTACGCCAAGTCGGCACGACACCTGCAATGTCGGGTGGACGGAATGGATAACAACAGCGACAGGTTTACCAGGGAGTACCACACCGGCACATTTTCTTTACGGGCAGGTGACGGGCGTGGAAACAACGCTGAAGTACACGCCGCGAAAAAAGGGACGTGGTTTGCGACATGGATATAACCGGGAGCGACATGAGCATAAACTTTCCGAAAGGATGTTTTTTTCATATCGCCAACAACAGTCAGGTGATATACATTTTCGCCGACATAAAAAGAAAGTGCTGCCCCGATAACTAGAAAACCTGGGCGCAGCGGTACTCTTCCTAAAACCAAAGGAGCAAATCACGATGCGCGTGATGAAGTGGAGCATGATCGCCCTGGCCGTTGCGGCAGGGACCTCGCAGTTCGCCGTAGCCTCTTCGCAAGATGAATCCAAGGGCTTTGTCGAAGACAGCAAACTGAGCGTCAAAACCCGGATGCTGTATTTCAGCCGTGACTTCCGTAACTCGCCGGCCGACAGCAAGAGCCGCACCGAAGAAACCGGCCTGGGCTTCCACGGCGCCTTCGAGTCTGGCTTCACCCAAGGCACCGTCGGCGTTGGTGTGGATGCCATCGGCTTGCTGGGTGTGAAACTGGACAGCGGCAAAGGTCGCGCGGGCAGCGGCCTGTTCCCGACCGGCAGTGACGGTCGCTCCCAGGACGATTACTCCGAGGCTCATGGCGCAGTCAAGATGCGCATCTCGGACACCACCCTCAAGTACGGCGGCCAGTACACCGCTCTGCCGGTCTTCGCTACCGACGACAGCCGTCTGTTGCCAGAAGTTGCCGAAGGTTTCCTGCTGACCAGCAAGGAAGTCAAAGGCCTGGAGCTCAACGCCGGTCACTTCACCCGTCTCAATGCCCAAGCCCAGACCTACAAGGACAGCGTTCTCGGCAAGAACCGTAATACTGGGGTCAAGACCCCAGGCCTGACCGAAGCCAATGTGTTCGGCGGTACTTACGCAATCACCGACGGCCTGAGCACCAGCCTGTACTATTCGCGCGTGGAAGATCACTTCCGCAAGTACTACGGCAACCTCAACTGGGCAGTGCCGCTGAGCGACAAGCAAGGCCTGGTGTTCGACTTCAACATCTATGACACCAAGTCCATCGGTGACAACCGCACCGGCGCCTACGTTGCCAAAGCTGACGGCAGCAACAAGCTCGACAACGTCGCAGCCAGCCTTTCGGCCGCTTACAACATTGGTGCACACACCTTCACCCTGGCCTACCAGAAAGTCAGCGGCGATGGCGACTACGCCTACGGAATCGACGGCGGCGGCAGCATCTTCCTGGCCAACTCCATCGCGCGTTCGGACTTCAACGCCGAAGACGAGAAATCCTGGCAGGCTCGCTACGACCTGAACTTCGCTGAATACGGCATCCCGGGCCTGAGCTTCATGACCCGTTATGCGCGTGGTACCGGTGCGCAAACCAGCTCCACCGACAACGGCAAAGAGTGGGAACGCGACATCGATGTCAAGTACGTCCTGCAGAGCGGCCCGGCCAAGGACCTGAGCTTGCGCGTCCGTCAGGCCACCTACCGCTCCAGCGATGGCGTCTACTACGATTCCAACTCCATCGACGAACTGCGCCTGATCGTCGAGTACCCGCTGAGCATCCTGTAAGCCCTGGCTTGCACTGCCCCGCATCTGAAGAAGCCCGGCACTCGCCGGGCTTTTTCTTGGCTGACAAGTGCCGCGCCCTGGGGCATTCTGTACGCTTTCGTTTCGCCCCCGTACAATGCGGGGTCATTTCAAACATTCAGGCAATCGACACGGCTCCCCATGCGCACCAGTCAATATTTGCTCGCCACCCAGAAAGAAACCCCTGCCGACGCGGTGGTCATCAGCCACCAGCTCATGCTGCGCGCCGGCATGATCCGCAAGCTGGCCTCCGGCCTGTACACCTGGCTGCCGATGGGCCTGCGGGTGATGCGCAAGGTCGAGAACGTGGTGCGCGAGGAAATGAACGCCGCCGGCGCCCTGGAAGTGCTGATGCCGAGCATCCAGCCCGCCGAGCTGTGGCAGGAATCCGGCCGCTGGGAGCAGTACGGCCCCGAGCTGCTGCGTCTGAAGGACCGCCACGATCGTGACTTCTGCGTCGGCCCGACCCACGAGGAGGTCATCACCGACCTCGCGCGCAACGAGCTGTCCAGCTATAAACAGCTGCCGCTGAACATGTACCAGATCCAGACCAAGTTCCGTGACGAGATCCGTCCGCGCTTCGGCCTGATGCGCGGCCGCGAGTTCATCATGAAGGACGCCTACTCCTTCCATGCCGACCAGGCTTCCCTGCAGGAAACCTACGACCGCATGCACCAGGCGTACTCCAACGTCTTCACCCGCCTGGGCCTGGACTTCCGTCCAGTGCAGGCCGATACCGGCTCGATCGGCGGCAGCTACTCCCACGAATTCCACGTCCTGGCCTCGTCCGGCGAAGACGACGTGATCTTCAGCGACAGCTCCGACTACGCGGCCAACATCGAGAAAGCCGAAGCCATCCCGCGCGAAACCGTGCGCCCAGCGCCCGCCGAAGAGCTGCGCCTGGTCGACACCCCGGACGCCAAGACCATCGCGCAACTGGTCGAAAACCACGGCCTGGCGATCGAAAAGACCGTCAAGACCCTGATCGTGCGCGGCGCCGAGGAAGGCAAGCTGATCGCCCTGATCGTCCGCGGCGACCATGAGCTGAACGAAATCAAGGCCACCAAGCTGGAGCAGGTCGCCGACCCGCTGGTCATGGCCACCGACGCCGAGCTGCGCGCCGCCATCGGCGCTGGCGCAGGCTCGCTGGGCCCATTGAACCTGCCGCTGGAAATCGTCATCGACCGCTCCGTGGCCCTGATGAGCGACTTCGGCATCGGCGCCAACATCGACGACAAGCACTACTTCGGCGTCAACTGGGAACGTGACCTGCCCGTCCCACAAGTAGCCGACCTGCGCAACGTGGTCGCTGGCGACCCGAGCCCGGACGGCCAGGGCACCCTGGTGATCAAGCGCGGCATCGAAGTGGGCCACATCTTCCAGCTCGGCACCAAGTACAGCGAGGCGCTCAAGTGCCAGGTACTGGGCGAGAACGGCAAGCCGGTCACCCTGTCGATGGGCTGCTACGGCATCGGCGTGTCCCGCGTGGTCGCCGCCGCCATCGAGCAGAGCCACGACGACAAGGGCATCATCTGGAACGACGCCCTGGCGCCCTTCCACATCGCCCTGGTGCCACTGCGCTACGAAACCGAGGCCGTGCGTGAAGCGACCGACAAGCTGTACGCGGAACTGACCGCCGCCGGCTTCGAGGTGCTGCTGGATGACCGCGACAAGAAGACTAGCCCCGGCATCAAGTTCGCCGACATGGAGCTGATCGGTATTCCGCACCGCATCGTGGTCAGCGACCGCTCGCTGGCCGAAGGCAACCTTGAATACAAGCACCGCACCGAGCAGGAAGCCCAGGCGCTGCCACTGAATGAAGTGCTGACCTTCCTGCAAGCCCGCGTCCGCCGCTGATAGCCCAATGCACGAGTGATCATGTCCAAGCGAAGTACCTTTACCCTGGGGGGCGCCGCGCTCTGCGGCGCCCTGCTCGTCAGCGGTTGCGCCAACCAGATGTCCCAGCGCAGCGAGCATGAGGAGCGCGTCGAGCGCAAACTGCTCGAGCACAGCCTGCAAATCGACGTCGGCGAGCCCAAGGTCATGGAGCTTCCGCAACGGCGCGTGCGCATCCACGAGCAGAAGCGCTTCGAAGTCACCGAGTTCGAGGTCACCCGCCGCTACGACCGCTACACGCCCTACCAACCGTGGCGGGAGATCTACGAGATCCCGCTGGGCGCGGTGGCGGTGGTGGCCGGGATCGGCGCCAACGTGGTCAATGTGTTCGCCCTGGGCAACCTGCCGCAAAGCGTCACGCACGACTGGCTGAACTACGGCGTCGCCGGGCTCAACCCGTTCATGAACGTGCAGTCCAACGGTCGCGCACAGCAGAACCTGGCAGGTATCAGCGAGGTGCAGAAGGGCAAGCGCGAAGAGGCCACCAGCGTGCCTTGGAGCGAGCGCCTGGTGGAGGTCAAGGCCGGCAAGAAGACCCACGAGCTGACCACCGACCGCAACGGCGTGCTGCGCCTGAACCTGCTCGACAGCCCGTTCTCGGAGCAGAACCTCAACCACATCGGCACCCTGCACCTTCTGGTGGCCGACGAGGACAACGGCGTACGCGGCGATGCGAGCCTGCTGGTCAGCGGCAGCCTGCGCAACAAGTTGCTGGAAGCCCACGAACTGATCTTCGATGACCTTGAGGACGATGATGTCGGCCAATGGGTGCACCGGGTCAAGCGCCTGTCTGAGCTGGGCCTGGAAGAGGAAGCCAGCGAGCTGGAGCAGAGCCTGATCGAGCTGACCCGCAACGATCCGGAGCTGCAGCAGGAATTTCTCAAGGCGCTGACCAAGGATACCGGCCGCTTGGTGGCCGACCCGGGCGTGCATTGATCCGTAAACAGTAGCGGCCTCATCGCGGGGCGAGCCCGCTCCCACAGCTACACCAGCGCCCACGAGGGTTGCGGTGTGCCGGTGGAGGCGAGCTCGCCCCACGATGAGGCCGCTGCCGTTCACCGAGGCGGAAACAACTCCAGTTGCTCATGCGCCCCGCGCAGATCCCGCAGCCGCACCCCTACCCCCAACAACCGCACCGGCTTGCCACCCCGGGCAAACGCCTGGCTGAGCAACTGCCGGTAACTGTCCAAGTCCCGCCCCGCCCCCGCCTGCTCCAGCGTGGTCTGGCTGAAATCGTGGAACTTGACCTTCACGAAGGGCTTGTCCGGCCGGTAGCTGCTGTCCATGCGCGCGATGCGCTCGTTCAGGCTGCGCAGCAGGTCGGGGATCTTTTCCAGGCAACTGGCCAGATCCGGCAGGTCGTTGTCATAAGTGTTCTCCACACTCACCGACTGGCGCCGGCTGTCGTTCTGCACCACCCGATCGTCAATGCCCCGCGCCAGCCCCCACAGCCGCTCACCGAAGCTGCCGAACTCACGCACCAGGGCCAGCCGTGACCATTCACGCAGCGCCAGGCAGGTATCGACCCCCAGGCGCGACAATTTATCCGCCGTGACCTTGCCTACCCCATGCAACCGCGCCACCGGCAAGGCGGCGACGAAATCCTCCACATGGTCCGGGGTGACCACGAACAGGCCGTCGGGCTTGCGCCAGTCACTGGCGATCTTGGCCAGGAACTTGTTCGGGGCGACCCCTGCCGACACGGTGATGCGCAAGGTCTGCACGACCCGCCGACGAATGTCTTCGGCGATACGCGTGGCGCTGCCGCCGAACCACTGGCTATCGCTGACGTCCAGGTAGGCCTCATCCAACGACAGCGGCTCGATCAGCTCGGTGTAGTCACGCAAGATCGCGTGGATCTCCCGCGAGGCTTCGCGGTACGCCTCGAAGCGCGGCTTGACGATCAGCAGGTCCGGGCACAACTTCAGCGCATGCCGGGATGACATCGCCGAATGCACACCGTAGGCGCGCGCCTCATAGTTGCACGTGGCGATCACACCGCGATGCTCGGGTGAGCCGCCCACCGCCATCGGTCGCCCGGCCAGGCGCGGGTCGTCACGCATCTCGATCGCGGCATAAAAGCAATCGCAGTCGATGTGGATGATCTTGCGCTGAGACATGGATGACAGCCGATACTGTAAATTCATACAGATATTACAACATCACTGGCGATGGGAAAGCCCAGGCGCTGTCACGGCGATGACCGGGGTGCCAATTGAGCCACACCCGCGCCGTTGCTGGGCCGCCGGCCGAATGGGAACGCTAAGCTTTTGAACAAAAAAGGATTTTTTTGAGAAAGCGCTTGACATGGTGGCGCTTTTCCGTAGAATTCGGTTCCACAGGCGCGGGATGGAGCAGCCTGGTAGCTCGTCGGGCTCATAACCCGAAGGTCGTCGGTTCAAATCCGGCTCCCGCAACCAAATCAAGAAAAAGGCCACTGCTTGCGCAGTGGCCTTTTTCGTTGCGCCCAGAAAAAATCTGAAAAAATCAACACTTAACGCTTGACACCCCGCCGCGAATCCGTAGAATGCGCACCACTGACGCGGGATGGAGCAGCCTGGTAGCTCGTCGGGCTCATAACCCGAAGGTCGTCGGTTCAAATCCGGCTCCCGCAACCATATCGTCAGAACAAGCCCCGCCTGTCCCAGGACAGCGCGGGGCTTGTTGCATCTGCACCACGCAATACGCTGGCCTTCCTGGCCCGCCCGCGCCCATGCGCCGCCACTCGATGAACTAACTTTAACTATCCTGAAACAGATAAAACGACTCCTTACGGAGTAATATCCGGATACGTTTTTCAAAGGGACTTTCACTTGGCCGCACCTCTTCTTCACCTCGGGCTGCCTGCACGGGGTTACCCATGACTGCCTCCTCCTCTCCAGAACCCCAGGCCTCCCTCACCGCCGCACTGCCCACAGCCGCGCAGCGTCTGCCCTGGTTGGAGCGCCTGAGCAAGTACCGGCAACCGATCGGCCTGGCGGTGACCCTGTTGCTGTTCGCGATGGCATTGATCGCCTGTCGCCACCTGCTCAGCGAATTGGATATCTATGCCCTGCACGACGCCATGCTCAGCGTGCCGGCCCACGCCTTGCTCGGCGCACTGCTGGCCAGCGTTGCAGGCTTCGTGATCCTGCTGGGCTACGAGTGGTCGGCCTGCCGCTACGCCAACGTCAAGCTGCCGACGCGCACCCTGCTGCTAGGCGGCTTCAGCGCCTTCGCCATCGGCAACGCGATTGGCCTGTCGATGCTCTCCGGCGGCTCGGTACGCTACCGCCTGTATGCACGCCAAGGCCTGGGCGCCGCCGAAGTGGCGCGAATGACCGTGTTCGCCAGCCTGTCCCTTGGCTGCGCGCTACCACCGCTGGCCGCGCTGGCCACCCTCAGTGACCTGACCTCGGCCTCCACCGCGCTGCGCATGTCGCCAACGCTGCTCGGCAGCCTTGCCGTCGGCGTGCTGTTGGCCACTGCGGTGCTGGTGATCGGCCTCTACCGCCGGCGTGCAGCCGAGCAGCCCTTGGCCGACAACCTGCTGGTGCAGGTCGGCCGCCGCGCCCTGCGTTTGCCGGGCGCGCGCCTGGCGGCCCTGCAGCTGCTGATTACCGCGCTGGACGTCGCCGCCGCCGCCACCGTGCTCTACTTGCTGCTGCCCCAAGCCCCGCCGTTCGGCGCCTTCGTGCTGGTGTACCTGCTGGCCTTGGCTGCCGGCGTGCTCAGCCACGTGCCGGGCGGCGTCGGGGTGTTCGAGGCGATCCTGCTGGCCGCCTTCGCCAATGAGCTGGGGGCCGCGCCGCTGGCCGCCGCCCTGCTGCTGTACCGCCTGATCTACGTGGTGCTGCCGCTGCTGGTGGCCTGCGTGCTGCTGCTGGCCAACGAAGCCCGGCGCTTGCTGTTCGCCCAACAGGCGATCAAGGCCGCCTCGGGGCTGGCCGCCCCGGTGCTGGCGATCCTGGTCTTCCTCTCCGGCGTGGTGCTGTTGTTCTCCGGCGTTACCCCGGAAATCGACAGCCGCCTGGAGCACATGGGCTTTCTCATCCCGCACCGACTGATCGACGCCTCGCACTTCGGTGCCAGCCTGATCGGCGTGCTCTGCCTATTGCTGGCCCAGGGCCTGCGCCGACGCCTGTCGGCCGCCTGGCTGCTGACCATCGTGCTGCTGCTGACCGGCGCCCTGCTGTCGCTGCTCAAGGGCTTCGACTGGGAAGAGGCGTCGATGATGATCTTCACCACCGCCCTGCTTGCCTTGTTCCGTCGCTCGTTCTATCGCCCCAGCCGCCTGCTCGAGCTGCCATTCTCGCCGATCTACCTGGTGGCCAGTGCTTGCGTGGTCGGCGCCTCGGTGTGGCTGTTGCTGTTCGCCTACCAGGACGTGCCCTACAGCCACCAGCTGTGGTGGCAATTCACCCTCGATGCCGACGCGCCACGCGGCCTGCGAGGCGCCCTGGGTAGCGCGATACTGCTGGTGATCGTCGCCCTGACCTGGCTGCTGCGCACCGCGCGCCCGGTGATCCACCTGCCAACCGACGATGAGCTGCAGCGTGCCAACCACATCCTGCTGGCCTCCGACCAGCCCGACGGCGGCCTGGCCCTGACCGGCGACAAGGCGCTGCTGTTCCACCCCAACGACAATGCCTTCCTGATGTATGCCCGCCGCGGCCGCAGCCTGGTGGCGCTGTACGACCCGATCGGCCCGGCCCAGGAACGCGCCGAGATGATCTGGCAGTTCCGCGACCTGTGCGACCTGCACCACGCTCGGCCGGTGTTCTACCAGGTGCGCGCCGAGAACCTGCCCTTCTACATGGACATCGGCCTCACCGCGATCAAGCTGGGTGAAGAGGCGCGGGTCGACCTGCGTCGCTTCGACCTCGAGGCCAAGGGCAAAGAGATGAAGGACCTGCGCTACACCTGGAACCGCGGTGGCCGCGATGGGCTGACCCTGGAAGTCCACGAACCCGGCCAAGCCCCACTGGCCGAGCTGCGGGAGATCTCCGACGCCTGGCTCACCGGCAAGAACGTACGCGAGAAAGGCTTCTCGCTGGGCCGCTTCAGCCCCGAGTACCTGCGTCACTTCCGCATTGCCTTGATCCGCTTCCAAGGCCGCCCGGTGGCCTTCGCCAACCTGCTGGAAACCCACAGCAACGAGTTGGCCAGCCTCGACCTGATGCGCGCGCACCCCGAGGCGCCGAAGCTGACCATGGAATTCATGATGATCGGCCTGATCCTGCACTACAAAAGCCACGACTACGCCCGTTTCAGCCTGGGCATGGTCCCACTTTCCGGCCTGCAGCCGCGGCGTGGCGCCCCCCTGACCCAGCGTCTGGGTTCGATGGTGTTCCAGCGCGGCGAGCAGCTTTACAACTTCCAGGGCCTGCGGCGCTTCAAGGACAAGTTCCAGCCGGACTGGGAACCTCGTTACATGGCCGTGCCGGCCGGGCTCGACCCGCTGGTGGCACTGGCTGACACCGCCGCCCTGATCGCTGGCGGCCTGACTGGACTGGTGAAACGCTGATGATCCGACGCTATTGGCTGTATGTCCTGATCCCCTTGCTGCTGGCCCTGTTGGCCGGCGCCGCGGCCTTCTGGCTGTGGACCCGCCCGGCGCCCGAGGCGCGGGTAGAGCACCTGACCCTGAACGACGGCAGCGCCCTCACCCGCGTGACCCCTGGCGTGCGCCCCAAGGCCCTGGTGGCCATCGGCGTGCCCCACAACCAGGCACTGACCGACAAGCAGCTACTGGACCTGAGCCAGGCCGGCGAGGCCCAACTGGTGCAGGTGGTGCTGCCCACCGGCGAGTGCAGCAAGCAACAGCAGGCGCTGAACGACGCCATGACCCAGTTGGCCGGCAAGCCGACTTTGGTGGCTGGCATCGGCCCAGGCGCGAGCGAGGCATGGCGCTGGCTGGCCGGGCAGAGCGACGACAAGGCGCGGGCGATTTCCGTCGATTTCAATCTCGAACAACCCGCCTGCCAGGCCGCCCTGCCCAAGACCGCCGCCCATGGCCGCTGGAACGTGGCCTGGAACGACAACCCGGACGACGCCAGCGCCGCCTTCGTGCGTGACCAGGCCAACGCCGAGACCAGCATCGCCGACTACGACATCCACCTGCCGCAAGTGCTCAAGGCTCAGTTGACCCAGGCCCTGGTGGGCCGCGACGGCAACGCCCTGGCGATCCCGGTAGTGGAAGTGCCCGCCGGGCAGACCACCGACACCGTCACCCTGTTCCTCTCCGGCGACGGTGGCTGGCGCGACCTGGACCGCGATGTGGCCGGCGAGATGGCCAAGCTCGGCTACCCGGTGGTGGGCATCGACACCCTGCGCTACTACTGGCAGCACAAGACGCCGGAACAGAGCGCCGTCGACCTGTCCGAGCTGATGCAGCACTACCGGCAGAAATGGGGCACCAAGCGCTTCGTGCTGACCGGCTACTCGTTCGGTGCCGACGTGCTGCCTGCGATCTACAACCGCCTCTCGGCCGATGACCAGAAACGCATCGACGCAGTGATCCTGCTGGCCTTTGCCCGCAGCGGCAGCTTCGAGATCGAGGTGGAGGGTTGGTTGGGCAAGGAAGGCCAGGAGGCACCGACCGGGCCGGAGATGGCCAAGCTGCCGGCGTCCAAGGTGGTGTGCATCTACGGCGTGGAAGAAACCGACGAAAGCGGCTGCACCGACAAGACCGCCGTGGGCGAGCGCCTGAAGCTGCCGGGTGGCCACCATTTCGACGAGAACTACCCGTCGCTGGCCAAGCGCTTGATCGGCGAGATCGAGACCCGCCAGGGCAAGGCCAACGTCGCCGAGCAGTAAGTTCAGGAGGGGGCCGCTCCAAGGGGACTTCGCTGTGCCTGCAGGAGCGGGCTTGCCCAGCGATGGGCCGCACAGCGGCCCCTTTTTAACCCTCAGATCTCGACCTGGGTCCCCAGCTCGATCACCCGGTTCAATGGCAGGTTGAAGAAGCGCAGATTACCGTTGGCATTCTTCAGCAGGAAGGCGAACAGGTTGCCCCGCCATCGCGACATCCCCTCCAGGCGCGAGGCAATCACCGTCTCGCGGCTGAGGAAATAGGTGGTGCGCATCGGGCTGAAATCCAGCGCGTCCAGGTGGCACAGCCTCAAGGCCGCCGGCACGTCCGGCTCGTCCATGAAGCCAAAGTGCAGCAAAACGCGGAAGAACCCGTCGCCATAGGCCTCCACCTCGAAGCGCTCATGCTCCGGCACCCGTGGTCGGTCTTCGCTGACCACCGTCAGCAGCACCACCTGACTGTGCAGCACCTGGTTATGCAGCATGTTGTGCAACAGCGCATGGGGCACGGCATCCGGCCGGGCGGTGAGAAACACCGCGGTACCCTCGACCCGGTGCGGCGGCTGCACGCGGATGCTGCTGATGAACACCGGCAGCGGCAACGCGCCTTCGTCGATGCGCTCCACCAGGATCTGTTTGCCGCGCTTCCAGGTGCTCATCAGCACGAACAACACGATCCCCGCCAACACCGGGAAGGCACCGCCCTGGACGATCTTCGGCACGTTGGCGGCGAAGAACAGCCCGTCGACGAACAGGAAGCCCACCAGCAAGGGCACCGCCAGCACCGGCGGCCACTTCCACAGCAGCAGCATCACCACCGCCACCAGGAGGGTGGTCATCAGCATGGTGCCGGTCACCGCGACACCATAGGCTGCTGCCAGGGCACCGGACGATTCGAAACCGATCACCAGTAGCACCACGCCGACCATCAGCGTCCAATTCACCGCGCCGATGTAGATCTGCCCCTGCTCGTCGCTGGAGGTGTGCTGGATCTGCATGCGTGGCACGTAGCCCAGCTGGATGGCCTGGCGGGTCAAGGAGAACGCCCCGGAGATCACCGCCTGGGACGCGATCACCGTGGCCATCGTGGCCAGCCCCACCAGCGGCAGCAACGCCCAGCCCGGGGCCAGCAGGTAGAACGGGTTGCGCGCGGCTTGCGGGTCTTGCAGCAGGATAGCCCCCTGGCCGAAGTAGTTCAGCACCAACGCCGGCAGCACCAGGGCGAACCAGGCGCGGGCGATGGGTTTGCGACCGAAGTGGCCCATGTCGGCGTACAGCGCCTCGGCACCCGTCAGCGCCAACACCACCGCACCGAGGATGGCCACACCCATGCCGGGGTGAACGATGAAGAAATTCACCGCCCAGCCTGGGTTGAAGGCCTTGAGCACTTCCGGGCTCTGCGTGATGCCGTGCACACCCAGGGCGGCCAGCACCAGGAACCAAGCGACCATGATCGGGCCGAATGCCTTGCCGATCTTGTCGGTGCCGTGCTTCTGCACCAGGAACAGCGCCACCAACACCACCAGCGAGATCGGCACGACCCAGTGGTCGATGCCCTCGAACGCCAGGCCCATGCCCTCCACCGCCGACAACACCGACACCGCCGGGGTGATCATGCTGTCACCGTAGAACAGCGAGGCCCCCACCAACCCGCAGCCGACCATCAGCATGCGCAGCCGCGGGTGTTGCGCCGTGGCCCGCCGTGCCAAGGCGGTAAGCGCCATGGTGCCGCCCTCGCCCTGGTTGTCGGCGCGCAGGATGAACATCACGTACTTGAACGACACCACCCACAGCAGCGACCAGAGAATCAGCGACAGGATACCCAGCACCCCGTCGTGGTTGACCTGCACGCCGTAACCACCACCAAACACCTCTTTGAGGGTATACAACGGGCTGGTGCCGATATCGCCGTACACCACCCCCACGGCCGCCACCAGCAGGCTCAGCGGGCGCGACGCCCCCTGCTTGCCCGCGTGCCCGCCTTCGGCGTGACTGCTTGCCTGAACCATCGACCACTCCCGCAGACGGCCTCCAAGGCCCGATAGAATTCACCCTTGCGCCCAGGCCTGAGCAACGCCGGGCGCAACGGCGCGAAGCATAGCGCAGCGTTCGTCGCTTTTCTGCTGGTCAAGCGACCTCGTGCTCGCTAGAATTGCGCACTTTTTGATCAGAGGCGCCGAGAGCGCCCGCCGTGGGGCGGGTCGGGGCTGTTTCTCAGCCCCGACGCCCGACCGCCGCACCCCTTACACCGAGGTTAGCCATGTCCACCACTCCCGCCACGCCGAAGGTCGGCTTCGTCAGCCTGGGTTGCCCCAAGGCCCTGGTCGACTCCGAACGCATCCTGACCCAGCTGCGCATGGAAGGTTACGAAGTCGTGCCGACCTACCAGGACGCCGACGTGGTAGTGGTCAACACCTGCGGCTTCATCGACAGCGCCAAGGCCGAGTCGCTGGAAGTGATCGGCGAAGCGATCAAGGAAAACGGCAAGGTCATTGTCACCGGCTGCATGGGTGTCGAGGAAGGCAGTATCCGTGACGTGCACCCGAGCGTGCTGTCGGTCACCGGCCCGCAGCAGTACGAGCAGGTGGTCAATGCCGTGCACGAAGTGGTGCCGCCGCGCCAGGACCACAACCCGCTGATCGACCTGGTGCCGCCCCAAGGCGTGAAGCTGACCCCGCGTCACTACGCCTACCTGAAGATTTCCGAAGGCTGCAACCACAGCTGCAGCTTCTGCATCATCCCGTCGATGCGCGGCAAGCTGGTCAGCCGTCCGGTCGGCGAAGTGCTGAGCGAGGCCGAGCGCCTGGTCAAGGCCGGGGTCAAGGAGATCCTGGTGATCTCCCAGGACACCAGCGCCTACGGCGTCGACGTCAAGTACAAGACCGACTTCTGGAACGGTCGCCCGGTCAAGACGCGCATGCTCGAACTGTGCGAGGCCCTGAGCAGCCTCGGCGCCTGGGTGCGCCTGCACTACGTGTACCCGTACCCGAACGTCGACGACGTGATCCCGCTGATGGCTGCCGGCAAGATCCTGCCGTACCTGGACATCCCCTTCCAGCACGCCAGCCCCAAGGTGCTCAAGGCCATGAAGCGCCCGGCCTTCGAAGACCGCACCCTGGCCCGCATCAAAAACTGGCGCGAGCAGTGCCCAGAGCTGGTGATCCGTTCGACCTTCATCGTCGGCTTCCCCGGCGAGACCGAGGAAGACTTCCAGTACCTGCTCGACTGGCTGACCGAAGCCCAGCTCGACCGCGTCGGCTGCTTCCAGTACTCGCCGGTCGAAGGCGCCCCGGCCAACGACCTGGGCCTGGACGAAGTGCCGGATGACATCAAGCAGGACCGCTGGGACCGCTTCATGGCCCACCAGCAGGCGATCAGCGCGGCGCGCCTGCAACTGCGCATCGGCAAGGAGATCGAGGTGTTGATCGACGAAGTCGAGGAGCAGGGTTCGGTTGGCCGCAGCTTCTTCGATGCGCCGGAAATCGACGGCAGCGTGTTCATCGACGGTGACCACGGCTTCAAGCCAGGCGACAAGGTGCGCTGCCGCGTGGTCGACGCCGACGAATACGACATGTGGGCCGAACCGATCTGAAGGTCTTGCGCCTGAATATAGCCTCGCCGCACTGGCGGGGCTTTTTTTTGCATCTATGTTTCCTGTAGGAGCGGGCTCTCCCCGCGATAGCGCCACAGGAAACACCACGCCATGCCACCCTCCCTCACCCTGCAAACCCCACACCTGAGCGACTACCCGGCGCTGGTGCAAATCTGGGAAGACGCCGTGCGCGCCACCCATGACTTCCTCCCCGACGCCTACATCGTGCTGCTGCGCGAACACGTGCTGCGCCGCTACCTCGACGCGGTGATGCTGGTCTGTTGCCGCGACCCCGCGCGGCGCATCCTGGGCTTCGCAGGCGTGGCCAATGGCCGGGTCGACATGCTCTTCGTCGACCCGCGCCACCACGGCCAAGGGGTGGGCAAGCGCCTGCTGCGCTACGCGATCGACGAGCTCAACGCCGAACGCCTGGACGTCAACGAGCAGAACCCCAAGGCCCTGGGCTTTTACCTGCATGAGGGCTTCGAAGTGGCCGGGCGCTCGGAGACCGACGGCCTGGGCCAACCCTACCCTCTGCTGCACCTGCGCCTGGCCCATGCGAAAGGTGCAGATTCCCGGGCTGATTGACGCCCAGGCAGGTACAATGGCGGCCTTTTCCCCTTGCGCGAACGTCTGTCCATGTCCGAACCCATCCGCCTGTCCAAACGCCTCATCGAGCAGCTCGGCTGCTCTCGCCGCGAGGCCGAGCTGTACATCGAGGGTGGCTGGGTCACAGTCGATGGCGTAGTGGTCGAACAACCGCAGTTCAAGGTTGACGCCCAGCGCGTCGAGCTGCTGCCCGGCGCCCGCGCCGACGCCCTGGACCCGGTCACCCTGCTGCTCAACCTGCCCGCCGGCCAGGACGCCGAAGCCGGCCGCATCAGCATGACCCTGGCCAGCCTCAGCGAAGCCCACCGCGAAGGCGTGCGGCCCCTGCACGGGCATTTCGCCCGGCTCACCTGCCTGGCCCCGCTGGAGCCAGGTGCCAGCGGCCTGCAGCTGTACACCCAGGACTGGCGAGTGACCCGCAAGGTCGACGCCGACCTCAGGCGCCTGGAACAGGAATACATCGTCCAGGTCAGCGGCGCGGCGCCCGCCTCGGCGCTGGAGCGCCTGGCACGCGGCGTCACCTATAAAGGCCGCGAACTGCCCAAGGCCAAGGCCAGCTGGCAGAGCGAAAGCCACCTGCGCGTGGCCATGAAGAACCCCTTGCCCGGCCAGATCGCCCAGCTGTGCGCCAGTGTCGGCCTCACCGTGCAGGGGATGCGCCGCATCCGCCTGGGCGGCGTGCCGATGGGCAAGCTACCCTTGGGGCAGTGGCGCTACCTGGCCAGCACCGAACGTTTCTAGCATTACCGCCGCGCCCGTTTCGTCGCGGCACTTGAACAGGATTGGCTTTACATGAACCACAACGATGTCCTGCGCAGCCTGCGCTACATGCTCAAGATCAACGACGCCAGGATGGCCGAGATCATTGGGCTGTCCGGCCTCGAAGTAAACCCGGTGGTGCTCGCCACCTACCTGAAGAAGGAAGACGAGGCCGGCTTCGTGCGTTGCCCCGAGCGGGTCATGGCGCATTTTCTCGATGGCCTGGTGATTCACCGCCGCGGCAAGGACGATAGCCGTCCGCCGCAACCGGTGGAACTGCCGGTGACCAACAACACCATCCTCAAGAAGTTGCGGGTCGCCTTCGAGCTCAAGGAGGACGACCTGCACGCGATCCTCAAGACGGTCAACTTCCCCGTGTCCAAACCCGAGCTGAGCGCGTTGTTCCGCAAGGTCGGCCACGACAACTACCGCCCGTGCGGCGACCAGCTGCTGCGCAACTTCCTCAAGGGCCTGACCCTGCGCGTGCGCGGCTGAGTGGTGATGCAGCACAGTGTCTCGCCAGTCGGAGTCGTGCGCTCCTGCTTCAAGGAAAAGTTCGCCATTCCGCGCCAGCCCCAGCTGGCACCCGCCGCGCGCGGCGTGCTGGAACTGCTGCCGCCGTTCGACCAGGGCGACGCGGTGGCGGGGCTTGAGCAGGTCAGCCATGTATGGCTGCTGTTCCTGTTCCACCAGGCGCTGGAAGACAAACCACGCCTGAAAGTGCGCCCGCCGCGCTTGGGCGGCAACAAGAGCATGGGCGTGTTCGCCACCCGCGCCACCCATCGCCCCAACGGCATCGGCCAGTCGGTGGTGCGCCTGGAGGGCGTGGAGCCGGGGCGCCTGTTGCTGTCGGGTATCGACCTGCTGGACGGTACGCCAGTGCTGGATATCAAACCCTACGTGCCCTATGCCGACAGCGTCCTTGACGCGAGCAACCTGATGGCCAGCGAGGCGCCCGCCCCGATCGAGGTGCAGTGGAGCGAGGCGGCGCTGCCCCAGGCCCACGTGCATGCGCTGCGTCTGGGTGAGCCGTTGGTGGAACTGATCGAGCAGTGCCTGGCGCAGGATCCGCGGCCCGCCTACCAGGTGCCACCGCCGGAACGGGTGTATGGGGTGAAGTTCTGGGATGTGCAGGTGCGCTGGCATTACCCGACACCGGAGGTGATCCGGGTGTTGGAGGTGATGCCGGACGGCTCTGCATAACCTGAAGCGGGCTTGCCCCGCGATAGGGCCGGCACAGACACCGCCCCATCAGCCATAAAAAAACGCAGGCCAAGGCCTGCGTTCTTCATGCTGCGTTTTGTCTTACTTCTCGACAAACGCCCGCTCGATCAAGTAGTCGCCCGGCTCACGCATACGCGCGGAAATCTTCAGGCCAAAGCTGTCGAGCACCTCGCTGGTCTCGTCGAGCATGCTCGGGCTGCCGCAGATCATCGCACGGTCGTCCTGCGGGTTGATCGGAGGCAGGCCAATGTCGCTGAACAGCTTGCCGCTGCGCATCAGGTCGGTCAGGCGGCCCTGGTTCTCGAACGGCTCACGGGTCACGGTCGGGTAGTAGATCAGCTTGTCACGCACCGCCTCGCCGAAGAACTCGTTCTGCGGCAGGTGCTCGGTGATGAACTCGCGGTAGGCCACTTCGTTCACGTAGCGCACGCCGTGGACCAGGATCACCTTCTCGAAGCGCTCGTAGGTCTCCGGGTCCTGGATGACGCTCATGAACGGCGCCAGGCCGGTGCCAGTGCTCAGCAGGTACAGGTGCTTGCCCGGGTTCAGGTCGTCGAGCACCAGGGTACCGGTGGGCTTCTTGCTGATGATGATCTCGTCGCCTTCCTTCAGGTGCTGCAACTGCGAGGTCAGCGGGCCGTCCGGCACCTTGATGCTGAAGAACTCCAGGTGCTCTTCCCAGTTCGGCGAGGCGATCGAGTAGGCACGCATGAGCGGACGGCCGTTGGGCTGCTGCAGGCCGATCATCACGAACTGACCGTTCTCGAAGCGCAGGCCCGGGTCGCGGGTGCACTTGAAGCTGAACAGGGTGTCGTTCCAGTGGTGCACACTGAGGACACGTTCGTGGTTCATGTTGCTCATCTAAGGGGGCTCCTGAAGAAAGACGCGATGCGCGCAAAACGCGCAGTTGCGCGATAGTTTAGGGGCAGCGACAATATCTGTTAACTGAATTATCAAGATATGTCTTATCGGTTATATAGATATGCGATTCACCCTCCGCCAGCTCCAGGTGTTCGTCGCCGTGGCCCAGCACCAAAGCGTCTCCCGAGCCGCCAACGTGCTGGCCTTGTCGCAATCGGCCGCCAGCACCTCCATCACCGAACTGGAGCGCCAGTCCAGCTGCCAGCTGTTCGACCGCGCCGGTAAGCGCCTGAGCCTCAATGCCCTGGGCCACCAGTTGCTGCCTCAGGCCGTGGCACTGCTCGACCAGGCCAAGGAAATCGAAGACCTGCTCAATGGCAAGTCGGGTTTCGGCTCGCTGGCGGTCGGCGCCACCCTGACCATCGGCAACTACCTGGCCACATTGCTGATCGGCAGCTTCATGCAGGTGCACCCGGAAAGCCAGGTCAAACTGCACGTGCAGAACACCGCGCACATTGTGCAACAGGTGGCCCACTATGAAATTGACCTGGGGCTGATCGAGGGCGACTGCAACCACCCCGACCTGGAGGTGCAGCAATGGGTCGAGGACGAACTGGTGGTGTTCTGCGCACCGCAGCATCCACTGGCGAAGATCGGTCGGGCCAGCATCGAGTCGCTGTCGCACGAGGCGTGGATCTTGCGCGAACAGGGCTCAGGCACACGCCTGACGTTCGACCAAGCCATGCGTCATCACCGCGCCAACCTCAATATCCGCCTGGAGCTGGAACACACCGAGGCGATCAAGCGCGCCGTGGAGTCGGGCCTGGGCATCGGCTGCATCTCGCGCCTGGCCCTGCGCGACGCCTTCCGCCGCGGCAGCCTGGTGCCGGTGGAAACCCCGGAGCTGGACTTGCTGCGCCAGTTCTACTTCATCTGGCACAAGCAGAAGTACCAGACCTCGGCCATGCGCGAGTTCCTCGACCTGTGCCGCAGCTTCACCGCCGGGGTACGGCGCAGCGACGAGATCGTGCTGCCGACGATCGCCTAGAGCAGGATCACGCCCCACACCAGCGCCACCATACTCATCGCCACCAGTTGCGCGGCGCTGCCCATGTCCTTGGCGTTCTTCGACAACGGGTGGCGCTCCAGGGAAATGCGGTCGATGGCCGCCTCCACCGCCGAGTTGAGCAGCTCGACGATCAGCCCCAGCAGGCACACCGCGATAAGGATGGCACGCTCGGCGCGGCTGACCGGCAGCCAGAAGGCGGTCGGGATCAACAGCACGTTGAGCAGCACCAGTTGGCGGAAGGCGGCCTCGCCCTTGAAGGCGGCGCGCAGGCCGTCCAGCGAGTAGCCGGCGGCGTTGAGGATACGTTTGAGGCCGGTCTGGCCCTTGAATGGCGACATGTGCGTCTATTCACCGATGAAAAGGCCTGCAGGCTAATCCAGCCTGGGTCAAAAAAGCGTGAAGCAGCAGCGACTTAACTGCCGGCAACCGATTCCAGTTGTTGCAGCAGCAAGGCCGCCTGGGTGCGCGTGCGCACGCCGAGCTTACGGAAAATCGCGGTCACGTGGGCCTTGATGGTCGCCTCGGACACACTCAGCTCGTAGGCGATCTGCTTGTTCAGCAGCCCTTCGCAGACCATGGTCAAGACCCGGAACTGCTGCGGCGTGAGGCTGGCCAACCCTTCGCTGGCGGCCTTGGCTTCGGCCGACACATCGACCTTGTCGAACGCCTGCGGCGGCCACCAGACCTCGCCGTCGAGCACCTTTTGCACCGCATCCTGAATCACTTCCAGCGGGCTCGACTTGGGAATGAAGCCACTGGCGCCGAACTCGCGGGACTTGACCACCACAGCCGCTTCTTCCTGGGCCGAGACCATCACCACCGGAATCTGCGGGTACTGCCCACGCAACAGCACCAGGCCGGAAAAGCCGTAGGCGCCGGGCATGTTCAGGTCGAGCAGGACCAGGTCCCAGTCGGCCTTCTCGGTCAGGCGGTTTTCCAGTTCGGCGATGCTCGCCACCTCCACCAGACGCACGTCCGGGCCAAGGCCCAGGGTCACGGCCTGGCGCAACGCGCTGCGAAACAGCGGGTGGTCATCGGCAATCAGGATTTCGTATGTGGCCATCGATCCAGGGGTCCTGTTCTGAGCCAGGCGTGCAGGGGTATGGCGAGCGCCTGGCGGGCAACTCAAGGCACGGCGAAGCCGGGGGTACCCGCCGCCTCGCCGTGGCCGAATCGGCGCCAAGGATGCCGAGCGCGGTCCGGGTGGTCAAGCCAATTGCCCGCCGGGCTCGCCCACCCTGGCTGCCAGCCCCGACAGTATGAACCAATCCGCCTCACCTGCCCCTTGGACTATAGGAAGGTATGCAAACGCTGGTGCGCCTCATCCTGCGGGTCCAGTGGCAGGCGGCGCTTGCCGCTCAGGTAGTGCAGGCTGAACACGTCCAGGTAGGCGTCCAGCGCCTGGGACGCGCGCGCGTCGCCGGCCAGGTCCAGGCACATGGCCGCCACTTCCGCGGTGCAGAAGTGGTCGTCGCGCTTGGAGCGGCGCAAGCGATAGCGCGACATCTGCTCGGCTTGCAGGCTCAGCACCGGGAAGCGGTCCAGATACGGGCTCTTGCGAAACATCTTGCGCGCCTCGGTCCAGGTGGCGTCGAGCAGGATGAACAGCGGCCGCTTGCCCGGCTCGCGCACCACCTCGCTGACTACCCGCTCCTCGGCGACGAATTCGCCGGGGAACACGATGTAGGGCTGCCACTGGGGTTGTTCGAGCAGCTCGAGCAGACGAGGGTCGACCTCGGTGCGCAGCCAGCCGAAGGCCCAGGTGTCGGCAACCAGGTCGGCGATCAACCAGCCGGTGTTGGTCGGCTTCAGCGGCTCGGTGTCGTGCATCACCAGGCAGACACCTGAGTCGGCATCGACCCGCGGCTTCCAGGCGCACAGACAGTGAGTGGCGATCACCCGGCAGTCCGGGCAGCGCTCGGCGCGCGAACCTCGGGCGATGAAGGGTTTGTTGCTGCGCGCCAGGCGCTCGGCGCGCAGGCGCGCTACCGCGTGGCTCATGTACGCGCGCCTGTGGACGGGGTGAAGGTGGACACTGCGACGACTCGGAAGGAAACAGGCGCCCAGTCTACCAGAGCGGGCGTGTCAATTGCCGTGCAGGCACAGGGAGCGCTCCCTTATACTCGCCACTTTGGCGATCCGCGCGCCGGCAGGCGTGCGGTTTAACGGAACGCTGCCTGCCGGCGCCGGTCAAAGCGCCTGTCACCGAACCAGGAGAGATTCATGCTGCGTCTTATCGTCCCGACCCTGAGCCTGCTGCTCGCCCTGCCGCTGGCTGCTCAGGCGGCCTCCAAGCAGGATTACGACCTGAACCAGATGCTGCAGAAGGTCGCCAAGGAAAGCAGCGTCGGTACGCCGCGGGCGGTCAATGAGGACATCCTCGACCAGGGCTACACCGTCGAGAAGGGCAAGGCTCTGGTCAATCACCTGAGCGTGCGTGAAGCCCATGCCCAGCGCATGCTGGAAAACCCGGCGCTGGTGCGCAGCCAGTTGGGCGACAGCGTCTGCCGCAACACGGGCTACCGCCAACTGATGTCCAAGGGCGCAGTGCTGGTCTACCGCTTCACCGTGTACAAGACCAACCAGCCGGTGATGGACCAAGCCTTCGATGCCGCCAGCTGCGTGTCGGGCAACAACAAGAAGAAGTGATTCAGGCCAACTGGTCGTTCGCACTGGCGAGTCGCTGCTCCTCATCGGCGCGCAACTCCGCCAGCAACGCCTGCAAGTAGCTCGACTGGCGCGGCGCGCCTTGCAGGCGGCGCAAGCACTCCCCTTCCACGCTCAGGTGATTGGCCTGGGCGGCATGCTCCAGCAACTGGTACAGCGGTCCATCCACTTCGATGACCAACAGATGCATGGGCCTACCTCGCGTCGCACCCTCTGTTTCTCCAGTTAATCAAAGCCTCGCAGCGATTGGATCCTATCCGACGAGCGGCCAGTCGCGCCCGAATCCGGCACGAAGCGGCGCCAGGGTCTAGATTGATAGCGAACAGCCCGCACTTTTCCGGCAAGCCGAGGAGATTGCCGAAGCCGCGGTGTTGGCGGATCAGCACAATGACGACGAGATGGACTCATGCCACTGCATCATGGCCTTGAAGGCCTACTGCAATGCTCAAGGTGCACGCTTGGGCGACAGCAGCCAGCGACACACGCAGTGTCGCGGCCGGGACACACCATCGACCCGGTCAAAGGTTTTGCTGCAGAAGGAGACGTTGAATGCCTTACCTACCGAATGAACGCCTGTCCAACCACTTCAGGGACCACGGTATCGACCTGAACAAGATTGACGAACAGTTGCAGCTGGTCGCCCCCGACAGCCCCAATTTACCGCTGTACCGCGACATGATGTTGACCGTTCTGCGCATGGCCCATGACGACGCCGACCGCTGGAGCGCCAAGATCACCCTCCAGGCACTGCGCGAGTTGGACCACGCTTTCCGCACCTTGGCGCACTACCGCGGACGGCGCAAAGTCACGGTGTTCGGCTCGGCCCGCACGCCGCTGGAACACCCGATGTATGCCCTGGCCCGCGAACTGGGCGCGACCCTGGCGCGCTCCGAGTTGATGGTCATCACCGGTGCCGGAGGGGGCATCATGGCCGCCGCCCACGAAGGCGCGGGCAGCGACCACAGCCTGGGCTTCAACATCACCCTGCCCTTCGAGCAACACGCCAATGCCACGGTGGACGGCACCGACAGGCTGTTGCCCTTCCACTTCTTCTTCATCCGCAAGTTGTTCTTCGTCAAGGAGGCTGACGCGCTGGTGCTGTGCCCGGGTGGCTTCGGCACACTCGACGAGGCGCTGGAGGTGCTGACGCTGATCCAAACCGGCAAGAGCCCCCTGGTGCCGGTAGTGCTGCTCGACTCGCCAGGGGGCAGCTTCTGGCGCGACGCCCTGGACTTCATCAGCCGCCAACTGGAGGAAAACCGCTACATCCTGCTCAGCGACCTGAAGCTGGTGCGCCTGGTGCACAGCGCCGATGAGGCCGTGGATGAGATCAACCAGTTCTACAGCAACTACCACTCCAGCCGTTGGCTGAAGAACCAGTTCGTGATCCGCATGCAGCACCCGCTCAGCGAAGCGGCGCTGCAGGACGTGCAGGATGGCTTCGCCGACCTGCGCTTGAGTGGCAAGTACCACCAGCACGCCGACAGCGGCTTCGAGCATGAAGAGGGTAACTTCAGCCACCTGACACGGCTCACCTTCGCCTTCAACGGCCGCGACCAAGGCCGTCTGCGCGAATTGGTGGACTTCATCAACCTGCCGGAGAACTGGGCCAAGCCCCAGCCCATGCACACGACCCAGCGGGCCCGGGAGGCCTTGAAGGTCAGCTGAAACGAAAACGGCCTGTACGGCTGACCCGCCCTCGAGGCGCTGGGTCAGCCGTACAGGCCGTCGTTGTCAAAACGCTCAATCGTCGAAGCTGCGCCCGCTGAGCAGGCGCCCAATCATGTCCATGGGAAACCCACGGTAAGCCAGGAAGCGGGTTTGCTGCGCGCGGCTGCGTGGATCTTGCGGGCGTTGCCCGGCGAACTTGCGTTGCCAGACATCCTGCAAGCGTGCCGACCAGTCCACCTCGCTGTCACGCAAGGCCTGCTCGATATCGCCCCGGTTCAAACCGCGCTGGCCCAACTCTTCGCGGATGCGAGCAGGGCCGTAGCCAGCGTTGGAACGATGATTGATGAAGCTTTCAAGATAGCGTGCTTCGCTGAGCAGGCCGTCTTCGGTGAGCCGGTCGAGCGCTTGGTCGATCAGCTCATCCGAAGCGCCGCGCTGACGCAACTTGCGGGTCAGCTCGACGCGACCATGCTCGCGTCGCGCGAGCAGGTCCATGGCTGTCCGCCGAACGGCGACGGGGGTGTCGAGTACGACGGACATGCCAATCAGTAACCGGCGTCGGCGTCAGCCAGGTCGTCGGCATCGGCTTCGGCAGCAGCGGCCTTGCCAGCGGCGGCAACGGCACCCGAGGTGAGCAGCTTCTCGCGGATCTGCTTCTCGATTTCGCCACCGATGGCTGGGTTCTCTTGCAGGTACTTGGCGGCGTTGGCCTTGCCCTGACCGATCTTGTTGCCTTGGTAGCTGTACCAGGCACCGGACTTTTCCACCAGGCCTTGGGACACACCCAGGTCGATGATTTCGCCGTTGCGGTAGATACCCTTGCCGTAAAGGATCTGGAACTCGGCCTGGCGGAACGGTGGCGAGACCTTGTTCTTGACGATCTTCACGCGGGTTTCGCTGCCGACCACCTCGTCACCTTCCTTCACCGCGCCAGTGCGGCGGATGTCCAGGCGCACGGAGGCGTAGAACTTCAGGGCGTTACCGCCGGTGGTGGTTTCCGGGCTGCCGAACATCACGCCGATCTTCATGCGGATCTGGTTGATGAAGATGACCAGGCAGTTGGCGTTCTTGATGTTGCCGGTGATCTTGCGTAGCGCCTGGGACATCAGGCGGGCTTGCAGGCCCACGTGCATGTCGCCCATCTCGCCTTCGATCTCGGCCTTCGGCACCAGGGCGGCCACGGAGTCGACGATGATCACGTCGACGGCGTTGGAGCGCACCAGCATGTCGGTGATTTCCAGGGCCTGCTCGCCGGTGTCCGGCTGGGAGACCAGCAGGTCGTCGACGTTGACGCCCAGCTTGCCGGCGTACTCGGGGTCGAGGGCGTGCTCGGCGTCGACGAAGGCGCAGGTGGCGCCGTTCTTCTGGGCTTCGGCGATGACCGACAGGGTCAGGGTGGTTTTACCCGAGGACTCCGGGCCGTAGATCTCGACGATACGGCCTTTCGGCAGGCCGCCGATGCCCAGGGCGATGTCCAGGCCCAGGGAGCCGGTGGAGATGGCGGGGATGGCCTGGCGCTCGTGGTCGCCCATGCGCATGACCGCGCCCTTGCCGAATTGGCGTTCGATCTGACCCAGGGCCGCAGCCAAGGCGCGCTTCTTGTTGTCGTCCATTGAAATCCTCACGTGATCGACTTGGCCCTGATGGCCGGAATAACTGTATAAGTAGCCAGTATTATTCCACAGGGAAAAGATTCCGCAACCCCCGTCGAGCGATTTACTCGGCACCAAGCTGTAACAAGCCGTCTAGCGCAGCGATCACCGTCTGTCGGCGCACCGCCTCGCGGTCGCCGTCGAAGTGCCGGCGCTCGCTGCTCACGCGGTCGCCGTCGGCCCAGGCCAGCCACACCGTGCCCACCGGTTTGGCCGGCGAGCCGCCGTCCGGGCCAGCGACGCCACTGACCGCCACGGCGAAGCGCGCCCCGCTGGCGGCCTGGGCGCCACGCGCCATGGCCTCGACCACCTCCTGGCTGACCGCGCCGACCTGCGCGAACAGCGCCTCCGGCACGCCGAGCTGGCGGGTCTTCTGGCGGTTGGAGTAGGTCACGTAGCCGGCCTCGAACCAGGCCGAGCTACCGGGAATGCGGGTGATGGCCTCGGCGATGCCGCCGCCGGTGCAGGACTCGGCGGTGCTCACCTGGGCGTTGAAGCGGCGCAGGTGTTCGCCCAGGCGGGTGGAAAGAACGGTGATCGGGTCCATGGCAGGCTCCTGGCGGGTCGGCCCCCTACCCTACCACCCTCAGGGCCGCAGCGCGCGCACGTAGGCCTGGCAGGCGCGCAGGGCGATCAGCCCCCGGTCGCCGTCGTCGGTGATGGCGATAAGGCGTCGAGCATTCGCTGGGTCAAGTCGGGCGCGTACGGCGCCATGATCCACGCCGCCGGCGCCGGCGGCGGCAGGCACTGTGGCACAGGCGCTGTCGCGCTCGACCAGGACTGACAGCCGTAGATCGGCAGTAGCCAGGCGGTCACGCAGGCGAGCCTGAGTCTGTTGCGCATCGGTAAGCTCCTGGAAATGTCTGGTTTCACTGTCGTGCAGGCGTTGCTCGAGGCCCTGGCGCTGCCCGCGCTCGGCGAGCAGCTGGTCGTTGAGCACCTCGGCCTGCTCCACCCGTTGCTGCGCCTGGAGCGTGTCCGACTCGGCCAGCAGCCGTTCGTAGCGCCAGGCCTGGACGTGCCAGGCCAGCGCTGCGGACAGCAGCATGAGCACTGCGTACACACCCAGTTGCAGGCGGCTCAGCACAACACCTCGCGGGCCCGGGCCCAGAGCTTGAGGCGATCGTCCAGGCCGTTGAGGCCGCCGTTGATGTGCCGGGTGATGCGGTTGAACTCGCCACGGTCGGCCAGGGCGTTGAGCCCGCGCGACTGCCAGAACCACGCCGCCGATTCGCAGGCCCAGCGCGGCTGTTCGAGCAACTGCGGCTGCGCCAGGAGGCGCTCGTCGCCGAACAGCGCGCGGCTGCACGCCTGGTAGTTGTTGCGGCCGGTGACCTGGATCAGGCCACGGCCGCAGTAGCGCTGGCCGTCGCCGTCGGCCTCGGGGGTGTTGCCCAGGCGCAGGGCCAAGGGGCCGGTGTCGTAGCGCGACAGGTAGCGGTCGCTGCCCAGTTCCTTGACGTAGCGCAGTTGGCCGGACTCATGGCCGACCTGGGCGAGGAACGCCGCCACGCGCTTGGGGTTGTCGATTTCCCAGCGCGGCAGGGCGGTGTTCAGGGCGGGCAGAAAAACGCCCGCGACGGGGCGGGCGTTGGGGAGGATGGCGAGCAGTTGGCTTTCCGTAAGCATGGGGCCTCCTTGGTCACTCCAGTTCAACATTGCGCAGCTCTCGCAGGGCTTGGACAGTCTGGTCGCGAACCGCCTCGGCCTGCGTCGCGTCGGTGGCGCCACGCACCTGCTCCTTGGCTTGCAGGCGCAAGGTGCGAACCACGAGCAGCGCTTCGGCGAAACGGTCGGCTTGGGCCACGATGTCCTCGGCGGCCTGGCGCGCGTCACGCTGCGCGGTGACCCAGGCCTGCACGGCCTGCGGTACCGCTTGCGCTGGCGCGCCAGCGGCAAGGAAGGCTCGTGCGGACTCGCTGGCGCGTTGGTGCTCCAAGGCCCGCAGTGCATCGCCTGAAAGCACAAGCCTGGCGTTGTCGGCGTCGCGGTCGATATCGGCGCACAGCGCCAGTAAGCGAGCAGCCAGGTTACTGGCCTGTAGTTGCAGGTCGATCACCCAGCCGTCGCCGTTCCAAACGTGATCCGGTGAAGGGGCTGGCGGCAGCAGCTCGCCGTTGTAGTCGTGCATATCCTGAATGACTTTCATCGAATCAGCTCCCATGCCAATTGCAGATTGACCGCATTGAAGAAATTGAGCGCGATCCCACTCTGGTACTCCTCCGCCACATGACCCTTGATGGCCATGCTGAACAGCAGCTCATCACTAACGGCGTCGGTCGCGCCATAGAGGTGTTCGGCCTGATAGCAGTTCCACAGAGAACGCCCGACACCATGATCGAAGCTCACATTGACATTGGAGATCGTCACGTCACCCACGAGGTTGTTGGTGAACACATAGAAGCCGACGGCGTTAGGGGATTTCCATCCGTCGAAGTTGCTGATCGTGTTGGCGAGCGTCGGGTTCAAGTACGAGTAGTTGTAGCCTTGCCAGCCCAACGCTGGGAAATACAAACTCGTCACCTGCGTTGGGTGCGGTATCGGGTTGGCTGCATGCAGGCGGGCACCGCGAGCCAACGGATCGATCGGCAGGTAGATGACACCGGTGCCATTGAGGGTCTGCGTCCAAAGCAAGGACTTGCGATTGTAGGTCGTCACCACGGAAGGAACGCTGCCAACCGCACCCGTGCGAATCCACGCCAGGCAAACATCCAGCGCTGTACTCGGGTAGCCACCGCCAGACGCCGAGCGAACATCCCCCTTGAGCAAGGCGGGCGTGGCATCGTAAAGGGTGCCTTGCTGCACATAGACGGACAGCGCCCCCGCCACCACCTGCGCCCGCAGGAAGTAGGTGCTGTTGGCCACCAGGTCCGCGCTGCTCCAGGCGCTGGTGACGAATGCGCCGCCCCGTCCCTGAGTGCCATCGCCGAAGCTCTCGCCCAGGGCAATCGGCACGCCCGCAGGGATCGACACCCTGCCCGCACTGCCACTGGCCGCCAGCGGCGTAACAGGCAAACGTCCATCGGCGGTCTGCACCACCGCGTTCGGCAATGCGCTGACTGGCAAACGCTGCCCTACCCCAAGCTGACGCAGCGATTGCCACAACTGGTCAGTACGGGTTTCGTCCGGCGTGGCGCCGGAGGAGCGAATGACGTTGAGCACCTCCTCGGTCACCGCATTGCCCCAACTCGCCGGAATCAACGACCCCGGCATCCCGGTCGCCGGGTTCTCGTCGACGAACTTGCCGTTCACCAGCCCGACGCTGGGAACACTTTTCGGATAATCCACTTTGCTTTCCTCTAGTCGTAGTTGATCCGCACCTGCGTGTGCGCCGGTGCGCTGCGCCGTATCAGGCACTCCAGGGCATTGCCCGGGTTGACGCCGAAGCGTTCACCGAAATAGCTGGCGCCGAAGCGCCGGCCCAGGCGTTGCCGCCCGCCGGTGTTGAGGGTCCAGATGAACTGGGCCTGCCAGGTGCCGAAGTGGTCACGGCCAAAACGCGAGCGGCCAAAACGTGGCGCGCGGTGTTCGGTGACGGTCGGCGACGGGTAGCCCTGGCCCCGAGCCAGTTCCAGGTAATAGGCGATGTGCTGGCCGCCCACCGCCAGCAGGCGCTGGCGCACGGCCAGGCGGCGGTCCTCGAAGGCCGCCGCCGGGCCCAGGCAGGTATCCGGCAGTTGCATCACCCGCTCCCAGTCCGGCACCAGCTCGCTGAAGGTCGCCGGGTCCGCCTCGAACAGCAGGTCGCGGATACGCGCATCGACCCGCGCCAGTTCCTCGGCGGCGCCTTCAAGCACCAGGTCCAGCTCCGGCACCCGCTCCGGGTCCCAGGCCGGGCCGGCCGGCAACAGCGTGCGCAGTTGCTGGTGGTAGTCGGCGGTGGTTCTCAATCCAGCCATTGGCAACCTCCGTACACCAGCAACTGGTTGCCCTCGGCGGGCACGTCGGTCAGTGGCCAGTCAAGGCGATGGTCGCGCTCGCCGCTGGCGCCGCTGATGGCCTCGCGGATATGGCTGAGCAGCAACGGCACGCCCAGCTCGGCCTCGCGCCGGTGCAGGTCGGCCAACTGCGCCTCGACGGCGGCGCGCACCACGCTGCTGTCCGGGGTGACGCGCAGGCGATAGGTCACCGTCACCGGCACCGGGGCCAGCACCCACACTTCGGCGGTCACCGGGCGCAGCGGCTCGATGTAGGCCTTGATCGCGGCCAACTGCTCAGCCGTGGGCAAGGGCGTGGCATCGTCGTCACGCATCACGAACACGCCGACGGTGCCCGGGCCCAGGTAGTTGCGCCGGCACCAGGCGCGGGTCACGCCGGGGCACTCCAAGGCCCAGGTGACGTAATCGTCCGCCGCGCCGCCATGGGGGATGACCCGGTACGAGCGGATCACCCGGGCGCGCAGCGACTCAACGCTTTCCGCCGCCACGCCACCGCTCAGGCCCGGCGCCAGCACGCGGAACGGCCCCGCGATGCCGGCGACCGGCTGCACCGAGAACAACGCGGTGCCGGGCTCGGCGTTACCGCTCACACCGGGGTCGAGCGCCTCGACCGAAGCCTGGTTGTCACCCGCGTGCACGCTGACCGCGCGGGTGACCCGGTAGCTGCGGCCATCCTCGCTCTGCAGCAGGGTGTCGACCTCCAGCCGCGCACTGGCGGCGGCGCTGAAGCCAACCTGCCCCTGGGCGCGCTGGGCAGCCTTGCGCGGCTGCTTGAGGCGCAGCGCGGCCATGCGTTCGAGGGTCTCTTCATCGGCGCTGTCGGGCAGGATCTGTTCGGCGATCCAGTCCAGGTAGCCGTACAGCCCGAACGCCGCGCCGCCAAGGGCGCGCGCCAGCACCTGGGCGTCGGCGCGGCGCAACGGCGCGCGGCCCAGGTCGTTGCGGGTGCGGTCGATCAGTTGCGCAAGGTTGGGGGTTTCAAAGGGCATAGAGCACCTGCCAGCTGTCTTCCAGGTTGATGTCCAGGCGCTCGCCATCGGCGAGCACCAGCGTGGTGTGCAGGGCCAGGCGTTGCAGGCCGCTGCGCTCGCCGCGCACCTCGACCGCCCGGCAGTGGCCGTCGTCGATCAACCATTGCAGCGCCTCGCGGGCATAGAACTCGGCGTCGCGGCGGGTCTGCTCGGTCAGCTTCACCCGCTGCAGCAACCAAAGCCGCGAACCGATGCGGTCGTCGGCGACGTCGGGAAAGCTGTCGCCCCACCAGCCATGGCGCTGTTCATCGTCGATCGGGTCGTCCGGTGCGGCGCGGCGCCAGCTGAACAGGCTGATCAGCACCGCGCGGTCGAGGTTGGCCTTGAGTTCGGCGCTGATCATGCCGGCCTCCCGGTCTGCCCATTGCCGCCCTGCACGCCGCCGTGCACGTGCTGCACCTGGCTGATGCCGGCGGCCACCTGGTCGCCCTGGGAGACGATGCGCCCACTGTGCTTGAGCAGCGGCGACTCGATGTTCACCGCCGTGCTGGCGCGGATGTTCAGGGTGGCGGTATCGATGTCGATGATGCGCCCGCGCTTGAAGTGCAGACGGTCGCCTTCGTCGGTGTACAACGCCACCTCGCCCGGGGCCAGGGCTTGCAGGCGGTAGCGGCGGTCACCGACCACCAGCACCACGCCGTGGGAGCGGTCGCCGCCGATGAACGCGGCGATGCCCTCGGCGCCGGGCAGCGGGTGGCTGGTGAAGCCATAGGCCTCGAAGTGCTCCAGGTCGTCCTGCAGCTCCCCGGCCAGCAGGCGCATTTGCAGGCGTTGCAACTGGTCTGCGGACTGGGCGAGCACCAGGCTGCCGCGCGCCAGCATTCGCGTGAGTAGGTTCATGGGTTGTGCCTGTGTCAGGGATCGATCACTCGGCCTCGCGCTTGGGGCGCTGCGGATCGATCGGGTTGAGTTCGAACTTGGCCGCCGGCGCCACCTGCAAGGTGGTGACCGAGCCATTGCCATCGAGGTGGTAGGTGACCTTGGCGATCAGCATCCAGCGTTCGAGGCCGAGGATCGGGTCGCTCACCCACACCAGGGTGTTCTGCCGCCACAGCTCGCCGTTGGACTGGCGCCAGCCCTGCACCTTGTAGGTCGCCTCCCACACCTGCGCCTCGCGGCTGCGCGCCTCCCAGTCGGCACGGCGCTGGGCGTCGCGCTCGCTGATCTGGCAGCTCTCGTTGATCACCAGCACGCGTCGACGCACCGCCGGGTCGAAGGCCACGGCCTCAACGCCGCAGGCCTGTTCGGCGGTCTCGCCGGTCTTGCGCTTGCGCTGGCCGCGAATGCGGTATTCGGTGAAGCGCTTCTGGTGGCTGAGCGTGGCGTTGGCCGACAGCACGTTGCGCCCGACCTTGAGGTCATCGCACGCCAGGCCACCGCTGCCAGGGCGCACCAGCACCAGGCCGCCCTCGGCGTCGTCGGTGGAATAGGCCATCTGCACGGTGAGCAGGCGGTCCAGCGACTGGAACACCGTCTCGCCGGGGTGGATGGCGTGCACGGCGATCGGCGCGAGCACGCCCAGCTCGCTGCGCACCCGCACGCCGTAGGGCGCGGCCAGGGCCTGGGCGATCTGCTCCAGGCGTTGTTGGCGCCATTGCCCGGGGTCGTTGATCGCCGAGCACTCGACCAGGTCGACGGTCAGCGATTCACCCTGCACGGTCAACGCGGTCTGCTTGTGGTCGTGGTTGATCGGCGTGGCCGAGACCCAGCCGGTCAGCACCAGGTCGTTGCCGATGCGCAGCTCGCAGCGGTCGCCCGCGGCGATGCGCACCGCGCTGCCCTGCCCCGGCCACTGCCAGGTGATGCCGAGCTTGAAGCTGCGCGCCTGTTGCTCGAAGCCGGCGCTGACCTCGACGCTGGTCCAGCCACCGTAGTCCAGGCCGTTGACGCTGAGGGTCACGGCATTGCGCGGGTCGTCCATGGTCTACTCCCCGGCCATCTGCAGCGGCACCGGCGGCACGAAGCCGGGGTGACGCACGCGGTTGCGCTGGACGATCTCGCCGGCACGGGTCGCGTCGGCGAAGCGTCGGTAGGCCAGCACCAACGCCGGCAGCGGTTGCTCAGGGGTGACCGCGACCAGGCGCACGCCGGAGGCGGCCACCGCTTCCAGGTGGGTCGCCAGCAGCTGGCGCAGCTCGCTCAAGGCCGGGTAGTGCTGCGCATCGGCGCGCAGCGCGGCCTGCCAGATCACCTCGTCGAGCAGGTCGCGCAGGGCCAGCACGTCGTCCGCCACTGGCACCTGCGGGCGCGCCACCGGCTGCAGCCGTTGCACCGCCAGCGTCGGCACACCGGCCAGTTCGCTGCCACGTGCATTGACCGGCATGCGCGCTAGCAACAGCGCCAACTGCACCAGCACAGCGTCCTGCAGCAGGTCGATCAGCGCCTGGGCAGCAAGGCCGGTGTCCTTGCCGCTGGCAGGCGGCAAGCGTTCGAGCTGGGCGGCGGCCTCGGCCTGTTGCGTGGCGTTGGCCAGCACGCCGCGATAGCCCCGGCCCAAGGCTTGGTTCAAGGCCAGCGCCGAATCGCCCGGGGCGTCGCTGGAGGGCTGCGAGAAGCGGCCCAGGTTGCCCTTAATGTCGCTGAAGTAGTTGCCGGCCAGGGCGCTGATCGCCCGGGGCGCGTTGACCAGCGAATCGACCAGCGCGCCCAGGCTGTCGAAGGTCGCCAGCCACGGTTTGAACTGTTGGTTGATCAGGTTGTACGCGCCCGACAATCGGCTGCGCAGGGCTTGCAGGTTGATCCGCGCCTGGTCGACCTGGGCCAGCGTCGCCTGGTAGCGCGCCAGCGCCGCGTCGAGCAGCGACTGCGAGGCGCGCTCCAGTTGCTGGCGGGTGTTGGCCCGGGCGCTGGGGTAGGTCAGCGGCGTGTCCGGGTGGAACTTCAGGCTGAAGCTGGCCACGCCCCCGGCCTTGCGCTCCTGGGTCAGGCTGCATTCGCCGACCTTGACCTGCATGCGCCCCAGCCACGGGTGCACCAGCTCGCCGGCGCCCTTGGCCAGCGCGGCCAGCAACCGGTCGCGCTGAGCGAAGCAGTCCGGGCCGACGATGAAGGCCTCGAAGTCGTGCACCTGGGCCTGACGGCCGAGGCTTTCGAAGAACGCCTGGTCACGCTGCGGATACTCGTGCAGCGCACCCTTGCGCCCAACCGGCACGGTGGCCTTGCCGACCCAGAACTTCACCCCGGCGAAGCTGGCGGGCAACAGGCTCTCGGTCCAGTCACGGTTCATGCGACACCTCCTTGCGAGAGTGAACGGACGCCCACGTTCGAGCGGATGCTCAGGCCCGGCTGATTGCTCTGGCTGTCGGCCAGGGCCAGGCCCGGGGGCGGGTTCTCGAAGCGCAGCAACAGGCTGCCGTCCAGTGAAGTGCGGCGTGCCTCGGCGGTCTGTTGCACCAACATGCTCGACCCGTTGCCCGCCAATGGGCTGGCCAGCGAAGAAGACGCGTCGGGCAGCGACTGGGCGATGTCCGACGCACCCGACGCTTCGCCCTGCGCAGCAAAGGCCTGGAAGGCACTGGAAAAGGTGCCGCCAAAGAACGCCCGGATCGGTTCGATGATCGGCGCGAGCTTGGCCCACCACTCAGTCAGCCAGGACGCCAGCGGCTCCCACCGCTGCTTCAGGCTCTCCAGAGGAGAACCACCGAACAGCGTGTCGAAGGTTGCACGGATCGGTGACAGGACGTTCTGCAATTGGCCCCAGAGCTCTTCGAAGAAACCGGACACCGGTGTCCAGAGTTCCTCCAGCATCGACAGCGGCGAGAAGCCGAACGCCCTGCCCAGACGAGCCAGGAAACGCAGGGCGAAACGCCCGGCATTCTCGAACAGGCCCTCGAAGAACCCACCAAGGGCGCTCCAGGCGCGCTCCAGGAGCGGCATGGGCGACCAGTCGAACACTGCACGAATCCAGTCCCAGACCGCGGAAAGCCGTGCCAGGCTGTCGGCCATCGTGTTGCCGATGAACTCGGGAATCTTCTGCCAGTTGTTCGCCAGCAGCATCATCGGGCTCCAGTTGAACAGTGCCTTGATCACCACCCAACTGATCTGCAACGCCAGCAGGATTTGCGCGCCGAGCCTTGCGAAAAACCCGACCACCGCGCCCCATGCCGAGGCCACCACGCCCAGCAACCCGGCAAAGGCCTCCCCCACGACCGCCAGCACTTGGCCGATACGCTGGCCGATGGCGGTGAAGAACGCCGAGAGGGGTGCCCAGTTGGCCACGATCACCCCAGCCGCAAGCGCGAGCGCGCCAATCACCAGCCCGACGCTGCCGAAGCTCAGGGCCGTCAGCGCGACCTTCATCACCGTGAAGGCCACCGCCGCTGCGGCCACCCCCTCGGCCAATTGCGGGTGGGCGACGATCAGTTGCGAGAGCCCTTGGAGCATCGGCGTCAATGCATCGGCCACCGCGACGAAGGCCGGCAGCAACGCCACGCCGAACGCCAGGCTCACACCGCCGATCGCCTCACGCAGTTGCGCCAGGCTCTCCTGACCCTTGCGCACATCGGCTTGCGGCAACAGCTTGGCCAAGTCGTCACGCTGCAACCCGGTGCCCTTCAAAGGGTCGCCCTCGGCCTTGTCTTCCTTGAGATCGTGCAGGTGCTGTTCGAACGCCAAGGCAGCCTTGATGCCATTGACGAAAGGTTCAGCCAGCCCCTCTCCCTTGAACACGTTGCCGATCTCGACCTCGGCGAGCGTGCTGTTTTCCAGGGCCTCGGCAAAACCAGAGACCTTGGGTGCCTGGGCCGCGACTTCGGCGGCCTGACGGCGCATCTGGCCCAGGTTGAGCACCAGGCGCCCCGTAGCCAGCGCCATTGAATTGAGCTGAAGTTGATCTGCCATTCATTGCACCTGTTGCATCGCATTGATCCGTTGCGCGTGCTCCAGGGATTCCCGGAGCACATCCAGGGGCCTGGCCAGCATCTGTTCGGGGTCCACCCGCCAGAACCAGGCCAGGTCATAGGCCGTCGCGATCAACCCGCCGAGGTCGGCGATGCCGCACTCATGAAAAAACCGGCGACGACCCAGCTGGCGGTGTTGAGGTCGGCCAGGTCCATCTGGTTGACCGACGACGGCGGGATGCCGGCGCAGACGGCGATGTACTTGGCGGCCACATCCATGTCCAGGCTGACCTCCTCGCTCTTGTCGATGCGGTAGGGCAAGGCCTTGATGGCACGCACTTCCTGCACCGTGGGCCGGCGCAGGGCCAGTTCCTGCAGCACTTCGCCGTGGGCCTCGAGCGGCACGTTGAGCTTGAGGGTCTGGGTCATTGCCAGCTCCCCTTGATGCCGTCGAATTCCAGGGCGATCTCGGCGTCGTCGCCCTTGCTTACCGGTTCACCGACCAGGTAGGCGCCGGCCAGCACGTAGACACGGCCGTTGCTGAACTCGCAAGTGATGGTCATGTCGGTGCCGTTGACCAGCTTCTTCAGCGGGAAATCCGGGGTGTGCAGCGCGGTGACTTTCAGCGATGCGCGACGCTCCTCTTCCTTGTAGTAACCGGGCACCAGGGTGCTGCGGTTGACTTCCATCAGCGGTGCTTCGCAGCCGCCCTTGATGGTCAGTTGGGCCCCGTCGACCTTGACGTAGCAGGTGCCCGCGATTTTCTGCCCCATGGCATCTCTCCATAAAAACAGGCCCGCGCGTGGCGGGCCGGGATAGGTGGTTGGTCGCGCCTCAGGCGGCGTCTTCGTACTGCAAGCGGAACTGGTTGAGCAGCGCGAACACGCGCAAGCCGTTGATGTAGTCCGGCGGGAACAGCACGTTGACCCGGCTCGGGTCGGTGGCCGAACGCTCCACCACCAGGTGCTCGGCGAACAGCTCGGCGTTCTCCACGTGGCCTTCGTTTTCCAGGCGCGCGTACTGGGCGATCAGCTCGCCACGCAGGGTGCTCGGCGTGACGATCGGCTGGCCGGCGCCGAAGCGGGTGCCGTCGCTGGCCAGCTTGTGGCGCCCGTACTTGCTGGTGATCACCCCTTGCAGGCGGCGCACGATGAAGGCCGACTGGTGCAGGGTCTCGCTGTCCAGGTAGGAGTTGTCCGGCTGGCCGTAGGCGTTCTTCTGGTAGGTGGTGATCGCCCGCTGGATGCGCAGCGAACCGCCTTCGTAGTACGCGGTGGCGATGCCGTAGCTGAGCAGCGACTGGCGCTCGCTCAGGGTGAAACGCGCGCTGGCGGCGGCCGGCTCCAGGCCCGGCAAGGTACCGCTCTGGGTCGGGCGGCTGGCATCGGCGGAAAGGAACGCCGCCGAACGCGCGGCGAAGCTTGCCGCGTGCAGCCACACCGGCTGCGGCGCGCCCTGCTCCACCGCCAACAGGCTGACGTGCTGGTCGTTGCGCTGTTGCCCGGCAGCGACGAGGCTGCCCACGGTGCCGCGCTTGGCGCCGTATACGTGGCCGTACAGCTGGCGCGCCCACGACCAGCGCCCGGCGCTGTCGTCCATGGCCAGCTTCCAGGCATCGAGGCTGGCGCTGTCGGACCACGGCTGGCAGATGAATTCGAACGGCTCGTCACCCAGTGCGGCCAGGGCCTGGACTTGGTCCGGCACGCCGACACCGGCCGCGAAGGCGGTGAGGGTCAGGGTCAGGCCGCCAGGGGTCTGCTCGCCGTTGCTCAGGCCCAGGCGGTTGAGCTCCAGGGCGATGTCGTTGCCACTGGCACCGGACCATTTGCAGGTCAGGGTCAGTACACCGGCAGCCGCCACAGCGGTCACCGGCAGGTCGGGGTTGGCGTTGACCTTCAGGGCCAGCGCCGCGGCCACCTGGGTCGCGCTGTTGCCCAAGGCCACGCTGGCCTGGACCTTGGTGCCGGCAACGTACAGGTTGACCAGGCCGGCCTCGGTGGCGCCGCCTTCGACCTTCACTTCGGCCTTGGCCGCCACGCCTTCGCTGGCCAGCAGCGGCAGGCACCAGACCTCGCCGATCGGGTCGGCCTTGCGCCAGGTTTCGTACATGGCCGCCAGCATCGAACCCTGGCCGCCGATCTGCCGGGCCACGGCCAGGCTCGGCAGCAGCACCAGCTTGCCGGTTTGCTCGCGGCTGACGTTGTCGTTGACCTGGGCGACGATCAGCCGACGCAGGTTGGAGGTGGCGCTGTTGGCCGCCGAGTTGTCCATCTCGGCATAGAACAGCGGGACGCGGATGTCCGCGGGGATGTTGCTGAATCCGACCGACATTATTTCACTCCCTGTTGTTTTGCCGCCTTGGCGGCCTTGAGAATCACATCGCCGTCTGCCAGGCGGCGGCGCCACCAGGCCGAATCCGGCACTTCGCGGCCCTCGACGGGCAGCAGGTCGCCGGCTTGCGGGTCCGGCACCGCCCGGCCGGCGGCCGGGATCACGGTGATACGTGCAGTCATGGGTTGAACGCTCCTTGGAAGGTCATTTCGATGCGCCCGTCCGGGCCGGGCTGGCGCAGGTTGGGGTCTGCCGGGTCGATGGCATCGACGTGCACGGTGATGCCGGTGAACGGCGGCAGGTTGTCGAGCTGGCGTTCATGCCAGGTCTCGGCGGGGTCGCCGGCCTTGCTGCGGCCCAGTTGCAGCGGCGCGACGAAGCGGTGGCGGTAGAGCACGCGGCTCTTGTCGCAACGCAACAGCTCGCCGCCGGCGTACTCCACCGGTTCGCGGCCTGGCGCGGGCGCCCAGCCGACCAGGGCAAGCCACAGTTCGGCGCGCAGCTCGTCGAGCTGCTCCAGCGTGTGGGCCGGGCCATGGGCGCTGCTGTCGAGCAGCAGCAAGACCTCGAAGCGCTCGCGCAGCAGTTGGCGGGTGGCGTTCTGCAGGTCGTTGCCCTCGGCCTCCTCGCCGATCGGCAGCAGGCAGGCGATGGGTTGCGGTTGTGGGGCGAGGCTTTCGATCGCCGCCAGGTCCAGCCCGACCACGGCCGGCCGGCCAAGGCTCGGGCAGAGCGCCAGTTGGGCGCTGAGCAGGCTTGGTTTCATGGGGATGTCCAGTGGGTAGGGTATTCAGCGCTCCTGACAGGTGCCCCGCTGATTTCAAAAGCGGTGGTGCGCCTGTGGGAGCAATCGTCTTTGCGGTGTCAGTGCCGGACTCATCGCGGGGCAGGCGGTGCTCGATCTTGAGAAATGCACCTACCACTAAGCCTTGGTGCTGCCCCCCTGACGCGGCGCCCGCCCCTTGGCCGTGGCCTTGCCAGCCTTGCCGCCGCTGCACTGCACCGTGGTGCGCCAACCAGAGCTGGTGAACACCTGCTCGACCGATTCGATCAGGTACACCCCATCCAGCCCATCGACGAAGCCCTTGGCTTCCAGGCTGCGCTCGGCGAACAGGTCGGTGCGCCCGGGCATGTCCAGGCGCACGTGCGCGGTGTCGCGGTTGAAGCTGGCCAGGCGCGCCCGCGCCGCCTGCTCGGCGGCGCTGCGGTTGGGGTACAGGTGGCGGTCGGTGTGCACCGGCTGCAAGCCCTCAGGCGCATCGGCGTTGCCCAGCTCGACCTCCACCAGCTTGCCGCTGGCCGTGTCCTGGTGACGGGTGCGCACCGCCTTGTGGGTGGCCTTGTCACCCAGGCGGAACTGCCACTGGCTGACCTCGCGCCGCTCGATCGGCACCACCCCCAGCGGCTTGCCACTGGCGCTCTGCCCGCCCTGGCGCGGCAGCACCAGCAGCTGGCCGTTGGCGAGCTTGGCGGTGCAGTCGTACTGGCGCGCCAGGCGGGTGATGAAGTTGAAGTCCGACTCGGCGTACTGGTCGATGCGCGGCACCTTGCTGGCCACCGGGCACACCGCCTGCCAACCGTTGCGCGCGGCGATCTCGGCGACGATGCGCTGCAACGCCACCGCTTCCCAACTGCCGCTGCGGGTGGTCTTGCCGGTGCCGCGCAGGTCGCTGGCCTTGCCGCGCACCACCAGGGTGTCCGGTGGGCCGGACAGCTCGACCTCATCGACCGTGTAGCGGCCAAGCAAGGTCAGTGGCTGGCCGGCGTAGCCCAGGTGCACTTCGAGCACCGCGCCACGGGCCGGCAGGGCCAGGGCGCCGTCACGGGCGTCGATGCGCAGCTCGAACTCGTCCGACTCCATGCCAGGCTTGTCGGTGGTGCGCATCAACAGCAGGCGGTCGTTGATCAGGGCGGTGATGTCCTTGCCATCGGCCTTGATGCTGAACACGGGTTGCATGGTTCATGGCTCCGTTGGTGAGGCTGGGGTCAATCCCAGAGTTGCACGGTGTTGGCCGCCACCAGCGGCAGCTCCGGCAGCAGGATCATCACCCCGGTGCGAAACGGCTGGGCTTCGTCGGCCAGGCCCTGGTTGGCCTCCAGCACCGTCTCGACGGTACCGTTGAGGTGGCCGTAGTAGTGCTGGCAGAGGCTGTCGAGCAGGTCGCCGTCAGACGTTGTGCAGGTCTTGGCCATAGCTGGTGAACTCCAGAGAGAAACCCTGTTTGCGGGGAATGCCACCGGCCAGCAGGTTGCCCTGCTCTTCCTCGATGCTGGTCAGGCACCAAGTGCCGAGCACTTCGCCGTAGCCGGTGGTCAGGCTCAGTGGCAGCAACTGGCGGCCGATGCTGCGCAGGGTCTGCAACTGGCCGATGCCGCCTTTGAAAGTGGGGAAGATCGCACCGCGGATGCTGATGCTCTCCTCGCCCAGGCTCACGGCCTGCTGCGCGGTCTCGCGGCTCAGGCGCTCCTGGCCGGCCCAGCGGAAGCGGGTCTGGCGGCGCAACTGGTCGAAGGCGGCGGTGTCGAGGTTGAAGTAGTACGGCGCCGCACCGGCCTTGAGCGGTTGCAGCACCAGCAGGTGGGGAAACGGCTTGATCGCCTCGGCGGCGGGCGTCGCTTCCGGCGCCAGGCCCAGGGCGGTGAGCACGCCGCCCACGGTCTTGCGCACCTCGCCCACCACCCGGCCGATCGCCGCGCTGGCCTTGGCGACATGGCCGGCGAAGGCATCGATGCGCTCACGCACCTGACGCACCACGCCCAGGGCTTGGTCGTACTTGGCGATCACCTTGGCGACACGCGCCTGGGCCGCCGTAATCGCCCGCATGGTGCGCTGCAGGCGCGCACCGATCAGCGGGCCGACCACCGGCAGCCCTTCCAGCTCCGTCACCGCGCCCTGCACATGGCCGATCGCCTCGTTCATCGGGTCGAGCATGGCGTCGGCACGCCGCCGCCCCGCCTCCCCTGCCTTGACCACGGCGTGCAGCGCGGATTGCAGCTGCTCCAGGTAGGTCATCATGTCCTCCTCAAACATGTACGGTATCGGACATTTGCGCGTCGTTGGCTCGGGCCATCAAGTCCATGAGCGTCCGTCGCGCGATTGCCTCCAGTTGTGCCAGCACGGAAGGGTCGTCAAGGCTGTTGTTGAAGGTGACCGGCATGTTGGCGGTGAAGGTGAATTGCTGGTTGGCTGGCACGGGAGGTGCGCCAAGCGTGGACGTCGAAGCTGTGGCCATCACGCCCGCCGCGGCTTGTGGCACAGCCCCCGTGTCGTCCAGCGTGCGGGCGACAGCCCCAACGTCAAGCGGTGCCTGAGCGCCATTACCTGTGCTCGCCGGTTCACTCGGCTTCTTTGCCCCGGGTACGAGACTGGCCAGCCAACCGACGGCCTCTTCACCGTACGCACTACCGACCATGCTGCCGAGAAGGCCCCCGATCGCCGTGCCGAGCACCGGTACCACCGAGCCAAGCGCCGCGCCTGCGGCCGCCCCGGCCATCGCACCACCCTGGCCGCCCAAGGCGACGCCCACGCCTTGCAGCTTCTCGCGCCAACTACCCTTACCGGTCACGGTGCTCCACAGTTGCCTGCCCGTTTCCAGCTGGGAGAGCCCAGGCACACGCCTGAGCAACCCCTTCGCCGAGCCAAGGACACCGCCCAGGCGTGAGGTCACAGCGCCCCCCATGCTGCCCAGGAAGCCCGTGATACCTCCCGGCCCCTTGGCGCCAACACGGTTCTTCAGCCCATGCTTCTCATTAGCACGCCCGCCCATTACCTGGGCGCCCTCGCGCGCTACCCCGGCGGCCGGCCTGGCTTGAACAGCCACACCTTTGCCGCGCCCAGACCTTGCAGCACCGCGTGGGGAGGTGCCCTTGCCTTTTCTGCCGTTGCGACCGCCACCTGAACGCCGTGACCTAGCAAGGGCATCGAGGTTGACTACGCGCACGTCGATTGGCTGCTTGCCACCGAGGGCCTGGCCGCCAGTGGCCTCCTTGAAACTGGGCAGCCCCTTGGCACCCGCCTGGCGCTCCCTGGACAAGCCAGCGCCCAGGTCCAACAGCCCCTTGCCAACCTGCAACCCTCGATAGACCGTGCCCACCGCAACCGCCGCAACCGCAAGGCCGGTAAGTCCGGTTACCACCCAGGTGCAGGCATCCGACACCTTGGTCAGCCCTTGAAGGGCGGCGGTGGCGCCTTGCGCCAGGACATCGGTGACCGGACGCATCCCGTCGCCCAGGCTGCGCTGCAGGTCATCGAAGGCATTGCCAGTCTGCGACCATTGTTGCTTGGAGAGGCCCTGGCGGCTCTTGAGGTCATCATCCAGGACACTGCCACCCTGGGGAGGTAGCTTGCGCAGGCGATCGTGCAGCGCGATGTCGCCGCCATAGGCCTGGCTTTCACCGTTCTTGTCCGGACTGAAGCCCTTGGGGTTGGCGTCCAGGAACGTGCCGACCTTGGCAGCCGCCTCATCGGTGCCATTGGCACTGACCATCTGCCCCTGCAACAGGGCTCCCACTTCGCCCACCGCTGCCAAACCGGTTTGCTCGCTCCCCACCTTCGGCAGCAGCTTGGGAACCCACTTGGCCAGCTCGGCGCTGTCGAAGCCACCTTCCTTGGCTTGTGTCACCAGCAGTTCCAGCGCAGCGCGCGTCTGCTCCGGCTGACCCAGACCACGCTGCTGCAGGCTGCGCATGAGCGTTGCGGTATCTTCGACACCGGCATTCTGGCCGACCGCGAAAGTGGCCGCGGTGGGCAGGTTGTTCCGCGCATCCTTCAGCGACATGCCCTTGCCAATCATCTGCGCAAGCAACTGAGCGACCTGATTGCGCGACATCCCGGAAGCGTTCGAGGTGTCGATCACCTGACGCGTCACCTCCCGCTCCGTCGCAGCGTCCGCCCCGGTCTTGAGGCTGATGTCACGGAGCTGCGCCTGATAATCGCCGCTGACCTTCACCGGCTTGCTCGCCAACGTGACAAGGCCGGCAAGCCCGACCAACCCAGCACGGCCTTCAGCGAGCTGCTCATGGCCCTTGATCTGCTGCTTGTATGCCTTGACCGCTTCGCCGAGGGCCTCGTAGCGCGCCCCCAGCCCCTTGGCCTCTACGCCCTGCTTGCGCAGCGTATCCAAGTGCCTGTCCATGACGCTCTGCAACTGGCTGACCGAGTCGGCTTTCGCCTGTTGAGCCTCGTGCAGCCGTGCGGACGCTTCCAGGTATTTCTGGATGTCATTGTCCAGGCGCATCGCGGCGCCCAACTTGCCATCCAGCTTGCTGACACGCTCCTGGACCGCGTTCAGCGCCGCGCTAACCGTCGGATTGACGGCGGCACCGATCTCCAGCGTGATCGCCGGTTTGTTCGCCATCCGTTCCTCCTGTCACTCCGAGAGCCACCAAACCATGTCGCTGAACGACATGGTCATGATTTCACTCGCGGAAAAGTTCAGCTCCTTGGCCAGCCGCCTCGCGGCGGCCTTCTGCCAGGAAGGATCAAACCTCGTCGTCCTGCACCAGGCGAAAATAGCCGCTTTGCAAACGGCCATAGTCCTTGAGGGTGAGGCCTTCGAGGTCCTTGACGCCGACTTCGGCCAGCGACGCGAACAGGTTCAGTTCGCGTTGCTCGTCGTCGACGGCGCCGCCGGCCTGGGCGTTGCGGATGTCACGCACGGTCGGTGCGCGCAGCGACAGGCTGTCGACCTGCACGCCATTGGCCTCGCTGGGCCGCGACAGGCGCACGGTGATGCGCTCGGCGGTCACGTGCAGCCATTGCGGTGTCTGTTTTTCCTGAGCCATGAACGGGCCTCCTTACAAGCCAAGGGCGGCGCGCTGGGCGGCCAGCTGGTCGACACCGTCGATCACCCGGGTCATGCCCAGGGCATCGATCTCGTAGACCACGCGGCCATCGACTTCGAGCTTGTAGTAGGTGACCGCGATGCTGTGCTTGATCTCGGCCTTGTCGCCGGATTTCCAGTCACCCATGTCGACTTCCTTGAGCGCGCCGCGCAGGCTGACGATCACTGGGTTGATCTTGCCCTTCAGGCCCTTGAAGGCGCCGCGGAAGGTGCCGTTGAAGGCCGTGCCGTCGGCCAGGCCGAAGAACTTCAGCGACTCGCGGCGAACGCCGGTGGTGGTGAAGGCCGCTTCCTGTTTTTCCATGCCCTGGTCCATCTCGACCGGCATGTCCATGCCGCCGGGGCGGTGCTCTTCCATTTTCAGGGTGAGCTTTGGCAGGGTCAGGCTAGGGACATCGCCCTGGAAGCTGACGCCGTCGACGAACAGGTTCAGGTTGGCCAGGGTTTCGGGAATCATTGCCATGTAAGAGCGCTCCTTAGGCGGCGGAATCGAGGACTTCGGTCAGCCACTGGTTGGTGACTTCGACGCGGAAGTTGGGGTTTTCGGCAGGCGGGACGTCGGTGAAGCGGATGTTCCAGTACACCTTGCCCTGCTCCAGCTGGCTGGCGGTGTTCAGCTCCGGGTCGGCGAAGACTTCGAAGTTGATGATCGCGCCCTGGTTCTTCAGGTCGCGCATGAAGGCCTGCAGGCCCTCGGTGACGTCCTTGACGTAGGTGGCGGTGATGGAGCGGTCGACGGCCCACTTGTGGCCGTAGAGGATCGCGTCCATGACGATGTCGAGGGTGCGCACGCGGGTGACGAAGGCCCATTTCGGGTCGCTCGACAGGGTGCGGTTGCCCCACAGGCGGAAGCCGTCGTCGCGGATGATAGTGGCGATGTTGGCGTTGTTCAGCAGGTTGGCGCGGCAGCTGTCGTCGCCATCGAGGAACTCCACCGGGCGGCTGGTACCGGTGATGCCGACGAACTCCTTGTTCGACGGCGAGGCCCAGAAGCCGTACTCGCGGTCGGTGAAGGCGAACAGGCCGGCGACCCAGGCAGAGCCCGGCGCATCGACGGTGGCGGCAGCCTCGGTGTCGAAGTAACGCACGCCCGGGTCGACCAGGAAGGCGCGCTTGGCGCCGAAGTTCTTGGCGTAGGCGACCGCCGCTTCATCGGTGGTGTTGGGACCGTCGATGATGGCGATGCCGCGCAGCTTGTCGGCCAGCGCCACCAGCGCGGTGCCGACCGCCTGGGTGGCGCTGTGCTTGGGTGCTACCAGCAGGCGTGGCTGGGCGTTGAAACGGCTCTTGCCGTCGAGCAGCGCTTGCAGGCCGGTGCGCTTGCCGTCGGCCAGCACGCTGCCGATGACCGCCGCGGTCTGTTCGGCGGCGTCCTCGAGCTTGGCCACGCCGCAGGCGACGATGACCGCCTTGGCGCGGCTGAACACGGCGCGGCAGGCTTTGGTGATCGCCGCCTCGGCACCGAACGCGGCGACCGCTTCGCGTTCGCTGGTGATCAGCACCAGGTCGTTGGCCTTGGCGGTGACGTCGGCGCCTTCGGTGAAGGTGTCGACCAGGCCGATGATCGAGGACGACGGCAGCGCGATGCTGCGCGCGCCGCTGTCGACGTTGGTCACGGTGACGCCGTGGAAGAATCCACTCATGTAGGTTGTCTCCAAGTCAGATATGAAAAGGCCCTGCGGGGAGTGCAGGGCCTGGGGTGAGGCGAGGATGAAAAAAGCCCCGACGAGGCGGGGCTTCAGTGAATATGTTCAATGAGCCAGGAGGGCGCCAATGGATGCCTTGCCTGATCTGGGAAAACATCGTCTTGCGGCCAGGTACGAAGCATCTGGCGATAGCTGAGCAACTCACTATAGTGCTCGCTGCTCAAGGTAGTCTGTAGGTTCATGTCCAGTTCTTCACGGTGACGCGAAACCAGCCACTCACTGCTCATCAGTTGCGCGTCACGCCAGGCGCGCTCGGCAACCCCGCAGTGAGCGTATTCAGAAGGCACCAAGGTGCCATCTATCAGGCGATGACCAGGTTGCACCTCAAACGAGCAGGGCATCCAGTTCATCGAGGTATGAAAGCGGCCTTCGGGGTCGATGAGCGTCACTTCAACGACGGTGTTATCTACTATCAATGCCCACATAAATCCTCCTATCACCACCAGAGCTCTACGCAACCATGAGCCCCCGGGGCGCCCGCCGAATAGGTCCGTCCACCGCCCCCATAGCCAGGCTTAGTTGGACGGTTGGGATCGATTGCCGCCAAAATGCTGACGCAGCCACCGCCATGCCCCCCATAAACCACCCCGCTGCCGGACAATATGCCTACGCCGCCTGTGCCGAGGTCATAATTGAGATCTCCCCCATAACCTTGTGCACCAGGCGCTGCATTACCGTCCGTCGTGCCGCCTGGTCCTCCCGAAGCGGAGCAGAATGTTACGAACGAAGAACTACCGCCGGCCTTTCCGACTTCTCCATCAGCTTGGCCACCAGCACCGCCCGCTCCCACCGAAACCGTCATCACGCTCAGCCCGACCAGGCTGACCAGCTTCTCAGCAACGCCTCCACCGGCGCCGCCACCCGGGCCCGGAGCAGTGGTACGCCTCGCCCCACCACCACCCGCGCCAGTTACCCTGACTCGGGCAAGGCGACGCCCACTGCGCAAGATTGGCGGAACAGCAGGGGAACTGGTGCCGGGTGTATTCCAAACCAAGTAGCCGCTGGCCTGGCTCGCAGGCAGTTGGGCTTGCCCGATGCACCACCAGTTACCTCCGCCATCCGCCCGCAATGCCAGGTAATCACCGGCGAAGATCAGCTCCGTTGAGGCGAGTCCTGTTGGTGAAAAGGCCGAGTCGAGCATGATCCTGTCGGCGCCTGTGGCATTGATCGACAGCATATTGGCGGAAGCATCCCGACGCTGGAGAATTACCTCTACAACGCCTAACGTCGCATCGGCTCTGGGCAGCGTTACGCTGACGGCACCTGCGCTAGCGTCGACACCGACATGGCCCAAGCGATCGAGCGATAGGCTCGTCGTGTTAGTGATTACACCGTCTTGCATGGCCCAAGATCGCAGCAGAACCGTATCCAACTGCGACATCGTGCTTGCCCTGGTCATGACTCATCTCCCCGTTCAAAGATGAACGCTGGTGTTAGCGGGCGGTATTCCCTGTTAGGGAATGCAAGTGCCTGAGGCCAATCGCGCATTACCTGCACATAGGTCAGCAGTTCTTTGAACTGCGCGTCCGTAAGTGTGGTGCTGCGTGCCAGGTCTAATTCATCGCGATGCCGCTCACGCAACCAGAGAACACGGTCGATCGCCGTGTCACGCCAGCTTCGCTCCTGTGCGGCCAACGCAGCTTCATCCAGTGGAAGCGGTTCGACCAGTATCGGCAGGTTGTCAGCATCATGCTCACGCACCATCCCGGGCGTAGGGTTGCCGATCACTGACGCGTAGCGGTCTTCGGATATCGCAACGGCATCCGAGGGAAAGAGGGTGTGAACACCTTCTAGATAGGTGCAGCCAGTTGTACGGCTGTAAAAACGCTTCATGTAGATCTCCTTAGCTGCCAATCGCCAGCCATCGACACGTCCAGTTACCCGTGCCCCACACATAAACGGTCGCACCGGTGCGCGTACCACTTGAGATCGCGGGCCCACCCGCCCCCGTCGAGGTGCTGGTACCAACAGGGGTACCTACCAGTGTGTAAAGCGCATTGGGAAACTCTATGGGGAACGTCAGCGCCGCACTGACCCCGCTCAATGGGGTACTGCCCCATTGGATGACAAGGCCACCGAGCCATGACGGAAGGACCACGTAGCCGTTAACTGCCAGGCTGATGGCAAAACCTTTACGCAACTTCTTCGGCGTTGCGACGACCTCGTCGCTTACGCTGCCTTGCATTTCGGCATCGGTAGCGATTTCAACTATCCCCGGCCGCGTCTCTGTCGCAGGGACGATACCTGCGGCTAGCGCAGCCACATCGATCTGTCCTTGATTGACTGGCGCGTTCCAGGCCTTGATGCACCACATGACGGCCAGGTTGCGTGGTCGGGTTTCCGCTGCTGTCCTTGCCGCCTTGGAAGCATCGAAGCGAACCACATCACTAGCAGCGGCGGAGTTTGGATCACGGGTGATAGTGTTTGCCGGCGACGACTCGCCGAAGGAGCCAGAAAATACACCCGCGGTGCCTCCCAGCACACCGAGCCCAATCCCCGCACCACCACGCAGGCCAATCGACCCAATGAGGTTCTGCAAGGCATCATCCTGATAGGAGCCCATCGCCCGCGCCGTGTCGATACCACGACCGTGATCCCAACCACGTAGGAACTCCCCCCGACTGTCCGGCAGCCGGAAGAAACCCGCAGGCTCATTACCCTTGTTGTATGTCGTCCCCAGATAGCCCGCCAGGTCCGGATACACCGCCGCGCTCTGCGCACTGCCATCCACCTCCAGGAACCCCGCCGGCACGGTCCCTTTTGGGAACGGCAACATGGTGCCCACCGGCAGCGCGGACGCCGTCTTCAGCAGCGCATCGGTCTCGGCCTTGGTGTAACTGTTGGCGGCCTGGAAGGAGCTGAACGCCAGGATCTCCACCGACTCACCCAGGCTGCAGGGCGCCTTGAGCGTGATCTTCTGGCCGTCCGACAGGTAGTCGGTAATCTCGCGGCCATTGCGCAGCACGATGGTGCTGCCAATCGCGTGCGGCACGCTGAACAGCGTCTGCCCCAGCGAAGCCTCGAACGAGAAACGCTCGAACGCCTTGCTGGCGCCCACCCCACCGCCCAGCTGGAAGAAGCTGCCGTCGTAGTTCAGGTCATACAGCGCACCTGCGCGGATATCACCGCCGACCAGGTCCACCAGACCGTTATTGCCGGCCTTCTTCACTGCCACGATCGGGAGGCCGTTGATCCGTGCAGTCACCACGCCGGTATTGGCCACCCTGGCCTTGAACTGGAAGCGCTGCCCCGCCGCATAGGCGGTCAGCGCCGTTTCCGCGTTCTTGAGGGTCAGCACCAGCGCATCGCCCGTCCCGGCGGCATCACCGAGCCAGGCTAACGGCCCGCTGTCCTTCGCCACATCGGCGCGACGCAGGTACTGCGGATGCGGGTTCGCTGCGTCGGTGTGGGCCTTGAGCTGGTTGCGTGCATACAGCTCGGCGGCCTCACGGGCCTTGTCGACGTAGTCACGGGTGGCGAGCACGATGCTCGGGTCGATCTTCAGCGTGACGTTGGCGACGTTGCCGAACACCACGTGCATGCGAATGGTCTGGGTACGCCCCGAGCCCTGCGCCAGCAGCGGCTTGTAGCTGGGCGCCGGCTTGGCCACGGCGATGAAGTTGCCGTTGCCGTCCTCCAGGGCCAGTTCGCGGATCCACCAACCACCGGTCTCTGGCGGCAGCACCAGTTCGGCCACCAGCACGCCGGGGTCGGCCGGCGAGGGATAGATGGCATTGAGCTGGGCACGGTAGACCTGACGCACCAGCGCCGTCTGGGTCGGTTTCGGTGTCGGCTCAGGGGTCTGCGAAGGCTCACCGCCGGCATCGCCGATGAGCATGTGGGTGATGTTCCAAGGCAGGCCCAAAGCAGCGTTGTTGGCTTGCTGGGCGATGCCGATGTTGGTCAGGAACCCACCGAATTGAGTGGTTGAGTTAGCCATTGAGGTAGATGTCCAGTATGTCCAGAGTGTGGTCGCTCACCAGGTTGAAGGCCCCCAGCCGCACCTCGATATCCGAGGCCTCCCAGGGGTACACCTCCAGCAGTTCACCTTCGTTGAGGGCGACCGCCTGGTAGGCGGGAATGCGGGTTTCGAGGCTGATATCCAGCCCGACCAAGTGGCGACTGATAGGCTTGGCGTCGTCGATCAGCCGCGTCAGTTCCTGGTAGGTCTGTTCGTCGATGCCGCTGTCCTCCACCCCCACTTTCAGGGCAAAGGTCCCCGGCACCCCGGCAGGCTGTGCCTGCCACCATTCCCGCACCTCGATCAGGTAGCCGAACGGCTCGACCACCCGCCTGAGGGCGCCGAGGGTGCCCTTGTGGGCGTGGACGAAGAACGCCGAGCGAATCACCGAGCGCTTGATCGATTCGCTCCAGCTGTCGTCCCAGCGGTCCACCGACCAGGCCCAGGCCAGCTGGTAGAGCAAGTGCGCGGGGCAGGTGTCGGGGTTGTAGAGGCGGCGCAGGGTGACCTTCAGGTCCTCGTCGCCGGCCACTTCGATGGCCCGTTCCAGGGGCGTGCGATTCAGTGGCAGGAGGCTCTGCATGTCAGTCCCCCCGCGTGATGTCGACACCCAGGCACCAGGCGGCCTGGGCCTTGCTCGGGCGGATGTCGGACCAACCGACCAGCTCGACCCGGCTGACGCCATCGATGTGCAGCTGGGCGTCGATCCCGGAGCGCGCGACTTCCACGCCCAGGCGCCGCCGTGGGTTGATCCAGGCTCGCAGACGCCGTTCGCACTCGGCGCGGATCGCCTCGTACTCGGGGCCGTTGTCGGCCATGTGCAGCACCGCCTCGATGCGATACGGCAACACCTCGGCGCTGCGCACGTTGACCCGGTCGGCGACCGGGCGGATGTCGTCGTCGTTGAGGTAGGCCGCGACCTCGTCGATCAGCGCCTGGCTGGCCACACCGTCGCCGTCCAGGCTCAACACCGTGACATCGACCACCGCTGGCGACGGGCTCTCGGCGGTCGCGTCGGCGACCCGTCCCGAGGCGTTGCGCGCATGCAGGATGTAGCTGTTGCGCGGGCCGGCGGTGGTCAGGCCCTCGTAGACCAGTTGCACCCGCTCGCGCAGGGCGTCGTCGGCTTCGAGGATGGCCTCGATCGGCGGCAGTGCGGTCGGGTCGGCGGCCTGGATCACCAGGCGTTGCAAGGCGACGTTGGCGGCCAGTTGGTCGAGGTCGCTGCCCTGGGCGTAGGCCAGCAGCAGGGCCTTGGCGGCATCGTTGATGCGCGCGCGGTTGAGCAGCTTGCGGTAGGCGCCGACCTCCAGCAGCTTGGTGACCGGGTCGCTTTCCAGCTGCGCCGTCCAGGCGCCGCCCAGGTGGGCGCGGAAGGTGTCCAGGTCGGCCTGGTAGAGGGTTTCGAAATCCAGGTCTTCGAGCAGTTGCGGGGCGGGCAGTTTCGACAGGTCGACCTGGCTCATACACGCACCTCCAGCAGGGCGTCGTCGCCCAGGTAGCGGCCGCTCAGCGCCAGGCTCACCTGGCCGTCGAGCACCGCCAGCACCTTCACCCGTTCGAGCTTCAGGCGTGGCTCCCACCGCCCCAGGGCGCGGGCGACCTCGGCTTGCACGGCGCTCTTCCAACCTTCGTTGACCGGCAGGTCGACGTAGCGGCGCAACTGGCTGCCGTATTCGGGGCGCATGCGCCGGCTGCCCAGGGGGGTGGTGAGGATGTCTTCGATGGACTGGCGCAGGTGGGCGATGCCCGCCAGCGGCTGGCCGGTGCGGCGGTCCATGCCGATCATGGCGAACCTCCGGTGACGACCCGGGCCCGTTCAGGGGTATCCATTGCGTTCTCCTGGCATGAAAAAGCCCGCATGGGCGGGCTGGGTTTCAGTGTTTGTGGTTGGCGGTGTTGCCGGCGGTGTCGATGATCCGCCCGCCGCCGTTGATATCGCCGCTGACCGTCAGCGGGCCGTTGACCGTGACCTTGCCCGTCAGCGTGAGGCTGGCGGCATCCAGGGTGATGGCGCCGTCGCTGACCTCGACCGTGCTGGCACCGACCTTGATGGTCGCGTTGCCGCTGGGCAGGTGGATGTCGTAGCGTCGCGCCTGCCAGTCGTAGACCAGCGAGCCGCCGTCGTCGAAACGCCAGGCTTCCACATGGTCGCGGTTGTCCGGCGGGTTGCCGGCGTTGCCGTACAGGCCCGGAACGAAGGTGCCCTGGGCCGGCTCACCGCTGGGGCTGACCAGCACGCCCTGCTCGCCCAGGCTCGGTGCCCGCCAGTGCCGGGCCTTGCCCGCGGCCTGGGCGTGCCAGCGCACCCAGGCGCTGGTCCAGCCGCCGCCGTCGGACACCCGCACCCGGGCGGCGGCAAGGTCCACGGCCACCACCTGGCAAGGGATCACCAGGCTGGCGAGCATGCGGTCGTGGGCGGCGCTGACATAGAAGCTCATGCCAGGTCCCCCGGGGCGAAGTATTTGTCCTGGTTGCCCGCTCCGGTGTCGGGGGCGATGCCCAGCATCAGGCTGCCCGGTGGCTCGTCGGGCCAGTGCCATTGGGCTTCGCCGAGCAATACCGGCTGCTCCCAACGCACCTTCCAGTTCGCCCCGGACAAGTAGGCCCGCACGTTGCGGCTCGCCTCGACGAAGTCCAGGCCCCACAGTTGCTGGCGCAGCAGGTCCACCAGTTGCGCCGCCAGCACGCTGCCCTGCAAGCGCGCTTCGGGGTTGCCGGCATCGGTGGTGATGTCCGCCTCGAAGGTGGTGAACAACACCGAGCGCCCATCACGCGGGGCAGCGTCGGCGGTCATGCGGACGATGCCGTGGCGCAACGCGGGCAGCGCTGCATCATTTCCTACCGCTGCATATGCATCGACTGACGCCAGTTCCGGCATCGCCTCACGAATCGTTGCGGTCAAGGCCGCATGCAATGTGGCCAGTTCGCTCATGCCCTTACCTCCTATCGCTCGTCGCGCAGCCCCAGGCGCCTGGCGGCCCAGCGCTCGTAAAGCCCGATGGCCACGTCGGCGCCAGCCATCGCGGTGAGGCAGCCAAAGGCGCTGGCGCTCCAGATCGACATGCCGCTGGCGTACAGCAGCATCACCGTCGATACCCCGCAGACCATGCATGCCCCGGAGCGCAGCGCCAGCCGCCGCAGCAGCGACCAGCCCCTGGCTCCGGCCTTGTCGGCCCGCCACATCTCGCCGGAGAGACCGCCCAGCAATGCCAGGACGATCACCAGCCAGAGCGGCATTTCCAGCAACGCCTGTTGCTCGTTCGTCACTGTTCCGTCTCCTGTGTGATGCCCGCCGGCGACTGCCGACGGATCGTTTGCCGTAGAACGCGGCATTCCAAAAGGCCCGCCGTGCAGGCCCTTCAGTAATGCGTTGTCGAACCGCCGGCCACGACTGGTGACGCCGTGCGGTTCCGCTTCAAATTGGTGACTCCGACCGCGGCCGCCTGCCCGCCGGATAACTGATCGTGGTGCTTTACGCTGCACACCCGGGCCAGTTGCCAACCCTCTGAACAGTCAAGGCCTGTTCATCGCTGCCTGTGTAACAACCGGTTGCTGTCCGGCTTGAGACACAGGCTATGCATTGATGCATATGCAGTCAATGCATTTCTTCATCTTTCCATGCATTTAATTTTGCTGAAATGCATGAAGGCCATGCGCGGCGTGGGCTGTAGGAGTTTTCTGTGGACGAAAAAAAACCCGCCGAAGCGGGTTTTCTGGACGGCGCGATGCCTCAGCGAGCGTACATGCCCCACCAGAACACATGCCCGAGCAGGCTGATCTGCTCCTCCTGCATCTGCTGGAAGCTGTAGTCCTCGTCGGGGTGCTCGTCGCGGTTGAAGCTGCGCAGGCGGATGCCGGTGGGCAGGCGGTAGACCTGCTTCACGCGCAACTGACCGTTGTGATTGATGGCATAGAGGTCGCCATCGATGATGTCGCCGATGCCGCACTTGCCGGTGTTGACCCCGACCGTCGCGCCGTCGCGCAGCACCGGCAACATGCTGTTGCCGCGCACCGTCACGCACTTGGCCTGGTCGAATTGCACCCCGTTATGGCGCAGGCTGCGCTTGCCGAAGCGCAGGCACGCGCGCTCGCTCTCTTCGATGACGAATCTTCCTGATCCTGCTGCCAATTCGACCTCACGAAGAAAAGGGACCGACACCTCGTCGTCCTCGACGGGGGTTTCGTCATCCCACAGGCTGATGTCGTTCATGTCCGCATGGCCGTGCATAGGCTGCGCCGCTTCGCGGGTATCGCCCAGGTCGGCACGGCCACGCAACTGGTCGGTGCTCACGCCGAAGTAGTCGGCGATCTTCGAGACGTGTTTGTCCGAAGGGTCGACGATCTTCTCGCTGAGGATCCGCGACAGGGTGGATTGCGGTACGCCCGTGCGCCGGTGCAGCTCCGTCGGGGACAGGCCGTGGCGGTCGAGCAGTTCTCTGAGTACGGTGGCTACGTTGCGTTTTTGCATAGCGTGCATAATGCAGCGGGTTCGGCGCAAATGCAATCGGGTAAACCACCGTTCCCAGCGGCCGCTGACACCCCGCCGGGGGAAAATCCCTGTATCATCGGCGGTTTCGCAAAAGCCACCAGATCACGCTGTAAGGCCCTGAATGTCCGATCTCTCCGCACACACGCCAATGATGCAACAGTACTGGAAGCTGAAGCACCAGCATCCAGACCAGCTGATGTTCTACCGCATGGGCGATTTCTACGAGATCTTCTACGAAGATGCGAAGAAAGCCGCGAAACTGCTGGACATCACCCTGACCGCCCGTGGCCAGTCCGCGGGCCAGTCGATTCCCATGTGCGGGATCCCCTTCCATTCCCTGGAAGGCTACCTGGCCAAGCTGGTCAAGCTGGGCGAGTCGGTGGTGATCTGCGAGCAGATCGGCGACCCGGCCACCAGCAAGGGCCCGGTGGAGCGCCAGGTGGTGCGTATCATCACCCCCGGCACGGTGAGCGACGAGGCGCTGCTGGACGAACGCCGCGACAACCTGATCGCCGCGCTGCTCGGCGACGAGCGCCTGTTCGGCCTGGCGGTGCTGGACATCACCAGCGGCAACTTCACCGTGCAGGAGATCAAGGGCTGGGAAAACCTGCTGGCCGAGCTCGAGCGCATCAACCCGGTCGAACTGCTGATCCCCGACGACTGGCCCCAGGGCCTGCCGGCCGAGAAGCGTCCCGGCGCGCGGCGCCGTGCGCCGTGGGACTTCGACCGCGACTCGGCGCGCAAGAGCCTGTGCCAACAGTTCGCCACCCAGGACCTCAAGGGCTTCGGCTGCGACAAGCTGACCCTGGCCATCGGCGCCGCCGGTTGCCTGCTGACCTACGCCAAGGAAACCCAGCGCACCACCCTGCCGCACCTGCGCAGCCTGCGCCACGAGCGCATGGACGACACGGTCATCCTCGACGCTGCCAGCCGCCGCAACCTGGAGCTGGACATCAACCTGGCCGGTGGCCGCGACAACACCCTGCAGTCGGTCATCGACCGCTGCCAGACCGCCATGGCCAGCCGTCTGCTGACCCGCTGGCTGAACCGCCCGCTGCGCGACCTCAAGGTGCTGCAGGCGCGCCAGGACTCGATCCGCTGCCTGCTCGACGGTTACCGTTTCGAGAAATTGCAGCCGCAACTCAAGGAAATCGGCGACATCGAGCGGATCCTCGCCCGTATCGGCCTGCGCAACGCCCGCCCGCGTGACCTGGCGCGCCTGCGCGATGCCCTGGGCGCGCTGCCCGAGCTGCAGAACGCCATGGCCGAGCTGGAAGCGCCGCACCTGGCGCGCCTGGCCGCCATCACCGGCACCTACCCGGAGCTGGCGAGCCTGCTGGAGCGGGCGATCATCGACAACCCGCCCGCAGTGATCCGCGACGGCGGCGTGCTCAAGACCGGCTACGACAGCGAGCTGGACGAACTGCTGGCGATGAGCGAGAACGCCGGGCAGTTCCTCATTGATCTGGAAGCCCGCGAGAAGGCGCGCACCGGCCTGGCCAATCTCAAGGTCGGCTACAACCGCGTGCACGGCTACTACATCGAGCTGCCGACCAAGCAGGCCGAGCAGGCCCCGGGCGACTACATCCGCCGCCAGACGCTCAAGGGCGCCGAGCGCTTCATCACCCCGGAGCTCAAGGCCTTCGAAGACAAGGCGCTGTCGGCCAAGAGCCGCGCCCTGGCGCGCGAGAAGATGCTCTACGATGCGCTGCTGGAAACCCTCATCGGCCACCTGGCGCCGCTGCAGGACAGCGCTGCGGCGCTGGGCGAGCTGGACGTGCTGAGCAACCTGGCCGAGCGCGCATTGAACCTCGACCTGAACTGCCCGACCTTCGTCGAGGAAGCGTGCCTGCGTATCGACCAAGGCCGCCACCCGGTGGTCGAGCAGGTGCTGACCACACCGTTCGTGGCCAACGACCTGGCCCTGGACAACAGCACGCGGATGCTGATCATCACCGGCCCGAACATGGGCGGTAAGTCCACCTACATGCGCCAGACCGCGCTGATCGTGCTGATGGCGCACATCGGCAGCTTCGTCCCCGCGGCACGCTGCGAGCTGTCGTTGGTCGACCGGATCTTCACCCGCATCGGTTCCAGCGACGACCTGGCCGGCGGGCGCTCGACCTTCATGGTCGAGATGAGCGAGACCGCCAATATCCTGCACAACGCCACCGACCGCAGCCTGGTGCTGATGGACGAGGTCGGCCGCGGCACCAGCACCTTCGACGGCCTGTCGCTGGCCTGGGCCGCCGCCGAGCGCCTGGCCCAGTTGCGCGCCTACACCTTGTTCGCCACGCACTACTTCGAGCTGACTGTGCTGCCGGAGAGCGAACCCCTGGTGGCCAACGTGCACCTGAACGCCACCGAGCACAACGAGCGCATCGTCTTCCTGCACCACGTGCTGCCTGGCCCTGCCAGCCAGAGCTACGGCCTGGCCGTGGCGCAGCTGGCCGGTGTGCCAGCACCGGTGATCCAACGCGCCCGCGAGCACTTGGGCCGCCTGGAAACCGCCAGCCTGCCCCATGAGCCGGTGGTCACCAGCAAGGTCAAGGGCGAGGCGCAGGTGCCGCACCAGAGCGACCTGTTCGCCAGCCTGCCACACCCGGCCATCGAGAAGCTGGGCAAGCTGGACCTGGACGACATGACACCGCGTCAAGCTATCGAAACGCTATATCAACTGAAAAACCTGTTATAACGGCCGACCGAGCAAGCTGGTAGAATCCGGCGCGGTTCGCGGGTCCGCAGGCAATTAGCCTGGTCTGCGGCACATCGTGGATCGCGCTGCCCCGAGAGGAAGGGCACGCTGCCGTCGCCTGAGGAGAAAATTAGAAATGACCTTCGTCGTCACCGACAACTGCATCAAATGCAAGTACACCGATTGCGTGGAAGTCTGCCCGGTGGACTGCTTCTACGAAGGCCCGAACTTCCTGGTCATTCACCCGGACGAGTGCATCGATTGTGCGCTGTGCGAGCCGGAATGCCCTGCCCAGGCGATCTTCTCGGAAGACGAAGTGCCTGCAGGCATGGAGAACTTCATCGAGCTGAACGCCGAGCTGGCGGAGATCTGGCCGAACATCACCGAGCGTAAGGACGCACTGCCTGACGCCGAAGAGTGGGACGGCAAGACCGGCAAGATCGCCGACCTGGAACGCTGATCGGCGTCCAGATACGAAAAAGGCCCTACAAGGGCCTTTTTCATTTTCTGCGGGCAAAAAAAAGGGGCGGTTTGACCCGCCCACATTTTTTCCGTAGTCCCTGCTTGTCCCATTCATCATCCTGATGAATCGCGTCCTGCGATGTCCCTGGCGACCTATCCTTGGCCGCCTGTGCCAGTCCGTCGGCACAGTTCGAATACTAGCGACTCCAGATTTGAAGGCAACCGACAGGTATCTCAAAGTACTACCGTGGAAACATTTCCAAAAATCTAATAATTCTTTTATTTTCAATGACTTATGAATTATCACCTACTAAAAACGACAATGATTTACTGATCCTCAGTCCAATGTCTCACACACCTTGTAAGCAATGGCTTACATGCAAAGCTACAGCGGTGGCACTGGAAACCATTTCCATGGAAAACAAAAACGCCCCGAGGTCATCGGGGCGTTTTGCGTAACGTCGGCGCTTACTGGAATAGCGACTCGCTGGACAGGCCGTTCTTCTCCAGGATCTCGCGCAGCCGCTTGAGCCCTTCGACCTGGATCTGCCGCACCCGCTCCCGGGTCAGGCCGATCTCCAGCCCCACATCCTCCAGGGTGCTGCTTTCGTGGCCGCGTAGGCCGAAGCGGCGGATCACCACTTCACGCTGCTTGTCAGTCAACTCGCCCAGCCACTGGTCGATGCTCTGCGACAGGTCGTCGTCCTGCAGCAGCTCGCACGGGTCGGTGGGGCGATCATCGGTAAGGGTGTCGAGCAGGGTCTTGTCAGAGTCCGGGCCGAGGGACACATCCACCGAAGAAACACGCTCGTTGAGGCCGAGCATGCGCTTGACCTCGGCGACGGGCTTCTCGAGCAGGCCCGCGATCTCTTCCGGCGACGGCTCGTGGTCGAGCTTCTGGGTCAGCTCCCGCGCGGCGCGCAGGTAGACGTTGAGCTCCTTGACCACGTGAATCGGCAAACGGATGGTGCGGGTCTGGTTCATGATCGCCCGCTCGATGGTCTGGCGAATCCACCAGGTGGCGTAGGTCGAGAAGCGGAAGCCCCGTTCCGGGTCGAACTTCTCCACTGCGCGGATCAGGCCCAGGTTGCCCTCCTCGATCAAATCGAGCAGCGACAGGCCGCGGTTGACGTAACGGCGGGCGATCTTCACCACCAGGCGCAGGTTGCTTTCAATCATGCGCTTGCGCCCGGCGGGGTCGCCCTTCTGCGACAGGCGCGCGAAGTGCACTTCCTCTTCCGGCGAAAGCAGGGGCGAGAAGCCGATCTCGTTGAGGTACAGCTGCGTGGCATCGAGCGCGCGGCTGTAATCGATGTATTTGTGCTGCTTGAGCGATGAGCCTTGTTTGGCTCGGGTCCGAACCGAAGGTACAGCAGGTTCGTCTGACACCACATCCGTTTCCAAAACGATGCCGGTCTCCATCAGGAGCAGGTCATCGTCGATGTCAAACTCCGGCACTTCTTTGCTGAGAGCCATTGTTATAGTCCTTTGCTGAGTTCGAACTCAGACTCTAGCGGCACCTGATTCCCTGGCATCGCTGGAGCCTGTCCCCTCTACATCCAAGGAACAGGCCGGGTGCAACCATCAACGGCGTGGCAGGAACTGGAGAGGATCGACGGGTTTTCCCTGCCGGCGAATCTCGAAATGCAGCTTCACCCGATCAGTGCCCGTAGACCCCATTTCTGCGATCGTCTGCCCTGCCTTGACCTGCTGCCCCTCCCGAACCATCAGCCTACGGTTGTGACCGTAGGCACTGACGTAGGTATCGCTGTGCTTGATGATGACCAGCTCGCCGTAGCCCCGCAAGCCACTCCCGGCGTAAACCACCGCACCATCAGACGCAGCAAAAACAGGCTGTCCCAAATCACCGGCGATATCAATGCCTTTATTCAAACTACCGTTTGAAGCGAATTTTCCAATCAGCACACCGTTGGCCGGCCAGGTCCAGCCTCCGGCCGAACGCTCGGCGGCGGGCACTTGAGTGACCACTGGGGCGGTGCTGACCGCAGGCGGCGAAGTGGATTTGTCGGAGCTCGGCGGCGGCGTGGTGGTCGCCACCGGGCGGCGGATGACGGTGGTCTTGCTCGACGACGATGGGCTCGACACAACCGTGGTGCTGCCGCCCGCAGCGCTGTTGAAACGGATGGTCTGGCCGGGACGGATGGTGTAAGGCGCGTCGATGCTGTTGCGTGCGGCCAGCTCCTTGTAGTCCCAGCCGTAGCGGAAGGCGATGGAATACAGGGTGTCGCCCGGCTTGACGACATACTGCCCCGAGGTCACGGTCGGCCGCTTGGGCACCGTGCTGTTGCGGTCGACTACCCGCGCACCGCTCGGTCCGCTGCTGGAGCAGCCGGCCAGCAAGGTGCCCATGGCCAGCGCAATCACCAGAAGCTTGAAACCCGATCGATCCTTGCGCTGCCGCATGACTGTGTGACCCACCCGCGCTCCCCTCATGGTGCAGAAATCTGATGTGACAAAATGCAATATTGTTTCAATTATAACCGAGCCTACCCCATATGGGCGCTCGATCAAGGCCGCGCCCTCGATTGAGTCAGCGGGTGCCCCGCCAGATAGACAGGCCGGCGGCGCAAGAATTCTTCGTCGCCGCAAATATTCCGCCCAGCTCAGGCCACCGGGCCGTTGAGCAACGGCACGAAACGCACGGCGCCCAGCACCCGACGGGAGAAGCCGTGCTCCTCGCGGACGATCAGCATCAGTTGCTGCGACTCGCCAGCCGCGCCGACCGGGATCACCATGCGCCCCCCCGGCGCCAGCTGGTCCAGCAGTGCCTGGGGCACCTCCGGCGCCACGGCGGTGACGATGATGCCATTGTAGGGCGCCAGTGCCGGCCAACCCTCGCAGCCATCACCCCAGCGGAACACCACGTTGCGCAGGTTGAGTTCCACCAGGCGCTCCTTGGCGCGATCCTGCAGAACCTTGATGCGCTCGACCGAAAACACCCGCTCCACCAACTGGGCGAGGATCGCGGTCTGGTAGCCGGAGCCCGTGCCGATTTCCAGCACCTTGTCCAGCGGCCCCGCCTCCAGCAGCAGCTCGCTCATGTGCGCGACCATGAATGGCTGGGAGATGGTCTGGTTGTGCCCGATCGGCAGGGCGGTGTCTTCGTAGGCCCGATGCGCCAGCGCCTCATCGACGAACAGGTGACGCGGGGTACGGCGGATGGTCTCGAGCACTTTGGTGTTCGACACGCCCTCCTCGTACAGACGCTGGATCAGCCGCTCCCGGGTGCGCTGGGAAGTCATGCCGATGCCGCGCCGCTGCAGATCGTCCTGTTCACGCATCAGAGCAGCCCCTCCAGCCAGCCGTCGAGGCGCTCGAAGGCATCGTTGAAGGTGCGGTCCAGTTGCAACGGCGTAATCGACACGTAGCCTTGCATCACCGCATGGAAGTCGGTGCCGGGCCCGCCGTCCTCGGCATCACCGGCCACGGCGATCCAGTAGCCTTCCTTGCCGCGCGGGTTGACCACCTTGGTCGGCGCCGCGGCCCGGGCGCGGTGGCCCAGGCGGGTCAGCTGGATGCCACGGATGTGCTCCAGCGGCAGGTTGGGGATGTTGACGTTGAGCACCGTGCGCGGGGGCAGTTCCAGGCGCGACTGCGCCTCTACCAGGCGCCGGGCGACGTAGGCCGCGGTCGGCAGGTTGTCGGGCAGGCGCGAGAGCAGCGAGAAGGCCAGCGAGGTGCCGCCGAGGAAACGCCCTTCCAGCGCGGCGGCGACCGTGCCGGAATACAGCACGTCATCCCCCAGGTTGGCGCCCAGGTTGATGCCGGAAACGACCATGTCGGGCGTTTCCGGCAACAGGCCGTTGAGCCCCAGGTGCACGCAATCGGTGGGCGTGCCGTTGAGGCTGATGAAACCGTTGGCCAGGACCTGCGGATGCAGTGGGCGGTCCAGTGTCAGCGAACTGCTGGCACCGCTCTTGTCTTGATCCGGGGCGATCACCACGCACTCGGCATAGTCGGCCAGCGCTGCATGCAGCGCGGCGATGCCGGGTGCGGTAACACCATCGTCATTGGAAATCAGAATACGCATGGGCTGTCCGTCTGCCCTGCCGGCACCAGATCGACAAGCTCGCGCACCACCACGGTGGCGAAGCATCCGGCCGGAAGGACGAATTCCAGTTGCAGGATATCAGGCTCGGGATAATGCCATGTCAGACGCCCAATAGGGAGCCGCAAGATACGTCGTTCGTGACCTAGGCCCGCCCTGGCCAGCCATTGGCACAGTGCGGGCATCCGTTCAGCGACCTCGGTTTCAAGCACGGCGGTGGCGCCGGCACTGGTCGTGGCGCCTTCACCCCACATCGGGCCGGTAGGGTGCAGGTCGAGAATGGCCAGGCGTGGATCGGAACATTCCGCCTCGCCCGCCGGAAAGAAGCTACGGCTGTCGGTGAAGGCCAGCAGGTCGCCGACCTGCGCTCGGTTCCAGCTACCGTCGGCGACTCGCGCCGCCAGCACCTGGTTGAACAGGTAGCTGCGCCCCGCCGAAAGCAGCCGCGAACGCAGGTTGCGCTGTTCTGGCAGGGCCTCGCGGGCCGCCCACTCGAGCGCGTCGTGAACGTTGCCGCCGGCATGGCCGAAGCGCTGGGCGCCGAAGTAGTTGGGCACGCCCTGAGCCTTGAGTTGCTCCAGACGCGCGTCCAGCGCCTGGCGCTCGGCCGCCAGGGCCGTCAGGCGCAGGGTGAAGCCGTTGGCCGAATGCGCGCCGCGCTGCAGCTTGCGCTGATGGCGCACCTGCTTGAGCACGCGCAGGGTGGCGTCCTCGGCGCGCGACAAGTCGGGGTCGGCCTTGCCTGGCAGGTGCAGGCTGAACCATTGCCGGGTCAGGGCCTGACGGTCCTTGAGCCCGGCGTAGCTGATCGCCCGCACCGGCACACCGGCGGCACGGGCCAGACGGCGGGCGGCCTCCTCGGTGTTGAGGTCGCGCTTCTCGACCCACAGCCACAGGTGCTCGCCTTGGCCGGACAGCGGGATGTCCAGTACCTCGTCGACCTGGAAATCCTCGGCCACGGCCTTGAGCACCGCACTCCCCAGCGCGGCCCCGCAGGCCCGCGGCCCCAGCAGTTCCTGTTCGGTCATACGGGCAGCAGCAGGGCCACCGCGTGTACCGCGATGCCCTCCTCACGACCAGTGAAGCCGAGCTTCTCGGTGGTGGTGGCCTTGACGTTGACCTGGTCGAGCTCGACCTGCAGGTCCGCGGCGATGCGCTCGCGCATGGCCTGGATGTGCGGCGCCATCTTCGGCGCCTGGGCGACGATGGTGGTGTCGACGTTACCCACCTTCCAGCCCTTGGCCTGGACGATGCTCAGCACATGGCGCAGCAACACGCGGCTGTCGGCGCCCTTGAACTGCGGGTCGGTGTCGGGGAAGTGCTTGCCGATGTCGCCGAGGGCCGCCGCGCCGAGCAGGGCATCGCTCAGGGCGTGCAATACCACGTCGCCGTCGGAGTGGGCCAACAGGCCAGAGGTGTGAGGGATGCGCACGCCTCCCAAGGTAATGAAATCACCGTCGGTGAAGCGGTGCACATCGTAGCCGTGGCCAATACGCATAGAAAAACGCCCTGATGAAGTCAGGGCGTGATTCTACCTGCTTTTACCGTGCAGTTGCGGGGGTTGCGCAGGCGAGCGCAGGGACCGCGCTATACACGCCCCAGCGCCATGGCGTGATGGCGCAGGTGCTCGTCGATGAAACTGGCGATGAAGTAGTAGCTGTGGTCATACCCCGGCTGCAAGCGCAGGGTCAGCGCATGCCCGCCCTTGCGCGCCGCCTGCTCCAGCGCCTGGGGCTTGAGCTGCTTGTCGAGGAAGTCGTCACGGTCGCCCTGGTCGATCAGCAGTGGCGGGCACTGCCCGCTCGGGGTTTCGGCCAGCAGCACGCTGGCATCCCACTCGCGCCAGCGTGCCCGGTCTTCGCCCAGGTAGCGGGAGAAGGCCTTCTCGCCCCATGGGCAATCCATGGGGTTGCTGATCGGCGAGAACGCCGACACCGAACGATAACGCCCAAGGTTGCGCAAGGCGCACACCAGTGCGCCATGCCCGCCCATGGAGTGACCGCTGATACTGCGTTGGTCAGAGGCCGGGAAATGCGCCTCGATCAGTGCTGGCAGCTCCTGCACCACATAGTCATGCATGCGGTAGTGCTGGGCCCAGGGTTGCTGGGTGGCATTGAGATAGAAGCCGGCACCCAGGCCGAAGTCCCAGGCGCCGTCCGGGTCGCCCGGCACCTGCTCGCCACGCGGACTGGTGTCGGGGGCGACGATGATCAGCCCGAGCTCGGCGGCCAGGCGCTGGGCGCCAGCCTTCTGCATGAAGTTCTCGTCGGTGCAGGTCAGCCCGCTGAGCCAGTACAGCACCGGCAGTGTCTCGCCCTGCTCGGCCTGCGGCGGCAGGTAGACGGCGAAGACCATGTCGCAGCCCAGCACCTTGGAGTGATGCCGGTAGCGCTTGTGCCAGCCGCCGAAGCTTTTCTGGCAGGAGATGTTTTCCAGGCTCATGGCTGACCTCAGAAGTGGATCACGCTGCGAATGCTCTTGCCTTCGTGCATCAGGTCGAAGGCTTTGTTGATGTCCTCCAGGCCCATGGTGTGGGTGATGAAGGTATCCAGCGGAATCTCGCCCTTCTCGGCCATCTCGACGTAGCTTGGCAGTTCGCTGCGACCGCGCACGCCGCCAAACGCCGAACCGCGCCAGACGCGACCGGTGACCAGCTGGAACGGACGGGTGGCGATTTCCTGGCCGGCACCGGCGACACCGATGATCACCGATTCGCCCCACCCCTTGTGGCAGCATTCCAAGGCCGCACGCATCAGTTGCACATTGCCGATGCACTCGAAGGAGAAGTCCACACCGCCGTCGGTGAGATCGACGATCACTTCCTGGATGGGACGGTCGTAATCCTTCGGGTTAACGCAATCGGTCGCGCCCAACTGGCGGGCGATCTCGAACTTGGCCGGGTTGATGTCGATGGCGATGATGCGCGAGGCCTTGGCCTTGACCGCGCCGATCACCGCCGACAGGCCGATGCCGCCCAGGCCGAAGATCGCCACGGTGTCGCCCGCCTTGACCTTGGCGGTGTTGAGCACCGCGCCGATACCGGTCGTGACGCCGCAGCCGAGCAGGCAGACTTTCTCCAGCGGCGCTTCTTTCTGGATCTTGGCCACGGAGATTTCCGGCAGCACGGTGTACTCGGAGAACGTCGAGGTGCCCATGTAGTGGAACAGTGGCTGGCCCTTGTAGCTGAAGCGCGTGGTGCCGTCGGGCATCAGGCCCTTGCCCTGGGTGGCGCGGATCGCCTGGCACAGGTTGGTCTTGCCGGAGCGGCAGAATTTGCACTGGCCGCACTCTGGGGTGTAGAGCGGGATGACATGATCGCCCACCGCCACCGAGGTCACGCCCTCGCCCACCGCTTCGACGATCGCCCCGCCCTCGTGGCCGAGAATGGCCGGGAAGATGCCTTCCGGGTCGGCGCCAGACAGCGTGTAGGCGTCGGTGTGGCAGACACCCGAGGCGACGACGCGCAGCAATACTTCACCGGCCTTGGGCATGGCCACGTCGACTTCGACGATTTCCAGGGGTTTCTTGGCCTCGAAGGCGACGGCGGCGCGGGACTTGATCATTACGGGTCTCCAGACAGGTGTCGATGTAGGCCTTCAGTGTAATTCACCGCCTTTTGAGGAATAATCCGAGCCAACACAAAACATTATTGCCATGCAGGGATAATCCATGAGCAGCCGCTGGGAAGGGATCGACGAATTCGTCGCGGTGGCCGAGTCCGGCCAGTTCACCGCGGCAGCCGAGCGCCTGGGCGTGTCGTCTTCGCACATCAGCCGGCAGATCGCCCGCCTCGAGGAGCGTCTGCAAACCCGCCTGCTGTACCGCAGCACCCGGCGCGTGACCCTGAGCGAGGCCGGGCAGACCTTCCTGCAACATTGCCAGCGCTTGCAAGATGGCCGCGAGGAAGCCTTGCGCGCCATGGGCGACCTTGCCAGCGAGCCCAAGGGCCTGCTGCGCATGACCTGCGCGGTGGCCTATGGCGAGCGTTTCATCGTGCCGTTGGTGACGCGCTTCATGGGGCTTTACCCGCAGTTGCGGGTGGAAGTGGAACTGAGCAACCGCACCCTGGACCTGGTGCACGAAGGCATGGACCTGGCCATCCGCCTCGGCCGCTTGCAGGATTCGCGGCTGGTGGCCACGCGCCTGGCGCCTCGGCGCATGTACCTGTGTGCCTCGCCGGCGTACCTGGAGCGCTATGGGCGGCCGCATAGCCTGTCGGAGCTGGCGCGGCACAACTGCCTGGTCGGCAGTTCGGACCTGTGGGCCTTGCAGCAGGAGGGGCGGGAAATCAGCCAGCGGGTGCAGGGCAACTGGCGCTGCAACAGTGGGCAGGCGGTATTGGATGCGGCCTTGCAAGGGATGGGGTTGTGCCAGCTGCCGGACTATTACGTGCTCGAGCACCTGCACAGTGGCGCGCTGGTGTCGTTGCTGGAGGCACACCAGCCACCGAACACGGCGGTGTGGGCGCTTTACCCGCAGCAACGGCATCTGTCGCCGAAAGTGCGCAGGTTGGTGGATCATCTCAAGGAGGGGTTGGCGCGGTTGCCGGAGTATCGGGCCGGGTGAATCGTAGTGGCTGTGCCGGCCCTATCGCGGGGCAAACCCGCTCCTGCAGGTTCACCACCAGCCCGGACCATCACTGATCAGCGCCGTGCGGCCCAGCGCTGACGCAACCACTCCAGGTCTTCCGGGCGGGTGACCTTGAGGTTGTCGCTGCGCCCTTCGACCAAGCGCGGCGCATGCCCGGCCCATTCGATCGCGGACGACTCGTCGGTGACCGCCACCTCCGACACCAGGCACTCGGCCAACGCCCGGTGCAAGGTGCCCAAGCGGAACATCTGCGGCGTATAGGCCTGCCAGATGGTGCTGCGGTCGACCGTGGCCGCCACCCGGCCCTGGGCATCGGCACGCTTGAGCGTGTCGCGCGCCGGCACAGCCAACAGGCCACCCACCGGGTCATCGGCCAGCTCGTGCAACAGCTTGTCCAGGTCGCTGCGCGCCAGGTTCGGCCGCGCCGCATCGTGCACCAGCACCCAATCACCGTCTGCCGCCCCTTGGGCATGCAGCAGCAACAGGGCATTGAGCACCGAGTCGGCCCGCTCGCGCCCACCCGCCGCACGCTGGATGCGCGGGTCACCGGCGCAACGCAGGCCAGGCCAGTAGGGGTCGTCGGCGGCAATGCTGACCACCACGCCCTTGAGCGCGGGGTGGTCGAGGAAACAGTCGAGGCTATGCTCGAGAATCGTCTGCCCGCCCAGTTGCAGGTATTGCTTGGGACGGTCGGCAACCATGCGGGCGCCAACGCCCGCGGCGGGAATCACGGCCCAGAAGGCCGGCAGTGGCTGGGTCATTTCTGCGGCAACTGGTAGAGGGTTTCACCCTCCTTGACCATCCCCAGTTCATGACGAGCCCGTTCTTCGACGGTCTCCATGCCTTTTTTCAACTCCAGGACTTCTGCGTCGAGCACACGATTGCGCTCCAGCAACCGTTCGTTTTCCGCATGCTGGTCGGCGATCTGCTGCTGAAGCTCGGCCACTTGCGCCAGGCTGCCATTACCCACCCAAAGGCGATATTGCAGGCCACCGAGAAGCAGGAGCAGGACGAGAAACAACCAATAGGGACTGCGCATCAAGGTATCCAGAGGTTAAAAGACCGCGACACAGGGGTCTCGAACAGCACGAAGCCTGGCCAAGGCCAGGCTTCGTCGACAGAAACCCGCAGCAAGCGCCCGAGCCCTCAGTGAGAGCGCTCAGGCAGCCTCGGCTGCTGTCTTTTTACCATCTCTTGCTCAGCCGCGAAACTCGGCACGGCCACGGTAGACCGCCTTGGCGCCCAGTTGCTCTTCGATGCGCAGCAGTTGGTTGTACTTCGAGACGCGGTCGGAACGGCACAGCGAGCCAGTCTTGATCTGGCCAGCGGCGGTACCGACGGCCAGGTCGGCAATGGTCGAGTCCTCGGTTTCACCGGAACGGTGCGAGATCACCGCGGTGTAGCCAGCGGCCTTGGCCATCTGGATGGCTTCCAGGGTTTCGGTCAACGAGCCGATCTGGTTGAACTTGATCAGGATCGAGTTACCGATGCCCTTCTCGATGCCTTCCTTGAGGATCTTGGTGTTGGTCACGAACAGGTCGTCGCCGACCAACTGGACCTTGGCGCCGATCTTGTCGGTGAGGATCTTCCAGCCTGCCCAGTCGGACTCGTCCAGGCCGTCTTCGATCGAGATGATCGGGAAGCGCTCGGTCAGGCCCTTCAGGTACTCGGCGAAACCTTCGGCGTCGAACGACTTGCCTTCGCCGGACAGGTTGTACTTACCGTCTTCATAGAACTCGGAAGCGGCGCAGTCCAGGGCCAGGGTGACGTCGGTGCCCAGCTTGTAGCCGGCTTTCTCGACAGCCTCGGCGATGGCGGCCAGGGCGTCTTCGTTGGAAGCCAGGTTCGGGGCGAAGCCACCTTCGTCACCGACAGCGGTGTTCAGGCCACGGGCCTTCAGCACGGCTTTCAGGTGATGGAAGATCTCGGTGCCCATGCGCAGGCCGTCGGAGAAGGTCTTGGCGCCAACCGGCTGGACCATGAACTCCTGGATGTCGACGTTGTTATCGGCGTGCTCGCCACCGTTGATGATGTTCATCATCGGCACGGGCATGGAGTACTGGCCCGGGGTGCCGTTGAGGTTGGCGATGTGCGCGTACAGCGGCAGGTCCTGGTCCTGGGCGGCCGCCTTGGCGGCAGCCAGGGACACGGCGAGGATGGCGTTGGCGCCCAGCTTGGCCTTGTTCTCGGTGCCGTCCAGTTCGATCATGGCGCGGTCGAGGGCTTTCTGGTCGGACGGGTCCTTGCCCAGCAGCAGGTCACGGATCGGGCCGTTGATGTTGCCGACAGCCTTCAGCACGCCCTTGCCCAGGTAACGGCTCTTGTCGCCATCACGCAGCTCCAGCGCTTCGCGCGAGCCAGTGGAAGCACCCGACGGCGCGCAGGCGCTGCCGATGATGCCGTTGTCGAGCAGCACATCGGCTTCCACGGTGGGGTTGCCACGCGAATCGAGAACTTCACGACCTTTGATGTCGACGATCTTTGCCATTGTTGTAAGCACTCCAGAATTGACGAAAACAACGCAGCTTTGGGAATTCTTGCCGTTCACCAGGCGACATGGCACGGGCAGGCCTGGCGAAGGGAGCCCCTGACCGATAGGTCAGGGGTGGAACGGGCGGTACTTTACCCGAGAAATGCGCTTTACGCGGTTTCTACCGTCGGAAAACTTTTCACCAGGTCGTCCAGCTGCTTGAGCTGGGCCAGGAACGGCTCGAGCTTGTCCAGGCGCAGGGCGCACGGGCCATCGCACTTGGCGTTGTCCGGGTCAGGGTGGGCCTCGAGGAACAGGCCCGCCAGGCCCTGGCTCATGCCGGCCTTGGCCAGGTCGGTGACCTGGGCGCGGCGGCCACCGGCGGAGTCGGAGCGACCGCCCGGCATCTGCAGGGCGTGGGTCACGTCGAAGAACACCGGGTACTGGAACTGCTTCATGATGCCGAAGCCGAGCATGTCCACCACCAGGTTGTTGTAGCCGAAGCTCGAACCGCGCTCGCAGAGGATCAACTGGTCATTACCGGCCTCCTCGCACTTGGCCAGGATGTGTTTCATCTCCTGGGGCGCGAGGAACTGGGCTTTCTTGATGTTGATCACCGCGCCGGTCTTGGCCATGGCCACGACCAGGTCGGTCTGGCGCGACAGGAAGGCCGGCAGCTGGATGATGTCGCAGACCTTGGCCACCGGCTCGGCCTGGTAGGGCTCGTGCACATCGGTGATCACCGGCACGTTGAAGGTGCGCTTGATCTCTTCGAAGATCTTCAGCCCTTCTTCCATGCCCGGGCCGCGGTAGGACGTCACCGACGAACGGTTAGCCTTGTCGAAGCTGGCCTTGAACACGTAAGGGATGCCGAGTTTCTCGGTGACCCGCACGTATTCTTCGCAGACCTTCAGGGCCAGGTCACGGGATTCCAGCACGTTCATGCCGCCGAACAGGACGAACGGCTTGTCGTTGGCGATCTCGATGTTACCGACGCGAATGATCTTCTGGGTCATGGGCTCAGGCCTTGTTCTTCTGCGCCAGGGCCGCCTTGACGAAACCACTGAACAGCGGGTGGCCGTCACGCGGGGTCGAGGTGAACTCGGGGTGGAACTGGCAGGCGACGAACCATGGGTGGTCCTTGGACTCGACCACTTCCACCAGCGCGCCGTCCTCGGAACGACCGGAAACCACCAGGCCGGCTTCGATCAACTGCGGCAGCAGGTTGTTGTTCACCTCGTAGCGGTGACGGTGACGCTCGGTGATCACGTCGTTGCCGTAGCAGTCGTGGACCTTGGAGCCGGCGATCAGCTGGCAGTCCTGCGCGCCCAGGCGCATGGTGCCGCCCAGGTCGGAGGCTTCGGTGCGGGTCTCGACGGCGCCGGTGGCATCGGCCCATTCGGTGATCAGACCGACGACCGGGTGGCCGCTGTTGCGGTCGAACTCGGTGGAGTTGGCGTCGCTCCAGCCCATCACGTTGCGGGCGAACTCGATGACGGCGACCTGCATGCCCAGGCAGATACCCAGGTAAGGCACCTTGTTCTCACGGGCGAACTGCACGGCCTTGATCTTGCCTTCCACGCCGCGCAGGCCGAAACCGCCGGGCACCAGGATGGCATCGGCGCCTTCGAGCAGGCTGGTGCCCTGGTTCTCGATGTCTTCGGAGTCGATGTAGCGCAGGTTGACCTTGGTGCGGTTGGTGATGCCGGCGTGGCTCATCGCTTCGATCAGCGACTTGTACGCGTCCAGCAGCTCCATGTACTTGCCGACCATGGCGATGGTGACTTCATGCTCGGGGTTGAGCTTGGCGTCGACGACCTTGTCCCATTCGGACAGGTCGGCGCCGTTGCACTGCAGGCCGAAGCGCTCGACGACGAAGTCGTCCAGGCCCTGGGCATGCAGCACACCCGGGATCTTGTAGATGGTGTCGACGTCTTCCAGCGAAATGACCGCACGCTCTTCGACGTTGGTGAACAGGGCGATCTTGCGGCGCGAGGACGCATCGACCGGGTGGTCGGAGCGGCAGATCAGCACGTCCGGCTGCAGGCCGATGGAACGCAGCTCCTTGACCGAGTGCTGGGTCGGCTTGGTCTTGGTCTCGCCGGCGGTGGCGATGTACGGGACCAGGGTCAGGTGCATCAGCATGGCGCGCTTGGAGCCCACTTCGACGCGCAGCTGGCGGATCGCCTCGAGGAACGGCTGCGACTCGATGTCGCCGACGGTGCCGCCGATCTCCACCAGGGCCACGTCGGCATCGCCGGCGCCCTTGATGATGCGGCGCTTGATCTCGTCGGTGATGTGCGGGATGACCTGGATGGTCGCGCCCAGGTAGTCGCCACGGCGCTCCTTGCGCAGCACGTGCTCGTAGATACGGCCGGTGGTGAAGTTGTTGTTCTGGGTCATGGTGGTGCGGATGAACCGCTCGTAGTGGCCCAGGTCGAGGTCGGTCTCGGCGCCGTCGTGGGTGACGAATACTTCACCGTGCTGGAACGGGCTCATGGTGCCCGGGTCGACGTTGATGTACGGGTCCAGCTTGAGCATGGTGACCTTGAGCCCCCGCGCTTCCAGGATGGCCGCCAGGGAAGCCGAGGCAATGCCTTTCCCCAATGAAGAAACAACACCGCCCGTGACGAATATGTAGCGCGTCATGAAAAACCCTAGAAGTCTGCGTTAAGGCGGCCAGCGCCGCCGGAGAAAGCGAAGGAAGGCCGAAGCCCCCGGTCACCTGCGTCAATCACAGTGCATCTCGAAAAACTGCCGCGTCTGTACAGACCGGGGTTGTCCCGGCATGGAGCTCGCTCGTCATTTTAAGAATCAGCCCAGCAAAAAACTGCTTGGTAATCGGCAACTCCTGTGTTTTCGAGGAACCCACAGAAGCTGTATCAAGAAGGGAGGGTAGTCTACCGGAATGTCACCTTCACCTCAAACCTTGCACGTTCGTCGGTGGCTGCCAGTACAGTTGCCAGGCCCCCTGCCCCAGCGCCGGCAGGTTCGCCACCGCAAGCAGGCGCTCGCCGTGGAACAGCAACGGCAGACGCTGGCGCAGGAAATGCGGCACCTGCTGTTCGTTGAGCAGGCGCTTGAGGTCGCGCCGGCCGCGCCCGGGGGTATCGAGCACTTCGCCGCCCTGGCGGTAAGCGATGCGCAGGCCGCTCGGCGGCTCGTCCCCAGCCAGCAGCACGCTGCCGTTGCCGGGCAAGGGTAGCGCCTGGCGGGGGTCGTCCCAGAGGACGTCACCCGTAGGCGCGACGAGCCAGGCGCCGCTCAACCACCAAAGGCGACCCTGGCTGCGTTGCAGTTGCCCGTCGGTCAGGCGCCAGATCGGCTGGGCGGCGGGCGCGGCGTCGCGCAAGTCTTCCCAGCCAGCCCAGTGGCGACTATCGGGCAGCCGGGTGCGGGCCACCAGCCAGTGCTGCAGGGCATTGCGCTGGCGCGCCGGGGACAGTGCGGCGAGGGTGCCGAGGTCCAGGGAGTCGAGGCCGGGCCATTGCGCTGGCGCGCCGGGGACGGCAGCGGCTATGTCGCTGCAAGCGAGTTCGTCCAGCAGCTCCAGCGCCTCGCCCAGGTGCGCGGCACCCCGTGCGAGGTTCTGGCTGGCTTGCGGCCAGCGCTGGCGCAACAGCGGGAACACCTCGGCGCGCAGGAAGTTGCGGGCGAAGGCGGTGTCGCTGTTGGAGGGGTCTTCGATCCAACGCAACCCCGCTGCCTGGGCATATTGCTGCAAGTGCTCACGGGCAAGGTGCAACATTGGCCTGGCCAACCACCCCTGCCCCAACGGCCGGGATGTCGGCATCGCCGCCAAACCGCGCAGGCCAGCGCCGCGCAAAAGCCGAAACAGCAAGGTTTCGGCCTGGTCCTCGCGGTGCTGGCCGATGAACAGCACCTCGCCGGGGCCGACGATGGCACTGAAGGCACGGTAGCGGGCTTCGCGCGCTGCCTGTTCGAGGCTGGCGCCGGGAGGGACTTGGACGTGGACCACGCTGAGCTCGATGCCCAGTGCGTCGCAAACTTGCTGGCAGTGTACAGGCCAGGCGTCGGCGGCGGATTGCAGGCCATGGTGGATATGGACAGCGCGCAACGGCGGCGCGTCAGGGTGACGAGCGCGGTCGGCGAGCAGGTGCAGCAGGACGGTGGAGTCGAGGCCGCCGGAGAAGGCGACGTGCCAGGCGGGGGCGTTGAGCCAGGGGGTGAGGTCGAGCATGGGTGCCTCACAAGAAATAGCATCGCGGGGCAAGCCCGCCCCTACAGGTTCAGCGTTGACCGTAAGAACGGTACGCCCCTGTGGGAGCGGGCTTGCCCCGCGAATGGGCCGCAATGCGGCCCCGAATGGATCAGAGGCCGTAACTCATCAGGCGCTCGTATCGGCGCGCCAGCAAGGCGTCGTTGTCGAACTTGCCGAGCATGTCCAGCTGTTCGATCAGGTCGCCGCGGATGCTCGCCGACATCGTCGCCGGGTCGCGATGGGCGCCGCCCAGGGGCTCGCCGATGACCTTGTCGACGATGTTCAGGCTCTTCAGGCGCTCGGCGGTGATGCCCATGGCCTCGGCGGCGTCGGCGGCCTTGTCGGCGGTCTTCCACAGGATCGAGGCGCAGCCTTCCGGCGAGATCACCGAGTAGGTGGAGTACTGCAGCATGTTCAGTTGGTCGCACACGCCGATGGCCAGTGCGCCGCCGGAACCGCCCTCACCGATCACGGTGGCGATGATCGGGGTCTTCAGGCGCGCCATCACCCGCAGGTTCCAGGCGATGGCCTCGCTCTGGTTACGCTCCTCGGCGTCGATGCCCGGGTAGGCGCCTGGGGTGTCGATGAAGGTCAGGATCGGCATCTTGAAGCGTTCGGCCATTTCCATCAGGCGGCAGGCCTTGCGGTAGCCTTCCGGACGCGGCATGCCGAAGTTGCGGCGAACCTTCTCGCGCACTTCACGACCCTTCTGGTGGCCGATGACCATCACTGGCTTGCCATCCAGGCGCGCGGTACCGCCGACGATGGCGGCGTCGTCGGAGAAGTGACGGTCGCCGTGCAGTTCTTCGAACTCGGTGAAGATGTGGTCGATGTAGTCCAGGGTGTACGGACGACGCGGGTGGCGGGCCAGGCGGGCGATTTGCCAGCTGGTCAGGTTGCCGAAGATGCTTTCGGTCAGGGTGCTGCTCTTGTCTTGCAGACGGGCAATTTCATCGCTGATGTTCAGCGAGTTGTCGTTACCGACCAGGCGCAGCTCTTCGATCTTGGCTTGCAGGTCGGCAATCGGCTGTTCGAAATCGAGGAAATTCGGGTTCATAGGCATCCGTCTTGGGTCTACGGCCAGGCGGCCGGCCGGTTGATCCGTTTGGCGCCCTACCTTAAGGGATCAGGCGCGTTCAGGTCGAGATTAAAATTCGTCGGTTCAACGATATTGCAGGAAGACGTTCTCACGTCCGAACTGGTCACGCAGTGCCTGAATCAAGCCATCGGCCGGGTCGATGCACCATTGGTCGCCGAACTGCAACATGGCCTTGGCCTCGCTACCGGTGTACTCCAGGGTGATCGGGCACCCCCCGCGGTGGCGGGTGATCAACTCGCCCAGCCAGGCCAGGCGGTCGCCCTTGAGCGCGTCGTGGGCGACCTTCAGGCGCAGGCTCTCGGCCAGCTTGGTGCGCGCGTCCTCCATGGTCATCACTTGCTTGACCCGCAGGCGCAGGCCGCCGGAGAAGTCGTCGTTGCTGACCTCGCCTTCGACCACCACCATGGCGTCGGTCTGCAACAGCGCCTGGGCGGCCATGAAGGCATCGGCGAACAGCGAGGCCTCGATGCGCCCGGAGCGGTCATCGAGGGTGACGAAGCCCATCTTGTCACCCTTCTTGTTCTTCATCACCCGCAGGGCAATGATCATCCCGGCGACGGTCTGGGTCTCGCGCGACGGTTTCAGGTCGATGATGCGCTGGCGAGCGAAACGGCGGATCTCGGTCTCGTATTCGTCGATCGGGTGACCGGTGAGGTACAGGCCGAGGGTGTCCTTCTCACCCTTCAGGCGCTCCTTGAGGGTCAGCTCGCGAACCTTGTGGTGGTTGGCGTAGACGTCCGAATCCGCTTCGACGAACAGCCCGCCGAACAGGTCGATATGGCCGCTGTCAGCGGTCCGCGCGGTCTGCTCGGCGGCCTTGATCGCCTCCTCCAGCGCCGACAGCAGCACCGCGCGGTTGCGGTCGATGTTGGCCTGGTAGGCCTTGATCTCGTCGTGGAAGTGCGGGCCGAGACGGTCCAGGGCGCCACTGCGGATCAACGCATCGAGGGTACGCTTGTTGATGCGCTTGAGGTCCACGCGCTCGCAGAAATCGAACAGGTCCTTGAACGGCCCACCCTCGGCGCGCGCCTCGACGATCGCCTCCACCGGGCCTTCGCCCACGCCCTTGATCGCGCCCAGGCCATAAACGATGCGGCCGTCCTCGTTCACGGTGAACTTGAAGTCGGAGTTGTTCACATCGGGCGCGTCCAGGCGCAGCTTCATGCTGCGCACTTCCTCGACCAGCACCACCACCTTGTCGGTGTTGTGCATATCCGCCGAGAGCACCGCGGCCATGAAGGGCGCCGGGTGGTGGGTCTTCAGCCAGGCGGTCTGGTACGACACCAGGCCGTAGGCGGCGGAGTGCGATTTGTTGAAGCCGTAGCCGGCGAACTTCTCCACCAGGTCGAAAATGTTACCCGCAAGGTCTGCGTCGATGCCGTTGTTCGCGCAACCTTCGATGAAGCCACCGCGCTGCTTGGCCATCTCCTCGGGCTTTTTCTTGCCCATCGCCCGGCGCAGCATGTCGGCGCCACCGAGGGTATAGCCGGCCATCACCTGGGCAATCTGCATCACCTGTTCCTGGTACAGGATGATGCCGTAGGTCGGCGCCAGTACCGGCTGCAAACCGTCGTACTGGTAGTCCGGGTGCGGGTAGGCGAGTTCGGCGCGACCGTGCTTGCGGTTGATGAAGTCATCCACCATGCCCGACTGCAGCGGGCCGGGGCGGAACAGCGCCACCAGTGCGATGAGGTCTTCCAGGCAGTCGGGCTTGAGCTTCTTGATCAACTCCTTCATGCCGCGCGATTCAAGCTGGAACACCGCCGTGGTCTCGGCCTTCTGCAACAGCTCGTAGGTCTTGCGGTCATCCAGCGGGATGAAGTCGATGTTGACGTCGGGCAGGTTCTTCTTGGCCTGCTCGCGGTTGATGATCTCCATCGCCCACTTGATGATCGTGAGCGTGCGCAGGCCGAGGAAGTCGAACTTCACTAGGCCCGCGGCCTCGACGTCGTCCTTGTCGAACTGGGTCACCAGGCCGCCGCCTTCTTCGTCACAGGCGATCGGCGAGAAGTCGGTGAGCTTGGTCGGCGCGATCACCACGCCACCGGCGTGCTTGCCGGTGCCACGGGTGACGCCCTCGAGCTTGAGGGCCATGTCCCAGATCTCGCGGCCGTCCTCGTCGCCCTTGAGGAAGTCGCGGAGCATTTCTTCCTGCTCGTAGGCTTTCTCCAGGGTCATGCCCACTTCGAACGGGATCATCTTCGACAGGCGGTCGGCCAGGCCATAGGACTTGCCCTGCACCCGCGCCACGTCACGCACCACCGCCTTGGCCGCCATGGTGCCGAAAGTGATGATCTGGCTGACCGCATTGCGCCCATAGGCCTCGGCCACGTAGTCGATGACCCGGTCGCGACCGTCCATGCAGAAGTCGACGTCGAAGTCGGGCATGGAAATACGTTCAGGGTTGAGGAAGCGTTCGAACAGCAGGTCGTAGGCCAGCGGGTCGAGGTCGGTGATCTTCAGCACGTACGCCACCAACGAGCCGGCACCCGAACCCCGGCCTGGGCCAACCGGCACACCGTTGTTCTTGGCCCACCTGATGAAGTCCATAACGATGAGGAAGTAACCCGGGAAGCCCATCTGGATGATGATGTCCAGTTCGAACTTCAGGCGGTCCAGGTAAACCTGGCGCTTCTCTTCGTAGTTGGGCGTGGTGTCCTTCGGCCAGAGCACCGCCAGGCGCTCCTCCAGGCCTTCGTGGGAAACGTGGCGCAGGTAATCGTCGATACCCATGCCGTTGGGCGTGGGGAAGTCGGGGAGGAAGTACTTGCCCAACTGCACGGTGATGTTGCAGCGCTTGGCGATCTCCACGGTGTTGGCGATGGCGTCCGGCAGGTCGCTGAACAGCTCGGCCATCTCCTCGGCGCTCTTGAGGTACTGCTGGTCGCTGTACAGCCGCGGACGACGCGGGTCGTCGAGGGTCCAGCCTTCGCCGATGCAGACGCGCGTCTCGTGAGCGTCGAAGTCCGACTGCTTGATGAAGCGCACGTCGTTGGTCGCCACCAGCGGCGCGCCGAGCTTGTCGGCCAGGGCTACGGCGGCATGCACATAGTCTTCGTCGCCGGCTCGGTTGGTGCGCTGCAGCTCGACGTAGAACCGCCCGGGAAGCATCTGCATCCAGTCGCGCAGCAGGGTTTGCGCTTCGTCTTCGCGGCCAGCCAGCAAGGCCATGCCGATATCGCCTTCACGTCCCGCCGACAGGCCGATCAGACCCGCGCTGGCCGGGGCGATCCACTCACGCTGGATGATCACCAGGCCATTGCGCTGGCCATCGGTCCAGCCGCGAGAAATCAGTTCGGTGAGGTTGCGGTAGCCCTCGGGGTTCATCGCCAGGAAGCAGATACGCGACAGCGGCGCTTCCGGGTCGGCACCGGCCAGCCACAGGTCGGCACCGCAGATCGGCTTGATGCCGGCCCCCATGGCGGTCTTGTAGAACTTCACCAGCGAGCACATGTTGCTCTGGTCGGTGATCGCCACCGCCGGCATGTTCATTCCGGTCAGGGCCTTGGCCAGCGGCTTGATTCGCACCAGGCCATCGACCAGGGAGAATTCGGAGTGCACGCGAAGGTGAACGAAGGGAACCGACATGGGAAGTCCTGTTGCAGTGCTGAACGACAAGGGCGGGATTGTAGCGTAATGCACGAGGGTTAAGGGACCGCTCCCGAACCTGCGGGAGCGGGCTCGCCCCGCGATGGGCTGCGCAGCAGCCCCGGCGCCCCGCTCAGATCAATGAGCCGGGGACGCCTTCGCGGGCCTCGTAGGCCGCCCGCACCGGCGCGAACGAGCGTCGGTGAATCGGCGTCGGCCCCAGGCGCGCCAGGGCTTCGAGGTGCACCGGTGTCGGGTAGCCTTTATGCCCGCCGATCCCATACCCCGGGTAGATGAGCTCGAACGCGCTCATCTCGCGGTCACGGGTGACCTTGGCCAGGATCGACGCGGCGGCGATCGCCGGCACCTGGGCATCGCCCTGCACCACCGGCGCCGCGGGCACTGCCAGCTTCGGGCAGCGGTTGCCGTCGATCAGCGCCAGTTTCGGGGTCACGCTCAAGCCTTCGACCGCGCGCTGCATGGCCAGCATGGTGGCGTGGAGAATGTTCAACCGGTCGATCTCCTCGACCTCGGCACGGGCGATACAGAAGCTCAGGGCCTTTTCGCAGATCTCGTCGAACAGCGCCTCGCGCTTGGCTTCGGTGAGTTTCTTCGAATCGTTCAGGCCAAGGATCGGCCTGCTTGGATCGAGGATCACCGCGGCAGTGACCACCGCGCCACACAGCGGGCCGCGGCCGACCTCATCGACACCGGCGACCAAGTCCTCGACCAGGTTGAAATCCAGTCCCATCTGCATGTCATCGGTCCTTCAGCAAAGCCAGCACCGCGTCGGCGGCCTGGTTAGAGGCATCGCGGCGCAGGGTGCGGTGGATCTGGTCGAAATGCTCCGTCTGCTCACGGCCATCGGCCACCAGCGGCGCCAGGGTACTGGCCAGGGCCTCGGGGGTCGCGGCGTCCTGCAGCAGCTCCGGCACCAGCGGGCGCTGGGCCAGCAGGTTGGGCAAGGAAACGTAGGGGCTCTTGACCATGCGCTTGAGGATCCAGTACGTCAGCCCCGCCAAGCGGTAGGCGACCACCATCGGGCGCTTGTACAGCAGGGCCTCGAGGGTGGCGGTGCCGGAGGCGATGAGCACCGCGTCGCACGCCGCCAGGGCCTGGTGCGACTGACCGTCGAGCAGGGTCAGCGGCAGGTCGCGGCCTTGCAGCATCTGCTCGAGCTGGGCGCGGCGCGCAGGGTTGGCGCAGGGCGAAACGAAGCGCACGCCCGGCACCAACTCGCGCAGGCGCTGCGCCGCATCGAGGAACAACGCGCCCAGGCGTCCGACCTCTCCACCACGGCTGCCCGGCATCAACGCCACCAGCGGCCCGTCGCCCAACCCCAGCACGGCGCGCGCGGCCTGGCGATCAGCGTCGAGGGGAATGGTGTCGGCCAGTGGATGGCCGACGAAACGCACCGGTACGCCCTGTTCCTCGTAGAACCTGGCCTCGAAGGGCAGCAGGGTCAGCATCAGGTCGCAGCCTTCGCGGATCTTCAGCACGCGCTTCTGCCGCCACGCCCACACCGATGGGCTGACGTAGTGCACTGTCTTGATCCCGGCCTGGCGCAGCTTCAGCTCGATATTGAGGGTGAAATCCGGCGCATCGATGCCGATGAACACATCGGGTTGTTCGTCGATCAAGGTGCGAATCAACGCTTTGCGCCGCTTGAGCAGCTCACGCAGGCGCCCCAGCACCTCGACCAACCCCATGACCGCCAGGCGCTCCATGGGAAAATAGGATTGCAGGCCTTCGGCCTCCATCAACGGACCACCGACACCGATGAAGCGAACATCGGGATGCTGCGCCTTGAGCGCGCGCATCAGGCCCGAGCCGAGGATGTCGCCACTGGCCTCGCCGGCCACCAGCGCTACACAGAGCTGGGCCATGTCAGCGGGTGATGCCGCGGGCGGAGTTCACGATCGACTGGCGGAACAGCTCGACCTCGACATGCTGGCCAGCCAGCTCATCCAGTTCCTTGAGCGCCTCTTCGACGGTCAGGCCCTGGCGATAGACCACCTTGTAGGCACGGCGCAGGGCGTGGATCACTTCTTCACTGAAACCCCGGCGGCGCATGCCCTCGAAGTTCATGCTACGCGCCTCGGCGGGGCTGCCGAAAACGGTGACGAAGGCCGGGACATCCTTGCCGATCGCCGTGCCCATGCCAGAGAAAGCGTGGGCGCCGATATGGCAGTACTGGTGCACCAGGGTGTAGCCGGACAGGATCGCCCAGTCGCCGACGTGCACATGGCCCGCCAGCGCGGTGTTGTTGACCAGGATGCAATGGTTGCCGATCACGCTGTCATGGCCGATGTGGGCGTAGGCCATGATCAGGTTATGGTCGCCCAGGGTGGTTTCCGAGCGGTCCTGGATGGTCCCACGGTGAATGGTGACGCCTTCGCGGATCACGTTGTGATCGCCGATCACCAGGCGGGTCGGCTCGCCCTTGTACTTCAAGTCAGGGGTATCTTCGCCGATCGAGGAGAATTGATAGATGCGGTTATGCCGACCGATCCGGGTCGGGCCCTTGAGGACCACGTGCGGACCGATGACGGTGCCCTCGCCGATTTCCACGTCGGGGCCTACGATCGACCAGGGGCCGATCTCGACGCCTGCGGCCACCTTGGCCGAAGGGTCGATGATCGCCCGCGGATCAATCGAATTCATAGGGAGCGTTCCGCGCAGGTGATCTCTGCCGAGCAGACCGGCTTGCCATCTACCAGGGCTCGGCATTCGAACTTCCAGATCATGCTCTTGCGGCTGAGGAACTTCGCTTCCAGCACCAACTGGTCACCCGGCAGCACCGGCTGGCGGAAACGCAGTTTGTCGGAGCCGACGAAGTAGTACAGGGTGCCATCGGCCGGCTTGGCATCGAGCATCTTGAAACCGAGAATCCCGGCGGCCTGGGCCATGGCCTCGATGATCAGCACACCCGGCATGATGGGGTGTGCCGGGAAGTGGCCATTGAAGAACGGCTCGTTGATGCTGACATTCTTGTAGGCACGAATGCTCTGGGCCTCGAAGTCCAGGTCCGTCACCCGGTCCACCAGCAGGAACGGGTAGCGGTGAGGCAGGTATTCGCGAATCTCGTTGATGTCCATCATTTCGGGGGGAAGCCTGTAGTAAGAATAGGGAGCGCAGGTGCTGACCACACGCTCCTTTTGCAATCCAAAGAGGAGCCAGCTAGCGACTGTTCACTCTTGCTCAGGGAATGGTATCAGCCTTCTGATGCAGGCTGGCCACCTGAGGTCACGGTATCGACACGTTTTTCCAATTGCTGGAGGCGTTTGGACATCTCGTCCAACTGACGGATGCGCGCAGCGCTCTTGCGCCATTCGGCCAAAGGTTGCATGGCCGTGCCGGAGGAATAGCCACCCGGTTCCGTGATGGAGCGGGTCACCATGGTCATTCCGGAAACGAATACGTTGTCGCAAACGTCGATGTGACCGACCATACCGACGCCACCGGCGATCATGCAGTGCTTGCCGATGCGCGTGCTGCCGGAAATCCCGACACAGGCGGCCATCGCCGTGTGATCACCGACCTGGACGTTATGGGCGATCTGGATCTGGTTGTCGAGCTTGACGCCGTTGCCGATGCGCGTGTCCGACAAGGCCCCGCGGTCGACGGCGGTGTTGACGCCGATTTCCACGTCATCGCCAAGGGTCACGCCACCGATCTGTGCGATCTTGTTCCACACGCCCTTCTCGTTGGCGAAACCAAAGCCCTCGCCCCCGATCACCGCACCGGATTGAATGACCACGCGCTTGCCGATGGTCACGTCGTGGTACAGCGTGACGCGCGGTGCCAACCAGCCGTCATCACCAATCACGCAGCGCGCGCCGATGAAGCAGTGAGCCCCCACGGCAACGTTTGCCCCAATGCGCGCACCGCTTTCGATGACCGCGAACGGGCCGATGCTGGCGCTGGCATCCACCTGGGCATCCCCGGCCACCACGGCGCTGGGATGGATTCCCGCCACAGCCTTGGGTTTGGGGTCGAACAGGTGGGAAATGCGTGCGTAGGCCAAGTACGGGTCGGCGACGATCAGGGCGTTGCCAGCGAAACCTTCGGCGTCATCGGCCTTGAGCAGCACCGCGGCGGCCTTGGAATCGTCCAGGTACTTGCGGTACTGCTTGTTGGCCAGGAAGCTCAACTGCCCCGGCCCGGCTTCCTGCAAGGTCGCCAGCCCGGTGATCTGCAGCCCTTCAGGGCCCTTGAGGGTGGCCCCGAGGGCCTCGGCCAACTGGCCGAGCGTCATGGTCAGGGTCATATCAACGCGCTTGGTTCATACGCTCGATAACCTGGCGGGTGATGTCGTACTGCGGTTTGACATCGATGACCGCACCACGCTCGAGCACCAGGTCGAAACCACCCTTCTTGATGACTTCTTCGACAGCGCCGTCGAGCTTGGGCTTGAGTTGCTTGAGCATGTCGCGGTCGGCAACGGCCTTGGCTTCGTTCAGTTCCTTGGACTGGAACTGGAAGTCGCGTGCCTTCTGTTTGAATTCGAGCTCCAGGCGCTCACGCTCTTGCTGCTGCATCTTGTCGCCACCCTTGATCAGGCGGTCCTGGATGCCCTTGGCGCTGCTTTCCAGGTTCTTCAGCTGGGTCAGCTGCGGGCCGAACTTCTTCTCCGCATCGACGGCGTACTTCTTGGCCGCGTCGGATTCGAGCAGGGCCATCTGATAGTTCAGAACGGCAATCTTCATTTCGGCGAAAGCCGGGGTGGCGACCAGCGCCGCGGCCACTACGGCCAGTTGAGTCAACTTACGCACGATGCACTCCTGGATAAACCGTTGTCGTTAAGCGAGGGCCGACCTCAGAAGGTCTGGCCCAGAGAGAATTGGAACACCTGGGTATCGGCGTCGTCCGGCTTCTTGATCGGCATCGCCAGGCTGAAGCTCAGCGGGCCCAGCGCGGTAATCCAGGTCACGCCCAGGCCCACGGAGCTGGCCATGTCGGAGAAACCGACCTTCGCGCAATCCGGCTTGGAGCCGCAGTTGGTGTCGAACACGTTACCCACATCCCAGAAGACCGAGGTGCGCAGCGAACGCTGGTCCTTGACGAACGGCAGCGGGAACAGCAACTCGACACCGCCCTGGACGAGGACGTTACCACCGAACGGCAGCGGATCCTGGTCCGGGTCGGCGATGGTGCCCTGGTTACCGGTCACCGCCTGGCCACGGCTCGGCGTACTGCGCGGGCCGAGGCTGCTGTCCTTGAAACCACGCACCGAGTTGAAACCACCAGCGTAGTAGTTTTCATAGAACGGCAGGCCCGAGGTGGAACCGAAACCATCACCATAGCCCAGCTCGGTGTGCAGGCGGAGGGTGTACTCATTGGTGATTGGCTTGAACAACTGGCCACGGTAGTCGAGCTTGTAGAACGACAGGTCGCTGCCTGGCACGGTGGTTTCCAGGGTCAGGCTCTGGGAGTGACCACGGGTTGCCAGTACGCCTTTGTTCAGTGTCGACTCGGACCAGCCAATCGAGGCCTTGAAGTTCAGGAAGTTGTCACCTTCGTCCTGCAGGAACTTGAAGATCTCATCGACGGTGTAGCGGCCGGTCTTGATCTTGTCCTGCTGCACGGTCAGGCCGTAGGTCAGGCGCGAGGTCTCGCTGATCGGGTAGCCGAGGCTGACACCGGCACCCAGGCTGTCCACCGCATAGCTGGCCACGTCGACGTCGAGGTCGTCGTAGTTGGTGCTGCGGTAGAAGGCGTTGTAGCCCAGGCTCACGCCGTCGGCCGTGAAGTAGGGGTCGACGAAGCCGAAGTTGTAGCGGGTCTGGTATTCCGAACGGGTCAGGCCGATGGAGACCTTGTTACCGGTGCCGAGGAAGTTGCTCTGGCTGATCGAGCCGCCGAGGATCAGGCCGGCGCTCTGGGCGAAGCCGACACTGGCGGTGATCGAGCCGGACGCCTGCTCCTCGACGCTGTAGTTGACGTCGACCTGGTCGTCGGTGCCTGGCACCGGCGGGGTCTCGACGTTGACTTCCTTGAAGAAGCCCAGGCGCTCGAGACGGGTCTTGGACTGGTCGATCAGGTAGGTCGAAGCCCAACCGCCTTCCATCTGGCGCATCTCGCGGCGCAGCACTTCGTCTTCGGTCTTGGTGTTGCCGCGGTAGTTGATGCGGTTCACGTAGGCGCGCTTGCCCGGGTCGACCACGAACATGATGTCGACGGTGTGATCCTGGTCGTTGGGCTGCGGCACGCCGTTGACGTTGGCGAAGGTATAGCCTTCGTTACCCAGTCGACGGGTGATCAGGTCGGAAGTGGTGGTCATCACCTTGCGCGAGAACACCTGGCCTGGCTGCACCAGCAGCAGCGACTTGACCTGGTCTTCCGGCACCTTGAGGTCACCGGACAGCTTCACGTCACGGACGGTGTACTTCTCGCCCTCGTTGACGTTGACGGTGATGTAGACGTGCTTCTTGTCCGGGGTGATGGACACCTGGGTAGAGGCGATGTCCATGTTGATGTAGCCGCGGTCCAGGTAGTAGGAACGCAGGCGCTCCAAGTCACCGGAGAGTTTTTCGCGGGCGTACTTGTCATCGTTCTTGAAGAACGACAGCCAGTTGGTGGTCTTCAGTTCGAACAGCTGGCTCAGGTCTTCATCGCTGAACACGGTGTTGCCGACCACGTTGATGTGCTGGATGGCGGCAACGGTGCCTTCGTTGATCTTGATCTTCAGACCGACACGGTTGCGCGGCTGCGGCACGACTTCGGCGTCGACCTCGGCCGAGTAACGGCCCTGGGCCACGTACTGGCGTTGCAGTTCGTTACGCACGCCTTCGAGGGTGGCGCGCTGGAAGATCTCGCCTTCGGCCAGGCCCGACTGTTTCAGGCCTTTCATCAGGTCTTCGGTGCTGATCGCCTTGTTGCCTTCGATTTCGATGCTCGAAACCGACGGGCGCTCGACCACGTTGATGATCAGGACATTGCCGTCACGGTCCAGCTGGATGTCCTGGAAGAAGCCGGTCTTGAACAGCGAGCGGGTGGACTCCACCAGGCGCCGGTCGTCGACCTGGTCGCCAACGTTCAACGGCAACGCGCCGAACACGCTGCCAGCGGAAACCCGCTGCAGGCCGTTGACGCGAATATCGGAGATGGTGAAGGACTCGGCGTGAACTTCAGCGATCATCAGTGCGGAGAGCACCGCAGTTAGCAGCAGACGTTTCATGAAGTCCTTTTATTCCAACTGGCAATAAACAACCTGCCGCGAGTGAGGCGGCAGGTTCGCAATAGAGCGAAGCGTTAAAGTCGACCCAGATCGTTGATCAGGGCAAGCAACATCACCCCGATGACCAAACTGATACCGATCTGGACCCCCCAACCTTGCACCCGATCCGAGAGCGGACGACCGCGCGCCCACTCGATCAGGTAGAACAGCAAATGCCCCCCATCCAGTACAGGAATGGGCAGCAGGTTCAGAACCCCCAGGCTTATGCTCAGGTAGGCCAGGAAATTCAGGAAATCCCCCACGCCCGACTGGGCTGAAGCGCCCGCCACTTTAGCAATGGTTATCGGTCCGCTCAAGTTTTTTACCGAGAGCTCTCCGAACAACATTTTCTTCAGCGATTCAAGGGTCAGGACACTCATGCTCCAGGTCCGGGAAAGCCCTTCGCCCACCGCCTCCAGCGGGCCATAGCTCACTTCGCGAAGCATGTTCGATGGCCATTGCGCGGCCTTGACGCCCGCCCCCAGGTAGCCCCCCGAAGCCTGCCCTTCGCCCTTGCGCGCCAGGGTCACCGGCACCTCGAGCGTGGCGCCATCGCGCTCGACGCGCAGCAGCACCTTGGCCTGCGGCCGGGCGCGCACGCTGTCGACCACCTGCTGCCAGTCATTGAGGACGACGCCATCGAGCGCCAGCAACTTGTCACCGGTCTTGAGCCCCGCCGCCGCGGCCGGGCCTTTCGGGTCGATCTCGGCGAGCACCGGGGTCACGGCCGGACGCCACGGGCGCAGGCCGAGCGACTGGATCGGGTCGGGTTCATCGACCCCCTTGAGCCAGTGGTCAAGGGAGATGTCGTGCTGGCGCTCGAGCGTCCCGCCCTCGTCGCGCACACCGACCCGCAACGTGCCACTTTCGCCAAGGCGGCGCACCAGTTGCAGGTTGACCCCTGACCAACCGCTGATCGCCTTGCCATCGACGGAGACAATTTCCTGACCCACGCTCAGCCCTGCCGACGCCGCCAGGCTGCCCGGCTCGACCGCGCCGATGACCGGGCGCACCTGCTGGCTGCCCAGCATGGCCAAGGCCCAGAAGAACAGGATGGCAAGCAGGAAGTTGGCAATGGGGCCGGCAGCGACGATGGCGATACGCTGGCCGACGGGCTTGCGATTGAAGGATTGGTGCGCCTGATCGACCGGCACATCGCCCTCACGCTCGTCGAGCATCTTGACGTAGCCGCCCAGAGGAATCGCCGCGACCACGAACTCGGTGCCATGGCGGTCGTGCCAGCGCAGTAATGGCGTGCCGAAGCCGACGGAGAAGCGCAACACCTTGACGCCGCAGCGACGGGCCACCCAGAAGTGGCCGAATTCATGGAAGGTGACCAATACACCCAGCGCCACCAGGGTGCCGATAATCATGTAGAGCGCTGTCATATCCATCTCCGAATGATGTTCAGCAAAGCCTGGGGCCGCCGGGAGTCAGCGGCCGTGACGCCGCAACCACTCCCGCGACAGCTCGCGGGCGCGCTGGTCGGCGGCGAACACCGCGTCCAGCGAAGGCAGGGGCACCACCGGTTCCTGGTCGAGCACCTGTTCGATCATACCCGCGATCTCCGGGAAGCAGATACGCCGCTGGAGAAACGCCTCAACGGCCACTTCGTTGGCCGCATTGAGCACCGCCGGCGCACTGTTGCCGGCCTCGGCAGCCTGACGCGCCAGGCGCAGGCAGGGGAAGCGCTGTTCGTCGGGTGCCTGGAAATCCAGACGGGCGATGGCGAACAGGTCCAGCGGCGCGACGCCAGAGTCGATGCGCTCGGGCCAGGCCAGGGCGTTGGCGATGGGCGTGCGCATGTCCGGATTGCCCAATTGCGCCAGCACCGAGCCATCGACGTAATCCACCAGGGAGTGGATCACGCTCTGCGGGTGCACCACCACCTCGACCTTCGCCGGCGTCGCATCGAACAACCAGCAGGCCTCGATCAGTTCGAGGCCTTTGTTCATCATGCTCGCCGAATCGACGGAGATCTTGCGCCCCATCGACCAGTTGGGGTGGGCGCAAGCCTGTTCCGGCGTGACATCCATCAGCGCGCTGGCGGAGGTTTCGCGGAACGGCCCGCCGGAAGCGGTCAGCAGGATGCGCCGCACACCCACCGGCCCCAGGCCGCGGGCGTAGTCGGTCGGCAGGCACTGGAAGATCGCATTGTGCTCGCTGTCGATCGGCAGCAGCACGGCGCCGCTGCGCCGCACGGCATCCATGAACAGCGCGCCGGACATTACCAGCGCCTCCTTGTTGGCCAGCAGCACCTTCTTGCCCGCCTGCACCGCCGCCAGGGTCGGACGCAGGCCGGCAGCGCCGACGATGGCCGCCATCACCGCATCCACCTCGGGCGCGGCAGCGACCTGGCACAGCCCGGCCTCCCCCTCCAGCACTTCGGTGGCGCAACGGGCAGCAGCCAAGCCATCACGCAGGCGCGCGGCGGCATCACTGCCCGGCACCACGGCGAAGGCCGGGCGATGGCGCAAGCACAGGGCCAGCAGCTCATCGACCCGCGAGTAGCCACTCAGGGCGAATACCTGGTAGCGCTCAGGGTGACGCGCGATCACATCCAGGGTGCTGAGACCGATGGAGCCGGTCGCCCCCAGCACGGTAATGCGTTGCGGCTGGCTCACATCACACCCCATTCGACGGCCCAGAGCAGCACGGCGAACATCGGGATAGCCGCGGTCAGGCTGTCGATGCGGTCGAGCACGCCGCCATGGCCAGGCAGCAGGTTGCTGCTGTCCTTGATGCCCTCGCGGCGCTTGAACATGCTTTCGGTCAGGTCACCGACCACCGACGACATGACCACGATCACGGCCCCTATCAGCCCGAGCAGCAACTGCCCGAAGCCCCAGTCGCGCGCCAGAGCGACGCCCAGGGTGATCAGCAGGCTGACCGCCATGCCGCCATAGACACCTTCCCAGCTTTTGCCCGGGCTGACCTGCGGCGCCAGCTTGCGCTTGCCGAAGGCACGCCCAGAGAAATACGCACCGATGTCGGCGGCCCAGACCAGCACCATCACCGAGAGAATCAGCCAGTTGCCCAACGGCCAGTGCTTGAGCAGCACCAACCCCTGCCAGGCCGGCAGCAGCACCAGCAGGCCGATCAGCAAGCGGCAGGCGGCACTGGCCCACAGCTCGCTGCTGCGTGGGTAAGTGAGCACCAACCAGGTCGCCAGCCCCCACCAGATCACCGAGGCGCCCAGCACCCAGGGCGCGAGGTCCGGCATCAGGTACAGCAGCATCAGCGCCCCGGCGACCACCGCCGCGTAGGCGATGCGCAATGGTTGGGCCGTGAGCCCTGCCAGGCGCGCCCACTCCCAGGCGCCGAGGGTCACCACGAAGCCGATGAACAGGGCGAAATCCCCACCGTTGAGCAGGAAGAAGCCACCCAGCGCGATCGGCAGCAGGATCAGCGCGGTAATGATGCGTTGTTTAAGCATTAAGCACGAGCTCCAGCCTCGACCTGCTCGCTGGTCTTCCCAAAGCGGCGCTGGCGCGAAGCGAAATCGGCCAGGGCACTGCGCATGGCCTCGTGTTTGAAGTCCGGCCAGTACAGGTCGGAGAAGTACAGCTCGGCGTAGGCCAGCTGCCACAACAGGAAATTGCTGATGCGGTGCTCGCCGCCGGTGCGGATGCACAAGTCGGGCAGCGGCAGGTCGCCGGTGGCCAGGCACGTCTGCAGCAGCTCAGGAGTGATGTCGTCTGGACGCAGGTGGCCGGCCTGGACTTCCCGCGCCAGGCGCTGGGCGGCCTGGGCGATGTCCCACTGGCCACCGTAGTTGGCGGCGATCTGCAGGATGAAGCGGTCGTTGCCGGCGGTCAGGGCCTCGGCTTCGCGCATGGCGGCCTGCAGCTCGGGGTGGAAGCGCGAGCGGTCACCGATGATACGCAGGGAGATGTTGTTGTCGTTGAGGCGGCGAGCCTCGCGACGCAGGGCCGAGAAGAACAGCTCCATCAACGCACCGACCTCGTCGGCCGGGCGCTGCCAGTTCTCGCTGGAGAAGGCGAAGAGCGTGAGCACTTCCACCTTGGCCTCGGCACAGACCTCGATCACCGCCCGCACCGCATCGACGCCGGCCTTGTGCCCGGCAACGCCGGGCAACAGGCGCTTCTTCGCCCAGCGGTTGTTGCCGTCCATGATGATGGCGACATGACGCGGCACCGAGTTCGGCGCCGCTGGCTTGGTCTTTTCCATGAAAGAATCCCTGGCCTCAAACAGCCAGCAAGTCCTTTTCCTTGGCCTTGAACGCAGCGTCGATTTCCGCGACGAACTTGTCGGTCAGCTTCTGGATCTCGTCCGCGGCACGACGCTCCTCGTCTTCGCTGATGGCCTTGTCCTTGGTCAGCTTCTTCAGGTCGGCCAGGGCATCGCGGCGCACGTTGCGCACCGCCACCTTGGCATCCTCGGCAACGCCGCTGGCCTGCTTGGTGTAGCCCTTGCGGGTTTCCTCGGTCAGGGCCGGCATCGGAACGCGGATGGTGGTGCCAGCGCTGGACGGGTTCAGCCCCAGGTCGGAGGTCAGGATGGCCTTCTCGATGGCGGCGCTGAGGTTCTTGTCGTGGGCGACGATCTTCAGGGTACGGGCGTCCTCGACGGTGATCGCGGCCACCTGGTTCAGCGGCATCTCGCTACCCCAGGCCGTTACCTTGACGCTGTCCAGGATGCTCGGGTGCGCGCGACCGGTGCGGATGGACGCCAGGTTGCGACCCAGGGCTTCGATGGACTTGCCCATGCGGTCCTGGGCGTCTTTCTTGATGTCGTTGATCATGCTTCGCCTTCCTCGATCAGAGTACCTTCAGCGCCACCCACCACGATATTCAGCAGGGCGCCAGGCTTGTTCATGTTGAATACCCGCAACGGCATCTTGTGGTCGCGACACAGGCAGATTGCGGTCAGGTCCATGACGCCGAGCTTGCGATCCAGAACCTCGTCGTAGGTGAGGTGATCGAACTTCTCGGCATGTGGATCCTTGAATGGATCGGCAGTGTACACACCATCGACCTTGGTCGCCTTCAGCACGACGTCGGCATCGATTTCGATGGCACGCAGGCAAGCTGCGGAGTCGGTGGTGAAGAACGGGTTGCCGGTACCGGCGGAGAAAATTACCACATCCCCGGAGTTGAGGTGGCGAATAGCTTTGCGACGGTCGTAATGGTCGGTGACACCGACCATGGAGATGGCCGACATGACCAGAGCCGGGATGTTCGAGCGCTCCAGGGCGTCGCGCATGGCCAGGGCGTTCATCACCGTGGCCAGCATCCCCATGTGGTCGCCGGTGACGCGGTCCATGCCGGCCGCACTGAGCGCCGCGCCGCGGAACAGGTTGCCACCACCGATCACCAGGCCGACCTGGACACCGATGCCGACCAGCTGGCCGACTTCCAGGGCCATGCGGTCCAGCACTTTCGGGTCGATCCCGAACTCTTCCGAGCCCATCAGGGCCTCGCCGCTAAGTTTGAGCAAAATGCGTTTATAGCGAGGTTGGCGACCACTCACCTGCTGAGCCATTGCGTGTCTCTCCTGCGGCGTTCTTTAGAAAATTCCGTGCGGGCTGTTTGCAGCCTGCTAACTGTAGCGTGGCACTGCTTCAGTGCCAGCGAAGAGGGGTTTTATAAACCCTTCCGCGCTTTGACAAAGAGGCTGCGCGCGTGAGCGGGCAGCCTCTTCGGGGCGACAGACGAGGTCCGTCTTACTGCTTGGCGGCAGCTACCTGGGCGGCAACTTCTTCAGCGAAGTTGTCGACCGGCTTCTCGATGCCTTCGCCGACCTTGAAGTAGGTGAAGGAAACGATTTCAGCGCCGGCTTTCTTGGCCAGTTCGCCAACCTTGACTTCCGGGTTCATGACGAAGGCCTGCTCTTTCAGCGAGGCTTCGGCTTTGAACTTGGTGATACGGCCGTTGATCATGTTCTCAACGATGTTTTCCGGCTTGCCGGCGATCTTGTCGGCATTCAGCTGCAGGAAGACGTTCTTCTCGCGCTCGATGGCCTCGGCGGAGATTTCCGACGCGTCCAGGAACTCTGGGTTCGAAGCCGCAACGTGCATGGCGATGTTCTTGGCCAGCTCGACGTCACCGCCTTTCAGAACGACGGTAGCGCCGATCTTGTTGCCGTGCAGGTAGGCGCCGACGACGTCGCCTTCAACGCGCACCAGGCGACGGATGTTGACGTTCTCGCCGCACTTGGCGACCAGGGCTTCACGGGCGGCTTCGCGGGAAGCGATCAGCGGCGCGGCGTCGGTCAGCTTCTGGGCGAAGGCTTCTTCGAGGCTTTCGGCAACGAAGTTCTTGAAGTCGTCTTGCAGGGCCAGGAAGTCGGTCTGCGAGTTCACTTCCAGCAGGACGGCCGTTTTGCCGTCGGCCTTGACGGCGATAGCGCCTTCAGCAGCGACGTTGCCAGCCTTCTTGGCGGCCTTGATGGCGCCGGAGGCACGCATGTCGTCAATGGCTTTCTCGATGTCGCCGCCGGCCTTTTCCAGGGCCTTCTTGCAATCCATCATGCCTTCGCCGGTACGCTCGCGCAGTTCTTTGACCAGCGCTGCAGTAATTGCTGCCATTTCAAAATCCTCTTGGAAAGTTTTTCAACCATTCCACCCGCTCGTGGCGGGCGTTCAATTCTGGAAACCCACTGCCTTGATGCCAGCGTGACGCGGCGGTGTTGCTGACAGGAGGATTTCAGGTGGCAAAAAGGGGGCAAAGCCCCCTTTTTGCGTGCCAAGTAGACGCCAGGCGTCAATTACTCAGCAGCAGGTGCAGCCGCTTCTTCAACGTAGACTTCAGTGCCGCCGGCAACGTTGTTGCGGCCGCGGATGACGGCGTCAGCCATCGAAGTCATGTACAGCTCGATGGCGCGAATGGCGTCGTCGTTGCCTGGGATGATGTAATCAACACCTTCCGGGCTGCTGTTGGTATCGACGATGCCGATGACCGGGATACCCAGCTTGTTGGCTTCGGTGATCGCGATGCGCTCGTGGTCGACGTCGATGACGAACAGTGCGTCAGGCAGACCGCCCATGTCCTTGATGCCGCCCAGGCTGCGATCCAGTTTTTCCAGGTCGCGGGAGCGCATCAGGGCTTCTTTCTTGGTCAGCTTGGCGAAAGTGCCGTCTTCGGCCTGGGTTTCCAGGTCGCGCAGACGCTTGATCGAAGCGCGGATGGTCTTGTAGTTGGTCAGCATGCCGCCCAACCAGCGGTGGTCAACGTATGGCGAACCGCAACGAGCAGCTTGCTCGGCGACGAGCTTGCCAGCGGAACGCTTGGTGCCGACGAACAGGATCTTGTTCTTGCCCTGGGCCAGGCGCTCGACGAACGACAGCGCGTCGTTGAACATCGGCAGGGTTTTTTCCAGGTTGATGATGTGGATCTTGTTGCGCGCGCCGAAAATGAACTTGCCCATTTTCGGGTTCCAGTAACGGGTCTGGTGGCCGAAGTGCACACCGGCCTTCAGCATATCGCGCATGTTGACTTGGGACATGATAGTTCCTTGATAAGTCGGGTTGGGCCTCCACGCATCCCAATGACCAACCCTCGGATCCAAAGATCCTGGGCACCCAGGCCATCGTGTCGACACGTGTGTGGGTTTGAGCTTCCGGGGACGTCCCCGAAAGCGGCGCATTTTATACCACAGACTGCGGGCGAACGGAACCCGGATCACGCATCGTCCGTCCGCGGCTTTTGCACGCGCCCGGCAATCGCGCCAGAATGCCTGCAGAAGCCGTTGCGAGCGACGCGTTTCGAGCTGCGGGAAACGCGGCCGGCGCACAATATGATTTTTCTTGCAGCGTGCGACTTGCAGCTCGCCGTTATCCAGACAGAAGCCCCCCCTGCTCTGGTAGAATCCGGCCTTTCCCGATTTTGTGCGCGCCGCGCGGCGCCGTAGAGAGCCTGTAATGACCGTCACCATCAAGACCGCAGAAGACATCGAGAAGATGCGCGTTGCCGGCCGCCTGGCCGCCGAAGTGCTGGAAATGATCGAAGAGCACGTCAAGCCCGGCATCACCACCGAGCAGTTGGACCGCATCTGCCACGACTACATCGTCAACGTGCAGCAGGCCATCCCCGCGCCGCTCAACTACAAGGGCTACCCCAAGTCGATCTGCACCTCGATCAACCACGTGGTCTGCCACGGCATCCCCAACGACAAGCCGCTCAAGGATGGCGACACCCTGAACATCGACATCACCGTGATCAAGGACGGCTACCACGGCGACACCAGCCGCATGTTCCACGTCGGCACCGTCGCGCCTTGGGCCGAGCGCCTGTCCAAGGTCACCCAGGAGTGCATGTACAAGGCCATCGAGCTGGTCAAGCCGGGCTGCCGCCTGGGTGACATCGGCGAGGTGATCCAGAAGCACGCCGAGAAGAACGGTTTCTCGGTGGTTCGCGAATTCTGTGGCCACGGCATCGGCAAGGTGTTCCACGAGGAGCCGCAGGTGCTGCACTACGGCAAGGCCGGCACCGGCATGGAACTCAAGGAAGGCATGACCTTCACCATCGAGCCGATGATCAACCAGGGCAAGGCCGACACCAAGGTGCTGGGCGACGGCTGGACCGCCATCACCAAGGACCGCAAGCTCTCGGCCCAGTGGGAGCACACCCTGCTGGTGACCGCCACCGGCTACGAGATCTTCACCCTGCGCAAGGACGACACCCTCCCGCGCACCTCGGCCTGACCCCTGCCAACAGGAACGTGACTCGATGCCCCAGCCGGATCCGGAGTTGTTCGACCGCGGCCAGTTCCAGGCGGAACTGGCACTCAAGGCGAGCCCCATCGCCGCCTTCAAGAAAGCCATCCGCCAGGCCGGCGAGGTGCTCGACCGGCGTTTTCGCGAAGGCGGCGAGATCCGCGACCTGATCGAGGACCGCGCCTGGTTCGTCGATAACATCCTGCAACAGGCCTGGAACCAGTTCGACTGGCGCGACCCGGCCGGCATCGCCCTGGTGGCGGTCGGCGGCTATGGCCGCGGCGAGCTGCACCCGTACTCGGACATCGACCTGTTGATCCTGCTCGACGCCGCTGAGCACGAGCAATACCGTGACGCCATCGAGCGCTTCCTCACCCTGTTGTGGGACATCGGCCTGGAAGTGGGCCAGAGCGTGCGCACCGTCGAGGAATGCGCCGAACAGGCCCGCGCCGACCTGACGGTGATCACCAACCTGATGGAAAGCCGCACCATCGCCGGCCCCGAGGCCCTGCGCGAACGCATGCTCGAGGCCACCGGCACCGAGCACGTGTGGCCGAGCAAGGAGTTCTTCCTGGCCAAGCGCGCCGAACTCAAGGCTCGCCACCATAAGTACAACGACACCGAATACAACCTCGAACCCAACGTCAAAGGATCGCCGGGCGGCCTGCGCGACATTCAGACGGTGCTGTGGGTGGCACGCCGCCAGTATGGCACCCTGAACCTGCACGCACTGGCCGACGAAGGCTTCCTGCTGGAAAGCGAGAACGAGCTGCTGGCCTCTTCCCAAGCCTTCCTGTGGCGCGTGCGCTATGCCCTGCACATGCTCGCAGGACGCGCCGAAGACCGCCTGCTGTTCGATCACCAGCGCAGCATCGCCGCATTGCTGGGCTATGCCGACGAGAACCCCAAGCGCGCCATCGAACGGTTCATGCAGCAGTACTACCGCGTGGTGATGAGCATCAGCCAGCTGTGCGACCTGATCATCCAGCACTTCGAGGAAGTCATTCTGGCCGACGACAGCGGCAGCACCCAGCCGCTGAACGCACGCTTCCGCCTGCACGACGGCTATATAGAGGCGGTCAGCGCCAACGTCTTCAAGCGCACCCCGTTCGCCATGCTGGAGATTTTCGTGCTGATGGCCCAGCACCCGGAAATCAAGGGCGTGCGTGCCGACACCGTGCGCCAGTTGCGCGAACATCGCCACCTGATCGACGACAGTTTCCGCCACGACATTCGCAACACCAGCCTGTTCATCGAGCTGTTCAAGTGCGAGATCGGCATCCACCGCAACCTGCGGCGGATGAACCGCTACGGCATCCTCGGTCGCTACCTGCCGGAGTTCGGCCTGATCGTCGGGCAGATGCAGCACGACCTGTTCCACATCTATACGGTCGACGCGCACACCCTCAACCTGATCAAGCACTTGCGCAAGCTGCAGTACACCCCGGTGTCGGAAAAATTCCCACTGGCCAGCAAGCTCATGGGGCGCCTGCCCAAGCCCGAGCTGATCTACCTGGCCGGGCTGTACCACGACATCGGCAAGGGCCGCCAGGGCGACCACTCCGAACTCGGCGCAGTGGACGCCCAGGCTTTCGGCGAGCGCCACCAACTGCCGGCCTGGGACACCCGGTTGATCGTCTGGCTGGTGCAGAACCACCTGGTGATGTCCACCACCGCCCAGCGCAAGGACCTCTCCGACCCGCAGGTGATCAACGACTTCGCCCTGCTGGCGGGTGACGAGACGCGCCTGGACTACCTCTACGTATTGACCGTCGCCGACATCAACGCCACCAACCCCAGCCTGTGGAACTCCTGGCGCGCCAGCCTGTTGCGCCAGCTCTACACCGAGACCAAGCGCGCCCTGCGCCGTGGCCTGGAAAACCCGCTGGACCGCGAAGAGCAGATCCGCCAGACGCAAAGCGCCGCGCTGGACATCCTCATCCGCGAGGGCACCGACCCGGACGACGTCGAGCAGCTTTGGTCGCAGTTGGGCGATGACTATTTCCTCAAGCACACCGCCGCCGACGTGGCCTGGCACAGCGACGCGATCCTCCAGCAGCCGGCTGACGGCGGCCCGCTGGTGCTGATCAAGGAAACCACCCAGCGCGAGTTCGAGGGCGGCACGCAGATCTTCATCTACGCCCCCGACCAGCACGATTTCTTCGCCGTGACCGTGGCCGCCATGGACCAGCTCAACCTGAACATCCATGACGCCCGGATCATCACCTCGAGCAGCCAGTTCACCCTCGACACCTACATCGTGCTGGACAACGACGGCGGCGCCATCGGCGACAACCCGCAGCGGGTCAAGCAGATCCGCGAGGGCCTGACCGAGGCCCTGCGCAACCCCGAGGACTACCCGACGATCATCCAGCGCCGGGTGCCGCGCCAGCTCAAGCATTTCACCTTCGCGCCGCAGGTGACCATCCTCAACGATGCCCAGCGCCCGGTGACCATCCTCGAGATCACCGCCCCCGACCGCCCTGGCCTGCTGGCACGGATCGGCAAGATCTTCCTGGAGTTCGACCTGTCGTTGCAGAACGCCAAGATCGCCACCCTCGGCGAGCGCGTGGAAGACGTGTTCTTCGTCACCGACGCCGACAACCAGCCGCTGTCCGACCCGCAGCTGTGCAGCCGCCTGCAGGAAGCCATCGTGCAGCAGCTGCAGGCCGACAAGGCCAGCGACCCCAGCCCAACCCGCGTGACCTTCTGACGATTACGAGACCTTGTGCCGATGAACCATGCCTTGACCCAGCTTCAGCCCTACCCGTTCGAGAAACTCCGCGCCCTGTTGGGCGGCGTGAAACCGGCGGCGGACAAACGCGCCATCGCCCTGTCGATCGGTGAGCCGAAGCACGAATCGCCGGCGTTCGTCGCCAAGGCCCTGGCCGACAACCTCGACAAGCTGGCGGTGTACCCGAGCACCCTGGGCCTGCCGGCCCTGCGCCAGGCCATCGGCCAGTGGTGCGAGCGACGCTTCGGCGTGCAGGCCGGCTGGCTGGATGCCGAGCGGCACATCCTGCCGGTCAACGGCACCCGCGAGGCGCTGTTCGCCTTCACCCAGACCGTGGTCAACCGCGCCGATGACGGCCTGGTGGTCAGCCCCAACCCGTTCTACCAGATCTACGAAGGCGCAGCCTTGCTGGCCGGCGCCACCCCGCACTACCTGCCGTGCCTGGAAAGCAACGGTTTCAACCCCGACTTCGACGCCGTGCCGGCCGAAGTCTGGCAACGCTGCCAGATCCTGTTCCTGTGCTCGCCGGGCAACCCCACCGGCGCCCTGGTGCCGATGGCCACCCTGAAAAAGCTGATCGCCCTGGCCGACGAGCACGACTTCGTGATCGCCGCCGACGAGTGCTACAGCGAGCTGTACTTCGATGAAGAGAACCCGCCACCGGGCCTGCTGACCGCCTGCGCCGAACTTGGCCGCAGCGATTTCAAGCGCTGCGTGGTGTTCCACAGCCTGTCCAAGCGCTCCAACCTGCCAGGCCTGCGCTCGGGCTTCGTGGCCGGTGACGCCGAGATCATCAAGCCGTTCCTGCTGTACCGCACCTACCACGGCTGCGCCATGCCCGTGCAGACCCAGCTGGCCAGCGTCGCCGCCTGGCAGGATGAAGCCCATGTGCGCGACAACCGGGACCAGTACCGCGCCAAGTACGACGCCGTGCTGGAGATTCTCCAGCCAGTGCTGGACGTGCAGCGCCCGGACGGCAGCTTCTACCTGTGGGCCAAGGTGCCGGGCGATGACGCCACGTTCACCCGCGACCTCTTCGAGGCCGAGCACGTGACGGTGGTGCCGGGGTCGTATTTGTCGCGCGAAGTGGAAGGCGTGAACCCAGGCGCCGGGCGCGTGCGCATGGCGCTGGTGGCACCGCTGGCCGAGTGCATCGAGGCGGCGCAACGCATTCGCGACTTCCTCACCCGCCGCTGAGAACGCGACACCTTTTGTGTCAGTGCCTGCCCCGCGATGAGGCCGGCACTGAATGATCTCGAGCGAGGGACCAGCGCGACCGTTCGCGGAGCCCACCCCGCACCTACAGCGGCCTCGCCACGCCCTACTTCACCGCGCCCAGGTTCGCCTCGCTCATATCCAGCTCCCCCAGCACCTGGCGCACCACTTCATCGCCCACCAGGTGCTGGCGGTGCAGGCTATACAGCTCCAAGCGCTGCGCCCGCAACGCGCGCAAGCGCAGGCGCCGCTCCAGCAGATCCATCTGCTCGGCCAGCGCCCGTGCTTCGGCGCTGTCGTTGAAACTGTCCAACGCGTCCCGGTACTCAGCCATCAAGCGCGCCTTGAGTTCGGTCGCCAAGGTCGCCTGCGCGGCGTCCTGCGGCGCATTGGCAGCGATCACTTCTTCTGCCTCCAAGGCATGGATCGCCGCCTCGGCCGTGCGCCGCCAGGCCTCCTGCACTTCCTGGCGCAAGCGCTCGTCCGGGCTCTTGACCACCCCGCGCAGCAAGATCGGCAGGGCGATACAGGCACTGATCAGCGACAGCAGGATCACCCCGGCGGCGATGAAGATCAGCAGATCGCGCTCGGGAAAAGCCTGACCGGCGCCGATCAGCAACGGCACCGACATCACGCCCGCCAACGTCACCGCCCCGCGCACCCCGCCCAGGGTCAGCAGCCAGCAGGAGCGCGCAGTGGGCATCAGCACCAGCGCCGACTTGCCACGCCAGCGCCGTATCACACCGATCGAGCGCCAGATACTCTGCACCCAGACGAAGCGCAACAGCACCAGCGCGGCGAAGATCGCCACCACGTCCAGGCAGCGCCAGGCCAAGGTCGGCCACAGCGACGGTTCATGGCTGGTCACGGCCTTGACGATGTCCGGCAGTTGCAAACCCAGCAGCAGGAAGATCAGGCCATTGAACGCGAATTCCAGCAGCGACCAGACGCTGCGGTTGAGCAAGCGCGTGCTGGTCTGGCGCGGCAGCAGGTCGAGCCAGCTTTGCATCATCCCCGCGGCCACCGCCGAAAGGATGCCCGACACGCCCAGGCGCTCGGCCAGCACATAGGCCGCGAACGGCAGCAACAGCATGAACACCACATGGGTGGCCGGGTCGTCCCAGCCACGGGCGATCATCCAGGCGCGCAGACGCCCGACCAGCCAGCTCAGGCCCACGCCCACGGCCAGGCCGCCGATGGCCACCAGGACAAAAGCCAGGCTCGCCTCGGTCAGCGAGAACACCCCGGTGATCGCCGCCGCCAGGGCGAACTTGAAGGTCACCAGGCCCGAGGCGTCGTTCATCAGCGCCTCGCCCTGGAGCATGTGCATCAACGGCGTGGGCAGGCGGTCCTGGGTGATCGCCGAAACCGCCACGGCGTCGGTGGGCGACAGCACCGCGGCCAGGGCGAAGGCCACCGGCAGCGGGATGCTCGGCAGGATCCAGTGAATGAAGTAGCCGGCGCCAACCACGGTGAACAGCACCAGCCCCACCGCCAGCGCCACCACCGGCCCCCGGATGCGCCACAGTTCGCGCTTGGGCATGCGCCAGCCGTCGGCGAACAACAGCGGCGGCAGGAACAGGAAGAGAAACAGCTCGGGGTCCAGGGCCACGTGCAGGCCCAGGGTGGGCCAGGCCAGCAAGGCCCCTGCGGCGATCTGCACCAAAGGCAAGGGCAGCGGCACCACGCGCCCCACCAGTTTCGACACGCTTACCAGCATCAGCAGGATAAGAACGGTATAGGCTGACTGCATCGGCAAGCTTCCTGTATGAACCGAGAACCACGGCGGGCAAGACCACCCGCTGAAACAACATGTTAGCGGGCAACGCCGAACATGGACCGCTGCACCAAAGTCGCAGCCAGCGCGCAAATATGTAACACAATGCTACTAGACGCACGATGACACGCTTCCCAGGCACCGCCTGGTAGCTCAGCCGTGGCGCCTTGTCCATCGATCCCGCATAATCGCCACCACCCATTCTTCAAGGAGTATCGGGGACGCCAGGCCAGGCCCGGCTGCCCCAGGCATTCAATGGCTTACACTCTCTACGGCATCAAGGCCTGCGACACCATGAAAAAGGCCCGTACCTGGCTTGAAGAACAGGCCATCGGCTACGAATTCCACGACTACAAGACCCAGGGCATCGACCGTGACAGCCTGAACCGCTGGTGCGACGAGCACGGTTGGCAGGTTGTCCTGAACCGCGCCGGCACCACCTTCCGCAAGCTCGACGACGCCAGCAAGGCCGACCTTGACCAGGCCAAGGCCGTCGAGCTGATGCTGGCCCAGCCGTCGATGATCAAGCGTCCGGTGCTCGACCTGGGTGGCCGCACCCTGGTCGGCTTCAAGCCGGACCTGTATGCCACGGCGCTGGCCTGAGTCCGCTTCACGCTCCACTTCCTATTTCGCATGAGGTAACCGCATGTCCACCACTCTGTTCAGCCTGGCCTTCGGCGTCGGCACCCAGAACCGCCAGGGCACCTGGCTGGAAGTCTTCTACGCGCAACCCCTGCTCAACCCGTCGGCCGAGCTGGTCGCTGCCGTCGCACCGCTGCTCGGCTATGAAGGCGGCAACCAGGCCATCGCCTTCAGCCCAGCCCTGGCCGGCGAGCTGGCCACTGCCGTCAAAGGCATCGACGCCACCCAGTACGCCCTGCTGACCCGCCTGGCCGAGAGCCACAAGCCGTTGGTCGCCACCCTGCTGGCCGAAGACGCCGCCCTGGCCTCCACCCCAGAGGCCTACCTGAAGCTGCACCTGCTGTCGCACCGCCTGGTCAAGCCGCACGGCGTGAGCCTGGCCGGCATCTTCCCACTGCTGCCGAACGTGGCCTGGACCAGCCAGGGCGCCATCGACCTGGCCGAGCTGGCCGAGCAGCAACTGGAAGCGCGCCTGAAAGGCGAACTGCTGGAAGTGTTCTCGGTCGACAAGTTCCCGAAGATGACCGACTACGTGGTCCCGGCCGGCGTGCGTATCGCCGACAGCGCCCGCGTGCGCCTGGGCGCCTACATCGGCGAAGGCACCACCATCATGCACGAGGGCTTCGTCAACTTTAACGCCGGCACCGAAGGCCCAGGCATGATCGAAGGCCGGGTCTCCGCTGGCGTATTCGTCGGCAAGGGCTCGGACCTGGGCGGCGGCTGCTCGACCATGGGCACGCTGTCGGGCGGCGGCAACATCGTGATCAAGGTCGGCGAAGGCTGCCTGATCGGCGCCAACGCCGGTATCGGCATTCCGCTGGGCGACCGCAATACCGTCGAAGCCGGCCTGTACATCACCGCCGGCACCAAGGTGAACCTGCTCGACGAGAACAACGAGCTGGTCAAGGTGGTCAAGGCCCGCGACCTGGCCGGCCAGACCGACCTGCTGTTCCGCCGCAACTCGCTCAACGGCGCCGTGGAGTGCAAGACCCACAAGTCGGCGATCGAGCTGAACGAGGCGCTGCACGCCCACAACTGAGAACGCCCCGGGGTTCGAAGTGTTAAGATCGGGTCTGGCCTACTGCCAGACCCGATTTTCATTCCAGGTCCCGCGAACATGTTCCAACCCTCCCCCTGGCGTGCCGACTTTCCCGCCATCGCCGCCCTGCAACGGCAGCACCAGACCTACCTGGACAGCGCCGCCACTACCCAGAAGCCCCAGGCCCTGCTCGATGCCCTGAGCCATTACTACGGCCATGGCGCGGCCAACGTGCACCGCGCCCAGCACCTGCCCGGCGCCCTGGCGACCCAAGCGTTCGAGGCCAGCCGAGATAAGGTCGCCGCCTGGCTGAATGCCGCCGACTCGCGGCAGATCCTCTTCACCCACGGAGCCACCTCGGCGCTGAATCTGCTGGCCTATGGCCTGGAGCACGGCTTCGAAGCAGGCGACGAAATCGTCGTCAGCGCCTTGGAGCACCATGCCAACCTGCTGCCCTGGCAGCAACTGGCCCGCCGTCGCAACCTGCGCCTGGTGGTGCTGCCACTGGATGAGCACGGGCGTATCGACCTGGAACGCTCGCTGCAACTGATCGGCCCACGTACCCGACTGCTGGCGCTAAGCCAGCTGTCCAACGTGCTGGGCACCTGGCAACCCCTGCCGGCCCTGCTCGCGCACGCCCGCGCCCAAGGCGCGCTGACCGTGGTGGACGGTGCCCAGGGCGTGGTTCATGGCCGTCACGATGTGCAGCAATTGGGCTGCGATTTCTACGTGTTCTCCAGCCACAAGTTGTATGGCCCGGACGGTGTCGGCGTGCTTTGGGGCCGCGCCCAGGCCCTGGAACAGTTGCGCCACTGGCAGTTCGGCGGCGAGATGGTGCAGATCGCCGACTACCATGACGCCAGCTTCCGCCCCGCGCCACTGGGCTTCGAGGCCGGTACCCCGCCGATCGCCGGCGTCATTGGCCTGGGCGCCACGCTGGACTACCTGGCCAGCCTCGATGCCCACGCCGTGGCCAACCATGAGGCCAGCCTGCACCAGCAGCTGTTGCGTGGCCTGGCCGATCGTGAAGGCATTCGCCTGCTCGGCACGCCTCAGGCGGCACTGGCGAGCTTCGTCGTCGAAGGCGTGCACAACGCCGACATCGCCCACCTGCTGACCGAGCAGGGCATTGCCGTGCGTGCCGGGCACCACTGCGCCATGCCATTGCTCAAGGGGCTGGGGCTGGAGGGGGCGATTCGCGTGTCCTTGGCGCTGTACAACGACAGCGACGATGTGCAGCGCTTCTTCGACGCCCTCGACCAAGGCTTGGAGCTGCTGCGATGAGCCTGCCAACGGAGGCGCGTCAGGCGCTGGAGGCCTTCGAGCAGGCCCGTGGCTGGGAACAACGAGCGCGCTTGCTGATGCAGATGGGGGATCGCCTGGAGCCCCTTGGCGAGGCCGACAAGACCGAAGCCAACCGCGTGCATGGCTGCGAAAGCGTGGTGTGGCTGGTGGGTGAGCGGGTCGAGGGGCGCTGGCGTTTCAAGGCTGGCAGCGATGCACGGCTGCTGCGGGGGCTGCTGGCGCTGTTGCTGGTGCGGGTGCAAGGGCTAGAGAACGGCGAGCTGGGCGCCCTGGACCAGCCCGGCTGGTTCAGCCAATTGGGGCTGGAGCGGCAGTTGTCGCCATCACGCAGCAATGGGCTTCATGCGGTCTTGATGCGCATGGCGGAGTTGGCGGCGGGTCAGTGACGATGGCGCCGCCACGATCACCCAGCCTTGACCCGCTCCGAAGGCCGCCGCGCCCCTGCCACCAGCTTCTCCACCGCCTTGCTCACCGCCACCATGCCGAAGGTCGCGGTGACCATCATCACCGCGCCAAAGCCTCCCGCGCAGTCCAGCCGAACGCCCTCGCCCACGAAGCTCTTCTGCAGGCACACGCTGCCGTCCCCTTTTGGATAACGCAGTTGCTCGCTGGAAAAGACGCACGGCACCGCGTAGTTGCGGCTGGTGTTACGCGAGAAGTTGTAGTCACGGCGCAGGGTCGAACGCACCCGTGAGGCCAGCGGATCGTTGAAGGTCTTGTTGAGGTCGCCCACCTGGATCTGCGTCGGGTCGATCTGCCCGCCCGCGCCACCGGTGGTGACGATGGTGATCTTGCGGCGCTTGCACCAGGCGATCAGCGCGGCCTTGGCCATCACGCTGTCGATGCAGTCGATGACACAGTCGAAATCTTCGGTGATGTACTCGGCCATGGTCTCGCGGGTCACGAAATCGGCCACCGCATGCACCACGCACACCGGGTTGATCGCCCGCAGGCGCTCGGCCATGACCTCGACCTTGGGCTTGCCGACCTGCCCTTCCAACGCGTGGGCCTGGCGGTTGGTGTTGCTGACACAGACGTCGTCCAGGTCGAACAGGGTGATTTCCCCCACCCCGCTGCGCGCCAGAGCCTCGGCCGCCCAGGAGCCCACCCCGCCGATGCCGACCACCGCCACATGGGCCTGTTGCAGGCGTTGCAAGCCTTCGTCGCCGTACAGCCGGGCGACACCGGCGAAGCGTGGATCATCTGAGCTCATGTTCATACCCCGAAAAAACCGGCGCGCATTATATGCCAAGCCGGTGCTTGCGGGCGGTCTTGCCGCCGAGCGTTAGGAAAGCACCGACCAATGCTGCTTTAATGTCCTATCAAGCAAAAAGAAATGGACGACAACCGAGCGGGCTCAGAACTTCAACCCCAACGGAAAATCCAACGCAGTGCCTGCCCGGTAAGCGTAGGACTCACGCCGCCGCCCCGCTCCCTTCCCCGGAACTCGAAAAACGCTTATGTCATCACGCAAACTCGGCCTCAACCTGGTGGTGGTGCTGGCCATCGCCGCACTGTTCACTGGTTTCTGGGCGCTGATCAACCGCCCGGTGTCCGCGCCCGCCTGGCCGGAGCAGATCTCCGGCTTCTCCTACTCGCCCTTCCGCCTCGGTGAGAGCCCGCAAAAAGGCCAGTACCCTAGCGAAGACGAGATGCGCCAGGACCTGGAACAGCTCAGCAAGCTGACCGACAACATCCGTATCTACACCGTCGAAGGCACGCAGGAGCTGATCCCACGTCTGGCTGAAGAGCTCGGCCTGCGCGTGACCCTGGGCATCTGGATCAGCCCGGACCTGGAGCGCAACGAACGCGAAATAACCAAGGCCATCGAACTGGCCAACACCTCGCGCAGCGTGGTGCGGGTGGTGGTGGGCAACGAAGCGTTGTTCCGCGAGGAGATCACCCCCGAGGCGTTGATCCAGTACCTGGACCGGGTGCGCGCGGCGGTCAAGGTGCCAGTGACCACCAGCGAACAGTGGCACATCTGGAAGGAACACCCGGAACTGGCCAAGCACGTCGACCTGATCGCCGCGCACATCCTGCCCTACTGGGAATTCGTGCCGATGAAGGATTCGGTGCAATTCGTGCTGGACCGCGCCCGCGACCTGCGCCAGCAGTTCCCGCGCAAGCCGCTGCTGCTCTCCGAGGTCGGCTGGCCGAGCAACGGCCGCATGCGCGGCGGCGCAGACGCCACCCAGGCCGACCAGGCCATCTACCTGCGCACCCTGGTCAACACCTTGAACCGTCGCGGCTACAACTATTTCGTCATCGAAGCCTACGACCAGCCGTGGAAGGCCAGCGACGAAGGCTCGGTGGGCGCCTACTGGGGCGTGTACAACGCAGAGCGCCAGCAGAAATTCAACTTCGACGGGCCGGTGGTGGCCATCCCGCAGTGGCGCGCCCTGGCAGTGGCCTCGGTGGTGCTGGCGATGATCGCCCTGGCCGTGCTGCTGATCGACGGTTCGGCCCTGCGCCAGCGCGGGCGCACCTTCCTGACGTTCATCACGTTCCTGTGCGGGTCGGTGCTGGTGTGGATCGCCTACGACTACAGCCAGCAGTACAGCACCTGGTTCAGCCTCACCGTCGGCGTGCTGCTGGCACTGGGTGCGCTGGGCGTGTTCATCGTGCTGCTCACCGAAGCCCACGAGCTGGCCGAGGCGGTGTGGATTCACAAGCGCCGGCGCGAGTTCCTGCCAGTGCAGGGCGACAGCGCCTACCGGCCGAAGGTCTCGGTGCACGTGCCGTGCTACAACGAGCCGCCGGAGATGGTGAAGCAGACCCTCGACGCCCTCGCGGCCCTCGACTACCCGGACTACGAAGTGCTGGTGATCGACAACAACACCAAGGACCCGGCCGTGTGGGAGCCGCTCAAGGCCCACTGCGAGAAGCTCGGCGAGCGCTTCAAGTTCTTCCATGTCGCGCCCCTGGCCGGCTTCAAGGGCGGCGCGCTGAACTACCTGATCCCGCACACCGCCAAGGACGCCGAGGTGATCGCGGTGATCGACTCGGACTACTGCGTCGACCGCAACTGGCTCAAGCACATGGTGCCGCACTTCGCCGACCCAAAGATCGCCGTGGTGCAGTCGCCCCAGGACTACCGCGACCAGCACGAAAGCGCCTTCAAGAAGTTGTGCTACAGCGAGTACAAGGGCTTCTTCCACATTGGCATGGTCACCCGCAACGACCGTGACGCGATCATCCAGCACGGCACCATGACCATGACCCGGCGCACGGTGCTCGAAGAACTGGGCTGGGCCGAATGGTGCATCTGCGAGGACGCCGAGTTGGGCCTGCGGGTGTTCGAGAAAGGCCTGTCGGCCGCCTATGCCCACAACAGTTACGGCAAGGGGCTGATGCCCGACACCTTCATCGATTTCAAGAAACAGCGCTTCCGCTGGGCCTATGGCGCCATCCAGATCATCAAGCACCACGCCAGCGCGCTGCTGCGCGGCAAGGGCAGCGAGCTGACCCGTGGCCAGCGCTACCACTTCCTGGCCGGCTGGCTGCCGTGGATCGCCGATGGCATGAACATCTTCTTCACTGTCGGCGCCTTGCTGTGGTCGGCGGCGATGATCATCGTGCCGCACCGGGTCGACCCGCCGCTGATGATCTTCGCCATCCCGCCGCTGGCGCTGTTCTTCTTCAAGGTCGGCAAGATCATCTTCCTCTACCGCCGCGCGGTCGGGGTGAACCTCAAGGATGCGTTCGCCGCCGCCCTGGCAGGTCTGGCGCTGTCGCACACCATCGCCAAGGCGGTGCTGTACGGCTTCTTCACCAGCAGCATGCCGTTCTTCCGCACACCGAAGAATGCCGATAGCCATGGCCTGCTGGTGGCGATTTCCGAGGCGCGCGAGGAGCTGTTCATCATGCTGCTGCTGTGGGGCGCGGCGCTGGGGATCTATCTGGTGCAGGGGTTGCCGAGCTCGGACATGCGCTTCTGGGTGGCGATGCTGCTGGTGCAGTCGCTGCCTTATGTGGCGGCGCTGGTGATGGCCTTCCTGTCGTCACTGCCCAAGCCGAGTGACACAGTGGTGGAGGCGCAGGCGACCTGATCTCTCAGCGGCCCTATCGCGATTCGACTCGCCCCGCGATAGGGCCGGCACGCACAGCGCAATCCGCCCCAATGCGCCGTGCCCATCGACACAACTTGATATAAGATAACGCCCCTCGTTTTCCGCCCTGCCTTGCCCCGGAGTCCCCCATGACGGCCCCAGCCGAGCTCTCGCCCACCCTTCAACTGGCCTGCGACCTGATCCGCCGCCCCTCGGTGACCCCGGTCGATGCCGACTGCCAATCCCAGATGATGAACCGCCTGGGCGCCGTCGGCTTCCAGCTGGAGCCGATGCGCATCGAAGACGTCGACAACTTCTGGGCCACCCACGGCACCCAGGACGGCCCGGTGCTGTGCTTCGCCGGCCACACCGACGTGGTCCCCACCGGCCCGGTACAGCAGTGGCAACACGAGCCGTTCGACGCGCTGATCGACGCCGACGGCATGCTCTGCGGCCGTGGCGCCGCCGACATGAAGGGCAGCCTGGCCTCCATGGTGGTGGCCAGCGAGCGCTTCGTGCGCGACTACCCGAACCATCGCGGCAAGGTCGCCTTCCTCATCACCAGCGACGAGGAAGGCCCGGCCCACCACGGCACCAAGGCCGTGGTCGAGCGCCTGAAAGCCCGTAACGAGCGTCTGGACTGGTGCATCGTCGGCGAGCCGTCGAGCACCCACCTGCTCGGTGACGTGGTCAAGAACGGCCGCCGCGGCTCGCTCGGCGCCAAGCTCACCGTGCGCGGCAAGCAAGGCCACGTGGCCTACCCGCACCTGGCGCGCAATCCGATTCACCTGGCCGCCCCAGCCCTGGCGGAACTGGCCGCCGAGCACTGGGATGAAGGCAACGCGTTCTTCCCGCCGACCAGCTTCCAGATCTCCAACCTCAATTCCGGCACCGGCGCCACCAACGTGGTGCCCGGCGAGCTGACCGCGCTGTTCAACTTCCGCTTCTCCACCGAGTCGACCGTCGAAGGCCTGCAGGCCCGCGTCGCGGCGATCCTCGACAAGCACCAGCTGGACTGGTCGGTCGACTGGGCGCTATCGGGCCTGCCGTTCCTCACCGAGCCGGGCGAGCTGCTCGACGCGGTGGCGGCGAGCATCAAGGCGGTCACCGACCGCGACACCCAGCCCTCGACCAGCGGCGGCACCTCGGACGGGCGCTTCATCGCCACCATGGGCACCCAGGTGGTCGAGCTCGGCCCGGTCAACGCCACCATTCACCAGGTCGACGAACGCATCCTGGCCAGCGACCTCGACCTGCTCACCGAGATCTACTACCAGACCCTGGTGCGGTTGCTCGCCTGATGCTCGCCTGCCCCCTCTGCCAGGCGCCCCTGGCGCGGCTCGACAACGGCGTGGCCTGCCCCGCCGGGCATCGCTTCGACCGCGCCCGCCAGGGCTACCTGAACCTGCTGCCCGTGCAGCACAAGAACAGCCGCGACCCGGGCGACAACCAGGCCATGGTCGAAGCCCGCCGTGACTTCCTCGACGCCGGCCACTATGCCCCGGTGGCGCGGCGCCTGGCGGAGCTCGCCGCCGAGCGCCAGCCCCGCGCCTGGCTCGACATCGGCTGCGGCGAGGGTTACTACACCGCGCAATTGGCCCAGGCGCTGCCAAACGCCGACGGCTTCGCCTTGGACATTTCCCGCGAGGCGGTCAAGCGCGCCTGCCGCCGTGCCCCCGAGGTGACCTGGATGGTGGCGAGCATGGCCCGCGTGCCCTTGCAGGGTGAGAGCTGCGACTTCCTCGCCAGCGTGTTCAGCCCGCTGGACTGGCAGGAGGCCAAGCGCCTGCTCGCCCCCGGCGGTGGCCTGATGCGCGTCGGCCCGACCAGCGGCCACCTGATGCAGCTGCGCCAGATGCTCTACGATGAAGTGCGCCCTTATGCCGACGACAAGCACCTGGCGCTGGTCCCCGACGGCATGCAGCATGCCCATGGCGAGGTGCTCGAGTTCACCCTGTCGCTGGCTGAAGCCAAAGCCCGCGCCGACCTGCTGGCAATGACCCCGCACGGCTGGCGCGCCAGCGCCGAGAAGCGCGCACAAGTGATCGAGCGCCCCGAACCGCTCGAGGTCACCGTTTCCATGCGTTATGACTATTTCGTGCGCCAAGACTGAGCACACCCGGAGCCCCGACATGCGCCAACCCGATATCGAGATCTACCTCAAGGACAGCGACGTCGATCACAAGCGGATCGCCGAATGGCTGACCCAGGCCCTGGGCCCGTGCAGCGAATGGAAGCAGAAGGGCCAGACCTTCAAGTGCCAGGCCGGTAACATTCCGGTCACCTGGTTACCGAAGGCTGTAGGGAAATGGAACAGCCTGTTCCTGGAAAGTGACCAGACGCCGTGGGACGATGACATCGCCTGCGCCCGCGCCGCCTTCGCCGCGCTCAACGTCGAAGTGCGCTGCGCACCCGGCAGCTGGGTGGAGGAAGATGGCGAGGAAGATGCCGACCGCTGGGTCCGCATCAGCGCCGACGGTGAAGAGGAAATCACCTGGCGCACCAGCTGAAACGTTCGCATCAGGCTGCAAGTTCCACGGTCAACTTGCAGCTTGAAGCGTAAGCCAGAGCCTCAGAGCCCGACCACATCCTCGGCCTGCAGGCCTTTCTGGCCCTGGGTCAGGTTGTACTCGACCCGTTGTCCTTCGAGCAGGGTCCGATGCCCCTCACCGCGGATCGCCCGATAGTGGACGAACACATCCGCCCCACCCTCGCGCTGAATGAAGCCGTAACCCTTGGCATCGTTGAACCACTTAACATTCCCAGTCTCACGAGACGACATCTGAACTACTCCGGATTTTTATTGTGAAGATCGCCTTGCTGGCACGAGAACGTCCCGCACCGACACAGCTTGGGTAAATTTCCTGCAAGCTGCGGACCGAGTATATGACAGCGAACAAAAAAATTTCATGACTGCCCGGATTTTGCCGAACTTCAGCGGATACGGCAGACTAACTGGCTGGAATATCACCTGAACCTCTCACCCAGGGCACTCACCCCATGACCCGTTCCCCCCTGCGCCGCCTGATTTTCGGCGCCCTGCGTCGCGTCCTGTACCTGTGGGTGCGTTCCGAAACCATCAACCAGTCGTCCCTGACCCTCAAGCTCGATCGCAGCCGCCCGGTGTTCTACGCCCTGCCCTCGCCGTCGCTCACCGACCTGGCGGTGATCGACCGCGAATGCACCAAGGCAGGGCTACCGCGCCCGGTCGTGCCGGTCGCGGTGGGCACGCTGCACGAGCCGGCGGCCTTCTTCTACCTGACCCCGGACCCCGACTGGCTCGGCCGCCACGACAAGCGCGGCGCGCCGCCAACCCTGGAGCGCCTGGTCGCGGCGGTCAGCCAGCACCCCGAGGAAGACGCGCAGATCATCCCGGTCAGCGTGTTCTGGGGCCAGTCGCCGGCCAGCGAGTCGAGCCCATGGAAGCTGCTGTTCGCCGACAGCTGGGCGGTCACCGGGCGCCTGCGCCGCCTGCTGACCATACTGATCCTGGGGCGCAAGACCCGCGTGCAATTCTCCGCCCCCATCCACCTGCGCGAACTGGTGCAGCACAACAAGGGCCATGAACGCACCGTGCGCATGGCCCAGCGCCTGATGCGCGTGCATTTTCGCAACCTCAAGACCGCCGTCATCGGCCCGGACATCTCGCACCGGCGCAACCTGGTCAAGGGCCTGGTGCACGACCCGCTGGTGCGCCAGGCGATCAGCGACGAGGCCGAGCGCGAGAACATCCCCTACGCCAAGGCCGAGGCCAAGGCGCTGCACTACGGCAACGAAATCGCCTCGGACTACACCTACACCGCCATCCGCTTCCTCGAAGTGGTGCTGAGCTGGTTCTGGAACAAGATCTACGACGGCATCAAGGTCAACCACATCGAGCAGGTGCAGGGCATCGCCCCGGGCCATGAGGTGATCTACGTGCCCTGCCACCGCAGCCACATCGACTACCTGCTGCTGTCCTACCTGCTGTTCCGCAACGGCCTGACGCCGCCGCACATCGCCGCCGGCATCAACCTCAACATGCCCGTGATCGGCGGCCTGCTGCGCCGCGGTGGCGCGTTCTTCATGCGCCGCACGTTCAAGGGCAACCCGCTGTACACGGCGGTGTTCAACGAGTACCTGCACACCCTGTTCACCAAGGGCTTCCCGGTCGAGTACTTCGTCGAGGGCGGGCGTTCGCGCACAGGTCGCATGCTGCAACCGCGCACCGGCATGCTGGCGATCACCTTGCGCAGCTTCCTGCGTTCCTCGCGCACGCCGATCGTCTTCGTGCCGGTGTACATCGGCTACGAGCGCGTACTCGAAGGCCGTACCTACCTGGGCGAGCTGCGCGGCGCGAGCAAGAAGAAGGAGTCGATCTTCGACATCTTCAAGGTTATCGGCGCGCTGAAGCAGCGTTTTGGCCAGGTCTACGTCAACTTCGGCGAGCCGATCCGCCTGGCCGGCTTCCTCGACCAGCAGCAACCCGGCTGGCGCGAGCAGGAACTGGCCCCGCAGTTCCGCCCCGACTGGCTGAACGACACCACCACGCGCCTGGGCGAGACCGTGGCCCGGCACCTCAACGAGGCCGCGGCGATCAACCCGGTCAACCTGGTGGCCCTGGCGCTGCTGTCCACCAGCCGCCTGGCCCTGGACGAGCGCGCCCTGACCCGTGTGCTCGACCTGTACCTGGCGCTCCTGCGCCAGGTGCCCTATTCGGCGCACACCACCCTGCCCGAAGGCGATGGCAAGGCGCTGATCGAACACGTGCGCGGCATGGCGCTGCTGGCCGAACAGAAGGACGCGCTGGGCCGCATCCTCTACCTGGATGAAGCCAACGCGGTGCTGATGACCTACTACCGCAACAACGTGCTGCACATCTTCGCCCTGCCGGCGTTGCTGGCGAGCTTCTTCCAGAGCAGCTCGCGCATGAGCCGCGAGCTGGTCGGCCAGTACGTCCGTGCGTTGTACCCCTATCTGCAGTCAGAGCTGTTCCTGCGCTGGGCGCCCGAGCAACTGGAAGACGTCATCGACCAGTGGCTGGCGGCGCTGGTCGAGCACGGCCTGCTGCGCTTCGAGAACGGCGTGTACCTGCGCCCGGCGCCCAGCTCGCGGCAGTTCGTGCTGCTGACCCTGCTGGCCCGCGCCATCACCCAGACCCTGCAGCGCTTCTACATGGCCACCTCGCTGCTGCTCAACAGCGGGCAGAACACCCTCACCGCCGAAGAGCTGGAGAACCTGTGCGTGATGATGGCCCAGCGCCTGTCGATCCTGCATGGGCTGAACGCCCCGGAATTCTTCGACAAGACGCTGTTCCGCCACTTCATCCAGACCCTGGTGCGCGAAGGGGTGCTGACTCCGGATGGCAACGGCAAGCTGGGCTATCACGATAAGCTGGGCGAGTTGGCCGAGGGTGTGGCCAAGCGCGTGCTGTCGGCGGAACTGCGTCTGTCGATCCGCCAGGTGGCGCTGCATCGGGACGAGACACTGGACGCGGAGGTGGTCTGAGACCGCCCCGCGATAGGGCCGCCGCATTCACGCAGGCACACCCCATTGCGCTAACCTTCTCCAGGTTGGCCAAACACCAAGGATCCGGAGATGCCATGAAAAAACTCGTCACGCTGTGCTGCGCCACCCTGCTCGCAGCCTGCTCCAGCCAAACACCCAAGCCCCAGGCCAGCCTCGACGGCGAGGTCTTCTACCTGCAGCGCATCGCCCTGCCGTCTGCCGCCACCTTGAGCGTGAGCCTGCAGGATGTCTCGCGGATGGACGCCCCCGCCGTGACGCTGGCCAAGCAGTCCGGCCCGGTCCAAGGCAATGTGCCGCTGCCGTTCCACCTCGCCTACGACCCCGCCCAGGTCAAGCCTGACCACCGCTACGCGGTGAGCGCGCGTATCGAACTGGACGGCAAGCTGCTGTTCATCAACACCGAGCACCATGGCGTGCAACTCGACGGCAGTGACCCGCTCCCCTTGCGTATCAAGGTCGACCCGATTCGCTGATTCACGTGTATTTCTGCCCATAAGGAAGCCCTCATGATTCGTTCCTCCCTGCGCTTCACCACCTTGTGCGCCGGCTTGCTGCTGTCGGCCGGCGCCATGGCCCTGTCGCTTGGCGACTTGTCCCAGAACGATGCCGCCGGCGGCCTCAAGGACGCCCTCACCCAAGGCGCGCAGATCGCCGTCAAGCAACTGAGCACCCCAGGCGGTTTCAGCAACAACCCCGACGTGCGCATCGAACTGCCAGGCAACCTTGGCAAGGCCGCCAAGGCCATGAAGATGTTCGGCAAGGGTGATCAGGTCGATGCCCTGGAAACCAGCATGAACAAGGCCGCAGAGGCGGCGGTGCCGCAGGCCCAGGCGATCCTGGTGGACGCGGTGAAGAAGATGACCGTGACCGACGCCAAGGGCATCCTCAGCGGTGGCGAGGACTCGGCCACCCAGTACCTGAACAAGAGCAGCCGCGAGCAGATCCGCGCCAAGTTCCTGCCGATCGTCAAGCAGGCCACCGACAAGGTCGGCCTGGCCCAGCAGTACAACAGCTTCGCCGGGCAGGCCAAGGGGCTGGGGCTGATCAAAGATGACGCGAACATCGAGAACTACGTGACCGAGAAGGCCCTGGACGGGCTGTTCGAGATGATCGCCAAGCAGGAGCAGAACATTCGCCAGAACCCGGCGCAGGCGGCGACCAGCCTGGCCAAGAAGGTGTTTGGCGCGCTCTGATACGCGCAGTTGCAAGCGCCTAGCTGCAAGCCCCAAGAAAGAGCGAGTCCACACCGCCCCTCTTGCAGCTTGCAGCTAGTCGCTAGTCGCTAGCGTTCCTTCCTGACCCTGAACCACGCCGCATACAGCGCCGGCAGGAACAACAGCGTCAGCACCGTGGCGACGATCAACCCGCCCATGATCGCCACCGCCATCGGCCCGTAGAACACCGAGCGCGACAGCGGGATCATCGCCAGCACCGCCGCCAGCGCGGTGAGCACGATCGGCCGGAAGCGCCGCACCGTGGCCTCGATGATCGCTTGCCAGCGCTGCATGCCGCTGGCGATGTCCTGTTCGATCTGGTCCACCAGGATCACCGAGTTGCGCATGATCATCCCCGCCAGGGCGATGGTGCCGAGCATGGCCACGAAACCGAATGGCTGGCGGAACACCAGCAGGAACAGGGTCACGCCGATCAGCCCCAGGGGCGCGGTGAGGAACACCATCACCGTGCGCGAGAAGCTGCGCAGCTGGAGCATCAGCAAGCTGAGCACCACCAGGATGAACAACGGCATGCCGGCGTTCACCGACTTCTGCCCGCGCTCGGAATCCTCGACCGTGCCGCCCACCTCCAGCAGGTAGCCGTCCGGCAGTTGCTCGCGCACCTGCTGCAAGGTCGGCGAGATCTGCTTGATCAGCGTCGCCGGCTGCTCCTTGTCGTAGATGTCGGCGCGCACGGTCACCGTCGGCAGGCGGTTGCGGTGCCAGATGATGCCTTCCTCGAAGCCGTACTCCAGGGTCGCCACCTGTGACAGCGCCACGCTCTGGCCGTTGTCGGTGGGCAGCGCCAGGCTGCCCAGACTGCCCAGTTGGCCACGCTCCTGCTGGGTACCGCGCAGGAGGATCTCGATCAGCTCGTTGTCCTCGCGGTACTGGCTGACGGTACTGCCGGTCAGCGAGCTTTGCAGGAAGCTCGCCAGGTGCGCGGTACTCACGCCCAAGGCTCGGGCGCGGTCCTGGTCGACCGCCAGGAACACCGCCTTGCTCGGCTCTTCCCAGTCCAGATGCACGTTGACCACGTGCGGGTTCTCGCGCACTTTGGCCGCCACCTCGCGGGCCAGGGCGCGGACCTTCTCGATATGCTCGCCAGTGACCCGGAATTGCACCGGGTAGCCCACTGGCGGACCGTTCTCCAGGCGCGTGACCCGCGAGCGCAGCGCCGGGAACTGCTCGTCCAGCGTGCCGATCAACCAGCTGCGCAGGTGTTCGCGGTCTTCCAGCGATTTGGCCAGCACCACGAACTGGGCGAAGCTTGCCGCCGGCAGTTGCTGGTCCAGCGGCAGGTAGAAGCGTGGCGAACCGGTGCCGACGTAGGCCACGTAGTTGTCGATGCCGTCCTGCTGCTTGAGCAGCGCCTCAAGGCGCTTGACCTGCTCGGCGGTGTTGCTCAGCGAGGCGCCCTCGGCAAGCTTCAGGTCGATCATCAGCTCTGGGCGCCCGGAAGCCGGGAAGAACTGCTGGGGCACGAAGCGGAACAGCAGGATACTGCCGACGAACGCGGCGATGGTCAGCAGGATCACCGTCTTGCGCCGCCGCACGCACCACTCCACGACTCGCCGCACGCGCTGGTAGAACGGCGTGGCATACGGGTCCGGCGCGTGTTCAGCGTTGCCGTGGCGCGCCGCATGGCGCTTGGCCAGGTCTGGCAGCAAGCGCTCGCCCAGGTAGGGAACGAACACCACGGCCGCCACCCAGGAGGTCAGCAGGGCGATGGTCACCACCTGGAAGATCGAACGGGTGTACTCGCCAGTGCTCGAGGCGGCGGTGGCGATCGGCAGGAAGCCCGCCGCGGTGATCAGGGTGCCGGTGAGCATTGGAAACGCCGTGCTCGACCAGGCATAGCTGGCCGCCTTCAGCCGGTCGAAACCCTGCTCCATCTTGATCGCCATCATCTCCACGGCAATGATCGCGTCGTCCACCAGCAAACCCAGCGCCAGCACCAGCGCGCCAAGGGAGATCTTGTGCAGGCCGATGCCGAAGTAGTGCATGGCGGCAAAGGTCATGGCCAGCACCAGCGGGATCGCCAGCGCCACCACCAGGCCGGTGCGCAGGCCCAGGGAGAAGAAGCTCACCAGCAGCACGATCGCCAGCGCCTCGACCAGCACCTGGACGAACTCGCCGACCCCGGCCTTCACCGCCGCCGGCTGGTCGGAGACCTTGCGCAGCTCCATGCCCGCCGGCAGGTTGCGCGCCAGGCGGGCGAACTCGCCTTCCAGGGCCTTGCCCAGCACCAGGATGTCGCCGCCGTCCTTCATCGACACGGCAAGGCCAATGGCGTCCTCGCCCATGAAGCGCATGCGCGGCGCGGGCGGGTCGTTGAAGCCACGGTGCACTTCGGCCACGTCACCGATGCGGAAGGTGCGGTCGCCCACGCGAATCGGGAACTGGCGGATCTGCTCGACGCTGTCGAACTGCCCGCTGACGCGCAGTTGCAAACGCTCGCTGGGGGTTTCGAAGAAACCTGCGGTGCTCACCGCGTTCTGCTCGCGCAGGGCCTGCTGCACGGCGGCCAGGGGCACGCCGAGGGTGGCCAGCTTGAGGTTGGACAGCTCGATCCAGATCTTCTCGTCCTGCAGGCCGACCAACTCGACCTTGCCCACGTCCTTGACCCGCTGCAACTGGATCTGGATGCGGTCGGCGTAGTCCTTGAGCACCGCGTAGTCGAAGCCTTCGCCCGTGAGGGCGTAGATGTTGCCGAAGGTGGTGCCGAACTCGTCGTTGAAGAACGGGCCCTGGACTTCTGGCGGCAGGGTGTGGCGAATATCGGCGACCTTCTTGCGGATCTGGTACCACAACTCGGGAATGGCGTTGGAATGCATCGAGTCGCGGGCCATGAAGGTCACCTGAGACTCACCGGGGCGTGAGAACGAGACGATGCGCTCGTACTCGCCGGTTTCCATCAGTTTTTTCTCGATGCGCTCGGTGACCTGGCGTGAGACTTCCTCGGCGGTGGCGCCGGGCCACAGGGTGCGGATGACCATGGCCTTGAAGGTGAAGGGCGGGTCTTCGCTCTGCCCCAGCTTGGTGTAGGACATGGCGCCGATCGCTGCCAGCAGGATCATCAGAAACAACACGATCTGGCGATTGCGCAGCGCCCAGGCGGAAAGGTTGAAACCCATCGGGACTTACTCCTTGGTCGCCAGGTTCACCACACGGTTGGTGCGATCCACTGGCCGCACTTCCTGCCCCTCGCGCAGCACGTGGCCGCCGGCGGCGACCACCCAGTCGCTGGCCCCCAGGCCCTCCAGCACCGACACGTTGTCGGCGCCATAGGGGCCCAGGCGCACCGGGGCGCGTTCCAGGCGGTTGTCCTTGTTCACCCGCCACACGTAGGCACGCCCCTCTTCGGCGGTGACCGCCGACAGCGGCACCGACAACGGTGCGTGCTCGGCATGGGCGATGAATACTCGGGCACTCTGGCCGAGTTCGGCGGGGGCCTGGGTGGACGTGAAGGCGATACGCGCGGCGAAGGTGCGCGAACGCGGGTCGGCGGCGGGCGACAGCTCACGGATGCGCCCGTCGAAGCGTTGGCCAGGGTGGGACCACAACTCCACGCTGACCGCCTGGCCCACGGCGAAGCGGGCGAACTGCTGCTCCGGCAGGCCGATGAGCACCTCGCGCTCGCCGTCGGCGGCGAGGGTGAACACCGTCTGCCCGGCCGCCACCACCTGGCCGACCTCGACCTGGCGCTTGGCGATCACGCCATTTTGCGGTGCGCGCAATACGGCGTACTCGGCCTGGTTGCCCGCCACCTCGAACTCGGCCCTGGCCTGCTTGAGTCGGGCCAGGCCTGCGCGGTAGAGGTTCTCGGCGTTGTCGAACTGCGAGTGGCTGACCATCTGGCGCTCCAGCAACTTCTGGTAGCGGTCGCGCTCGGCCTTGACCAGCGCCAGGTTGGCCTCGGCGGCCGCCACTTGCGCGCGGTTGGCTTCCAGTTGCAGGCGCACGTCCTGGGGGTCGAGCTCGGCCAGCGGCTGCTCTGCCTTGACCCGCTGCCCCTCCTCCACCAGGCGCTTGCTGACCTTGCCCGCAATGCGGAAAGCCAGCTCAGGCTCGAAGCGCGCCCGCACCTCGCCAGGGTAGCTGTCGGCGGAGGCAGCGCTCGGCTGCGGCTGAATCACCAGGGCCGGGCGCGGCGCGGCGGGAGGGGCCGCTTCCTGGCCGCAGGCGGCGAGCAACAGGAGGGCGGCAACGGGCAAGACAAGGGGCAAGGCGCGACGCAACATGACGAATGACCTTTGGCAGAGGACGCATCGAATATTTATACTGGCGGGTATATTAAGTCAGGGATCGGGGTCGGGGAAGCAGGCAGGCGCGAGAAAAAATGTATTTGCCGCGCGACGTGCGTAGCAGCCCGAGGGCCTTCGACCCGGTAAGATGGGCGACCTTTCAGACAGACACGGAATCCAATGTCCAACGACGCACCCATAGGCCCAGGCCGGCCCAAGGACCTCGCCAAGCGCGAGGCCATCCTCGAAGCCGCCAAGTCGCTGTTCCTCAGCCTTGGCTACGCCAACACCAGCATGGATGCGGTCGCTGCGGCGGCAGGTGTTTCAAAACTCACGGTGTACAGCCACTTCACCGACAAACAGACACTGTTCGGCGCAGCGGTCATGGCGACCTGCCAGACGCAATTGCCCGACCTGATCTTCGAGCTGCCCGAAGACGTCCCGCTGGAGCAGGTGCTGCTGAACATCGCCCGGGGTTTCCAGGCGCTGATCAGCAGCGACGAATCGGTGAAGCTGACACGGCTGATCATGACCTTGGGCACGCAAGACCCAAGCTTCGGGCAGTTCTTCTACGAAGCCGGGCCGAAAGTGGTGCTGGCGGAGATGGAAGCGCTGCTGCGTTGCGCCAACGAACGTGGACTGCTACGCCTGGACAACCCGTTGCGGGCGGCCGAGCATTTCTTCTGCCTGATCAAGGGCGCGCCGGATTACCGGCTGCTGCTGGGGTGCGCGCCCGCGCTGGAGGACGAAGCGGCCGAAGCGCATGTGCGCGAGGTGGTCGGGGTGTTCATGCGGGCGTATCGGGTTTAGCGGTTGGCGGGGCGGGCCCTATCGCGGGGCAAGCCCGCTCCAGGTTCACCGTTGGCACTAAGAGCTGCGGGGTACCTGTGGGGCTTGCCCCGCGAGAGGGCCGGCAGCGTCTACGCCTTCAACGCCTTCTTCGGGTAGATGTCGTACCGGCTCGACTTGCCTTCCAGGCTGTGGCTCGGCTTCACCCCTTCGATGATCGGCGCCTTGCGCGGGCGCTTGACCACCACCCGGTGCGTCGCCAGTGCCAGCGCCGCCTCCAGCAACGCCGGCGCATCCAGGTCATCCCCCACCAGCGGCCGGAACACGCGCATTTCCTTTTTCACCAACGCGCTCTTGTCCCGGTGCGGGAACATCGGGTCGAGGTAGATCACCTGCGGCGCCTCGCCCTCCCACGCGCGCATGCGTTCGATCGCGTTACCGGTCAACAGCCGCATGCGCTCGACGATCGCCCCCACCTCGGCATCTCGCCGGCCGCGCGCCAACCCATCCTCCAACAGCGCGGCAATCAACGGCTGGCGCTCGATCAAGGTCATCTGGCAGCCCAGGCTGGCCAGCACGAACGCATCCTTGCCCAACCCCGCCGTGGCATCCAGCACCTGCGGGCGCACCCCCTGGGCGATGCCAACCGCCTTGGCGATCATTTGCCCATTGCCGCCGCCATACAGCCGCCGATGGGCTGCCTGGCCTTCGACGAAGTCCACCCGCACCGCGCCCGGCGCCTGCGGCCCGAGCTGCTGGACCTGCAGGCCGTCAACGCCGACCTGCACGGCGAAGCCCGCCGCCTCATCCTGCAAAGGCAGCCCCAGGCGCTCGGCCCATGCCGCGGCCTGCGTCTGAAACTCCGGCGATAACGCCTCGACCCTGATACCCAAGCCCTGCTCTTGCTCCACCATCCGCCCCGCACTCAAAAAAATTAAGGAAACCCCGGCCACGGCCGATACACGCAGTATCCGCTATTCTGCCAGAGCACAACGCGCGCGACTGCCATGTCAGACACCCTTCCCATCGGCTTGACCTACCTGTCGCCTGTCGGCAACTACGGTCGGCAGAATACCCAGGCACTCGGAGGCGTCAGCCACCTGTGGCAGGATTTCTTCGCCCGCGCCATGGCCGAGCCGCAAGGGGATGTCACCGACAGTGTGAGCCAGGCCCTGGCCCAGTACCACGACAAGGAAAGCGGCGAGCCTACTGGCGGCGCCCGTGCCCTGGCCCTGATCGATGCCCAGCGCGCCTGTGCGGTGCACGACACCGAGGTCAAGCCGCCCGAGCCGCTGTTCCTGCCCAAGGCCGAGCTGGAGCGCGACCTGCTCGAACCCGCCGCCGAACCCTTCAGCGCCGTCGAGCTGATCGAGCAGCAGCGTCAGTTGGATATCAACAACAGCTGGCTGCGCCCGGTGGTGATAAGCCAGGGCCATCCACACCCTGAGCCTGGCCCCGCGCCGACGCCACGCGCGCTGTTCCTGCCGATCGCCGAGTTCGAGACCGAACTGCTGGACAAGGCAGCGGAACCCTTCGACGAGGCCACCCTCGCCAAGCAGCAGAACGACCTGGAATTCGACATGCACTGGGCACGCCCGGTGGTGCTGAACAACGTTCGCGTTCACGCCTGACCTCAGCGGCAGACCTGCCAGCGCCCCATATCCACGTGAAAGTGGTTGTGGTGGGCAGCGTTGTAGTCAGGCCCGAGCACCGTGCTGAAACTTTTGCAGGCTGCCTGCTGAACCTCACGCAGGAACTCCGCCTTCTTTCCTGCCCCCTGCCAGTCCCGCGCCAGGACGATGCGTTCACCATCGGCCAGGCGAAAACCACTGATGTCCAGGGCATTGGCCGCCGCGTGCTGGCTCAAGCGGCCTTGCTTGCGGTGATAGACGTTGCGACAGGCAAAGCTTCCCAAGTGCTCGACCTGCGCCACGGACTGGCCGAACACCCGCTGCGCCGCTGGTTGCAGGCCATGGGTCTCGAACAACGCATAGGCCACCGCCAACGGGCAAGTGGCGAGGAAGCTGCTGGCCAGCCGCGCCTGCCCGCCTTCGATGCGCCACACGTTGCGCAAAGGGCACGCGGCGTTCGCCGGGCTGTCGGCCTGCGGGCGGTAGCGCAGTGTCGAGGTTTCCAGCGCCTGGCGGCACAGGGTGGGGTCATCGCGCAGGCGGGCGAGCTTGTAGGGGGTCAACAGGTTCGGCGGTTGCCGCACATCGAGCACAGCCCAGGGGTTCCACGCGGCCGGCAGGCGCCAGCCCGATTGCCAGGCAACGCCCGCTGCCAGCAGCAAGGCCACCAACAGCAGGAACGCGCGCATCGGGCCTCAGCGGCGGAACAGGTCGTTGAGTTCGGCGAACGGCACCGCCTGCTCGCCATAGCTGAAGGTGCCCTGCTCGTGGATCTCCCGCGCGGCACGCTGGAAAGCCCCCAAGGCTGCCCGCGCCAACGACGAACCGACACTGATGCGGCGCACACCCAGGTCCTGTAGTTGGTTAACGCTCAGGGGCACACCGGCCATGCCCATCAGCACGTTGACCGGCTTGGGCGCCAGCGCCTGGACCACCGCGCGAATCTCGTCGATGCTGCGCAGCCCCGGCGCGTACAGCACATCGGCCCCTGCCTCGGCATAGGCTTGCAGCCGCAGGATGGTGTCGTCCAAATCCAGGCGCCCGTGCAGCAGGTTCTCGGCCCGGGCGCACATGGTGAACGGGAACGGCAGGCTGCGCGCCGCCTGCACTGCGGCGCGGACACGCTCGACCGCCAGCCCCAGGTCGTAGATCGGCATGTCGGCACGGCCACTCGCGTCCTCGATCGAACCGCCCACCAAACCCACCTCGGCACCCCGCAGGATAGCCTGGGCGCAATCTTCGGGGCGGTCGCCGAAACCGTTCTCCAGGTCAGCGGCTACCGGCAACGGCGTGGCGTCGACGATGGCGCGGGCATTGTCGAGGGTTTCATCCAGGCTCAACGCGCCCTCGGCATCCGGTCGTCCCAGGCTGAAGGCCAGGCCCGCACTGGTGGTGGCCAGCGCCTCGAAACCGAGGCTTGCGAGCAAACGCGCGGAGCCCGCGTCCCAAGGGTTGGCGATGACGAAGGCGCCATCGCGCTCATGCAGTGCCTTGAAGGCTTCGGCTCGCAGGGTTTGCACATCCATGGTCATGACCTCCGGCAGGTGGGGAATATCAAAGCAGGCCCAGTTGTTCGACCTCGGGTGCGCGTGGCAATTCCGGCAACGGCGCAAGCCCCGGCAAGCGCTCGGCCAGGCGCTGGTGGAAGCGCTGGGCCAGGGCGGCGGCGCGGTAGTTGTCGGCGGTGTGCAGGAAGACGTAAGGGTGGCGCCCCTCTTCGATCCACTCCGCCACCTTGGCCACCCAAGGGGTGAGGAAGGGTTCATTGGCCTCCAACTCCGGGTGGCCGATGAAGCGCACCTGCGGGTGCTGGCTGAACGCGGCCGGGCGCGGGGGCACCCTTGGCTTCTTGGCCTGGGCGTGGAGCACGCCCGGGTCGCGTGAAGTGCAACTGAACAGGGCGCGCGGGTCGAGACAGATACGCTCGACGCCACGGCCGTGCAACAGGCGGTTGAGCAGGCGTTCTTCCTCGCCCTTGGCGAAGAACGCGTCGTTGCGCACCTCGACTGCCACCGGCACGCCGATCTCGTCGAGGAAGTGGCTGAGTTCCGCCAGGCGCGCGGGGCCGAATTGGGCGGGCAGTTGCAACCAGTAAGGCGAGACCCGCGCCCCCAGCGGGGCCATCAGGCGGGTGAAGTCCAGCGCCGACTCGAGCTGGTCGCGCAGGTCGCCCGCGTGGCTGACGTCGCCGGGGAACTTGGCGGTAAAGCGAAAATGCGCGGGCATGACCTTGGCCCAACGGTCCACCATGGCGGGCGCGGGGCGGGCATAAAAAGTGGTGTTGCCCTCGACAGCGTTGAACACCTGGCTATACAGCCCAAGGTACTCAGAGGAGCGGGCGTCGGCGGGATAGAGGTAGTCGCGCCAGGCGTTTTCGCTCCAGGACGGACAACCGAGACAGTAAGGCGGGGGCGATGGATTCATCCATCAAATGTACAGGTCCAACCCCAGCACTTCCATCTCCCAGTCGGTGAAACCGGCGGTGGTCAGGTAGCTGGCCAAGGCGGTGGCGGTGCGCCGATCACGTGCGCGGGGGAAGATCATGTCCTGCTGGCGGGCCGGCAGGCCGGCGCCACGACGGCTGGCCTTGGCCTGGACGGGCTCGACCTCCTCGACCACTTCGACGTCGTCGATCGCTTCATCGCGCACCGCTGCCTTGCGCGGCGGACGCTTGACCGGGTAGGACTGGGAGGAGAAACCATCGATGCGCATGGCGTGGCACTCGGAATCAATGATGGCAATTTAGCAGCATCAGAGTTCCATCACCAATGCTCGACTGATAACTGGACCACAGTTTGCTCAAAAGGTTTTAGTGTGAATGGCGATAGCCGACGAACTGCACCTTTTTGGATGAGTTCTTTGGTGGTTTTGACATTGTGTTCGTGGAGAAACACCGGTCTCGAGGACGGTGGAGTACCTGTGGGAACGGGCTTGCCCGCGATGAGGCCTGCACGCTCGCGGCCCCAACCGCGATGTATCAGGGCCGCGCCTTGGGCGTAGCGACATTGTCACGCAGGTAGACCGGCTGCGCCTGCTCGGCGGCAACCGCCTCGCCACGGGCCCAGGCGAAACGCGCCAGGCTCAGCACGTCCAGGGCATTGGGCAGCGCCGTGGCATCACAGGCGCCAACCTGCGCCGCCAGGCGCTCGGCATAACCCCAACCGGTGCCGGCACCGAACCACTCGCCACCTTCAGGCAGCACCACCCGCTCCGGCGCTACCACCACTTCCTGGCCGACCAGGCGCATCTCACCCGCTTGCGCCCGGTAGCACCCCCAGTACACCTCATCCATGCGCGCATCGATGGCCGCAGCCACCTGCTGCACACCCTGCCCACGCAGCGCGCCCTGGGCCAGGGCGGCCAGATTGGACACCGGCAGCACCGGGCGCTCCAAGGCGAAGGCCAGGCCCTGCACCACGCCAATGGCGATGCGCACGCCGGTAAAGGCGCCCGGGCCACGGCCAAAGGCGATGGCATCCACAGCGCTCAGGGCCACACCGGCCTCGCCCAGCAACTGCTTGATCATCGGCAATAGCTTCTGCGCATGCAGGCGCGGGATCACCTCGTAGTGGCTGGTCACCTTGCCGTCATGCAGCAGGGCGACGGAACAGGCTTCGGTGGCGGTATCCAGGGCCAGCAGGGTGGTCATCGAACGTGTATCCAGGCGAGAGGAAAAAGAGCGGCAGTATAAACGACAACGGCCCGCAAGCGGGCCGTCGTGTAGCGCGGGCGTGGATCAGCTCAGGGCTGCCAGGACCTTGGCAGTGATCGCTTCGACCGAGCCGACGCCTTCGATGTGGCTGTACTTCGGCTTGCCGTCGGCAGCGGCCAGCTTCTGGTAGAAGTCGACCAGCGGCTTGGTCTGGGTGTGGTAGACCGACAGGCGATGACGCACGGTCTCTTCCTTGTCGTCGTCACGCTGGATCAGGTCTTCGCCCGTGACGTCGTCCTTGCCTTCCACTTTCGGCGGGTTGTACTGGATGTGGTAGGTGCGGCCCGAGGCCAGGTGCACGCGGCGGCCGGCCATGCGGCCCACGATCTCTTCGTCGTCGACGGCGATCTCGACCACGTTGTCGATCTCGACACCGGCGGCGACCATGGCTTCAGCCTGGGGAATGGTGCGTGGGAAGCCATCGAACAGGCAGCCATTGGCGCAGTCCGGCTGGGCGATACGCTCCTTCACCAGGCTGATGATCAGTTCGTCGGACACCAGTTGGCCGGCATCCATGACTTTCTTCAGTTCCAGGCCCAGTGGGGTGCCGGCCTTGACCGCGGCACGCAGCATGTCACCGGTGGAGATCTGTGGAATACCGAACTTTTCGGTGATGAACTTTGCCTGAGTACCTTTACCGGCCCCGGGAGCTCCCAGCAGAATTACGCGCATCTTGTGCTCCTCATATTTTTTTATGCAAATCAATGGATTCGGCGCACAGGGCCAAGTCCGGAAAATCGGTTCAGACCGAAAAATCGGTCAAAAGGCTGCTCAAGATACACAGCGCCCGGCAGGCAGACAAGCGTTCCAAAGTGGCAGGAAAGCGCCTTTTCCGACTACCGGCGCCGCAGGTTGCGCCCGGCGCAACCCACCCACGCGGCCTCCTGGACGTTCGCCAGGCATCCAGCCCGGCCACCCTGCCCACGCCCCTCAGCCGGTGTTGCGCAAACCAGCGGCGATACCCGCCACGGTGACCAGCAGGGCCTGCTCCAACGGGCTGTCCAGAGCGGCTTCGCGGGCGCGCGAGCGCGCCAGCAGCTCGGCCTGGAGGCGATGCAGCGGGTCCAGGTAGGTATTGCGCAGACGGATGAATTCCAGGGTCTCGGGGCTGTGCGCCAGTAGCACCGGCTGCCCGGTCAGGCCCAACACCACCTGGCACGACTGCGACAATAGGTCGCGCAGGTGCGCACCCAGCGGCAGCAGGGCCGGTTGCACTAGACGTTCGTCGTAGGCCTTGGCGATTTCCGCGTCGGCCTTGGCCAGGACCATCTCCAGCATGTCGATGCGCGTGCGGAAGAACGGCCACTGCTCACGCATCTGCCCCAGCAGCGCGCCCTGGCCGCGCGCCAGGGCATTGCTCAACGCGCTCTCCCAGCCCAACCAGGCCGGCAGCATCAGGCGCGTCTGGGTCCAGCCGAAGATCCACGGAATCGCCCGCAGGCTTTCGATTCCCCCGGCGCGGCGCTTGGCCGGGCGACTGCCCAACGGCAGGCGCCCCAGTTCCTGCTCGGGGGTCGACTCGCGGAAGTACTCGACGAAATCCGGGTGTTCGCGCACCACGCCGCGGTAGGCCTTCAGGCCATCGGCGGCGAGCTGGTCCATCACCTCGCGCCACGCTGGCTGCGGCGGTGGCGGGGGTAACAGGGTGGCTTCGAGCACCGCCGCCAGGTAAAGGTTGAGGTTCTGCTCGGCGATGCCCGGCAGGCCGAACTTGAAGCGGATCATCTCGCCCTGCTCGGTCGTGCGGAAGCGCCCCGCCACCGAACCCGGCGGCTGCGACAGGATCGCCGCATGGGCCGGGCCGCCACCGCGCCCGACGGTGCCGCCACGGCCATGGAACAGCAGCAGCTCGACCTGATGCTCACGGCAGATGCGCACCAGGTTCTCCTGGGCGCGGTACTGCGCCCAGGCCGCAGCCGTGGTGCCGGCGTCCTTGGCCGAGTCGGAGTAGCCGATCATCACCTCCTGCGGCCCATGCAGGCTGGCGCGGTAGCCTGGCAGGCCGAGCAGGCGCTCCATCACCGGGCCAGCGTTGTCCAGGTCGGCCAAGGTCTCGAACAGCGGCACCACACGCATGGGCCGAGTCAGTCCGGCTTCCTTGAGCAGCAACTGCACCGCCAGCACGTCGGAAGCGGCGCCGGCCATGGAAATCACGTAGGAGCCCAGCGAGGCGCCCGGGGCTGCGGCGATCTCACGGCAGGTGGCCAGCACTTCGGCGGTTTCGGCCTGGGGCTGGAAGTGCCCCGGCAGCAAGGGCCGGCGGTTCTTCAGTTCGGCCTGGAGGAAGCCGATGCGCTGCTCCTCGTCCCAGTCGGCGTAGCGGCCCAGGCCCAGGTAGTCGGTGATCTCCGACAGCGCCTCGCGGTGGCGGGCGGCGTCCTGGCGCACGTCCAGGCGCACCAGGAACAGGCCGAACGTCACCGCCCGGCGCAGGGTGTCGAGCAGCGGGCCATCGGCGATCACGCCCATGCCGCACTCATGCAGCGAGTGGTAGCACAGCTCCAGCGGCTCGATCAGCTCGCGGTTGTCGACCAGCACCTGGGCGCTGGCAGGCTGGGTGCCGGTGAGCGAGGCATGGGCCCAGGCGCGCGTGGCGCGCAGGCGATCGCGCAGTTGCTTGAGCAGGGCGCGGTAGGGCTCGGCGCTGTCACCTACACGAGCGCGCACAGCGTCGCTGGCCTGCTGCATGGACAACTCGGCGGCCAGGTAGTCGATGTCGCGCAGGAACAGGTCGGCGGCCATCCAGCGCGCCAGCAGCAGGACTTCGCGCGTGACCGCGGCAGTGACGTTGGGGTTGCCGTCGCGGTCACCGCCCATCCACGAGGCGAAGCGCACCGGCGCGGCCTCCAGCGGCAGGTGCAGGCCGGTGGCCGCGTGCAGGGCCTGGTCGACCTTGCGCAGATGGTTGGGGATAGCCTGCCAGAGCGAATGCTCGATCACCGCGAAGCCCCACTTGGCCTCGTCCACCGGGGTCGGCCGGGTGCGACGGATCTCCTCGGTGTGCCAGGCCTCGGCGATCAACCGGCGCAGGCGCTCGCGCACTTGTTGCCGCTCGGCCGGGGTGAGGTCGCGGTGGTCCTGGACGGCCAACTGCGCGGCAATGGCGTCGTACTTCTGGATCAGCGTGCGCCGCGCTACCTCGGTGGGGTGCGCGGTCAGCACCAGCTGGATGTCCAGGCGCCCCAGCTGCCGGGCCAAGGCGTCGTTGGCATGGCCGGCCTGCTGCAGGCGGGCCAACAACTCGGGCAGCGCGCGGTCTTCAAAAGACGCGGGCTGGTCGGCATCGCGACGGCGGATCAACTGGTACTGCTCGGCGATGTTGGCCAGGTTGAGGAACTGGTTGAAGGCCCGTGCCACGGGCAACAGGTCGTCTTCGGCCAGATCCGCCAACGTCGAGCTCAACTGCTCGGCCGCGCCACGGCGGTCGGCCTTGGCGCTGTGGCGGATGTCCTCGATCTTCTGCAGGAACGCCTCGCCGTGCTGCTGGCGAATGGTCTCGCCAAGCAACTCACCCAACAGATGGACATCCTCACGCAAGCGCACATCGATATCGGTCATTGCCTCTCCCTTGTGGCGCGGTCCACCCGCGCAGCCGCCCAGGTCATGCCACCAAGAGTGCCCACAGGCAGGGCCGCAAGGCAAGCCGTGTTCGGCCAATGCAACTAAAGTGAACACAGGCCCTCCCACAGTCATACCCTGGCGTTCAACGAGGTCATCATGAAAATCCGCGAGCTTGCACAGCACTGGGAAGAGAATGCCGCCGGGACATTGAGCAACACCGGCCATGTGCTGCACCTGGACCTGGAGGCCGAGGCGCGCCTGGCCGCGCTGATCGACATGTACCCCAAGCGCAGTGCCGAAGAGCTGCTCGGTGAACTGGTCGCAGCAGCGCTCGAAGAGCTGGAGGCCAGCTTCCCTTATGTCAAAGGCCAGCAGGTGATCGCCACCGACGAGGAAGGCGACCCGCTGTTCGAGGATGTCGGCCCCACGCCACGCTTCCTCACCCTCTCCCGCCGCCACTTGCAGGCCCTGAGCCAACGTGTCGAGGGTGACGAGAACTGATCGCGGTTGCGCGCGCGTACCGTGACGGAGTGCAAAAGTTTCGTGGTAAATGCGCTGACTGATCAGTCAGAAATAATTGCCAAGCCTAGGTAACTTTTTTCTGAACTATCCTGAAAACGCTCAAGTCACAGCCAATAGCCATCACGCAAAAACCCTGCACACATGGTCTTTGGCGCTGCGGCTTGAGCGACGAGCTTTGTCAGGGAATTGGCGATGGACTGCTACGGACATCGTTATCAGGAGTGATCCAATGGAGTTGACCACTATGAAGACCCGCACCGCGAAACCCTCATCCCCTCAACTGCGCGGGCTCAAGCTGGCCGCGCTGGCGCTGGGCAGCAGCCTGGTCTTGGCCGGTTGTGCTGGCAACCCGCCGACCGAGCAGTACGCCGTCACCCAGTCGGCGGTGAATTCCGCCGTCAGCGCCGGGGGCACCGAGTACGCGGCCGTCGAGATGAAAGCGGCCCAGGACAAGTTCAAGCAGGCGGAAATCGCCATGCATGACAAGAAGTACGACGACGCCAAGCGCCTGGCCCAACAGGCTGAATGGGACGCTCGTGTAGCCGAGCGCAAAGCACAGGCGGCCAAGGCCCAGAAGGCCGTGCAGGACGCCCGCCAAGGCGTTCAGGACGTGCGTGAGGAAGGCCTGCGCAGCGCTGAATGAGCGCTGCCTCGCAACCCACTGCCTTCGCAATCGATCAAAGGATGAACACCATGCGCAATTACGTAATGATCCCCGCCCTGCTGGCCCTGAGCGTTGGCCTCGCAGCCTGCTCCCATGACCCGAACCCGAACCTGGAGTCGGCCCGCAGCAACTTCTCGGCGCTGCAGAGCGACCCGCAGTCGAGCAAGGTCGCGGCGTTGGAGACCAAGGACGCCCAGGACTGGCTGAACAAGGCCGACAAAGCCTTCATGGACCGTGAGGACACCAAGCAGGTCGACCAATTGGCCTACCTGACCAATCAACGCGTCGAAGTGGCCAAGCAGACCATCGCCCTGCGCACTGCCGAAAATGAGCTGAAAAACGCGGCCGCAGAGCGCGCCCAGGCCAAGCTGGACGCCCGTGACGCGCAGATCAAGAAGCTGCAGGACAGCCTCAACGCCAAGCAGACCGACCGCGGCACCCTGGTGACCTTCGGTGACGTGCTGTTCGACTTCAACAAGGCCGAACTCAAAAGCAGCGCCTACCCGAACGTGACCAAGCTGGCGCAGTTCCTCCAGGAAAACCCGGAGCGCAAGGTCATCGTCGAGGGCTATACCGACAGCGTCGGCTCGGCGGGTTACAACCAGAGCCTGTCCGAGCGCCGCGCCAACGCGGTGCGCATGGCGCTGGTGCGTGCTGGCGTGGACCCGGCGCGCATCGTCGCCCAAGGCTACGGCAAGGAGTACCCGGTGGCGGACAACTCCAGCAACTCGGGCCGCGCGCAGAACCGTCGGGTGGAGGTGACCATCTCCAACGACAACCAGCCAGTCGCACCGCGCTCGGTGAGCCAGCTGTAAGGCGCATCTCGGGCTGAATGAAGAACCCCGCCGTGATGGCGGGGTTTTTCGTTTCTGGGTCTGGCTTGCCCAGCGATAGGGCTGCAACTCACTGCACCTGCTGCGGCGTCTCCTGCCCCATGCACCGGATCGCACGCTTGCGGTTGTCCACTAGCACCCCGGTCAGCCCCTTCTGCTGGGTATCGAACAGCACCAGCACGCCATCGACGCACTGCGCCACCTGTGGCGCCGGCTCCAGTGACACTTTGTAATCCTCCCCCGGCAGGGTCTTGAGCATGGTGTAGTCCTGCAACAGCAGCGCATCCTGCGGCTTGGCGAAATGCAGGTAGCCGTAGTGCCACAGCACGCCCACGGTCACGATGATGCTGCCAATGCCGGTCAGGATCAGCGGGATGGCGTTGCGTTCTTCACTCATTGCTCATTGTTCTCGTCAGGGAAGTTCGGCACTTCGGCCAGTCGGCGCAGGCCGTTGAAATGGCTGGGGTCGTCGAGGAAGCGCAGCATCACCTGGCGCCAGGTCGGGTCGGCGAAGGTCTGCACATGGTCGCCTCGGGTCAGTTGCAGCACCCGCGGCGGCGGCGCGTGCTGGTACAGGCGGATGCCGTTGCCCATCGGCACCAGCTTGTCGTCGATGCTGTGGAAGAACAGCTTGGGCGGGCTGTCGAGGCGCGCGATCGAATGAATGGCGCTATCGCCATCGGGTACCAGCCACGACAGCGGCACCTGCAACGGCCAGGTCATCCACGACGTACTCAGGGCGAACCGGCCCACCTCGCGGTAGCTGGCCGGCACGCCGTCGAACACCAGGGCGCTGAAGCGCTGGCGCTGCTCGGGGTGGGCCGCCAGGTAGTGGATGGCCATCGCCCCGCCCAGGCTCTGGCCCAGCAGCACCAGGGGCTTGCCGCCCACTTCGGGGGCCGTGCCGAGCCACTCCATGGCTGCATCAATGTCCTGATAGACCGCAGGCAGAGACGGCTCGCCCTGCGACAGCCCATAGCCCCGGTAATCGATCATCAACACCTGGTAGCCGGCCTTGGGCAACCAGTAGCTGCCGCCCAAGTGCCACGCCAGGTTGCCGCCGTTGCCATGCAGGTGCAGCACCGTCCCCTTGACCTCGACACCGTCCTTGGCCGGCAGCCACCAGCCGTGCAGGCGGGTACCGTCACGGGCGATCAGGGTGATGTCGCGGTAGGCCAGGTGCGCTTTCTCCGGGGTGAACGGCTGGCCCGGCTCGGGGTAGAACAGCAGGCTGCTGCACCCGCCCAGAAGCAGCAGCCCCAGCCCCAAGGCCAGGGCGCGGCAGGCCTCAGAGAATGTTCGCGTAGTCGGCTTCAATGCGGTCCAGGCTCAGGTGGTTGAGGAAGTTGGAGAAGCACATCCAGGCCGACAACGCATTGAGGTCACGGAACTGCTCGGGCAGGTACTTGGGGGGCTCCACCAGGCCTTCCTCGACCAGCTGGCGCAGGGTGCGCATGTCTTCCAGGGTGGTCTTGCCGCAGAACAGCAAGGGGATCTGCTCGAGCTTGCCCTTCTTCACGGCCAACTGAATGTAGTTGTAAACCATGATGAAGCCCTTGAGGTAGGACAAGTCCTTGGTGAATGGCAGGCCGTTCGGCACCGAGCCACGGAACACGCGGCTGGCGTTGCCGTAGCTTTCCGCCATTTCAAAGCCCTGGCCACGGAAGAACTCGAACACCTGCATGAAGTCGGCGCCCTCCTCGACCATGTGGATGGCACGGGTGCGGTTGGTCAGCTTGCGCAGGCGGCTGGGGTAGGAGGCGAAGGCGATCACCTCCATGAGGATGGCCAGGCCCTCCTGGGTCACCGTCGACGAGGGCGGCCCCTTGGCCAGGAACGTGCAGATCGGCTGGTTCAGGCCATTGAGCGTGGTGCCCACGTGCACCAGCCCTTCGTGCACCTCCAGCGCGCGCACATCGCGGCTGTTGAACATGGCATCGGCACGCACCTTGATGTAGTCGGCGCCGGCCGCGGCGTCGGCGACGATGCCGTCGGACTCGAACACGCGGATGGTTTCCTCGGCCTCGCCGAACACCTTGTTCAGGCGGCGCTGGAGGATCTCCACGGCCTCCTTGGCGGTGAGGCTCTTGGGTTCGTCCTTCAAGTCGCCACGGCCATCGATGTTGTTCAGGTAGTCAGAGAGCATCAGGCCCAGGTCGGCCAGGGTCGGGTCGCCGGCATGGAAGGCGTCGGAGGCGGCGCCGTACAGCTCCTGCGAGATCAGCCCGAAGTCCTCGGTACCGCGCGCCTCGAGCATGCGCACCACCATGCGGTACTCCTTGCACATGCGCCGCATGATCTGCCCCACCGGGTTGAACTGGCCGAGCTGGCGGGTGATGTCACGCTCGATGCTCTGGAACTCGGCCTTCACCGCGTTGGAGTCGAACGACAAGGGCCGGCCCTGGTAGTAGGCGCGGTCGACTGCCGGCGGCTCCTTGCCCTTGGCCTTGAGGAAGCCCTGGCGAATGCCGTCGTCCCACTTCACCGCGTCGAGCACACGGATGGGGGTCTGCGCCGCGACGATGCGGTCGGACAGCGCGCGTATGGTCTGCTGGTATTCGTCCACCGGGGCTCCTTACGTGGGCCAGAGTGCCTTGCAGTGTCGGTAGTGGCTTCTTCGCAGGCTCGCCTACGAAGCGGCCAGCGTCATCATTTGCCGACGCGCTGGAAGCGCGCCACCTCGACGAACAGGTCGGAGTTGGCCGGGTCGTCCAGATACGCCAGGACCCGCTCGGCCGGGCTGTCGATCAGCACACCGGGGCCGTTGTCCTCCGGCACCTCGGTGCTGCGCCCGCTCAGTTCCTTGTTGTCCACCGCCTGCTGGACCTGCTCGACGTCCAGGTTGTAGACCACCAGTTGCTGGTTGCCCTCGACGACCTCGAAGCCGCCGATCAGGAACTTGCCCCCCAGGCGCTTGGGCACGCCGGCCGAGAGGTACCAGCGGTTGCCATGGCGCGACACGGTGAAGGCGTACTCCTGCGGCGCCTTGCCCTGGGCACGGGCCACGGCCTTGTAGGTGTTGCCGCCGGCGCGGCTGATGCTCAGCTTCAGCGGTTGGCCCCAGGCGTCCTTGCTGCTCCACTGGCCGAGCAGCGCCTTCGGTGCCTGCTGGTTACTGGCCAGCGGCTCGTCGAAGGTCACCAGGCAGCCGCCGAGCAGCAGGAACGACAGGGTCAGCAACAACACACGCCAGGCTTTCATCAGGTTCTCCTTGAAAAATCGGCCGCGCACCTCAGGCCGCCGCCAGCACCAAGTGCAGGTAACGGGTAAGGATAGCGAGCATCTGCCCATCGGCCTGTGCGTTCGCCTCTTTGAGCAGCCCTTGATATTCCATCTGCTCGATGATGGCCGTCAACACCAGGGCATCCTGCTCGGGCTGGCGCGAGCCGACCACCTGAAGCATCTGCCGCGCGCCATGCAGGAGGATCTGCTCGTGCGCGCGCACCAGGTCGGCCAGGCGCGAGCACAGCAGCGCTTCCTGGCGGAAGGCCTGCTCGGCCATGAGGAAGTCGCGGCGGTTGAACAACTGGCGAGTGACGTATTCGGCGGTCATGCGCGCCACCTCGTCGGCCAGCCGTGCCCGCGACTGCGGGCTGCCGTCGCCTTGGGCGAGCAGTTGACGCAGCACGCCCTCGGTATTGGCCCACAGCTTGGCCATGTACGCGGCGCTGCGCTCCACGTACTGGGCGAAGGTGTCGGTGAGCAGGTCTTCGATGTCCTTGAAGTAGTAGGTGGTGGCAGACAGCGGCACACCGGCCTCGGCGGCCACCGCGCGGTGGCGCACGCCGCGCACGCCATCGCGCACGACGATGCGCATGGCGGCGTCGAGGATCTGCTGGCGACGTTGTTCGCTGCCCTGGCGGCTGGTCTTGCGGCCCTGGTACTGGACGTTCTCGGCGACGGCGCTGGCCACGCCGGCGGCGCCTTGCTGGGCGTTTGCGGGGGTCACGGTGGGGACCTCGGGTCTGTCTGGTGGATATTCATCGTCTGTACCGACCCTGTAGCGGGCTTGCCCCGCGATAGGGCTGGTACAGACACTACACAGCCAGGCAAGAAAAAGCCGCCCCGAGAGGCGGCTTTTTCAAATCACTCAAGCCTGCGGACGCATGTGCGGGAACAGGATCACATCACGAATCGATGGCGAGTTGGTCAGCAGCATCACCAAACGGTCGATGCCGATGCCTTCACCGGCGGTCGGCGGCATGCCGTACTCCAGGGCGCGGACGAAGTCGGCATCGTAGTGCATGGCCTCGTCGTCACCGGCGTCCTTCTCGGCCACCTGGGCCATGAAGCGCTCGGCCTGGTCCTCAGCGTCGTTGAGCTCGGAGTAGGCGTTGGCGATCTCGCGACCACCGATGAACAGCTCGAAGCGGTCGGTGACGCTCGGGTCCTGGTCGTTGCGGCGGGCCAGCGGCGAGACTTCGAACGGGTACTCGGTGACGAAGGTCGGCTGCTCCAGCTTGCTCTCCACCAATTCCTCGAAAATCATCACCTGCAGCTTGCCCAGGCCTTCGTGGCCGAGCACCTTGGCGCCGGCTTGCTTGGCGATGGCACGGGCCTTGTCGACGTCCAGCAGGTCGGCCTCGGTCAGCTCCGGGTTGTACTTGAGGATCGCCTCGCGCACGGTCAGGCGGGCGAACGGCTCGCCGAAGTGGAACAGCTTGTCGCCGTACGGCACGTCGGTGCTGCCCAGCACCAGCTGCGCCAGCTCGCGGAACAACTCCTCGGTGAGGTCCATGTTGTCCTTGTAGTCGGCATAGGCCTGGTAGAACTCGAGCATGGTGAACTCGGGGTTGTGCCGGGTCGAGACACCTTCGTTGCGGAAGTTGCGGTTGATCTCGAACACTTTCTCAAACCCACCAACAACGAGCCGCTTGAGGTACAGCTCCGGCGCGATGCGCAGGAACATGGCCATGTCCAGGGCGTTGTGGTGGGTTTCGAATGGCTTGGCCGCGGCGCCGCCAGGGATGGTCTGCAGCATCGGCGTCTCGACTTCGAGGAAGTCGCGCTTGGCCAGGAAGCTGCGGATGTGCGAAATGACCTGCGAGCGCACGCGGAAGGTGTGGCGGGTTTCCTCGTTGACCATCAGGTCGACGTAGCGCTGGCGGTAGCGCTGCTCGGTGTCGGTCAGGCCGTGGTGCTTGTCCGGCAGCGGGCGCAGGGACTTGGTCAGCAGGCGCACGTCGGTCATCTCGACGTACAGGTCGCCCTTGCCGGAACGGGCCAGGGTGCCCTCGGCGCTGATGATGTCGCCCAGGTCCCAGGTCTTGACCGCCGCCAGGGTTTCTTCCGGCAGGGTCTTGCGGTTGACGTAGACCTGGATGCGCCCGGTCATGTCCTGGATGACCATGAACGAGCCACGGTTGAGCATGATGCGACCGGCGACCTTCACCGGGATCGCTGCAGCTTCCAGCTCTTCCTTGGTCTTGTCCGCGTACTGTTTCTGCAGGTCGTTGCAGTAGCTGTCGCGACGGAAGTCGTTGGGGAAGGCATTGCCCTTGGCACGCTCGGCGGCAAGTTTTTCCTTGCGCAGGGCGATCAGGGCGTTTTCTTCCTGTTGCAGGTCTTGCGGTTGGGTGTTCAGGTCGCTCATGTCGTCATTGTTTCCATCAGGTATTCGTTGCCCCTGTCGGGCAGGGCGCGCGATACCGGCGCCGGGCCAGGTATCGCGGCAGTGGTGTACGGCTTACAGCCCCTGCTTGAGGCTCGCTTCCAGGTACTGGTCGAGGTCACCGTCCAGGACCTTCTGGCAGTCGCTGCGCTCGACGCCGGTGCGCAGGTCCTTGATGCGCGAGTCGTCGAGCACGTAGGAACGGATCTGGTGGCCCCAGCCGATGTCCGACTTGCTGTCTTCCAGCGCCTGCGAGGCGGCGTTGCGCTTCTGCATCTCCAGCTCGTACAACTTGGCCCGCAGCATTTTCATGGCGGTGTCCTTGTTGGCGTGCTGGGAGCGTTCGTTCTGGCAGGCCACCACGGTGTTGGTCGGCACGTGGGTGATACGCACCGCAGAGTCGGTGGTGTTCACGTGCTGGCCACCGGCGCCCGAGGAGCGGTAGGTGTCGATGCGCAGGTCGGCCGGGTTGATCTCGATCTCGACCTTGTCGTCGATCTCGGGCGAGACGAACACCGCCGAGAACGAGGTGTGGCGGCGCGCGCCGGAGTCGAACGGGCTCTTGCGCACCAGGCGGTGCACGCCGATCTCGGTGCGCAGCCAGCCGAAGGCGTACTCGCCCTTGATGTGCACGGTGGCGCCCTTGATACCGGCGACTTCACCTTCGGAAAGCTCGATGATGGTGGCGTCGAAGCCACGCTTGTCGGCCCAGCGCAGGTACATGCGCAGCAGGATGTTGGCCCAGTCCTGCGCCTCGGTGCCGCCGGAGCCGGCCTGGATGTCCAGGTAGGCGTTGTTCATGTCCATCTCGCCGCTGAACATGCGACGGAACTCGAGCTGTGCCAGGCGCTCTTCCAGGCCTTCCAGCTCGGTCACGACGTCGCCCACGGCGCCTTCGTCATTTTCCTCGACGGCCATCTCGAGCAGGTCGGTGCAGTCGGCCAGGCCACCGGACAGCTTGTCCAGGGTCTCGACGACCTGCGCCAGCATGGCGCGCTCGCGGCCCAGGCCCTGGGCGTACTCGGGCTTGTTCCAGACGTTGGGGTCTTCCAGTTCGCGGTTGACTTCGATCAGGCGGTCAGCTTTTTGATCGTAGTCAAAGATACCCCCGAATGGACTGGGAGCGTTCGGTGAGGTCCTTGATGGTGTTGAGGATCGGTTGGATTTCCATGGGCTGCCTACTCGCGCGAATTCGGTGAAAAGCCCGCGAGTATAACGCAGTCTCGTGTGCGACGGCAGGGCCGTCGAGCGGTGATGATCGGTGTCGCTCGCATCGCGGGGCAAGCCCGCGCCTACAGGGGCTGCGCCGTGCCTGTGGAAGCGGGCTCACCCCGCGCCGTCAGGCGATGCCGACCTGGTTGCGCCCACTGTGCTTGGCCTGGTAAAGCCCCTTGTCCGCCGCCGAGATCAACTGCCGGCATTGGCTGCCAATGCTCGGCGTCTGGGTCGCCAGGCCGATGCTCACGGTCAGGCGCGAGTCGGCCTGCGGCGCGGTATGCGGGATATTCAGCGCATGCACGGTCTGGCGCAGCTTCTCGGCGACCAATCGGGCACCGCCCGGCGACGTGTTGGGCAGCACCAGGGCGAACTCCTCGCCGCCATAACGCGCTGGCAGGTCGCTGGGGCGCGAGCAGGAGCCGCGAATGGCCTCGGCCACCTGGCGCAGGGCCTCGTCGCCGGCCAGGTGGCCGAAGCCGTCGTTATAGGCCTTGAAGTAGTCGACGTCGATCATCAGCAGCGACAACTGCTGCTGCTCGCGCATCGCCCGGCGCCACTCCAGCTCCAGGTACTCGTCGAAATGGCGGCGGTTGGACAGCCCGGTCAGGCCGTCGGAGTTCATCAGCCGCTGTAGCATCAGGTTGGTGTCCAGCAGCTGTTGCTGGCTCACGCGCAGGGCGCGGTAGGCCTCGTCACGCTGCAGCAGGGTCAGGTACGAGCGCGAGTGGTAGCGGATGCGCGCCACCAGCTCGATGGTGTCCGGCAGCTTGACCAGGTAGTCGTTGGCACCGGCGGCAAAGGCCGCGCTCTTGACCAGCGGGTCCTCCTTGGTCGACAGGACGATGATCGGAATGTCCTGGGTGGCCGGGTTGTTGCGGTACTCGCGCACCAGCGTCAGGCCGTCCAGGCCCGGCATGATCAGGTCCTGGAGGATCACCGTCGGCTTGATGCGCATGGCCTGGGCCACCGCCTGGTGCGGGTCGGCGCAGAAATGGAAGTCGATGTTCTCCTCGTGGGCCAGCCCACGGCGCACCGCTTCGCCGATCATCGCCTGGTCGTCGACCAGCAACACCATCGCCGCGCTTTCGTTGATGGTCGTGAAACCTTCGATCGGTAACTCATTCATTCCAGTTCACCCGGTCACTGCGCGCCTGGCGGCGTGACTCAATACATAGCGTCATTTCGAAAATATCTCCACAAGTCGCCCGGCAATCCTTTCCAGCGGACGGATCTCCGTGGCCGCGTCTATTGCCGCGGCGGCCTTCGGCATGCCGTAGACCGCACTGCTGTGCTGGTCCTGGGCAATGGTCAGGAAGCCGCGCTGACGCATGTGTTTCAGCCCCTGGGCGCCATCGCGCCCCATCCCGGTCAGCAACACCCCAACCGCATCGCCACCCCAAAAACGCGCCACGCTCTCGAAAAACACGTCGATGGATGGCCGGTAGATCTCGTTCACCGGCTCGGCCGTGTAGGCCAGCTGGCCGCCCTGCAACAAACGAATATGGTGGTTGGTACCGGCCAACAGCACCTGCCCCGGCTGCGGTGGCTCGCCTTCGCAGGCCAGGCGCACCGGCAACCCGGACACGCCACTGAGCCATTCGGCCATGCCGGCGGCGAACACCTGGTCGACGTGCTGCACCAGCACGATGGCCGCCGGGAAATGCCGCGGCAGCCCCTTGAGCAGCACCTCCAGGGCCGCCGGCCCACCGGCCGACGAGCCAATGGCCACCAGGCCCTTGCGCTGGATCGCCTCACGCAGTGGCGTGGCGACCGCGCGCGGCGCGCTGGGCCGCTGCTGGCCGATCAACCAGCCGATGTTGAGGATCTTGCGCAGCAGCGGCGCCGCCGCCTCGCGCGCATCCCCTGCGCCCAGCGCCGGGGTGTCGACCACGTCCAGGGCGCCATGGCCCATGGCCTCGAACACCCGGTGCACGTTCTGCTTGCGGTCGACGGTGACGATGACGATGGCACAGGGGGTCTCGGCCATGATCCGCCGGGTCGCCTCTACGCCGTCCATCACCGGCATGATCAGGTCCATCAGGATCAGGTCCGGCGTCTGCTCGGCGCACAAGCGCACGGCCTCGGCGCCATCGCTGGCCACCCACAGCACCTGGTGCGCCGGCTCGAACGCCAGCGCCCGACGCAAGGCCTCGACCGCCATGGGCATGTCGTTGACGATGGCGATCTTCATCCCTGAGCCCCTCCGATCAACTCCACCACGGCATCGAGCAAGGCGTCGTCATGGAAACTCGCCTTGGCCAAATAATAGTCGGCGCCGGCATCCAGTCCACGGCGTCGATCTTCTTCACGGTCCTTGTACGACACCACCATCACCGGCAGCGATTGCAGGCGGTGGTCGCGGCGCACCAGGGTCACCAGCTCGATGCCGTCCATGCGCGGCATGTCGATGTCGGTGATCAGCAAGTCGAAGTCTTCGCTGCGCAGGGCGTTCCAGCCGTCCATGCCATCGACCGCCACCGCCACGTCGTAGCCGCGGTTGCCAAGCAGCTTGCGCTGCAGCTCGCGCACGGTCAGCGAGTCGTCGACCACCAGCACGCGCTTGCGCGCCACCCCACGGCCCGCCCTGGCGCCACGGTCGATACGTTCCAGGCGGCCGGTGCTGAGCAGTTTCTCCACCGAGCGCAGCAGGTCCTCGACGTCGATGATCAGCACCACCGAGCCGTCGTCGAGCAAGGCGCCGGAGGAAATGTCCTGGACCTTGCCCAGGCGCGGGTCGAGCGGCATCACCACCAGCACCCGCTCGCCCACCAGACGCTCCACGGCCACGCCATAGAGCTGCTCGCGCTCGCGGATCACCACCACCCGCAGGTTGCTTTCATCGCCCTGCCCCGCAGGCCGGTTGAGCAACTGGCTGGCGGCGACAAGGCCGATATGCCGGCCTTCGTGCCAGAAGTGCTGACGCCCCTCGATTTGCACGATGGCCTCGGCCGGCACGTCGACGGTGCGCTCGATGTGCGCCAGCGGGAAGGCATAGGCTTCTCCGCCCACTTCGACCACCAGGCTGCGCACCACCGACAGGGTCAGCGGCACTTCCAGGTGGAAACAGCAGCCCTGGCCAGCGACCTGGGTCAACTCGATCGAGCCACGCAGCTCGCGCACCATGTGCTGCACCGCGTCCAGGCCGACGCCGCGCCCGGACACCTCGGTAACCTGGTCGCGCAGGCTGAAGCCGGGCAGGAACAGGAACGTCAGCAGCTCCGCCTCGCTCATCTGCGCGACGGTCTCGGCCGGTGACAGGGCGCGCTCGGCGATGCTGCGGCGCAAGCGTTCCAGGTCGATACCGGCGCCGTCGTCGGTCAGTTCCAGAATCAGCAGCCCGGCCTGGTGCGAGGCACGCAGGCGCAGGGTACCTTCGCCAGGCTTGCCGGCCAGCAGGCGCCGCTCGGGCAGTTCGATGCCGTGGTCGACCGCGTTGCGCAACAGGTGGGTCAGCGGCGCCTCGAGCTTTTCCAGCACATCGCGGTCGACCTGGGTTTTCTCGCCTTCGATCAGCAGGCGCACCTGCTTGTCGAGCGAGCGCCCCAAGTCGCGGACCATACGGCTTTGCCCGGTGAGCACGTCGGCGAATGGGCGCATGCGACAGGCCAGTGCCGTGTCGTACAACAGTTGCGCGCGCTGGCTGGCCTGCCAGCCGAACTCATCGAGGTCGGCGGCCTGCTGCTGCAGGGTTTGCTGGGTTTCGGCGAGCAGGCGCTGGGTCTGGGCCAAGGCGTCGAGCACCTCGGCGCTCTGGCCGCTGGCCTCGAGCTGCCCCTTGAGGCCGTCCAGGGCCCGCATGCCCTGGCCGTGCATGCGCTTGAGGCGCTGCAGGGTGGCCAGGTAGGGCTTCAGGCGCTGGGTCTCGACCAGGGATTTGCTCGACAGGTCGAGCAGGCTGTTCAGGCGGTCGGCGGTCACCCGCAGCACCCGCTCGCCGCCTTCGCCGCCACGCTTGCCGGCCTTGCGCGGTGCCACGGGCTCGACCTCGGGCTCCACTTCAGGCGCAGGCGGGGGCGGCGCTACGGGTTCGGCGCTGAGCGATGGCGCCCGCGGCAGGGGCACTGCAGCCGAGGGGTCGAGCAGGCCAGCCATCTGCACCAGGAACGCCGGCACCGCCTCGGCGGCCTGGTCGCCGGGCGTGGCGATACGCATCAGCAAATCAGTGCCCTGCAACAACGCGTCGATATGCTCGGGGCTCAACAGCAGGCGCCCTTCCTGGGCCGCGACCAGGCAATCCTCCATGACGTGGGCGATGCTGACCCCGGCATCGATGCCGACGATCCGCGCCGCGCCCTTGAGCGAGTGGGCGGCGCGCATGCAGGCTTCCAGCTGGTCCGCCTGGGCCGGGTTACGCTCCAGCGCCAGCAGGCCGGCACTGAGCACCTGGGTCTGAGCTTCGGCTTCCAGGCTGAACAATTCGAGCAGCGATGCGTCGCGCATTTGCTCCGGGGTCATGACAGGCTCCGCTTCACGGCAGACAGAAGGTGTTGCGGGTCCAGCACACGCACGCTGCGGCCCCGCCATTGCAGCACCGCCTGGGTGAACGGGGCTGCGTCGTGCGAGGCGCCCAGGCGCGAGGTGTCGAGGCGGTGGATGCCGTCGACCTCGTCCACCGGCATCACTACCGGCCCGCCATCCGCGGCGAGGATCAACATGCGTGGCATCACCCGCCCACCACGCTCCTGGGCTGGCGCCGCGTCCATGCCCAGCAGGTCGGCCAGCGACAGGCACGGCACCAGCGCGCCACGCACATTGGCTACGCCCTGGAGCATGCGAGAACGTTGGTGCGGCAAGGAATGCACGGTTTGCAGCGGCGCGATCTCGGCCAGGCAAGCGGTGGCCAAGGCCAGCCATTCCTCGCCCAGGCGGAACAACAGCATCGAGCAGCCGCTGACGTCCTCGACCGGCGCCGCGGCCTCGAACCGTTCATCCTGCAACAGCGCGTAACGGTCGAGCAGGCGCGTGGCGGCGGCAGCATAGACCTCGCAGTTGCGGCAGTGGATATGCCGCTCGAGCAGCGGGCACTGCTTGTCGCCATGCACGCCTATGCGGTTCCAGCAATCGTCGATGGCCTCGCCATCATGGGCGATCAGGTGCATCGGGTTGGCGCCACTCATCGTTCAGACTCCCTGCCCGCCCGCGCCGCACGCTCCTGAAGGCGCCGGGCGCCTACGGCATCGCCCTGGGACGCCAGCAACGCGGCCAGGTGCGCCAGCGTCTCGGCGTGCTGCGGCTCCAGATACAAGGCCTTGCGGTAGTGTTGCAGCGCTGCCTGGGCATCGCCTGCGGTGTCGCTGAGCAGGCCCAGCCAGTAATAGACCTGCGCCTTGGGCTCGAACTGGCGCAAGTAGCGCTCGCAACTGGCGCGAGCCTGCTCACTGGCACCCGCGTTGGCCTGCTGCGCGATGGTCGCGAGCAAGGCGCTTTCGCTTTCACCCGGGGCGCCGGGACTGGCCAGCACCGGGCGAGGCGGCGCAACCCGCGGCGCCACCGGCGAGACGACCGAGCGCGGCGCAACGGTCGGCACCACGGCGGGGCGGGGCGCCGAAACGGGCGGCACAGGGGGTGGCGCTTGGGTCTCGTCCTGACGCACGTAGGCGAACGACTGGGCGATGCCCAGGGGCCGCATGCCCAGGCGCGCCAGCAGGCTCCCTTCGGCCGGGCCGATGAACAGCACGCCCTGGGCATGGGTCAGGCGCTTGAGCACCTCGAACACCCGCTGCTGGGTCGGCACATCGAAATAGATCAACAGGTTGCGGCAGAACACGAAGTCATAGCAGCCATCACGGTCACGCAGCGCCGGGTCCAGCACGTTACCGACCTGCAGGTTGACCTGCCGGCGCACCCGCTCGTCGAGCCGGTGACTGTCGTCGACTTCGCTGAAATGCCGCTCACGAAACGCCAGGTCGCTGCCGCGAAACGAGTTGCGCCCATACAACGCCTGCTCGCCACGGGCGATCGAACTGGGGCTGATGTCGACGCCATCGATGCGAAACGCCCCCGCCGCCATGCCGGCGTCGAGCAACGCCATGGCGATCGAGTAGGGTTCTTCACCGGTCGAGCACGGCAGGCTGAGGATGCGCAAGGGGCGCGCGCCGGCCAACTCGGCCAGGCGCTTGTGGGCCAGGCCGACCAGGGCGGTGAACGATTCGGGGTAACGAAAGAACCAGGTCTCGGGGACGATCACCGCCTCGATCAGCGCCTGCTGCTCTTCGCTCGATTGCTGCAAGAGCAACCAGTAGTCATCCAAGTGCTCGGCGGCCATGGCCACGCAGCGCTGGCGCAAGGCGCGCTCGATCATCGGCGCGCCGACCGACTCGACGTCCAGCCCGATGCGCTCTTGCAGGAAGCGATGGAAACGTTGCTCGCTCATGCCGGCACCTGCCCGGGTTGATCGGGGAACAGCAGCGCACGCACCGCGTCGCTGAGCAGGTCATCGACCTGGATGCGCTGCAGCAAGCCGTGTTCGTCCTGGCGCACCGGCCCCAGGTACGGGGCCTCGGCGTTGTCCACGCCATAGGGTTGGAATTCGTCGGGGCGGCAGCGCAGGGTATTGGTCGCCTGTTCCAGGATCAGGCCCAGTTGAAGGGCGCCGCAGTAGTGCACCAGCACCAGGCGGGTGCTGGTGCGCTGCGGAGCGGGCTCGCCGAAGCTCAGTGCCGAGAGGTCGATCACCGGCACCAGGGCGCCGCGATGCGCGAGGATGCCGGCAACCCAGGCCGGCGCCTGGGCAATGGGTTTGAGCAGCCGTTGCGGCAACACCTCGATCACTTCGCGCACATCCAGCGCGAAGCGCTGCTCGCGCAGACGAAACAGCAGGTACAGCGCGCCCTGGGCCTCGACGGGGCGCGGATCGCGTGCAGGCAGGTCGTTCATCGGCGTCAGACTTTGAAGCGCGACACACCGCCGCGCAGGCCGGCAGCCACTTGACTGAGCTCATCGATGGCGAAACTGGCCTGGCGCAGCGACTCCACGGTCTGGGTGCTGGCATCGCTGAGCTGGGCCAGCGCCTGGTTGATCTGCTCGGCGCCGGTGGCCTGGGCCTGCATGCCCTCGTTGACCATCAACACGCGCGGCGCCAGGGCCTGCACCTGATGGATGATCTGGCTCAACTGCTCACCCACCTGCTGCACCTCGAACATGCCGCGGCGCACTTCCTCGGAGAACTTGTCCATGCCCATCACCCCCGCCGACACCGCCGACTGGATCTCGCGCACCATCTGTTCGATGTCATAGGTGGCCACGGCGGTCTGGTCGGCCAGGCGGCGCACCTCGGTGGCCACCACGGCGAAGCCACGGCCGTACTCGCCGGCCTTCTCGGCCTCGATGGCGGCGTTGAGCGAGAGCAGGTTGGTCTGGTCGGCGACCTTGACGATGGTCACCACCACTTGGTTGATGTTGCTGGCCTTCTCGTTGAGGATCCCGAGCTTGGCGTTGACCAGGTCGGCGGCGCCCATGACCTGGTGCATGGTCTCCTCCATGCGCGCCAGGCCCTGCTGGCCGGAGCCCGCCAGGCTCGAGGCCTGGTCGGCGGCGCTGGTCACTTCGGTCATGGTGCGCACCAGGTCGCGCGAGGTGGCGGCGATTTCCCGCGAGGTGGCGCCGATCTCCGTGGTGGTGGCGGCGGTTTCGGTGGCGGTGGCCTGCTGCTGCTTGGAGGTGGCGGCGATCTCGGTCACCGAGGTGGTCACCTGCACCGACGAGCGCTGGGCCTGGGCAACCAGGTTGGCCAAGGCCTCGCCCATTTCGTTGAAGCCGTTCTCGATGGCGCCGAACTCGTCCTTGCGGTCCAGGCTCAGGCGGGCGCTGAGGTCGCCCGAGCGCAGCTTGTCCAATGCGTGAACGATACGTTGCACGGGGGCCGTGATAGCGCGCATCAGCAACAGGCCGCAAACGCCAGCGGCGATGATGGCCAGCAGCAACGAGACGACCATGCTGCCCTTGGCCGTGGCCACGGCAGCGACGATATCGCGCGAGGCGGCGTTGGCCGACTCGGTGTTGCGGTCGATGAGCGCGTTCAGGTGCTTGCGCCCGGCAGCCCAGGTGGGCGTCAGCTCATCGATGATCAGGCGCTCGGCCTCGACATAGTTCTTCGCACGGTATGCCTCGAGCACCCGGTCGACCACCTTGAGGTAATCGGCCTCCAGGCGCACGAAGGTATCGAAGGCCGCCTGGTCCTGCGAATCCTCGATGGTGCCCTGGTAATGGTCCATCTGTTCCCTGAGGCGGTCGTTGAAGCTCTTGAACAGCTCGACGTCGGCCGAGGTCAATTCACGGTGCTCGGAGAGCCCCACCAATTGCTGGCTGGCGACGTAGCTGTCGACCCAGGCGCTGCGGATCATCGAACTGTAATAGACCCCGGGGATGCTGTCGGCCCCCACCGCCTCTTCGCTCGCCTCGATCGACACCAGGCGCGAATAGGCGGCCACGATCATCAACAGCATGATGGCGATGATCACGGCGAAACTTGCCAGGATCCGTTGGCGCAAGGTCCAGTTTTTCACAATCAGCCCTCAAGAATTCGCTACGAGCGGGAAAATCGCCGAAGTATAGCGTAGGCGCTCTGTAGGTTCGCGGCTGAATTGCGGGGGGATTCAGGCATTCATGCCGATGGAGTAGCCAGTGGCCATTAGCGGGGCTGTCGGGGGCGGCCTCATCGCGGGGCGAACCCGCTCCCGCAGGTACAGCACCGCTCTCAAGGACTGCGCCGTATCTGGAGGAGCGGGCTTGCCCCGCGATAGCGCCCGCCCAGGCAACACCAAACCGCGATCACTGCCCTGCGGCGAGCCTCACCTGGTTTTCCAGTTCCTGGCGCAACGCCGGGTCGAGGCGCAACTGGCGGGCCAGCTCGTCCAGGTAGGCACGCTCCATGAAGTTCTCCTGGTCGACCATCATCACGCTGGCCAGGTACATCTCGGCGGCCATTTCCGGCGTCTGCGCGGCACGCGCCACTTCGGCGGGGTCCAGTGGTTTGTTCAGTTCGGCATGCAGCCAGCCTTGCAGCTCGCGGTCGCTGTCGAGCCGGGTGAACTCACCCTCGATCAGCGCCCGCTCGCGCTCGTCGATATGGCCATCGGACCTGGCCGCCGCCACCAGGGCACGCAATACCGCCTGGCTGTGCTGCTCGGCCTGGGCCGGCGGCAGGCGGTCGAGCGTTTGTGGCTCCTGCCCGGTGTTCGCGCCCTGGCGCGCCTGCCAATTGCCATAGGCCTTGTAGGCGAGCACGCCAAGCGCCGCCAGGCCACCATAGGTCAGTGCCTTGCCACCGTATTTGCGCGCTTTCTTGTTACCCAGCAGCAGGCCCATCGCGCCCGCCGCCAAGGCGCCGCCGCCAGCCCCCGAGAGCAGGCTGCCCAGGCCCGAGCCCTTGCCGCCGCCCAGCAGGTCGCCAAGCCCTGGCGCCTGGCCCGCGCCGCCCTTGCCTTGCTGCTTCTGCAGCAGGTCCTGGCCGGAACGGAGCAATTGATCGAGCAGACCACGGGTGTTCATCTGGGGTACCTCCGCGAAGGGAAAGAAAGGCCCAGATTAGGCCTGCGGGCTGAATCCACGCTTAATGCATTTGCTTCTGAATGTTGCTTGATGTCCATACCGGACTCACCGCGGGGCAAGCCCCGCGATGAGTCCAATGCCGTGGCTGAAGAAGCCAGACCGAGCGACGCGCCGGGTTCAGTCGCGCAAGTCCGACTCGTGTATCGGGTTGGCCCGGCTGGTCGCGCGTTGGTACTGGGCCGGCCAGGTGGCCTTGCTTCCCCCCAGGTCGTCATCGGCGTGCAGAGGCCAATACGGGTCGCGCAGCAGTTCGCGGGCGAGGAAGATGATATCGGCCTGGCCGGTGCGCAGGATGTGCTCGGCCTGCGCCGGCTCGGTGATCATCCCGACGGTGCCGGTGGCGATGCCCGACTCCTTGCGCACCCGCTCGGCGAAACGGGTCTGGTAGCCGGGGCCGGTGGGGATCTCGGCGTGCATGGAGGTGCCACCGGAGGAGACGTCGATCAGGTCCGCGCCCAGCGCTTTCAGGCGACGGGCCAGTTCTACGGTTTCATCGGGGTTCCAGCCGTCCTCGACCCAGTCGGTGGCCGACACCCGCACGATCAGCGGCAGTTCCTCGGGCCACACCTCACGCACCGCCTGGGTGACTTCCAGGGTCAGGCGGATGCGGTTGTCGAAACAGCTGCCGTAGCGGTCGCGACGCTGGTTGCTCAAGGGCGACAGGAACTGGTGCAACAGGTAGCCATGGGCGGCATGCACCTCGACCACCTTGAACCCTGCGGTCAAAGCGCGACGAGCGGCGTCGGTGAAGGCCTGGATGATGCCCGAGATTTCCTCTTCGGTCAGCTCATGGGGCACGCTGTGCTCCGGGTCGAAAGCGATCTTCGACGGCCCGACGGGTTGCCAGCCGCCCTCCTCGACCTTGACGCTGCCATGCTTGCCCAACCAGGGGCGATGGGTGCTGGCCTTGCGCCCAGCATGGGCCAGCTGGATGCCCGGCACGGCGCCCTGGGCAGTGATGAAACGGGTGATGCGTTGCAGCGGGGCGATCTGCGCGTCGCTCCAAAGGCCCAGGTCCTCGGCGGTGATGCGACCGTCCGGGGTCACGGCTGTGGCTTCGGTGATGATCAGCCCGGCGCCGCCGACGGCGCGGCTGCCAAGGTGCACGAGGTGCCAGTCGTTGGCCAGGCCATCGACGCAGGAATACTGGCACATGGGGGAAACGGCGATGCGGTTGGGCAGGGTCAGCTGACGCAGGGTGTACGGCTCAAGCAGCAGGCTCATGACGGGACCTCCCAAGGACTCCAATGGTGATCCGGCCCGAGCACTCATGCGCGACCCTGGCCCGGTACCGGTCTCTTGAGACTAGACCAGATTGTTCTGGGGATGAGGTTTTGCGGGAGATGTGCCGGCCCTATCGCGGGGCCGGCACGGGCCACCTCAACGCGGCTCCATGTGCGCGATCATCAACTGCACACTCTCATTGCCCCGAAACTCGTTCACATCGAGCTTGTACGCCAGCTCCACCCAGCGCACGGTCGGGTTCGGCCACACATCGCGGTCGATGCCGAAGGCGATGCCGTCGAGCTTGACCGAGCCGCATTCGCTCTTGAGCACCACCTTCAGGTGCCGCTCCCCAACCACCCGTTGCTCGACCAGCTGGAACACCCCATGGAACAACGGCTCGGGGAAGTGCTGCCCCCAGGGCCCGGCATGGCGCAGAGCCCGAGCCAGGTCCAGGTGGAACTCTTCCACCGCCAGGCTGCCATCCGACAACAGGCGCCCGGTCAGGTCGTCCTCGCGCAGCTGGCGGCGCACTTCCTCGTCGAATGCCTGGGCGAATGCCGGGAAGTTGTCCGCCGGCAGCGACAACCCCGCCGCCATGGCGTGCCCACCGAACTTGCTGATCAACTGCGGGTGACGCGCCGCCACCGCATCCAGCGCATCGCGGATATGGAACCCCGGCACCGAACGCGCCGAACCCTTGAGCATCCCCTCCCCCGCGTCGGCGAAGGCGATGGTGGGACGGTGGTAGCGTTCCTTCAGGCGCGAGGCGAGGATGCCGATCACGCCCTGGTGCCAATCAGCCTCGAACAAGCACAGGCCATAGGGCATGGACTCGACCGGCAAATCCTTGAGCTGGGCCAGCGCCTCACGCTGCATGCCCTGCTCGATGGACTTGCGGTCCTGGTTCAGGCCATCGAGCTGCTCGGCCATGTCCTGTGCCTGGGCCGGGTCTTCGCAGAGCAGGCATTCGATGCCCAGGCTCATGTCGTCCAGGCGACCGGCGGCATTGAGCCGCGGGCCGAGGATGAAACCGAGGTCGGTGGAAGTGATGCGCCGGTGGTCGCGCCGGGCGACTTCGAGGATCGCCTTGAGCCCCGGGCGCGCACGACCCGCGCGGATGCGCTCCAGGCCCTGGTGCACGAGGATGCGGTTGTTGGCATCCAGCGGCACCACGTCGGCCACGCTGCCCAGGGCCACCAGGTCGAGCAGCTCGCCAATGTTCGGCTGCGGCTGGCTTTCATAGCGGCCAAGGCTGCGCAGGCGCGCGCGCAGGGCCATCAGCACGTAGAAGATCACGCCCACGCCGGCCAGCGACTTGCTGGGGAAATCGCAACCCGGCTGGTTCGGGTTGACGATGGCGTCGGCGTCCGGCAACTGCGCGCCGGGCAGGTGGTGGTCGGTGACCAGGACCTTGAGCCCAGCGGCCTTGGCGGCGGCCACGCCCTCGACGCTGGAGATGCCGTTGTCCACGGTGATCAGCAACTGCGGCTGACGCTGCAAGGCCACCTCGACGATCTCCGGGGTCAGGCCGTAGCCGTATTCGAAACGGTTGGGCACCAGGTAGTCGACATGCGCCGCGCCCAGCAGGCGCAGCCCGAGCAGACCGACAGTGCTGGCGGTGGCGCCATCGGCGTCGAAGTCGCCGACGATGAGGATGCGCTGGCGCTGGTCCAAGGCGTCGACCAGCAGGTCGATCGCCGCGTCAATGCCCTTGAGCTGCTGGTAAGGCAGCAACCGCGCCAGGCTCTTGTCCAGCTCGGCCTCGCTCTGCACGCCGCGGGCGGCGTACAGGCGGGTCAGCAACGGCGGCAGGTGACCGAGGAACGGCAGGGTCGATGGCAGGGGGCGGGGTTCGATGCGCATGGGGTCGGGTCAGCCACGCTCACCGAGCAGCCACTCCAACTGCACTTCGTGTTGGCCGCGATCGTCGGTGACGAACACCGTGCCTTCGCTGATCATCACGTCCCACTTGATGGTGCGCGGCATGTCCTTGGCGAGGATTTCCAGCGCTTCCTGAGGCACGGCGGCGATGTTGAGGTTCTTCAGGGTTTTGACCGCGTCCACCACCTTGTTCTGCCATACCCGCAGGCTGCCGTAGGCCAGCAGGCTGGTGCGCTCGGTGCGGCGCGAACACCAGGTCAGGCGCTCGGCGTCAGGCTGGCCGACCTCGATCCAGTGCAGGATGCGGTCGTCCAGGCTCTTTTCCCACAAGGCGGCTTCATCGACGTCCGACAACCCGCGCCCGAACGACAGGTTCTCGTTGTACCAGAGGGCGTAGGCCAGCAGACGCACGGCCATGCGTTCCTCGGTTTCCGAGGGGTGACGGGCGATGGTCTGACGGACGTTCTCATAGACGCCACGGTCGAGGTCGGTCAGGTTCAGTTCGAATTTATAGGTAGTGGACGGCTGGGCCATGGGGAGCGGGCTTCTTGGGAGAAAAGTCGGACAGTCTAACCGATCCTGTCAGGGGTGTTGTGTCGGTGATGGCCCTATCCGCCTACAGGCGCGGCTGTGTTCCTGTCCGCGCGGGCTTGCACCGCGATAGGGCCATCACTGCCCCACGGCAGTACCTGACACCGACCAGCTGTGATAAAACCAGCGCTCGTCCCCCGCAGCCACGGATGCCCCATGACCACCCCCAGCAAACCCCTCGCCGGCCTCAAAGTCATCGAACTCGGCACCCTGATCGCCGGCCCCTTCGCCTCGCGCATCTGCGCCGAGTTCGGCGCCGAGGTGATCAAGGTCGAGTCTCCCGACGGCGGCGATCCGCTGCGCAAATGGCGCAAGCTCTACGAGGGCACCTCGCTGTGGTGGTTCGTCCAGGCGCGCAACAAGCAGTCGCTGACCCTCAACCTCAAGCACCCGGAAGGCCGCGAGATCCTCAAACGCCTGCTCGCCGAAGCCGACATCCTGATCGAGAACTTCCGCCCCGGCGTGCTGGAAAAACTCGGCCTGGGTTGGGACGTGCTGCACACCCTCAACCCGCGCCTGGTCATGGTGCGCCTGTCCGGCTTCGGCCAGACCGGGCCAATGAAGGACCAGCCCGGCTTCGGCGCGGTCGGCGAATCCATGGGCGGGCTGCGCTATATCACCGGCTTTGAGGACCGGCCGCCGGTGCGCACGGGGATCTCCATCGGCGACTCCATCGCTGCCTTGTGGGGCGTGATCGGCGCACTGATGGCCCTGCGCCACCGCGAAGTCAACGGCGGCCAGGGGCAGGTGGTCGACGTGGCATTGTACGAAGCGATCTTCGCCATGATGGAAAGCATGGTCCCGGAATTCGACGTGTTCGGCTTCATCCGCGAGCGCACCGGCAACATCATGCCCGGCATCACGCCCTCCTCCATCCATACCAGCGCCGACGGCAAGCACGTGCAGATCGGTGCCAACGGCGACGCCATTTTCAAGCGCTTCATGCAGGCCATCGGCCGCGACGACCTGGCTGAAGACCCGGCCCTGGCCACCAACGATGGCCGCGACCTGCGCCGCGACGAGCTGTACGGGGTGATCGACCGCTGGGCCAACGGCCTGCCACTGGCGCAACTGATGCAACTGCTCAACGACGCCCAGGTGCCGGCCAGCCGCATCTACAGCGCCGAGGACATGCTCAGCGACCCGCAGTTCCTCGCCCGCGAGATGTTCATCCAGGCCCGACTGCCCGACGGCAAGCCGTTCAAGATGCCCGGCATCGTACCCAAACTCTCGGACACCCCCGGTTCCAGCGAATGGGTCGGCCCCGCGCTGGGCGAGCACACCGCCACGTTGCTGACGGGCCTGGGCTACGACGAGGCGGCCATCGCCCGCCTGCGTGAAAGCGGCGCGGTCTGACCCCGCCCATGCGCGCCAGCGGTCTTGCCCTGTGTGCCCTCCTGCCGCTGCTGGCCATGCAGGCGGCGCAGGCGCGCGAACGCCTGCTGTGGCTGGTACGCGACCTGCCACCGTTCACTATTTTCGAGGGTGAGCAGAAAGGCCAGGGGGTGATCGACCAGATGCTGCCACTGCTGATCGCGCAGATGCCCGAATACGACCACAGCATCGTACGCGTCAACCGCGCGCGTGGCATCCAGATGCTTCAGGAGCGCCAGTTCACCTGCGACCCGACCCTGTTGTGGACGCCTGAACGGGCGAAGTTCGTGCAATTCTCACAACCGTCGCTGGGCGTGCTCAGCAGTGGCGTGGTGGTGCGCAAACGCGATCAGGCGCTGCTGGCTCCCTTCCTCGAAGGGCAACAGGTCGACCTCGAGCGCCTGCTGGAAGACACCCACCTCAAGCTCGGCATCGTCGCTGAACGCAGCTATAGCGTGCAGGTAGACGAGATCTTGCGGCGGTTGCCGGACAACGCGTTCAGCCGCCACTACGGCAACGACGCCACCGCCAACCTGCTGCAAATGCAGCAACTGGGGCGTCTGCAACTGGTACTGGGCTATTGGCCGGAGGTGCGCTACCTGGTGCAGCAGCAAGGTGGCGCGCTGGACGACTTTCAGTTTCACCCGATCAAGGGAACACAACGCTACCAGTTCCTGCATGTCGGCTGCGCCAACTCGCCACTGGGCCGCGAGGCCATCACCCACATCGACCGCCTGCTGCCGGCCTTGCGTCAACGCACCCTGCCCGGCCTATACGCCAGCTGGCTGGACCCGACGCTGCGCGGCGGCTACCTGGAGGACGCCAAGCGTTTCTTCGACGAACAACCTGCGGCCGCCGCGCCAGGGCCGTGAGCTGGGCAAAAAGAAACCCCGGACGCTGGGGAGAACATCCGGGGTCAACTGAAAGTCCTTGGACTTCCCGTGGCACATCGATCGCTACCGGAGCAAAGCATCGATCGATTGCCCCTGCCAGGTCTGACGAAGTACTCAGGCAAAGGTTCCATGAAATTCTCGCTGGTGCCGCAAGGCGGCGATGACGCAGGGCTGCAAACGCCCTTCAACGATCTGCACGTCGCGGAGCAGGCCATCGACCAGGTCGACCAGCAAGCGCTGCTCCTGCAACTGGCGCGGGCTAACCGTGCGCCGCAGGACTTCGCCACCCTGGCGGTCCAGCAGGGTCAGTTGGCGGTTGCCGTCGGCGTCCACGGCACCCAGCCGGGCCTGGTAAGGGGTCAGGGCATCATTGAGCAGTGTGCAGATTCTTTCCATCCGGCGTACTCACTTGTTCGGGGAGGTATGGGAACTGACCGTCGGGCACGCTGGAAAGTTCGCCCAACCGTGCCCGTCCCAGCGAGCATGCGCGGGTGACATGACCGTTTGCATATCCCGCCACACACACCTGTCGGCAGGCCGCACCAGTCGCCGGAGTGTCGCCTGCAGGGCGCTGACCGGCAGCGGCCAGGACAACTGCGCGAGCACCCAGAGGCCCTGCTGGCGCGCGTCCTCCACGAGCTCCGTGGGCTCGCCGATGAACGCCAGCGCACGGGCCCGGCGCTGGCCGCACAAGTATTCGAGCAAGGGTTTAGCGCAAGAAGCTGGCAACGCGTGGTCGACCAGCAGCAAGTCGACGGGGTGATGTGACAGGCAAGCTTGCGTAGCCGCCAGGTCGGCAGCGATACGCACATTGAACACCCCGAGCGCGTTGCAGGCCTGGTGCAGGCGAATCTGGTGGGAAGGGCTGCCCTGGAGGATCAGGACGTCGAGCCGGTGCATGAGCCGCTCCTGAGGGCCGATGCCCTGTTTGGATGGGGCCGGTCACTCTAAGGAAGGCTGGGAAGGCGCTTGTATAAGAAAAGTCTGAAATAAGCCGGGAAACCTCCCGCCCTATTGTAGAAGCCGGTTTGCCCAGCGATGGCCCCTCACCGGCAGGATATGTCCGTGAGGGCCCCATCGCGGGGCAAGCCCGCGCCTACATGGGTGCGGCTTAGAGCGGCTTGCCGCGGTTGCCGTGCTGGCTGACGAAGGCTTGCACCGCCTTCAGGTCGTTGGCCAGCACCGTGCAACGCTCTTCGCGGCTGAACAGGTCGCTCAGGTGCGCCGGCAGCTCCAGCGCGCGGACGACGCCGGCCTTCTCCACCGCCTCGGGGAACTTGACCGGGTGCGCGGTGCCCAGCACCACCATCGGCGTTTCCAGGCTGCGGCGGCACTCGCGGGCGGCCTTGACGCCGATGGCGGTGTGCGGGTCGAGCACTTCACCGGTGGCGGCGAACACGTCGGCGATGGTCTCGCAGGTCTGCTCGTCGCTGACCGCCAGCGAGTCGAACAGCTTGCGCGCCTCGGTCCAGCGGTCCTGCTCGACGCTGAAGCCGCCACCTTGCTTGAAGGTGTCCATCAGTTGCGCGATGGCGGCGCCGTTGCGACCGTGCAGGTCGAACAGCAGGCGCTCGAAGTTGGACGAGACCATGATGTCCATGGACGGCGACAGCGTCGGGTGCAGGGTGTCCTTGGCGTACTGGTTGCCGCTCATGAAGCGGTGGAGAATGTCGTTGCGGTTGGTGGCGACCACCAGTTGGCTGATCGGCAGGCCCATGTTGCGCGCCAGGTAGCCGGCGAAGATGTCGCCGAAGTTGCCGGTCGGCACCGAGAACGCCACCGAACGGGCCGGGCCGCCGAGCTGCAGCGCGGCGTGGAAGTAGTAGACGATCTGGGCCATGATCCGCGCCCAGTTGATCGAGTTCACTGCCACCAGGCGGGTGCCCTTGAGGAACGACTGGTCGGCGAAGCTGGCCTTAACCATCTCCTGGCAGTCGTCGAAGTTGCCCTCGATGGCAATGTTGTGGATGTTGTCGCCGAGGATGGTGGTCATCTGCCGACGCTGCACTTCCGACACGCGTTGGTGCGGGTGCAGGATGAAGATGTCGACGTTGTCGCAACGGCGGCAACCTTCGATGGCCGCCGAGCCGGTGTCGCCACTGGTCGCGCCGACGATCACCACGCGCTCGCCACGCTTGACCAGCACGTGGTCGAGCAGGCGACCGAGCAGTTGCAGGGCGAAGTCCTTGAACGCCAGGGTCGGGCCGTGGAACAGCTCCATCACCCACTCGTTGCCGTTGAGCTGACGCAGCGGCGCCACGGCGGCGTGGGCGAACTCGCCGTAGGTTTCCTCGAGGATCTTCTTGAAGTCGGCATCGGCGATGCTGCCCTCGACGAACGGGCGCATCACCCGGAAGGCCAGCTCGTGGTACGGCAGGCCGGCCCAGGAGGCGATCTCTTCCTGGGTGAAGCGGGGCAGGTTTTCCGGCACGTAGAGGCCGCCGTCACTGGCCAGGCCCGCCAGCAACACATCTTCGAAATTCAGGGCCGGAGCCTGACCGCGGGTACTGATATAGCGCATGGTGCAAACCTTCGATCTGGGCGCGGGCCACCTTGGGCGGCCCGCCGCGAAATTAATTAAGCTGCTCGACGCGGATGCGCACGACCTTGCCGACCACGTCCTGCAGCGACTCCAGGGCGACGATGGCGTCGTTGATGCGCTGCTCGACCACGCCATGGGTCAGCAGGATCATCGGCACCAGGCCATCCTGCTCCTCGGCTTCCTTCTGCATGATCGACTCGATGTTGATGCCACGCTCCGAGAGGATGCTGGCGACCTGGGCCAGCACGCCTGGGTGGTCCTTGGCCTGGATGCGCAGGTAATAGGCGCTTTCGCAGGCCTCGATCGGCAGGATCGGGTGGGCCGACAGCGAATCCGGCTGGAAGGCCAGGTGCGGCACGCGGTTCTCCGGGTCGGAGGTCATGGCGCGGACCACGTCGACCAGGTCGGCGACCACCGACGAGGCGGTCGGCTCCATGCCGGCGCCGGCACCGTAGTACAGGGTGGAGCCGGCGGCATCGCCATTGACCATCACCGCGTTCATCACGCCGTTGACATTGGCGATCAGGCGGTCGCTGGGGATCAGCGTCGGGTGCACGCGCAGCTCGATGCCATCGGCGGTGCGGCGCGCCACGCCCAGGTGCTTGATACGGTAGCCCAGGGCCTCGGCGTAGTTGACATCGGCAGTGGTCAGCTGGGTGATGCCCTCGGTGTAGGCCTTGTCGAACTGCAACGGGATGCCGAAGGCGATGGACGCCAGGATGGTCAGCTTGTGCGCGGCGTCGATGCCCTCGACGTCGAAGGTCGGGTCGGCCTCGGCGTAGCCCAGGGCCTGGGCCTCGGCGAGCACGTCGGGGAAGGCGCGGCCCTTGTCGCGCATCTCGGTGAGGATGAAGTTGCCAGTGCCGTTGATGATCCCGGCCAGCCAGTTGATACGGTTGGCCGACAGGCCCTCGCGGATCGCCTTGATCACCGGGATGCCACCGGCCACGGCGGCTTCGAAGGCGACGATGACGCCCTTCTCGCGGGCCTTGGCGAAGATCTCGTTGCCGTGCACGGCGATCAGCGCCTTGTTGGCGGTGACCACGTGCTTGCCGTTCTCGATGGCCTTGAGCACCAGGTCGCGGGCCACGGTGTAGCCACCGATCAGTTCGATGACGATGTCGATCTCGGGGTTGCTCGCGACTTCGAACACATCAGCGGTAATGGGGGTACCGGTAATCTGGCAGTTCGGGTTCTGCGAGCGCATGGCGATCTGTGCCACTTCAATACCGCGCCCGGCACGGCGGGCAATCTCCTCGGCGTTGCGCTGAAGTACATTGAAGGTTCCGCCACCGACGGTCCCCAACCCACAGATGCCTACTTTGACCGGTTTCACTGTGAACTCCCCATTGAACGGCCGGCACCTGCGCCGACCGTGAAACATGCCGTCACCCATGACGACGGCGTACTGAATGATTACTTGGCAGCCTGCTGCTGAGCAGCCAGGGCCAGTTTGGCCACCTGCGGTGCCGGCTGGTAGCCCGGGATCACCTGGCCGCTTTCCAGCACGATCGCCGGCGTGCCATTGACGCCGATCGACTGGCCGAGCTGGAACTGCTTGCTGACCGGGTTGGCGCACTTGGCGGCCTTGATTTCCTTGCCATCGACCATCTTGTCCATCGCCGCGCGGCGGTCGCTGGAGCACCACACGGCCTGCAACTGCTCGTCACCCGGCGAACCCAGGCCCTGGCGCGGGAAGGCGACGTAGCGCACTTCGATACCACGCTTGTTGAGTTCGGGGATTTCGGCGTGCAGCTTGTGGCAGTAAGGGCAGGTGGTATCGGTGAACACGGTGATGTGCGACTTGGTCTCGCCCTTGGCAGGATAAACCACCATCTCGGCGGCCGGAATGCCGTTGATGAGCTTGGCGATGCCCAGGCGCTCGGCCTTCTCGGTGAGGTTGACCGGCTTGCCGTCTTGCATCTGGTACAGGTAGCCCTGCATGAAGAACTGCCCGTCGGCGCTGGCGTAGAGCACGCGGCCGCCTTGCAGCTTGACTTCGTAGAGGCCGCTGACCGGGCTGCTGGCCACGCTTTCGACCGGCACTTCCAGTTCGAGGGTTTGCAGGGTCTTGCGGATGGCCTGCTCGGCCCCGGCGCCGGCGGCGCCATCGGTGGCCGCGGCGACGGCAAAGGTACTGGCCAACGCCAGGGCGGCGGCGGCGAAAAGCTGGGTCACGCGCATGGGGTACTCCTGAAGGCGGACGGGGGCCGGAGGACGTTGCCTGCGGTGAAGTCGCGGCAACCGGGCGGCCCCTGGTGCAAACCGCTCAAGCCTACCACATCAGACTGGCGCGCAATCAGTCCCGAGGCACCGCCGGGCGGAACATGAAAATCATTCATCCACGCGGATGGTGCTGGGCGTGCAACTGCTGCAGGCGCGCCTTGGCGACGTGGGTGTAGATCTGCGTGGTGGACAGGTCGCTGTGGCCGAGCAGCATCTGCACCACGCGCAGGTCGGCGCCGTGGTTGAGCAGGTGGGTGGCGAAGGCATGGCGCAGGGTGTGCGGCGACAGCGGCTTGTCGATACCGGCCACGCGAGCCTGGTGCTTGATGCGGTGCCAGAAGGTCTGGCGGGTCATCTGCTCGCCGCGCAGACTGGGGAACAGCACATCGCTGGGGCGGGCGCCGAGCAGCTCGGCGCGACCGTCGCGCAGGTAGCGCTCGACCCACAGCACCGCCTCCTCGCCCATGGGCACCAGGCGCTCCTTGCTGCCCTTGCCCATCACCCGCAGCACGCCCTGGCGCAGGTTGACCTGGTCGAGGGTGAGGCTGACCAGCTCGGTCACCCGCAGGCCGCAGGCATACAACACCTCGAGCATGGCGCGATCACGCTGGCCGATGGCCTCGCCCAGGTCCGGCGCCTGCAACAAGGCCTCGACGTCGGCTTCCGACAGCGACTTGGGCAGGGGCCGCCCCAACTGCGGCATGTCCACCTGCAGGGTCGGGTCGACGGCGACCAGGCGTTCACGTAGCAGGTAGCGGAAGAAGCCGCGCACGCCGGAGAGGAAGCGCGCGGTGGAACGGGGCTTGTAGCCCTGGTCGAAGCGCCAGGCCAGGTGGTCGAGGATCAGCTCGCGACCAGCGTCGGGCAAGGCCACCCCGTGCTCCTGGAGCCAGCCATTGAACAGGGCCAGGTCGCTGCGGTAGGAGACGCGAGTGTTGTCGGAAAGGCCCTTTTCCAGCCAGAGGGCGTCTAGGAACTGGTCGATCAGGGGGTGGTCAAGGGCAGGCATGGGGTCGATGCTGAGCGATTGAAGTGGGGGCAGTGTTTCATAGCGAGCGACGGGTTGTCTGTACCGGCCCCGTGACAGGGCCGACACAGGAAACCCTCAAGCTGGCGGCAACACCGGCACCGGCCGCTTGTCCTCGTCGATGGCGACGAAGCTGAACACACCCTGGATCGCCTGCTCGCGCCCATCGACATACATGTTCTCGACGAACACATCCACCTGCACCTGCAAGCTGGTGTTCCCGACCTTGATCACCGTGCCCACCAGTTCGACGATCGAACCGGCGGCGATCGGGTGCTTGAAGTCGATGCGGTCGGTGGACACGGTCACCAGCGGCAGGCGGCAGAAGCGCGTGGCGGCGATGAACGACACCTCGTCCATCCACGCCAGGGCGGTGCCGCCGAACAGGGTGTTGTGGTGGTTGGTGGTGTTGGGGAAGACAGCCTTGGTCACGCGGGTCACCGACAGCTCGGTGCGGCGCTGGATTTCCTGGTCTCGTGGGGTCATGAGGGGTCACATCGCAAGGGTTGAAGACGGCGGTCGAGGCAACGACCGGGCCGGACCAGATAGCATAAAACGCAAAAAGCAGCCCGAAGGCTGCTTTTTTCTCGCAAGGCGGCCACAGCCACCGGTCAAACTGCACTCAGGACAGTTTTTCCTTGATGCGAGCGGCTTTGCCGGACAGGTCGCGCAGGTAGTACAGCTTGGCTTTACGCACGTCACCACGACGTTTCACGGCCAGGCTGTCGATCTGCGGGCTGTAGGTCTGGAAGGTACGCTCTACGCCAACGCCGCTGGAGATCTTGCGCACGGTGAAGGCGCTGTTCAGACCGCGGTTACGCTTGGCGATAACGACGCCTTCGAACGCCTGCAGACGCGAGCGGTCGCCTTCCTTCACTTTAACCTGGACGACAACGGTGTCGCCTGGTGCGAAGGTCGGGATCTCTTTGCTCATCTGCTCGGCTTCGAGCTGCTGGATGATCTTGTTGGTCATGCTGTGCTCCTAAGATGGATAACTCGATCCACCATCGATACGTTAACTATCGTCCCGCTCGCGGAGGTATTCCTCGAGCAGCTTCTTCTCTTCTCCAGAAAGTGAGCGACTTTCCAGAAGATCGGCGCGTCGTTCGAAGGTCCTACCAAGGGACTGCTTCATCCGCCAACGCCGGATATGTGCATGGTTGCCACTTAGCAACACGTCGGGAACGCGCTGATCCGCATACACCTCGGGTCGGGTGTAGTGCGGGCAATCGAGCAGACCGTCGGTGAAGGAGTCTTCCTCCGCCGAGTCCACATGCCCTAAAGCTCCGGGCAGCAGCCGCGTAACCGCATCGATCAGCACCATGGCCGGCAGCTCGCCACCGGAAAGCACATAGTCGCCAATCGACCACTCTTCATCGACATGAGCTTCGATAAAACGCTCGTCGATGCCTTCATAACGACCGGCGATCAGGATCAACGATTCCTGTTCGGCCAGGCCTTTGACCGCCTGCTGGGTCAGCTTGCGGCCTTGTGGCGAGAGGTAGATCACCTTCGCCGCAGCTCCAGTCGCTTGCCTGGCACTGGCCAGGGCATCTTCCAGAGGCTTGATTTTCATCACCATGCCAGGACCACCGCCAAAAGGCCGATCATCCACCGTGTGGTGGCGATCCGTGGTGTAGTCCCGCGGGTTCCAGCAGGTCACTTGCAGCAACCCCTGTTTTACCGCGCGGCTGGTAATGCCGTACTTCGTGATGGCCGAGAACATCTCGGGGAACAACGTGACGACTTCTACGCGAAGGTTACCCATCGTTTAGAAATCCGCGTCCCATTCGACACGCATCACACCCGCTTCCAGGTCGACTGCCAGCACGCATTGCGCCGTATAGGGCAACAAACGCTCGCGATCATCCAGGCTGCCTGTGCAAGGCTTGACCACCATTACATCGTTCGCACCGGTCTCCAACAGGTGATCGATCGAGCCGAACAGGTGTTCGTCCTGATTGATGACCTTCAGGCCCACCAACTGGTACCAGTAGTACTCGTCGGCTGCCAGATTGGGCAAAAGGCTCCGCGGGATGCAGATCTCGTAACCGCTCAGAAGACGGGCTTCATCACGATCGTCGAGGCCTTTCAGTTTCACGACCAGGCCCTTTTGGGAGCCACGACCGCTGACCAGCTCTACCTGTTTTACCGTGCCTTCGTGCCTGAGCGTCCAGCGCCGATAATCCAACAGGTTCTCAATCGGATCGGTAAAGGAATACACCTTCACCTCGCCGCGAACGCCGTGAACCGAAAAAATCTTGCCAACGACGATGAGGTCGTCAGCCTTCTCTGGCGTCGCGTTCATACTACTTAGGCAGCGGCCTTGGCAGCGTCCTTCAGCAGCTGAGCAACACGCTCAGACGGCTGCGCGCCCTGGCTCAGCCAGTAGGTGACGCGTTCCTGGTTGACCGACAGCTTGACTTCAGCGCCCGAAGCGATCGGGTTGAAGAAGCCTACGCGCTCAACGAAACGGCCGTCACGGGCGTTACGCGAGTTGGTCACGGTCAGGTGGTAGAAAGGGCGCTTCTTGGAGCCGCCACGGGCAAGACGGATGGTTACCATGTGAACATCGTTCCTATAGTCGGTGCTGCAAATCTGAAAGCCAAATAGGCACAGGGTGCCCAAAAGGCCGCATATTCTCGGGGAATACACGGACATTTGCAAATGGCTTTTTCAGCAAGGCCATGCCCCACTGCTCAGGTTTGCCGGTTAAGCCGCTGTTTCGCGGCCGTTTTCCCGCCGAGGCGGGGTCTGGCGGGCTGCCTTGCTAAAGAGAAGGCAACCCGCCGGATTCGCTTACATCTTCGGCATACCGCCGCCCGGCAGCATCCCGCCCAGGCCACGCATCATCTTGGCCATGCCGCCCTTGGCGGAGAATTTCTTCATCATCTTCTGCATCTGCTTGTGCTGCTTGATCAGCCGGCCAACGTCCTGCACCTGGGTGCCGGAGCCCAGCGCGATGCGGCGCTTGCGCGAACCGCTGATCAGCTCGGGATCGCGGCGCTCGGCGGGGGTCATGGAGTTGATGATCGCTTCCATCTGCTTGAACTGCTTCTCGGCCGCGCCCTGGGCGTTGCCCATCTGCGACAGGTTCATGCCGCCGATGCTCGGCAGCTTGTCCATCAGGCCGCCCAGGCCGCCCATGTTCTTCATCTGTTGCAGTTGGTCGCGGAAATCTTCGAGGTCGAAGCCCTTGCCCTTCTTGAGCTTCTTGGCAAGCTTGTCGGCCTTGGCCTTGTCGATGTTCTGCTCGGCCTGCTCGATCAGGCTGAGCACGTCGCCCATGCCGAGGATGCGCGAAGCGATGCGGTCAGGGTGGAAGGGCTCCAGGGCTTCGCTCTTCTCGCCCATGCCGATGAACTTGATCGGCTTGCCGGTGATGGCGCGCACCGACAGCGCGGCACCGCCACGGGCGTCACCGTCGACCTTGGTCAGCACCACGCCGGTCAGCGGCAACGCGTCGCCGAAGGCCTTGGCGGTGTTGGCGGCATCCTGGCCGGTCATGGCGTCGACCACGAACAGGGTCTCGATCGGCTTGACCGCGGCGTGCAGGGCCTTGATCTCGTCCATCATGTCGGCGTCGATATGCAGGCGACCGGCGGTGTCGACGATGACCACGTCGATGAACTTGAGCTTGGCTTCGCGGATCGCCGCCTCGGCGATGGCCACCGGCTTCTGGCTGATATCGGACGGGAAGAAGGTCACGCCGATGTCATTGGCCAGGGTTTCCAGCTGCTTGATCGCCGCCGGGCGGTAGACGTCGGCCGACACCACCATCACGCTCTTCTTCTTGCGCTCTTTAAGGAAGCGCGCGAGCTTGCCGGCGGTGGTGGTCTTGCCCGCGCCCTGCAGGCCGGCCATCAGCACCACGGCGGGCGGGGCGGCGTTGAGCGCGAGGTCTTCGTTGGCCGCGCCCATCAGGCTTTCCAGTTCGGCCTGGACGATCTTCACGAACGCCTGGCCAGGGGTCAGGCTGCGCGACACCTCGGTGCCGACCGCGCGCTCCTTGACGTTGTTGACGAAATCCTTGACCACCGGCAGGGCGACGTCGGCCTCGAGCAGGGCCATGCGCACTTCGCGCAGCGTGTCCTTGATGTTGTCTTCGGTCAGCTTGGCCTTGCCGGTGACATGGCGCAGCGTCTGTGACAGGCGGTCGGTCAGGTTTTCGAACATGGTGATCCTTTCAGGCCCAGTGAAGCCGAGGTTTTTCAGGCGCCCTTGGCGGACAAGCACACGCGAGGGGCACAGCAAGCCGGGCATTATAACGAAGAGCGGCGACGGCGCACACCTTGGCGCTGGCCGGTCGAGTGCTCGTGCCTGCCCCACGATGCGGCCACAGTCTTCCTTGCCAGACGCGTTCTATGCCAAACTCACTCCCTTTAAGGGCTCGCCTACCAGGACTTATGTTCTCCTCACCCAGCCTCATCCCCAACCTGCTCGCGGCCGTCCTTTATATCGCCGCCACGGCCTACCAGGGCTCGCGCCTGGCGCAAGGCGCGAAAGCCGACAAACGGCTGCTCGGCTTGCTGGGCGTGATCGCCGTGCTGGCACAGGCCGGCGCGCTGTTCTTCCAGTTGATCACCCCCCTGGGCCTGAGCCTCGATTTCTTCAGCGCCGCCAGCCTGATCGCCGCCGCAGTGATCGCCCTGACCCTGCTGGCGAGCCTGAGCATCCCGGTAGAGAACCTGCTGGTGCTGCTGTTCCCCCTGGGCGCGGTGACCACCCTGCTGGCGCAGTTCGCCCCGCCCGGTACGGTGCCGCTGATCAACGAAGAGCCCGGCATCCTCGCGCACATCCTGCTGTCGATCCTGGCCTACGGGCTGTTCACCATCGCCGTGTTCCAGGCCCTGTTGCTGTTGCTGCAGGACCACCAGCTCAAGCACAAGCACCCCTCGGGGTTGATCCGCAACTTCCCGCCGCTGCAAACCATGGAAAGCCTGCTGTTCGGCTTCCTCTGGGCCGGCTGGGGCCTGCTGTCGCTGTCACTGATCTCCGGCTGGCTGTTCCTCGACAACCTGTTCGCCCAGCACCTGGTGCACAAGACGTCCCTCGCGTGCCTGGCCTGGGTGGTGTTCAGCGTGCTGCTGTGGGGCCGCACCCGCCTGGGCTGGCGCGGACACAAGGCGATCCGCTGGACCCTGGCGGGCTTCTGCCTGCTGATGCTGGCCTATTTCGGCAGCAAGCTGGTCCGCGAATTCATCCTGCACATCTGACGGTCGCCCATGGACACCTTGCCGCACGCCCCGCTGCTCGGCACTTTGACACTGGCACTGCTGTGGTCGGCGTTGTTCAGCGCCGTCGATGCCGCCCGCCAGCAGCTCAACGGGCATAACCGCCCGACCGACCACGGCGAACCCGCCCTGCCCGCCCAGGCCCTGGTGCTCTGTGCCAGCCTCGGCAAGCTGCTGGTGCTTGGCCTGGCCTGCCTGATCGGCCAGCGCCACAGTGGCGAGCATGGCTTCTGGCTGGCCGGCCTGGGCGCCACTGTGGCGTTACTGGTGTTCGCCGAATACCTGCCGCGGCGCCTGGTGCGACGCAACCCGCAAGCGTTCCTCGCCCTGGGCGCCAGCCTGCTCAAACTGCCGCTCGCTGTCCTGCAACCGTTGGCCTGCGCCCTCGATGGCGTGGCCAGGCTGGTCCTGCGTCCCTTCCGTGTGCAGCCCAACGCCGTGGCCCTGCACCCACAGGCCGATGACGCCTTCGACGAGGACGCTCCCACCGAAGCGCCACGCAACGGCTTGCTCGACGGCTTGCAGGCGCTGGACAAGATCACCGTCAACGACATCCTGGTACCGCGCAACGAAGTGGACGGCATCAACCTCGACGACCCCATCGAAAGCATCGTCGAGCAGTTGATCATCAGCCGGCACACGCGCCTGCCGGTGTATCACGACGACATCAACCAGGTCGAAGCGGTACTCAACACCAAGCTGATCAGCCACCTGCTGCCACGCGCCGAGTTGACCTTCGAGGCCCTGCAAGCCGCCTGCTACGAGCCCTACTTCGTGCCTGAAAGCACGCCCCTGCAAATGCAGTTGCTGAACTTCCACAAGCAGCAGCGGCGCTTGGGCGTGGTGGTGGACGAGTACGGTGAAGTGCTGGGGATCGTCACCCTGGAAGACATCCTCGAAGAGATCGTTGGCGAGTTCGAAGACGAACAGAGCCTGGACAACCCGCACATCCATCCGCAGCCCGACGGCCGTTTCGTCATCGAAGGCACCGCCTCGCTGCGCGAGCTGAACCGCAGCCTCGGCTGGCACCTGCCGTGCGACGGCGGGCCGAAGACCCTCAACGGCCTGGTCACCGAAGCGCTGGAAAGCATCCCGGAAAGCGCCGTGTGCCTGAAGATCGGCCGTTATCGCATGGAAGTCCTCGAAACCGAGGACAATTGCGCCAGCAAGGTGCTGGTGTGGGCGATCAGCCGCTAGGCTTCGCAACCAAAGCCCCTGCGCGACGAGCAGGGACTTTTCGCATGAAGCCTGGCTATACTCGCCCAACGCTTACCCAGCCCCGCCGTCCCGCCCGCTACCCGCACCCGGCGCTCCCACGGCCAGTCCGCCCCACCGACACGCCCCGCGGCCCTGCGTCACGACCCCGAACAGTGCCTGCCTGCCCCCACCCCTTGGGCTATCGTCAGTCGGGCGATCAACAATAAAGACGCTCCTGCCTGCGCGTGCCGTGCACCGCCCAGGGAGCGAACGACTGTCAGGGACCTACGCATGACGACCAGCAGCACCTACGCCGACTCGACCCCGTCCGCCCCGGCCAACTCGCCCGCGCGGGTGGCCACCGCGAGCTTCATCGGCACCGCCATCGAATTCTACGATTTCTACGTCTACGCCACCGCCGCCGCGCTGGTGATCGGCCCGGTGTTCTTCCCCTCGGGCTCCGGCACCGCGCAGATGCTCGCAGCCTTCCTCACCTTCGGCATCGCCTTCCTCGCCCGCCCGCTGGGCTCGGCGCTGTTCGGCCACTTCGGCGACCGCATCGGCCGCAAGTCGACACTGGTGGCCTCGCTGCTGTTGATGGGCGTGTCCACCACGTTGATCGGCGTGCTGCCCGGCTATGACAGCATCGGCGTGTGGGCGCCGATCCTCCTCTGCGTGCTGCGCTTCGGCCAGGGCCTGGGGCTGGGCGGAGAATGGGGCGGCGCGGCGCTGCTGGCCACCGAGAACGCCCCGGCGGGCAAGCGCGCCTGGTTCGGCATGTTCCCGCAACTGGGCCCGTCGATCGGTTTCCTTGCCGCCAACGGCCTGTTCCTGACCCTGGCCCTGGTGCTCAGCGACGAGCAGTTCCGTGCCTGGGGCTGGCGCATCCCGTTCCTGCTCAGCTCGGCGCTGGTGATCGTTGGCCTGTATGTGCGTCTGAAGCTCGAGGAAAGCCCGGTGTTCGCCCAGGCCGTGGCGCGCCACGAGCGGGTGAAGATGCCGGTGGTCGACCTGTTCGCCAAGTACTGGCTGCCGACCCTGCTGGGCGCGGGCGCCATGGTGGTGTGCTACGCGCTGTTCTACATCTCCACGGTGTTCTCGCTGAGCTACGGCGTGTCGACCCTGGGCTACAGCCGCGAAAGCTTCCTTGGCATGCTGTGCTTCGCGGTGGTCTTCATGGCCCTGGCCACGCCGCTGTCGGCCTGGCTCAGCGACCGCTACGGGCGCAAGCCGGTGCTGATCGTCGGCGGCCTGCTGGCGGTAGCCTCGGGCTTCACCATGGAGCCGCTGCTGACCTCGGGTTCGAGCACCGGCGTGGCGCTGTTCCTGGCCATCGAACTGTTCCTGATGGGCATCACCTTCGCGCCGATGGGCGCCTTGCTGCCTGAGCTGTTCCCGACCCACGTGCGCTACACCGGCGCGTCGGCGGCGTACAACCTGGGCGGCATCGTCGGCGCCTCGGCGGCACCGTTCTTCGCCCAGCAACTGGTGAGCATGGGTGGGTTGAGCTGGGTGGGGGGCTATGTGTCGGTGGCGGCGGTGCTCAGCCTGATCGCCGTGCTGTGCCTGAAAGAAACCCGCGATACCTCGCTTTAAAAAGAAGGGGCCGCATCTGCGGCCCCTTCCTTTGTAGGCGCGGGCTTGCCCCGCGATGGGCTACAAAGCAGCCCCTCTGGCGATCAGAACTCGACCTTCACCGCCTGCGAAGCCCGGGTCGCCTTGGCGCGCGCCGCTTCGATCGACTCATCGCGCGCCAGGCACACGCCCATGCGGCGGGTGCCGTTGATTTCCGGCTTGCCAAACAAGCGAATAGCGGTGTCCGGCTCGCTCAGCGCCGCGCCGAGATTGGCGAAGCTGGTCTGCTGCGACTGGCCCTCGGGCAGGATCACCGCCGAAGCCGACGGCCCGAACTGGCGTACCGCCGGGATCGGCAGGCCAAGGATGGCGCGCGCATGCAGGGCGAACTGCGACAGGTCCTGGGAGATCAGCGTCACCAGGCCCGTGTCGTGCGGGCGTGGCGAGACTTCGCTGAACCACACCTGGTCGCCTTTGACGAACAGCTCGACGCCGAACAGGCCACGGCCGCCCAGGGCATCGGTGACCGCCTGGGCCACGCGCTGCGACTCGGCCAGGGCCTTCTCGCTCATGGCCTGGGGCTGCCACGATTCCTGGTAGTCGCCCTTCTCCTGACGGTGGCCGACCGGCTGCAGGAAGGTCGTGCCGCCCACGTGGCGCACGGTCAGCAGAGTGATTTCGTAGTCGAAGTCGATGAATCCCTCGATGATCACCCGGCCCTTGCCGGCGCGGCCGCCTTCCTGGGCGTAGTCCCAGGCCTTGCGCAGGTCGTCGGCGCTGCGCAGCAGGCTCTGGCCCTTGCCCGAGGAGCTCATCACCGGCTTGACCACGCACGGGTAGCCCAGGTCGTCGACGGCCTTGGCGTAGTCTTCGAAGGTGTCGGCGAAGTGGTACGGCGAGGTTGGCAGGTCCAGCTCTTCGGCAGCCAGGCGGCGGATGCCTTCGCGGTTCATGGTCAGCTGGGTGGCGCGGGCGGTGGGCACCACGTTGAAGCCTTCGTTCTCCAGCTCGACCAGCGTGGCGGTGGCGATTGCTTCGATTTCCGGCACGATGTAGTGCGGTTTCTCGGCCTCGATCACCGCGCGCAGGGCGACGCCGTCGAGCATGTTGATCACGTGGCTGCGGTGCGCGACCTGCATGGCGGGAGCGTTGGCGTAGCGGTCCACGGCGATCACCTCGACGCCCAGGCGCTGCAGCTCGATCACCACTTCCTTGCCCAGCTCGCCGCAGCCACACAGCAGTACACGGGTCGCGGTGGGCGACAATGGGGTTCCGATACGGGTCATTCCAGGTCCTCGAAGGCGTCGTGGGCGTGCTGCCCGCTGAAAAAGGACCAGTATTCTACACCTGCGTGCGTGGCTGTTGGAGGCGCTTTGCGGACCTTTCGCGACACAAGGCCGCCCCACCGGGCGTGGGGTCAGCCGGCAACGACCCTGCGCCGCGCGCGGCAGGCCATGATCAACCACACCGCCGTCACCCCGGCGAACTTCGAGGCCAGCGCGGTGCCGACCACGGCCGGGGTCAGCGCGCCGATCATGCCGAAGAAGATGAAGGTGTCCACCGGAATGCTCAGCGCCGAGCTCAGCCACAGGCGGTCGCGCAGGGGCCGGCGGGTGATGCTGAACACCAGCCAGTCGATCAGCTCCGAGACGAAGAACGCGGTGGCGCTGGCCAGGGCGATGGCCGGCTCCGAGGTGACGTACGACAGCACCAGGGCCACCAGCATGGCCAGCAGCGCGCCGTGGCCGTAGCGGGTCTGCACCATGTCGCGCAGGATGAACACCAAGCCGCCCCAGGCGGACCAGATCACGTCCAGGTGCGGGGCACTGGAGAAGGCGTAGTTGATCAGCACCACGCTGCTGATGTAGGCGAGGAGATAGAACATGTCGGGGGACCGTTGGGCAAGCGCGACAGATTAGCGTCGGCCCTATCGCGGGGCAACCCCGCGACAGGGCCGGCACAGCCACTGCGTCAACCGATGACCAGCCCCGCCGCCACCGCCCGCTCATGGCACAGTTCGAGCACCCGCCGCCGCTCCTGGTTGTCCATTCGCGTCCAACGGGTGATTTCCTGCACGGTGCGCTGGCAGCCGATGCACACATCCTGCTCATCCAGCGCACAGATGTTCACGCACGGCGAGGCCACCGGGCGCTCTTGCTCATTCATCATCGACCACCAGTTCACGCGCGTAACGCTCGGCGTTGTGCACGTAATGCGCCGCACTGGCCTCGAGCATACGCTTCTGCGCGTCGGTCAGCTCACGCACCACCTTGCCGGGCGAGCCCATCACCAGCGAACCGTCGGGGATCTCCTTGCCTTCAGGAATCAGCGCGTTGGCGCCGATGATGCAGTGCTTGCCGATGCGCGCGCCGTTGAGGATCACCGCGTTGATGCCGACCAGGCTGTAGTCGCCGACGGTGCAGCCATGCAGCATGGCGTTGTGGCCGATGGTCACGCCCTTGCCCAGGGTCAGCGGCGAGCCCATGTCGGTGTGCATCACCGTGCCGTCCTGCACGTTGCTGCCCTCGCCGATGTCGATCAGCTCGTTGTCGCCGCGCAGCACCGCGCCAAACCACACGTTGGCGTGGGCCTGCAGGCGCACCTTGCCGATCAGCGTCGCATTGGGCGCGGCCCAGCTGGTGGGGTGGGTCTCGACCCGCAGGTCGCCCAGGCGGTATTTCATGTGTCGCTCCTCACGGTTGAACGCAGGCGGCGGGGTGGGCCCCGCTCAGGTCTGGATGAAACGTTCTGGCGGCTGGTGCAGGCTGATGCCGGCATCGAACAGCAGGTTGACCAGCTCGACGATCATGATCGCCGACAGCCCCCAGATCTTGTAGTCGCCATAGCGGTAGCTGGGCACGTACCAGCTGCGGCCCTGGTAGTCGATGCGGTGGGTGTGGTCGCGCGGGTCCTGGCGGAAGAAAGCAAGGGGCACGGTGAACACCGCGGCGATCTCGGCGTCGTTGGCGCGGTACTCGACATAGTCCGGGATCAGCCCGACGAACGGCGTTACCTTCAGGCCGTGCAAGGAAATCAGCGGGCTGAGCGGGCCGACCACCTCGACCAGCCCAGGCGGCAGGCCGATTTCCTCCTCGGCCTCGCGCAGCGCGGTGAAGATCAGGTCGGGGTCTTCCGGGTCGCGTCGGCCACCAGGAAAGGCCACTTCGCCGCCATGGGTCGACAGGCCCTTGGCGCGCAGGGTCAGCACCAGCTCGGGCTCTTCGCTGCGGGTGATGGGCAACAGCACCGCCGCTTCGGGAAAACGGTGGTCCGTCTCCAGCGACGCGGGGGTATGGTTGCTCATTCGGCGAAGAAGCTCGTCCAGCATTACGCACTCTCGATTCCAAGGCCTGCCGTGCATGATGCACCAAAGGCGCGGGGCACCCAAGCCCTGCCCGCTTGCGGCCAGGCCGCCGGGCGCGCCAAGATAGCCGCATCTAAAGGGAAGCAAAGCATGAAATTCTGCAGCGCGTGCGGCCAACCGGTCATTCAGCGGATCCCCGAGGGCGACAGCCGCCTGCGGTATGTCTGCGACTCCTGCCAGACCATCCACTACCAGAACCCCAATATCGTCGCCGGGGTGCTGCCCACCTGGGGCAGCCAGGTGCTGTTGTGCCGCCGCGCCATCGAGCCACGCCGCGGTTTCTGGACCCTGCCCGCCGGTTTCATGGAGAACGGCGAGACGATCGACCAGGCCGCCCGTCGCGAAACCGTCGAGGAAGCCTGCGCGCGGGTCGGGGCGATGAGCCTGTACCAACTGTTCGACCTGCCGCACATCAACCAGGTGCACGTGTTCTTCCGCGCCGAGCTTGCCGACCTGGGTTTCGCCGTCGGCGTCGAGAGCCTGGAGGTGCGACTGTTCGAGGAACACGAGATTCCCTGGGGCGAGCTGGCTTTCCGCACCGTCACACGCACACTAGAATGCTATTATCGCGACCGCGTCGGGCAGCAGTACCCCATCGGCCATGAGTACCTGCCGCCCATGAACGTCGCGTCGTCCACTACCTAGCTTTCAGGATACGGTTTCATGCGCTGGTTGCTCGCCCTCATCTGCCTCAGCGTCGCCTCGGTGTCCCAGGCGGCCTTCACCGAGACCATCCTCCGCAACCCGCAGCCGGCCAAGCAGCCACAGGCCTTGCAGTCGCCGGCCACGAACGCGCCGATGATCGACAAGGTGCTGGTGCTCAAGTCCGAGCGCCGCCTGCAGTTGATCAGCCGTGGCGAGCCGCTCAAGACCTACCGTATCTCCCTGGGCAAGCAGCCCAAGGGCGCCAAGGAACGCGAAGGCGACAAGAAAACTCCCGAAGGTTTCTACTGGCTCGACTGGCGCAAGGTCAGCGACCGCTACAACCTGGCCATGCACATTTCCTACCCGAACATCACCGATGCCGCCAAGGCTCGCCGCGAAGGGCTCAACCCCGGCAGCATGATCATGATCCACGGCACGCCGATCAACGAGGAATACCCCGAGTGGTACTTCCACACGCTGGACTGGACCGAGGGCTGCATCGCCATGCGCAACGACGACATGCGCGAGGTCTGGAGCATGGTCAAGGACGGCACGCTGATCGAAATTCGCCCGTAACGTCCTACGTTCTCGGAAACTGCCAGATTTTGCCCACGCCTCAGCCACTGGCTGACATACACCCGAGGCGGCGCATCGCATCCAATCGAGTGATGTGTTTTTTAGAATACACCCCACCTAAAATGCCGAAAAGATCTGACAGAGCCCGCATTAAGAACCGGGCGTTTTAAAACCTCGTTAACATTTCCGCCAATCAATCATCACACTTGCGCATTAAAGTCGCGGTTTCCTTCAACTCAATAACGAAAGGACACCCTGATGAGTCGAGAAAGCGGCGACAACCTGGACCGCAACCTTAGCGGCAACCCGCCCATGGCCAGCGTGATGGATGTCTACCTGAGCCGTCGCACCATGATGCGCGGCAGCCTTGGCGCCGCCATCGCCATGATCGCCGGCGCCGGCCTGACCGGCTGCTTCGACGGCAGCGGCGGTTCAGAACGCGACAAACCGGTCACCGAGCCGCACTCATCGAAACTCAAGCTGGGCTTCCAATCCATCGCCGGTTCGCGCACCGATGGCTGTGTCGTCGCCGCTGGCTACAGCGCCTATGTCCTGGCGCCGTGGGGCACGCCGCTCAACAGCAACGGCAACCCGTGGAAATCCGACGGCAGCAACACCGCCACCGACCAGGCCAACGCCATGGGCCAGAACCATGACGGCATGCATTTCTTCCCCATCAACGGCAGCTCCGACGATGGCTTGCTGGCGATCAACTTCGAATACATCGAGCCCGCCGCGCTGCACCCCAACGGCCCGACCACCGTGGCGGGCAAGCGCCCGGTCGAGGAAGTGCGCAAGGAAATCAACGCTCACGGCGCTGGCGTGGTGCGCCTGACCAAGGTCAACGGCCGCTGGCAGGTGATGCACAACGACCCACTCAACCGCCGCTTCACCACCGCCTCGGTGATGAACATCGCCGGCCCCCTGCGTGGCACCGACCACGTCAAGACCCCGTTCTCGCCCACCGGCACCCAGGCCCGCGGCACCAACAACAACTGCGGCAATGGCTACACCCCGTGGGGCACCTACCTGACCTGCGAGGAGAACTGGCCGGGCATCTTCGTCAACACCGGCGTGCGCCCCGCCGACCAGGTGCGCATCGGCGTCAGCGCCACCCGCGGCCAGTACCAATGGGAAACCGCAGCCGGTGACAGCAGCGAAGTGAACGGCGAGTTCGCCCGCTTCGACATCACCCCCCGCGGCGCCACCGCCACCGATGACTACCGCAACGAAGCCAGCACCTATGGCTACATCGTCGAGATCGACCCGTACAACGCCGCCACCCTGGCGGTAAAGCGCACGGCCCTTGGCCGCTTCCGCCACGAAGGCTGCTGCCCGGGCCTGCCGGTGGCCGGCAAGCCGCTGGTCTGGTACACCGGCGACGATTCCAACAACGAGTACCTGTACAAGTTCGTCTCCGACGCCGTGTGGGACCCAGCCGACGCCACCCCGGCCGACCGCCTGGCCACCGGCGCCAAGTACCTGGACAAGGGCAAGCTCTACGTGGCGCGCTTCAACGCCGACGGCACCGGCGTGTGGCTGCTGCTCGACGTCGCCACCGCGACCACTGCCGGCAGTACCTTGGGCGCGCTGTACAGCGACCTGCCGGGCATCATCCTCAATACCCGCGGTGCCGCCGACGCGGTGGGCGCAACACCGATGGACCGCCCCGAATGGACAGCGGTGAACCCGCTCAACGGCGACGTGTACCTGACCCTGACCAACAACAGCGCGCGCACCGCGGCGCAAGTCGACGCCGCCAACCCACGCGGCCCGAACCGCCATGGCCACATCATCCGCTGGCATGACAGCGACGATCACCAGCGCTTCACCTGGGACATCTTCGTGTTCGGCGCGAATGCCGCCGGCGCGCCAGACATCAACCGCTCCGGCCTGACCGAACTGAACCAGTTCGCCAGCCCCGACGGCATGAGTTTCGATAGCCGTGGGGTGCTGTGGTTCGAGACCGACAACGGCGAGGCCACGCTGACCAGCTACACCAACGACCAGTTGCTGGCGGTGATTCCCACCGACCTCAAGGATGCGACCGGCAAGCAGACCCCGGTGAACGCGCAGAACCAGGCCGACCTGCGACGGTTCTTCGTCGGGCCGAATGGTTGCGAAGTGACGGGGATTACCTTCACGCCTGACAACAAGACGCTGTTCATCAATATCCAGCACCCGGGCAACTGGCCGTACACCGAAAAGGCCACCGACGCCACCCCGGCGGGCGCCACGGTGCGGCCCCGGGCGTCTACGGTGGTGATCCAGCGCACTGATGGTGGCGAGATCGGCACGGCCTGATTGCCGGAAGATTTGCGCAGGCCTTACCGGCCCAATCGCGGGGCAAGCCCGCGATTGGGTCGGCATCACCTCCCTTTCAGTTGCCAGCCACAGCAGGTAGCAACGGATCCTCAGTGATGTTGGACATGGACGCGCTTCATGCCCCGGCAACATTCCACCATTCATTCGAGGGACTCTCGGCAACATGCTGAAGGCCCATTGAATGTGGAGCAAACCCCATGACCGAACTGCCCGACATCCCCTCCCAGAACACCGATAGCCAACTTCACAGCACCTTCGCCCTACAACAGCTGTCCAACATGGCCACCCGTTTGAGTGCCCAAATGTTCACGCACTTGCTCAGGCCCTTGTTCGGCAACGACCTCCCCCCGACCCTGTTCGTCAGGCTCAAGCAGGACTTGGACGAGAACACCCTGGAGAACCCCGTCTACCAGGTGAGCGACACCCTGGAAGGGCTCGCGGTCTTCGATGCCAGCGCGCAGGTTACCCACGTGAGTCGGGAAGCGATCGCAGTGGCGCTGGAACAACACGGTGCCAGCGCCAAGCTGCTGATGGCGATGCTCGAGGCATTCGCGCGGTACATCGAAAGCGTGATAGAGCGCTACCTGGCTGAGGCAGGTGAAGGCGACGCCCCGTTAGCGCCGAGGGACGCTGCGCAAGACCTTGGCACTGGCTTCACGCAAACGTTGCTGTTCTACGGCGAGCCTGTCGAGGTCGGCACGACGTTCGCCACCTACACCCAGTCTGGCCTCGACCACCCCTTGACGTTCGAACTGCCGCAAGACGACGGCGACGATGAACCCGCAGAGGAGCTGCGTCGGCGAAAAAAGCGCTTTGCCGCAGGTAGCGGCGATGAGTCCGGCCACGAGTCCTTTGGCCACGAATCCATAGAGGCCGCCCTGAAGACCGTCGGTTTCACCGACGACGAGTGCAAGGCCATCTACTTCGGCAATTGGCTGCGCGACTACTCGCAACTGATCGACGCCAAGATCGTTCACCCGGCCAAGGACGCCACGATCGATGCTGCGGAGCTCGCGCGGCTGTTGCTCAACAACGAAGTGCCCCGGGTATCGCGGGCCAAGCTCACCGCCATCGTCGACTTGCTGGCCCTCAAGGCGTTCCACAGCCTGCAATCGACGCCCGAGGGCCGACAGGCCTACAAAGTGACCCCGAAGATGCTCGGCGTCTATCGCCCGCATGAGCACATCGACAACCCCACCACCCTGGACCGGGACGCGATCGACCCAAAAACCATCGATTCGGAATTTTCCCCGCTGGTATTCCCAGACGACCCGCGCAACGCGGTAATGCCCAAGCGTTCGCTGAAGAAGTACATCCGCCGCCCCGTCGCGTACATGGAAAGAAAGCTGGAGGCCGCCATGAAGGAAGGCAAGACGCCCACCGGCATGCGCTACTTCGGCGAGGCGCTGCATGTACTGGAGGACTATTTCGCCCACTCCAACTTCGTAGAACTCAGCCTGCGCAAACTCGGCCATGCCGAGGTCTTGGTATGGACGACCGCCGTCGAGTCGCGAGAGGCATCCCGACACGAATGGCCGGTGGTCACCGGTATGTTCTCGGCCCTGGACATCGTCGGCAGCGTGATCGACCCGTTGGCCAAGCTTCTTTACCCGGACCAGCGCCAGGACACTGAATCTCTCAAGGCGGGGGAGCGCAGCGACTTCGATCAGATCATGCTGATCCTGCTGAGCGACGAACAGGACACCTTCCTGCTCTCGAGCTACAACCTGTACCTGGAGGCACGCGACAAGGTCGCCAGCAACCCGCTTTACAAGCTGTTCAACAAGATCAAGGCCGTCGCTGAGCTACCCAGCAAAACCGTGGATTACGCCACCAACCTGATCAAGAAACCGTTGCTCAAATGGGCTGGCGACCATGTGGCGACCTTGCAGGTCTACCTGGACAAAGACCCGAACACCGACAGCGAGACGCTGGCCACCCATTCACAACTGGCCAAAGACCACGACACCCACCCTTTCCATACCTTGGCCGTGCAACTGGCCACCCAGGCCGTGGCCAATATCGGGCAGGCCATGTTCGAGCACTGGGCAGGAAACGCCAGCGACGGCAATGACCTGTGCAAACGGGCCAAGCGCTATATCTCGCACCCCAATGACGTCGACTGGTACGTGCAGATCGTCAACGACTGGGCGCAAGGCAACCCGCAGAAGATCGAGCAGGGCAAATCGATCGACACCCTCAGACAACTGCAAACCACCGAACTGGACGAGGCACTGGCGGAGGTCGCGAAAGCGCTGGGCGAAGCCGAGCGCTACGTCGCGGAGATCGAAGAGCTGACCAACACCAGCTTCTGGAGCTTCACCAACCTGCCTGATACCGGGCCCGCCCCCTGGGTCTGAAGCGCCGCGCCTTCCGATGACAGGCCAGGCCTGTCATCGGAATGACCAATGGTATTGACCTGGTATTGAAGTGGTATTAGCTTTCACACCACAACGATAACAGGACAAGCCCGCATGCGCCCCCTGACCGCCCTGCGCCCGGACGAAACCGCGTCCACCCCGCTGTACCTGCAACTGGCCCGCAACCTCGAGCAGGCCATCCACGCCGGCCAATGGAGCGCCGACCAGGCGCTGCCGTCGGAGCGCACCTTGAGCGAAGCCCTGGAAATCTCCCGGGTCACTGCGCGCAAAGCCCTCGAAGTACTCCTCGAACAAGGCCTGATCCGCCGCATCCAGGGCTCGGGCACCTTCATCACGCCACGCCTCGAACAGCCGCTTTCGCGCCTGTCGAGCTTCAGCGAAATGCTCCGCCTGAAGGGCTTCACCCCCAGTTCCCAGTGGCTGGACCGTCGCCTCGGCGCCCCGAGCACCGACGAGCTGATCCGCCTGGGCCTGTCGCCCACCGACCAGGTGGCGCGCCTCAAGCGCCTGCGCAAGGCCGACGACATCGTCATGGCGGTGGAGTGCAGCACCCTGCCGGCACGCCTGCTCGGCGACCCACAGGCGGTGGGCGACTCGCTCTACCAGCACCTGGACCGCCTTGGCAAACCGGTGGTCCGTGCCCTGCAGCACATCCGCGCGATCAACGCCGACGCCGAGCTCGCCGCCCAGGTCGGCATCGCCCCAGGCACCGCCATGCTGCTGATGACCCGTATCGGCTACCTCGACGACAACACCCCGATCGAGATCACCGACACCTACTGCCGCAACGACTACTACGACTTCGTCGCCGAACTGCGGCGCTGAACCGGAGCCCCCATGGACATCGCCAATATCCTCACCCCCACCGGCTGGGTGCGTGGTCGCCTGAGCGTGGCCGACGGCCGCATCCAGGCCATCGACGCCGAACCCTGCGACCCCGCCGACAATGAGCTGCCCTACCTGCTGCCAGGCTTCATCGACCTGCACGTGCACGGCGGTGGCGGCAGCGACGTGATGCAGGGCCGCGAGGCCTTCGACACCATCGCCCGCACCCACCTGCGCTTCGGCACCACCTCGCTGCTGGCCACCACCATGACCGCGCCGCGCGAGGAACTGCACGGCGTGCTGGCGGCCCTCGGCGAGCACCTGCGCGCACCTCGCGGCAACGCCGCGCGGATCCTCGGGGTGCACCTCGAAGGCCCGTACATCAACCCCGGCAAACTCGGCGCGCAGCCAAACTTCGCCCATCAGGCGCTGCTCGACGAGGTCGAAGAATACCTGGCGCTGGCGCCGATCAAGGTGATCACCATCGCCCCGGAAGTGGCCGGGCACCTGCCGTTGATCCGCGCCCTGAGCGAGCGCGGCATCCGCCTGCAGGTCGGCCACACCCTGGGCAGCTACGAAGAGGGCGTCGCCGCCCTGGAGGCCGGTGCCACCAGCTTTACCCACCTTTACAACGCCATGAGCCCGCTGCACCACCGCGAGCCAGGCATCGTCGGCGCGGCCCTGGCCCATGCGCGCTTCGCCGAGTTGATCCCCGACCTGCTGCACGTGCACCCCGGGGCGATGCGCGTGGCGCTGCGCGCGATCCCCTGCCTGTACTGCGTGACCGACTCCACCGCGGCCGCCGGCATGCCCGATGGCGAGTACCAATTGGGCAGCCACACGGTGACCAAGTGCCTGGGCGGCGTGCGCCTGGCCGACGGCACCCTCGCTGGCAGCACCCTGACCATGGACCAGGCGCTGCGCAACCTGGTGAAGATCGGCCTGCCACTGGCCGAAGCCTCGCAGCGCCTGTCGCAATTCCCCGCCGACTACCTGGGCCTGGCCGAGCGTGGCCGCCTGCAGGTCGGCGCCTGGGCCGACGCGGTGCTGTTCGACCGCCAACTCAAACTGACCGCCGTGATGGTCGAAGGAGATCGTTCGTGAGTTCAAGGATGCTCGAAGAGGCGCGCGCCTGCGCCGCCGTCGTCGACCGCCAGTTGCAGCAACTGGACCCGGCCTGCGCGGCCCTGGCCGAGCGCCTGCGCGCGCTCGACCCGCAGGTAGCGGTGACCGTCGCACGCGGCAGTTCCGACCATGCCGCCAGCTACTTCGCCTACCTGGCCATGCAGCAACTGGGGCTGCCAGTCGCCTCGCTGCCGATGTCGGTGGTGACCTTGCAGCAGGCGCCGCTACGGGTGCGTGGCCAACTGGCGCTGGGCCTGTCGCAGTCGGGGCAGAGCCCGGACCTGGTGCAAAGCCTGCGCCGCCTCGGCGAGTGCGGGGCAACCACCGTGGCGCTGGTCAACGCTGAAGGCTCGCCGCTGGAGCAGGCCTGCCAGCACCACCTGCCGCTGGGCGCCGGCCCCGAACTGAGCGTGGCAGCGACCAAGAGCTTCGTCGCCACACTGACCGCCAGCGCCCGCCTGGTTGCCCACTGGGGCCAGGACGCGGCACTGCTGGCCGCGGGCCACGCGCTGCCCGCGCAACTGCGCGAAGCCGCCAGCCAGGACTGGAGCCTGGCCATCGAGGTGCTGCGCGCCAGCGAACGGCTAATGGTGATCGGCCGTGGCGCCGGCTTCGCCATCGCCCAGGAAGCGGCGCTCAAATTCAAGGAGACCTCGGTGATCCAGGCCGAGGCCTTCAGCAGCGCCGAGGTACGCCACGGGCCGATGGCGCTGATCGACGCGCAGTACCCGTTGCTGGTGTTCGCGCCCCGTGGCGTCGAGCAGGCCGGCCTGCTGCAACTGGCCGCTGACATGCGCCAACGCGGTGCCCGGGTGCTGCTGGCAGCGCCAGACGACATCGGCGAACGCGACCTGACCCTGACCCGCGCCGGGCACCCGGCGCTCGACCCGGTGCTGGCGATCCAGAGTTTCTACGTCATGGCTGCCGGGCTTGCCGAAGCCCGTGGCCTGGACCCGGACCAGCCCCGCCACCTGAGCAAAGTGACCTGCACGCACTGACTCCACGAGGAACAGCGGATGTCCCATAACAACAATGTCACGCTCCACGCCCCGCTCAGCGGGCCGCTGGTGCCGCTTGGCCTGGTACCGGACCCTGTGTTTTCCAGCGGCACGCTGGGTGAAGGCATCGCCGTCGACCCACTCGACGATTGCCTGCGCGCGCCCTGCGCCGGCGAGGTGATCCAGCTCGCCCGCAGCAGCCACGCCCTGACCCTGCGCGCCGACAATGGGGCCGAAGTCCTCCTGCACATCGGTGTCGATACCGTGCAGCTGCAGGGGCGCGGCTTCACGCCCCAGGTACGCCTTGGCGAGCGGGTGGTGGAAGGCCAGGCGCTGATCCACTTCGACCTGGACCTGGTGGCGCAACACTGCACCAGCCTGGTGACGGTGATGTTGATCAGCAACGGCGAGGACTTCACGGTGCAGCCACTGGCCGCCGCCACGGCCGCACCCGGCACTGCGCTATTGGGCGTACAGGCCAAGGCCACTGCTGCGCATCCCCTCACCCGCCAAACCGAGCAGCGCAGCGCCAGTGGCTCGGCGCGGGTGGCGCACCAGGGGGGCCTGCACGCGCGCCCCGCAGCCCTGCTGCGCCATACCGCGCAAGGTTTCCAAAGCCGCGCCGAGCTGCGCTTCCGTGGCCAGGTCGCCGCGCTGAACAGCCTGGTGGCAGTGATGGGCCTGGGCGTCGGCGAGGGTGACGAGGTGCAGCTCACCTGCACCGGCCCCGACGCCGAGCCTGCCTTGCAAGCGCTGCTGGCGGCGCTGAGCACGCCGAGCGTGAGCGAACAGCATGCCGCCGCCCCGCTGATGCCCAAGCCCGCGCCCGCCTCCAGCGAACCCGGCGTACTCACTGGCGTCTGCGCCTCGCCTGGCCTGGCCCACGGGCCGCTGGCCCGGCTCGACGATATCGCCCTGCCGGACGACCCCGGCCACAACACACCCGGCGAACAGCGCCAAGCCCTGCACGATGCCCTCGCGCAGGTGCGCAGCGCCCTCGAACAGGACCTGCGCCACCTGCCACGCCACCAGCAGGACGCCGCCGCGATCCTCGACGCGCACCTGGCCTTGCTCGACGACCCGGCGCTGCTCGATGCCGCGCACCAGCACATCGACCAGGGCACGGCCGCCGGCCATGCCTGGGCCCGCGCCATAGACGCCCAATGCCAGGTGCTGCGCAAGCTCGACAACCCGCTGCTGGCCGAGCGCGCCAATGACCTGCACGACCTGCAACAGCGCGTGCTGCGCGCCCTGTTGGGTGAAGCCCGGCAATTGCAACTGCCGCCTTCGGCCATCGTCGTCGCCCACGAGCTGACCCCGTCCGACCTGCTGCTGCTCGCCCAGCACGACATCGCCGGGCTGTGCATGGCCGCTGGCGGCGCCACCTCGCACGTGGCCATCCTCGCCCGCGCCCGTGGCCTGCCCTGCCTGGTGGCGGTCGGCGATGCGCTGCTGGCGCTGCCGCTGGGCACGCCGCTGGTGCTCGACGCCGAGCAAGGCCGCCTGGAAACCCAGGCCGACGCCGCGCGGCTGCTGGAGGTCGAGCAGCAATGCCGCGAACGTCGCGAGCAACGACAACGGCAACAGGCCGCTGCGCATGCCCCGGCTCACACCCTCGACGGTCGGCACATCGAAGTCGCAGCCAACGTCGCCGGCGCCGACGAAGCCGCCCGGGCCGTGGTCCTGGGCGCCGATGGCGTGGGCCTGCTGCGCAGCGAATTCCTCTTCGTCGACCGCCATACGGCGCCGGACGAAGGCGAGCAGCGCGCGGCCTACCAAGCAGTGGTCGATGCCATGGGCGAGCGCCCGGTGATCATCCGCACCATCGACGTGGGCGGCGACAAGCAACTCGACTACCTGCCCCTGCCCGCCGAGGCCAACCCGGTGCTGGGCCTGCGCGGTATCCGCCTCGGCCAGGTGCGCCCGGAACTGCTCGACCAGCAATTGCGCGCACTGCTGCGGGTGAACCCCCAGCGACGTTGTCGGATCATGCTGCCCATGGTCACCGAGGTCGACGAGCTGCTTGCCGTGCGCCTGCGCCTCGACCAGCTGGCTGCCGAACTGGGCGTGGCGCAGCGCGCCGAACTGGGGGTGATGATCGAGGTGCCGGCGGCAGCCTTGCTCGCCGAGCGCCTGGCCGAGCATGCCGACTTCTTCTCCATCGGCACCAACGACCTGTCGCAGTACACCCTGGCCATGGACCGCGACCATGCCGGCCTGGCCGCGCGGGTCGACGCCCTGCACCCGGCGGTGTTGCGCCTGATCGACCTGACCTGCCGGGGTGCGGCCAAGCACAAGCGTTGGGTGGGCGTGTGCGGCGCCCTGGCCAGCGACCCGCTGGCGACAGCGGTGCTGGTTGGCCTGGGGGTGACCGAGCTGTCGGTCAGCGCGCCGCAGATCGGCGAGATCAAGGCCCTGGTGCGGCAACTGGACACCACCGACTGCACGCACCTGGCCCAGCACCTGCTGACGCTGCCCAGTGCCAAGGCCGTACGCCAAGCCTGCCGTGACGTGCGCGACCGCCCCCGGCACGCACCTGCGGCCCGCCACGCCCAACAACGATAATTCGGAGCGCACCATGTACCAGCACTTCATCCAGGGCCTGCAACGGCTCGGCCGCGCCTTGATGCTGCCCATCGCCATCCTGCCCATCGCCGGCCTGTTGCTGCGCCTGGGCGACACCGACCTGCTCGACATCGCCCTGGTGCACGACGCGGGGCAGGCGATCTTCGCCAACCTGGCGCTGATCTTCGCCGTCGGCATCGCCGTGGGCTTTGCCCGCGACAACAACGGCACCGCCGGGCTGGCCGGCGCCATCGGCTACCTGGTCCTGGTCGCCACACTGAAGACGATCGACCCGAAGATCGACATGGGCATGCTCGCCGGCATCCTTTGCGGCCTGCTCGGCGGCAGCCTGTACAACCGCTTCAAGGACATCCGCCTGCCCGAATACCTGGCGTTCTTCGGCGGGCGGCGCTTCGTGCCGATCATCACCGGGCTGTCGGCGGTAAGCCTGGGGCTGCTGTTCGGCATCGTCTGGCCACCCGTGCAGCATGGCATCAACAGCCTGGGCCAAGTGATGATGGAGAGCGGCAGCATCGGCGCGTTCTTCTTTGGCGTGCTCAACCGCCTGCTGATCATCACCGGCCTGCACCACATCCTGAACAACCTGGTGTGGTTCGTCTTCGGCAGCTTCGAGGCCGTCAACGGCCAGGTGGTGACGGGCGACCTGGCCCGCTATTTCGCTGGCGACCCCAAGGCCGGCCAGTTCATGGCCGGGATCTTCCCGATGATGATCTTCGGCCTGCCCGCCGCATGCCTGGCCATGTACCGGCACGCCCTGCCGGGGCGGCGCAAGCTGATCGGCGGGGTGCTGCTGTCGATGGCGCTGACCTCGGCGCTGACCGGGGTGACGGAGCCGGTGGAGTTCGCCTTCATGTTCCTGGCACCGATGCTGTACCTGATCCACGCGCTGCTGACCGGGTTGTCGATGGCGATCTGCGACCTGTTGAACATCCGCCTGGGCTTCACCTTCTCGGGCGGCGCGATCGACATGGCGCTGGGCTGGGGGCGCTCGACCAATGGCTGGCTGGTGTTCCCGGTGGGCGTGGCCTATGCGCTGGTCTACTACTTCGTGTTCGACTTCTGCATCCGCCGCTTCGACCTGAAGACCCCGGGGCGCGAGGAACAGCCCGCCGACCGGGTGGTGGCTGGCGGCGAGGCGCCACGGGCGCGCGGCTATATCGAGGCATTGGGCGGCGCGGCCAACCTGCAAGGGGTGGACGCCTGCACCACGCGCTTGCGCCTGGTGCTGGCCGACCGTGGCCTGGCCCGTGACGACGAACTCAAGCGCCTGGGGGCGATGGCCGTGGTGCGGCCAGGCAACGGCGGCAGCCTGCAAGTGGTGGTGGGGCCATTGGCGGATGCGCTGGCGGACGAGATTCGCGCGGCATTGCCGCAAGCGCTGGTGACCGCGCCGGTTGTCGAGACCGCGCCTTCGGCGGTCGATGAAACCGTGCCGGCGGGGGAATGGCTGGAGGCCCTGGGCGGGCGGGCGAACGTGCTGGCGGTGGCGTGCGTGGCGTCAAGCCGTGTGCGGGTGACGCTGAAGGATGAAGGGAAGGTAGCGCGCGAACGGCTACTGGCGATGGGCTGCCAAGGCGTCAGCCCGCAGGCGGGTGGGGTCTGGCATTTGCTGATGGGGCCGCAGGCACCAGGGGTGAGCCAGGCGCTGCAAAGGTAAAAGGGGCCGCTACGCGGCCCAATCGCGGGGCAAGCCCGCGATTGGGCTGCACAGCAGCCCCTTGCAGCGACACCTCAGAAATCGGCCAGCGGCCAGACCTCGTAGGCCGGTGTCTGGTACGGATGGCTGGCCTTGAGCGCCGCGACGACATCGCGGACCAACGCATCGGCCACCACCAACTCGACCTTCCACTCCTCCACCACTTCGACCTGGCCGGCCTGCCCGAGAAACGGCTGGCTGCCGTCCAACGGGCGGAACTGGCCTTGGCCAAGGGTCTGCCAGGCACAGTGGTCGTAGTCGCCGATGCGTCCGCCACCTGCGGCGAACACAGCGGCCTTGACCACTTCCACATGGCTGGCCGGGACGAAGAAGGCCAGCTTGTACACCCTTAGTTCACCCAAACGCGCGCGTTACGGAACATGCGCATCCAGGCGCCGTCTTCGTGCCACTCATCCGGGCGCCAGGAGTTCTGCACGGCACGGAACACACGCTCAGGGTGCGGCATCATGATGGTCACGCGGCCATCGCGGCTGGTGAGGCCGGTGATACCCCGCGGCGAGCTGTTCGGGTTGGCCGGGTAGGCTTCGGTGACCTTGCCGTGGTTGTCGACGTAGCGCAGGGCCACGCAACCGGACAGGTCGGCTTCCAGCAGTGCCTCTTCGCTGGCGAACTCGGCATGGCCTTCGCCGTGGGCGATGGCGATCGGCATGCGCGAACCGGCCATGCCCTGCAGGAAGATCGAGTTGGACTTCTGCACCTCGACCATGGCCACGCGCGCCTCGAACTGCTCCGAGCGGTTGCGCACGAAGTGCGGCCAGTACTCGGTGCCCGGGATCAGCTCGTGCAGGTTGGACATCATCTGGCAACCGTTGCACACGCCCAGGGCGAAGCTGTCGTTGCGCGCGAAGAAGGCCTCGAAGGCGTCGCGGGCACGGGCGTTGAACAGCGCCGACTTGGCCCAGCCCTCACCGGCACCGAGCACGTCGCCGTAGGAGAAGCCACCGCACGCCACCAGGCCCTTGAAGGTTTCGAAGTCGACGCGGCCGGCGAGGATGTCGCTCATGTGCACGTCGACGGCAGCGAAGCCGGCACGGTCGAAGGCCGCGGCCATCTCGACCTGGCCGTTGACGCCCTGCTCACGCAGGATCGCCACTTGCGGGCGCACGCCCTTCTTGATGTACGGCGCGGCGATGTCGTCATTGACGTCGAAGCCCAGCTTGACCGACAGGCCCGGGTTGTCTTCCTCGAGCAGGACGTCGAATTCCTGGTCGGCGCAATCGGCGTTGTCGCGCAGGCGCTGGATCTGGTAGCTGGTCTCGGCCCACTGGCGTTGCAGCAGACGGCGGTCGTCGTCGAACAGCACTTCGCCGTTCAGGCTGATGGACACCTCGCCGTTGTTGACCGGCTTGCCGATCACTGCGACGCAGTCTTCAAGGCCGGCGGCGCTGAATTGGGCGAGCACGTCCGGGGTCGCGTCCTGGCGCACCTGGATCACCGCGCCCAACTCTTCGTTGAACAGGATGGCCGGGATTTCGCCACGCGCGTCGGTCAGCGGGTCGAGGTGCAGGTCGAGGCCGCAGTGGCCGGCGAAGGCCATTTCCAGCACGGTGACCAGCAGGCCGCCGTCGGAACGGTCGTGGTAGGCCAGCAGGTGGCCATCGGCGTTCAGGCCCTGGATCACCGCGAAGAACGCCTTGAGGTCTTCGGCGTCGTCGACGTCCGGCGCCTGGGCGCCAAGCTTGCCGAAGGTCTGCGCGAGGATCGAGGCGCCCATGCGGTTCTTGCCACGGCCCAGGTCGATCAGGATCAGGTCGGTCTCGCCCTTGTCCATGCGCAGTTGCGGGGTCAGGGTGCCGCGAATGTCGGCGACCGGGGCGAAGCCGCTGACGATCAGCGACATCGGCGCGGTGACGCTCTTGTCGACGCCGTCCTCGCTCCACTTGGTCTTCATCGACATGGAGTCCTTACCCACCGGAATGGTCAGGCCCAGTTCCGGGCACAGCTCCATGCCAACGGCCTTGACGGTGTCGTACAGGCGCGCGTCTTCACCGGGGTGGCCGGCGGCGGACATCCAGTTGGCCGACAACTTGATGTCGGAGAGCTTGTCGATGCGTGCGCCGGCCAGGTTGGTCAGCACTTCGCCGATGGCCATGCGGCCCGAAGCCGGGGCGTCGAGCAGGGCCAGCGGGGTGCGCTCGCCCATGGCCATGGCTTCGCCGGTGTAGACGTCGAAGCTGGTGGCGGTGACGGCGCAGTCGGCCACCGGCACCTGCCATGGGCCGACCATCTGGTCGCGGGCCACGAGGCCGGTGATGGTGCGGTCGCCGATGGTGATCAGGAAGCTCTTGCTGGCCACGGCAGGGTGGTGCAGGACGCGCTCGACGGCGTTGTCCAGGTCCAGGCCGCTCGGGTCGAAGTCATCGCCCAGCTCGGCTTCGCGGGTGACCGAACGGTGCATGCGCGGCGGCTTGCCGAGCAGCACGTCGAGCGGCATGTCCACCGGGGTGTTGGCGAAATGGCTGTCGGTGACGGTCAGGTGCTTCTCTTCGGTGGCCTCGCCGACCACGGCGAACGGGCAACGCTCGCGTTCGCAGATGGCCTTGAAGCGCTCGAAGTCGACGGCGCTGACGGCCAGCACGTAGCGTTCCTGCGACTCGTTGGACCAGATTTCGTGCGGGGCCATGCCCGGCTCGTCGTTGGGCACGTTGCGCAGTTCGAAGCGGCCACCGCGGCCACCGTCGTTGACCAGCTCGGGGAAGGCGTTGGAGATGCCGCCGGCGCCGACGTCGTGGATGAACGCGATAGGGTTCTGCTCGCCCAACTGCCAGCAGCGGTCGATGACCTCCTGGCAGCGGCGTTCCATTTCCGGGTTCTCGCGCTGCACCGAGGCGAAGTCCAGGTCTGCCGAGCTGGCGCCGGTGGCCACCGACGAGGCGGCGCCGCCGCCCAGGCCGATCAGCATGGCCGGGCCGCCGAGCACGATCAGCTTGGCGCCGACGGTGATCTCGCCCTTCTGCACGTGGTCTTCACGGATGTTGCCCATGCCGCCGGCGAGCATGATTGGCTTGTGGTAGCCGCGCACTTCTTCACCGCGCGGGGTGTTGATGCTCTGCTCGAAGGTACGGAAGTAGCCGGTCAGCGCCGGGCGGCCGAATTCGTTGTTGAACGCGGCGCCGCCCAGGGGGCCTTCGACCATGATGTCGAGGGCGTCGACGATGCGGCCCGGCTTGCCGTAGGCCTGCTCCCACGGCTGTTCGAAGCCCGGGATGCGCAGGTTGGAGACGGTGAAGCCGGTCAGGCCGGCCTTCGGCTTGGCACCGCGGCCGGTGGCGCCTTCGTCGCGGATCTCGCCGCCGGAGCCGGTGGAGGCGCCGGAGAACGGGGCGATGGCGGTCGGGTGGTTGTGCGTCTCGACCTTCATCAGGATGTGCACCGGCTCCTGCACCGCGCCGTACTGGCGGGTCTCAGGGTTCGGGTAGAAGCGGCCGGCGACGTGGCCGACGATCACCGAGGCGTTGTCCTTGTAGGCCGACAGCACGCCTTCGCTGTGCATCTGGTAGGTGTTCTTGATCATGCCGAACAGGCTCTTTTCCTGAGCCTGGCCGTCGATGTCCCAACTGGCGTTGAAGATCTTGTGGCGGCAGTGCTCGGAGTTGGCCTGGGCGAACATCATCAGTTCGATGTCGTTCGGGTTGCGCTGCAGGCCCTGGAAGGCCTCGACCAGGTAATCGACCTCATCTTCGGCCAGGGCCAGGCCCAGGTCGATGTTGGCCTGGGCCAGCGCGGCGCGGCCACCGCCGAGCACGTCGACGGAGGTCATCGGCTTGGGTTGGGCGTGGCTGAACAGGTCGCCGGCTTGCTCCAGTTGGGTCAGCACGCGCTGGGTCATGCGGTCGTGCAGCTCGGCGGCGATGAGGTCGGCGTCGGCGTCGCTGAGGTTGCCGGCGACGTAGTAGGCGATACCGCGCTCCAGGCGCTGGATGGCCTGCAGGCCGCAGTTATGGGCGATGTCGCTGGCCTTGGAGGCCCAGGGCGAGATGGTGCCCAGGCGCGGTACGACCAGGAACAGGCGGCCGCTCGGCTCCTGCACCGGTACGCTCGGGCCGTACTTGAGCAGGCGGCCCAGCACCTGCTGCTGGTCGGCGGTCAGTTCGCCATCGACGTCGGCGAAGTGGGCGAATTCGGCATACAAACCGGAAACAGCGGGGACTTTCTGGCTCAGTTGCTCGAGTAACTTACCGTGGCGGAAGGCAGAAAGGGCAGGAGCGCCGCGCAGGATCAACATCGTCGGGACAGCCTCAGGAAGGGGTGTGCTTAGAGGCCGTGCATTCTAGCCTAATTCGAAGGCTTTCGGCACCCGCCAGAGGGCAATGCTGCCGGGCGGCGGAACCGGACTTACGGGTCAAAAAAACAACCCCCGCCACCGCCCCTGCATGGGGCGGCCCTTTCGCGACGCAGGACCGCTCCTGGAAGGGCGGCGATAGCCGCTACCAGACAACCCGCACATTGTCGAGATATGGTCCGCACGGCCGTTTGCGTATACTGCAACCTATGTTCGCCCACACTGCTTTGCGCCAGCGCTGCGCCAAATGGCTCGTCGCAACCGGACTCTTCCTGATGCTCGGTGCCTGTGTTGAAAAACCCAGCACCCTGGAGCGCGTGAAGGAGGACGGCGTGCTGCGCGTGGTCACCCGCAACAGCCCGGCCACCTACTTCCAGGACCGCAACGGCGAGACCGGCTTCGAATACGAGCTGGTCAAGCGCTTCGCCGACGACCTGGGGGTGAAGCTGGAAATCGAGACCGCCGACAACCTCGACGAACTGTTCGAACAGTTGGGCAAACCCTCCGGCCCGGTACTGGCCGCCGCCGGCCTGGTCAGCAGCGAGCAGCGCACCGCCCAGGCGCGTTTCTCCCACCCCTACCTGGAGGTCACCCCGCAGGTCATCTACCGCAACGGCCGCTCCCGACCCACCGAACCCAAGGACCTGATCGGCAAGAAGATCATGGTACTCAAGGGCAGCAGCCATGCCGAACAGCTGGCGACGCTGAAAAAGCAGTATCCGACCCTTGATTACGAAGAGTCCGACGCCGTCGAGGTGGTCGACCTACTGCGCATGGTCGACGAGGGGCAGATCGACCTGACCCTGGTGGACTCCAACGAACTGGCGATGAACCAGGTGTACTTCTCCAACGTGCGCGTGGCCTTCGACCTGGGCGATGCCCGCGACCAGCGTTGGGCGGTGGCCGCCGGCGACGACAACAGCCTGCTCAACGAGATCAACGAATTCCTCGACAAGTCGCAGAAGAACGGCACGCTTCAGCGCCTGAAGGACCGCTACTACGGCCACGTCGACGTGCTTGGCTACGTCGGCGCCTACACCTTCGCCCAGCACCTGCAGCAGCGCCTGCCCAAGTACGAGAAGCACTTTCGCACCTCGGGCAAGACCGAGCAGGTCGACTGGCGCCTGCTGGCAGCGATCGGCTACCAGGAGTCGATGTGGCAGCCGGAGGTCACCTCCAAGACCGGCGTGCGCGGCCTGATGATGCTGACCCAGCGCACCGCCCAGGCCATGGGGGTGTCCAACCGCCTGGACCCTAAGCAGAGCATCGAGGGCGGCGCCAAGTACTTCATGGTGGTCAAGGAGCAGCTCGACGACAGCATCAAGGAACCGGACCGCACCTGGTTCGCCCTGGCGGCCTACAACGTCGGCAGCGGCCACCTGGAAGACGCGCGCACCCTGGCCAAGCGCGAGGGGCTCAACCCGAACAAGTGGCTGGACGTGAAGAAGATGCTGCCACGCCTGTCGCAGAAGCAGTGGTACAGCAAGACCAAGTACGGCTATGCCCGCGGCGGCGAGCCAGTGCATTTCGTGGCCAACATCCGTCGCTACTACGACATCCTCACCTGGGTCACCCAGCCTCAGCTCGAAGGCCCGGTGGCCGAGGGCAATCTGCACGTGCCGGCGGTCAACAAGGACAAGCCGGCGCAAGCGCCGACGCCGATGTAGGGCGCGGGATCGGGTAGGCCTCATCGCGGGGCCAGCCCTGCCACCACAGTTTCCAGCTCAGCCCTTGGCGCGCCGGGCCTTGAAGAACTCGCTCAATATCTGCCCGCACTCATTCGCCAGCACCCCGCCCTCATACAGCACACGATGGTTCAAGAACCCCTGGGCAAAGAACTGCCCCTGGCTCTGCACCACCCCTGCCTTGGGCTCCAGCGCCCCATACACCACCCGCTCGATCCGCGAATGCACGATCAACCCGGCGCACATGCTGCACGGCTCCAGGGTCACGTACAGGGTGCTGCCCGGCAACCGGTAGTTGCTCGCCGCCTTCGCCGCATCGCGGATGGCGACCATCTCGGCATGGGCGCTGGGGTCGCTGTCGAGGATCGGTCGGTTGAAGCCGCGGCCGATCACCTGCCCATGCTGCACCACCACCGCCCCCACCGGCACCTCGCCCAGGGCCGCACCTTCGGCGGCCAGCGCCAACGCCAGTTGCATGAACGCCTGGTCGCGACTGCGATCGATGATCTTCGGCCGCATCAGACCACCGCGATCGCGGCCATCAGGCCGGTTTCCATATGGTCGATCACGTGGCAGTGGAACATCCAGGTGCCGGGGTTATCCGCCACCAACGCCACTTGGGCGCGCTCGTTCTTGCCCAGCAGGTAGGTGTCGGTGAACCACGGTTCGACGATCTTGCGGCGATTGGAGGCGATCACCTTGAAACTCATGCCGTGCAGGTGGATCGGGTGCTGGTACTGGGTCATGTTCTTCAACTCGAAGATGTAGCTGTTGCCCTGCTTCAAGGTGGCGATGGGGCGGTCGGCGCACGTCTTGTCGGTGATGTCCCAGGCTTGCCCGTTGATCTGCCAGAGGGTCGGTGGCTTGCCATTCTCCGTGTTGACCGAGACCTTGCCGGCCCATTCGAAATTGAAGTTCAGCTTCTCGGCCTTCTCCAGGTCGGGCTCGGCGATGGGGTTTGCCGGCAGGGCCTTGGGCCAGTCGCCGGGGGCGTCGTTGCTGGCCACTGCGCGCAGGGTGCCCAGGCGCACGAAGCCGTCGCGCAGGGAGATCTCCTCACCCGCCTCGGGAATGCGGATGGCCAGGCAGATGCGCATGCCAGGGCCAAGCCAGTATTCGTCCTCCAGCGGGCGCGGGGTCACGGGGTTGCCGTCGAGGGCGTAGACCCGCGCCTCGCAGTTGCCCTTGAGGTTGAGACGGTAGGTCCAGGTGTTGTCCAGGTTCAGTAGGCGCACCCGCACCACCTGGCCGGCGGGCAGTTCGGTGACCGCATCGGCCTGGCCGTTGATGGTGATTAGCCGCCCGACGGTGCCATTGCGCGCCGCTTCACGGGGAACGCTGAACGGCAGCCAGCCGCCCTGCTCGTCCACGTGCCAGGTCTTCAGGCTCAGCACGCGTTCGTGCTGGAAGCCGGTGGGCTCACGCTCCTCGACGATCAGCGGGCCGACCAGGCCACGCCCCAGCTCCTCGGAGCTGCTGACGTGCGGGTGGTACCAGTAGCTGCCGGCGTCGGGCACGCGGAACTTGTAGTCGAAGAACTCGCCGGGCTTGACCGGCAGTTGCGAGACGTAGGGCACGCCATCCATTTCCAGCGGCAGGCGGATGCCGTGCCAGTGGATGGTGGTTTCCACTGGCAGGTGGTTGATGAAACGTACCCGCAGCCAGGTGCCTTGGCGCACCCGCAGCTCGGTGCCCGGCACCGTGGGCCCGAACGCCCAGGCTTCGGTGTTGTGCCCCGGCACCAGCTCGACGTCCAGGGGGGCGGCGATCAGCTCATAGTCGTGGCCGGCCTGCTCGTCTTCGACCTTGCCCAGCCAGTAGCGCGCCGCGCCCCCGGCGCCCAGGCCAACCACCACGAGGCCAGTGAGGCCCTTGAGCATTTGTCGACGGGTGAAAGACATCGGTGCGGGTACCTCGTTATCGCGCGATCAAGCTGCTGGGCGGGCCAGCGGTGAAGGGCGAATACGATACACCTGCAATTGAGAAAGATTAAGTGAAGTGTTGTTCAGGCCAAGCGCTACCGGCACAGCCCATCGAACCCGCAGAGCGGGCTTGCCCCTTGACACGTGCCGTACCATGAAAGCTCCCCGACCCCGGAGCCCCGCCATGACCTTCACCGACCCCGCCCAGGTAGCGGACTACCTCCAGCGCACCGAGCGCATCGTCCCGGGCTTGCACGACCTGCATCGCATGGCCTGCCTGCTGATGGCCGAACGCACCCCCGACAACGCCCGGGTCCTGGTCCTCGGCGCCGGCGGCGGCCTGGAACTCAAGGCCTTCGCCACCTTGCAACCAGGCTGGCAACTGCTCGGCATCGACCCCTCCGCACAGATGCTCGACCTGGCCCGCACCCTGCTCGGCCCGCTGGCCACCCGCGTGACCCTGCACGAAGGCTACATCGACAGCGGCGACGCCGGCCCCTTCGACGCCGCCACCTGCCTGCTGACCCTGCACTTCCTGCCCGAGGCCGAACGCCTGCGCACCCTGCGCGAACTGCACCGACGCCTGAAACCCGGTGCGCCGTTGGTGGTGGCGCACCACAGCTTCCCCAACCAGGGCAGCGAACAAGACCGCTGGCTGCTGCGCAACGCCACCTTCGCCAACGCCCCAGGCACTGCACCGAAGCAGTTGGCCGAGAGCATCGCGACGATGAAGGAGCGCCTGCCGGTGCTCACGCCCGAGCAGGATGTGGCCTTGCTGGAGGCGGCCGGCTTCACCGACGTGCAACTGTTCTATTGCGGCCTGACCTTCAAGGGTTGGGTGGCCTACCGCAGTTGAGCCAACGCCAGGGCATCCGCCCCTGCGGGAAAGTGCAGTTGCCCCGATACGTCATTAGCGGCGCGCCACACTTCCCTGGCCACGTCGCCCGGGTGGGTCACCGCTTTGATGGCGATCATCCCCGCCAGGGCCTGCTCGGCGAAGGCCTGGTAGGCCGGTGGCAGCAGCCCCTGCATGCGCTGCTGGCCATTGGCGGTGAAGCGGGTCGATGGGCCGTAGCCAGGTTCCACCAGCTTCACCTGCACGTCGAAGGCGCCCAGTTCATGGGCCAGCGAGGCCGTGAAGCCTTCGATGGCGGTCTTGCTCGCGGTGTAGGCGGCCACTAGCGGGAACGGTGCCAGTGTGGCACTGGAGGTGACGTTGACGATGCAACCGGCGCGGCGCGCGCGGAACTGTGGGATCACGGCCTGACACAAGGCCATGACGCCGAAGGTGTTGGTCTCGAACACGTCGCGCACGGTGGCCATCGGCGTGACCTCGAAGGCACCGAACAGGCCGATGCCAGCGTTGTTCACCAGCACGTCGATCGGCCCGGCAGCGGCCAGCGCGGCGTCGATGCTCGCCGGCTGGGTCACGTCCAGCGCCAGCAGGCGCAGGTTGGGGTGTGGTTCGAACAGGTCGTCGCGCGGGCTGCGCAGGGTGGCGATCACCTGCCAACCCTGGTCGAGGAAGTAGCGGGCGGTTTCCAGGCCGTAGCCAGAGGAACAACCGGTGATGAGGACCGTCTTCATAGGTGTCTCCGAGTGGGGAATTGACTCATGGCCTACGATAGAGGAGCCTCACAGGACGCACGATCATCAAAAATCCTGATTTCATTGGCTATCGTCCAAACATGAGCGACCCCCTCAGCGAAGTCGTCCAGCGCCTGCGCCCCAGCGCGGTGTTCGCCAACATCCTCAGCGGCAAGGGCAACTGGGCCGTGCGCTACTCCGAATACGGCCAGCCGAGCTTCTGCATCATGCTCGAAGGCAATTGCCTGCTGAGTGTGGACGGCGAGCCCACGCGCCAGCTGAACGCAGGCGACTTCGTCCTGCTGCCGACCACGCCCGCGTTCACCCTCTCCAGCCTGATACCCGCCCCAGCCGTGCACCTGGACCCGCACCAGGTGGCGGGCGGCCTGGCCGAGGTGCGCTATGGCGACGCCAAGGGCGAGGCCGAACTGCGGGCATTGGGCGGCTCGTTCCGGTTCGACGGCCTGGCGCCGGGGCTGCTGGCCTCGCTGCTGCCGACCGTGGTGCACGTGCAGGGCTCATCGCGCCTGGCGCAACTGGTGTGGATGGTCCGCGAGGAATGCACCGGGCAGCGGCCAGGCAGCGACTTCATGTTGTCGCGGCTGGTGGACCTGCTGCTGGTCGAGGCGATGCGCGCGGCGACCACGGCCGAGGCGCCGCCGGGGCTGCTCAGGGGGTTGGGGGATGAGCGGCTGGCGCCGGCGTTGCGCCAGGTGCATGCGGGCATCGAGCAACCGTGGAGCGTCGAGCGCATGGCTAAGGCGGCGGCACTGTCACGCTCGGCGTTCTTCGAGCGCTTCCGGCGCACGCTGGGGGTGGCGCCGATGGAATACCTGCTGGCCTGGCGCATGGAGCGGGCCAAGGGGCTGCTGCGCGAAGGGGGGTTGAGCGTGGCGCAGGTGGCGGAGCGGGTCGGGTATGGCTCGGCGAGCACCTTCAGCGTGGCGTTTTCGCGGTATGTGGGGGCGCCGCCGGGGCAGTACGGCCGTCGACCATAGCAGCCCTATCGCGGGGCAAGCCTGCTCCTACAGCGCACTGCTGGCGCCGTGCTTGCCCCGCGATAGGGCCGGGACTGTCAACCCAGCCCCACCAGCAGATGCACCACCCCACCTTCCAGCACCATGACCCCAGGCACCCCGGCAGCCTTCAACGCGCCCTCGTCCACTCGCGCCGGGTCCGCCACCTGCACCCGCACCCGGGTCAGCGCCACCCGTTGCTGCGCCTTGAGGTTGCCGGTACCGCCCAGCGCTTCCACCACCGCCGGCGCCAACCCGCCCGGCGCGGCGGATGCCTCGGCCACCAGGTCTGGGGTCAGGGCCTTCCAGAACGCCCGCTGCAATTTCTCGAACATGTTCAGTGCTCCACAACCAGAGAGGTTTCAACATTGGCCGCCTGGTACGCCTGCAAGGCCTCGCGCACCTGCGCGGCTTCCTCCAGCGCCAGCACCTGCCGGGCAATCTGCTGGCAACCGGGCAGGTCCAACTCACGCACCCGCGCCTTGATGGTCGGGATCAACGGCACGCTGACCGACAGCTCGTCCACCCCCAACCCCAGCAGCGCCGGCACCGCCAGCGCCTCAGAGGCCAGCGCGCCACACACCCCGACCCACTTGCCGTGGGCATGGGCGGCCTTGACCGTGCTGGCGATCAGGCGCAGCACCGCCGGGTGCAGGCTGTCGGCCTGGCTGGCCAGGCGCGGGTGGTCGCGGTCCATGGCCAGGGTGTACTGGGTCAGGTCGTTGGTGCCGATGGAGAAGAAGTCCACCTCCGGCGCGAACAGGTCCGCCATCAGCGCTGCGGACGGCACCTCGATCATGATGCCGAGCTTGGGCAGCTCGACCAGGCCAAGCGCTGCGGCCTCTTCTTCGAGGATGCGCCGCGCCTCACGCAGCTCGGAAAGCAGGCTGACCATCGGCAACATGATGTGCAGGCGAGCCGTGCCCGCGCTGGCGAGGATGGCGCGCAACTGCTCGCGCAACAGCGCCGGGCGCGCCAGGCAAAGGCGAATGCCGCGCAGGCCGAGGAAGGGGTTGACCTCGTGCTCCATCGGCACGTAGGCCAGCGGCTTGTCGCCACCGACGTCGAGGGTGCGCACCACCAGGTTGCGCTGGCGGCCCAGCACGCGACCGATGGCACTGTAGGTCTCGGCCTGCTCCTCGGGGCTGGGCGCGCGGTTGCGGTCCAGGTAGAGGAACTCCGAGCGCAGCAGGCCAACGCCCTCGCCGCCCAGGCTCAGGGCCTGTTCCACTTCCTGCAGCGAGGCGACGTTGGCGGTGACCTCCACATGGTGCCCGTCACGGGTGACCGCCGCGCGCTGCGCCTGCTCCAGGTCAAGGGCATGGCGCGCTACCTGGTGCTGGCGGCTGGCGTGCAGGCGCTCGACCAGCGCAGGGTCCGGCGCCAGGTGCAGCTCGCCCTGGTCGGCGTCGAGCAGCACCGCTTGGCCCTCGGCCAGTGCCAGCACCTGCGCAGGCACGCCGCACAAGGCTGGCAGGCCGAGTGCGCGGGCAAGAATGGCGACATGGCTGGTCGCGCCGCCGCCGACGGTGACGAAGCCCAGCACCTGGGTGGTGTCCAGGCTGGCGGTCTGCGACGGGGTCAACTGCTCGGCGATCAGGATCGCCTGCTCAGGCAGCGCCCAGGCGTGGTCCTGGACGCCAAGGATCAGCTTCAGCACACGCTGGCCAACATCGGCCAGGTCCGCCGCGCGCTCGGCCAGCAGCGCACTGCCCAGCCCCTGGAACAGCGCGCCAGTGGCCTGGGTGGCGCTCTGCCAGGCGAAGGCGGCGCTCTTGCCCTGGCCCAGCAGTTCGTGCGCCTGGTCGAGCAGGGTCGGGTCTTCGAGCAGTTCTTGATGGGCACGGAAGATCTGCGCCTGAGCGTCGCCCAGGGCCTTGACCTGCAATGCGTCCAGGGCTACATGCGCCTGCTGCAGGGCGCGCTCCAGGGTCGCGCGCTCATGGGCTGGGTCGCCGCCGAGCTCGACGATCGCCAAGTCCGGCTCACGCACCTGCACCACCTGGCCGAACGCCGAACCGGGTGAGGCACAGACACCGCGCAACAACGTCGCGTCATCCTCGACCGGCCGTACCTCGACGACCTCCACCTGGCCTTCCACCGCCTCGCCACAGCCTTCGGCCAACAGCCGCGCCAAGGCGTCGATCGCCGCCTCGGCGTCGTCGCCGATGGCGCTCACCTGCACAGCATCGCCCTGCACGGTCTGCAACGCCATGATCGCCACCAGCGACTTGGCGTTGGCGCTTTCGGTGCGCCGATGCAGGCAGATACTCGCTTTGAACCCCTTGGCCGCCTGGGCCAGCACCGCCGCCGGGCGGGCATGCAGGCCGTTGGCATTGGGCAGGTTCACCGGTTTGGAGAACAGTGCCTCGCCTTCATCGTCCTCGACGACCTCGCCCCCCTCGCGCGGTGTCACCCGCAACAACGGTTGGCCGCGCTCGACCTCTTGGCCATCCGCCGCCAGGGCGCTGAACGGCTCGCCGCTGACCACCAGCACCAGCGTCAGCAGGCTGCGGGCGTTGAGCGCCAGATAGTCGGCGTCGAAGCTGATCAGCGGCTCGCCAACCGCCACCCGCTGGCCCTCGGCGACCAGCCGGGTGAAGCCCTTGCCCGCCAGGTTCACGGTGTCCAGACCGATGTGCATCAATACCTGCACACCCTGGTCATCGGTCACGCTCACCGCGTGGCCGCTGTCCTGGATGTTGCTGACCACGCCCGCCAACGGCGCGCAGAGGATCTGCGAGGTGGGATCGATGCACAGGCCGTCGCCGATCAGGCCGCTGGAGAAGACTGGGTCGGGCACCTTGTCCAGGGTGAGCAGCACCCCGGACAAGGGTGCCAGCAGTTCCAGAGGTTGGGATGGGGTCATGGGGTCACCTGCTGTCGGGGAATTGTGGCGGCGCCATCGCGGGGCAAGCCCGCTCCCACAGGGACGATAGCGCCGTCAGGTTCATTGAAAATCATCGCGGTGGCCAGTCACTTCCACCAGTACTCGATCTGCACGCCCACGTTCGAGCCGTGCCGCGCGTCGCCATAGGCGCCGGTGTCAGACAACGCCGACCCCGCCGCCAGTTCGTTGGCCGCACGCCTGGCCGCTTCGTTCCAGGACGCATAGGTGTAGTACAGGCGGATCTCCGGCCGCGCCCAGAACTCGGGGCCCTTGGGCGACCATGTCGGGGCGACGGTGAACTTGCTGAGCTTGCGCGTGCCACCCGTGGCGTCGATCTGGTCATGGCCGACCTCGGCCACCAGCTTGAATTGCTCGGTGAAGGCATAGGCCGGGCGCACGCCGAGGGAAATCCAGTCCTGGTCCTGACGGCCAGGACGGGTGTCCTTCTGGTACACGGCCTGGAATTGGCCGCCGAAACGCGGTGTCAGTTGCCAGTCGAAGAACTCCACCACGCGGTAGCTCTTGCTGCTGTCGTCGAGGGTGGTGTCGCCGGTGTAGCCCAGGCCCGTACCCGGCCCTTCGCCATACTGCAGGGCGAACTTGTTGCGCCCGCCGAGGAACGGCTTCTGCACGTGCTGCGCGGTGAGCGCCCAGCCGCGGTGGGTATCGCGGCCACCGGCCTTGTCGATCAGGCTCAGGCCCAGCTCCAGCTCGCCATCGGGGTTGGTCTTGAAGCCGGCGACGTTGAAATCGTGGCGGGTGGCGTATTCCTTCTGGTACAGGTTGTCCTTGCGCGACAGTGCGTAGCTGTACCTCAGGTCGCCGATCTTCACGTCCTCGATACCGCCGCCAGTGGCGCTCTGGTTCCAGTAGTAGAAGTCGGAGATATGGATGTCGTTACGCTTGTAGTAGCGCCGCCCGGCCCACAGCGAACCGCCGTTGAGGCTCGGCAGGTTGGACCACTGCGCGTACATCTGCGGCATGCGCGCCGAACCGTGGTCCTCGCCCTGGAACTTCAGCTGGCGATCGTACTTGTTGTACAGCGAGGCCATGGCGTCGACGCTCAGCACCGAGCCGTCGTCGAACGTCAGCAGGTCCTGGCGCAGTTCGAGTTCGGCGTACTGCTCGCACTCGTTGCCCAGGCGGTATTTCGTCGGTGCCCCTGGCAACTGGAAACACTGCTGCGGGCCACTGCCCGTGGAGGTGCCCGCGCCACTGCGCAGGTACCCGGCGAATTCCAGGGCCTGGGCCGCGAACGGCAAACCCAGGCACGACGCGACAACGCCCACTTTTATTGTTTTTCTCATGCAGCACTCCGACATTTTTATTATGTGTTCACAGCACCCCGTCCTCCCGGACGGGGCTACAACACGCAGTCAGTCCTTCAGGTGCAACACGAAGGACTCGTAGGGCCGCAGCGCAACCGTGTCGGTGCGCGGCGGGCAATCGGGGTAGTTGCTGAGCAGCAGGCGCTGCTCGCCGCCCTCCTCCAACAGCCCCGCCGGCAAGACGACTTCGCAAGGCGTGGCGTAGAAGTTGTTGAGCACCAGCAGGCGTTCGCCCTGGCCCTCGCGCAGGTAGGCCCAGACCTGTGGGTGGTCCTCCAGTAATTGCCGGTACACGCCGCGCTGGATCAGCGGCTCGCGGCGGCGCAGGGCGATCAGCGCACGGTAGTGGTGCAGCACCGAGTCGGGGTCTTCCAGCTGGCTTTCGACGTTGATCTGCGCGGCATTGGCGGCCACGCCGATCCACGGCGCCCCCGTGCTGAAACCGGCATTGGGGCCGGCACTCCAGTGCATCGGCGTGCGCCCGTTGTCGCGCGACTTCTGCATGATCGCGGCCATGCTCTGCGCCTCGGGCTCGCCGGCGTCGCGCTTGAGGCGGAAGATGTTCAGGGTCTCGACGTCGCGGTACTGCTCGATGCTGTCGAACCCGGGGTTGGTCATCCCCAGTTCCTCGCCCTGGTAGATGAACGGCGTGCCCTGCAGCAGGTGCAGCGCGGTGGCCAGCATCTTCGCCGAGACCACCCGGTACTCGCCGTCGTCGCCGAAGCGCGAGACCACCCGCGGCTGGTCGTGGTTGCACCAGAACAACGCGTTCCAGCCGCCACCGGCCTGCATGCCTTGCTGCCAGGTGGAAAGGATGCGCTTGAGCTGGAGGAAGTCGAAGTCGGCCTTAACCCACTTCTGCAGGTTCGGATAGTCGACCTTCAGGTGGTGGAAGTTGAAGGTCATCGACAGTTCCTTCGACGCCGGGCACGAATAGCGCACGCAGTGCTCCAGGCTGGTGGAGGACATCTCGCCGACGTTGACCAGGTCGTGGCCTTCGAAGACTTCGCGGTGCATCTCCTGCAAGTAGGCGTGCACGTTCGGGCCGTCGGTGTAGAAACGTCGACCGTCGCTGTGGTCTTCAGGGAAGTCGGCGGGCTTGGAGATCAGGTTGATCACATCCAGGCGGAAACCGCCCACGCCCTTGTCGCGCCAGAAGCGCATCAGCTTGTACACCTCGGCGCGCACCTGGGGGTTGTCCCAGTTGAGGTCGGCCTGGGTGTGGTCGAACAGGTGCAGGTAGTACTGGCCGGTCTGCGCCTCGTACTCCCAGGCCGGGCCACCGAACTTGGACTCCCAGTTGTTCGGCTGGTCGCGCCAGATGTAGAAGTCGCGGTACGGGTTGTCGAGGCTGCTGCGCGCCTGCTGGAACCATTCGTGCTCGATTGAGGTGTGGTTGACCACGATGTCGAGCATCAGCTTGATGCCGCGCTTGCCGGCCTCGGCGATCAGCAACTCGCAATCGGCCATGCTGCCGTAGCTGGGGTCGATGGCGTAGTAGTCGCTGATGTCGTAGCCGTTGTCGCGCTGGGGCGAGCGCAGGAACGGCGTCAGCCACAGGTATTCGACGCCCAGCCACTTGAGGTAGTCGAGCTTGGCAACCACGCCCAGCAGGTCGCCGGTGGCATTGCCGGCGTGGCTGTGGAAGCTTTTCGGGTAGATCTGGTAGATCACCGAGTGTTGCCAGTCTTGCATGGGGATTCCTCGGGGTGTTGTGGGCCGGGCCGGCGCCCGTGGGCGCCGGCCTGGCTTGGGTTACGAGAGGCTGCGCGGGGTCAGGCGACGCGGTAGCCGGGGCGGACGATCTTCATGCTCAGCGCGCAGGTCAGAACGAACGGCACCAGCAGCGCCACGGCCATGCCGACGATGAACACCGGGATGTGCTGGGGGATGATCGAGATGAACCCGGGCAACCCGCCCACGCCGATGGCCGAGGCCTGCACCTTGTTCAGCGACAGCACGATGCTGCCCAGCGCCGAGCCCAGCAGCGCCGCGTAGAACGGGAACTTGAAGCGCAGGTTGACGCCGAACATCGCCGGTTCCGTGATACCGAAGTAGGCGGAAATCGCCGAGGTCGAGGCCATGCTGCGGTCACGCGCGTTGCGGCTGGTGTAGAACACCCCCAGCGCCGCACTGCCCTGGGCCAGGTTGGACATGACGATCATCGGCCAGATGAACGTGCCTCCATGGGTGGCGATCAGTTGCAGGTCCACGGCCAGGAACATGTGGTGCATGCCGGTGATCACCAGCGGCGCGTACAGCAGGCCGAAGATCATGCCGCCAAGCACTGGCGCGAGGTCGAACAGGGTGACCACGCCTTCGGTGATGAGGATGCCCAGGTGGCGGGTCACCGGGCCGATGATCGCCAGGGCCAGCACGCCGGTGACGACGATGGTGGTGATCGGCACGACCAGCAACTGGATGGCGTTCGGCACCCGTGCGCGCAGCCATTTCTCGATCACGCTCATGACGTAGGCCGCCAGCAGGATCGGCAGGATCTGCCCCTGGTAACCGACCTTCTCGATCTGGAACCAGCCGAGGATGTCGAAGTACGGCAGGTGCTGGCCGTCGAGGCCGGCCACCGCCTTGCCGTAGTTCCAGGCGTTGAGCAGGTCGGGGTGGACCAGCATCAGCCCGAGCACGATACCGAGGATCTCGCTGCCGCCGAAGCGCTTGGCCGCCGACCAGCCGACCAACGCCGGCAGGAACACGAACGAGGTGTTGGCCATCAGGTTGATCAGGCTCCACAAGCCGTCGAGGTCCGGGTAGGCCTCCAGCAAGGTTTTGCCCTCGATGAACATGCCCTTGGCGCCCATCAGGTTGTTCACGCCCATCAGCAGGCCGGCGATGATCAACGCCGGCAGAATCGGCATGAACACATCGGAAAACACCCGTACCAGGCGCTGGATGGGGTTGGCCTTGTCGCCGCCGGTCTTCTTCACATCGGCGATGGTCGAGGCCGCCAGGCCGGTCTCCTGGCGCAGGGCGGCGTACACCCGCTCCACCTCGCCCGGGCCGATGACGATTTGCAACAGCCCACCGTTGAAGAACGCGCCCTTGACCAGGTCGACCTGGTTCAAGGCACCGCGCTCGACCCGGTTGGGGTCTTTCAAGGACAGGCGCAGACGGGTCACGCAATGGGCAGCTTGCTCGAGGTTATCGCTGCCGCCGAGGCTTTGCAGGATCTCGCGGGCGATCTTGGGGTAGTCGTGGCTCATGCTTGTTCTTCCACTGGGGATTCTTGTTATGCATTGTCTTGGCAGCACGCCGAGGACAAAAATAACTCGTACAGACGAGTTAAAGCAACAACTCGTCTGTACGAGTTGCAAAAATTTATGCGCGCGCCCCTCGTCGATGGACAAACCCCCGCCACTGGCACTATGGTTCCGGGCTCGAATGCACAAGCGCCGCAGAGCCCCTAATGAGTAAATACAACCAGATCTACAACGATCTGCTTGCCAGCATCACCACTGAACGCCTGGAGCGCGGCACCCGCCTGCCGTCGGAAACCGAGTTGATGGAGGCCTACCAGGCCAGCCGCGGCACCGTGCGCAAGGCCATCGAGCAATTGCAGGAGCGCGGCTTCGCGCAGAAGGTCCACGGCAAAGGCACCTTCGTGCTGTCACCCAACCCCATCGAGTTCCAGCTGGGCGGCATCGTCAGCTTCCACGAAACCCACGAGGGCCTGGGCGATGACGTGCGCACCGAGATGGTCGAGCTGACCCAGTTTCCACTGGCCGGGGCGCTGCTGCAGCACATCGAGGCCGAGCCCGGCAGCCTGATCACGCGGATCAAGCGGGTGCGGCGCATTGATGGCAAGCGGGTGATCCTCGACATCAACCACTTCGTCGCCGACCTGATCCCGGGACTGGACCAGGCGATCGCCGAGCAGTCGATCTACGCCTACATCGAGCAGACCCTGCAACTGCAGATCAGCTACGCGCGGCGCACCATCGAGGCCGTGCCACGCGGCAAGGACGACAAGGCGCATTTGGACCTGGACGGGCAAAGCCATGTGATCGTGGTGAGCAACCAGACGTTCCTGCAGGATGGGCGGCAGTTCGAGTACACCGAGTCGCGACATACGCTGGACAAGTTCTACTTCTCGGACATTGCGCGGCGCTAAGCCACGCCCAGTGCCGTAGCCGGTAAGGACGCAAGCAAAAAGGGCGCCTTGCGGCGCCCTCTTGGTTCAACTCACTCCCACTCGATGGTGGCAGGCGGCTTGCTCGACACGTCGTAGGTCACCCGCGAGATGCCTTCGATCTCGTTGATGATACGGCCGCTGACGGTCTCCAGCAGCTCGTAGGGCAGGTGTGCCCAGCGCGCGGTCATGAAGTCCACGGTCTCGACGGCGCGCAGCGCGACGACCCAGGCATAGCGACGGCCATCGCCGACCACGCCGACCGATTTCACCGGCTGGAACACCACGAACGCCTGGCTGGTCTTGTGGTACCAGTCGGCCTTGCGCAGTTCTTCGATGAAGATGTGGTCGGCGCGACGCAGCAGGTCGGCGTACTCCTTCTTCACCTCGCCGAGGATACGCACGCCCAGGCCCGGGCCCGGGAACGGGTGGCGGTAGACCATGTCGTAGGGCAGGCCCAGCTCCAGGCCGATCTTGCGCACTTCGTCCTTGAACAGTTCACGCAGCGGCTCGACCAGCTTGAGGTTCATCTCCTCCGGCAGGCCACCGACGTTGTGGTGCGACTTGATCACGTGGGCCTTGCCGCTCTTGGCACCGGCCGACTCGATCACGTCCGGGTAGATGGTGCCCTGGGCGAGGAACTGGATGTTCTCCAGCTTGCTGGCTTCGGCATCGAACACGTCGATGAAGGTGCGACCGATGATCTTGCGCTTCTTCTCCGGGTCGGCTTCGCCTTCCAGGTTGCCGAGGAACTGGGCCTCGGCGTCGGCGCGGATCACCTTGACGCCCATGTTCTCCTTGAACATGGCCATCACCTGGTCGCCCTCGTGCAGGCGCAGCAGGCCGTTGTCGACGAACACGCAGGTCAGTTGGTCGCCGATGGCGCGGTGCAGCAGCGCGGCAACCACAGAAGAATCGACGCCGCCGGACAGGCCGAGCAGGACGTTGGCCGAACCCACTTGCTCACGCACCTGGGCGATGGCGTCTTCGACGATGTTGGACGGGGTCCACAGGGCTTCGCAGCCGCAGATGTCCTGGATGAAGCGCGAGAGGATGCGACCACCCTGCTTGGTGTGGGTCACTTCCGGGTGGAACTGCACGCCGTAGTAGCCGCGGGCGTCGTCGAACATGCCAGCGATCGGGCAGCTCGGGGTGCTGGCCAGCACGTGGAAGTCGCCCGGCATCTGGGTGACCTTGTCACCGTGGCTCATCCACACGTCCAGGCCCAGCACGCCGTCATCGTCGACGTGGTCTTCGATGCCGTCGAGCAGGCGGCTCTTGCCGACCACATCGACGCGGGCGTAGCCGAACTCGCGCAGCTCGGAACCTTCGACCTTGCCGCCCATCTGTTCGGCCATGGTCTGCATGCCGTAGCAGATGCCCAGCACCGGCACCTTCAGGTCGAACACCGCCTGCGGCGCGCGCGGGCTGTTGGCTTCGTGGACCGACTCGGGGCCACCGGCCAGGATGATGCCGCGCGGGTTGAAGGCGCGGATCGCTTCATCGTCCATGTCGAACGGGTGCAGTTCGCAGTACACGCCAATCTCGCGCACACGGCGGGCGATCAGCTGGGTGTACTGGGAACCGAAATCGAGGATCAGGATTCGGTGAGCGTGAATATCGAGGGCCATGACTCAATCTCGTCAGTGGAAATCGGAAACGACGCGGGGCTGTTCGTGACAGCCCCGCTCTCGGTTATTGCTGAAGCCTCAACCTACGCGGTAGTTCGGGGCTTCCTTGGTGATCTGCACGTCATGCACGTGGGACTCGGCCATGCCGGCACCGGTGATGCGCACGAACTCCGGCTTGGTGCGCATCTCGTCGATGGTCGCGCTGCCGGTGTAGCCCATGGAGGACCGCAGGCCGCCCATCAGCTGGTGGATGATCGCCGCCAGGGCGCCCTTGTACGGCACGCGGCCTTCGATGCCTTCCGGCACCAGCTTCTCGGCACCGGCGGAGGAATCCTGGAAGTAGCGGTCGGAGGAGCCTTGCGCCTGCGCCATGGCACCCAGCGAGCCCATGCCACGGTAGGCCTTGTAGGAGCGGCCCTGGAACAGCTCGACCTCGCCTGGCGCCTCTTCGGTGCCGGCGAACATCGAACCCATCATCACGCAGGAGGCGCCCGCGACGATGGCCTTGGACAGGTCGCCGGAGAAGCGGATGCCGCCGTCGGCGATCAGAGGCACGCCCGTGCCTTCCAGTGCGGCGGCGACGTTGGCGATGGCGCTGATCTGCGGCACGCCGACACCGGCGACGATGCGGGTGGTGCAGATCGAGCCTGGGCCGATGCCGACCTTGACCGCGTCGGCGCCGGCTTCAGCCAGGGCCTTGGCGGCGGCGCCGGTGGCGATGTTGCCGCCGATCACCTGCACCTGCGGGTAGTTTTCCTTGACCCAGCGCACGCGGTCGATCACGCCCTTGGAGTGGCCGTGGGCGGTGTCGACCACCACCACGTCGACGCCAGCGGCGACCAGGGCGGCAACACGCTCGCCGGTGTCCTTGCCGGTGCCGACGGCGGCGCCGACGCGCAGGCGACCCTGGTCGTCCTTGCTGGCCAGCGGGTAGGCCTTGGCCTTTTCGATGTCCTTGACGGTCATCATGCCCTTGAGGGCGAACTTGTCGTCGACGATCAGGACTTTTTCCAGGCGGTGCTTGTGCAGCAGCTCGCGGACTTCGTTCTTGTCGGCGCCTTCGCGCACGGTGACCAGGCGCTCTTTGGGCGTCATCACGTCGCGCACCTTGGCTTCCAGGCGGCTTTCGAAGCGCACGTCACGGGAAGTGACGATACCGACCAGGTCGCCGTTCTCCAGCACTGGAACACCGGAGATGTTGTTCAGGCGGGTCAGTTCGAACAGGTCGCGCACGGTGGCGTCGGCATCGATGGTGATCGGGTCCTTGACCACGCCGGCCTCGAACTTCTTGACCTTGCGCACTTCGCCGGCCTGCTGCTCGATGGTCATGTTCTTGTGGATGATGCCGATGCCGCCTTCCTGGGCCATGGCGATGGCCAGGCGCGCTTCGGTCACGGTATCCATGGCGGCGGAAACCAGCGGAATGTTCAGCTCGATGCCACGAGTCAAACGGGTCTTGAGACTGACTTCATTGGGCAGTACCTCGGAATAACCAGGTACAAGGAGGATATCGTCGAAGGTCAGGGCTTCTTGGCTGATACGCAGCATCGCGGGGGCTCCCGGGCGGGAAAAATGGAAGCGCGCCATTATACTCATCCGCGGGCCGCCGCTCAATGCGATTTAAGCCGCAAGTTACGAGCGGCAAGCCAACGCCCCCGCTCGCTGTTTTTCTACTCAAGGCTTGCCGCTGACTTTAACCTGCACCACCGCCACCGGCTGGTCCAGCCAATCGGCGAAACTGTCGAGGAAGGCCTGGGTGAAGCCTGCCTCGCCCCAGTTGTTGAAGATGAACCCGAGGTTGGAAAACGCGCAGGGCTGCAAATAGAGAAAACCGTTGATGTCGTCCTCGAAGCCGCACAGCGGGCAGGTAAAGTTGTCGCTCACACCCGGCATCCACTCCTCCAGGCTCTCGAACAAGGGCTCACCGACCTCGCGCCGACACTCCGGGCAGCCAGCTTCTTCGAGAAAACCGTCGGTAGGCGTGTAGATGCAGCGCTTGAGCATCACTTCCAGGCCATTGACCGGTTCGCCGAGCGGCAGTTTCTCGGGATGCAGCGCCACCTTGCGTGCGCCTTCGGCCAAGGCGTGGCCCATGCGGTTGCCGGTGCGCCCGCAGGTGGTCAGTTGTTCCTCGACGACTTTCTCGCGCACCAGCCAGCGCAGGATCGCGCGCGCGCGGGCTTCGTGCACCGGCACGGTGGACAACTTGGGGACGATGATGCTCTGGGTGTTCATGAACGTGACAGGCCTGAGAACTGCGGTAATCGCGCAATTCTAGCGCCTGCTCAGCCGCCCAGGTAGCGACCGATCAATGCCAGGCCGCTGGCCAGCACCAGCCAGGTGACCACCCTGACGAACGCTTCGCGCGACAGTTTCAGGGTCAGCCGCCGCCCCAGCCACAGGCCGGCGAACATCACCGGCAGCAGGCAGGCGGCAAGCAGCAGCAAGTGGGTATCGGCATAGACCCCGGCAATCAGGAACAGCGACAGGCGCACCACCGTGCTGCAACTGATCAACGCGCTCTGGGTCGCCCGCGCCTGCTCCTTGGACGCCAGCCGCGCGTTGAGGTAGATCGCATAGAGAAAGCCGCCACTGCCGAACAGCGCGCCGAACAGCCCGCCCACCGTGCCCATCGGCAACGCCCAGGCGCCGGACAAGCGTGCCGGGCGCACCTTCACCGCCAGGCTATAGAGCGCATACCCGGTGACGAACAGCCCCATCAGCAACAACAGCAGGTCGGACTTGAGCCTTAGCAGAAACACCCCCCCCAGCGTGCAGCCCAGCGCCATGCAGGGCAGTAGCCGCAGCAACTCGCCACGCACCACCTGGCGCCGCGCCGGCAACCAGTTGCCGAACGCGGCGACGAAGTCCAGCAGCACCAGCAAGGGGATGATCCGCGACAGCGGCATGAAGTGGATCAGCACCGGCCCGGCCACCAAAGCGGTACCGAAGCCGGCGATGCCGAAGACCACGTAGGCCATGCCGACACCAAGCAGGATGGGCAGCCAATCGAGGCCGGTGAAGGGCAATTGAGCAAGCATGGCGGGCTTCCTGAGGGACACACGACAAGGTTAGCCAGCCCGCAGCCATGCCGACTAATATGCAATTTCGCCATTAGCTATCTCGAAAAGGCATACGAAGCCCATGACCTCCCTTCGCCAGTTGCGCTATTTCGTGGAAATCGCCGAGAGCGGTAGCTTCAGCGCCGCCGCCGAACGCCTGTACATCGCACAGTCGGCGCTGAGCCGCCAGGTCAAGGAACTTGAGCTGCAACTGGGCACCGCGCTGTTCGAACGCACCGCCCGCCAACCGCGCCTGACCGCCGCAGGGCTGGCCTTTCTCGACCGCGCGCGGCAGCTGCTGGCCGACCTGGAAAAGGCCGAACGCCTGGCCCGCGAAGTCGGCCAGGGTTTGCGCGGCAGCCTGCGACTGAACCACTCCAGCACCGTGCCGCTGACCGGCCGACTGCTCGAATGCCTGGGCGGTTACCTGGCGGCCAACCCCAGGGTGTCGCTGGAAATCGCCCAGCAGTCCTCCGAGGCGCAGTTACAGGACATCGCCGAGGGTCGCCTGGACATCGGCCTGTTGCGCCTGCCAGTGCTGCGCCAGCATGAAGGCGTTGAATTGCACGCGCTGTTCGAGGAACCCCTGTTGCTGGCCGTGGCCGCCGACCACCCGCTGGCAGGCGCGGCCAGCGTGGGGCTGGAGCGCTTGCGTGACGAACCGTTCATCTCCATTCCCCACCGCCAGCGTGGCGGGCTGAGCTACCTGTCGGCGTCGCTGTGCATGAAGGCCGGGTTCTTTCCCCGCCCGGCGCAGGTGGTGTCGCGCAAGACCACGCAGTTGCAGTTGATCCAGGCGGGGTTCGGCGTGGCGTTGTTGCCCGAGTGCATGCGTGATATCGCGCCGGCGTCGGTGAAGTTCATTGCACTGTCCGACGCTGGCGACAGCACCGTGGCACTGGCCTGCCGACGCGATGATGGGGAGATGGTGCGGCAGTTCGTGGCGGCGATGCAGGGCTGAGCGCCCCGAATGCAATCCTGCACCACCTCCTTTATGATGCCCGCCATGATCAGAGACCCTTTCGAACGACTCGGCCTGGACCGCGAGGTCCTCACCGTCAGCCAGCTCAACGGCCGCGCCCGCGTGCTGCTCGAAGACGTGTTCCGCAGCGTCTGGGTGGAAGGCGAGATTTCCAACCTCGCCCGCCCGGCCTCCGGCCACCTCTACTTCACCCTCAAGGACAGCGGCGCCCAGGTGCGCTGCGCGCTGTTCCGCCAGAACGCCGCGCGCGTGCGCCAGGCGCTGCGCGACGGTCTGGCGGTGCGGGTACGCGGCAAGGTCTCGCTGTTCGAGGGGCGCGGCGACTACCAACTGATCGTCGATACCGTCGAACCCGCGGGCGATGGCGCCCTGCGCCTGGCCTTCGAGGCGCTGAAGGAAAAACTCGGCGCCGAAGGCCTGTTCAGTGCCGAGCGCAAGCGCCCGCTGCCGGCTCACCCGCAGCGCATCGGCATCATCACTTCGCCCACCGGCGCGGTGATCCGCGACATCATCAGCGTGTTCCGCCGCCGCGCGCCGCAGGTCGAACTCAACCTGATCCCCACCGCCGTGCAGGGCCGCGAGGCCATCGGGCAGATCGTGCGCGCCCTGCGACTGGCCGACAGCCGCGGCTTCGATGCGCTGATCCTGGCCCGTGGCGGCGGCTCGCTGGAAGACCTCTGGTGCTTCAACGAAGAAGCCGTGGCGCGTGCCGTGGCCGCCTGCGTGACGCCCATCGTCAGCGCGGTGGGCCATGAAACCGACGTGTCGATCAGCGACTTCGTCGCCGACGTGCGCGCGCCAACCCCCTCGGCCGCCGCCGAACTGCTGGCCCCCGACAACAGTGGCCTGCAGCAACGCCTCGACAGCCTGCAACGGCGCCTGTTGCTGCGCATGCAGAACCGCCTGAGCCACGACCGCCTGCGCCTGGACGGCCTGGCCCGGCGCCTGCGCCACCCCGGTGAACGCCTGCGCCAGCAAGCCCAGCGCCTGGATGACCTGGACATGCGCCTGCGCCGCGCCTTCCTGTTGAACATGCGCCAACGCCACGAGCGCCTCGGCCGCCTGGACACGCGCCTGGCCGCGCAGCATCCGGGCCGCACGCTGAAGCTGCTCGGCCAGCGCCTGGACAGCCTCGCCGAGCGCCTGCCACGGGCCATGCGCGAAGTGCTCAAGGACCGCCGCCAGCGCTTCCAGGCGCAGTTGCAGACTTTGCAGGTGGTGAGCCCGCTGGCGACCCTGGCGCGCGGCTACAGCATCCTCCTCGACGAGCGCGGCCAGGCCATCCGCAGCGCCGCCCAGACCCGCAACGGCCAGCGCCTGACCGCACGCCTGAACGAAGGCGAGTTGCAGGTGAGGGTCGAGGACAACCACCAGACCCCCGTCACCCTTTCACTCCTGGACTGACACATGCCCCGCCTGCTCGCGCCCCTGTTCGCCCTCTCCTGCCTGCTGCTGGCCAGCGCCGCCCAGGCCAGCTACATCACCCGCGCGCTGAACAAGCCGGTGCCAGGCGGCGTCGCCGTGGTCGACCTCGGCCCCGCCGCCAGCGCCCCGAGCGCCCGTTTCGACGGCAAGCCGGTGCTCGTGGTCAAGGAGCAGGACACCTGGCTGGCCATCGTCGGCCTGCCGCTGACCCAGAAACCCGGCACCGCCACGCTCACCCAGGGCGGGCGCAACCTGCCGTTCAGCGTGGGCAGCAAAAAGTACCCCGAGCAGCGCATCACCCTGAAGAACAAGCGCCAGGTCAACCCCGAACCCGCCGACCTCAAGCGCATCGACCGCGAGTTGGCCGAGCAGGTCAAGGCCTACCGCAGTTTCAGCCCGAACGTGCCGAGCAACCTGATACTCGACAAGCCGGTCAGCGGCCCGCTCTCGAGCAAGTTCGGCGTGCGCCGCTTCTTCAACGGCGAGGAACGCAACCCCCACGCCGGCCTGGACTTCGCCGTGCCCGCCGGCACGCCGATCAAGACCCCGGCCAACGGCAAGGTGATCCTGGTGGGCGACTACTTCTTCAACGGCCAGACCGTGTTCGTCGACCATGGCCAGGGCTTCATCAGCATGTTCTGCCATATGTCGAAGATCGACGTGAAACCGGGGCAGGTGCTGCGCCGCGGCGAGGTGGTCGGGCGGGTTGGCTCGACCGGCCGGGCGACCGGGCCGCACATGCACTGGAACGTCAGCCTGAACGATGCGCGGGTGGACCCGGCGATCTTCATCGGGGCGTTCCAGCCCTGATTCACAGGGGCCCCCTCGCGGGGCCAGCCCACCCGCCACCATTTGCGCCTCATCAAAATCTCGCGCAAGCAACCTCATGCTTTCCTTAAAAGCCAGCGATTAAATCTCGCATTACCTGTTTTTTTAAGCATTCCTCTCAATTTTTTCCCAGCGCTTGCCATCCCTCACCCCACTGGTTAGGGTTGAGGGCATGAAAACCTTCACCACCCTCATCCTGCTCCGTCAACACCGCAGCCTTTGCCTGGTCAGTGCACGACTACCCGGGTAAACCGCGTCGCCTCGCCTCTTCATCTCGTTATCGCCGGCAGGCCCGATCAGGCCGCACATGAAAGGATTGCTCCAATGACCATGCTCAAAGACCCGTCGAAGAAGTACCGCGCGTTCCCGACCATCGACCTGCCCGACCGCACCTGGCCGTCGAAGACCATCACCCAGGCGCCGATCTGGTGCAGCTCCGACCTGCGTGATGGCAACCAGTCGCTGATCGAACCGATGGACTCGGCGAAGAAGCTGCGCTTCTGGCAGACCCTGGTGCAGGTAGGCGTGAAGGAAATCGAAGCGGCGTTCCCGTCCGCCTCGCAGACCGACTTCGATTTCGTGCGCACCCTGATCGAAGACGGCCACATCCCCGACGACACCACCATCCAGGTGCTCACCCAGGCCCGCGAAGACCTGATCGCGCGCACCTTCGAATCCCTGCGCGGCGCCAAGAAGGCGATCGTGCACCTGTACAACGCCACCTGCCCGTCGTTCCGCCGCATCGTCTTCAACCAGGACAAGCAGGGCGTCAAGGACATCGCAGTCAATGCCGCCAAGCTGTTCGTCAAGTACGCCGCCCAGCAGCCGAACACCCAGTGGACCTTCCAGTACTCGCCCGAAACCTTCAGCGCCACTGAGTTGGAGTTCGCCAAGGAAGTCTGCGACGCGGTGATCGAGGTGTGGAACCCGACGCCTGAACACAAGATCATCCTCAACCTGCCGGCCACCGTGGAAGTCGCCACGCCGAACATCTACGCCGACCAGATCGAGTGGTTCTGCCGCAACGTCAACCGCCGCGACAGCGTGATCATCAGCCTGCACACCCACAACGACCGTGGCACCGGCATCGCCGCCACCGAACTGGGCCTGATGGCCGGCGCCGACCGTGCCGAAGGCTGCCTGTTCGGCAACGGCGAGCGCACCGGCAACGTCGACCTGGTGACCCTGGCACTGAACCTCTACACCCAGGGCATCGACCCTGAGCTGGACTTCTCCGATATCGACGGCGTGCGCAAGGTCGTCGAAGAATGCAACCAGTTGCCGGTGCACCCGCGTCACCCGTACGTCGGCGACCTGGTCCACACCGCATTCTCCGGCTCGCACCAGGATGCCATCCGCAAGGGCTTCTCCCAGCAGAAGGACGACACCCTGTGGGAAGTGCCGTACCTGCCAATCGACCCGGCCGACATCGGCCGCAGCTACGAGGCGGTCATCCGCGTCAACAGCCAGTCCGGCAAGGGCGGTATCACCTACCTGCTGGAGCAGGAATACGGCATCAGCCTGCCGCGCCGCATGCAGATCGAATTCAGCCAGGTGGTGCAGGGTGAAACCGACCGCCTGGGCCTGGAAATGACCGCCCAGCAGATCTACAGCCTGCTGCACAAGGAATACCTGCAGGCCAATGCCCCGTACGCGCTGGTCAGCCATCGCCTGCAGGAAGAAAACGGCAACAGCCGCGTGGAAGTGGAAGTCTCCGGTGAGGGCGAAACCACCCTGCACTGGCGCGGCAAGGGCAACGGCGCCCTGGAAGCGCTGGTCGATGGTCTGCCGGTAGCCGTGGAGATCATGGACTACAACGAGCACGCCATCGGCGCCGGCACCAACGCCAAGGCAGCGGCCTACATCGAGCTGCGCGTGGCCGGTGGCCGCCCGGTGCACGGCGTGGGCATCGACGAGAACATCACCACCGCCAGCTTCAAGGCGCTGTTCAGCGCACTGAACCGCTCGCTGAGCCAGCAGGCGGCCAAAGCGGCCTAAGCAACGCGCTCGCTGAAAACCCGCATCCTCGGATGCGGGTTTTTTATTGCCCGGAGAAAGCCCTGGGTCGCCACACGCAGCCATCACTTTGCCTTCAATGCTGGTTATACTGCCGGCTTCCACCGCTTCGATCACGGATGACGGCCAGTGGACCCGTCCGTCACCGTCTAGACACCGCCCTACGGACACTGGAAGCCGCACCCATGACCCCCGGTAACATCGCCGCGCTCGTCGAAGACAACGCCCGTGATTACCTGCGCCACCTCACCCGCGAGCAGCGCAACAGCTCGCAGCTGCATGGCCAGCACCTGGCCCTGCAAGCCCGTATCCTCTGCGCGCTCTACGACATCGCCGACGACGCCTTCGAAGCCGGGCAAATCCGCCAGATCCTCGAACAGCGCCAGGCCCGCGAGGCCCAGGGCTTCGCCCGCCTGGACGCGTTGAATGGCGAGTTCGACACGGCCCTCAAGGCCTACCGCGACGACCAGGCCAGGCAAGTCGCCGAGCACCGCAGCGCGCTCGACGAACAGCATGAACAGCCCGACATGCGCCAGTGCCACCAAGCCCTGCAAGAGGCCCAGGAGCGCCGCGCGGCGATCGCCGGGGAACACGAACTGCTGCTGGGCGAATGCATGAGCAAGCTTGCCGTCTACGACCAGCACCCGCTCTACGCCTACCTGCGCAAGCACCAGTACGGCGCCAGCGACTACACGCGCAACACCCTGTGGCAGCGAATGGACGCGTGGCTGGCACGCCAGTGCAACTATCTGGCGAACCAGCAGAATGAACAACTGCTGCGGGCCATGCTGGTACAGGACGCCGCGCGCCTGGCCGAGCACGACGCGCAAGTCGCGACCCTCGCGCAACGCCTGGCCGACCTGCGCAAGCGTGCCCTGCCCGCGCGCGGCCAGGCATCCGCAGGCGCGCAGGACGACGTGCTGGCCAATCGCATCGTCACCCTCTGCAGCGAGGGCAGCACGGCGCTTCGTGACATCGAACGCCTCGAGACCTGCGCCGACGACGATAGCGAGGACGCCCTGCGCTGGCTGCGCTTCGAACTCAAGACCCCGACCCTGACCCAGGCCCTCGCCCAATGGGCGGCCATCGGCGCACACCAGGCCACCCGCTACCAGCAGGAACTCGACAGCCTGCGCCAACGCCTGGACGAAGCCAGCCAGCGCGTCGAACAGGCAAGGCGCCTGCTCGAACAAGCCACCACGCTGGAAGTGGAGCTGCGCCGGACATTGCACGACCAGCAGCGCTGCGCCAGCGGCTGCAACTGCCCTTGCCACGTTCGCCCGCTCGAGGGCCTGTGCGCCTGCCAACTGCGCTACCCGCTCGATGACCGCTACGCCGACACCCTGGACTATCGCCAGCTGATCGCCGATTTCATGAATGCACGCTTGCCGCTGGCCAGCCTGGTCACCACACTCCAGGCCCAGCGCCTGGACAACGGCACCGCGCGCGCCCCCCTTTCCGACCGCCCACTCATGCAAGGACACCCATGAGCCAATATCTCGAACGCGCCCTCGACGGCCTGCGCAAGCTCGGCATCACCTTCGGTCAACCGGCCCAGCAAGCGCCCGTGATGGTGCTGCTGGACAAGGTCGCGCACTACGACAACAACCGCGTCACCGGCATCGCCGCGGTGCTGCAACAGGCCACCGTGTTCAACCAGACCGTGCGCGAGCAGATCGCCGGCATGGACATTTCCAACCGCTACCTGGACGTCACCGAAAGCTTCACCTCGATCCGTGAAGACGCCGCGGCCATGGCCTCGTGGATGGACGACGGTCGCCTGGACACCCTCGAGCGCCTCAAGCTGGCCTGGATGAACATGCGCCGTGGCTCGATCCCCAGCCGCTTCGCGGACATCCGCAAGCACTACCTGGACGTGTGCAAGGCCGCCAGCGACCAGATCACCCGCGAGAGCCTGATCCTGGAGTCGTACATGGACTTCCGCCTGGCCATGAAGACCGCCGAGGTCGATGCCCAGGAAGTACTGGCCAGCGCCAGCCTCGCCCTGCAGCAGCGCACCCAGGCGCTGGACGCGGCGAACGCCAAGGTCGCCACCCCCGAGGCCCTGGAGCCGGCGCAGCGCGCGGCCCTGGAACTGGCGCGCGACGAAGCCGTGCGCGCCCTGCAGAGCGAAGACAAGAGCTACCAGATCATCAAGGACATCGCCGACGACCTGCGCGTGGGCTACAACACCGCCGAGATGGTCTTCGCCCGCATCAGCCAGGTGCACGTGGTCAAGGAGCGCCAGTACCAGCGCATGGTGTCGTTCTTCTCCACCAACGAAGTGGTGCTGACCAGCCTGGCCGTGTCGTTCACCGCCAACCAGGGCATGGCCGAAGCCACCCACACCCTCAACGCCACCACTGACGGCATCAGCAAGGGCCTGGAAGCGCTGGGCGAGATCGGCAACCAGCAGCTCGGCGCCGCGGTCAAGGCCAGCTACGGCTCGACCATCCGCGTCGACTCGGTGCGCGCCCTGGCCCAGGCCACCCTGGACTTCCAGAACGACATGAAGGGCCTGACCGACACCTACCGCGCCGAGTCCACCAAGGCCGCCCAGGAAATCGCCAGCGCGGTCGAAGACGCCAAGCGTGCCTTCTCGGCGCTGCTGACCAAGGCCGCGCAATGACCGCAGGCCCGCTCTCCGAGCAAATGGGCGCGCTGGCCTGCGTCGACGCCCTGCGCCGCGAGCGCCGGCAGGTTCAGGAACATCTGGACCTGCCCCAGCGCCGCGCCGACGTGGCCGCGCGGATCCGCGAGTACTACCGCAGCCAGGGCATCCCCTGCGACGACACCACGGTCGAGGAAGGCGTGCAGCTGTTCTTCGCCCAGCGCCTGGCGTTCGAAGCACCGACGCTGCCCTGGCGCACGCGGCTGCTGGCGGGCCTGTCGATCCGCCGCAACGGGCTGGCCTGGGGGCTGGTGTGGATCGCGCTGCTCGGTGGCGTCATGCTCGCGGTGAACCTGCGCCAGCCGGCCACGCCCGCGCAGCCGGAACCAGCGGCCGCGGTCAGCGGCGACAAGGTCCAGCAGGGGAAACAGGCCAGAGGACGTGTCGACGACCCGGTCATCGGCAGCAAGGACGCCTACAGCCTGAACCACCACTTCGACGGGCACATGCTCGTGGGTGGCGGCTACGACAACCCGGCTGAAAACAGCCAGCAAATCACCGCCCGCTTCTGATGGACCGCCAATGACCATTTCGCTTGCCGAACAGATGGGGGCCATGGGCCTCGTCGACGAACTGCGCCATCGCGAGATGGCGTTGCAGGAACACCTCGACCTGCCTCGGCGCCGCGCCGAAGTGGCCGAGCGTATCCGCACCTATTACCAGAACCAGGGCATCGCCTACGACGACGCGCTGATCGACCAGGGCGTGCGCGCGTTCTTCGCCCAGCGCCTGGTGTTCGAAGCGCCTACCCTGGGCTTCAAGGACCGCGTGCTGAGCAAACTGGTCCTGGCCCGGCGCGCCCTGCTCACCTTGGCCGGCGCTGCGCTGATGATCTTCACCTTCAAGCAGTGCTCCGCCGGTCTGGGAGACAGTATTCAGACCTCCGACGCGGGCCTGCGCGCCGACCGGCTGGCCCAGGCCGACAGCGCCCTGCACAGCCAACTCGTCGAACAGCACCAACGCCTGGCCGGCCTGCGCGCACGCCTGCAACGCCAACCTGAGCCCGCCGTGGCGGCGCTGGTGACGCAGATCGAGCAGGTGCTGCCGGCGCAGGCCCTGCGCTTCGTCATCGACCGCCCCGAACTCATCACCCGCGACAACCGCGACCAGGTAGCGGCCCAGGTCAAGCAGGCCCAGGCTGGCCTGGACAAGGCCCAGCAGGCACTGGCCGCGAGCCAGGCGCTGTTCACCACGGCGGACGGCGTGTATCAGTTGCGCGATCGCTTCACCGCCCTGCGTCAGTCGCCTGGCTTCCTGGCGACACGAGAGCACTTTGACAGCATTGTTGAGCAGGCCTTGGAAGCCGACCGCCAACTGGCGCTGGTACGCACCGATGCCGACCTGCAAGCCGTCGGCAGCCTGCTCGATGCCCTGGAGCAGCGCATCGAGTCATCGCGCAGCAACGTCATGGTCATCGAACGCCAACAACAGTTGCTGCAACGCCTTAAGGCCATGCCGCTGGCCGCAGCGGAGCGCCAGCAACTGATGGTGTTCGCCAACCAGGCCGTCGAGGCCATCGCCCAGCAACGCTGGGAGGCCGTGGCAGTGCCGCTCGACCAACTGCAACGCTACCTGGACTTCGCCGCTCGCGCCCTGACGCTGGAGCTGGTCGACCGCCCCGGAGTCAAGTCCGGGGTCGAGCGTTGCTACGAGCCTTCCGGGTGCGCTGAAAACAGCGAACAGGGCAAGAGTTGGTACCTGGTGGTCGAAGCGCTGGACGCCAGCGGCCAAGCGGTGGCGGTGCCGGTCGCCAGCGTCGAGGACGGTGACCAGCGCTGGGCCACCGCGTTCGGCGTGCGCGTCAGCCGCGCCGAGTACCTCAAAGTGCGCCAGGACAAGCTCGACGATGGCCACATCGGCCAGCGCCGCATCGGCAGCAAACCGGCCAACGCCCTGGGCTTGCGCTTCAGCGCGCGGACCAGCGGCAACCCCGACATGATCACGGACTGGTGACCCCATGACCCCAAGCAGCCTCATCGCCAGCGTCGAACAACTCTCGCGCACCACCGAGCAGGTGCTGCGTCAGGCCGAGCGCGACCTGTGCAGCGGGACCGAGCAGGAGGTCCAGCTCGAATACCAGATCGCCAGCACCCTCAGTGCGATCGCCAGCCTGCAACTGGAACACAACCCGTCGCTGGACCAGGACACTGCGCAGCAGATGCAAGCACGCGAGCAGGCCCAGCAGCGCCTGCGCGACGACCTGGCGATGATCGAGCAGCGCATTGCCGACACGCTGCGCCAGCAGCACGACCTGCGCGCCCGGCTCGACAACCTCGACGAACAGGCGCTGGACAGCCTCGACCAGGACCCGGCGTTCTGCCAGCTCGCCGAGCAACTGCACAAAGCCCGCGAAGAGCAGCACACAGCGCTGACGGCCTACGAGGAAATCCGCGACGAGTGCGCGGCCAAGCTGCCCGCCTTCTGGGCCAACCCGCTGTACCGCTTCCTGAAGATCCGCGACTACGGGACCGAGCGCTACACCGGTCGGCACCTGCGGCGCTGGACGGACGACTACCTCGCCCGGCTGGTGGGCTTTCGTGCCAACCACGCTAACGAGCAGATCCTCCTGGCGATGCAGGCGCGCAACGAGACCCAGCAGCAAACCCGGGCTGACGCACTGGCGCAGTTGGAGGAACGGCATCGTCAGCAGGTCGACAGCGCCCGCGAGGCCGCCGGCATGCAGCCGCTGCAAGCCGAGGACCAGGCCCTTGGCCAGAAGGTGAAGGCCGACAAGGCCCAGGCCAACACGCTGCATGGCCAATTGGCCGAGTTCACCGAGCGCCGCGACCCGCAGTTCAAACGCATTGCCGAGCGCCTCGCCGAACGCCTCAAGGCCCGCCCCCTGGAAGCGCTGCTGCGCGAAGCCGAAAGCACGCCTGACACCCGTGACGATGCGCTGGTGAAGGACCTGCAACGCCTGCAAACGACCCGGCGCCAGTTGCGACAGCGCATCGAGCAGTTGCATCGCCAGCACGACGCGGCCCGCACCGAGCACGAACGCGCCAAGGCTGCCGAGCGCGCCCTGCGCGACGAAGCGTACCGGGGCAGCCGGCAGACCTATCAACTGGCCCTGCCGCTGCCGCAGGTGCTGGACAACTACATGCGTGGCGAACTGAGCCTGGAGATGCTGGCGATGCTCGTGCAGACCGCGCGGGTCGATGCGCCGCCACCGTCACCGTCGCGCCAGACCACCGGCAGTTGGACGACGACCACCACGACCAGTTGGACTGTCAGCAACAGCAGCGGGGGTGGTGGGTTCTCGACCAGCAAAAGCTCGGGCGGAGGCGGGTTCCGTACCACCGACAGTTTCTAAGCGGCATTTCTGGCTGTTAGGCCCTATCGCGGGGCAAGCAAACCCAACGCAAAACCTCCAGGCAAAAAAAAGGGGCGCCGACCAAGCGCCCCGTAAGCCGTGCAGCACACAACGAAATTCGCAATCAGTCCAGCAGCGCCATGGCCTCCGCGCTGCACGCCTCGATCCGCCCCCAGTCGCCGTTCTTGATCCAGCTGCTGTCGAGCATCCAGGTACCACCCACGCACATCACATTCGGCAAGGCCATGTAGTTGCGCACGTTGGCCGGGTTCACCCCGCCAGTGGGGCAGAAGCGGATATCACCGAACGGGCCGCCATAAGCCTTGATCGCCGCCACGCCACCGCTGATTTCCGCCGGGAACAGCTTGAAGCGGCGATACCCCAACGCGTAGCCCATCATGATCTCCGACGGCGTGCTGATCCCCGGCAGCAGGGGAATGTCGCTGCGCACGCCGGCTTCGAGGATCTCGCGGGTGATGCCCGGGGTCACCACGAACTGCGCGCCCGCGGCCTCGACCGCCGCATACATTTCAGGGTCGAGCACGGTGCCGGCGCCGATGCACAGCTCCGGACGCTGTTCGCGCAACACCTGGATGGCCTTCAAGCCGTGCGCCGAACGCAGGGTCACTTCCAGGGTGCGGATGCCACCGGCGGCCAAGGCGTCGGCCAGCGGCAGGATGTCTTCCTCACGGGCGATGGTGATCACCGGCAGGATGCGCGCCTTGTCGCAGATCGCGTCGATCCGGGCGGCTTTCTCCGCCATGGAGAGCAAAGGTTGTGGGCGTTCAAGCGTGGTCATGACAGTGGATCCTTGGCTCATGGGCACCAGTAGATGTCCAGGGGGTCGTGAAGAAAGGCGCGAATCGGCATTTCCGTCAGGTCGTCGGCCGCCAGCGCGGCGCGCAGGGTAGCGAGTTTGCCCGGGCCTTGCACCGCCAAGGCGATGAAGCCGGCACTGGCGAGCAGCGAGCGGGTCATCGACAGGCGCTGGCGCGGCACGCTCGGCGCCAGCAATGGCAGGCAACGGCGTGGGCTGCGTGGGTCCAGGCCTTGGTCGAGGTTGGGGCTGGACGGGAACAACGAGGCGGTGTGCCCGTCGTCGCCCATGCCCAATACCAGCACATCGATCGGCGGCAACTCGGCCAAGGCCCGGTCGGCCAGCTCGGCGGCCGCCTCAAGGTTCGCGGCGTTGTGGTACAGGCCGAGGAAACGGGCCTTGGCAGCGTGATGCTTGAACAGGTGACGGGCCAGCAGGCCGGCGTTGCTGTCGGCATGCTCCAGCGGCACCCAGCGCTCGTCGGCCAGGCTGACGATGACCTTCGACCAGTCCAGCGCCTGGCTGGACAACTGCTCGAGGAACGGCACCGGGCTGCGCCCGCCCGACAGCACCAGGCAGGCCTGGCCCTTGGCGGCGATGGCCGTGCGCAGGCGTTCGGCCACGTCATGCGCCAGGGTCGCTGCCAGGGCCTTGCCGTCGGCCAGCTCATGGGCCTTCACGCTGCCCGGCAGTTGCAGTTCAGATATCGCCATACCATGCCCTCCCGTCGCGGGTGATCAGTGCAATCGAGCTCATTGGGCCCCAGGACCCGGCCGCATAAGGCTTGGGCGCATCGCCGGCGTTCTTCCAGCCAGCGATCAGCTGGTCGCACCAGGCCCAGGCGTACTCGATCTCGTCTTTGCGCACGAACAGGTTCTGGTTGCCGCGCATCACTTCCAGCAGCAAGCGCTCGTAGGCATCCGGAATCCGCGCGCTGCGCCAGGTGTCGGAAAAATTCAGTTGCAGCGGGCCACTGCGCAGTTGCATGCCCTTGTCCAGGCCCTGCTCCTTGGTCATCACCCGCAGCGAGATGCCTTCGTCCGGTTGCAGGCGGATGATCAGCTTGTTGCCGATCTGCAAACGCTGTTCCGGGGCGAAGATGTAGTGCGGGGTTTCCTTGAAGTGGATGACGATCTGCGACAGTTTCTGCGGCATGCGCTTGCCGGTGCGCAGGTAGAACGGCACGCCCGACCAGCGCCAGTTGCGAATGTCGGCACGCAGGGCGACGAAGGTCTCGGTGTCGCTCTGGGCGTTGGCGTTGTCTTCCTCCAGGTAGCCCGGCACCGGGTTGCCGTCGCTGTAGCCGGCGATGTACTGGCCGCGCACCACGCGGGTGCTCAGGCCCTCGCCGGTGATCGGCGCCAGCGCCTTGAGCACTTTGACCTTCTCGTCGCGGATGCTGTCGGCGGACAGGTCGCTCGGCGGGTCCATGGCGATCAGGCACAGCAGCTGCAACAGGTGGTTCTGGATCATGTCGCGCAGCTGGCCGGCCTTGTCGAAGTAGCCCCAGCGGCCTTCGATGCCGACCTTCTCGGCGACGGTGATCTCCACGTGGGAGATGGAGTTCTGGTTCCACTGGGTTTCGAACAGGCTGTTGGCGAAACGCAGGGCGATGAGGTTCTGCACCGTCTCCTTGCCCAGGTAATGGTCGATGCGGTAAACGCGATTCTCGGGGAAGAACCGCGCCACCGCGTCGTTGACCCGGCGCGAAGACTCCAGGTCATGGCCGATGGGCTTCTCCAGCACCACGCGGGTGCGCGCAGCCAGGCCGACCTTGTCGAGGTTCTCGCAGATGCCGCCGTACACCGCCGCCGCCGTGGCGAAATAGGCGATCAGCGGCAGCCCTTCACCGGCGTGCTCGGCCAGGGCTTGGTAGCCGTCGGCGTCGAGGAAGTCCAGGTGCAGGTAGTTCAGGCGGGCGAGGAAGCGTTGCAGGGCCTGGGCGTCGATGTCCGCAGCGGGCACGAAGCGGCGCAACTGCGCTTCGATGTGCGCCAGGTGTTGCTCGGCGCTGCCAGGCTCACGGGCCAGGGCCAGCAGGCGGGTGTCGGCGTGCAGCAGGCCGGCACGGTCGAGTTCGTAGAGGGCAGGAAACAGCTTGCGCAATGCCAGGTCGCCGAGGGCGCCGAACAGGGCAAAGGTACAAGGTTCGAGACTGATCGCAGCCATGATGTTGGTTCTTTTATTAAAGTTGGCTAAGGAATACCGTTTTCGAACACACATTTCAAGGTAAATGTAGTAAAAACCACAACATCAAGCAAAACCCACACAGACAAGTGGTAGGACAACACCGCCGACAGTACGATAGACAACCCCTGCAAAAAGCCTGCTGCCCCGACAGCCGGCCGTCTTCCGACCCAAGGACATACCATGGACCGCGTGCGAAACCTCCTGGAACAGATCCAGGGACGCCTCGACGAGCTGAACAAGGCCGAACGCAAAGTCGCCGAAGTCATCCTCGTCAATCCGCAACAGGCCACCCGCTTCAGCATCGCCGCCCTGGCCCAGGCGGCCAAGGTCAGCGAGCCGACCGTCAACCGCTTCTGCCGCTCGTTCGGTGTCAGCGGCTACCCCGAGCTCAAGCTGCAATTGGCACAGAGCCTGGCCAGTGGCGCGGCCTACGTGAGCCGCGCGGTGGAGGCCGACGACGACCCGGCGGCCTATACCCAGAAGATCTTCGCCAGCGCCATCGCCTCGCTGGACAGCGCCTGCCAGCAGATCGACCCGCAGCAGGTCAGCCGCGCCGTGGACATGATGATCCAGGCCCGGCAGATCCACTTCTTCGGCCTGGGTGCCTCGGCGCCCGTGGCCATGGACGCCCAGCACAAGTTCTTCCGCTTCAACCTGGCGGTATCGGCCCACCCCGACGTGCTGATGCAGCGCATGCTGGCCTCGGTGGCGCACACCGGCGACCTGTTCGTGATCATCTCCTACACCGGGCGCACCCGCGAGCTGGTGGAAGTGGCGCGCCAGGCCCGGGAAAACGGCGCCTCGGTGCTCGGCATCACCGCCGCCGGCTCGCCGCTGGCCCAGGCCTGCAGCCTGAGCCTGCACCTGCCGCTGCCGGAAGACACCGACATCTACATGCCGATGACCTCGCGGATCATCCAGCTCACGGTGCTCGACGTGCTGGCCACCGGCATGACCCTGCGCCGCGGCGTGGACTTCCAGCCACACCTGCGCAAGATCAAGGAAAGCCTCAACGCCAGCCGCTACCCGGTCGAGGACAGCGACCTCAGCTGAGCCGCTGGGCCTGTAGGCGCAGGTGGGCGCGCTGCCCCGGCGCCAGGCTCAGGCCCTCGCCACTGCCGCTGGCGGCCTCGACGCAGACGAAACCCTGGCTCTCGCGCCCGCTCACGCCCATCAACGGGCGATTGCCCGGGTGCCAGACCACGGTGTCGTCACTGTCGCTGGTGTCGATGCGCAGCTCGCGCTGCCAGTCGGTGTCGTGCAACTGCACCGATGGGGTGCGCGGGTAGATGCGCTGACAGCCCCCCTGCACCATCAAGGCGTCCTCCTGGCGACAGGCCTGCCGGCTGAGGACGTCGTAACCTTCCACATTCTCCAATCCGGATAGCGCTATCTTCGTCACGTCACTGATACGCCAGTAGGCCAGCAGCGCATGGCTCAGTTGGCAGGTTTCGCTGTCTTGGTGTTCGGTGCACAGCTTCAGTTCCATGCTCGCGCCCAGGCGGGCATGCAGGTCGACTTGCCAGTCGCACAGTTGCAGGCGCCATTTCAGGGTCACGCCTTCGTCGTCTTCGTGGCTGTCGACCAGTTTCCAGTCGAGCAGACGCGCCCAGCCGTGAGTCGGCCAGAGGTCTTCACTGGGGTGACGGCCATACCAGGGCCAGCACACCGGCACACCGCCGCGAATCGCACCGACCTGCGGCCAGGTTTCCGCACACCACAGCCAGGGGCGTTCGCCGCTGGGCTGGAAGTGCAGCAACTGGGCGCCCTGCCGGCTGAATACGGCCTGGCAACGAGGGTGGTCGATGACCAGGACATCACGCTGCTGGTGTCGCTCCCACTCGAAGGTCGGCCGGGGCCGCTGCGTGTTGAAGAAACGGTGGAGCGGATGTTCGGGCATGGTTTGGCGCTCATTGTTGTCATTCGGACGCTATCGCGGGGCAAGCCCGCCCCTACAGGGAACACCTGGACCCTCTGTAGGAGCGGGCTTGCCCCGCGATCGACCGCAAGGCGGTCGCTAGGATGGCGTAAATTTACAACAAATCGCTTTAGAAGGAAGACTGAATCTTCAAACCGGCGACCAACGCGTTATCCACGTCGTCCACCGCGCCCGGGCTCTTGATGTACTGCAGGTTCGGCCGCACGGTCAGCCAGTTGGTGACGTGGAAGCCGTAGTAGAGTTCGGCGTTGTATTCGGTGCGTTGCAGCGGCACGAAGCCTGGGTTGTCGTAGTCGCTGATGCCGCTCTGGGCATTCAGCAGTTCGGCACGTTTCTTCACGTCGTCGTTGACATGGATACGCGCGACGCCGAAACCGATGTCATCCTTGGGCCGCGCATCGAACGCGCCTTTGTAGACCAGGCCGACCTGCTGATAGTTGTCGACCACGTTGGTGGCCTTGTCATGCACGGTGAAGTTGGCGAACAGGCTCAGGCCGCGGTTGGCATCGCCGTTGTGCGCGGTGACTTGCTGCTGCGCCACCACCCACCAGCCATGCTTGCTCGAATGCGACTTGAACGCCTCGCCAGTGAGCGCCTGCGGGTTGCCGTTGATGTCGTCGTAGACGTCGTCGGCCTTGGCGGTGCTGTAGTAGTAGCCCAGGCGGTACTCGCCCGGCAGGCCGTTGACCTTCGGCGACCAGACCATCTCCACCGGCAGGATCGCGCCCTTGGTGCCACTGCCGCTGAGCTTGAAGCCGTTACCGGTTTCCAGGTTCGACGGGTTTTGCTCGTAGGCGCCGACCTGCACGAAGACCTCAGGGGTGATGTTGTACTTCACGCGCAGCGCCCACTGGCTGACCGGCCAGTTGTACCAGATGCCCCCGACCCAGTTGCCGACCTGCGAGCCGCAGAACGCCAGGTTCTGGAAGTCGCAAGGGAAGCTGTTGAAGTCCTCGCCTTCGCCGAAGCGGCCGACCTTCACGTCCAGCGCGCCATCGAAGTACTTCTGCTTGACCCACATCTGCGTCAGGCGCCAGGTCTGGCCACGGCCCCAGACTTCCTGCACCGAGCTGAACTGCCCGGCGCGCGGGTCGCTGATGCGGTCGTTGGACAGGTTGCGCCCGCTACGCTCGGTGATCGCCAACTTGAACTCGGTGTCCTTCCAACCGAGGATCTTCTCCAGGTCCAGGTGCGCCCCGAGGGCGAACTGGTCGCTGTAGCGCGCGGTCTTGTCGTCGTTGTAGCCGCCGTGCAGGTTGCCGGCCACCTCGCCGACATAGTCGAGGGTGAAGTCGTAGCCCTTTTCCAACAGTTCGGTACGGGTACCGCCCCAGTCACCGGTCATCCATTTGGACTCGCTGGAGAAAGCCTCGGCAGCCTGCACGGCACTGCTGCCGACGAGCGCCAGCAGGGTCAGCGAACCCAGTGTCCGGATGCGTTTGCGATGGTCCATCCTTTGTTTCCTCTTTTTTTGTTATCGATGGTTTTGACGAATCAACGTCCCTTGAAGCGCGTCACGTTGTCCTTGATCACGTGCTCGGAGGCGGCCAGGTCCAGGCGTTCGCCGCTGCTGGCGTCGAACAGCAGGACCTTCGCCGGGTCGAACTGCAGGTTGAGGCTGTCGCCGACGCGGCAGGCGACGTCGGGGGCCAGGCGGCAGCAGACCTTGGTCTGGTTGAGGGTGACGAACACCAGCAGGTCCGGCCCGGTGGGCTCGGTGACCTGCACCTCGGCGCGGATCGCCGGCAGGCCGTTGCCTTCGGCGGCGCCCAGGGTGATCTGCTCGGGGCGCACGCCGAGGATCACTTCGCGCCCTTCCAGGCTGGCGTCGGCCACGCCCAGCGGCAGCTCGCAACGCGCCTGGCCACTGTCGAGCAGGGCCACCAGGCGACCGTCCTGGCGGGTGACGCGCACCGGGATGAAGTTCATCGGCGGCGAGCCGATGAAACTGGCGACGAACTGGTTGGCCGGGTCGTTGTAGATCTGCTGCGGGGTGCCGAACTGCTGGATGATGCCGTCCTTCATCACCGCCACCTTGTCGCCCAGGGTCATGGCCTCGATCTGGTCGTGGGTCACGTACACCGTGGTGGTCTTCAGGCGCTGATGCATCAGCTTCATTTCAGTGCGCATTTCCACACGCAGCTTGGCGTCGAGGTTCGACAGTGGCTCGTCGAACAGGTAGATCTTCGGCCGCCGCGCCAGCGCCCGGCCCATGGCCACGCGCTGCTGCTGGCCGCCGGAGAGCTGGCCGGGCTTGCGGCTCAGCAGGTGCTCGATCTGCAGCAGCTTGGCCACCCGCGCCACTTCCTCGTCGATGGCCGACTGCGGCATCTTGCGGATCTTCAGGCCGAACTCGATGTTCTCGCGCACGCTCATGGTCGGGTACAGCGCGTAGGACTGGAACACCATGGCGATGTCACGGTCCTTCGGGCTCATGCCGGAGACGTCCTGGTCGTCGATCAGGATCGCCCCGCCGGTGATGCTTTCCAGCCCGGCGATGCAGTTCATCAAGGTCGACTTGCCGCACCCGGACGGGCCGACCAGGATCAGGAACTCGCCGTCCTTGATCGCCAGCTGGATGTCCTTGAGGGTGTCCGGCAAGCCGCTGCCGTAGGTCTTGTTTACATTGCGAAGTTCGAGCGTTGCCATGACTTACCCCTTGACTGCGCCGGCGGTTAGCCCACGCACGAAATACTTGCCTGCGACCACATAGACCAGCAGGGTTGGCAGTGCGGCGATCATCGCTGCCGCCATGTCGACGTTGTATTCCTTGGCCCCGGTGCTGGTGTTGACCAGGTTGTTCAGGGCCACGGTGATCGGTTGCGAATCGCCGCTGGAGAACACCACGCCGAACAGGAAGTCGTTCCAGATCTGGGTGAACTGCCAGATCAGGCAGACCATGATGATCGGCGTGGACATCGGCAGGATGATCCGCCGGAAGATCGTGAAGAACCCGGCGCCATCCAGGCGCGCGGCCTTGACCAGCGCATCCGGTATGCTCACGTAGTAGTTGCGGAAGAACAGCGTGGTGAAGGCCAGGCCGTAGACCACGTGCACCAGCACCAGGCCCGTGGTGGTGCTGGCCAGGCCGAGCTTGCCGAGGGTGAACGAGGCCGGCAGCAGCACGGTCTGGAACGGCAGGAAGCAGCCGAACAGCAGCAGACCGAAGAACAACTGCGAACCGCGGAAGCGCCACATCGACAGCACGTAGCCGTTCAGCGCGCCGATGGCGGTGGAGATCAGCACCGCCGGCACGGTGATCATGATCGAGTTCCAGAAGTAGCCGCTCACCGTGGCCCAGGCCTTGACCCAGCCAATGGCGCTGAACACCTGCGGCCAGCTCAGCAGGTTGCCGGTGCTGATGTCCTCGGGGGTCTTGAAGCTGGTCAGCAGCATCACCACCAGCGGCACCAGGTACAGCAGCACGGCCACCAGCAACACCGCGTGGATGGCGATGCGACTCAGGCTCAGGGCCGGTTTGTCGACAGGGTTAGTCATGGCGCTTGGTCCTCAGCTCGGAGTACAGGTACGGCACGAGGATCGCCAGGATCGCCCCGAGCATCAGGATCGCGCTGGCCGAGCCCATGCCCATCTGGCCGCGACTGAAGGTGAACGAATACATGAACATCGCCGGCAGGTCGGAGGAGTAGCCGGGGCCGCCAGCGGTCATCGCCGCGACCAGGTCGAAGCTCTTGATGGCGATGTGCGAGAGGATCATCAGCGAGCTGAAGAACACCGGGCGCAGGCTCGGCAGCACCACGGTCCAGTAGATCTTCGGCATGCTCGCGCCATCGATCTGCGCGGCACGGATGATCGACTGGTCGACGCCACGCAGGCCGGCGAGGAACATCGCCATGATGAAGCCCGAGGCCTGCCACACGGCGGCGATCACCAGGCAGTACACCACGCGGTCGGGGTCGATCAGCCAGTCGAAGCGAAAACCGTCCCAGCCCCAGTCGCGCAGGAGCTTGTCCAGGCCCATGCCGGGGTTGAGCAGCCACTTCCAGGCGGTGCCGGTGACGATCATCGACAGCGCCATGGGGTACAGGTAAATGGTGCGGATGACACCTTCGCGGCGGATGCGCTGGTCGAGGAATACCGCCAGCAGCACGCCGATCACCAGGGTCACGCCGATGAACAGGCCACCGAACAGCAGCAGGTTCTTGCTCGCCACCCACCAGCGGTCGTTGTCGAACAAACGGGCGTACTGGGCCAACCCGGCCCACTTGTAGGTGGGCAGGAAGGTCGAGGTGGTGAACGAGAGGACGAAGGTCCACAGGATGTAGCCGTAGAAGCCCACCAGGACGATGAACATGCTCGGCGCCAGCACCAGCTTCGGTAGCCAGCGCTGCAGAGCGTCCAGGGGTGAGGCCCGCAGTTGCGCGGTTGTCGTAGTCATGATTTCAGATACCGAAACGAGGGCGGTGCCATGCACCGCAGCGCGGGACGAGCCCGCTCCCACAGGGGTCAGGCCCTCCCACGGGTTCAGCGCATGGCGCCGAAGCCGTGGGAGCGGGCTTGCCCCGCGATTGGGCCGTTACTGGGCAGCCTTGACCGCTGCCGAGAGTTTCTTCGCCGCATCGGCCGGGTCGGCCTTGGGGTCGTTGATGTAGTTGGTCACCACATCGAAGAACGCGCCCTGCACGGCGAGGGTGGTCGCCATGTTGTGCGCCATGCTCGGCTGCAGGCCGCCGGACTTGGCGTCAGCCAGGAAGTCCTTGGCCGAGGTCTGCGCGCAGCTGTCGAAACCGTACTTGTCCATGCTGGCGAGCATGTCGTTGCGCACCGGGATCGAGCCTTTGTTGGTGCTGAAGGTCTTCTGGAAGTCCTCGCCCAGCACACGCTTGGCGATGTCTTGCTGGCCGGCGGTGGTGCCGGCGTCCTTCTGCTTGAACACCGCCAGCGAGTCGATGTTGTACAGGAAGCCTTTTTCGGTGCCCGGGAACGGCACGCACTGGTAGTCCTTGCCGGCGGTCTTCTTGGCCAGGGTCCACTCGCTCTTGGCCCAGTCGCCCATGATCTGCATGCCGGCCTTGCCGTTGATCACCTTGGCCGCTTCCAGGTTCCAGTCCTGGCCCTTGCCATCGACATCCATGTAGGTGGCGACCTTCTTCAACTCGGTCAGCGCCTTGACCATCTCGGGGCCGGTGAGGGCTTTCTCGTCCAGATCGACCAGGGCCTTGGTGTAGCCCTCCACGCCCATCACCGAGAGCACCACGTTCTCGAACACGGTGCTGTCCTGCCACGGCTGGCCACCATGAGCCAGGGCGATGAAGCCGGCGGCCTTGAGCTTGTCGCCTGCGGCGTAGAACTCGTCGAGGGTGGTCGGCGCCTTGTCGATACCGGCTTTCTTGAACACCTCGGGGTTGATCCACAGCCAGTTGATGCGGTGGATGTTCACCGGCACGGCGACGTAGTCACCGTCGTACTTCACGGTGTCGGCGACCTTCTTGTCGAGCAGGGTGTCCCATTTCTCCTGCTTGGCCACATCCTTGAGCACGTCGGTGTCGAGCAGGCCGGTGGAGGCCCAGTCCTGGATGTCCGGCCCCTTGATCTGGGCGACACCTGGCGGGTTGCCGGCTACGGCGCGGCTCTTGAGCACGGTCATGGCGGTGGCACCGCCACCACCGGCGACCGCGCCGTCCTTCCAGGTGAAGCCATCTTTCTCGACCTGTGCCTTGAGCACGTCGACGGCGGCTTTCTCGCCACCGGAGGTCCACCAGTGCACCACCTCGACGCTGCCTTTGGAGTCGGCGGCGAAGGCGCTGAGGGGCATGAGCGAGGCGAGGGAAATGGCGGCGGCGAGACGCAGAGTGGAATTCATCGGGATACCTTTCTTGTTGTTATGCGGTGCAAGTCGTTCGCTTGCGTTGCATGAAGTCTAATGAGCGCGCAGGCACGGGCAGGTAACGAAGCGATGCGCGAATGTCATCACTTGGTTACATTGCCGCGGGCCAGCGCGGTGGCCAGGCTGGGTGCCAATGGCAAACCCGGCAGGAGCACGGCCTGGTAGGCATGGTAGAGATCGGGCTTGCCGCCCCAGATGGTCGCGCTGGGTTGGTTGTGCGGGCTCAGTTCGTGGTGCCAACTGCCCTGGGCGCGGTCGATGAAGTGCTCGTCGATGAAGTCCCAGAAGCGCCGGTACCAGTGCTCGTACCGCACCTCGCCCGTGCGCCGCAGCAGCGCCGCCGCGGTGGCGCAGGCCTCGGCGTGGGTCCAGTGCAGGCGCTCGCGGACCACTGGGCGATTGTCCCAGCCCAGGGTGTAGACCAGGCCAGGGGTGCCGTCGGCCTGCCAGGCATGGCGGCAGGCACTGTCGAACAAGCCGCGCGCGGCCGGCAACAGCCAATCGGGCGTGGCCAAGCCGGCCTGTTCGCGGGCGGCCTCCAGGTGCAGCGCCAGGCGCGCCCACTCGAAGGCGTGGCCCGGCGTGGTGCCGTAGGGGCGGAAGCCGTCGGCGGGGTTGTCGTGGTTGTAGTCGGGCAGTGGCTGCCAGTGGCGGTCGAAATGCTCGATCACGCCGAAACCGTTGGCGGCGGCGTGGGTGTGGATGATCCGCTCGACGATGCGCAGCGCGCGGTCCAACCAGCGCCTGTCGCCGGTGACATCGGCCAGGGCCAGGAACGCCTCGGTGCCGTGCATGTTGCTGTTGGCGCCACGGTAGGCTTCTGGCTGCTGCCAGTCGCGGGCGAAGGATTCGCGCAGGGCGCCCTCCTCTTCGCTCCAGAAATGCTGGTCGATGATGCCAATGGCGTCGTCGAGCAAGGCCTGCGCATCCGCCGCGCCAGCCACCACGGCCGAGCTTGCGGCCAGGGCGACGAAGGCATGCAGGTAAGCGGCCTTGCCCGTGTCGCCCTGGCCTTCAGGGCGGGCGAACCAACCACCGTGGGCGGCATCGCGCAGGGGCCCGCGCAGGGCCGCGACACCGTGCTCGACCAGGCCCAGGCAGCCGGGCACGCCTTGCACATGGGCCATGGCGAAACAGTGGGTCATGCGCGCGGTGTTCATGGTTTCGGCAATCGCGTCGGCAGGCAGGCAGCCCCGCGCGTCGAGGTTGCCGAAGCCCGCTGGCAGGCGCGCAGCCTTGGCGAAGTTCACCAGGCGCAGGCCCTCGGTGGTCAGCCAGGTGCAATGGACGGGGGAGTCGAGCCAACGGCCCGAGGGTGATTCGACGCTGTTCGTCACCTGTTCGATCCTTGCCAGGGACAGGCCCGGTGCCTGTCGTCAGCGAATTCTAGCCAGCCGGCCTGGCGGGCATGTCACGAAGGCCCGCATGAATGTCACCATCCCGTGACATTTCCAGCGACCTCATCGCGGGCAAGCCCCCCCCACAGAGACACCACCCGCCATGACAACAGCGCAGTACCTGTGGAAGCGGACTCGCCCCGCGCTGGGACCGGCCCGATCAATCGATATTCCGCGGCAGGAGCAAGGTCACCCGCAACCCGCCCTCACGCAGGTTCAGCAAGCTCACCTCCCCGCCATGGCTATGGGCGATATTGCGCGCGATCCCCAACCCCAAGCCATACCCCTGCTGCTGCCCGGCCAGGCGGAAATGCGGCTCGAACACCTGCTCCAGGCGTTGCTCCGGCACCCCCGGACCCTGGTCGTCGACCTGCAGCACGAAGGCGTCGGCGCTGTCGATGATGCGCAAGTGGGCACGCTCGCCATACTTGATCGCGTTATCGATCAGGTTGCCGATACAGCGGCGCAGCGCCAGCGACTTGCCGGGGTACGGCGCCAACGCGCGTCCCTCCAGGGTGATACGCCCGTCGCCGAGGTACGGCTCGGCGAGAATCTCCAGCACCTGGTTGAGGTCGATCGGCTCGATGTTCTCGTGGATGTCGGTGTCCTTCACGCACTGCAAGGCGCCCTTGACCAGCAGCTCGAGCTCGTCGAGGTCACGGCTGAACTTGGCTTGCAGGCGCTCGTCCTCCAACAGCTCGACCCGCAGGCGCAGGCGGGTGATCGGCGTGCGCAGGTCGTGGGAGATGGCGCTGAACAGTTGCGAGCGCTCGGTCAGGTAGCGGCTGATGCGCTCGCGCATGGCGTTGAACGCCCGCCCCACCTCCACCACCTCGCTGCCGCCGCCCTCGGCCACCGGCGCCACGTCCGCGCCCAGCGACAGCTCGCGCGCGGCCCGTGCCAGGCGCTTGAGTGGCCAGCTCTGCCAATGCACCAGCAAGCCGATGAACAGCAGCAGCAGGGCCGTGGTCAGCACGATGAAACCGATCTGCTGGCGCGGCAGGCGCTCGGGCTCCAGGCCCGTGTAGGGCTCGGGCATCAGCGAGGCGATGTACAGCCACTCACCTTCGTCCAGGCGGATCTGCGTCACCAGCACCGGTGGGTTGAGCGGCTCCAGGGTCAGCGCGTAGTGCGCCCAGGAGCGCGGCAGCTCATCGAGCTTCAGGCCGCTGTTGAAGATGCGCAGGTCGTCCGGGCTGACGAACTCCACGGAGATTTCCATCTGCTGGCCCAGGCGCTCGTGCAGCACTTGCTGGAACACATCGATCACCGCCTGCTTGCGCGCGGTGATCGGCAGCACCGGCATGTCCAGGGGCTTTTCGTTGAGCGAGACGAAGAAGCGCGTGCCGCCCATGCTACGCAGCTGGTCGAGCACCATCGGCCGGTAGGCCACCGGCAGCGAGCGGAAGTAGCTGACGCTGGCGCTCATCGAATGGGCCAGGCTGCTGGCGCTGGCGCGCAGGCCTTGCAACTGGCTGGCGCGCAGTTGCGCGACCCAGATCAGGCTCGACAGGCCCTGGGCCAGCAACACCACCAGCAAGGTGAGCAGCAGCATGCGCCCGAGCAGCGAGCGCGGCAGCAGGCGCCAACGCCGTTCGGCGCCACGCTCCTCAGGCCGGGCAGACATGCGCCGCCAGCATGTAGCCGCTGCCGCGCACGGTGCGGATCAGGCGCGGCGGCTTGTCGGTGTCGCGCAGGCGTTGGCGCAGGCGGCTGACCGCCATGTCGACGATGCGGTCCAGCGGCATCGGCTCGCGGCCACGGGTGGCATTGCCGATGGTGTCGCGGTCGAGGATCTGCTGGGGGTGGTCGAGGAACAGCTTGAGCAGGGCGAAGTCGGCGCCGGAGAGGATCACCTCCTCGCCGTCGCGGTGGAACAACCGGTGGCTGACCGTGTCCAGGCGCCAGTCATCGAAGGCCAGCACCGCGCTGGCCGGTGCCGCGTGGCCGAACTCGGCGCGGCGCAGCAGGGCCTTGATGCGGGCCTGCAATTCGCGTGGGCTGAAGGGCTTGCCGAGGTAGTCGTCGGCGCCCAGCTCCAGGCCGATGACCCGGTCGGCCTCGTCGGAGCTGGCGGTCAGCATGATGATCGGCACCCGCGACTGGCGCGGGTGCTGGCGCACCCAGCGGCACAGGCTGAAACCGTCTTCGTCGGGCAGCATCACGTCGAGGATCACCAGGTCGCAGGGCGCGACGTCCAGGGCCTGGCGAAAGCCCTGGCCGTCGGCCTCGGCGCGCACCTGGAAGCCGGAGCGGCTCAGGTAGGTCTGCAGCAGCTCGCGGATTTCCTGGTCGTCGTCGACCATCAGGATGGTTTTACCAGCAGTGCTCACAATGAATTCCCTTTGGTCGGTTGCAGGTCTTGCCGCCTGCTGTGGCCATTGTATCGGCGCTGACGCCATCACGGGGCAAGCCCGCGCCTACAAAAACCTGTAGGCGCGGGCTTGCCCCGCGACGAGGCCACAACCGACCCTCAGTGATCCAACGCTTGCTGCAACGCCACCCCTGCCCCCAGCAACCCGGAAAACTCCGCCGTCACCAGCCATACCGGCACACCGGCGAAGTACCCGCTCATGCAGCCCTTGTCGGCGAAGCTCGCGGCGAACCCGCTATTGACGAACAGCTCGGCGAAACGCGGCACCACGCCGCCGACGATATAAACCCCAGCCCGGGCGCCCACGGTCAGCACGTTGTTGCCCGCCACCCGGCCGAGGAAGCGGCAGAACTGCTCGATCACCGCCCGTGCCTGCGGCTCGCCGGCCAGGGCAGCGTCGGTGATCTGCGCCGGCGTCTGGTGCCGCGGGGTGTCGCCATCCAGCGCGCAGATCGCCTGGTACAGGCGCACCAGGCCGCCGCCACTGAGGATGGTCTCGGCGCTGACGTGGCCGATCTCGCCGTGGATCTGCTGGTGGATCGCCGCCTCGCGGGCATTGCCCACCGGCAGGTCGACATGGCCGCCCTCGCCCGGCAGGGCCATCCAGTGACGCTCGCCGAGGCTGAGCAGGGTGCCGACGCCCAGGCCGGTACCAGCGCCGATGACCAAGGCCGGGCGCGACGGATCGGCCTGCCCGGGGCAGACCTCGACGAATTCGCCGTCCTTGAGGCGGGTCATGCCCAGGGCCATGGCGGAAAAGTCATTGAGCAGCAGCAGCCGCTCGACCTGCAGCCGTTGGCAGAACGCAGTGCGGCTCAGGCGCCAATGATTGTTGGTGAAGCGAAATTCGTCGCCATCGACCGGGCCGGCCACCGACAGGCAGACGTCGGAAACGCCGCCACGCGCGATGCCCTGCCCGTCCAGATAGGCCTCGATGGCCTGCTCCGGGCTGGTGTAGTCCGCCGTCGCCAGGACCTGCACGGCGTGCAGGTCGTTGTCACGCCACAGGGCGAAGCGGGCGTTGGTGCCGCCGATGTCGCCGACCAGCAAGGCCTTCATTCGAAACTCTCCAGGGCCGAGGTAAAGGCGCTGGCGCCCTGCTCGGCCGAGCTGAACGCCACGCGCATGAAGCCGAACAGCTCGCGGCCGCAACCCAGGTCGTTGCCCTGGGGAGTCGGTGGCAGGTCACGGCTGGCCAGTTCTTCGGCCGACACCATCACCCGCAGCGTGCCTTCGACGCCGTCGACGCGCACGATATCACCGTCGCGCACCTTTGCCAGCGGGCCGCCGTCGAGCGCTTCGGGGCATAGGTGGATCGCCGCCGGCACTTTGCCCGAGGCGCCAGACATGCGCCCGTCGGTGACCAACGCCACCTTGTAGCCGCGATCCTGCAACACGCCGAGGAACGGGGTCAGCTTGTGCAGCTCGGGCATGCCGTTGCAACGCGGGCCCTGGAAGCGCACCACGGCGACGAAATCGCGCTCCAACTCGCCGGCCTTGAAGGCATCGGCCAGCGACTGCTGGTCGTGGAACACCCGCGCCGGCGCCTCGACCACCCGGTGTTCGGGGGCCACGGCAGAGACCTTCATCACGCCGCGGCCGAGGTTGCCCTCCATCACCCGCAGGCCGCCTTCGGCCGAGAACGGCCGCGAGGCCGGGCGCAGGATGTTTTCGTCCAGGCTCTGCAACGGGCCTTCGCGCCACACCAGGGTGCCGTCCTCGAGGAACGGCTCCTGGGTGTAGCGGCGCAGGCCGGGGCCGGCGACGGTGTTGACGTCCTCGTGCAGGAGCCCGGCGTCGAGCAGCTCGCGGATCAGGAACGACATGCCGCCAGCGGCCTGGAAGTGGTTGATGTCGGCCTTGCCGTTCGGGTAGACGTTCGACAGGGTCGGCACCACCTCGGAGAGGTCGGCCATGTCCTGCCAGGTCAGTTGGATGCCCGCGGCCTGGGCGATCGCCGGCAGGTGCAGGGTGTGGTTGGTCGAGCCGCCAGTGGCGTGCAGGGCGACGATGGAGTTGACCAGCGCCTTCTCGTCGACGATCTCGCCCAGCGGCATGAAGCTGCCGCTGGCCTTGGTCATGCGCGTGACCTGGCGCGCGGCCTCGGCGGTCAGGGCGTCGCGCAGCGGGGTGTAGGGGTTGACGAACGAGGCGCCCGGCAAGTGCAGGCCCATCACCTCCATCACCAGTTGGTTGGTGTTGGCGGTGCCGTAGAAGGTGCAGGTGCCGGGGCTGTGGTAGGACTTCATCTCCGATTCCAGCAACTGCTCGCGGGTGGCCTTGCCTTCGGCGTAGCGCTGCCGCACGTCGGCTTTTTCCTTGTTGGAGATGCCCGAGGGCATCGGCCCGCCCGGCACGAACACGGTCGGCAGGTGGCCGAAGCGCAGCGCGCCCATCATCAGGCCGGGGACGATCTTGTCGCAGATGCCAAGCATCAGCGCCGCGTCGAACATGTTGTGCGACAGGGCGATGGCAGTGGACATGGCGATCACTTCGCGGCTGGCGATGGCCAGCTCCATGCCGGGCTCGCCCTGGGTGACGCCGTCGCACATGGCCGGCACCCCCCCCGCGAACTGGCCGACCGAGCCAATGTCGCGCAGGGCCTGTTTGATCTGCTCAGGGAAGTGCTGGTACGGCTGGTGCGCCGACAGCATGTCGTTGTAGGCGGAAACGATGGCCACGTTGGCCGCGTTCATCAGGCGCAGGCTCTGTTTGTCCTGGCTGCCGCAGCCGGCCACGCCGTGGGCGAAGTTGGCGCATTGCAGGCTGGCGCGCATCGGTCCGTCACTGGCCGCGCCGCGAATGAGCTTCAGGTAGCGGTCACGGGTCGGGCGGCTGCGTTCGATCAGCCGTTGGGTGACCTCTAGGATGCGCGGATGCATGTACTGAACTCCAGGCTAGCGGTAAGGGTGGTCTGAAACGGGCATTTCCCCTCCAAACGATTGCCACCTAGGCTCATGGATAAGGCTGCCGGGTGGGTCGCTGGGGCGGTTGTTCCGACCACTCGTTGTAGGTTTAACAAAATACTGCCACTAAAAACGCTTGTTTTCTATTCAATAGTGAATAATCTTGTAATTCCAATAACAAAACCGTTTCAGTGAAGCCACCTTTTGTGCCACAGGCTTCACCCGGACTGCCAGAGGTAATGTCATGACCCTTCGCATCGCCATCAATGGATTCGGCCGCATCGGGCGCAACGTACTGCGCGCACTGTATACCCAAGGCTACCGCCAGGACCTGCAGGTCGTCGCCATCAACGACCTGGGCGACAGCGCGATGAACGCCCACCTGCTCAAGTTCGACAGCGTGCATGGCACCTTCGAAGCCAGCGTGGAGGCCGATCACGAGAGCCTCACGGTCAATGGCGACCGTATCGCCGTCAGCGCCATCCGCAACCCCGCCGAGCTGCCCTGGAAAGCACTGGGCATCGATGTGGTGTTCGAATGCACCGGCCTGTTCACCGACCGCGCCAAGGCCGCCGCGCACCTCACCGCCGGGGCCGGCAAGGTGATCGTCTCGGCGCCGGCCAAGGGCGCCGACGCCACCGTGGTGTACGGGGTCAACCACGACGTGCTGCGCGCCTCGCACCAGGTCATCTCCAACGCCTCGTGCACCACCAACTGCCTGGCGCCGATCGCCCAGGTGCTGCACCGCGAGTTCGGCATCGAGCAGGGCCTGATGACCACCATCCACGCCTACACCAACGACCAGGTGCTCACCGACGTCTACCACAGCGACCCGTATCGCGCGCGCTCGGCCACCCAGTCGATGATCCCGAGCAAGACCGGTGCGGCCGAGGCCGTGGGCCTGGTGCTGCCGGAGCTGGCCGGCAAGCTGACCGGCATGGCGGTGCGCGTGCCGGTGATCAACGTGTCGCTGGTGGACCTGACCGTCAACCTCAAGCGCGAAGCCAGCGCCGAGGAAGTGAACCAGCTGTTCCTGGAAGCCAGCCGCCATTCTCGGGTGCTGGGCTACAACGCGCTGCCGCTGGTGTCGTGCGATTTCAACCACAACCCGCTGTCGTCGATCTTCGACGCCAACCACACCCGCGCCAACGGGCGCATGCTCAAGGTGCTGGCGTGGTACGACAACGAGTGGGGCTTCTCCAACCGCATGCTGGATAACTGCCTGGCGTTGTTCAACGCCCGCTGATCATTGCAGGGTCGGTACCGGCCCTATCGCGATCCGACTTGCCTCGCGATAGGGCCCGCACGAACGACACACACCTTTACCCGTTCATGACATTTATCCCCTTGACCTGACCCATGGATGATAAGCATTATCATTCACCCCTCATCGGCCAGGTTTCCCCGTGAGTCAATCCCGGTTCAACTCAGTCTTCCTCACCCAGCGCCTCACCCTGCTGCGCACCCTGCAACGCATGGTCGGCAACCCCAGCACGGCCGAAGACCTGTTGCAGGAGACCTACCTGCGGGTCACCCGCGCCCTGGGCGAGCGGCCCATCGAACACCTCGAGCCGTTCGTCTTCCAGACCGCGCGCAACCTGGCACTCGACCACCTGCGCGCACGCCGGGTGCAGTCGCGCACGCTGGTCGACGACGTGCCCGAGCAAGTCCTGCATAACGTCGCCGCCCCCGTGGGCAGCAGCGAGGATGCCGCCCATGCCGAGCAACTGCTCAGGCGCCTGAGCGTCAGCCTCGGCCAGCTCACCTCGCGCCAACAGCGCATCTTCATCCTCAGCCGCCTGCACGGCGCCAGCTACCTGGAGATCGCCGAGCAGTTGCAAGTGTCGGCCAGCACCGTGCAGAAAGAACTGAAACTGATCATGGCGATCTGCATGGGTGTGGCCGACCGGCTCAAGTGAGCGACCGCTCGCCGCCTGAACACGGCAAGACCCTTGCCAGGCTCCGGCGCAGCCACGATCATGCGCAAAAAACGCCCTGCAAGGATCCCCCGTGACCGATCACCCCGTCCCGCCACCATCGCCCGCCGAGCCTGACGCCCGCGCCCGTGCCATGGACGAGGCGCAGGACTGGCTGATCCGCCTGCAATGCGCCAGTGCAGCGGACACCGAGGCCTTCGAGACCTGGCTGGGGGCCGATGCGCTCAACGCAGAGGCCTATGTCGAGGTCGAGGCCCTGTGGAACGGCGCCTCCCTGCGCCAGGTCGCCGGCGCGCTGCACCAACAGCGCCGCAGCTCGGTGCACGGGCGCCTGCGTCGCCACTGGAAACCGCTGGCCACCGCCGCGGTACTGCTGGTCGGGCTGTTCACCTTCGGCAACCTGCCCGTGCGCCTGCAGGCCGACCACCTCACCGTGGTCGGCGAGCGCCAGCGCCTGCAACTCGATGACGGCGCCAAGGTGCTGCTCAACACCAACTCGGCCTTCGCCAGCGACCTGCGCGAAGGCCGCCGGGTCGCCCGGCTGTTGCAGGGCGAGGCGTACTTCGAGGTGCCCGGCGGCAGCCAGCAACCGCTGGAGGTGCATGCCGGACCGCTGCGCGCCCAGGTGCGCGACACCAACTTCGCCGTGCGCTACCTCGATGGCCAGGCCCAGGTACGGGTGCAGCGCGGCGACGTCGACCTGCAGGCCGACAGCGACCAGCGCATCCGCCTGAGCGCCGGCGACAGCATCAGCGTCGGGCCGCAAGGGTTCGGCCAGCGTCAGCGCGTCGACCTGCACAAGGAACTGGCCTGGATCGAAGGCCGCCTGGTGTTCGAGAACTGCCCGCTGAGCCAGGTGCTCGACGAGCTGCGGCGCTATTACCCGGGATGGATCATCAGCCGCAACGAACGCCTGGAGCAGGTGGCGGTGACCGGCAACTATCGCCTCGACCAACCGCTGGAGACCCTGCGGGCGTTGGCGCACATCACCTCGGCGCGGTTGCAGGAGTACCCGGCGGTGGTGATTCTCAACTAAGAGGCCTGCACGGCCCTATCGCGGGGCAAGCCCCCACAAAACTTTTTTTACGCGATCCCCTGCACCCACCCGTCTCGTTATAGCCAATGCAACTGATTCTTGTTTAAAAACGAGAACGGTCATCACCTATAACAGTTCGCGCGACAGGGAGCGCTTTCGATGTCCACAGGTCCAACCCGCCCGTCCCCCACCTCACGCCGCATGGGCCAGCTGTCGTTGCTGACCCTGGCCCTGCTCGCCAGCGGTGCCTGCACGCTGCCGGCACTGGCCGCCGAGCCGGCCCAGGCCAGCAGCCCGCGCATGGGCGACTACCGCTTCGCCATCGCCCAGCAGCCGCTGGTCTCGGCGATCAATGCGTTCACCGAGGTCACCGGCTGGCAGGTGGGCTTCTCCGCCGAACTCGCCGACGGCGTGTCCTCGCCCGGCGTGCAGGGCTCGCTGGCACCCGAGGCGGCCCTGCAACGCCTGCTGCACGGCACCGGCCTGGGCTACCGCAAGATCGGCAACGGCAACGTGGTGCTCGAGCGCCAGGCAGCCGGCAACGCCATCGCCCTGCAACAGGTGACCATCAGCGCCACCCGCAGCGCCCAGGACGTCAGCCAGGTGCCCAGCACCGTGAGCGTGCAGACCCGCGAGCAGTTGGACCGGCAGAACGTCAACGACATCAAGGCACTGGTGCGCTACGAGCCCGGCGTCTCGGTCGGTGGCGTGGGCCAGCGCAGCGGCCTGAACGGCTACAACATCCGCGGCATCGACGGCGAGCGCATCCTCACCCAGGTCGATGGCGTGTCGATCCCCGACAGCTTCTTCTACGGCCCCTACGCCCAGACCCAGCGCAACTACGTCGACCCTGAAATCGTCAAGCGCGTGGAGATCCTGCGCGGCCCGGCCTCGGTGCTGTACGGCAGCAACGCCATCGGCGGCGCGGTGAGCTACTACACCCTCGACCCCGAAGACATCATCAAGCCCGGCAAGGACGTCGGCGCGCGCCTGAAGACCGGCTACAGCTCCGCCGACGAGAGCTGGCTGACGTCCGCCACTGTCGCCGGGCGCCAAGGCGACTTCGACGGCCTGCTGCACCTGAGCCAGCGCAACGGCCACGAGACCGAGTCCTACGGTGGCCATGGCGGCGACGGCCTCGCCCGCACCCAGGCCAACCCGGAAGACGTGCGCACCACCAACGTGCTGGCCAAGCTAGGCTGGAACTACGCCGACGACGCGCGCCTGGGCTTCACCTACGAACGCTACAAGGACGACCGCGACCAGAACATCCTCAGCGCGGTCGGCGGCCCCTTCACCAACGGCGCCGGCCTGGGCATGTATCGCAGCCGCACCGGCAATGACACGGTCACCCGCGAGCGCTTCGGCATCAACAACGAGTTCGCCCTCGACTCGCTGCTCGCCGACAAGGTCAAGTGGAGCCTGAACTACCAGATCGCCAAGACCGACCAGGAAACCGAGGAAGTCTACTTCCCGTTCAGCCGCACCGTCCTGCGCACCCGCGACACCACCTACAAGGACCGCCAATGGGTGTTCGACGGCCAGTTCGACAAGGCCTTCAGCCTCGGCGAAACCGAGCACCTGCTGACCTACGGCACCACCCTCAAGCACGAGAAGGTCACCGGTTCGCGCAGCGGCACCGGCACCTGCCTCGCGGTCGGCGGCAGCTGCCGGGCCATCGGCCAGAACAGCCCGGGCGATGGCCAGGTCCTGGTCAGCGACTTCCCCGACCCGACCATCGACACCTACAGCCTGTTCGCCCAGGACGAGATCCGCTGGAACAACTGGACCTTCCTGCCAGGGGCGCGCTACGACTACACGCGCATGGAGCCGAAGATGACCGCCGAGTTCCTGCGCGGTATCCAGGGCACTGGCGCGGCGCCCAGCAGTGTCGATGACTCGGACAAGAAATGGCACCGCGTCTCGCCCAAGTTCGGCGTGACCTATGCCTTCAACGACAACTACACCGGGTACGGCCAGTACGCCGAAGGCTTCCGCACCCCGACCGCGAAGGCCATGTACGGGCGCTTCGACAACCCGACCCTGGGCTACAGCGTCGAGCCGAACCCGAACCTGGAACCGGAGAAGAGCAAGAGCTACGAGACCGGCTTGCGCGGCAACTTCGAGGCCGGCAACTTCGATGTGGCGGTGTTCTACAACAAGTACCGCGACTTCATCAACGAAGACGCCGTGCAGTCGGCCAACCTGGGCTCGACCTTCCAGGCCAACAACATCAAGCACGCCACCATCAAGGGCGCCGAGTTCAAGGGCCGCCTGAACCTGGACCACTTCGGCGCGCCGCAGGGCCTGTACACCCAGGGCTCGCTGGCCTATGCCCGTGGCCGCAACGACGACAACGGCCAGCCGCTGAACAGCGTCAACCCGCTGACCGCGGTGATGGGCCTGGGCTACGAGCAGGCGAGCTATGGCGGGTTGCTGAGCTGGACGCTGGTCAAGCGCAAGGACCGGGTCGACGACACCACCTTCTTCGCCCCCGACGGCACCAGCAAGCAGTTCCGTACCCCGGGTTACGGCGTGCTGGACCTGACTGGCTTCTACAAGGTCACCGACGACGTGACGGTGAACGCCGGGCTGTACAACCTGACCGACAAGAAATACTGGCAGTGGGATGACGTGCGCGGCTACGACGGCCTGGGCGAGGCGGGCGTGACCCAACCGGCCAACCTCGATCGCCTGACCATGCCGGGGCGTAACTTCGCCATCAATGTGGTGTGGGATATCTGATACCGCAATCGCGGGGCAAGCCCGCGCCAGGCACACCGCTGATTCTGCATACCGCGGTGTGCCTGGCGGAGCGGGCTTGCCCCGCGATGAGGCCGGCAAACCTGAAATGAGATCACCTCCCAGGTGAGGTTTTTTTACGGTCCCGCGTCTTCTCCTTCGTCTTGTAACTAGACAGCCCCCTTTTCCAAGGATGTACCCATGACCAGCCACCCCTCCGAGCGCCCTGCCCTGCGCTCGCAACGCCTGAACCAAGTCACCCACGCCCCGCACACCGAGCTCGATGCCCTGGTCAAATCCCACGCGCCGTTCGACAGCCGTGAGAGCTTCGCCCGCTTCGTCGTCGCCCAGTACCTGTTCCAGTCCGAGCTGCAGGCCCTCTATAACGACCCGGCACTGATCGCCATCGTCCCCGACCTCGCCGCGCGCTGCCGCGCCGAGCAGGCGCGCCTTGACCTCGCCGACCTCGACACCGAGGTCCCCGGTCCAGTCGACGGGGCACTGCGCAACCCAGGCCTGGGTGAGGCACTGGGCTGGATCTTCGTCTCCGAAGGCTCCAAACTGGGCGCCGCGTTCCTGATCAAGCGGGCCGTGGCCCTGGAGCTGTCCGACAGTTTCGGTGCACGTCACCTGGGCGAGCCGGAAGGCGGCCGCGCCCAAGGCTGGAAGGAATTCACGCGGATCCTCGACAGCCTCGAGCTTTCGCCCGAGGAAGACGCCACCGCCGAACGTGGCGCGGTGGCCGCCTTCGAGCGCTTCACCGAGCTGCTCAAGCACGCCTATGCCGCGGATGCCGCGCTGGCCTGAGACGCACCCGCCGGCCACCACCCAGGTGGCCGGACCGTTTTGCAGTGAGACCATGACCCGACCCGCCCGCTCCCGCTTCGTCCGCCTGCTGTACGCGATCCTGGCCTATGCCAGCCTCGGGGTCGGCCTGGTCGCCATCGTCATACCCGGGCTGCCCACCACCGAATTCATCCTCCTCGCCGCCTGGGCCGCCACCCGCAGTTCGCCGCGCCTGTCGGCCTGGCTGGAAAACCACCGACTGTTCGGGCCAATCCTGTACAACTGGCGCAACGGCAAGGTCATCCAGCGCCGCGCCAAGGTCAGCGCCACCATCAGCATGCTGCTGTGCGCCGGGCTGATGCTGACGTTCCTCGAACACCACTGGCCGGTGTTCCTGGCCATCGCCGGGATGACACTGGGCAACCTGTGGATCTGGTCACGCCCCGAGCGCCCCCTCTCCGTTGGCCCCACCGAAGTGCCACGCTGACGCATTTGCATCCCAGTGCATGATGTACTGCAATTGGATCCGACACGGAGGATCCTGCATGCCACTGTTGCTCGACACCATCGCCCGCGAACTTCACCTCGCGCCCCCAGCCGTGCGCTGGCAGGGCGTGGGCGCCTTGCCCTCGGCTTTCGCCGTCACCGACCTGGCCGCCGCCAGCATCGCCGCTGCGGGCCTGGCCCTGGCCGAGCTGCTGCAACAGCGCACCGACCATTGCCCGCTGGTGCGCGTCGACCGCCGCCTGGCCTCCTTCTGGTTCACCAGCAGCTTGCGCCCCCAGGGCTGGCAAGCGCCGCCGCTGTGGGATGCGGTGGCCGGCGACTACCCGACCCGCGACGGCTGGATTCGCCTGCATACCAATGCCGCCCATCACCGCCAAACCGCCCTCGGCGTGCTCGGTGTGCCGGCCGAACGCGCGGCGGTGGCTGCCGAGGTGGCGCGCTGGGAGGCCGAGGCGCTGGAAAGCGCCGTGGTCGAAGCGGGCGGTTGCGCAGCGAAAATGCGCAGCTGGGCGCAATGGTGCGACCACCCGCAGGGCCAGGCGGTCAACCAGGAACCACTGGTTGTGCGTGAAACCCTCGCCGCATCCACGCCCCGCACCTGGCAAGGCACCGCGCAACGGCCACTGGCCGGGGTCAAGGTACTGGACCTGACCCGCATCCTCGCCGGCCCCACCGCCAGCCGCCTGCTGGCCAGCTTCGGCGCCGAAGTGCTGCGCCTCGACCCGCCGGGCTGGGAAGAGCCAACGCTGGTGGCCGAGGTCACCCTGGGCAAGCGCTGCGCCCGCCTCGACCTGCGCGAGGCCCAGGGCCGCCAAGTGTTCGAACGGCTGCTGGGCGAGGCCGATGTGTTGCTGCACGGCTACCGCGCCGATGCTCTGGAGCACCTGGGTTATGACCATGCGCAGCGGCGCCGGATCAACCCCGGGCTGGTCGACGTGAGCCTGAATGCCTATGGCTGGAGCGGGCCATGGCAGGAACGCCGCGGCTTCGACAGCCTGGTGCAGATGAGCAGCGGCATCGCCCGCGAGGGCATGCGCTGGCGCCAGGTCGAGCAGCCGGTGCCGCTGCCGGTGCAAGCGCTCGACCATGCCACCGGGTACCTGATGGCCGCCGAGGCGATCCGTGGGTTGGCCAGCGGCCAGGGAAGCCGGGCGCGGCTTTCGCTGGCGCGTACCGCGAAGCTGCTGGTGGAGCATGGGACGGTGGGGGAAGATCTGCCGCTGGCGACGGAAACGCTGGAGGATCTTGACCCGCAGATGGAGCAGACGCCCTGGGGGCTGGCGCAGCGGGTCAGCGGGCCGTTGCAGGTCGGTGAGGCGCGGATGCGCTGGGAGCGAGGGGCCTGCGAACTGGGCTCGGCCGAACCGAGGTGGTGAGCTGACCGGCCCTATCGCGGGGCAAGCCCGCTACAGGTATCCGCTGATGTTGAACCTGGAGCGGGCTTGCCCCGCGATAGGGCCGGCATGGACAACCACGATCAAAGGCTCAACACCCCCGAATACAACCCATACGCCGCCAATCCCGCCCCCACCAGTACCGCCGCGAAAATCAGCTTCTCCCAGGCGCTGAACAACGCCTGCCCCTGCTCGTGCTTGGCCCGGGCGAACAAGATCACCCCAGGCGCGTACAACAGTGCCGACAACAGCAGGTACTTCAACCCACCGGCATACAGCAGCCACACCGCGTACAGCAGGGCCACCAGCGCCACCAGCAGGTCCTTGCGGCGCACGCCCGCCTGCCCGGCATACCCCTCGCCGCGCCAGGCCAGCAGCACGGCATAGGCCGCCGACCAGAAGTACGGCACCAGGATCATCGATGACGCCAGGTAGATCAGGCTGGTGTAGGTGCCCGCCGAGAACAGCGTGATCAGCAGGAACCCCTGGATCATGCAGTTGGTCAGCCACAGCGCATTGGCGGGCACATGGTTGGCATTCTCGCGGGCCAGAAAGCGCGGCATGGTCTTGTCGCGCGCAGTGGCGAACAGGATCTCGGCGCACAACAGCGCCCACGACAGCAGCGCCCCCAGCAGCGATATCGCCAGGCCAATGCTGATCAGCAACGCGCCCCACGGCCCGACGATATGCTCCAGCACCGAGGCCAACGACGGGTTCTGCAACCCGGCCAGCTCCGGCTGGGTCATGACGCCCAGTGACAGCACGTTCACCAGCACCAGCAGCGCCAGTACGCCAAGAAAACCGATGACCGTGGCCTTGCCAACGTCCGAGCGTAACAAGGCGCGCCCCGAATACACGCTGGCCCCTTCGATGCCGATGAACACGAACACCGTCACCAGCATCATGTTGCGCACCTGCTCCAGCACGCTGCCGAACTGCGGGTTGCCCAGCCCCCAGATGTCACGGGTGAAGATGTCGGCACGGAAGGCGAAGGCGGCGATGACGATGAAGATCAGCAGCGGCACCACCTTGGCCACGGTGGTCACCTGGTTGATGAAGGCCGCCTCCTTGATGCCGCGCAGCACCAGAAAGTGCACCGCCCACAGCAGCAACGAGGCGCAGCCGATGGCCACTGGCGTGTTGCCCTCACCGAACACCGGGAAATAGAAACCCAGGGTGCTGAACAACAGCACGAAGTAACCGACGTTGCCCAGCCAGGCGCTGATCCAGTAGCCCCAGGCCGAGGAAAAGCCCATGTACTCGCCGAAACCGGCCTTGGCGTACGCATACACACCGGAGTCCAGTTCGGGTTTGCGGTTGGCCAGGGTCTGGAACACGAAGGCCAGCGCCAACATGCCCACTGCGGTGATGGCCCAGCCGATCAATACCGCGCCGACATCGGCGCGCGCGGCCATGTTCTGCGGCAGCGAAAAGATGCCACCGCCAATCATCGAACCGACCACCAATGCGATCAGCGCGCCAAGGCGCAGTTTCTGTCCGGGTTCGCTCATGCCGTCCTCTGCACGCGTGTAGTTACAGGCATTTAACACTCAACTTTATCACTGCCTTTGTTTACAAGCTGTTTATTAGACAACGCCATTAAAGCTATAGCACTCATAACTCATTTGTCTATGCCGAACCCCTGGCCAACAGGGTAACTGCGAGATAACTCACGAACGCCCAATTAATTAAGTCGTTGCTTGAGAAAAATTTGCGAAACGGCCAAAAGCAGCTAGTTTCAGAGTTCGCAGGCCAAACAGAGTGTTTGCTCTAGATTGACATGGAGGTGCCAGCATCCAAGGCCTGCAGCCATGCTGTCGGCACTTTCCAGGAGGCGCGTGAAGGATTTGTCTCACTTCACGGCGTCATGAACTGATCTAAATCAGCGAATGACCACGGCGTCAGATTTATTCTGTCGTCAACTTTCTCCTGGCATGGAGTTATTAAATGTCTGATTCTCCCGGAAAACTAAAACTGGGCGCACTTGTTGCACTTGTGGTTGGCTCGATGATTGGCGGCGGCATCTTTTCGCTACCGCAAAACATGGCCGCGAGCGCAGGGGTCGGTGCGGTGCTGATCGGCTGGGCCATCACTGCGGTGGGCATGCTCACCCTGGCCTTCGTGTTCCAGACCCTGGCCAACCGCAAGCCTGACCTGGACGGCGGCGTGTACGCCTACGCCAAGGCGGGCTTTGGCGACTACATGGGCTTCTCCTCGGCCTGGGGCTACTGGATCAGCGCCTGGCTGGGCAACGTCGGCTACTTCGTGCTGCTGTTCAGCACCTTGGGCTACTTCTTCCCGGTCTTCGGCGAAGGCAATACCCCAGCGGCGGTGATCGGCGCTTCGCTCTTGCTGTGGGCGGTGCACTTCCTGGTGCTGCGGGGCATCAAGGAAGCGGCGTTCATCAACCTGGTCACCACCGTGGCCAAGGTCGTGCCGCTGGTGCTGTTCGCGCTGATCTGCCTGTTCGCCTTCAAGCTCGACGTGTTCACCGCCGACATCTGGGGCCTGGGCTCGCCCGACCTGGGCAGCGTGATGAACCAGGTGCGCAACATGATGCTGGTCACCGTGTGGGTGTTCATCGGCATCGAAGGCGCGAGCATCTTCTCGTCGCGGGCGGAAAAACGCTCCGACGTGGGCAAGGCCACGGTCATCGGCTTCGTTACCGTGCTGCTGTTCCTGGTGCTGGTCAACGTGCTGTCGATGGGCGTGATGACCCAACCGGAGCTGGCCAAGCTGCAGAACCCGTCGATGGCCGCCGTGCTGGAACACGTGGTCGGCCACTGGGGCGCGGTGCTGATCAGCGTCGGCCTGATCATCTCGCTGCTGGGGGCGCTGCTGTCCTGGGTGCTGCTGTGCGCCGAGATCATGTTCGCCGCCGCCAAGGACCACACCATGCCAGCGTTCCTGCGCCGTGAGAATGCCAACCAGGTGCCGGCCAACGCCCTGTGGCTGACCAACGCCATGGTGCAGGTCTTCCTGGTCATCACGCTGTTCTCCAACAGCACCTACCTGTCGCTGATCTACCTCGCCACCTCGATGATCCTGGTGCCCTACCTGTGGTCGGCCGCCTACGCCGTGCTGCTGGCGGTGCGCAGCGAAACCTACGAACAGGCCCTGTCCGAACGACGCAAGGACCTGATCATCGGCGGCATCGCCCTGCTGTACGCCGTCTGGCTGCTGTACGCCGGTGGCGTGAAGTACCTGCTGTTGTCGGCCCTGCTCTATGCCCCTGGCGCAATCCTGTTCGCCAAGGCCAAGCGCGAAATGGGCCAACCCATTTTCACCCCTGTGGAGAAGCTGATCTTCGCCGCCGTGGTCGTTGGCGCCCTGGTGGCGGCCTACGGCCTGTACGACGGTTTCCTGACCCTTTGAATCTTTCGTCTTCGCAATTATTGGAGGAAGCAATCATGTCCACGGAAAAACAGAAATACGGCGTGCATTCCGAAGCCGGCAAGCTGCGTAAAGTGATGGTCTGCGCCCCAGGACTGGCGCACAAGCGGCTGACCCCCAGCAACTGCGACGAGCTGCTGTTCGACGACGTGATCTGGGTCGACCAGGCCAAGCGCGACCACTTCGACTTCGTCACCAAGATGCGCGAGCGCGGCGTCGATGTGCTGGAAATGCACAACCTGCTCACCGATATCGTGCAGAACAAGGAAGCCCTGAAGTGGATCCTCGACCGCAAGATCACCCCTGACACCGTCGGCGTCGGCCTCAACAACGAAGTGCGCAGCTGGCTCGAAGGCCTGGAGCCGCGCCACCTGGCCGAGTTCCTGATCGGCGGCGTGGCCGGCCAGGACCTGCCGCAGAGCGAAGGCGCCGACGTGGTGAAGATGTACAACGACTACCTGGGCCACTCCAGCTTCATCCTGCCGCCGCTGCCCAACACCCAGTTCACCCGCGACACCACTTGCTGGATCTACGGCGGCGTCACGCTCAACCCGATGTACTGGCCGGCGCGACGCCAGGAAACCCTGCTGGCCACCGCCATCTACACGTTCCACCCGCAGTTCACCAACGCCGACTTCCAGGTGTGGTACGGCGACCCGGACAAAGAACACGGCCAGTCCACCCTCGAAGGCGGTGACGTGATGCCGATCGGCAAAGGCATCGTGCTGATCGGCATGGGCGAGCGCACTTCGCGCCAGGCCATCGGCCAACTGGCGCAAAACCTGTTCGCCAAGGGCGTGGTGGAGAAAGTCATCGTCGCCGGGCTGCCCAAGTCGCGCGCGGCCATGCACCTGGACACCGTGTTCAGCTTCTGCGACCGCGACCTGGTCACGGTCTTCCCGGAAGTGGTGCGCGAGATCGTGCCGTTCATCATCCGCCCCGACGAAAGCAAGCCCTACGGCATGGACGTGCGCCGCGAGCACAAGTCGTTCATCGAGGTGGTCGGCGAGCAGTTGGGGGTCAAGCTGCGCGTGGTCGAGACCGGCGGCAACAGCTTCGCCGCCGAGCGCGAGCAATGGGACGACGGCAACAACGTGGTCGCCCTCGAGCCCGGCGTGGTCATCGGCTACGACCGCAACACCTACACCAACACCCTGCTGCGCAAGGCCGGGATCGAGGTCATCACCATCAGCGCCGGTGAACTGGGCCGGGGCCGCGGCGGCGGCCACTGCATGACCTGCCCGATCGTGCGCGACCCGATCGACTACTGACGCCCATCACGCCCGGCCGCGTTCACGAGGCGATGGCCGGGCTCATCAACGCATTCAAGGAGAGCCGTCATGGCGTTCAACATCCACAACCGCAACCTGCTCAGCCTGGAGCACCACTCCACCCGCGAGCTGCGCTACCTGCTGGACCTGTCCCGCGACCTCAAGCGCGCCAAGTACACCGGCACCGAGCAGCAGCACCTGAAGGGCAACAACATCGCCCTGATCTTCGAGAAGACCTCCACCCGCACCCGCTGCGCCTTCGAGGTGGCCGCCTACGACCAGGGCGCCAACGTCACCTACATCGACCCCAATTCCTCGCAGATCGGCCACAAGGAAAGCATGAAGGACACCGCCCGCGTGCTCGGGCGCATGTACGACGCCATCGAGTACCGTGGTTTCAAGCAGGAGATCGTCGAGGAACTGGCCAAGTTCGCCGGCGTGCCGGTGTTCAACGGCCTCACCGACGAGTATCACCCGACGCAGATGATCGCCGACGTGCTGACCATGCGCGAACACAGCGACAAGCCGCTGCACGACATCAGCTACGCCTACCTGGGCGATGCCCGCAACAACATGGGCAACTCGCTGTTGCTGATCGGCGCCAAGCTCGGCATGGACGTGCGCATCGCCGCGCCCAAGGCGCTGTGGCCGCATGACGACCTGGTCGAGCGCTGCAGGCAATACGCGGAGGAAAGCGGCGCGCGCATCACCCTGACCGAAGACCCGAAGGCCGCGGTCAAGGGCGTGGACTTCGTGCACACCGACGTCTGGGTATCGATGGGCGAGCCGGTGGAAGCCTGGGGCGAGCGCATCGAGCAGTTGCTGCCGTACCAGGTGAACAAGGCGCTGATGAAGGCCACCGGCAACCCGCGCAGCAAGTTCATGCACTGCCTGCCGGCGTTCCACAACTCCGAGACCAAGGTGGGCAAGCAGATTGCCGAGAAATACCCGCACCTGGCCAACGGCATCGAAGTGACCGATGACGTGTTCGAGTCGCCGGCGTGCATCGCCTTCGAGCAGGCGGAAAACCGCATGCACACGATCAAGGCGATCCTGGTATCGACGCTGGCCGACCTGTAAAGCCACGCCCGCTCCCCCCTGTGGGAGCGGGCTTGCCCCGCGATACGGCCAGCCACCACCACGCTGCTGTCTGGCCCGACACCATCGCGGGGCGAGCCCGCGCCTACAGAGGCCACCTTTCGCTCAAAAGGACATTTCACCATGCGTATCGTTGTTGCATTGGGCGGCAACGCCCTCCTGCGCCGCGGCGAGCCGATGACCGCCGACAACCAGCGCGCCAATATCCGCACCGCCACCGAGCAGATCGCCAAGATCCACCCTGGCAACGAACTGGTCATCGCCCACGGCAACGGCCCGCAGGTCGGCCTGCTGTCGCTCCAGGGCCTGGCCTACAAGCCCGAAGAGGCCTACCCGCTGGACGTGCTCGGTGCCGAGACCGAAGGCATGATCGGCTACATGATCGAACAGGAGCTGGGCAACCTGCTGGCCTTCGAGGTGCCCTTCGCCACCCTGCTCACCCAGGTCGAGGTCGACGCCAACGACCCGGCCTTCATGGACCCGACCAAGTTCATAGGCCCGGTCTACGCCAAGGAAGAAGCCGAGCGCCTGGCCAAGGAGAAAGGCTGGGTGGTCAAGGCTGACGGCGACAAGTACCGGCGCGTGGTCGCCAGCCCCAAACCCAAGCGCATCTTCGAAATCCGCCCGATCAAGTGGCTGCTGGAGAAAAGCAGCATCGTCATCTGCGCCGGCGGTGGCGGCATCCCGACCCTGTACGACGAAAACCGCAAGCTCAAGGGCGTCGAGGCGGTGATCGACAAGGACCTGTGCTCGGCGCTGCTGGCCGAGCAACTGGACGCCGACCTGCTGATCATCGCCACCGACGTCGACGCGGCCTACGTCGACTGGGGCAAGCCCACGCAGAAGGCCATCGCCCAGGCCCACCCCGACGAACTCGAACGCCTCGGCTTCGCCGCCGGCTCCATGGGACCGAAGGTCCAGGCCGCCTGCGACTTCGCCCGGCACACCGGCAAGGTGGCGGTGATCAGCTCGCTGGAGAACATCGAAGGCATCGTCAAAGGCAGCGCTGGCACCCGTGTCAGTACCGCCACGCCAGGAATCAGCTACCGTTGAATGCGGTTGGCGGGCCATGTGCCCGCCGTTTTCAAGTTTTCGGAGGATAACGCCATGGCCCAGTTCCAACCTGGTCACGTTCATATCGAGCGCACAGCGCTGAACAAGGCCGACCACAGCTACGACCTCAACATCGAGTACGAAGCCACGCAGGACAACACGCAAGGCCGCGGCATCCAGTTCCGCCTGCATGGCAGCATCGAGGGCAAGCCGGTGGACGAGCAGTTCTTCCTCGCCAAGGACGAGGTGCTGCCCAGTTTCCTGATGGTCTTGAGCCGCAAGGCCCAGGCGCATCTCGCACCGCCGAAGAAATTCGAAAACCTCGGCTCGCCGCACAAGCTGTACGACGCGATGTTCGAGGACATCCGCCAGAAGCTCGATGTGAAATCCGGGGATCCGGTGAAACCGGAGCACCTGGGCAATCCCTGACGCCGCCATCGCGGGGCAAGTCGGATCGCCGCCATCGCGATCCGACTTGCCCCGCGATTGGGCCTGACACCCTTCCCAATGGCATACTGACGCCCTTTCCCCCACGTCCGTTGCCCCCATGCGCATCCACGTCAGCTTCATCGACCGCGTCGGCATCACCCAGGAAGTCCTGGCCCTGCTCGGTGCCCGCAACCTCAACCTCGATGCCGTGGAGATGGTGCCGCCGAACGTCTACATCGACGCCCCGACCTTGAGCCCCGCCGTGCTCGAGGAATTGCACGACGCGCTGTTCGAGGTGCACGGGGTGCAGTCGGTGCAGGTGGTCGACATCCTTCCCGGCCAGCGCCGTCACCTGCAGCTCGACGCCTTGCTGGCGGCCATGAGCGACCCGGTGCTGGCGGTCGACAGCGCCGGCAAGGTGCTGCTGGCCAACCCGGCGCTGATCGAGCTGTGCGGGCGCGAGTCGGCCGGCCGCTCGGTGGGCGAGCTGTTTGGCGACCCGAGCCTGTTGCAGGCGCTGCTGGACAACAATTTCCACCTGCCGATGCGCGAAATGCAGCTCGACGGCCAGAGCCTGCTGCTGGACGCCACGCCCATCACCAACGCCGGCGGCCTGCTCACCCTGTACCCGCCCACGCGCATGGGCGAGCGCCTGTCGGCCCTGTACCACGACCACGCCGAAGGCTTCGACGCCCTGCTTGGCGACTCCCCGGCCATCCGCACCCTCAAGGCCCGCGCCCTGCGCGTGGCGGCGCTTGACGCCCCGCTGCTGGTGCACGGCGAGACCGGCACCGGCAAGGAGCTGGTGGCCCGCGCCTGCCACGCCATCAGCAGCCGCCACGGCGCGCCCTTCCTGGCGTTGAACTGCGCCGCGCTGCCGGAGAGCCTGGCCGAGAGCGAGCTGTTCGGCTACGCCCCCGGCGCCTTCACCGGCGCGCAGCGGGGTGGCAAGCCGGGGCTGATGGAGCTGGCCAACCAGGGCACGGTGTTCCTCGACGAGATCGGCGAGATGTCACCGTACCTGCAAGCCAAGCTGCTGCGTTTTCTCAGCGACGGCAGCTTCCGCCGGGTGGGCGGCGACCGCGAGGTGAAGGTGGATGTGCGGATCATCAGCGCCACCCACCGCGACCTGGAACGCATGGTCGCCGAGGGCACCTTCCGCGAAGACCTGTTCTACCGACTGAACGTGCTCAACCTCCAAGTGCCGCCACTGCGCGAGCGCGGCCAGGACATCCTGCTGCTGGCGCATTTCTTCATGCAGCAGGCGTGCACGCAGATCCAGCGACCGCCCTGCCGCCTGGCCCCGGCCACCCACGCTGCGCTGCTGGCCAACCCATGGCCGGGCAATGTGCGCCAGTTGCAGAACGTGATCTTCCGCGCCGCGGCGATCTGCGAAGGCAACGTGGTGGATATCGGCGGGCTGGATATCGCCGGCACCTCGGTGGCGCGGGGGCAGGAAGGCGAGGTGGCGAGCCTGGAGCAGGCGGTGGGGGATTTCGAGCGCGAGCTGCTACAGCGCCTGTACACCAGCCACCCCTCCACTCGCCAGCTGGCTGCGCGCCTACAAACCTCGCACAGCGCCATTGCCCAGCGGTTGCGCAAGTACGGTATTCCAAGCAAAGGTTGAGGCGGCCCCATCGCGGGGCCAGCCCGCGCCTACGGACGGCGGGGCACCTTCCCCACCGCGTATCGAATTAAATACACCGTAACGAATTAGATACAACCTCCTCTGACCCCACTTCTCCAAGGGTTTGATCCCCCGCACCTTTTCATCCCCAGCACGCCTGTATCGATTTCATTACAAGTCATGCTGCCTTCATCACTTTTAAAACCAATAACTTATTGATTTAAAAGAAATTTATTTAAATGGCCGCATTATTGCTAAGCGATTCCCCAACCAAGAGCGCGGCCCACCGCGCCCACGCCCCCTGCTTCCCGAGGAATCCCCATGAGCGAGTTGCGTTTCACCGAAGATCACGAATGGCTGCGCGTCGAGGCCGATGGCAGTGTCACCGTGGGCATCACCGCCTACGCCCAGAATGCCCTGGGTGACGTGGTCTACGTGCAACTGCCGGAGCTTCAGGCCTACGACAAAGGCGCCGAAGCCTCCACCGTCGAGTCGGTCAAGGCCGCCAGCGGCGTGTACATGCCCCTGGCCGGCGAGGTCGTGGCGGTCAACGAGCAACTCAACGACAGCCCCGAGCTGGTCAACGAAGACCCTCTGGGCGAAGGCTGGTTCTTCCGCTTCATCCCCAGCGATGCCAACGCGGTAGCCGCCCTGCTCGACCAGGACGCCTATGATCGCCTGCTCAACGCCAACGCCGACGCCTGAGGACCTGCCATGACCATCAACCTCGGTACCGCCAACGAATTCATCGCCCGCCACATCGGCCCCCGCGCAACCGATGAGCACGCCATGCTCGCCACCCTGGGCTTCGACTCGCTGGACGCCATGACCGCCGCGGTCATCCCCGACAGCATCAAGGGCACCAGCGTGCTCGGCAGCCACGACGGCCAGAGCGAGGCCGACGCCCTCGCCGCGCTGAAGGCCATCGCTGGCAAGAACCAACTGTTCAAGAGCTTCATCGGCCAGGGCTACTACAACACCCACACCCCGGCGCCGATCCTGCGCAACCTGCTGGAAAACCCGGCCTGGTACACCGCCTACACCCCCTACCAGCCGGAAATCTCCCAGGGCCGCCTGGAAGCGCTGCTGAACTTCCAGACCCTGATCAGCGACCTGACCGGCCTGCCGATCGCCAACGCCTCCTTGCTCGACGAGGCCACCGCCGCCGCCGAAGCCATGACCTTCTGCAAGCGCCTGTCGAAGAACAAGGCCAGCCATGCCTTCTTCGCCTCCGTGCACTGCCACCCGCAGACCCTCGACGTGCTGCGCACCCGTGCCGAACCCCTGGGCATCGAAGTGGTGGTTGGCGATGAGCGCGAACTGGGCGATGTGTCCGCCTTCTTCGGCGCCCTGCTGCAATACCCGGCCAGCAACGGCGAGGTGTTCGACTACCGCGAGCTGGTGCAGCGCCTGCACGGCGCCGGCGCCCTGGTGGCCGTGGCCGCCGACCTGCTGGCCCTGACCCTGCTGACCCCGCCGGGCGAGTTCGACGCCGACGTGGCCATCGGCAGCGCCCAGCGCTTCGGCGTGCCACTGGGCTTCGGCGGCCCGCACGCGGCCTACTTCGCCACCCGTGACGCGTTCAAGCGCGACATGCCGGGCCGCCTGGTCGGCGTGTCGATCGACCGCTTCGGCAAGACCGCCCTGCGCCTGGCCATGCAAACCCGCGAGCAGCACATCCGTCGCGAGAAGGCCACCAGCAACATCTGTACCGCCCAGGTGCTGCTGGCCAACATCGCCAGCATGTTCGCCGTGTACCATGGCCCGGCCGGCCTCAAGCGCATCGCCGAACGCACCCACGCGCTGACCGCGATCCTCGCCGCTGGCCTCGAGCAACTGGGCGTCCAGGTCGCAACCGGCGCCTTCTTCGACACCCTGGCCCTGGCCACCGCTGACGCCACTGCCAGCCTGCACGACAAGGCCCGCGCCCAGCGCCTGAACCTGCGCCAGATCGACGCCGCCCAGCTGGGCCTGTCGCTGGACGAGACCAGCACCCAGGCCGACGTCGAGGCCTTGTGGAGCCTGTTCGCCAACGGCCAGGCCCTGCCTGACTTCGCCGCCCTGGCCGCCGCCACCGGCTCGCGCCTTCCGGCGGCGCTGCTGCGCCAGTCGGCGATCCTCGAACACCCGGTGTTCAACCGCTACCACAGCGAAACCGAGCTGATGCGCTACCTGCGCCGCCTGGCCGACAAGGACCTGGCGCTGGACCGCAGCATGATCCCGCTGGGCTCGTGCACCATGAAGCTCAACGCCGCCAGCGAGATGATCCCGGTGACCTGGGCCGAGTTCGGCAACCTGCACCCGTTCGCCCCGGCCGAGCAGAGCCAGGGCTACCTGGAAATGACCACCGAGCTGGAGGCCATGCTCTGCGCCGCCACCGGCTACGACGCCGTGTCGCTGCAGCCCAACGCCGGCTCGCAGGGTGAATACGCCGGCCTGCTGGCGATCCGCGCCTACCACCGCAGCCGCGGCGAGGGCCACCGCGACATCTGCCTGATCCCATCCTCGGCCCACGGCACCAACCCGGCGACCGCGCACATGGCTGGCATGCGCGTGGTGGTCACCGCCTGCGACGCGCGTGGCAACGTCGATATCGACGACCTGCGCGCCAAGGCCATCGAGCACCGTGAACGCCTGGCGGCGATCATGATCACCTACCCGTCGACCCACGGCGTGTTCGAGGAAGCCATCGGCGAAATCTGCGCGATCATCCACGACAACGGCGGCCAGGTGTACATCGACGGCGCCAACATGAACGCCATGGTCGGCCTGTGCGCCCCGGGCAAGTTCGGCGGCGACGTCTCGCACCTGAACCTGCACAAGACCTTCTGCATCCCCCACGGCGGTGGCGGCCCGGGCGTCGGCCCGATCGGCGTGAAATCGCACCTGGCGCCGTTCCTGCCGGGCCACGCGACCCTGGGCAACACCGAGGGCGCGGTGTGCGCGGCGCCGTTCGGCAGCGCCAGCATCCTGCCGATCACCTGGATGTACATTCGTATGATGGGTGGCGCCGGCCTCAAGCGTGCCTCGCAGATGGCCATCCTCAATGCCAACTACATCGCCCGTCGCCTGGAAGAGCACTATCCTGTGCTGTACACCGGCGGCAATGGCCTGGTCGCCCACGAGTGCATCCTCGACCTGCGCCCGCTCAAGGACACCAGCGGCATCAGTGTCGATGACGTGGCCAAGCGCCTGATCGACTTTGGCTTCCACGCCCCGACCATGTCGTTCCCGGTGGCGGGCACGCTGATGATCGAGCCGACCGAAAGCGAGTCCAAGGAAGAGCTGGACCGCTTCTGCGACGCGATGGTCCAGATCCGCGAGGAGATCCGCGCGGTCGAGAGCGGCAGCCTGGACAAGGACGACAACCCGCTGAAGAACGCCCCGCACACTGCGGCGGAGCTGGTCGGCGAATGGGCCCACGGCTACAGCCGCGAGCAGGCGGTGTACCCGCTGCCGAGCCTGGTGGAGGGCAAGTACTGGCCACCGGTCGGCCGGGTCGACAACGTCTACGGCGACCGCAACCTGGTGTGCGCCTGCCCGTCGATCGAGAGCTACCAGGACGCCTGATAGCTCCTTGGCCCGCGCCGTTCTCCGGTGCGGGCCACGCGCCCTGTGGGAGCGTGTTTACCCGCGAATGCAATGGTGGACTCACCGCCGCATTCGCGGATGAACCCGCTCCCACAGGCTCCCCCTCAACCCGCCGAACCTGGCAGGAGGAACCCATGTCACTGAGCGTCTTCGACCTGTTCAAGATCGGCATCGGCCCCTCCAGCTCCCACACCGTCGGCCCGATGCGCGCTGCCGCGCGCTTCGCCGAAGGGCTGCGCCGCGACGGTCTGCTGGCGCGCACCGTGAGCGTCAAGGCCGAGCTGTATGGCTCGCTCGGCGCCACCGGCAAGGGCCACGGCAGCGACAAGGCGGTGCTGCTCGGCCTGGAAGGCGAGCACCCGGACACCGTCGATACCGAATCCATCCCCGAGCGTTTGCAGGCGATCCGCAGCAGCGGGCGGCTGCGCCTGCTTGGCGAGCACGAGATCGCCTTCGTCGAGAAGCAGCACCTGGCGATGATCCGCAAACCGCTGGACTACCACCCCAACGGCATGATCTTCCGCGCCTTCGACGAGGCCGGGCTGCAGATCCGCAGCCGCGAGTACTACTCGGTGGGTGGCGGCTTCGTGGTCGACGAGGACGCCGCCGGCCACGACCGCATCGTCGAGGACAGCACCGTCCTGCCCTACCCGTTCAAGACCGCCCGGGAACTGCTCGGCCACTGCGCCGCGCAGCAGTTGTCGGTCAGCCAGGTGATGCTGGCCAACGAGGCGGCCTGGCGCCCGGAGGCCGAGACCCGCACGGGGCTGCTGCACATCTGGCAGGTGATGCAGGACTGCGTCGAGGCCGGCTACCGCCATGAAGGCATCCTGCCCGGTGGCCTCAAGGTCAAGCGCCGCGCCCCGGCGCTGTACCGCCAGCTCAGTCGCCACCCCGAGGCCAGCCTGCGCGATGCGCTGTCGGTCCTCGACTGGGTCAACCTCTACGCCCTGGCGGTGAACGAGGAAAACGCCTACGGCGGGCGCGTGGTCACCGCGCCGACCAACGGCGCGGCGGGCATCGTCCCGGCGGTGCTGCACTACTACATGCGCTTCATCCCCGGCGCCAGCGAAGATGGCGTGGTGCGCTTCCTGCTCACCGCCGCCGCCATCGGCATCCTCTACAAGGAAAACGCCTCGATCTCCGGGGCCGAGGTCGGCTGCCAGGGCGAGGTCGGCGTGGCCTGCTCGATGGCCGCCGGCGCCCTGTGCGAAGTCATGGGCGGCACCCCGCAACAGGTGGAGAACGCCGCCGAGATTGGCATGGAACACAACCTGGGCCTGACCTGCGACCCCATCGGCGGGCTGGTCCAGGTGCCTTGCATCGAGCGCAATGCCATGGGCTCGGTCAAGGCCATCAACGCGGTGCGCATGGCCTTGCGCGGCGACGGGCAGCACTTCGTCTCGCTCGACAAGGTCATCCGCACCATGCGCCAGACCGGCGCCGACATGAAAAGCAAGTACAAGGAGACCGCCCGCGGCGGTCTGGCCGTCAACATCATCGAATGTTGACCCGAACAAGAACCCAAGGAGTTACCGATGTCCGAAACACTGCTCAAGACCCCACTGCACGCCCTGCACCTGGAACTGGGCGCGCGCATGGTGCCGTTCGCCGGCTACGACATGCCCGTGCAGTACCCGCTGGGCGTGCTCAAGGAGCACCTGCACACCCGCGAGCAGGCCGGTCTGTTCGACGTCTCGCACATGGGCCAGATCGTCCTGCGTGGCGCTGATGCCGCCCAGGCCCTGGAAACTCTGGTGCCGGTGGACATCATCGACCTGCCGGTGGGCATGCAGCGCTATGCCATGTTCACCAACGAGCAAGGTGGCATCCTCGACGACCTGATGGTCGCCAACCTCGGTGACGACACGCTGTTCCTGGTGGTCAACGCCGCCTGCAAGGACCAGGACCTGGCTCATCTGCGCGCACGCATCGGCACGCGTTGCGAGATCGAGCCGCTGTTCGAGCAACGTGCCCTGCTGGCCCTGCAAGGCCCCGCAGCGGTGAAGGTGCTGGAGCGCCTGGCCCCGGAAGTGGCTGGCATGACCTTCATGCAATTCCGCCCACTGAGCCTGCTGGGCGAAGACTGCTTCGTCAGCCGCTCGGGCTACACCGGCGAGGACGGCTACGAAATCTCGGTGCCGGCCGACGCCGCCGACGCCCTGGCCCGCCGCCTGCTGGCCGAGCCCGAAGTACAGGCCATCGGCCTCGGCGCGCGCGACTCGCTGCGCCTGGAAGCCGGCCTGTGCCTCTATGGCCACGACATGAACACCACCACCAGCCCAGTGGAAGCGAGCCTGTTGTGGGCCATCTCCAAGGTGCGCCGCGCCGACGGCGCGCGGGCCGGCGGCTTCCCCGGCGCGGCCACGGTATTCGCCCAGCAGCAGGCTGGCGTGGCGCGCAAGCGGGTCGGCCTGCTGCCGCAGGAGCGCACCCCGGTGCGTGAGGCCGCGGAGATCGTCGATGGCAACGGCAAGACCGTGGGCCAAGTGTGCAGCGGCGGCTTCGGCCCGACCTTGGGCGCGCCGGTGGCAATGGGATATGTCGATAGCGAACATGCCGCACTCGACACCCCATTGTTTGCCGTTGTGCGCGGCAAGCAAGTTGCCTTGAAAGTCAGCAAAATGCCTTTCGTGGCGCAACGTTACTATCGCGGCTGAACGACCTGTCCGGCAGGCTCCACATATTCGATTTCGAACCTGCCCAATAACTTTTGAACATGGCGCCAGGCCAGGCGCCATGCCGTTTCCGACAAATATGTCGGTTATCGGCAAAAGCCCGATTCGGGGCTTTGCAAAGGGCTTGTTTTTGTCGCTGGAGTTGGCGTAGAGTCACTGCACTGTGTTTGCATGGGTCGCAACAGTTCGTGACCTGGGCCAGTAGCCGCAATCTGCTACAACCCGTTCGACGTCTCTTACTTTCCTGCAACCCAGCCCAGTAGTCTTTCACTTACAAAACGATGTGAAAGAAACTGTCATCAAAATTCAAGTTTCATAGGAAATAAGACAATGGCTGAGCGTCAGAACGGTACCGTCAAGTGGTTCAATGACGAGAAAGGTTATGGCTTCATCACCCCAGAGAGCGGTCCGGATCTGTTCGTTCACTTCCGCGCCATCGAAGGCAACGGCTTCAAGAGCCTGAAAGAAGGCCAGAAAGTCACTTTCGAAGCCGTGCAAGGCCAGAAAGGCATGCAGGCTGACAAGGTTCAGGTCGCCGGCTAAGCCGAACCCGACCCGCAAAAGCCCCTGCCAAGTGCAGGGGTTTTTTTTTGCCCGTAGAATGTCGGCTTCACCACTCGGAGCCCCGTGCATGTCCAAGCCTCTGCTCAACCCCCAGGGTGATTTCCCACCGGTCGGCCTGGGCCGTCGCCTGGCCGCGATGTTCTACGACTTCCTGCTGTGCACGGCGCTGCTGATGGTCACCACGCTGGTGTACAAGATGATCCAGATGGCGATCATCGGCGAAACGCGCATGCGCGCACTGACCGAGGCGGGAGCGCTGGATGGCGACCCGTTGCTGTCGACCGTGCTGCTGTTCGCACTGTTCGGTTTCTTCGCCAAGTTCTGGACTCACGGCGGCCAGACCCTGGGCATGCAGGTGTGGGGGGTGCGCGTGCAGAACGCCGATGGCAGCGCGATCAGCCTGTGGCAAGCGCTGTTGCGCTTCGTGGTGTCGATCGCGTCGTTGCTGTGCCTGGGGTTGGGGTTCATCTGGTCGCTGTTCGACAAGCGCAAGCGCAGCTGGCACGACATCTATTCGGAAACCCAGTTGGTGCGGATCCCAAAGCAGAAGAAATGATCCGGAGCCGCCGAAAGCACCACTCCTCCTGAGCGGGCTTGCCCCGCGATAAAGCCACCTCCGAGCCACAAAAAAGCCGACCCAAAGGTCGGCTTTTGCAATTCGCGCCAGACTGTCACCCCGCCCGACGCAACAACCATACCCCAGCCAACGCGCAGATCCCGGCCGGAATCACCACCGCCAACAGCGGCGGGAAGCCAAACACCTGGCTCGATGGCCCCAGCAGGTCCTGGGCGATGCGGAACACGAAGCCCACCAGCACACCGGTGAACACGCGCTGGCCCAGGGTCACCGAGCGCAGCGGGCCGAAGATGAAGGAAATCGCCATCAGCACCAGCGCCGCGGTCACCGCCGGCTGCAGGATCTTGGTCCAGAACGCCAGCCAGTAGCGGGCGTTGTTCAACCCCTGGTCGGCCAGGTAATGGATGTAGTCCCACAGCCCAGTGATCGACAGCGACTCCGGCGGCAGTACCACGGTATTGAGCAGTTCCGGCGTCACCGACACGTCCCACGGCTCCTCGGCGTTCTTCACCACCTCGGTGTGGTCGCCACGGAAGTAGGTGGTGCTGACGTCGCTCAGCACCCAGCGGCCTTCATGGTACTGGGCGCGGCGGGCGAAGCTGGAGGTGACGATCTTGCGCTGGTCGTCGAAGCGGTAGCGGGTCACCCCCAGCAGCAAGCCGTTGGGCTGCACCGAGTTGATGTGCACGAACTCCTCGCCCTGGCGGTGCCACATGCCGCGCTTGGAGCTCTGCGCCTCGCCGCCGCCCTGGGCCAGGGAACGCTCGGCCTGGGCCTTGTTCTCGGTCACCGGAGCCACGTACTCGCCGATCAGCAGGCCCACCAGCATCAGCACCAGCATCGGCTTCATCACCGCCCAGACGATGCGCCCGATGGACACGCCGGCAGCGCGCATGATGGTCAGCTCGCTGGCGCTGGCCAGGCTGCCCAGGCCGATCAGGCAGCCGATCAGCGCGGCCATCGGCAGCATGTCGTAGAGCCGGCGCGGCGCGGTCAGCAGCACGAAGCTGCCGGCGTCCATCAGGGTGTAGGTGTCGCTCAGGTCGCCCATCTCGTCGATGAAGGCGAACAGCGAGGCCAGGCCAAGGATGATCCCCAGCACGGCGAGAATGGCCAGCAGCACGCTCTGGCCGATGTAGCGGTCGAGCTTAGCCATGCGCCACCTCCGCACGACGAGCGGCGTGCTTGAGGCGCAGCGGCTCCCAGTACATCAGCCCAAGGCCAATGAGCAGGAACAGGCCGTGGACCCACCAGATGCCCAGCGACATCGGCAATTTGCCCTTCTCCAGGGCGCCGCGAACGGAAATCAGCATCGTCAGGTAGGCCATGTACAGGAGGATCGCCGGCAGCAGCTTGAGGAAGCGGCCCTGGCGCGGGTTGACCTTGGCCAGCGGCACCGCCAGCAGGGTCACGATGAACACCAGCAGCGGCAGCGACAGGCGCCATTGCAACTCGGCACGCTCGCGCAGGCCGTCATGGCCGAACAGGTCGCGGGTCGGGATGGCTTCGCGCTCGGTCACCTCCTCGGCGACTTCAGGCTTGGGCAACAGCACCCCGTAGGTGTCGTACTTGATCGCGCGGTAGTCGGCCTGGCCGGGGTTGCCGTCGTAGCGGTAGCCGTTCTGCAGGATCAGGTAGCGGTTGCCGTCGGCCTGCACTTCCTGGTGGCCTTTCTCGGCGACCAGCACGGACGGAGCGCGGTCCTTGGTCTTGTCCTGGTTGAAGCGCTTCTCGGAGATGAACACGCCACCGAGGTTGACACGGTCGTCGGACAACTGCTCTGTGTAGGTCACCCGGGTGCCGTCGCGCAGGGTCTGGAAGCGGCCCGGCACCAGGGTGTCGAACTCGGTCAGGGCGTCCTGCTGGGCGATGATCTGCTGCACCTGGGAAACACCTTGCGGTGCCAGGCTCAGGCTCAACCAGGCCACCAGCAGGGCGACCAACGCGGCCGGCGCCATGGTCAGGCCCAGCAGGCGCTGCTGGCTCATGCCGGTAGCCGAGAGCACGGTCATCTCACTCTCCAGGTACAGCCGGCCATAAGCCAGGAGGATGCCGAGGAACAGGCCCAGGGGCAGGATCAGTTGCAGGAAGCCAGGCAGGCGAAAGCCCATGATCATGAACAGCACGCCCGGGTCGAGCGCGCCCTGGGCCGCCTGGGCCAGGTACTTGATGAAGCGCCCGCTCATGATGATCACCAGCAGCACGGCGCTGACGGCGCTCAAGGTCACCAGGACCTCGCGGGACAGATAACGAAAGACGATCAAACCAGACACTCCTGGGTTGTCAGGGGTGGACTGCCAGATAATGGCGCCAACGATGACTTGGTGCGGCCAAGCCCAATGCCGGTCCGCCAGGGGCGAACCTCCATGTAAAGTGCGCGCATTATCCTGTGATTGGACGCGCCTGTCACTTGGCGGTGCATGACACCGTGTGCGGGCTTGCCCCGCGAAGGGCGGCAACGCTGCCGCAATCCATGAAATACCCCGCGCGGGGTTGTCACCATGGTCGCGCCAAGCTCAAACTGGCAGCTTTCACATTGGCACGCGATCACCACCACAGCGGCCACAGCACACAAGATCATTCGGGGAACCTGACATGGAACTGGTTGTAAAAAGCGTTGCCGCAGCATCCGTGAAAACCGCCACCTTGGTGGTGCCGGTCGGCGAAGGCCGCACCCTCGGCGCAGTGGCCAAGGCCGTCGATGCCGCCACCGAGGGCGCCATCGCCGCCGTGCTCAAGCGTGGCGACCTGGCCGGCAAGCCGGGCCAGACCCTGCTGCTGCACAACCTGCCGGGCCTGAAGGCCGAGCGCGTGCTGCTGGTCGGCAGCGGCAAGGACGAAGCGCTGGGCGATCGCGCCTGGCGCAAGCTGGTCGCCAGCGTCGCCGGCGTACTGCGCGGCCTGGGTGGTGGCGACGCGGTGCTGGCGCTGGACGACATCGCCGTCAGCGGTCGCGACGGCCACTACGGCAAGTACCGCCTGCTGGCCGAGACCCTGCTCGACGGCACCTACGTGTTCGACCGTTTCAAGAGCCAGAAGGCCGAGCCGCGCGCCCTGAAGAAAGTCACCCTGCTGGCAGGCAAAGCGGGCCTCGCCGAGGCCGAGCGCGCGGTCAAGCACGCCAGCGCCATCACCACCGGCATGGCCTTCACCCGCGACCTGGGCAACCTGCCACCGAACCTGTGCCACCCAAGCTACCTGGCCGAGCAGGCCAAGGAACTGGGCAAGGCGCACAAGGGCCTGAAGGTCGAAGTGCTGGACGAGAAGAAGATCAAGGACCTGGGCATGGGCGCGTTCTACGCCGTGGGCCAGGGCAGCGACCAGCCGCCACGCCTGATCGTGCTCAACTACCAGGGCGGCAAGAAGGCCGACAAGCCGTTCGTCCTGGTCGGCAAGGGCATCACCTTCGACACCGGCGGCATCAGCCTCAAGCCCGGTGCCGGCATGGATGAAATGAAGTTCGACATGTGCGGCGCCGCCAGCGTGTTCGGCACCCTGCGCGCGGTGCTGGAACTGCAGTTGCCGATCAACCTGGTGTGCCTGCTGGCCTGCGCCGAGAACATGCCGAGCGGCGGCGCCACCCGCCCGGGCGACATTGTCACCACCATGAGCGGGCAGACCGTCGAGATCCTCAACACCGACGCCGAAGGCCGCCTGGTGCTGTGCGACACCCTGACCTACGCCGAGCGCTTCAAGCCGCAGGCGGTGATCGACATCGCCACCCTCACCGGCGCCTGCATCGTCGCCCTGGGCAGCCACACCTCGGGCCTGATGGGCAACAGCGACGAGCTGGTCGGTCAACTGCTCGACGCCGGCAAGCGCGCCGACGACCGTGCCTGGCAACTGCCGCTGTTCGATGAATACCAGGAGCAACTGGACAGCCCATTCGCCGACATCGCCAACATCGGTGGCCCGAAGGCCGGCACCATCACCGCCGGCTGCTTCCTGTCGCGCTTCGCCAAGAGCTACCACTGGGCGCACCTGGACATCGCCGGCACCGCGTGGATCAGCGGCGGCAAGGACAAAGGCGCCACCGGCCGCCCGGTGCCGCTGCTGACCCAGTACCTGCTGGACCGCGCGGGCGTCTGATGGCGTAAGGCCGTGGCGTCCCAATCGCGGGGCCAGCCCGCTCCCACAAATTCGGCGCAGCCGACAGAACTGCGCTGAATCTCCAGGAGCGGGCTGGCCCCGCGACAAGGCCGTCACGGGCACTCCACCTCTCAGCTCAACGTAACCGATCATGAGCAAAGTCGACTTCTACATCCTCCCCACCGACGCCCTCGCCGCCCGCCTGGATTTCGCCTGCAAGCTCTGCGAAAAAGCCTGGCGCCTCGGCCACCGGGTCTACCTGCACTGCCAGGACGAAGCCCAGCGCACCGAGCTGGACCAGCGCCTGTGGCAGTTCAAGGGCGAGGCCTTCGTGCCCCACGACCTGGCCGAGGCCCATGCCGAGGCCGCCGTGGCCCTGGGGTTGGGGGACAGTGCCGGTGAACACCGCGACCTGCTGATCAACCTGGGCGCCGGCGTGCCAGGGTTCGTCGGCCAGTTCGAACGGGTCGCCGAAATCGTCGTCGAGGAGCCGGCCATCCGCCAGTCGGCACGCGAGCGGTTCCGTTTCTACCGCGAACAGGGCTATGCTCTGCAAGACCACCGCTTACAGCGACTTTAACGACGATGGACAAGCCCTCCGCCCTACCCCAATCCGCCCATCTGCTCGACGACCTGGAGTCGATCCGCCAGTTGCTGGGCGACGCCGACCTGCAGCCACCGCTGCTGACCGAAACGGTCGAACAGATTCCATTGTTGCTCGACGAGCCGGCCACGCAAACCGAGCCCGTGGCAGCCCCCGCCCCCCAGGAAAACCCGCAGACCCGCCGCCAGGACACCCTGCTGCACCTGGACAGCGAGCTGCGCGCCGCCGCGCAATTGATCATGCAGGACGTGATCAACGACTTCATCCCGCACATCGAGACCGAGGTCAAACGCCGCCTCGAAGCGCGCATGGAGCGCCTGCTCAAGCGCCCCGAATAAGGGCGCGCCCCTTGCGGTATGCCATTCGCGGGAAAGCCCGCGAATGGCACTACACCCCTCTCATGAAGCTCCGTTATACTCTTCGGCTTTTCCGTATTTATGCCTAAGGGTCCCGCCGCGCATGGATAAGACCTACCAGCCGCACGCCATCGAAACTTCCTGGTACAACACCTGGGAGTCCGAGAACTACTTCGCCCCACAAGGTGCAGGCGAGTCCTACACCATCATGATCCCGCCGCCGAACGTGACCGGCAGCCTGCACATGGGCCATGGCTTCAACAACGCCATCATGGACGCGCTGATCCGCTTCCGTCGCATGCAGGGCCGCAACACCCTGTGGCAGCCGGGCACCGACCACGCCGGCATCGCCACCCAGATGCTGGTGGAGCGCCAGCTCGAGGCCAAGGGCCAGAACCGTCATGACCTGGGTCGCGAGCAGTTCCTGGAGAAGGTCTGGGAGTGGAAGGACCAGTCCGGTGGCAACATCAGCCGGCAGATCCGCCGCCTGGGCTCGTCGGTGGACTGGAGCCGCGAGCGCTTCACCATGGACGACGGCCTGTCCGAGGCGGTCAAGGAAGCCTTCGTGCGCCTGCATGAGGACGGCCTGATCTACCGTGGCAAGCGCCTGGTCAACTGGGACACCAAGCTGCACACCGCCATCTCCGACCTCGAAGTGGAGAACCACGACGAGAAGGGCCACCTGTGGAACCTGCGCTACCCGCTGGCCGACGGCGCCAAGACCGCCGATGGCAAGGACCACCTGGTGGTCGCCACCACCCGTCCGGAAACCCTGCTCGGTGACGTCGCCGTCGCCGTCAACCCGACCGACGAGCGCTACCAGGCCCTGATCGGCAAGTTCGTCGAGCTGCCGCTGGTCGGCCGACGCATCCCGATCGTCGCCGACGACTACTGCGACCCCGAGTTCGGCACCGGTTGCGTGAAGATCACCCCGGCCCACGACTTCAACGACTACGAAGTCGGCAAGCGCCACAACCTGCCGCTGCTGAACATCTTCGACAAGAACGCCAGCGTGCTCGCCGCAGCGCAGGCGTTCAACCTCGACGGCAGCGTCATCGACAACCTCGACACTTCGCTGCCGGCCCAGTACGCCGGCCTCGACCGTTTCGTCGCGCGCAAGCAGATGGTCGCCGACCTGGAGGCCCAGGGCCTGCTGGTGAGCATCGACGACCACGCCCTGAAAGTGCCGAAGGGCGACCGTTCCGGCACGGTCATCGAACCCTGGTTGACCGACCAGTGGTACGTCTCCACCAAGCCGCTGGCCGAACCCGCCATCGCCGCCGTGGAAGACGGCCGCATCCAGTTCGTGCCCAAGCAATACGAGAACATGTACTTCTCCTGGATGCGCGACATCCAGGACTGGTGCATCAGCCGCCAGCTGTGGTGGGGCCACCGCATCCCGGCCTGGTACGACGAGGCCGGCCAGGTCTACGTCGGTCGCAACGAGGAAGAGGTCCGCGCCAAGCACAACCTGGGCGCCGACGTGAGCCTGCGCCAGGACGACGACGTGCTCGACACCTGGTTCAGCTCGGGCCTGTGGACCTTCTCCACCCTTGGCTGGCCGGAAAAGACCGAGTTCCTCAAGACCTTCCACTCCACCGACGTGCTGGTCACCGGTTTCGACATCATCTTCTTCTGGGTTGCGCGCATGATCATGCTGACCATGCACCTGATCAAGAACGAGGATGGCACCGCGCAGGTGCCGTTCAAGACCGTCTACGTGCACGGGCTGGTGCGTGATGGCCAGGGCCAGAAGATGTCCAAGTCCAAGGGCAACGTGCTCGACCCGCTGGACATCGTCGACGGCATCACCCTCGACGCCCTGCTGGAAAAACGCACCAGCGGCATGATGCAGCCCAAGCTTGCCGAGAAGATCGCCAAGCAGACCAAGGCCGAGTTCCCCGAAGGCATCGCCAGCTACGGCACCGACGCCCTGCGCTTCACCTTCTGCTCGCTGGCCTCCACCGGCCGCGACATCAAGTTCGACATGGGCCGCGTCGAAGGCTACCGCAACTTCTGCAACAAGATCTGGAACGCCGCCCGCTACGTGCTCGACAAAGGCGAGGACTGCGGCCAGAACGGTGAGGCCTACGAACTGTCGCTGGCCGACCGCTGGATCATCTCGCAGCTGCAACGCACCGAAGCCGAAGTCACCCGCCAGCTCGAGCAGTTCCGCTTCGACCTGGCCAGCCAGGCGCTGTACGAGTTCATCTGGAACCAATACTGCGACTGGTACCTGGAGCTGTCCAAGCCGGTGCTGTGGGACGAGAACGCCCCGGTAGAGCGCGCCCGCGGCACCCGTCGCACCCTGGTGCGCGTGCTGGAAGTGGCGCTGCGCCTGGCCCACCCGTTCATGCCGTTCATCACCGAAGAGATCTGGCAGCGCATCGCGCCGCTGGCCGGCATCGACGGCAAGACCATCATGCTGCAACCCTGGCCGGTGGCGAACGAGAGCCGCATCGACGTCGGCGCCGAAGGCGACATCGAGTGGCTGCAACAGCTGATGGTCGGCCTGCGCAACATCCGCGCCGAGATGAACATCGGCCCCGGCAAGCCGCTGCCGCTGTTCCTGAAAAACGCCAACGCCGACGACCAGCGCCGCCTGCAGGAAAACGAAGCGTTGCTGAAGAAGCTGGCCAAGGTCGAGTCGTTCACCGTGCTCGGCGAACAGGACGAAGCGCCGCTGTCGGCCACCGCGTTGGTGGGTGACCTGCAAGTGCTGGTGCCGATGGCCGGCCTGATCGACAAGGACGCCGAGCTTGCGCGCCTGAGCAAAGAGATCCAGCGCCTGCAAGGCGAGGTCCAACGCGTGGGTGGCAAGCTGTCCAACGCCGCCTTCGTCGACAAGGCCCCGCCAGCGGTGATCGAGAAGGAACGCGCCAAGCTGGCCGAGTCCGAACAGGCCCTGGCCAACTTCACCGAGCAGCACGCGCGCATCGCTGCGCTTTAAACCTCAGTGAAGCGATCGCGGGGCAAGCCCGCTCCTACAGTACGTGTAGGAGCGGGCTTGCCCCGCGATGCTTTTACCCGGACACACCCATGACCCGCAAACCCACCCTGCACCCGCGCAACCGCCACCAGGGCCGCTACGACTTTCCGGCGCTGATCCAGGCGCACCCGGACCTCGCCCGTTTCACCCTGACCAACCCCCACGGCAAACCCAGCATCGACTTCGCCAACCCCGAGGCAGTGCGCGTGTTCAACCGTGCCTTGCTCAAAGCCCAGTACGGCATCCAGCACTGGGACATACCCGCCGACTACCTGTGCCCGCCGATCCCTGGGCGCGCCGACTACATCCACGTGCTGGCCGACCTGCTGGCCGAAGACAACGGCGGGCAGGTTCCCCGCGGCGCCCAGGTGCGCGCGCTGGACGTCGGCGTCGGCGCCAACTGCATCTACCCGCTGCTTGGCCATAGCGATTACCGCTGGCGCTTCCTCGGCTCGGACATCGATGCCACGGCGCTGGCCTCGGCCAAGGCGATCGTCCAGGCCAACGGCCTGACCAAGGCCATCGCCCTGCGCCAACAGGCCAACCGCAAGCACATCCTCACCGGCCTGCTGCACGACGACGAGCGCTTCGACCTGACCCTGTGCAACCCACCTTTCCACAGCTCGCGCGAAGAGGCCACCCGTGGCAGCCAGCGCAAATGGAAGAACCTGGGCAAGCAGGACCCCACCCGCAAGCTGCCGGTGCTGAACTTTGGCGGGCAGAACAACGAACTGTGGTGCGAGGGCGGCGAGATCCGCTTCGTCACCCAACTGGTGAACGAAAGCGTGCAGTACGGCGAGCGGGTGCTATGGTTCACCAGCCTGGTGTCCAAGGCCAGCAACTTGCCGGCTATCGAGGTGGCGCTGAAGCAAGCGGGCGTGAAAGCCCAGCGCGTCGTCGAGATGGGCCAGGGCCAGAAACAGAGCCGCATGGTTGCCTGGACCTTCCAGGATGACGCCATGCGTAGCGCCTGGCATGCCGCCCGGGGCAAGGCGCAGGCATGAAAAAACCGCGCCCGGGCAAGCCGGGCGCGGTTTCAACGAAGCATCGACAATTACTTGTTGACGGCGTCGGTCAGGACCTTGGCAGGTACGAACTTGACGACTTTCTTGGCAGCGATTTCGATGGCAGCGCCAGTCGAAGGGTTGCGGCCGGTACGGGCAGGACGCTCGGAGACTTTCAGCTTGCCGATGCCTGGCAGGGTGATTTCAGCGCCGTTTTCCAGTTGGTCGGCGACGATCTGGCCCAGTTGCTCCAGCGCATTCTTGGCGGTTGCTTTCGGCGCGCTGATCGACTCGGCGATATCGGCAATCAGTTGGTCTTTGGTCAATGCCATGGTGGTGTTCCTTCCCTATCAAATCAGAGGTATGCAGCTGCTTCATCGTTATCGGGCCAGCCCGGAAAAACTCCAGCGAGCCTCGCCAATCGCGTATGTAGATACGAAAAACGGCGTTTGGTTCGACACGACCCAAGCGAACTGCCAGCAATGCGCCACCCCAAGGGGCGCAAGACCGCGCAAAGCTACCACAGGAAGGGATAAATATCCGCTGCACACCGCGTTTTTATGCAGGTTTTTCGGGGGGTTGCGCGAAATCCGCGAAAAATCGGACAAAAAACGAACAACTGGCATTTGCGCCAACATCTGGCCACTGCATCACCCCCTCCCTGCGGTAAACTGAGCGCCTTTTGCTGTGCGGCCACACACCGCCCCCAACCCGCCGAGAATTCCATGCCAATCCGACATTGCATCGTTCACCTGATCGACAAGAAGCCCGATGGCAGCCCCGCCGTGCTCCATGCGCGCGACAGCGAACTGGCTGCCTCGGATGCCATCGAGAACCTTCTGGCCGACCTCAACGACAGCTACAACGCCAAGCAGGGCAAGGCCTGGGGCCTGTTCCACGGCGAATCCGGAGCCTACCCGCTCAGTGGCTGGCTCAAGCAGTACCAGGACGGCGAGCAGGACTTCACCGCCTTCAGCCGCATCGCGGTCGAACACCTGCAGAAGCTGATGGAAGAGTCCAACCTGTCGACCGGCGGCCACGTGCTGTTCGCCCATTACCAACAAGGCATGACCGAATACCTGGCCATTGCCCTGCTGCACCACAGCGAAGGCGTGGCGGTGAACGCCGAGCTCGATGTGACGCCCTCGCGCCATCTGGACCTCGGCCAACTGCACTTGGCCGCGCGCATCAACCTCTCGGAGTGGAAGAACAACCCACACTCCAAGCAGTACATCTCGTTCATCAAAGGCAAGAACGGCAAGAAGGTGTCGGATTACTTCCGCGACTTCATCGGCTGCCAGGAAGGTGTCGACGGCCCCGGCGAGACCCGCACCCTGCTCAAGGCCTTCAGCGACTATGTCGAGAGCGAGGACCTGCCCGAGGAGGCCGCCCGCGAGAAGACCCAGACCCTGGTGGACTACGCCACCACCCAGACCAAACTGGGTGAGCCGGTGACGCTCGAGGAACTGTCGAGCCTGATCGACGAGGACCGGCCCAAGGCGTTCTACGACCATATCCGCAACAAGGACTATGGCCTGTCGCCGGAGATCCCCGCCGACAAGCGCACGCTCAACCAGTTCCGCCGCTTCACCGGCCGCGCCGAGGGCCTGTCGATCAGCTTCGAGGCGCATTTGCTGGGCTCGAAGATCGAGTACGACGAAGAGGCCGGCACCCTGGTGATCAAGGGCCTGCCGACCCAACTGATCGACCAGCTCAAGCGCCGCAAGGACTGAGGCGCTTCATGCTGTTCGTGACGGCCTTATCGCGGGGCAAGCCCGCTACAGGATCATCGCCGGTTTCAACGACAGCGCTGTACCTGTGCGGGCTCACCCGCGAAGAGGCCGGCACTGACAGCGCCGAACCCCATCAGCCCGCCTCACGGGCATAAGCCGCCACCAGCGCCTCCTTGGCCGACTTGCGCAGCTTCTTTACCAACCGCTCCTGGCGCAGTGCCTCGCCCTTGTCTGGCCACTGCTCGACATACACCAACGCCTGCGCCGGGCTGGTCTTGAAATAACTCGCCCCCTGCCCTTTCTGGTGCTTGAGAAATCGTCGCTGCGGGTCATCGCTGATGCCGCAATACAGCGAGCCGTTAGCGGCACGCACCAGGTAGACGTACCAGGGTTTCGATACCTTGCCCGGCCCTTCTTCACTCACGACACATGCTCTCTGCGTAATCCGTTTGGTGAGCCCCACTCGAGTTCAGCGCCACTGCCTCAACGCTGCTGCTGGAACGCCCGCAGGCCTTTGAAGGCCTGCTGGCGCACTTTGTTGCGCACTATCGGCGACCAACCCAGCAACAGCCCCGGGGTGCCGAGGGCCTGGCGCGACCAACGCCACAGGTCGAAGCTGTCGTCGTGCTGGCAGATCAGGCCATCGCGGAACACGAAGCGCGCCTGGATATCGTTGACCACGGTGCGGCCAGTCTGGCTGAACAGGTAGGTGGCGACCCAGTGCGCGCCGCCGTTGTGGGCGTCGGCGCGCACATTGTCGAAGGTCAGGGAGAAGTCCTTGGCGCGGGTGGTCAGCATCCGCCACATGTCACCCACGTCCTTGCCGCGCAAGGTGCCGAAGGCCGGGTCGCTGAAGACGATGTCATCGCTGTAGCAGGCCACCATGGCCTCGGCGTCCAGGCGCTGGAACGCCTGGTAGAAACGGGTGATCAGGGCGCTGTTGGCGTCGCTCATGAGGCTGGTCCGTCCAGGGAATGAAGGCTGAAACGATAAGCCGCGGCGGGCGTTCGCGCCATGTCCATTTGCGTCATGAATGGCGCCAGGTGGTGGTCATGCCCGCGATAGGGCCGGAACAGGCAGCCCTCAAACCCGCTCGCTGACGACACCCACATGCAGCGCCCGCCCAGCCCCCAGGCCGAACACGATCGCTCCAACTCCCAACACCGCGAAGATCCACCCCACCGCCGCCCAGCCCCCGGTAAGGTCATGCACCAACCCCACCGCGAACGGCCCCATCGACGCCAGCATGTATCCCACCCCCTGGGCCATGCTCGACAGGTTGGCCGCCACGTGCGAATCCTTCGAACGCAGCACGATCAGCGTCAGCGCCAGGGCAAAGGTGCCGCCCTGTCCAAGCCCCAGCAACACCGCCCAGCCCCACAGCCCCGAGAGCGGCGCATACAGGCAACCGAACAACCCCGCCAGGGTCACCACCATCACCACCACGATGGCCAGGCGCTGGTCCTTGCCGCGGGTCGCCAGCCACGGCGCACTGAGCGAACTGATCAACTGCACCAGCACCGACCCGGACAGCACCAGCCCCGCCTCGGTGGGGCTCAGCCCACGGCCGATGAGGATCGACGGCAGCCAACCGAAGACGATATACGCCAGCGACGATTGCAGGCCCATGTACAGGGTCACCTGCCAGGCCAACGGGTCACGCCACAGCCCACGCACCCGATACGCCACCTGGTGCGCGCCATGCCCCTGGCGTGCCTGTGGCAGCCACACCAACATCGCCAGCAGCGCCGGCAGCAGCCAGAAGCCCAAGCCCATCGCCCAGCTGTTGCCCAAGTGCTGGCTCAGCGGCACGGTGCTGCCCGCAGCCATCGCCGCGCCCAGGCACAAGGCCATGGTGTAGACACCGGTCAGGGTGCCGGCATGCTTCGGGAAATCGCGCTTGACGATGCCCGGCAACAGCACGCCGATGATGCCGATACTGGCACCCGCCACCAGGCTGCCGATGAACACCCCAGTCGCCCCCAGGGCACTGCGCAGCAGAATGCCCAGGGCCAGGGTCAGCAGGATACCGAGGATCACCCGCTCGCTACCGAAGCGTCGCGCCAACACCGGCGCCAGGGGCGCGAACAGGCCAAGGCAGAGCACTGGCAAGGTGGTCAGCAAGCCGGCCTGGGAGGCATTGAGCCCCAACCCTTCGGACACCTGGCCCAATACCGGCGCCATGCTCGACAGCGCCGGGCGCAGGTTCAACGCCACCAGCACCAACCCCAACAGCAACAGCCAGGGCCGGCGCGGCAACACCGGTTGCTGCTGCACCTGTTCGTCGTCTGCCTCGGCATCGATCAGCAGCTCGTCGAGTTCGGTTTCAGGCTTGGGCCGTGTGGGCGTCAGTTGTTCAGGCATGGAGGCGCTCATTTCAGGATTCGATGAGGGCCCGGCTCAGGCGCTTGGCCGCGTCCGGGTCGCGTTGTTCGATGGCGTCGAGGATCTGCGCATGCAGGTCGAACACCCGCTGGCTACGGGGCCGTGCGCTCATGTTGTGCTGCACGGCGGCGGCGACGACGCTGGAGAAGTAGCGGTACAGCTCGCTCAAGGCCGGGTTGTGCGCGGCGTCCACCAGGCGCTGGTGGAACACCAGGTCGCAGGCGACGTAGGTGTCCAGGTCGCCATGAAAGTGCCCGGAACTGCGCTGCAAGGCCTCGCGCAGGCCGCGCAGGTCTTCTTCGGTGCGCCGCTGGGCCGCCAGGCCGATGGCCTCGGCTTCGAGGATGCAGCGGGTCTCACGGGCCTGCTCGACGGTGCAGCGCGACATGGCCTGCACCGCCTGTAGCGGGTCTTGGGCGGTGCGCAAGTAGCTGCCATCGCCCTGGCGCACTTCTACAAGGCCACTGAAAGCCAGCACACGCATGGCCTCGCGCACGGTGTTGCGGCTGATGCCCAGCTCCAGGGCCAGTTCCGGTTCGGTGGGCAGGCGTTGGCCCACGGCCCAGGCGCCCTGGGCGATGCGCTCGCGCAGTTGGTCCACGGCCTGCTCCACCAGGGAGCGCTTGATCAACAGGGACATGCTTACGTCCAGTCATCGGATGAATTTACAAGCGGCAACCATAGCGCTGAAAAGCATCGCGGGGCAAGCCCGCTCCCGCACGCTCACCGCTGTCTTGATGACAGTGGAGAGCCTTTGGGAGCGGGCTTGCCCCGCGATAGGAACGACGCGGACTACCCGTTCAACGCATCGATCAACGCCTGGTTCATCTCCGGCGTCCCCACGGTGATCCGCAGGAACTGCGCGATCCGCGCCTGCTTGAAGTGACGCACGATCACCCCCTGCTCACGCAACCGCGCCGCCAGCTCACCGGCATCCTGCTGCGGGTGCCGGGCAAAGATGAAGTTGGCCGCCGACGGCAGCACCTCGAACCCCAGCGCCGTCAGTTGCTCGACCAGCGCCTCGCGGCTGTCGATCACTTTGCGACAGGTCTGCTCGAAGTACTCGCGGTCCTCGAACGCCACCGCGGCACCGACGATCGCCATGCGGTCCAGCGGGTAGGAGTTGAAGCTGTTCTTGATCCGCTCCAGCGCCTCGATCAGGTCCGGGTGGCCCACCGCCAGGCCAACCCGCAGCCCGGCCAGGGAGCGCGACTTGGACAAGGTCTGGGTCACCAACAGGTTGTCGTAGCGGTCGACCAGGCTGATGGCAGTCTCGCCACCGAAGTCGATGTACGCCTCGTCCACCACCACCACCGAGTCGCGGTTGGCCTGCAGCAGTTGCTCGACCGCCTGCAGCGGCAACAGGCAGCCGGTCGGCGCGTTGGGGTTGGGGAAGATGATCCCGGCGTTGGGCTTGTCGTAGTCCTCGACGCGGATCTGGAACTGCTCGTCCAGCGCCACCGCCTCGAACGGGATACCGTACAGGCCGCAGTACACCGGGTAGAAGCTGTAGCTGATGTCCGGGAACAGCAACGGTGCGCCGTGTTGGAACAGGCCGTGGAAGATGTGCGCCAGCACCTCGTCCGAGCCGTTGCCGACGAATACCTGCTGCGGGGTGACGTTGTAGTAGTCCGCCACCGCCTGCTTGAGCCGGTCGCCGTTCGGGTCCGGGTACAAGCGCAGGTTGTCGTTCAGCTCGCCACGCATGGCCTCCAGCGCCTTGGGCGACGGGCCATAGGGGTTCTCGTTGGTGTTGAGCTTGACCAGGCGGGCCAGCTTGGGTTGCTCGCCCGGGACGTAAGGCACCAGGTCCTTGACGAAGGGGCTCCAGAATCGACTCATGCTCAGTTCCCCTTGTCTTGGGTCAGGATACGGTATTCAGCGCTGCGGGCATGAGCGGTCAGCGACTCGCCACGGGCCAGGACCGAAGCGGTCTGCCCCAGCTCGGACGCGCCCTGCTCGGAGCAGAAGATGATCGACGAACGCTTCTGGAAGTCATACACCCCCAGCGGCGAGGAAAAACGCGCGGTGCCGGAGGTCGGCAGCACGTGGTTGGGGCCGGCGCAGTAGTCGCCCAAGGCCTCGCTGGTGTGGCGGCCCATGAAGATCGCGCCAGCGTGGCGGATCTGCGGCAACCAGGCCTGCGGGTCGGCCACCGACAGCTCCAGGTGCTCCGGCGCGATGCGGTTGGCCACTTCGATGGCCTGCTGCATGTCACGCACCTGGATCAGCGCGCCACGGCCATTGATCGACTTCTCGATGATCTCGGCGCGCTCCATGGTCGGCAGCAGTTTGTCGATGCTGGCGGCGACGCGGTCGAGGAAGGCGGCATCAGGGCTGACCAGGATGGCCTGGGCATCCTCGTCGTGCTCGGCCTGGGAGAACAGGTCCATGGCGATCCAGTCCGGGTCGGTCTGGCCGTCGCACACCACCAGGATCTCCGACGGGCCGGCGATCATGTCGATACCGACCTGGCCGAACACGTGGCGCTTGGCGGTGGCCACGTAGATGTTGCCGGGGCCGACGATCTTGTCTACCTGCGGCACGCTCTCGGTGCCGTAGGCCAGGGCCGCGACGGCCTGGGCGCCACCAATGGTGAACACGCGGTCGACACCGGCGATGCAGGCGGCGGCCAGCACCAGCTCGTTGACTTCGCCACGCGGGGTCGGCACCACCATCACCACCTCGCCGACACCGGCCACCTTGGCCGGAATCGCGTTCATCAGCACCGACGACGGGTACGACGCCTTGCCGCCTGGCACGTAAAGGCCAGCACGGTCCAGCGGCGTGACCTTCTGGCCGAGCACGGTGCCGTCGGCCTCGGTGTACTGCCAGGAGTCCTGTTTCTGCCGCTCGTGGTACACGCGCACGCGGTTCGCGGCGGTTTCCAGGGCCTGGCGCTGGGCTGGGGTGATGCGGGTCAGGGCCTGCTCCAGGCGCGCGCGGCCAAGGATCAGGTCATCGATGGAGGAAGCCTCGACGCCATCGAAACGCTGGGTCAACTCGACCAGCGCCGCATCGCCGCGCTCGCGCACGGCCTTGATGATGTCGAGCACGCGCTGGTTGACCGCGTCATCGGACACGCTTTCCCAGCTCAGCAGATGATCCAGATGTCGGGCGAAATCCGGATCAGCGGCGTTGAGACGGGCAATTGCAGTGGACACGGTCATGGCGAGGGCCTCGTTTGTTAGCGAATGCTCAGGCGCCCTAGGCTACCAGTCGATCCGCGCGGGCACCCGAGAAAAAAGGCTATGACGCGGATAGACGGGCGCGACCGCGAAGGTCGCGCGCAAAGGTCAGCCGCGGTGTCGGGATTCGACCGCTTGGCGCAGCGTGTCGATCAGGCTCTGGATGCGGGCGTGCTGCATTTTCATGGAGGCCTTGTTGACCACCAGGCGCGAACTGATCGTGGCGATCAGCTCCTGCGGTTCCAGGCCGTTGGCACGCAGGGTGTTGCCGGTGTCGACCACGTCGATGATCTTGTCGGCGAGGTTGATCAGCGGCGCCAGCTCCATCGAGCCGTACAGCTTGATGATGTCGACCTGGCGGCCCTGTTCGGCGTAATAGCGCTTGGCGACGTTGACGAACTTGGTGGCCACGCGCAGGCGGCCCTTGGGCTCGGGCGCGCCGGTGACGCCGGCGGTCATCAGCTTGCAGCGGGCGATCTGCAGGTCCAGCGGCTCGTACATGCCCTGGCCGCCGTACTCCATCAGCACGTCCTTGCCGGCCACCCCGAGGTCGGCCGCGCCGTGCTCGACATAGGTCGGCACGTCGGTGGCGCGCACGATCAGCAGGCGCACGTCGTCCTGGGTCGTGGGGATGATCAGCTTGCGGCTCTTGTCCGGATTCTCGGTCGGCACGATACCGGCCTCCGCCAGCAGCGGCAGGGTATCGTCGAGGATGCGGCCCTTGGATAGCGCGATGGTCAACATTGGAACGTCGGTCCTTAAGCGTCTACTGCCGGCCGGGCACGAGGCCCGACCGCATACGATTCGGCTGGCGCGTCCCTGCGCCACTCACAGACTAGCCCGGTACGCGACGGATCTTCGCGCCCAGCATCTGCAGTTTTTCCTCGATGCACTCGTAACCACGGTCGATGTGGTAGATGCGGTCGATCAGGGTATCGCCTTCGGCGACCAGCGCCGACAACACCAGGCTGGCCGAGGCACGCAGGTCGGTGGCCATCACTGGCGCGCCTTTCAGGGCCTTGACCCCGGTGACGATGGCGGTGTTGCCCTCGACCTGGATCTGCGCGCCCATGCGGTGCATTTCGTACACGTGCATGAAGCGGTTCTCGAAGATGGTCTCGATCACCGCGCCAGTGCCCTCGGCGATGGCGTTGAGCGAGATGAACTGCGCCTGCATGTCGGTCGGGAACGCCGGGTACGGGGCGGTACGCAGGTTCACGGCTTTCGGCCGCTTGCCATGCATGTCCAGCTCGATCCAGTCGTCGCCGGTGGTGATATCGGCACCGGCTTCCTTGAGTTTCTCAAGGACGGCTTCGAGGATGGTCGGGTCGGTGTCCTTGACCTTGACGCGGCCACCGGTCACGGCAGCGGCGACCAGGTAGGTGCCGGTCTCGATACGGTCGGGCATGACGCGGTAGGTCGCCGAGTTCAGACGCTCGACGCCATCGATGGTGATGGTGTCGGTGCCGGCGCCCTGGATCTTCGCGCCCATGGCGATCAGGAAGTTGGCCAGGTCGACCACCTCAGGCTCGCGCGCGGCGTTCTGCAGCACGCTGCGGCCCTTGGCCAGGGCTGCGGCCATCATGATGTTCTCGGTGCCGGTCACACTGACGGTGTCGAAGAAGAAGTGCGCGCCGCGCAGGCCACCCTCGGGGGCCTTGGCCTTGATGTAGCCGCCTTCGACCTCGATCTTCGCACCCATGGCTTCCAGGCCGCGGATGTGCAGGTCGACTGGACGCGAACCGATGGCGCAGCCACCCGGCAGGGCCACTTCGGCCTCACCGAAGCGCGCGACCATCGGGCCGAGCACGAGGATCGAGGCGCGCATGGTCTTGACCAGCTCGTAGGGCGCCACCAGGGTCTTGATGGTACGCGGGTCGATTTCCACCGAGAGCTTTTCGTCGATCACGGGCTCGATGCCCATGCGACCGAACAGCTCGATCATGGTGGTGATGTCGTGCAGGTGTGGCAGGTTGCCCACGGTGACCGGGCCATCGGCCAACAGGGTCGCGGACAGGATCGGCAGGGCCGCGTTCTTCGCCCCGGAAATGCGGATCTCGCCGTCGAGACGCGCGCCGCCAGTGATAATCAGTTTGTCCATTTCACTCTCGCCGCCAACGTTGGCTCAGGTGCGCTCAGCCCAGGCTGCGCTGCTGAAAAATTTCATGGTTACCGCATGGATGCTGCCGTCAGCGATCCACGGATTCAGGTGAGCATAGATCGCCTGCTGGCGCTTGACCGGGCTCTGGCCGGCCAGCTCGTCGCTGATCACGTTCAACTGGAAGTTGCAGCCTTCGCCTTCAACTTCGACCCGGGTTCCCGGCAGTTTTTCTTCAAGGAAGCTCTTAACTTCTACGGCCTGCATGCTCAACCTCAATCGGCGCCCAGTGCGCGCGGGTCGGCCATCATACAAAAAAGCCCCTCGCCTGCGAAGCCCATGCAGGGGCGCGCTGACCGAGGGGCCTTCACTTCACTACGGGCCATTAGCCCGCCAGCACTTCATCGAGGTCGTAGACCCCGGCAATTTCGCGCATGTCGTCAGGCATCGCGCGCACTTCCCAGGCCTTGCCGGCCGCCTGGGCATCGCGCATGAAGGCCAGCAGCAGCGACAGGCCGACACTGCTGGACTTCACCACCGCCGAGCAGTCCAGCACCAGACGCGGCTCGCGGCAGGCAGCGATCAGCGCCTTGCCTTCCTTGCGCAGGACCGGGCCGCTGCGGTAGTCCAGCACGCCAGCCAGACGCAGGAGGCCCGGCTCGGCCATGCTCACGCCGGCCTCACTCATTTGACTTCCTTGTCGGGCGAGCTGTCGGCGGTTTCCTTGGCCTTGGCCACCTCGCCGGCCCAGCCGTCGATGGTCTTGTCCAGGTTGTTGCCGTTGCGGTTCATGGCATCGGCGAACTGGTCGCGGAACAGCTTGCCGATGTTGATGCCGTTGACGATGACGTTGCGCACCTTCCACTCGCCGGCGATCTTCTCCAGGGTGTACTGCACCGGGTAGACCGCGCCGTTGTTACCGGTGACCTTCATGCCGACGCTGGTGCGGTCACCGTCCTCGGCCTTGGCCGGGTCGACGGTGATGCCCTGGTTGTTGTACTCGAGCAGGGCGTTGCCATAGAACTGCATCAGGCTGCGCTTGAAGTTCTCCTGGAAGCGTTGCATCTGCTCCGGGGTAGCCTTGCGCGAGTACTTGACGGTCATGATGCTCTTGGAAATGCCATCGGCATCGACCACCGGGCCGAGGATGCGGTTGAGCGCATCGTAGAAGGCGTTCGGGTTGGACTTGTACTGCTCCTTGTTGGCCGTCAGGTCGGCCAACAGCGCGGTGGTGGTGCCCTGAACCACATCACGGGCGGATTGCCCAGGCGCCGCCAGGGCCATCAGGGGGAAGGCCGCCAGCAGGACCAGCAGGCCACGTCGCAGGATCGAAATCATGGAAACTCCTCAATTAGCCGGTTGGGCTTCTTTCGGTTCCTTGCCCACGGAATTGAGCAGGAACTTGCCAATCAGATCTTCCAGCACCAGGGCCGACTGCGTGTCGTGGATGGTGCTGCCATCCTTGAGCACCTTGTCCTCGCCACCCACGCTGATGCCGATGTACTTCTCACCAAGCAACCCGGCGGTCAGGATCGAGGCAGTGGAATCGGTCGGCAGGTTGTCGACCTTCTTGTCCAACTGCAGGGTCACCCGACCGGTGTAGGAGTCGCGGTCCAGATCGATGGCCGTGACCTTGCCGATGGTCACGCCGGCCATGGTCACCTTAGCTCTGACAGTCAAACCGGCGATATTGTCGAAGTACGCATAAACTTTGTACGTGTCGCTGCTCGGGCTGGCCGACAGCCCGCTGACACGCAGGGCCAGCAGCAGCAGCGCCAGGATCCCGGCCAACAGGAACAGGCCGACACCGATTTCCAGGGTGCGGTTTTGCATCAGAAATCTCCAAACATCAAGGCGGTCAGAATAAAGTCCAGACCCAGGACTGCCAACGAGGCATAGACCACGGTCTTGGTGGTGGCACGGCTGATCCCTTCTGAGGTGGGCTCGCAGTCATACCCCTGGAACACGGCGATCCAGGTCACGACGAAGGCGAACACCAGGCTCTTGACCAGCCCGTTGATCACGTCGTCGGTGAAGGACACGCTGTTCTGCATGTTGGCCCAGAACGACCCCTCGTAGACCCCCAGCCAATCCACCGCCACCCACGACCCGCCCCAGATGCCGACCACGCTGAAGATCAGCGCCAGCAGCGGCAGCGAGATGAAGCCCGCCCACAGGCGTGGGGCGACGATGTACTTGAGAGGGTCGACGCCGATCATTTCCAGGCTCGACAGTTGTTCGGTCGATTTCATGTTGCCGATCTCGGCGGTCAGCGCCGAGCCGGCACGCCCAGCGAACAGCAAGGCGGTGACCACTGGCCCCAGCTCACGCAGCAGGGTCAGCGCGACCATCTGGCCCACCGCCTGCTCCGAGCCGTACTTGGTCAGGATGCTGTAGCCCTGCAGGGCCAGCACCATGCCGATGAACACGCCGGAGACAACGATGATCGCCAGCGACAGCACGCCGACGGAATACAGTTGCTTGACCAGCAACTGGAAACCACCGCCAATTCCGCTGCGGCCGACCAGCGCGTGGAACAGGAACAGGCACGAGCGCCCGAGCACGGCGAGCACGTCGATGGCCGCGCGACCGAACAGGCGGATACGTTCGAGTACGGATTTTCTGCGCATCAACGCGCCCCCAGCAGATCGGCGCGGTAGTCAGGCGCGGGAAAATGGAATGGCACCGGGCCGTCCGGGTCGCCCTTCATGAACTGGCGGATGCGTGGGTTGTCCGAGCCCATCAGTTCGTCCGGGGTGCCCTGCCCCAGCACCTGGCCGTCGCCCACCACGTAGATGTAGTCGGCAATGCTGGCGGTTTCGGCAAGGTCGTGCGAGACCACGATGCTGGTGATGCCCAGGGCATCGTTGAGCAGGCGGATCAGGCGCACCAGCACGCCCATGGCGATTGGGTCCTGGCCGACGAACGGCTCATCGTACATGAGGATCTGCGGATCCAGGGCGATCGCCCGGGCCAACGCCACGCGCCGCTTCATGCCGCCGGAGAGCTCGTCAGGCATCAAGTCGATTGCCCCGCGCAGGCCCACGGCCTGCAGCTTCATCAGGACGATGTCGCGGATCATCTCGTCGGACAGCTGGGTGTGCACGCGCAGCGGGAAAGCGACATTCTCGAACACGTCGAGGTCGGTGAACAGCGCGCCGCTCTGGAACAGCACGCCCATCTGCTTGCGCGCGTCGAACAGGTCGCCCCGGGACAGGGTCGGCAGGTTCTGCCCCGCCACCCAGACCTCGCCGCTGGCCGGACGCAACTGCGCGCCCATCAGGCGCAGCAGGGTCGTCTTGCCGCACCCGGAAGGCCCCATGATGCCGGTCACCTTTCCTTTTGGAATGCGTATGTCGACATTGCTGAAAATGCTGCGCGAACCGCGCTTGAAGGTGACACCCTTCAACTCGACCGCGTAGGCGCTATCCACACTCATCTAGACTCCTTGCAATGCAGCCTCGGCTACATGGACGCCGGCCCTCATCATGAAGGCACACGCACCCCTGGCGGGCCGGATAGCGGCGAACTATAGCACCGCAGGCAGGCGCTCCCCAAGGCCATTACCGGAGTCATTCAGGCCAGGTACAGGTATAGATATGTAACCACCCACGACAACTGAAAAGGTGAGCCTTTCACACATTACCGCTATAATCGGCGCCTTTTCATCAGGCACTGCTTCTTCGACATGAGCCAATCCAGCGAGCTGATCCAATCCGCCCAGCGCACTTTGCGCCTGGAACTTGAGGCCGTAGAGGGCCTGCTGGCCCGCATCGACGCCAATTTCGTCAAGGCCTGCGAGCTGATCCTGGCCAGCAAGGGCCGCGTCGTGGTGGTCGGCATGGGCAAGTCCGGACACATCGGCAACAAGATCGCCGCCACCCTGGCCAGCACCGGCACGCCGGCGTTCTTCGTGCACCCGGCCGAGGCCAGCCATGGCGACATGGGCATGATCACCCGCGACGACGTCATCCTGGCCTTGTCCAACTCCGGCAGCACCGCCGAGATCGTCACCCTGCTGCCGCTGATCAAGCGCCTGGGCATCCAGATGATCAGCCTGACTGGCAACCCCGATTCCGCCCTGGCCCAAGCCGCCGAGGTCAACCTCGACGCGCGCGTGGCCCAGGAAGCCTGCCCACTGAACCTCGCACCGACCTCCTCGACCACCGCCGCCCTGGTGTTCGGCGACGCCCTGGCCATCGCCCTGCTCGAGGCCCGCGGTTTCACCGCCGAGGACTTCGCCTTCTCGCATCCCGGTGGCGCCCTGGGTCGCCGCCTGCTGCTGAAGGTCGAGAACGTGATGCACTCGGGCGACGAGTTGCCCCAAGTGCGCCGCGGCACCCTGCTCAAAGACGCGCTGCTGGAAATGTCGCGCAAGGGCCTGGGCATGACCGTGGTGCTGGAGGCCGATGGCACCCTCGCCGGGGTGTTCACCGATGGCGACCTGCGCCGCAGCCTGGACCGCAACATCGACGTGCACAAGACCCTCATCGACGAGGTGATGACCGTGCATGGCAAGACCGCCCGCGCCGAAATGCTCGCCGCCGAGGCCCTGAAGATCATGGAAGACCACAAGATCAGCGCGCTGGTGGTGGTCGATCAAGGCGACCGCCCGACCGGCGCCCTGAACATGCACGACCTGCTGCGCGCCGGAGTGATGTAAATGACCCAGGACCTGTTGCAACGCGGCAAGGCCATCAAGCTGGCGGTGTTCGACGTCGATGGCGTGCTCACCGACGGTCGCCTGTACTTCCTCGAGGATGGCAGCGAGTTCAAGACCTTCAACACCCTCGACGGCCACGGCATCAAGATGCTCATGGCCGCGGGCGTGACCACGGCGATCATCAGCGGGCGCAAGACCCCCGTGGTCGAGCGCCGGGCGAAGAACCTCGGCATCCCGCACCTGTTCCAGGGTCGTGAAGACAAGCTCGTGGTGCTCGACGGCCTGCTCGCCGAGCTGGGCCTGAGCTACGAGCAAGTCGCCTACCTGGGCGACGACTTGCCCGACTTGCCGGTGATCCGCCGCGTCGGCCTGGGCATGGCCGTGGCCAACGCCGCGCCATTCGTCCGCCAGCACGCCCACGGCGTCACCCAGGCGCGCGGCGGCGAAGGTGCCGCACGCGAGTTCTGCGAACTGATCATGCAGGCCCAGGGCACCCTGGACGCTGCCAACGCCAACTACCTGTAGGGCTTCACATGTTCAGCAAGAAAGTACGCAACTTCGTGCTGCTGGGCGCCATCGCCGCGCTGCTGGTGGCGGTCGGCTACTGGAACATCAGCCCGGAAAGCTTCCTCGACAAGCCGGTGGCGCAGGTCGACGAGAGCGCCATCGACTACTATGCGATCAATGCCCACAGCGTGCAGTTTCTGCCCGACGGCAAACTGCAGTACGAGATGACCGCCGACAAGGTCGAGCACCTGAAGGCCAGCGAAGTCACCCTGGTGACCACGCCGGACCTGCACATGTATCGCGGCACCCAGTACCCCTGGCACGTGCAGAGCGCGCGGGCCGAGGTCAACCCGGACGGTACCGAGGTGGAGCTGATCGACGATGTGCGGGTCGCCCGCACCGACGAGAAGCAGCGCGACACCATCATCACCACCACCCGTATGACCGTGTTCCCGCAGAAGCAATATGCGCAGACCGAGCAAGCCGTTAGAATCGACGGCGCCGGTGGCACGACTACGGGCAAAGGAATGAAAGCGTATTTGAAAGACGGCAGGATGGACCTGCTGTCCAACGTAAGAGGACAGTATGAGGCTCGTTAAAACCCTCCCCCTTTTGCTCAGCCTGAGCGCAGCACTGGGAAGCGCGAGCGCCTTGGCCCTGCCGAACGACCGTGACCAGCCGATCCGCATCCAGGCGGACAACGCCCACCTCGACGACAAGCAGGGCGTTGCCACCTATACCGGCGACGTGATCATCACCCAGGGCTCGATGATGATCAAAGGCAACACCGTGACCATCACCCGCGCCGCCTCCGGCGATATCGACGTGGTGACCTCGGTGGGCAACCTGGCTTACTTCGAGCAGCAGCAGAGCGCCGCCAAGCCCGAGAAAATGAAAGGCTGGGCCGTCAACATCCAGTACCAGGCGCAGAAAGACATGGTGATCCTCACCGACCGCGCCAAGGTCGAGAACGAAGGCAACACCACCGAAGGCGAGAAAATCGTCTACAACACCAAGACGCAGGTGGCGACCGCCGGTCGTGGTGGCAACGTGACCGCACCGCGTCAGCGCATCGACATGGTGATCCAGCCGAAGAAGAAGGCCGAGTAAATGGCAACCCTCAAAGCGCAGCACCTGGCCAAGAGCTACAAGGGCCGCCAGGTCGTCCGCGACGTCAGCCTGTCGATCGACAGCGGCCAGATCGTCGGCCTGCTCGGCCCTAACGGCGCCGGCAAGACCACCTGCTTCTACATGATCGTGGGCCTGGTGCAAGCCGACCAAGGCCGCGTGCTGATCGACAGCCACGACGTCAGCCACCAGCCCATGCACGGCCGCGCCAACGCCGGTATCGGCTACTTGCCGCAGGAAGCCTCGATCTTCCGCAAGCTGTCGGTGGCCGACAACATCATGGCGATCCTCGAGACCCGCAAGGATCTCGACCGTGAAGGCCGGCGCAAGGAACTGGAAAGCCTGCTGCAGGAGTTCCACATCAGCCACATCCGCGACAACCTCGGCATGAGCCTCTCCGGTGGCGAACGCCGCCGCGTGGAGATCGCCCGCGCCCTGGCCACCGCGCCGAAGTTCATCCTGCTGGACGAACCCTTTGCCGGTGTCGACCCGATTTCCGTGGGCGACATCAAGCAGATCATCCACCACCTCAAGGCCAAGGGCATCGGTGTGCTGATCACTGACCACAACGTCCGCGAGACCCTGGATATCTGCGAAACCGCCTACATCGTCAACGATGGCCAGCTGATCGCCGAAGGCGACGCCGAGACCATCCTGGCCAACCAGTTGGTCAAGGAAGTTTACCTGGGTCATGAGTTCCGGCTCTGACCCCAGGTCACCCAGGCACGCTGGACCGCTGGCAAAGCCGCTCGATAGCGGCTTAAGTGTTACAGGGCTCTAGGCAAACGCTGTAATTTCAGGCATATAACTTGCTTAAAATTCGGCGCCTCAGCGCCTTGTAGTGGATGGCGCATGCGCGCCGGCGAACAAGGTATTAAGTTCCAGCCATGAAACCATCGCTCGTCCTAAAAATGGGCCAGCAACTGACGATGACCCCGCAGTTGCAACAGGCCATCCGTCTGCTCCAGCTCTCCACCCTGGACCTCCAGCAGGAAATCCAGGAAGCGCTGGAATCCAACCCGATGCTCGAACGTCAGGAAGACGGCGACGACTTCGACAACAGCGACCCGATGGCCGAGAACGGCGACAGCAAGCCGGCCGCCGAAGCGCAGGACAGCGGCTTCCAGGAAACCACCGTCAGCACGGAGAACCTGGAAGAAGGCGAATGGAACGAGCGCATCCCCAACGAACTTCCGGTCGACACGGCCTGGGAAGACATCTACCAGACCAGTGCCAGCAGCCTGCCCAGCAACGATGACGACGAGTGGGATTTCACCACTCGCACCTCGGCTGGCGAGAGCCTGCAGACCCACCTGCTGTGGCAGTTGAACCTGGCGCCGATGTCCGACACCGACCGGCTGATCGCCGTCACCCTGATCGACAGCATCAACGACCAGGGCTACCTGGAGGACACCCTCGAGGAAATCTGCGCGGGCTTCGACCCGGAGCTGGACATCGAGCTCGACGAAGTCGAGGCGGTCTTGCACCGCATTCAGCAGTTCGAGCCAGCTGGCATCGGCGCCCGCAACCTCGGCGAGTGCCTGCTGCTGCAGCTGCGCCAATTGCCGGGCAGCACGCCGTGGATGGCCGAGGCGCAACGCCTGGTCACCGACTTCATCGACCTGCTGGGCAGCCGCGACTACAGCCAGCTGATGCGGCGCATGAAGCTCAAGGAAGACGAACTGCGCCAGGTCATCGAGCTGGTGCAAAGCCTCAACCCGCGCCCAGGCTCGCAGATCGAGTCGAGCGAGCCAGAATACGTGGTCCCCGACGTCATCGTGCGCAAGGACAGCGATCGCTGGTTGGTGGAACTGAACCAGGAAGCGGTGCCACGCCTGCGGGTCAACCCGCAATACGCCGGTTTCGTGCGCCGCGCCGACACCAGCGCCGACAACACTTTCATGCGCAACCAGTTGCAGGAGGCGCGCTGGTTCATCAAGAGCCTGCAGAGCCGCAACGAGACATTGATGAAAGTCGCCACGCAGATCGTCGAGCACCAGCGCGGCTTCCTCGATCATGGCGACGAGGCGATGAAGCCTTTGGTGCTGCACGACATCGCCGAGGCGGTGGGCATGCACGAGTCGACCATTTCCCGGGTCACCACGCAGAAATACATGCACACGCCTCGCGGCATCTACGAACTGAAATACTTTTTCTCGAGCCACGTGAGCACCGCCGAAGGCGGCGAATGCTCGTCCACGGCGATCCGCGCGATCATCAAGAAACTGGTTGCAGCGGAAAATCAGAAAAAGCCATTGAGCGACAGCAAGATCGCTGGTTTACTGGAGGCACAAGGCATCCAGGTAGCCCGTCGCACCGTCGCCAAGTACCGCGAGTCTCTCGGCATCGCACCGTCGAGCGAGCGCAAGCGATTGATGTAGCCCCTGGATGTGCCACAGCGTTTCAGTGGCAGGTGCAATACCTGCCTCTTTATGCACGGGCAACAAAGGAGAAGCTGTATGCAAGTCAACATCAGTGGACAGCATGTAGAAGTCACCCAACCACTGCGCGATTACGTGCTTGAAAAGCTCGCCCGGGTGGAGGGTCATTTCGACAAGATCACCAATGTGACGGTGATCATGAAGGTCGAGAAGTTGCAGCAGAAGATTGAAGCGACCCTGCAGATCCCCGGTGGCGAGGTGGTTGCCACCGCCGAACACCAAGACATGTATGCAGCGATCGACGCCTTGGCCGACAAGCTCGACCGCCAACTGAAAAAACACAAGGAAAAACAGCAAAGCCTGCTGCAAGGTGCAGCTGCCCGCTGATACCCCCCATCCATGATCCGACTTGAAACCATCCTGACCCCCGGCCGTTCCCTGGTGAACGTACCGGGGGTCACTAGTAAAAAACGTGCTTTGGAAAAAGTGGCCGAAGCGATCGTCCGGGAAGTCATCGAGCTCGATGAGCAGGATGTCTTCGAAAAACTGATCGCTCGCGAGAAACTGGGCTCCACCGGATTCGGCAACGGCATCGCCATCCCGCACTGTCGGTTGGAGGGTTGCACGTCGCCCGTCAGCGCCTTGCTGCACCTGGACGCCCCCATCGACTACGACGCCATCGACGGCGCCCCCGTGGACCTGCTGTTCGTCCTGCTGGTACCGGAGGCCGCCACCGATGCACACCTTGAATTGCTGCGCCAGATCGCCAGCATGCTCGATCGCAAGGAGGTCCGTGATCGCCTGCGTGCCGCCGACAGCAGCGAGGCCCTGTACCAGGTAGTACTGGACGCACAGAACGAGCACTGAACATGCGCCTGATCATCGTCAGCGGCCGATCCGGCTCCGGCAAGAGCACTGCGCTTGATGTCCTGGAAGACAACGGCTATTACTGCATCGACAACCTACCTGCGGGTTTGTTGCCGCAACTGGCGGAAAACGCGCTGCTCAACACCGAGATGCTGCAACCGAAGGTTGCCGTGTCCATCGACGCGCGCAACCTGCCCAGCCATCTGTCGCGCTTCCCCGAGCTGCTCGAAGACGCCCGTGCCCGGCATATCCAGTGCGATGTGCTGTACCTGGATGCCGACGAGGACACCCTGCTCAAACGCTTCTCTGAAACCCGCCGACGCCACCCGCTGACCAACGCCGACCGCTCTCTGGCCGAGGCCATCCGCGTGGAAAGCGAGCTGCTCGGACCGATTGCCGACCTGGCCGACCTGAAGATCGACACCACCAGCCTCAACCTCTACCAACTGCGTGACTCGATCAAGCTGCGCCTGCTCAACCAACCGGAACCAGGCACCGCCTTCCTGGTCGAATCGTTCGGTTTCAAGCGCGGCATGCCAGTGGACGCCGACTTGGTGTTCGACGTGCGTTGCCTGCCCAACCCCTACTGGAAACCGGAACTGCGCGAGCACTCAGGCCTCGAACAACCCGTGATCGACTACCTGGCTACACAACCGGATGTCGAAGAGATGTTCCAGGACATTTCCAGCTACCTGCTCAAATGGTTACCGCGCTTCGCCGCCAGTAACCGCGCCTATGTCACCATCGCCATCGGCTGCACCGGAGGCCATCATCGCTCGGTCTACATTACCGAGCGTCTGGGCCAATTGCTGCAGCAGTCACTAAAAAACGTCCAGGTCCGCCACCGCGACCTCTAGCCCACAGGATCCGCCGCACATGCCCGCCCGCGAAATCACCATCATCAACAAGTTGGGCCTGCATGCGCGAGCGGCCGCCAAGTTCGTCGGCGTGGCTGGCCGCTTTCCTTGCCAGGTCAGGGTCGGGCGGGCGCCAGACAAGCTGGTGGATGGCAAGAGCATCATGGCGGTGATGATGCTCGCCGCAGGCAAGGGCACCCAGGTGCACCTGCATACCGAAGGCGAGCAGGACGACGATGCGCTCGAAGCGCTGGTTGCGTTGATCAACAACTACTTCGACGAAGGCGAGTAACCCCTATCGGGGGCCGTGCCTGCCAGGATTACGACATCGCCGTATCCATCACCATCATCAGGCAGAACCCGACGCACAGCCCCAGGCTTGCCAAGCGGTGATGACCGTTGCTGCGCGATGCTGGAATGATCTCCTGGGTCACCACCAGCAGCATCGCCCCCGCCGCACAGGCCAGGCCTAGCGGTAGCAGCAGTTCGGCGACGCTCACCAGCCAGGCGCAGAGCAGCGCCGCCACCGGCTCGACCAGCCCTGATGCGGCACCGATCAGGAACGCCTTGAACCGCGGCATCCCCGCCCCCGCCAGCACCAGCGCGATCACCAGGCCTTCCGGCACGTCCTGCAAGGCGATGCCCATGGCCAGGCTGTCGGCATCGGCCATGCCGCCACCGGCCGAGACGCCGATAGCCATGCCTTCAGGGATGTTGTGGGCGATGATCGCAGCGACGAACAACCAGATGCGCGTCGCGATCACCGGCGGATTGTCGCCGCCGGCCAGGGCATCGGACGAAACCCGGGAAACCCTCAAGTCCACCAACAATAGGCACAGCGAGCCGAACAGCACTCCGGCACTGATCAGGCCACCCGCGCCCCAGGCGCTGAAACCAATGGCCTGCGCCGCGCCTAGCCCGGGCATGATCAGCGAGAACGCCGTGGCCGCCAGCATCACCCCGGCCCCAAAGCCCAGCAGGGTATCGGCCACGACCACCGGCATGTTGCGAATCACCAGCACCGGCACCGCGCCCAGCGCCGTGCCCAGCGCGCACAGCGCACCCCCTTCCAGCGCACGCAGCAGGCGTGGCTCCAGCTCCAGCCAGGCGATGCCCCGCGCTACCAGCAGTGCGGTACCGACCAGCAACAACAAGGTGCCGAGCGCCTGTCGGAACAGGCGCACACCGCTGACAGACATCACCTCAGCGCGCATACCGGACTGGCTCACTTCAGGGCTTCGAGGTAACGCCGTTCCACTTCCGCCCAGTCGATGACGTTATAGAAGGCACCGATGTATTCCGGACGACGGTTCTGGTACTTCAAGTAGTAGGCGTGCTCCCAGACGTCCAGGCCCAGGATAGGGGTATTGCCGTTCATCAGCGGACTGTCCTGGTTGCCGCTGCTCTCGACCACCAACGCCTTGGCCGGGGTCACGCTGAGCCAGGCCCAGCCGCTGCCGAAACGCGACAGCGCGGCCTTGGTGAAGGCCTCCTTGAAGCTGTCCAAGCCGCCCAGCTGTGCATCGATGGCCTTGGCCACCTGGCCCACCGGCTGGCCGCCGCCCTGGGGCGACATGACGGTCCAGAACAGGGTGTGGTTGGCGTGCCCGCCCCCTTGGTTGATCACCGCGCCCTGCAGCTTCTCGGGCAGTTGCTTGACCGCCGCCACCAGGCGCTCCACCGACCAGTCGGCATACTCGGTGCCCTCGACCGCAGCGTTGAGGTTGTTGATGTAGGTCTGGTGGTGCTTGGTGTGGTGAATCTCCATGGTCTGGGTATCGATGTGCGGTTCCAGCGCATCGTAGGCATAAGGCAACGCAGGCAAGGTGTAAGGCATGTCAGTGAATTCCGTAGGCAGATGGACGGTGGATGACATCCGACCGGGCGGCCAACTCGCTCGCTTCAGGTGAATGACGGTTGAGCAGGCGTTCGGTGCGTGGGTACTGGCCGTATTCGGCGATGAAATTCAGCAGCTCGGTATAGGTCCGCGAGCTGTGGCGTAGCGCCGCCTCCCGCAGCGCCTCGGGCAGGCGCTGGTTTTGGCTGGCCTCCAGCAAGCGCTGGTGCGCCGCGCACAAGTAGTCGGCACTCTCGTGAGGCTGGTTCAGCCGCAAGTGCAGGTCGGCCAGGTTGTGGTGGGCGATCACGAAGGCGGCCACCGCTTCGTCGACGTCATGCCAGCGCTCGAACAGCACCTGGGCCAGGGCCAAGGCCTGCAGATAGAGTTCCCGGGCATCGACCAGCTCGCCCTGATCGAACAGGCGATTGGCGTCTTGCGTGGTGCGTTTCCAATGCTGCATGACGTATCTCCAAGACGAGGGTGCGGTTCAGATACCGCCGGCGGTGAGCTTTTCCGGGTCGAGCAGGGTTTCGAGCTGGTCACGCGACAGGTCGGTATGCTCCAGCGCCACGTCGATGATCGGGCGGCCCTGCTTGTAGGCGGTCTTGGCGATTTCGGCTGCCTTCAGGTAACCGATGATCGGGTTGAGCGCCGTGACCAGGATCGGGTTGCGCGACAGCGCTTCCTTGAGCTTGGCCTCGTTGACCTTGAAGCTGGCAATCGCCTTGTCGGCCAGCAGGCGGCTGACATTGGCCATCAGCTCGATGCTCTCCAGCAGGTTGCGGGCGATCACTGGCAGCATCACGTTCAGCTCGAAGTTGCCCGACTGGCCGGCGACGGCAATGGTCGCGTCGTTGCCGATGACCTGGGCGGCGACCATGGCGGCGGCCTCCGGGATCACCGGGTTGACCTTGCCCGGCATGATCGAGGAGCCCGGCTGCAGCCCTTCCAGTTCGATCTCGCCCAGGCCCGCCAGAGGGCCGGAGTTCATCCAGCGCAGGTCGTTGGCGATCTTCATCAACGCCACGGCAGCGGTCTTGAGCTGGCCGGACAGGGCCACAGCGGTGTCCTGGGAGCCGATCAGCGCGAACAGGTTGTCACCCGGGGTGAACTCGACCTGGGTCAGGCTACTGAGCTGACGAGCAAAGCCCGCGGCGAACTGCGGGTGGGCGTTGATCCCGGTACCGACTGCGGTGCCGCCCTGGGCCAGGGCTTGCAGCGCGGGCAAGGTCGCCTCGATGTGCGCCTGGGCGCCCTTGACCTGCGCAGCCCACCCGCCGAGCACCTGGCTCATGCGCACGGGCATGGCGTCCATCAGGTGGGTGCGGCCGGTCTTCACATACTGATGCACTTCAGCGGCCTTGGCCTCGATCACCTGGGCCAGGTGGCGCAGGGCCGGCAACAGTTGCTCGTGCAGGGCCAGGGCGGCGCTGACGTGAATGGTGGTGGGAATGATGTCGTTGCTGCTCTGCCCGCAGTTGACATGGTCATTGGCATTGACCTTGTCGCCCAGCACGCGGCTGGCCAGCGTGGCAACCACCTCGTTGGCATTCATGTTCGAGCTGGTGCCGGAGCCCGTCTGGTAGACATCCACTGGGAAGTGCTGGAGAAAGTCCTCGGCCAGTAGCTGCTCCACCGCCTTGACTATCGCATGGCCCTGCTCTGCGCTCAGTTGGCCGAGCTCGACGTTGGCCTTGGCTGCGGCGGCCTTGGCCAGCAGCAGCGCACGGATGAACTGGGCCGGCATGCGCTGGCCGCTGACCGGGAAGTTGTCGACCGCGCGCTGGGTCTGGGCGCCATAGAGGGCCTGGGCCGGCACCTGCAGTTCGCCCATGCTGTCACGCTCGATACGGGTATCACTCATCTTCAAGTCCTTGCATCAGTTCATCGGGAGAAATCGAAGGCAGCAGCACGCAATTGGCCAGTTGCAGGGCATAGGGCTGCCAGCGCTGGTTCTGCTCGCGGCGGTCGAGGTTGCGCAGGTCCAATAGCGGGCGCCAGGCCTGGTCCAGGCACAGGCAACGCCAATGCCAGGGCAGCATGCGGTCGCAAGCGGTATCCAGAAGCAGGCGGAATGAGGTCAGGGCCACCTTCCATGGCAACGTTTCGGTGCAACACACCAGGTAGCGGCCTTCGGCCAGGTAGTGCTCGATCAGGCGAGGCTCATCGGGCTCGAGGGCGCAGCGGATGCGCCGGCTGAGCCAGCGCCAGTTTTCCAGGTAGGGCAGTTCGTGGAGGACGGGTTTCATGAACATCATCGCCGAGGTTCTGGATAATGATATTCATTATTAAGTGATAAATAGAATCGCTTCAAGTGGCGATACGCGGCACGGGTAGAAACACGGCGCATAAAAAACCCGGCGCGTGGCCGGGTTTTTGGTGGCGCGGGAGCGATCAGCTGCCTGCCACGGTCATCCGCTCGATCAGCACCGAGCCACTGTGAATGTTGCTGCGCGTCTCGATATCGCTGCCAATGGCGACGATCTGCTGGAACATATCCTTCATGTTGCCGGCAATGGTCACTTCCTGCACCGGGAACTGGATCTCGCCATTCTCGACCCAGAAGCCCGCTGCGCCGCGCGAATAGTCACCGGTCACCATGTTCAAGCCATGGCCCATCAGCTCGGTCACCAGCAGGCCACGGCCCATGCGGCGAATCAGGGCCGCCTGGTCTTCGACGCCGTGGCTGACGAACAGGTTGTGCACACCGCCCGAGTTGGCGGTGCTCGGCAAGGCCAGTTTACGACCGGAGTAAGTGCCCAACACATACGACACCAGCTCGCCCTTCTCGACGAACGGCTTGGCGTAGGTCGCCAGGCCATCGCCGTCGAATGCAGCGCTGCCCAGCGCGCGGGGCAGGTGCGGGCGTTCGTCGAGGGTCAGCCAGGTCGGGAACAGGCGCTGGCCGATGGCGCCTTCGAGGAACGATGACTTGCGGTACAGGTTGCCGCCGGAAATCGCCGACAGGAAACTGCCGAACAGGCCACCGGCCAGCTCGGCGGAGAACAGCACCGGCACCTCGCAGGTCGGTACCGGGCGTGCCCCCAGGCGGCTGGCGGCGCGCTGGGCGGCACGCTGGCCGATGCTGCGCGGGTCGGCCAGCAATTGGCCCTGGCGATTGACGTCGTACCAGTAGTCACGCTGCATCTGCCCCTCGCCCTCGGCGATCATCACGCAACTGAGGCTGTGACGGGTCGAGGCGTAGCCACCGATGAAACCATGGCTGTTGCCGTATACCCGGCAACCCTGGTGGGTATTGAGGGTGGTGCCGTCGGCATTGACGATGCGCTTGTCGGCGTCGAAGGCCGCCGCTTCGCAGGCCAGCGCCTGCTCGATGGCCTGCTCCGGGCTGATGTCCCAATCGTGATAGAGGTCCAGGTCCGGGATTTCACGGGCCATCAGCGCGGCATCGGCCAGGCCCGAACAGTCATCCTCCGAGGTGTGCTTGGCGATCGCCAACGCAGCGGCCACGGTTTCGCGGATGGCATCCGGGCCACTGGCCGAGGTGCTCGCCGAGCCCTTGCGCTGGCCCACGTAGAGGGTGATGCCGAAGCCCTGGTCGCGGTTGAACTCGACCGTCTCGACCTCGCGCTGGCGCACCGTGGTGGACAAGCCCTGCTCCAGCGACACCGCCACTTCACAGGCGCTGGCGCCCTGGCGGCGCGCCTCGGCGACGATCGCTTCGACCTGCGCCTGCAACGCCGGCAGGTCCTTGGGGCCTATGCTCTGGACTGCACTCATGGTTTTCTCCACTCAAATTCTGCGTTCGGCGAGGGTCATTGCGCGACCGGGCCGGACAAAGCGGCCCCCGACTGGTTATCATGGCGGCGATTTCCTGCGGACTGCCACCATGGTTGATTCATACGACGACGCCTTCGACGGCGAAAAAAGCAAAACCCAGATCAAGCGCGAGCTGCATGCGCTGGTCGAACTCGGCGAGCGGCTCACCACCGTCAAGGCCGAAACCCTGGCGCGCCTGCCGCTGACCGATGAACTGCGCAAGGCGTTGGCCGAAGCCTCCAAGCACACCGCCCACGGTGCCCGCAAACGCCATATGTCGTTCGTCGGCAAGCTGATGCGCGACCAGGACATCGACGCCATCCATGCGCTGCTCGAACAAATCGACAGTTCGACCCGTCAGTACAACGAGCGCTTCCACAACCTGGAGCGCTGGCGCGACCGCCTGGTGGACGGCAATGACGAGGACCTCGAACGCTTCGTCAACGAGTTCCCCGACACCGACCGCCAGCACCTGCGCTCGCTGATCCGTCATGCCCAGCACGAGAAGGCGCGGAACAAGCCGCCTGCCGCCGCGCGCAAGGTCTTCAAGTACATCCGCGACCTCGACGAGCTCCAGCGCGGTTTGCGCTGAATCCCGCCAACTGACCGGGGCTGCTGCGCAGCCCATCGCGGCGCAAGGCCGCTCCCACAGGGGGCGGCCTTTTTTATGCCCCGGTACCCCCGACCGTGATTGCATCGAGCTTCAGGGTCGGCTGGCCAACACCCACCGGCACCGACTGCCCATCCTTGCCGCACGTGCCCACGCCACTGTCCAGCGCCAAGTCGTTGCCGACCATCGACACCCGACTCATCGCCTCCGGCCCATTGCCGATCAGCGTCGCACCCTTGACCGGCGCGGTGATCTTGCCGTCCTCGATCAGGTACGCCTCGCTGGTGGAGAACACGAACTTGCCGCTGGTGATGTCCACCTGCCCGCCACCCAGGTTGGCGCAGTACAGGCCCTTCTTCACCGAGGCGATGATCTCCTGCGGGTCGCTCTCGCCGGCGCGCATGTAGGTGTTGGTCATGCGCGGCATCGGCAGGTGCGCGTAGGACTCGCGCCGACCGTTGCCGGTGACCGCCATGCCCATCAGACGAGCGTTGAGCTTGTCCTGCATGTAGCCCTTGAGGATGCCGTTCTCGATCAGCGTGGTGCATTCGGTCGGCGTGCCCTCGTCATCGACGCTGAGCGAGCCGCGACGGCCTTCGAGGGTGCCGTCGTCGACGATGGTGCACAGCTTCGACGCCACCTGCTCGCCGATACGCCCACTGTAGGCCGAGCTGCCCTTGCGGTTGAAGTCGCCTTCCAGGCCATGACCGACCGCCTCATGCAACAGCACGCCGGACCAGCCCGGGCCGAGCACCACCGGTAACGTGCCGGCCGGCGCCGGCTGCGCCTCGAGGTTGACCAGCGCCTGACGCAACGCCTCGCGGGCATAGCCCATCACCCGCTCCTCGCTGAAGTAGCGGTAGTCGGTACGCCCGCCACCGCCCTGCCCGCCCCGTTCGCGACGGCCATTGTGCTCGACGATGACACTGACGTTGAAACGCACCAGCGGCCGCACATCGGCCGCCAGGCTGCCATCCGCGGCGGCGATGAGAATGCGCTCCCAGACCCCGGCCATGCTCACGCTGACTTGCTGGATACGCGGGTCCAGCGCGCGGGTGGCGGCATCGACGCGCTTGAGCAGGTCGACCTTCTCGGCGCGGCTGAGCACGTCCAGCGGGTTATCGGGCGCGTACAGGGCGGTCACGTCCTGGCTGCGGAAGGCCTGCACCCGCCCTTCCTGGCCGGCACGGGAGATGGAACGAGCGGCACGCGCCGCCGAGGTCAGCGCTTCGAGGTTGATCGCGTTGCTGTAGGCGAAGCCGGTCTTCTCGCCGGACTGGGCGCGCACGCCCACGCCCTGGTCGAGGTTGAAGCTGCCCTCCTTGACGATGCCGTCCTCCAGGGCCCAGGTTTCCGAGATCTGGCCCTGGAAGTACAGGTCGGCGGCGTCGATGCCCGGCCCGGCCAACTCGCCCAGCACAGCCTGCAGGCTGTCCAGGGTCAGTCCGCCCGGGGCCAGGAGCTGCTCGCTGACGGTGGATAACATCTGGCTCATAGTCACTCCGAGGTGTGCGCAGGCCGCAAGGCGTCCTGCGAGAAAAAGCGCCGGTGCGAAACCACCGGCATGCGCGCCCGGATGGACGCTTGTTCTTCACTGTCGCGCGCGGCGAGCAGTACCGCTTCACCGCGCGCCTGTTCGGCGACGATCCGCCCCCAGGGGTCGACGATCGCCGCATGGCCGTGGGTTTCACGTGGGCCGGGATGAGTGCCGCCCTGGGCCGCGGCCAGCAGGTAGCACTGGGTCTCGATGGCCCGTGCGCGAATCAGCACTTCCCAGTGCGCCGCGCCGGTTACCGCGGTGAACGCCGACGGCGCGCTGATCAACTCGGCCCCGGCGGCGCGCAGGGCGCTGTACAGTTCGGGGAAACGCAGGTCATAGCACACCGACAGCCCCAGGCGCCCGACCGGTGTGTCGGCCACCACCACCTGGGCACCATGGGCGTAGTCGTCGGACTCGCGGTAGCGGCCACGGTTGTCCGCCACATCCACATCGAACAGGTGCAACTTGTCGTAGCGCGCCGCCACTTCGCCATGCTCGTCGATCAGCAGCGAGCAAGCATGGGCCTTCGCCTCGGGCTGGTCGACCGGCGGCAATGGCAAGGTACCAGCGACAATCCATAACCTGAGGTCACGCGCGGTGCGTTTCAACCATGGCAGGATCGGCCCCTCACCCTGCGCTTCGGCACGGCCGATGGCGGCGGCATCACGGCGGCCCATGGCAGCGAAGTTTTCCGGCAGCACCGCCAGGCGCGCACCCCCGGCGGCGGCCTGCTCCAGCAAGGCACCGGCACGCTGCAGGTTGGCCAGCACATCATCCTGGCTGACCATCTGGATCACCGCTGACTTCATGAGCACTCCTAGCGCGATTTCTCGAAAGGTTTCACAAAGGTGATTCTAGGCTCTTTCCACGGCCCTTCGACGCGGTAATGCACGCTGGCGAAGCGTGCCACGCGGTCGCCGATCAACCGGTCGACCAGGAACAGTGCGCCACCGATCGCTGGCGCGCCAACGATCAGCGCCGCCAGCGGCAGGTTGTTGGTCACCGGCAGGGTTACCTGCAGGTTGGCGTCGACCCGGTCGCGGACCATGTCCAGGGTGCCGTCCAGCTCGAAGTTGCTCGAAGGCCCGGTGACGGTGATCGGCTCGCGGGTCACGTAGACACCGTCACTGGCCACCAGCAGGCCCTTGACCCGGTCATAGGCCAGGCCTTTGTCGAACAGGTCGGAGAAGTCCAGGCGCAGCCGCCGGCCAATCGAGTTGAAATTGAGCAGGCCGAACACCCGCAGGGCCTGGGCGCTGCCCTCGACTTCGACGAACTGGCCGGTGCGCAACGCGGCATCGAGGCTGCCGGAGAAGCGCTTGAGGCCAACCCAGGCCGGCGAGCCCGGCCAGCGGCCGTCGACGTCCATGCGGAAGTCGCGGCTGGTGACGGTCGGCGCGAAGCCCCAGGCGCTGAGCACGTCGGCGAGGTTCTTGCCATCCAGGCGCCCCTTGTACCAGCTCGAACTGTTACCGGGCACGCCGTCCCAGCCGCCGCTGCCGTCGATGCGCAGGCCCTTCAGGTCGAGGTCGATGTCGTCCAGGGACATGCCACGCGAGGTTGGCCGCAATTTGACCGCCGCGCTGCCGTACAGGTCATCGCCGCGGTAGAGCTTGTCGATGGTCAGGTCCAGGGCTGGGGTCTTGTGTGGGTCGAAGCTGGCCAGCGGGTCCGGGGCATCCTCGGCCTGCTCTTGCTCGGCATCTGCCGGCGGCAGGCGCAGGGTTTGCAGGCGCACGACCATGGGCGCGACCTTGGCGTCGGGAATACGCGCGTTACCGATAACTTCCCTGCTGTCCAGACGCAGGTCCCAGGCCCCGCCGCCACGCGCCAGGCGCACCACGGCCTGGTTGAGGTCCAGCCCAAAGGCCTTGAGCTGGCCGATGCTCAGGTCGACCCCTTGCAGGCTCTGCCGGGCGCTGCCGCCAGGGTCCTGGCCGGCAAACCGTTCCATCTGTTGTTGCCACGGGCCGAGGTCGAGGGTTTCCACCCGACCGCGTACACGCAGCCCCTGGCCAGCGGGCAACGTCGCCTCGCCGCTGCCCAGCAGCAGTTCCCCGCGCCCCTGGGCCAGCTTGTCCAACGGGGCGGCGTAGGCGAAGCGCGCAAGGTCGGCGTAACTGGCGTCGAAACGCCGCTCGGCGCCTTGCAGGTTCATGCTGAAACGGCTGTCGCGCACGTCGGCCGGTGCCTTGCCGAACGGTTCGGGCAAGTCGATCGCCAGGCCTTTGAGCGAGGAGTTGACGGTCAACCGATTGTCGCGGCCACCAAGGTCGACCTGCAACTGATACGGCAGCTCGCCGCTGGCCGGCAGTGGCTGGGTGAATTGCAACCAATCGGTCAGCGCCTTGAGGGGCACCTGGCCGCTGGCGTTGATGCGGGTCTGGATCTGCCCGGGCTGGCCCTCGGCGAAGATTTGCGCGGTGACGGGCTTGTCGAACGCCTGCAACCTGATGTCCTTGCCGCTCAGCCCCTTGTCAAAGTCGAAGCTGAAGTCACCCTTCAGCCGGCTCAACTCCAGGCTGGGCGGGGCAACCTTGAGCTTGGCGTCGTGGGTGGCGAAGTCCACCAGCACCTTGGGGCGCACGCCATGGGCCAGGGGGATATCGAGCTTGACCTTACCCTCGAGCGGCCCCTCGCCCTCCCAGCCCGCGAAGATCTCGCCGGTGCCAATGGGCGCTTCCTTGAGAATCTTAAGACCATCGCCGAGGCTGCCGTCGAAGTCGCCGTCCAGGTACAGGTGGCTGTGCTGGTCGCCCTCGACATGGGGGATGTTCACACTGACGTCGCTCACCTGGGTGTCGAGCAACAGGCCCTTGCTGGCCTTGATACGCACGCCGGTGTCTTCGATGTAGACGTTGCCGTCGACCTGCTGCACCTGCGGCCAGCCAGGCTGGAAGTCCAGCGCCGCGTCGTGGACCTTGAAGAACAGGCTGATGCTGCGAGCATGCGCCGGCGCATCGTGGTTCAGCGACCCTTGGTACTGGAAATAGCCTTCATCGACCGCGCCCTTGACGATAGCGCTGCGCAGCCACTCGTCGAGCGCCGGGCTGAGCACCTCGGGCAGGTACTTGGCGGTATAGCGCCCATCGCCCTCGGTGAGGCCGACGCGCAGGTCCATGTAGTCTTCGTGACCGGGGGCGAATTTCAGGCGGATGAGGAAGTCCGCGGCGATCTTGCCCTCGTCGCCCAGCACCTTGATGTACGGGGCGACCAGGGTGAAACCTTCCTTGTCCAGGGCCCAGGTGAGGCGCGCGTTGGCTTTCGGGTAATGCCAGGGTTTGCCGAAGATCGGGTACAAGTGCAGCATGAACGCTTCCGTATCCAGGCGCAGCTCGCCATGACCGAGGTCGCCGCTGATGCTGCCGGAGACGTTACCGGCGGCCGGGGCGCCGTGGTACGCGTCGAAGCCGACCTTCTCCAGGTTGGCGGCGAACTGCAAGCGCTGGTCGCCCTCGGCCTTGGGGCGCACGTCCAGGCGCACGTTGCGCAGCGCCCCCGTGACCTGCAGCGCATCGACCACGGTCATGAGGTTGTCCGGCAGCGGCGCCAGGGCATCGATCAGTGGGGTCAGCGGGGTGAGGTCGAGGCGGTCGGCCTGCACCTGCCAGGTTTCCTCCTCAGGCACCTTGCCCAACTGCTGGCGGGCTTGCAGGTGCGTTTCCCAACGGGTCTGGCCAATGTTCGCGGCCAGCGAGTCGACCACCAACTGGTAGCCTTCGTCGGTGCGCCGCAGCCAGCTGGACAACGCCAGGTTGTCGAGGGTCACCGCCTTGCGCCCGGCGTAGGCGCCGCGCAGTTGCGGCGCATTGAGACGGGCCACCGCGCGTTGCAACTGGCCATGGCTCCAGTCGATCCAGAATTCGCCGCCAGCACGCAGCGTCTTGGCCCGCCACTGCCCCAGCAGGGCTGGCGGCAACCAGCGTGCCCAGTCGCTCTGCGGCAGGCTCAGGTAGACCTCGACCCGACCCTCGCGCCAGTTGTCGGCGCTGGCACGACTGCGCAGGTTCATCGCCAGCGGCTGCCCATCGGGCAGCGTGGCGCGCAGTTCCAGGCGCTGGCGCGACGCGCCGGCCTGCAAGCCTAGGCTGACGTAGGTGAGAGTGATGGAGTCGCGCCGCCATGGCTGGAAGGTCACCTGGCTATCGAACACGTCGATCCGCCCCAGCTGCTGCAAGCGCTGCAGCGCCTGGGCCGGATCCAGGGGCTGGTCGCCGGTCTTGGGCAGGCCTTCGAGGGTCCAGACGCCTTGGGCGTCCTCATGCATGATCAGTTGCAGGCCACCAAGCTGGATACGCGCCAGGCGCACCTCTCGGGCCTTGAGGCTGGCCCAGAGGTCGGGTACCAGCTTGACGTCGTCCAGACGCAGGGCCGCCTGCCCCTCACCCAGTTGCAGATCGCGTACCCGCAGCACTGGCGCCAGGCCGCTCCAACGGCCCTCCAGGGCACCGATATGCACCGGCAGGCCCAAGGCCTGCTCGGCCTTGTCTTCAACGTCGGCGCGGTATTCGGCAACCAGGGGTGCCAATTGCCGACCGAGGCTGACATACAGCGCCACCAGCACCGCCAACAGGGCGCACAATCCCAGCCCCCAGCGGGTCAAGGCGCCCAGAACGCGGGTCAGACGTTCCATGGCCGTGGCCCTCCAAGTCGTCCATTAACTATGGTCCGAAGCGGAGTTTTCGCCACCGGGCGAAAGGTTTCAGAACGCGTCAGAGCAGCACCACATCGTATTGTTCCTGGGAATACATGGACTCGACCTGGAAGCGAATGGTTCGCCCGATGAACGTCTCCAATTCGGCGACGTTGCCTGACTCTTCATCGAGCAGGCGGTCGACCACCTTCTGGTTGGCCAGCACCCGGTAGCCCTCGGCTTGGTAAGCGCGCGCCTCGCGCAGGATTTCGCGGAAGATCTCGTAGCACACCGTCTCGGGGGTTTTCAGCTTGCCACGCCCCTGGCAGGCGACGCACGGCTCGCACAGCACCTGCTCAAGGCTTTCGCGGGTGCGCTTGCGGGTCATCTGCACCAGGCCCAGCTCGGTGATGCCGATGATGTTGGTCTTGGCATGGTCGCGCTCGAGCTGCTTCTCCAGGGTACGCAGGACCTGGCGCTGGTGCTCCTCGTCCTCCATGTCGATGAAGTCGATGATGATGATCCCGCCGATGTTGCGCAGGCGCAGTTGCCGGGCGATGGCGGTCGCCGCTTCCAGGTTGGTCTTGAAGATGGTCTCTTCAAGGTTGCGGTGGCCGACGAAGGCGCCGGTGTTGACGTCGATGGTGGTCATCGCCTCGGCCGGGTCGACCACCAGGTAGCCGCCGGACTTGAGCGGCACCTTGCGCTCCAGTGCACGCTGGATCTCATCCTCGACGCCATACAGGTCGAAGATCGGCCGCTCGCCCGGGTAGTGCTCCAGGCGGTCGGCGATCTCCGGCATCAATTCGGCCACGAACTGCGTGGTTTTCTGGAAGGTCTCCCGGGAATCGATGCGGATCTTCTCGATCTTCGGGTTGACCAGGTCACGCAGGGTGCGCAGGGCCAGGCCCAGGTCTTCATAGATCACCGTGGGCGCGCCGCAGGTCTGGATCTGCGCGCCGATCTGCTCCCACAGACGGCGCAGGTAGCGGATGTCCTGGAGAATGTCCTCGGCCCGCGCGCCCTCGGCGGCGGTGCGCAGGATGAACCCCCCGGCGTCCTTGATGTTTTCCTTGTCCATGCTGTCGCTGACCACCTGCTTGAGACGGTCACGCTCGGCTTCGTCCTCGATCTTCAGGGAAATGCCGACATGGCTGCTGCGCGGCATGTACACCAAGTAGCGCGAGGGAATCGACAGCTGGGTGGTCAGGCGCGCGCCCTTGGTGCCGATCGGGTCCTTGGTCACCTGCACCACCAGGGCCTGGCCCTCGTGCACCAGGGCGGTGATGGTCTCCACCGCCGAGCCTTCGCGCTGGGAGATTTCCGAAGCGTGGATGAACGCGGCGCGTTCCAGGCCGATGTCGACGAACGCCGCCTGCATGCCCGGCAGCACACGAACCACCTTGCCCTTGTAGATATTGCCGACGATCCCGCGGCGCTGGGTGCGCTCGACGTGCACCTCCTGCAGGACACCGTTTTCCACCACTGCCACGCGCGACTCCATCGGGGTGATGTTGATCAGGATCTCTTCACTCATGGCAGGCTCTCGTCAAAGGTCTTGGGTAATGATGGATCGCTGTCGGGTGGCTGGCTAGGGCGCTGCTGAATCCTCGAGTGGCTGCCAGCAGGCGATGCCGAATTGGCCGAGCAGGTCGGCGGTCTCGCTCAGCGGCAGGCCGACCACCGCCGAGTAGCTGCCTTCCAGGCCCGTGACGAACACCGCGCCCAGGCCTTGGATAGCGTAGCCACCGGCTTTGTCGGCGGGTTCGCCGCTGGCCCAGTAGCGCCAGGCTTCGTCGAAGGAGATGGCGCGAAAGCGCACGGTGCTGGCCACGCACAGGCTCAGGCTGCGCTGGCCATCGGTCAGCGCCACGGCGGTGAGCACCTGGTGTTCGCGCCCGGACAGGTCGCCCAGCATCGCCAGGGCGTCCTCGCGGTTCTCGGGCTTGCCGAGAATGGCGCCGTCGAGCACGACGGCGGTGTCGGCGCCAAGCGCTACGCCCGGGCCGACCAGTTGGCCGAAGCCGGCCACCGCCTTGGCCCGCGCCAGGCGTTCGACGTAGGCGGCAGCGGCCTCATCGGGCAAAGGCGTTTCGTCGACGGGGGCGCTGACGACAGTGAACGGCACGCCGATCTGGGCCAGCAGTTCACGGCGGCGTGGGGAGCCTGAGGCGAGGTACAGCGCGGTCATGTAGACGTCTCCCTGTCAGCGGCGGCGAGCCGTCAGTTGATGTGCAAGCGCCGGCGCATGTCGCGCAAGGCGAAGCTGATCCATGGCCAGAGCAAGGCGCTGATCACCGCCGACCACACCAGCGCCAGGGTTGGCAGGCGGTTGCCGGTCAGCGCGCTGAGCCACAGCTGGATCAACTGGGCAATGCCGAACACCACCAGGATCACCAGGCTCTGTTGCCACATCGGGAACATGCGCAGGCGCTGCTGCAGCGACAGCACCAGGAAGGTGATGAGCGTGAGGATCAGCGCGTTCTGCCCGAGCAACGTGCCGTACAGCACGTCTTCGGCCAGACCGAGCAGGAAGGCGGTGGTCATGCCGACCTTGTTTGGCACCGCCAGGGTCCAGAACGCCAGCAACAGCGCCAGCCACATCGGACGGAACACTTCCATGAACTGCGGCATGGGCGTGACGCTGAGCAACAAGCCGATGACGAAGGTCAGCCAGATGGCCCAGCCGTTTCTGCTGCGGGTGCCAGCCATCATTCTCTCCGGGGTTGGGCCGGCGCGGCGGCGGCCGGGTGAGACTGGGCCGAACCATGGGCAGGCGCGGGGGCGGCGGCAGGCGGGGTGGTCGCAGCAGCAGGCGCAGCGGCCGGTGCCGGGGTAGCCGGCGCGGGGTTCACGGTGCCTTTGCGATCGGCCTCTTCCTGGGCGATCGCGGCTTCGGTGGCCCGCTGCTCGGGGCTGCGCCGGTCGCTGAACACCAGCAGCATGTAGCGGCTGCGGTTGAGCGCTGCCGTGGGGATGGCGCGAACGATGGCGAACGGCTGGCCGGAATCGTGGATCACTTCGTTGACCGTGGCCACCGGGTAGCCGGCCGGGAAGCGCTGGCCCATGCCGGAACTCACCAGCAGGTCGCCTTCCTTGATGTCAGCGGTGTCGGCCACATGGCGCAGCTCCAGGCGCTCGGGGTTGCCGGTGCCGCTGGCGATGGCACGCAGGCCATTACGGTTGACCTGCACCGGAATGCTGTGGGTGGTATCGGTCAGCAGCAGCACCCGTGAGGTGTAGGGCATCAGCTCGACCACCTGGCCCATCAGGCCACGGGCGTCGAGCACCGGCTGGCCGAGGAATACGCCGTCGCGCTCGCCCTTGTTGATCAGGATGCGGTGGGTGAATGGGTTGGGGTCAACGCCGATCAGCTCGGCCACCTCGACCTTCTCGTTGACCAGCGCCGAAGAGTTCAGCAGCTCGCGCAGGCGCACGTTCTGCTCGGTCAGGGCCGCCAGCTTCTGCAGGCGCCCCTGCAACAGCAGGGCCTCGGTCTTGAGCTTTTCGTTTTCGGCGATCAGCTCGGTGCGGCTGCCGAACTGGCCGGCCACGCCCTGCCAGGCGCGCTGCGGCAGGTCGGTGACCCAATAGGATTCCATCAGCACCAGCCCCATCTGGCTGCGCACCGGCTTGAGCACGTCGAAGCGCGAGTCGACCACCATCAGCGCGATCGACAGCACCACCAGCACGAGCAGACGAACGCCCAGCGAAGGGCCCTTGGAGAAAAGCGGTTTAATGGGCCGTTCCTCGTGGACGACGACTCAGGCGGCCATGGCGCGATGCACCGGCCGGCCTGCGGGTTGACGGAAACGGCGCCCAACGGACGCCAGCCAGCACATACAGGTAGCACTGCGCGTGCCACCTGTAAACCGGGCCTTCAGGAACCGACGCGCGGGATCACTCGCTGGAGAGCAGGTCCATGGCGTGCTTGTCCATCATTTCCAGCGCACGGCCACCGCCACGGGCGACGCAGGTCAGCGGGTCTTCGGCGACGATCACCGGCAGGCCGGTTTCCTGGGCCAGCAGCTTGTCCAGGTCGCGCAGCAGCGCGCCGCCACCGGTCAGCACCAGGCCACGCTCGGCGATGTCGGAGGCCAGCTCAGGCGGCGATTGCTCCAGGGCGCTCTTGACCGCCTGGACGATGGTTGCCAGCGACTCTTGCAGGGCTTCGAGGACTTCGTTGGAGTTCAGGGTGAAGGCACGCGGCACGCCCTCGGCCAGGTTGCGGCCACGCACGTCGACTTCGCGCACTTCGCCGCCCGGGTAGGCGGTGCCGATTTCCTGCTTGATGCGCTCGGCGGTGGATTCGCCGATCAGGCTGCCGTAGTTGCGGCGCACGTAGGTGACGATGGCTTCGTCGAAGCGGTCGCCGCCAACACGCACGGATTCGGCGTATACCACGCCGTTCAGCGAGATCAGGGCGATCTCGGTGGTGCCGCCACCGATGTCGACGACCATCGAGCCACGGGCCTCTTCGACCGGCAGGCCGGCACCGATGGCCGCAGCCATGGGCTCTTCGATCAGGAACACTTCGCGGGCACCGGCGCCGAGGGCCGATTCACGGATGGCGCGGCGCTCGACCTGGGTCGACTTGCACGGCACGCAGATCAGCACGCGTGGGCTGGGCTGCAGGAAGCTGTTTTCGTGCACTTTGTTGATGAAGTACTGCAGCATCTTCTCGCAGACGCTGAAGTCGGCGATCACGCCGTCCTTCATCGGACGAATGGCGGCAATGTTGCCTGGGGTGCGGCCGAGCATGCGCTTGGCTTCGGTACCGACGGCCACGACGCTTTTCTGGTTGCCGTGGGTACGGATGGCAACGACCGAGGGCTCATTCAGGACGATACCGCGCTCACGCACGTAGATAAGGGTGTTGGCAGTACCCAGGTCGATGGACAGATCGCTGGAAAACATGCCACGCAGTTTCTTGAACATGGGAAAGTGACCCTGGGGAAAGCGTGGGTAAAAAAGTGCGGCAAACTCTAACAATGGCAGGGATTTTGGGCAAGGAGCCAATATGTTAAATTGGCAGTTTTTCCGAGCAAGCCTGCAGATGATCGCGGCCGTATGACCGCCAGAATCCCGGCATGTTCCTCATCGCGGACCCAATCCGTTCTTTGTTTCCCTGGAGATCCCCATGGCGCTTCAACGCTCCGACGTGGAAAAGATCGCCCACCTGGCCCGCCTGGGCCTGAATGAAAGCGAACTGCCACGCATTACCGATGCCTTGAACAGTATTCTCGGGCTGGTCGACCAGATGCAAGCCGTCGACACCACCGGCATCGAGCCCCTGGCCCACCCCCTCGAGGCCACCCAGCGCCTGCGTCCCGACCAGGTCACCGAAAGCAACCAGCGCGACCGCTACCAAGCCATCGCGCCATCGACCGAAAGCGGTCTGTACCTGGTTCCGAAAGTCATCGAGTAAGGGATAAAGCCTGCCATGCATCAACTGACCCTGGCCGAGATCGTCCGCGGACTCGCCGACAAGTCGTTTTCCTCCGAGGAGCTGACCGGCGCCCTGCTGGCGCGCATCAAGCAACTCGACCCACAGATCAACAGCTTCATCAGCGTCACCGAGGAGCAGGCCCTGCAACAGGCCCGCACCGCCGACGCCCGCCGCGCCGCTGGCGAGGCCGGGGTGCTGCTGGGCGCGCCGATCGCCCACAAGGACCTGTTCTGCACCACCGGCATCCGCACCAGCTGCGGCTCGAAGATGCTCGACAACTTCAAGGCGCCGTACGACGCCACCGTGGTCGCCAAGCTGGCCGAGGCCGGCATGGTCTCGCTGGGCAAGACCAACATGGACGAGTTCGCCATGGGTTCGGCCAACGAGTCCAGTCACTACGGCGCGGTGAAGAACCCGTGGAGCCTCGAGCACGTGCCTGGCGGCTCGTCGGGCGGCTCGGCCGCCGCCGTGGCCGCGCGCCTGCTGCCGGCCGCCACCGGCACCGACACCGGCGGCTCGATCCGCCAGCCAGCGGCGCTGACCAACCTCACCGGCCTCAAGCCCACCTATGGCCGCGTTTCGCGCTGGGGCATGATCGCCTACGCCTCGAGCCTCGACCAGGGCGGCCCGCTGGCGCGCACCGCCGAAGACTGCGCGCTGCTGCTGCAAGGCATGGCCGGCTTCGACGCCAAGGACTCGACCAGCGTCGACGAGCCGGTGCCAGACTACTCGGCCAACCTGACCGCCTCGCTGCAGGGCCTGCGCATCGGCCTGCCGAAGGAGTTCTTCGGCGCCGGGCTCGACCCGCGCATCGCCGAGCTGGTGCAGGCCAGCGTCAAGGAGCTGGAAAAGCTCGGCGCGGTGGTCAAGGAAATCAGCCTGCCGAACATGCAGCACGCCATCCCGGCGTACTACGTGATCGCGCCGGCCGAAGCCTCCTCGAACCTGTCGCGTTTCGACGGCGTGCGCTTCGGCCACCGCTGCGAAGAGCCGAAAGACCTCACCGACCTGTACAAGCGCTCGCGTGGCGAAGGCTTCGGCACCGAGGTGCAACGACGCATCATGGTCGGCACCTACGCCCTGTCGGCCGGCTACTACGACGCCTACTACGTCAAGGCGCAGCAGATCCGCCGCCTGATCAAGAACGACTTCATGGCCGCCTTCGAAGGCGTCGACCTGATCGTCGGCCCGACCACGCCGAACCCGGCCTGGAAGCTCGGCGCCAAGAACGCCGACCCGGTCGCCGCGTACCTGGAAGACGTCTACACCATCACCGCCAACCTGGCGGGCCTGCCGGGCCTGTCGATGCCCGCCGGCTTCGTCGATGGCCTGCCGGTGGGCGTGCAACTGCTGGCCCCGTACTTCCAGGAAGGCCGCCTGCTCAACGTCGCGCACCGCTACCAGCAAGTCACCGACTGGCACACCCGCGCCCCCAACGGCTTCTGAGGAATTCACACATGCAATGGGAAGTTGTGATCGGGCTGGAGATTCATACCCAGCTCGCCACCCAGTCGAAGATCTTCTCCGGCAGCGCCACCACCTTCGGCTCCGAGCCGAACACCCAGGCCAGCCTGGTCGACCTCGGCATGCCCGGCGTACTGCCGGTGCTGAACCAGGAAGCCGTGCGCATGGCCTGCATGTTCGGCTTGGCGATCAACGCCGAAATCGGCCCGCGCAACGTGTTCGCGCGCAAGAACTACTTCTACCCCGACCTGCCCAAGGGCTACCAGATCAGCCAGATGGACCTGCCGATCGTCGGCAAGGGCTACCTGGACATCGCCCTGGAGGACGGCACCATCAAGCGCGTCGGCATCACCCGCGCGCACCTGGAGGAAGACGCCGGCAAGAGCCTGCACGAAGACTTCAGCGGTGCCACCGGCATCGACCTGAACCGCGCTGGCACGCCGTTGCTGGAGATCGTCTCCGAGCCTGACATGCGCAGCGCCAAGGAGGCCGTGGCCTACGTCAAGTCGATCCACGCCCTGGTGCGCTACCTGGGCATCTGCGACGGCAACATGGCCGAAGGCTCGCTGCGCTGCGACTGCAACGTGTCGGTGCGACCCAAGGGCCAGGCCGAGTTCGGCACCCGCTGCGAGATCAAGAACGTCAACTCGTTCCGCTTCATCGAGAAGGCGATCAACCACGAGATCCAGCGCCAGATCGAGCTGATCGAGGACGGCGGCAAGGTGGTGCAGGAAACCCGCCTGTACGACCCGAACAAGGACCAGACCCGCTCCATGCGCAGCAAGGAGGAAGCCAACGACTACCGTTACTTCCCCGACCCGGACCTGCTGCCGGTGGTCATCGAGCAGAGCTTCCTCGACAGCGTGCGCGCCGGCCTGCCGGAGCTGCCACAACAGAAGGTCGAGCGCTTCCAGCACCAGTACGGCCTGTCGGCCTACGACGCCAACGTGCTGGCGGCCAGCCGCGAGCAGGCCGACTACTTCGAGCAGGTGGCGAGCATCGGCGGCGACGCCAAGCTTGCGGCCAACTGGGTAATGGTCGAGCTGGGCAGCCTGCTGAACAAGCTGGGCGTGGAGATCGACCAGTCGCCGGTCGGCGCCGAGCTGCTCGGCGGCATGCTGCTGCGCATCCGCGACAACACCATCAGCGGCAAGATCGCCAAGACCGTGTTCGAGGCCATGGCCGCCGGTGAAGGCGATGCCGACAGCATCATCGAAAGCAAGGGCCTCAAGCAGGTCACCGACACCGGCGCGATCGACAAGATGCTCGACGAGATGCTGGCCGCCAACGCCGAGCAGGTCGAACAGTACCGCGCCGCCGACGAGGCCAAGCGCGGCAAGATGTTCGGCTTCTTCGTCGGCCAGGCGATGAAGGCCTCCAAGGGCAAGGCCAACCCGGGGCAAGTGAACCAATTGCTCAAGGCCAAGCTCGAAGGGTGACCTGAACCCGCACCCGCGGCGAGGGCTTCGCCCTCGATCGCGGGGCAACCCCGCTCCTACAAGGGCCATCGCGTTCCTGTAGGAACGGGCTTGCCCCGTGATGGGTCCCCCGCAATGGTTGCCGTACCGGAGCACAACCCCTTGATACGCCGCATCGGCAGCACCCTCGCCCTGTTTTCCCTCCTCGCCGGCTGCGCCACGCACGATATCGATCCGCGCGGCTACGACGAAACCGGCACCGCCTCCTATTACGGTTCCCGCCACCACGGCAAACGCACCGCCAGCGGCGAGCCCTTCAACCAGCACGGCCTCACTGCCGCCCACCGCAGCCTGCCCTTCGGCAGCCGCGTGCTGGTCACCAACCTGGCCAACCAACGCAGCGTGGTGGTGCGCATCAACGACCGCGGGCCGCATACCCGGGGCCGGCTGATCGACCTGTCACGCGCCGCTGCAGAAAAAATCGGCATGCTCCGTAGCGGAACGGCGCGCGTCCGGGTACAAGGTCTGAGCGACTGACCCAAGCGGAGCACCCATCATTTTCGACCTGGCCACCCTTCCCACCTTCAGCCTCCTGCAACTGGGCTTCGGCCTGCTGCTGCTGATCGTCGGCGCCGAACTGCTGGTGCGCGCGGCCCTGCGCCTGGCCACGCGCCTGCACGTGCGCCCGCTGATCATCGGCCTGAGCCTGGTGGCGTTCGGCAGCACCGCGCCGCAACTGACCGTGAGCCTGCAAGCCGCCTACCAGGGCGCGCCCGACGTAGCCGTCGGCAGCGTGATCGGCAGCAATATCTTCAACGTGCTGGTGATCCTCGGCCTGGCCGCGTTGATCATCCCCCTGCGCGTGTCGCGCCAGCTGGTACGCCTGGACATCCCGCTGATGATCGCCGCCAGCGCGCTGGTCTACCTGCTGGCGGCCAACGCCGAGCTGGGCCGCCTGGAAGGCGCGCTGCTGCTGGCGGGCCTGCTGGGTTACCTGGCGATGCTGTGGCACCAGTCGCGCCACTACGCGCGCACCTACCCAGCCGCCACGGTCGCCCACAGCAGCCCCGGACGCTTCTGGGCCAAGGCCCTGCTGCAGATTGCCCTGGGCCTGGGCCTGCTGAGCCTGGCCGGGCACCTGCTGCTGGAAGCGGCGGTCGAAGTGGCCACCGACCTGGGGTTGTCGGAGCGCATCATCGGCCTCACCGTGGTCGCCGTCTGCACCTCGCTGCCAGAGCTTGCCGCGGCGCTGATCGCCGCCCTGCGCGGCGAGCGGGAAGTCGCCGTGGGCACGGTGATCGGCAGCAACCTGTTCAACCTGCTGGCGGTGCTCGGCCTGACCGCGCTGGTCGCTCCCCAGCCGCTATCGATCTCACCCAATGCCCTGGATTTCGACCTGCCGGTAATGCTCGGGGTCGCCGCACTGAGCCTGCCGGTGTTCTATTCCGGCTACCGGGTCACCCGCGCCGAAGGCCTGGTGTTCCTGTGCCTGTACCTGGCCTATGGTCTGCACGTGGTGGCCTTCACCACCGGCATGCCGCTGGCCGGCCGGCTGGAGCGCCTGATGCTGTTCTACGTCCTGCCAGTGCTCGCCGTGGTGCTGCTGTACACCACCGTGCGCGCCTGGCGCCGCCAACACTAAGGAAAAAAACATGGCCGACACCGAGAAGACACCCGGCGAACAGGTTCGCCGCCAGGTAATGGGCGACGCCTTCGTCGACCGCGCCCTGGGCAATGCGACCGAATTCACCCAGCCGCTGCAGGATTTCGTCAACCAGCATGCCTGGGGCAGCGTGTGGTCGCGCGAGGGGTTGCCGCTGAAGACCCGCAGCCTGATCACCCTGGCCGCACTGACCGCGCTGAAATGCCCGCAGGAGCTCAAGGGCCACGTGCGCGGCGCACTGAACAATGGCTGCACGGTGGAGGAGATCCGCGAGGCATTGCTGCACTGCGCGGTGTACGCCGGGGTGCCGGCGGCGATCGATGCGTTCCGCGCGGCGCAGGAAGTGATCGACAGCTACCAGGCCTGACGACGAACCCGCGCCCTGTATCAGGAGCGGGCTTGCCCCGCTCCTATGAAGGTCGCGCTCAGCCTTTCGCTTGGCGCGCCTTCTTCAACCGAAACGCCACCCACAACGCGGCGATCCACAGCGGAATCAGCATCACCGAGATACGCACCGGCGGCGTCAGGTACATCACCACCAGAATCAGCACGATGAACGCCAGGCACAGGTAGTTGGTCAGCGGGTGCCCCCAACTGCGGTAGAACGGGGCGATGCCCGCCGCCAGCTTGGCCTTGCGGAACTTCAGGTGGGTGATGCTGATGCTCGCCCAGTTGATCACCAGCGCCGAGACCGCCAAGGCCATCAGCAAACCGAAGGCCTCGCCTGGCATCAGGTAGTTGATCACCACGCACAGGCCAGTGGCCAGGGCCGACATACCCAGCGCCACCAACGGCACGCCACGGCGGCTGACCTTGAGCAACTGGCGCGGCGCATCGCCCTGGCTGGCCAGGCCGAACAGCATGCGGCTGTTGGCGTAGACGCAGCTGTTGTACACCGACAGCGCGGCGGTCAGCACCACCACGTTGAGCACGGTGGCGACCAGGTCGCTGTCCAGCTCATGGAAGATCATCACGAACGGGCTGCCGCCCTGCACCACCTTCTGCCACGGGTACAGCGACAACAGCACCGCCAACGCGCCGATGTAGAAGATCAGGATGCGATACACCACCTGGTTGGTGGCCTTGGGGATGCTCTGGCGCGGGTTGTCGGCCTCGGCGGCGGTGATGCCCACCAGTTCCAGGCCGCCGAACGAGAACATGATCACCGCCAGGGCCATGATCAGCCCGGTGACGCCGTTGGGGAAGAAGCCGCCGTACTGCCACAGGTTGGCCACGCTGGCATCCGGGCCGCCATGGCCGCTACCGAGCAGCCAGGCGCCGAAGCCGATCATGCTGACGATCGCCACTACCTTGACCAGGGCAAACCAGAACTCCATCTCCCCGTACACCTTCACCTGGGTCAGGTTGATGGCGTTGATCGCCACGAAGAAGATCGCCGCCGTGGCCCAGGTGGGGAAATCTGGCCACCAGTACTGCACGTAGATGCCCACGGCGGTCAGCTCGGCCATGCCGACGAGCACGTAGACCACCCAGTAGTTCCAGCCGGAGACGAAACCGGCGAACTCGCTCCAGTACTGGTGGGCGAAGTGGCTGAAGCTGCCGGCGACCGGCTCCTCGACCACCATCTCACCCAGCTGGCGCATGATGAAGAACGCCATCAGGCCGGCGATGGCGTAACCCAGCAGCACGGAGGGACCGGCCAGCTGGATGGTCTGGGCGATACCCAGGAACAGGCCGGTGCCGATCGCCCCACCCAGGGCGATCAGCTGGATGTGGCGGTTCTTCAACCCGCGCTGTAAACGCTCGGGCGTGTTCTGGTCTTGCATGAAGTGTCCTTTAGCGTAGGGAGGCAGTGTTGTTGGAATGATGGGCCGCCAGCATCTAGATCCATCCGCCCCACTGCAGGATGAAGATGCCGATGTTGGTGGTGATCGCCGCCATCAGTGTAGTGATCACGATGATCGACGCCGCCAGTTCGTGGTTGCCGTTGGCCGCCCGGGCCATGACGTAGCTGGCGGCGGCGGTCGGGCTGCCGATGTAGAGGAACAGGATGCCCAGCTCGGCACCGCGAAAACCGCAGAGCCAGGCGCCCAGGGTGCCCAGCAGCGGCATCCAGACCATCTTCACCAGGCTGACGTCGATGGCCAGCCGGCCACTGTCGCGCAGCGCCGCCAGCGACAGGGTTCCGCCAATGCACATCAGCGCCAGCGGCAGGGTCATCTGCGCCAGGTAGTCGCCGGAGGTCAGCAGCCAGTTAGGCAACGGCACCTGGCCATAAGCCATGGGCGTGGCGATCAGCACACTGAGAATCAGCGGGTTGCTGAGAATGCTCTTGCACAGGCTCCAAGGGTCGGACTTCAAGCTTGGGCTGTACACCGCCAGCACCACGGTCGACAGCGAGTTGTACATGAGGATCACCAGCCCCGCCAGCACCGCGCCAAGCGAGATGCCGTAGTCGCCATACAGGCTGGCCGCCAGGGCCAGGCCGATCACGCCATTGTTGCCGCGAAACGCGCCCTGGGTGTAGATGCCGCGGTCCGCTCGCGGGCAGCGCCAGATCGCCAACAGCCATGACAGGGCGAAGCCGACCAAGGTGGCGCCGATGAAGTAGAGGATGACCCCGGGCTTGACCGCCGATGACAGGTCGGCGTGATAGATGCCGAGGAACAGCAGCGCCGGCATGCACACGTTGAACACCAGCGCAGACGCGACCTTGTTGAAGTTGTCGTCGATCAAGCGGATGCGCTTGAGCAGCACGCCCATGAACAACATGGCGAAGACCGGAGCCGTGATGTTCAGCGTCTGGATAAGGAGGGCGAGCATGGAGCGCGATCCTGAGGGGGTTGCCGTTAGGGGGCTAATCATACGTCAGCGCCAAGTGATGCGCCTGCCATGCGCGGTAGATCAGGCACGAAAGAGAACTTGACGTAGGAAATTTCCGGCATATGATCCGAATAACTGTATGCATATACAGTATCCTATGGACTTTCAGACATCGCATGGAGCAATCAATGTCAGAAATGCAAACCCCTGCAGCGGCCATCCAGGCCGCCCTGGTGGTCGCCGACCTCGACCAGTTATTCGACGCCCACGGCATAGACCTGCACGGTGCCGACAACCACCTGATACTGGTCATGCACGGCCATCACACCGTCAAGTACCACCGCTTGCCTACCCTGCCAACACCCAAGCCGCGCGGCCCGGAGCTGCGCTTCGAGGGCGGCGAGCACACCGCCATCGGCGACAACACCCTGCTGCGCTACGCCGCTGGCCGACCGGGCATCCCTGCCCACCAATCGCCACTGGCGCTGCCCAACGGCCTGAGCCTGACCTATGGCCAGGTGATCGCCCTGGGCGGGGACTTCTACGGCGTGCCCGAGCGCCCCATCGCCGATGGCGCGACCCCGGCAGAACGCGCAGAGCGCTTCGCCCAGGCCTTCGACTCGCTGGCCCGCCTGCCCGCCGCACGCGACGAAGCCCAGGCGATCCTCGCGGTCATGCAGGAGGAGATCAGCGCCGCCAACCAGGCCATCAAGGACGGCCGCCAGCCCCATGAGGTCTACGATGCCCTCGGCGACAGCCTGTCGGCGCGCTGGAACCGCATCACCGGCGGTGGCAGCGCAGTGTCCGACCTGCTCCCGCTGGGTCGCTACCTGAAACTGGCCGCCAGCAACTGGGACCACTTCGCTGCCCACGCGCAACTGGCCTACCAGGCCGGCCACGCCGCCGCCCTGCAACAAGCCCTGCGCGCCCGCGCCAGCGGCCAGGAGCGCGACTTGCAGTTGGCCTACGCGATGAACGCCTTCGCCGACCACTTCCTCACCGACCTGTTCTCCGCCGGGCACCTGCGCGTGCCTCGCAAAGCCCTGGCCGACACGGTCACCCCCAGCGACATCGGCTCGCTGATCTCGCGCTTCATGCACGACGAAGACAGCAAATACGGCCTGCGCGTGCGCAATGCCGAAGGCGAGCAGTGGCGGGCGTATGGCGACAAGCGCTACTTCGACAGCGTCGACGCGGCCAACCGCCGCCAGGTCGCGCGGGCGGTGCAGCGCTCGGCCGACGAGGTGTTCCAGGTATTCGTCGACGGGCGCCTGCCGGGCGACTACGCCGCCCTGCGCCTGGCCCCGGACCTGCAGGCCGCCGAGCGCGACCAGGTGCCGGGCAACTTCGCCCCGCTGTACCGCCTGGACGGCAAGACCGTGCTGCGGCGCAAGGACGTCAACAACCTCGACGACCGGCAGTACATCGCCGACTGGTGGGGCTGGAGCACCTACCTGCTGCTCAAGGACTACACGCCCAACAAGCCCAGCGGGTTCATCGAGGCGCCAGGCGTGGCGCCAACGATCCTCGCCGATGGCTGGCAACGGCGTGAGCCGGATGGGCTGAACTGGCAGCCCGGCAACGCGGTGCGCTATGCGTTCAGTGTCACTGATGGGGTCAATGAGTCGTACATCGGGCCGTGGAGTATCTATGCCGTGCTCGGCGACCGCTTCCACCCGACCGTGCAGGTACCGCTGGATGCCCAGCGCCGGGGGCGCAACCTGTTCCGTCAGTTCCGCGGCGGGTCGCCGGAACTGATTGCCAGCCTGGACGGCCAGTTGGCGAATTACATCGACCGTAACGCGTGACAAGGAGCTCAGCGATGAAGATCAGGATCAAGCTGGAACTGGCGTCGGGCCAGGCGTTGGAAGGGATGCCGCTGGAGCTGCTGCGCGCAGGCCGGGTGGTTGGCCGGGCGGCGGTGACGGATGGACAGGTGGCGTTCGAGGTGGCGCCGGGGGACGGCGCGCTGGCGGTGCGGGTTGACCGTTCGATTCTGAAAGGGTGAGAGCGGGGGCCGCTCTGCGGCCCCTACCGTACCCTCAACGCCGCACTGGTCGCTTTTGCAACTTGCGCTGCAGGGTCCGCCGGTGCATCCCCAGCGCCCGCGCGGTAGCGGAAATGTTGCCTTCGTGTTCGTTCAGCACCCGCTGGATGTGCTCCCACTGCAGGCGGTCCACCGACATCGGGTTCTCCGGCACCAGCGTGTCGAGGTCGGCGTGCTCGGACAGCAACGCGGCCAGCACATCATCGGCGTCAGCCGGCTTGCACAGGTAGTTGCAGGCCCCACGCTTGATCGCCTCCACCGCCGTGGCGATGCTCGAATAGCCGGTCAGGATCAACACCCGCATCTCCGGGTCCAGCTCCAGCAACTTGGGCAGCAGCACCAGGCCCGAGTCGCCGTCCATCTTCAGGTCCAGCGTGGCGTAGTCGGGCAAGTCCTGCTGGGCCAGGATCAAGCCTTCCTCGGCGCTCGACGCCGTGCTCACGCGAAAGCCGCGACGGCTCATGGCGCGCGCCATGACGCGGGTGAAGGTGGAGTCGTCGTCCACCAGCAACAGGTGCGGCAGTTCTTCGCCTTCGACCTGGATGTCTTCGCTCATCGTTCATCTCCTCGCGTGCCATGGGGCAGGCGCAGCTCGGTCAAGGTGCCGCCCTGCTCATGACTATAGAGTTTCACCGAGCCGCCCGCACGGGTCACGCTGGCCTTGCTCAGGAACAGGCCCAGGCCGAAGCCCTTGCCCTTGGTGGTAAAGAAGGGTTTGCCGATCGCCTCGGCGATGGCCACCGGCACGCCGGGACCGTGGTCGCGGATGCTGATCAGAATGTCGTGGGCGTCCCAGTCCAGGCGCACCTCGAGGTCGTCCGGGCAAGCGTCGGCCGCGTTGTTCAGCAGGTTGAGCAGGGCCTGGGTGAGGTCCGGTGGCGGGGTCAGGCGCGGCACGTCGCCGTCGCGCAGGCGCTGGAAGCGATAGCTGGCCTCAGGGCGCATCAGGTGCCAGCGGTTCAGGGCCTCGTCGAGCCAGGCGGTGACTTCCTGCTCCTGCACGCTCATGCGCCGGTTGGCCTCGGCGGCGCGCACCAGTTGCTGCAAGGTCTGCTTGCACAACTTGACCTGGTCCTGCAGCACCTGAAGGTCCTCCTGCAACTGCGGGTCGGCGTGGTCCTGGCGCATCTCGTTGAGCAATACGCTCATGGTCGCCAGCGGCGTGCCCAGCTCGTGGGCGGCGCCGGCGGCCTGGGTGGCCACGGCCAGCAGTTGCTCGTCGCGCAGGCTGTCTTCCCGGCGCTCGGCGCGCAGTTGCTCCTGACGGCGCAGTTCCTCGGCCATGCGCGCGGCGAAGAAGGTGATCACCGCCGCGGCCAGGGCGATGCTCAGCCACATGCCGTAGACCTGCATCTTGTCACGCGCCATCGGCAGCGTTTCCAGCGGGTAGAACTGCACCAGCAGCAGGCTGTAGGCCACCAGGGCGATGCCCGACAACACCAGCGAATAGAGCCACGGCAGGGTCACCGCGGCGATCGCCAGCGGCACCAGGTAATAGGATACGAACGGGTTGGTCGAACCGCCCGAGTAGTACAGCAAGGCGCTGTGGATCAGCAGGTCGCAGGCCAGCTGGAACGCGTACTCGAGCTCGGTGACCGGCAGCGACAGGCGCAGGCGCAGCGCCGTGAAGGCACACAACAATGACGACAGCGCCAGGGTGGCGGCCAGCGACAGCCAGGGCAGTGGCAGCAGTTCGGTCCAGTAGGCCACGGCGACGGAGCCGGCCTGGGCGGCCAGGACCAAGATGCGGATGACGGTCAGACGCCACAGGTTCTGGCGGGTGGCGGACAACGGATGTGCGGCGGCGAGCATGCGCTCTCCCGGTCAATGCTTCGGAAAAATCGCCTGGAGTATACCCAAGCCAGGCACCGCGCTGCAGCGATGCGGCAAAGCGCCACAGTTGTCACAGCTTCATGATGGCATTGTTGAACCCACTACACTGTTTCCGGTCTCATGGGCCATGCGTGGAATGGACGTCCTCTCCACGCTTTTTCATTGAAGGAGTCATACATGCAAATTTCCCGTCGCAGCGCCGCCCTGGTCCTTTCTTGCGGCCTGTTCGCCAGCCTGCCGGCGCTGGCCGCCGACGAGCCACGCTACAACCAGGTGTCGCTGCGCGCCGAAGTCAGCAAGGAAGTGGCGCGCGACCTGATGGTGGTCACCCTGTACAGCGAAGCCCAGAACACCGACCCGGGCAAGCTGGCCAAGCAGATCACCGAGGCCATGAACAAGGCCGTGCAGCAGGCGCGTGAAGTCAAGGAAGTGAAGATCAGCCAAGGCAGCCGCAACAGCTATCCGATCTACGACACCAAGGGCCAGAAGATCACCGGCTGGCGCGAGCGCGCCGAACTGCGCCTGGAAAGCGCCGACTTCCCGGCGTTGTCCAAGCTCACCGGCGAGTTGCTGCAAGACCTGAAGATGGGCGGCATGGACTTCTCCATCGCCCCGGCGACCCGCAAAGCCAGCGAGGACGAGCTGCTCAAGGACGCGGTCAACGCCTTCAAGGCACGCGCCCAACTGGCCACCGAAGCCCTCGGCGGCAAGGGCTACAAGGTGGTCAACCTGAACCTCAACAGCAGCGGCTACCCGCGCCCGTACATGCGCAACGCGCCAATGGCGATGAAGGCCATGGGTGCCGATGAAGCCGCACCGTCGCCGGACATCGAGGCCGGCACCAGCGAAGTCAGCATGAATGCCGACGGGTTGATCGAAGTGCAGATGCAGTAAGCGCGAACCACGTTGTATCAGGGCCGGCCCTTTCGCGGGGCAAGCCCGCTCCCACAGGCACCTCGCAATCCTCGATCGCAATGGTGTACCTATGGGAGAGGGCTTGCCTCTCGATAGGGTCGCCCCCTTTCCCGCCACAAAATCCGAACTCCGTTCGGATTCTTCCTACGCACCAATACGGTGCATCTACTTGCATTCAATGCACCGAAATATTGCGTAAAACATCGGCGATTGACACGCGCAAACGTTTAACTTGGGAAAAAATTACAACAATGCGACATAGATGTACGTCCGTACCACAATTTTGGTGCTGACCATCCCTCTGAGTGTTGCATTGGGTACACCCCCTGCATAAGTATCCGCAGGTCGGCTCACGAGGCCACCTCAAATCGAAAAATGACAACAATGAGGCCACAATGCTCAAACACGCAGTCATTCCGTTCCTGGTCGGCGCAGGCTTGCTCGCCGGCGCTCCTTCCGCCCTCGCCGCAAGCAACCTGGTGTTCTGCTCAGAAGGCAGCCCAGCTGGCTTCGACCCGGGTCAATACACCACGGGAACCGACTTCGACGCTTCGGCCGAAACGATCTTCAACCGCCTGACCCAGTTCGAGCGCGGCGGCACCGCCGTGATCCCGGGCCTGGCGACCAAATGGGACGTCGCCGACGACGGCAAGACCTACACCTTCCACCTGCGCGAAGGTGTCAAGTTCCACACCACCGACTATTTCAAGCCGACCCGCGAATTCAACGCCGACGACGTGCTGTTCACCTTCACCCGCATGCTCGACAAGGACATGCCGTTCCGCAAGGCGTACCCCACCGAATTCCCGTACTTCACCGACATGGGCATGGACAAGAACATCGCCAAGGTCGAGAAGGTCGACGAGCACACCGTGCGCTTCACCCTCAACGAAGTCGACGCCGCGTTCATCCAGAACCTGGCCATGAGCTTCGCCTCGATCCAGTCCGCCGAATACGCCGACCAGTTGCTCAAGCAGGGCAAGGCCGCCGACATCAACCAGAAGCCGATCGGCACCGGCCCGTTCGTGTTCAACAAGTACCAGAAGGACGCGCAGATCCGCTTCAAGGGCAACAAGGACTACTGGAAGCCCGAGGACGTGAAGATCGACAACCTGATCTTCGCCATCGCCACCGACGCCTCCGTGCGCATGCAGAAGCTCAAGAAGAACGAGTGCCAGGTCACCCTGTTCCCACGCCCGGCCGACATCCAGCCGCTCAAGGCCGACCCGAAGTTGCAGATGCCTGATCAGGCCGGCTTCAACCTCGGCTACATCGCCTACAACGTGATGGACAAGATCAAGGGCAGCAACGAGCCCAACCCGATGGCCCAGCTGAAAGTGCGCCAGGCACTGGACATGGCCGTCGACAAGAAGAAGATCATCGAGACCGTGTACCAGGGTGCCGGCCAACTGGCGGTCAACGCCATGCCCCCGACCCAGTGGTCCTACGACACCAGCATCAAGGACGCGCCGTTCGACCCTGAGAAGGCCAAGGCCCTGCTCAAGGAAGCGGGTGTCAAGGAAGGCACCGAGATCGACCTGTGGGCCATGCCGGTGCAACGCCCGTACAACCCCAATGCCAAGCTGATGGCCGAGATGCTCCAGGCCGACTGGGCCAAGGTCGGCATCAAGGCGAAGATCATCAGCTACGAGTGGGGCGAGTACATCAAGCGCTCCAAGGGTGGTGAAAACGGCGCCATGCTGATCGGTTGGAGCGGTGACAACGGTGACCCGGACAACTGGCTGGGCACCCTGTTCGGCTGCGACGCCCTGGAGGGCAACAACTTCTCCAAATGGTGCTACAAGCCCTACGACGACCTGATCAAGAAGGCCAAGGCCACCTCCGACCAGGCCGAGCGCACCAAGCTGTACCAGCAGGCCCAGCACATCCTCAAGGAGCAGGTGCCGATGACCCCCATCGCCCACTCCACCGTGTATCAGCCGATGAGCACGTCCGTGAAGGACTTCAAGATCAGCCCGTTCGGCCTGAACTCCTTCTATGGGGTAAGCGTAGAGAAATGACGGCGTCCATCACCCTGCCCGGCCTCGTGTCGGCAGGGTGATGATGCTTTGCGCAAGCTGTAGGGGTTTTCCCTCTTCATTGCCAGAAATTTCCCGCAGCAACGGAAGCCTTTCGAACCTGTCACCCGACACCTGGCGAACCTATCGTCAGGACAGGCGCCCTGTTGCCGCGATTCGTGCTTCCCCCCTTGAAAGGACAAAGGACTAGCCATGCACCACCTGACCCTGCTATCCGCCGTGCTCGGCCTCGGCCTGCTCGCCCATACGCCCCTGGGCCTGGCCAAGAACCTGGTGTTCTGCTCCGAAGGCAGCCCGGCCGGCTTCGACACGGCCCAGTTCACGGCCGCCACCGACAACGACGCCGCCGAGCCGATCTACAACCGCCTGGTGGAGTTCGAACGCGGCGGCACCGCCGTGCAGCCGAGCCTGGCCAGCGACTGGCAGGTGTCCGAAGACGGCCTGCGCTACACCTTTTTCCTGCGTCCGGGCGTGAAGTTCCACGCCAATCCAAGCTTCAAGCCCACCCGTGAATTCAATGCCGACGACGTGCTGTTCACCTTCAACCGCATGCTCGACCGCAACCACCCGTTCCGCCAGGCCTACCCCACCGAGTTCCCGTACTTCGTCAGCATGGGCCTGGACAAGAACATCGCGCGCATCGACAAGACCGGCCCACTGACCGTGATGTTCACCCTCAACCAGGTCGACGCCGCCTTCATCCAGAACCTGGCCATGAGCTTCGCCTCGATCCTCTCCGCCGAATACGCCGAGCACCTGCTCAAGGCCGGCACCCCCAGCGATATCAACCTGAAGCCGATCGGCACCGGCCCGTTCGTGTTCAGCCGGTACCAGAAGGACACGCAGATCCGCTACAAGGGCAACAAGGACTACTGGGCACCCGAGGAAGTGAAGCTCGACAACCTGGTGTTCTCGATCAACGTCGACCCGTCGGTGCGCATCCAGAAATTGCGCCGTGACGAATGCCAGGTGACGCTCAACCCACGGCCGGCCGACCTGCCGACACTGCAGGCCGACAGCAAGCTCAAGGTCTTGCAGCAGTCCGGCTACAACCTCGGCTACATCGCCTACAACAACCAGCGCGCGCCGTTCGACCAGCTGCCGGTGCGCCAGGCCCTGGACATGGCGGTGAACAAGGCGGCGATCGTCCAGGCGGTGTACCAGAACGCCGGCCAACCGGCGGTCAATGCCATGCCGCCCACCCAGTGGTCCTACGACACCACCCTCAAGGACGCCGCCTACGACCCGGACAAGGCCCGCGAACTGCTGCGCGCCGCAGGGGTCAAGGAGGGCACCGAGGTCACCCTGTGGGCCATGCCGGTTCAGCGCCCCTACAACCCCAACGCCAAGCTGATGGCCGAGATGCTCCAGTCCGACTGGGGCAAGGTCGGCCTGAAGGTGCGTATCGTCAGCTACGAATGGGGCGAATACCTCAAGCGCATGAAGAACGGCGAGCACGACATCGCCCTGATCGGCTGGACCGGCGACAACGGTGACCCGGACAACTGGCTCGGCACCCTGTTCGGCTGCGACGCCATCGGCAGCAACAACTACGCCCGTTGGTGCGACAGCCAGTACGACGCGCTGGTGAAGAAAGCCAAGCAGGTCTCCGACCGCGACCAGCGCACCGCCCTCTACCAGCAGGCCCAGCAACGCCTCAAGCAGCAGGTGCCGATCACCCCCGTGGCCCACTCCACGGTCAACCAGCCGATCAGTGCCAAGGTCAACGACTTCAAGGTCAGCCCCTTCGGACGCAACGACTTCGCCGGCGTCAGTATCGATTGACCCTGCCTCGCGGGGCCGGGCGTGCAACCCACGCCTGCGCCCGCGTGCAGCCCGGATTTGCCTGGCACACCCCAGGCAAACGTTTGCAACACCGTGTAACCGCCGAAAGCCCGGCCCACGAAGCCGGGTGATAACTAGAAAAACCGTAAGGGAGCTTCAATCTTGAGACGATCCAAAATCACCGCGCTGGCCTTGTCTATCAGCGCCTTCTCCACCCTGGCCAACGCCGAACCGGTCAGCCAGGACTTCTTCCCGCTCAGCCTCAAGTCGAGCAGCGAGCAGGCCGAGGCCAGCGGCTTCTTCGACGGCCAGAGCCTGTCGGGCACCACCCGCAACTGGTACGCCCGCGAGCGCGCCACCCGTGCGCCGCTGTTCAAGTACTACAAGAGCGATGGCACCCGCCACGAGACCCACAGTCGCGACAACTGGGTACAGGGCACCATCCTCAACTACAGCTCGGGCTTCACCCAGGGCACCGTCGGCTTCGCCACCGAAGTCGCCGCCTACAACGCCATCGCCCTGGAGCGTGGCCGCGCCGCCGTCGCCGGCCCGAACAACCGCACCCTGACCCACAGCGATGGCGACCCCATCGGCCAGTGGAGCAAGGTAGGCCTGGCCAACGTCAAGGCGCGCATCTCCAACACCACCCTGACCGTCGGCCGTCAGTCGCTGGACACGCCGATGATCGCCTACATCGGCAACCGTGCCCTGCCGTCGAGCTTCCAGGGCGTGGCCCTGCACAGCGCCGAATTCGACAACCTGTCGTTCGACATCGGCACCTTCGACCGCGTCTCGCCGCGTACCGAGCAGAGCCTGAGCAAGTTCCGCAGCGAGTACAGCGCCACGGACGTCGAAACCGACCGTGCCAGCACCGCTGGCGTCAACTACCAGCCGTTCAAGAGCCTGACCACCAGCCTGTACGCCACCAAGGTCGACGACTTCTGGAACCAGTACTACTTCGGCGCCAACCACGTGCTGGGCGACAGCGCGGTGCTGAGCCTGACCACCGGTCTGAACTACTACAAGACCGTGGACGCCGGCAGCAAGAAGATGGGCGAGATCGACAACGACACCTACAGCCTGTCGTTCGGCCTGACCCACCAGGCGCACACGCTGACCGCCTCCTGGCAGCAGGTCAACGGCAACGAATACTTCGACTACCTGCACGAAACCAACGGCATCTACCTGGCCAACTCGCTGCTGTCGGACTTCAACGGCCCGAACGAGAAATCCCTGCAGATCGCCTACGTGCTGAACATGGCGCAATACGGCGTGCCGGGCCTGAAGTTCAACCTCTACAACGCGCGCGGCTGGGGCATCGACGGCACCCACTACCGTGGCAACGCCTACAACGTGCGCGGCATGGACGGCGAAACCCATTACGAGTGGGGCATCGGCACCAGCTACGCCGTGCAGAGCGGCGCGCTGAAAGACACCACCATCCGCGCCACCTACACCGCGCACCGCGCCAGCAAGGCCCAGGCCGACGGCAGCCTGGACGAGCTGCGTATCGTCACCACCATTCCGTTCAACATCCTCTGACCGCTGACGCCATGGCCCGCCTCGCGCGGGCCATGGCGGCTACGCTGGAATCATTCGCAGGGAGGTTCCATGAAATCGCTACCGCTACGCGCTGCCCTGGCAGCGGTCATCCTCGGCGCCGCCAGCAACCTCGCGGCCAAGCCGCTGGTGGTGTGCACCGAAGCCAGCCCGGAAGGTTTCGACATCGTCCAGTACACCACGGCGGTCACCGCCGACGCCTCGGCCGAGACCGTGTTCAACCGCCTGGTCGACTTCAAGCCCGGCACCACCGACATCCAGCCGGCCCTGGCCGAACGCTGGGAGATCAGCGCCGATGGCCTGACCTACACCTTCCACCTGCGTGAAGGCGTCAAGTTCCACACCACCGACTACTTCAAACCGAGCCGCGACTTCAACGCCGACGACGTGCTCTGGAGCCTGAACCGCCAGTTGCTCAAGAGCCACCCCTGGCACGACAAGAGCAGCGTCGGCTACCCCTATTTCGAGAGCATGGCCTTCCAGGACCTGCTCAAGTCGGTGGAAAAGACCGACGACCACACCGTGGTGATCACCCTCACCCGCCCCGAGGCGCCGTTCCTGCGTGACCTGGCCATGGCCTTCACCTCGATCTACTCCGCCGAGTACGCTGACCAGTTGCTCAAGGCCGGCAAGACCGCCGACCTCAACAGCAAGCCGATCGGCACCGGCCCGTTCGTCTTCCAGCGCTACAGCAAGGACGCCCAGGTTCGCTTCAAGCCCAACCCGAGCTACTTCCGTGGCCAGCCGCCGAGCGACGCGCTGATCTTCGTCATCACCCCGGACAACAACGTGCGCCTGCAGAAGCTGCGCGCCAACGAATGTCAGGTGGCCCTGTACCCCAAGCCTGACGACGTGCCGTCGATCAAGGCCGACCCGAAGCTGAAGATCGTCGAGATGGAAGCCCTGGTCACCAGCTACATCGCCATGAACACCCAGCACAAGTACCTCAGCGACGTGCGCGTGCGCCAGGCGATCGACATCGCCTTCGACCGCCAGACCCACGTCGACCAGCTGTTCGGCAAGGGCAATGCGCTGGTCGGCGTCAACCCCTACCCGCCGAGCATGATCGGTTTCAACACCGAGAACCGTAACCCACCGCACGACCTCGACAAGGCCCGCGCCCTGCTCAAGGAAGCCGGCGTGCCGGAAGGCACCAGCCTCACCCTGTTCACCCGCAACGGCGGCGGCCAGACCAACCCCAACCCGCGCATGTCCGCCGAACTGCTGCAACAGGACCTGGCCAAGGTCGGCCTCAAGCTCGACATCCGCGTGATGGAGTGGGCCGAGATGCTGCGCCGCGCCAAGAACGGCGAGGCCGACATGGTCTCGGCGGGCTGGGCCGGCGACAACGGCGACCCGGACAACTTCCTCACCCCGATGCTCAGCTGCGATGCGGCGAAAACCGGCGAGAACTATGCTCGCTGGTGCAATCAAAAGTTCCAGGACCTGATCAACCAGGCCCGGGCCAACAGCGACAACGACCAACGCGCCAAACTCTATAGCGAGGCGCTGGCGGTGTACGATGCGGACAAACCGTGGATCAGCCTGGCACACCCCAAGCTGTTCGCGGCCATGCGCAGCAACGTGGAGGGTTACCAGATCAACCCTCTGACCAATAACAACTTCGCCACTACCCAGGTGAAGTAGAGAAAAACAACGACCGCGCGCCCGAGGGCTACCCGCCCAGGGCCGCGGCACTGCCGTGACCGGCCGATGAGGTACCCCTAACGATGTTGAGTTTTATTGCCCGGCGCCTGGGCCTGCTGATACCGACCTTCTTCGGTATCACCCTGCTGACCTTCGCGCTCATACGCCTGATTCCCGGTGACCCGGTCGAAGTGATGATGGGCGAGCGCAGGGTCGACCCCGAGATGCACGCCCAGGCCATGGAACGCCTCGGTCTCAACAAACCCCTGCCCGTCCAGTACCTGGACTACATTGGCAAGCTCGCCCAAGGCGACCTGGGCGAATCCCTGCGCAGCCGCGAAAGCGTGTGGAAGGAGTTCCTCACCTTGTTCCCGGCAACCCTGGAGCTGTCCCTCGCCGCGCTGCTGTTCGCCGGCGTGGTGGGCTTGCTGGCCGGCGTGATCGCCGCGCTCAAGCGAGGGTCGTTGTTCGACCATGGGGTGATGGGCATTTCACTGGCCGGCTATTCCATGCCGATCTTCTGGTGGGGCCTGATCCTGATCATGTTCTTCTCGGTGGGGCTGGGCTGGACCCCGGTGTCCGGGCCGCTCGACCCGCTCTACGACATCGAGCCCGTCACCGGTTTCCGCTTCATCGACACCCTGCTCAGCGACGAGGAAGGCGCCTTCAAGGACTTCCTGATGCACCTGATCCTACCGGCCATCGTGCTCGGCACCATCCCGCTGGCGGTGATCGCCCGCATGACCCGTTCGTCGATGCTCGAAGTGCTGCGCGAAGACTACATCCGCACCGCCCGCGCCAAAGGCCTGTCGCCAGCCCGCGTGGTGTTCGTGCACGGCCTGCGCAACGCGCTGATCCCGGTGCTGACGGTGTTCGGCCTGCAGGTCGGCACCCTGCTGGCGGGCGCCGTGCTCACCGAGACCATCTTCTCCTGGCCGGGCATCGGCAAGTGGCTGATCGAAGCCATCGGCGCCCGTGACTACCCCGTGGTCCAGAACGGCATCCTGTTGATCGCCTGCCTGGTGATCCTGGTCAACTTCGTGGTGGACATCCTCTACGGCCTGGCCAACCCACGCATCCGTCATCAGCGCTGAGGTCTTTCGCCATGACAAGCCCCGTTTCCAACTCTGTGCCCCAGGCCCCGACGGCCGACCAGAGCCTGCTCTACCCCTCCCCGTACAAGGAATTCTGGCACGCCTTCTCGCGCAACAAGGGCGCGGTGGCCGGCCTGGCCTTCATGTGCCTGGTCGTGTTCTGCGCGCTGTTCGCGCCTTGGGTCACACCGCACAACCCCAGCGAGCAGTACCGTGACTTCCTGCTGACCCCGCCGGTCTGGCTCGAAGGCGGCACCTGGCAGTTCATCCTCGGCACCGACGAGCTGGGCCGCGACCTGCTCTCGCGCTTGATCCAGGGCGCACGCCTGTCGCTGCTGATCGGCCTGTCGTCGGTGGTGATCTCGCTGATCCCAGGCATCCTCCTGGGCCTGCTCGCCGGCTTCTTCCCGCGCCTGCTGGGCCCGTCGATCATGCGCCTGATGGACGTGATGCTGGCCCTGCCCTCGCTGCTGCTGGCCGTGGCCATCGTCGCAATCCTCGGCCCAGGCCTGATCAACACGGTGATCGCCATCGCCGTGGTGTCGCTGCCGTCCTACGTGCGCCTGACCCGCGCCGCAGTGATGGGCGAGCTGAACCGCGACTACGTGACCGCCGCACGCCTGGCCGGCGCCAGCCTGCCACGGCTGATGTTCGTCACCGTGCTGCCCAACTGCATGGCGCCACTGATCGTGCAGGCTACCCTGAGCTTCTCCTCGGCGATCCTCGACGCCGCCGCCCTGGGCTTCCTGGGCCTGGGCGTGCAACCGCCGACGCCGGAATGGGGCACCATGCTGGCCTCGGCCCGCGACTACATCGAACGCGCCTGGTGGGTGGTGAGCCTGCCCGGCCTGACCATCCTGCTCAGTGTGCTGGCGATCAACCTGATGGGCGACGGGCTGCGCGATGCGCTGGACCCGAAACTCAAGAACGCCGCCTGAGGAGAACGCCATGTCACTGTTGCAGATCAACAACCTGAACGTGCGCTTCGGCGACGCCAATGCCGTGCCCGTGGTGGACGGCCTCGACCTGTCGGTGGAAGCCGGCGAGATCCTCGCCATCGTCGGCGAGTCCGGCTCCGGCAAGTCGGTGACCATGATGGCCCTGATGGGCCTGATCGACGCCCCCGGGCGCATCACCGCCGATACCCTGACCTTCGCTGGCACCGACATGCTCAAGCTCAGCGGCCGCCAGCGCCGCAAGGTGGTGGGCAAGGACATCGCCATGGTCTTCCAGGACCCGATGACCGCGCTCAACCCCAGCTACACCGTCGGCTACCAGATCGAGGAAGTGCTGCGCCAGCACCTGGGCCTGAAAGGCAAGGCCGCGCGCCAGCGGGCGCTGGAACTGCTCAAGAAGGTCGAGATCCCGGCCGCCGAAAGCCGCCTGGACGCCTACCCGCACCAACTCTCCGGCGGCATGAGCCAGCGCGTGGCGATTGCCATGGCCATCGCCGGCGAACCCAAGCTGCTGATCGCCGACGAGCCGACCACCGCACTGGACGTGACCATTCAGGCACAGATCATGGAGCTGCTGGTCAACCTGCAGAAAGAGCGCAACATGGCGCTCATCCTGATCACCCACGACCTGGCCGTGGTCGCCGAGACCGCCAAGCGCGTGTGCGTGATGTATGCCGGCCAGGCCGTGGAAGTGGGCCAGGTGCCGGAGCTGTTCGACGTCCCCGCCCACCCGTACAGCGAAGCGCTGCTGGCGGCGATCCCCGAGCACAGCGTCGGCGCCGAGCGCCTGGCGACCCTGCCCGGCATCGTTCCCGGCCGCTACGACCGCCCGCAGGGCTGCCTGCTGTCACCGCGCTGCCCCTATGTGCATGACAACTGCCGCCGCCAGCGCCCGACCCTCGATCCCCAGGCCCACAGCCTGGTGCGTTGCTTCTACCCGTTGAACCAGGAGGTGGCGTGATGACTGTCGTTCTGTCCGCCCATGAACTGACCCGTCACTACGAAGTCTCCCGCGGCCTGTTCAAGGGCCATGCACTGGTACGCGCGCTCAATGGCGTGTCGTTCGAGCTGGAGGCCGGCAAGACCCTGGCCGTGGTTGGCGAGTCCGGCTGCGGCAAGTCGACCCTGGCCCGCGCCCTGACACTGATCGAAGAGCCATCCTCCGGCTCGCTGCAGATCGCCGGCCTCGAGGTCAACGGCGCCGACAAGGCCCAGCGCAAGCAACTGCGCCGCGATGTGCAAATGGTCTTCCAGAGCCCCTATGCCTCGCTGAACCCGCGGCAGAAGATCGGCGACCAGTTGGCCGAACCGCTGTTGATCAACACCTCGCTGAGCAAGGCCGAGCGCCGCGAGAAAGTGCAGAAGATGATGCAGCAGGTCGGCCTGCGCCCGGAGCACTACCAGCGTTACCCGCACATGTTCTCCGGCGGCCAGCGCCAGCGTATCGCCCTGGCGCGGGCGATGATGCTGCAACCGAAGGTGCTGGTGGCCGACGAGCCAACCTCGGCGCTCGACGTGTCGATCCAGGCCCAGGTGCTGAACCTGTTCATGGACCTGCAGAAGGAGTTCAACACCGCCTACGTGTTCATCTCCCACAACCTGGCGGTGGTGCGCCACGTGGCCGACCAGGTGCTGGTGATGTACCTCGGGCGTCCGGCGGAGATGGGGCCGAAGGAGGATATCTACGAGAAGCCCCTGCACCCGTACACCCAGGCGCTGCTGTCGGCGACGCCAGCGATCCACCCGGACCCGCTGAAGCCGAAGATCCGCATCGCCGGTGAGCTGCCCAACCCGCTGAACCCGCCGGACGGCTGCGCCTTCCACAAGCGCTGCCCATATGCCACCGAGCGCTGTGGCAAGGAGATCCCGGCGCTGCGCCAGGTGGGGACACGGCAGGTGGCCTGCCATTACGCCGAGCAGTTCCTCTAATCTGGCCTGGCGCGCCTACCGGGTTGAAAAGCAGCAATACCCGGTGGGCGCGGCTCCTGCGTGATCCGCAATGCGGCCATCGCGGGGCAAGCCGGCTCCCGCACGCCCCCTGTAGCATTCAAAACCAGCGGGGCGCGTGTGGGAGCGGCCTTGTGCCGCGATCCCGGGCGCAGCCCGGGCCAGGCTGTCAATGCATGAAGAACCAGATCAGGATGATCACGGGAATCGGCACACCAATCATCCACAACAGTAGCGAGCGCATGATGCATCTCCTCGTTCGATGTCTGAACAGGTAAGTGCACCGTCCATGCCACATGTCACAGAATATTAAGTCCATATAAAACAATAAGTTAGCCAATAACCCGTCCCCTCCGCTCGTGCAAAATGCCGGATCGGTTTTTCGCCGCAGGGTGTTCTGCAATGTCCTGGCCTTGTCACGCCGCGACCGGCCAAGGCACTATCTGCCCATGATCCCAACCACCCTCCCCGACGGCCCCGAGCAGACCCCGCTCACCGCCGCCACCGTCATGCGCTACCACCTGTGCTGGAAGCATCGCGACCTGGACGGGGTCATGGCGCTGTACCACCCCGACGTCCAATACCACGACTTTTTCCAGAACCGCGTGCTCGGCTACCGCGAGCTGCACGACTACGTGCGCGTGTGCCTGCCCCATGAAGCGGGCGAAGACATCGTCCACGGCGACCGCATCCGCGTGGACGGCTGCACAGCGTTCATCCAGTACCAGGTCACGGTGCAGGGTGGCGAAGGCCTGGTGGCGTTCCAGTCCAGCGAGGCGATCACGGTCAAGGACGGCTTGATCTGGCGGGTCAACGAGTACGCCACCCTGGTGCGCCAGGGCAGCGCCAGCGCCAGCAGCGGCGGCCCGCGCCCGGCCACCAGCCGCCTGGGCCTGTCGCCGCGTCAGCTGAGCACCATGGCACAGGACCTGGAACACTACTTCCAGCGCCAGCGCCCCTACCTCGACCCCGAACTGGACCTGCAACGGGTGGCCAAGGAAAGCGGCTACAGCCGCAACCAGATCTCCTACCTGCTCAACCAGGTGCTCGGCCAGAGCTTCTACCGCTACGTCAACCAGGCGCGCTTGCAGCACCTGCTGGCCGGCCTGGAAAGCCGCCCCGCCAGCGCCGCGATCGACGCGCTGGCCTTCGACGCCGGGTTCAACTCGCTGTCGGCGTTCTACAAGTGCTTTCGCGAGCACACCGGGCTCTCGCCCAAGGCCTACGTGAAGCAGATTTCTCTGCGTGCACGCACGTAAGACAACCCGCCCGCCCCGCCACTAGCATCGCTTGCAGACATAGACGGATGTGGGAGCAGTACCCGATGCAAGCCTGGCGCACGATCAGCCTCTGGATGGACCAGCTCGACGAGCCTCTCGACGCCCGCCCGGCGCTCGGGCAGGACCTGGACGTCGACGTGTGCATCATCGGCGCCGGCTACACCGGCCTGTGGACCGCCTACTACCTCAAGCAACAGGCGCCGCGCCTGCGCATCGCCATCCTCGAAGCGCAAACCGCTGGCTTCGGTGCGTCCGGGCGCAATGGCGGCTGGCTGATGGGCAACCTGCTCGGTGAAGACCGCCTGCTCGCCACCCTCTCGCCACAACAGCGCCGCGCCAGCGTCGACCTGCTGCACGGGATCCCCGACGAAGTTCACAGCGTGCTGCAACGCGAAGGCATCGACTGCGACTACCGCAAGGGCGGGGTGATCTACTGCGCCGCACGCTACCCGGAGCAGGAGCGCACGCTGCGCGCCTACCTCGACGATCTCTACCGCCAGGGCATGAACGAAGACGACTACCGCTGGCTCAAGCCCGAGCAACTGGCCGGGCAGCTGCGGGTCAGCAATGCCTATGGCGCGATCTTCAGCCCGCACGTGGCGACCATCCAGCCGGCCAAGCTGGTGCGCGGCCTGGCCCGGGCGGTCGAGGCGCAAGGCGTGACGATCTACGAGAACACCCCGGCCACCGGCTGGCAGAACGGTCAGGTAAGCACGCCCCAGGCCAACGTGCGCTGCCAGTGGGTAGTGCCAGCCGTCGAAGGCTACGCCGCCAGCCTGCCGCCGCTGGGCCGCCACCAACTGCCGGTGCAGAGCTTGCTGGTGGCCACCGAGCCGCTGTCGGCGTCGGCCTGGGAACAGATCGGCCTGGACCAGGGCCAGGCGTTCAGCGAAGGCAGCCGCCAGGTCACCTACGGCCAGCGCACCCGCGACGACCGCCTGGTGTTCGGCGCGCGTGGCGGCTACCGCTTCGGCGGCCGCCTGCGCGAGGACTTCAGCCTCAGCGAGGCCGAGGTCGAACTGCGCCGCTACCTGTTCGGCGAGCTGTTCCCGCACCTGAAGAACGTGCGCATCACCCACTCCTGGGGCGGCAACCTGGGCATGGCCCGACGCTTCCGCCCGCACATGCTCTGCGACCGCCAGCGCGGCATCGCCCTGGCCGGCGGCTACGGCGGCGAAGGCGTCGGTGCCACCAACCTAGGCGGGCGCACCCTGGCCGCGCTGATCCTCGGCCAGCACAACGAATTGACCGCACAGCCCTGGGTGCACGACAACCGCCCGCTATCGAGCCTGGCCAGTTGGCCGCCCGAGCCCTGCCGTTGGCTAGGCTACAACGCGATCATCCAGAGCTTCGTGCACGAGGACCGGACCCTCGCCAACCCGAGCAGCGCACCGTGGCGTCGGCGCATGGCCAGTGGCCTGGCCGACCTCATGGAAAGCTTCATGCACTGATTTTTCCCCACCACCACACGAGATTCAGCGTCATGAGCATTACCCAGTTCAAGCACACCGACAGCGCCACCCTGGAGACCTCGAACCCGGTCGCCGTTCCCCTCGGCGAGCCCATCGCCGTGACCTCGGTCACCTGCGTCGAACGCAGCGACGGCGTGGAAACCGGCATCTGGGAGTGCACCCCCGGCCGCTGGCGGCGGCAGATCGTGCAGCAGGAGTTCTGCCACTTCATCAAGGGCCGCTGCACCTTCACCCCCGACGGTGGCGAGCCCTTGGTCATAGAAGCCGGAGACGCACTGATGCTACCGGCCAACAGCACCGGCATCTGGGACATCCAGGAAACGGTGCGCAAGACCTACGTACTGATTTTCTGATCCGCTGATCGTCTGCCACCTTTCGATAACAACAGACAAAGCAAGGTAAACCGGACATGCGCACTCTCCTCATCGCCCCCCTGATGCTGGCCGCCTGTGTGGCCAACGCCGCCGACTCGGTGAAGATCTACAACTGGTCCAGCTACGTCGCCCCGGACACACTGCAGAACTTCCAGAAAGCCACCGGCATCGTGCCCACCTACGACGTCTACGACAGCAACGAAACCCTCGACGGCAAGTTGATGACCGGCAACTCCGGCTACGACGTGGTGTTCCCTTCCAACCACTTCATGGCCCGGCAGATCCAGGGCAAGGCCCTGAAGAAGCTCGACAAGAGCCAACTGACCAACTGGCAGAACCTCAACCCGGTGCTGCTCAAGGCGCTGGAAACCAACGACCCGGGCAACCAGTACGGCTTCCCCTACCTGTGGGGCAGTACCGGCATCGGCTACAACATCGATAAGGTCAAGGCGGTGCTCGGCGACAACGCGCCGGTGGACTCCTGGGACCTGCTCTTCAAGCCCGAGAACATCAGCAAGCTCAAGAGCTGCGGCGTCGCGGTGCTGGACAACGGCCCGGAACTGCTGCCGATCGCCTTGAACTACCTCGGCTTGCCGCACCACAGCCAGAACCCCGAGGACTATGAAAAGGCCAAGGCCCTGCTGATGAAGGCACGCCCTTACATCGAGTACTTCCACTCGTCCAAGTACATCGGCGACCTGGCCAACGGCAACGTCTGCGTCGTGGTGGGCTTCTCCGGCGACATCCTGCAGGCCAAGAGCAATGCCGATGCCGCGAAGAACGGAGTGAAGGTGGGCTACTCGATTCCGAAGGAAGGCGCGCCAATGTGGTTCGACATGGTCGCCATGCCGGCCGATGCGCCGGACGAGAAGGCCGGCTACGCCTACATGAACTACCTGCTGCAGCCTGAGGTGATGGCCAACATCAGTAATTCGGTGCAATACGCCAACGGCAACACCAAGGCGGACTCACTGGTGGACCCGGCGCTGAAGAACAACACCATGGTGTATCCGACCCAGGAGATGATGGGCAAGCTGTTCGCCCTGGAGGCGATGCCGGCGAAGATCGACCGCATTCGCACGCGGATCTGGACCAGCATCAAGGCCGGGAACTAAAACACCGGCACCGCCAGAAAACGCCTCCCCCTGCAGGAGCGGGCTTGCCCCGTTCCTGCAGGGGGAGGCGCAAGGCGGTCAGTGGTGCTCGCGCGTCGCGCGGAACTTGATGTCCGGCCAGCGCTCTTCCATCAGCGACAGGTTGACCCGGGTCGGCGCCAGGTAGGTCAGGTGACCACCGCCGTCGATGGCCAGGTTCTCCATCGCCTTGTTCTGGAATTCTTCCAGCTTCTTCTTGTCGTCACACGCGATCCAGCGCGCCGACCACACGGTGATCGGCTCGTAGGCGCACTCGACCTTGTACTCTTCCTTCAAGCGGCTGGCGACCACGTCGAACTGCAGCACACCGACCGCGCCGAGAATGATGTCGTTGCTGCGCTCGGGGAAGAACACCTGGGTCGCGCCTTCCTCGGCCAGCTGTTGCAGCCCCTGGCGCAGTTGCTTGGATTTCAGCGGGTCTTTCAGGCGCACGCGGCGGAACAGCTCCGGGGCGAAGTGCGGAATGCCCGTGAAGCCCAGCACCTCACCCTCGCTGAAGGTGTCGCCGATCTGGATGGTGCCGTGGTTGTGCAGGCCGATGATGTCGCCGGCGTAGGCCTCTTCCAGTTGCTCGCGTTCGGAGGAGAAGAAGGTCAGCGCATCGCCGATGCGCAGGTCCTTGCCCAGGCGCACGTGGCGCATCTTCATGCCTTTCTCGTACCTGCCCGAGCAGATGCGCATGAAGGCGATGCGGTCGCGGTGTTTCGGGTCCATGTTCGCCTGGATCTTGAACACGAAGCCGCTGAACTTCTCTTCGGTCGGCTCCACGGTGCGCTCGCGAGCCACACGCGCCAGCGGACGCGGCGCCCAGTCGACCACCGCGTCGAGCACGTGGTCGACACCAAAGTTGCCAAGCGCGGTGCCGAAGAACACCGGGGTCAGTTGGCCATTGATGAACTCGTCCTGATCGAACTCATGGCAGGCGCCCTGCACCAGCTCCAGTTGCTCGAGGAAGCTGTCGTACTGGTCGCCCAGGTGCGCGCGGGCTTCGTCGGAGTCGAGCTTTTCAATGATCTTCGCTTCGGTGCGCTCGTGGCCGTGGCCCGGGGTATAGACCACGATATAGTCGCCCGCCAGGTGGTAGACCCCCTTGAAGTCGCGGTAGCAACCGATCGGCCAGGTGATCGGTGCGGCCTTGATCTTCAGCACCGCCTCGATTTCGTCGAGCAGCTCGATCGGGTCGCGGATGTCGCGGTCGAGCTTGTTGATGAAGCTGACGATCGGCGTGTCGCGCAGGCGGCACACGTCCATCAGGGCGATGGTCCGCGGCTCTACGCCTTTACCGCCGTCGAGCACCATCAGCGCCGAGTCCACCGCGGTCAGGGTGCGGTAGGTGTCTTCGGAGAAGTCTTCGTGGCCAGGGGTGTCGAGCAGGTTGACCATGTGCTCGCGGTAGGGGAACTGCATCACCGAGGTGGTGATGGAGATGCCGCGTTGCTTTTCCATTTCCATCCAGTCGGAAGTCGCATGGCGGTCGGACTTGCGCGACTTCACGGTACCGGCGACGGCGATCGCCTTGCCCATCAGCAGGAGCTTCTCGGTGATGGTGGTCTTACCGGCGTCGGGGTGGGAAATGATTGCGAACGTGCGGCGCTTCGCCACTTCGGCGGCCTGGTTGGTCATGGGGAAATCGCCTGGCTGGAGATCAAAAAAGGGGCAGTATCATACCTGAAGTCGGGCGCCAGACCAAAATGCCCGCCGACGAGCAAAGTTCTCTGGCGCTCAATGACAGGTTGAACGGCGGAGCCCGCGACAAACCCGGCACCGATGCCCTCACGGCAGTTATTTCAACGCCTGCGGCGCTTCGGGACATTGTTTTTACGTGCCGTTCAAGGCCATTGCCAGTGATTAACACTGGCCAAATGCCGTCAACGATGGGAACCTTTCCACCCTTGGAGACGTCCACTCCCCTGTAACCCGTTTTGGTTCAGGGTTGGTTCCACCAGCAATTTCGAGCCCGACGGGGTTCGGCTCATGGCGTGAGCGCACTGCCCCGCAGGCGCCACGCTGCTACTCGCGACCACATCGCCCGCCGCCAGGAATGGTGGCCGCCACGGGCATGTGCTCGCCGACTACACAAGGAGTCCGCCTGTGGCTAAACGCTACGCAAAGGGACTGATGGGATGGGCCGCCGTGCTCGTCATCCTGGCCCTGCTGGTCCACTGGATCGGCATCGACACGATCGCCCGCTACCGCGACGATCTTGGGTTCTACCTGCAAGCGCACCTGGTCCTGGTGCTGGCTTCGATGGCGGCGGCCCTGGCCGTGGGCATCCCCGCTGGCATTGTGCTCAGTCGACCGCACCGGGTCGACAAAGCCGAGCGCTTCATGCAGTTCTTCAACGTTGGCAACACCATCCCCCCACTGGCCGTTCTGGCCATTGCCCTGAGTATTCTGGGCATCGGCGCCGGGCCCGCGATCTTCGCGTTGTTCCTCGCCTCGCTCCTGCCCATCGTGCGCAACACCTACGAAGGGCTGAAGAACGTTCCCGCCTCGCTCAAGGAAGCCGCCACCGGCATCGGCATGACCCCGCGCCAGCAACTGTGGCAAGTCGAATTGCCCAATGCCGTGCCGATCATCGTCGGCGGTGTGCGCGTGGCCCTGGCATTGAACGTGGGCACCGCGCCACTGGCGTTCCTGATCGGCGCCAACAGCCTGGGCAGCCTGATCTTCCCCGGCATCGCCCTGAACAACCAACCGCAGTTGCTGCTCGGCGCGGCCTGCACCGCGCTGCTGGCCCTGGCGCTGGATGCGTTGGTGAGTTTCTCCAGCAAGCGCTGGCTGGAACGCGGCCTGGCCCAATAAGCAGAGGGAACCCATGAAGAAAAGAATCGCCTTGCTCCTGGGCGCGGCCTTGCTGTTCGCAGGCATCACCCAGGCAGCGGAAAAACCGCTGATCCGTATCGGCGCGCGGGTGTTCACCGAACAGACCGTGCTCGCCGAAATCACCGCCCAGTACCTGCGCGCCAACGGCTTCGAGGTGCGCGTCACCGGTGGCCTGGGCAGCAGCCTGGCGCGCCAGGCCCACGAAACCGGCCAGCTCGACCTGATGTGGGAATACACCGGGGTGTCGCTGGTGTCCTACAACCATATCGAGGAACGCATGCCCAGCGCCGAGGCGACCTACGCCAAGGTCAAGGCGCTGGACGCGAAGAAAGACCTGATCTGGCTGACACCCTCGAAATTCAGCAACACCTACGCCCTGGCCCTGCCACGCAAGGTCGCCGAGGCCTACCCGCAGGTCACCAACATCAGCCAGCTCAACCAGGTGCTGCGTGATGAGCACGAACGCACCCACCTGGTGGCCCTGGACACCGAGTTCGCCAACCGCCCCGATGGCCTCGACGGCCTCAAGGCCATGTACGACATGCCCCTGGGCCGCGCCAGCATCCGTCAGATGGACGCCGGCCTGGTGTACACCGCACTGCGCAACAACCAGGTGTTCGCCGGCCTGGTCTACACCACCGACGGCCGCCTGAGCGCCTTCGACCTCAAGCTGCTGGACGACGACAAGCGCTACTTCCCCGACTACACCGCCGCCCCCGTGGTGCGCAAGGCCGTGCTCGACGCCCATCCGAACCTGGCCACCCTGCTCAAGCCGCTGGCCGAGCAGCTCGACGACGAGACCATGCGCCAGCTCAACGCCAAGGTAGACGTCGAGCACCAGAGCCCCAGCGTGGTCGCCAAGGCCTTCCTGCGTGACCACCCGTTCAGCGAGGTACAGCCATGAACCTGCTCGATACCTTCGCCCACCTCGACTGGGCCCAGGTCCTGCAACTGACCGGGCAGCACATCGCCCTGGTCGGCATCGCCGTGGGCCTGGCCATCGTCATCGGCGTGCCACTGGGCATCCTGATGACCCGCTTCCCCGCCCTCGCAGGCCCCTTGCAGGCCAGTGCCACGGTGCTGCTGACCATCCCGTCGATCGCCCTGTTCGGCCTGCTGCTACCGTTCTATTCCAAGTTTGGCCAAGGCCTGGGGCCGTTGCCGGCGATCACGGCGGTGTTCCTCTATTCGCTGCTGCCGATCCTGCGCAACACCTACCTGGCCCTGACCAACGTAGAGCCCGGTATCCGTGAGGCCGCGCGCGGCATCGGCATGACCTTCGGCCAGCGCCTGCGCATGGTCGAGTTGCCCATCGCCGTACCAGTGATCCTCGCGGGCGTGCGCACTGCGGTGGTGATGAACATCGGTGTCATGACCATCGCCGCGACCATCGGTGCCGGAGGCCTGGGCGTGCTCATCCTGACCTCCATCAGCCGCAGCGACATGTCCATGCTGCTGGTAGGCGCCGTGCTGGTCAGCCTGCTGGCGATCGTCGCCGACCTGCTCCTGCAAACCCTGCAACGTGCCCTGACTCCAGAAGGACTGCGCTCATGATCGAATTGAAGAACCTCAGCAAGACCTTCAACGCCAACGGCAAGGACGTCAAAGCCGTCGACTCGGTCAGCCTGACCGTCAACGAAGGCGAGATTTGCGTCTTCCTCGGCCCCTCCGGCTGCGGCAAGAGCACCACGCTGAAGATGATCAACCGCCTGATCACCCCGACCTCGGGCCAGGTGTTCATCAACGGCGAGGACACCACCGGCCTGGACGAAGTGACCCTGCGTCGCCACATCGGCTACGTGATCCAGCAGATCGGCCTGTTCCCCAACATGACCATCGAGGAAAACATCACCGTGGTCCCGCGCCTGCTCGGCTGGGACAAGCAACGCTGCCACGAGCGCGCCCGCGAGCTGATGAGCATGATCAAGCTCGAGCCCAAGCAGTACCTGCAGCGCTACCCGCGCGAGCTGTCCGGTGGCCAGCAGCAGCGTATCGGGGTGATCCGCGCGCTGGCCGCCGAGGCGCCGGTGCTGTTGATGGACGAGCCGTTCGGTGCGGTCGACCCGATCAACCGGGAAATGATCCAGAACGAGTTCTTCGAGATGCAGCGGGCACTGAACAAGACGGTGATCATGGTCAGCCATGACATCGACGAGGCGATCAAGCTGGGCGACAAGATCGCCATCTTCCGCGCCGGCAAGCTGCTGCAGCTGGACCACCCCGACACCCTGCTGGCGCACCCGGTGGATGACTTCGTGAGCAACTTCGTCGGCCAGGACAGCACCCTCAAGCGCCTGCTGCTGGTGCGCGCCGAGGATGCGGCGGACAACGCGCCGTCGGTCAGCCCCGAAACGCCGGTGAGCGATGCATTGGAGTTGCTGGATGAACACGACCGCCGCTACGTGGTGGTGACCGATGCGGCGAACAAGGCGCTGGGCTACGTGCGCCGACGCGACATGCATCGCCAGCAAGGCAGTTGCGGGGATTTCCTGCGGCCGTTCAACGCCACGGCGGCGCATGATGAGCACCTGCGCATCCTGCTGTCGCGGATGTACGAGTTCAACCGCGCGTGGTTGCCGGTGCTGGATGCCGAACAGGTGTTTCTGGGCGAGGTGACCCAGGAATCGATTGCGGCGTACCTGAGTTCGGGGCGGTCGCGGGGAGGGAAGACCAGCATCGTGTCGCCAGCGGAGGCTGTGGCCTCCTGAAACCAACGCCCGCTCCTGCAAGGGAAGCGCCGCCCGTCAGGGCGGCGCTGTGGCGCTATCAGAACCCTACGCTGGCCTGCACGTAGAAGGTCCGCGGCTCACCCACGTACAACCCGGCGTTGTTGTCGCTGGAGCGGGTGTAGTACTGCTTGTCGAAGATGTTCTTCACCCCGGCAGCCAGCTTCAGGTTCGACAACTGCGGCCCGAAGTCATAGCCACCGCGCGCATGCCAGGTGACGTAGCCCGGAATGTTGCCGAACTGCCCATCGGCACTCGGCTCGGTGATGTAGTTGCCGGTGAAGCTGCCGTCGGCGTTCACGCCGGTACCCGGTGCGCGCTGCTTGGACTGGGCGAAGGCATCGACGTTCCAGGTCCAGCGGTTGATCTCGTAGCGCAGGCCCGCGGTGACCACTTGGCGCGAGTAGAACGGCAGGTCGCGGCCCTTGAAGCCCGGGATCTCACCCTCGTAGGTAGCGCGGGTGTAGGTGAAGCCGGCGTTGGCCGACAGGCCGTCCAGGCGTGAGTCCAGACCCGACAGGTCGTAGCGCATCGAGGCTTCGATACCCTGGTGCTTGGTCGCGCCCAGGTTGGTCCAACCCACATCGTTGCTGATGTACTGCAGCTCATCGTCGAAGTCGATGTAGAACGCGGTCAGCTCACCGGCGAAGCTGCCGTTGTCATAGCGCGTGCCGATCTCGTAGGTCTTGGCCTTCTCCGGCTCCAGGCCGTTGGCGGTGCTGTTGCCAACGCCACCCTGGCCGAGCTGGAAGTACTGCAGGCTGCCGAACGAGGTCTCGTAGTTGGCGAACAGCTTCCACGCATCGGACAGGTGGTACATCACGCTCAGCGCTGGCAGCGGCTCGTTGCTGGTGATGCTGCGGTTCTTCTCCGGCACCGGGCGGTTGTTGGTGTCGAGCACCGGGCGGTCGCGCCAGTCGGTGTTGATGTGCTCGAAGCGGATGCCCGGGGTGATGGTCCAGTTGCCGATGTCGATCTTGTCGTCGATGTAGTAGGCACTGGCCTCGGTGCCGCCGCTGCGGTCCTGGTAGACGTGGCCGTCGGAGGTTGGGGTGACGGTCGGCACGTTGTTGACCAGGGCCAGGCGCGAGGCCTGCTCGCGCATCGCCTCCTTCAGGTAGCGATAGCCGACGCTGACTTCCTGGGTCGCGGGGCCGGTGAAGAAGATCCGCGACACACGCGGCTCGATGGCGAAGGTGTAGTAGTTGCGCGGGAACGCCGACAGGGTGCGCTGGTCGCGGGCGGCGATGGCACTGCCACGGAAGCTGTCGGTGTAGTAGGTCAGCACCTCGAACTGGGTGGCGTCGTCGATCTGCCGCTGCCACTTGAACGAGACGTCCTTGCGACGGCCGCTGAAGTAGTCGTAGTCGCGCAGGGACTGGTACGGGTCGCTGTCGTACTGGGCCTGGGTCAGGCCGCCGGGCATGTCGGCTCGGCCATCGTAGTAGTGGAAGTTCAGCCAGAACTCATCGCTCTCGGTGGGGGCCCAGTGGGTCTTGAGCAGCACGTCGTCGATGTCGTTGTCGTTGTTGCTGCGACGGTAGCCGTTGCCATTCACCCCGGAGTACAGCAGCGCCACGCCGATGCCGTTGTCGGCGGTGCCGCCGACGAAGGCCGACTCGGTGTGCTTCCAGCCACCATACTTGGAGGTTTCCAGGGTGGTGCCCAGCTCGGCGGTGGCTTTTTCAGGGATCGCGCGGGTGACGAAGTTGATCACCCCGCCGACGTTCTGCGGGCCATAGCGCACCGAACCGGCACCGCGTACCACGTCGATGCTGTCGAGGTTGCCCGAGGAAATCGGCGCCATCGACAGCTGCGGCTGGCCATAAGGCGCGAAGGATGCCGGCACGCCATCGATCAGCACGGTCGAGCGCGGCGACAGGCGCGAGGTCAGGCCACGCACGCCGACGTTCAGCGACAGGTCGCTGCCGCCGGTGCCGTTGGAATCCTGCACCTGCACGCCGGGAATGCCACGCAGCGCGTCACGCACGTTCATGGTGCCCTGCTCGACCATCTCCTGGCGGCGCACCACGGTGCGCGCGCCGGGGTGGTTCTGCACCACGGCCTGGTCGGCGTCGCCCAGCCAGTCGCCAACCACCTTGATGTCGGTGGGCGCCAGCTCCAGGCTGCCGGTGGCCTGGGTGCCGGCGGCCTGCACGGGCTTGACCACCACGGTGTCCTGGGAGATCTCGTAGGTCAGCCCGCTGCCTTGCAGCAGTTGCTGCAGCGCCTGCTCGGGCGCCAGGTTGCCGGACACCGCCGGGGCTTGCTTGCCGGCCACCAGCTCCGGGCTGAAGAACAGCTGCAGGTTGGTCTGCTGACCCAGCTGGGCCAGGGCCTGGGCCAACGGCTGAGCCTGGATCTGGATGCTCGAGGCGGCCTGGGCGACGTAGCTGTGGGTGGCGGCGGCACTGACCGCGAGGGCCAGCGCCAGACGGCGCAGATGAAGCAGGGGCTTGTTGTTGTTCACGTCTTCGATCGGTCCTGAAAGTCGGGATGAATGCCAACCACACGCAAATGGGAATGCTTGGCAGTTGCAGCTGGCGAGGAAGACGAACGAGCGGAAAAAAACCTGAATCTATTTCGCGATAATTTCGCTGGAGCCGTCGGCATGGGCCTTGATGGCCACCGGCAGGATGCTCGGCAGGGCCCGCAGCAGGGCGTCGGTATCGTCGGTGCTGAAGGTGCTGGACAAGCGCAGACCGGCCACTTTGCCCGGCGCCACGCGCAGTGGCTGAGCCCGGTAGCGCGAGACTTCGGCGACCACCTCGGCCAGGGTGGCGTTGTCGAACACCAGCTTGCCCTCGCGCCACGCGGTGAGGCTGGCGGCGTTGACCGCATAGGGCGCCGCCACCTGGCCTTTCTGGTCGATGTGCGAACCTTGCCCAGCGGTCAGTTGCGCCAGCGAGCCGCCGCGCCCCTCTACCCGGACCGAGCCTTGTTCCACCGCCACTCGGGTGAGTGCCGCGTCCTGGCGCACATCGAAGCGCGTGCCGGTCACCGTGACGCTGCCCTGGGCGGTACCGACCACGAACGGCCGGCCGCTGTCATGGGCGACGCTGAACATCGCCTCGCCCGCCTCCAGGCGCACCTGGCGCTGCCCGGCGCTGAACACAACGCTCAGGCGCGTCCCGCTGTTGAGTTCCAGACGCGAGCCGTCGGGCAACTCGACCTGGCGGCGCTCGCCCAGCGCGGTCTGCAGCTGCTCATGGTGATTCAGTTGCTGGTACTGCCAGCCGCCCCAGCCGAGGCCCACGGCGACCACCGCCACGCCAGCGGCCAGGGCCTGGTGCAGGAAACGCCGGCGCGGCAAGCGGTGCACCGGTTCCGGCTGGCACAAGGCTTCAAGGCGTTGCCGCGGCACCAGCCCGGCGACGCACCACAGCTGGCCGAGCACGTCGTACTCGCGGCGGTGCTCGGGGTCGCGGTCGAGCCACTGGCGCAGGTGCGCCTGCAACGCGCTGTCATCGGGCGCGTCCTGCACGCGGGCGAACCATTCGGCTGCCTGTTCGCGTACCTGCTGTTTCATCGAAAGGGTCTCCTGACTCATCTGGCCGTCACATCCAGGTGCTCACGCAGATGTCGGAGCGTGCGGATCATATACTTCTCGACCATGTTCTTGGTCAAACCCATTCGCTCGGCGATTTCCGCCTGGCTCAGGCCTTCGAGCTTCTGCCAGACGAACACCCGCCGGCAATTGAGCGGCAACTGCGCCAGCGCGCGTTCGACCGAATCGGCCAGTTCCAGGGCATGCATGTACGCCTCCGGGTCGCCATTGGCGCCGCCGCCTTCATCGAACAGTTCCAGCTCCAAGGCCTGGCGCCGGTCTTCACGACGGAACCCGTCGACGGCGATGTTGCGGGCCGTCTGGTGAAGGTAGGCGCGCGGCTGCTCGACCTGCTCGCGCGGGTTCTCCAACACGCGGACGAAGGCATCGTGGGTGAGGTCCTCGGCCTGCTGACGACTGCGCAACTTGCGCGTCCAGGTGCCGATCAGCTCATGGTAGTGGTCGAGAAAGCCTTTGTGTCCAGACACGGTCGGAGTCGTCAGAAGGCAGAGTGAGGCGTGAATAGTAATGTTTCTCATCATCATCGGCAATCGGCCATGTGAATGGCCGACCAAGGGCATTGGCAGGCTCGGTAACAAAAAATTTATGGGGTTCTAGGCAATTTTTTGCCTGCCGCTGATGTGGCCATAAATGTGAACACCTTATAGAGCCGGGTCAGGGCCTCGCAAAGACCGGCAAACGCTCACCTGCCAGTTCCAAAGCCCTTTCGCGGCGATTCTCGGCGAACCGCCAGCCACGCGAAGGTTTCTGCGAATCCCTGCGTGATCCCCGCCTATTCCACAATTTTTAACGCTTGGCGGGTTTTCTGGAACATCTGCCTGTCATGCAGGTCGGTTATCAGGGTAACGGGTCGGGAATACGCGACGAACGCGGTTGATCTTGAATTCCTCAGGTCCTAAAGTGCGCGCCGAACGTCCATGCTGGAAACGATCCATCCGGCTCAAGTACTGACGACGAGACAGCAAGGCCACCGGCAACCCGGCCTTCTTGCTTTCGGCGACATGCCTTGGGAAGTAGGCGAACCAAAGTGGGGATACGGAGGGCGTTCAGTTTGCAGCCACTTATTTTTTCAGTTTGCCCATGGAGCCCACGAGCATGTCGATTCAGGTCGAAGACTATTTCGCGCGCGAAACCTTCCAGAAGATGAAGGCGTTCGCCGACAAGCAGGAAACCCCGTTCGTACTCATCGACACCCAGATGATCAGCCAGGCCTATGACGACCTGCGCGCCGGTTTCGAGTTCGCCAAGGTCTACTACGCGGTCAAGGCCAACCCGGCCGTCGAGATCATCGACCTGCTCAAAGACAAGGGCTCGAACTTCGACATCGCCTCGATCTACGAGCTGGACAAGGTGATGAACCAGGGTGTCGGCGCCGACCGCATCAGCTACGGCAACACCATCAAGAAGTCCAAGGACATCCGCTACTTCTACGAGAAGGGCGTGCGCCTGTACGCCACCGACTCCGAAGCCGACCTGCGCAACATCGCCAAGGCCGCACCGGGCTCGAAGGTCTACGTGCGCATCCTCACCGAAGGCTCCACCACTGCCGACTGGCCGCTGTCGCGCAAGTTCGGCTGCCAGACCGACATGGCCATGGACCTGCTGATCCTCGCCCGCGACCTGGGCCTGGTGCCTTACGGCGTGTCGTTCCACGTTGGCTCGCAGCAGCGCGACATCAGCGTGTGGGATGCGGCCATCGCCAAGGTCAAGGTGATCTTCGAGCGCCTGAAGGACGAGGACGGCATCGAGCTGAAGATGATCAACATGGGTGGCGGCTTCCCGGCCAACTACATCACCCGCACCAACAGCCTGGAAACCTACGCCGAGGAAATCATCCGCTTCCTCAAGGAAGACTTCGGCGACGACCTGCCGGAAATCATCCTGGAGCCAGGCCGTTCGCTGATCGCCAACGCCGGCATCCTGGTCAGCGAAGTGGTGCTGGTGGCGCGCAAGTCGCGTACCGCGGTCGAGCGCTGGGTCTACACCGACGTGGGCAAGTTCTCCGGCCTGATCGAAACCATGGACGAGTCGATCAAGTTCCCGATCTGGGTCGAGAAGAAAGGTGAAGTGGAAGAGGTGGTGATCGCCGGCCCGACCTGCGACAGCGCCGACATCATGTACGAGCACTACAAGTACGGCCTGCCGCTGAACCTGGCGATCGGCGACCGCCTGTACTGGCTGTCGACCGGGGCGTACACCACCAGCTACAGCGCGGTGGAATTCAATGGCTTCCCGCCGTTGAAAGCCTACTACCTGTAATGAAGAACGGGGCCGTGAATGGCCCCGTTTTTTTGCTGGCCGTCAGGGCCCTATCGTCCTTGCAGGAGCGGGCTTGCCCCGCGAGTAGGGCCGCCAGCTTCACCCCCGCCCCTCGACCTCCCTCGCATAGGCCGCCGCAAACCCGGCCAACAGCGGCCCCCCGGCCAGCAGCGTGGCCACGGCGCTGCGCAGGAAACTCAAGTTCCCCTCGACCCGCGCCCGCTCCAGCCATGGCGCCGCCTCGGCCACCTGCCCGCGCTCGACCAGCACCAGCGCCAGGCTGAACATCCCACGAAAATCCCCCGCCTCGGCCGAGCGCCGATACCAGCGCACCGCCCGTGCCGGGCTCGCCGCAGTGGCGATGCCCTGCTCCAGGTAGCGCCCATACAGGTTCATCGACTTGGCATGCCCGCGCTGCGCGGCGCGCTCGTAACAGGCCAGCGCCAGGGCCTGGTCCTGCTCGACGCCACGCCCGGTGGCGAGCAGGTTGCCCAGGTTGTACATCCCCCAGTCCAGCCCGGCCAGGGCAGCGCGCTGGTAATGCTGCGCCGCCCCGGGCAGGTCCACCTCGCCGCCCCAACCGTGCTCCAGGCACCGCCCCAGCATGTTGCTGGCCATGGCACTGCCACCCGCGGCGGCGATGGCGAACCAGCGCCGGGCGACCTGCTCATCCTGTTCGATGCCACGCCCGTCGAGCAGGATCTGCCCCAGCAGCGCCTGCGCCTCCACCGCGCCCTGCCCCGCCGCCGCCAGGATCGCCTGGGCGGCTTTCGCCGGGCTCGCTTCGAGCATCGCCTTGAGCCCGGCGATGTCGACCACTTCCTCACGACGCAGCGGATAGGACACGGCTCAGACCTCCGCCCAGCGGCGCAACAGGTTGTGGTAGGTGCCGGTCAGCTGAAGCAGCGCCGGGTGGTCGGGCACATCCGCGGTGAGTTGCTGGATGGCGCTGTCCATCTCGTACAGCAGCGTGCGCTGGCTGTCCTCGCGCACCAGGCTTTGCGTCCAGAAGAACGCCGCCAGGCGCTCGCCACGGGTCACCGGGTTGACCTTGTGCAGGCTGGAGCCGGGGTACAGCACCATGTCGCCGGCGGCGAGCTTGACCTGCTGCACGCCGAAGGTGTCCTGGATCACCAGCTCGCCGCCGTCGTAGCTGTCGGGGTCGCTCAGGAACAGGGTCGAGGACAGGTCGGTGCGCACCCGCTCGACACTGCCCGCGGGCTGGCGCAGGGCGTTGTCGATGTGGAAACCGAAGTTGCCGCCTTCGCGGTAGCAGTTGATCAGCGGCGGGAACACCTTGTGCGGCAGCGCCGCCGACATGAAGCGCGGGTTGCGCCACAGGCGATCGATCAGCGCGCCGCCGATCTCCTTGGCCAGCGTGTGGCCTTCGGGCAGTTGCAGGTTGTGCTTGGCCTTGGCCGACTGGTAGCCCGCTGTGACCTTGCCATCGGCCCAGTCGGCCCGTTGCAGGGCCTCGCGAATGCGGGCGATCTCGTCGGCGTCGAACAGGCCGGGGATGTGGAGGAGCATGGCCGGGCTACCTGGCAAGGGAAAAGGGCGTCAATGGTATTGATTCCCTTTTGCAGCAGGCAAGCCCTGTTCTGCCCAAAGGTTGCTTTGCCAGTGGCGGCCAAAAATCCGAGTGACGCACACATCCCGGAAAACCGTAAGGAATAATTGTAAAGAATGTAAATTCTTATCGAATGGTAACGAGTCTCAATTGTTACTCACAATTGCTTACATTACCATCCGCGGCCTTCATACCTTGGGGAAGGTCACCAAAAATGCGTCACGTGCCAACCACTGTGAGTTCACCACGCCTGCTCGCCTCCGCCATCGGCGTCGCCATTACCGCCACGTCGGCCTATGCCGCCGACCCGGCCGCCAGCAAGCCGGTCACCCTCGATGCCACCAGCATCAACGGCAAGGCCGAACAGGCCAGCACCGACTACAAGACCGACAAGGCCGCCTCGTCTAAGTACACCGCGCCCCTGGTGGACACCCCGCGCTCGGTCACCGTGATCCCGCAACAGGTCATCAAGGACACCAACGCCCTCAGCCTGCAGGACGCCCTGCGCACCGTGCCCGGCATCACCTTCGGCGCCGGCGAAGGCGGCAACCCACAGGGCGACCGCCCGTTCATCCGCGGCTTCGACGCCCAGGCTGACACCTACCTGGACGGCGTGCGCGACACCGGCGCGCAAACCCGCGAGATCTTCGCCATCGAATCGGTGGAGGTGGCCAAGGGCCCGAACTCGGCCATCGGCGGCCGTGGCGCCGCCGGCGGCACCCTCAACCTGGTCAGCAAGCGCGCGCACCTGGGCAACGCCCTGGACGGCGCCTGGACTTGGGGCAGCGACCAGACCCAGCGTTACACCTTCGACGGCAACTACCAGTTCAGCGACAGCATCGCCGGCCGCCTGAACCTGATGACCCACGAAAGCAACGTCGCCGGCCGCGACAAGGTCAACTACGACCGCTGGGGCATCGCCCCGTCCCTGGCCTTCGGCCTGGGCACGCCGACCCGCGTCAACCTCGACTACTACCACCTGGAAAGCGACGACCTGCCGGACGCGGGCATCCCCTACACCGTCCCGGCCGGCGGCACCGGCAACCGCACCTCGGCGGACCCGAGCAAGCCCTACGCCGGCGGTGACCACGACAACTTCTACGGCCTGACCGACCGCGACTTCCGCAAGACCCGGGTGGACATCGCCACTTTCGCCGTCGAGCACGACCTGACCGATGCGCTGACGATCAAGAACACCCTGCGCCACGGCAACAGCCTGCAGGACTACATCCTCACCCAGCCCGACGACAGCAAGGCCAACGTCAACAACGGCAGCGTCTGGCGCCGCGCCAACACTCGCGTGGGCAACACCGCCACCACCACCAACCAGACCGACCTGTTCGGCGAGTTCTACCTGGGTGGCCTGAAGAACAGTTTCTCCACCGGTGTCGAGCTGAGCCGCGAAGAAAGCGACCGCTCCTCCTACAACGTCGACACCGACACCGTGCCCGGTGGCGCGGCGAATACCAACTGCACCCCGGGAATGATCGTTTCCAGCGGCTACAACTGCACCTCGCTGAGCAACCCGAACCCGGACGACCCGTGGAACGGCGCGATCTCGCGCAACTACGCCGGCACCACCACCCACAGCAAGACCCGCGCGCTGTACGTGTTCGACACCCTCGAACTGACCCCGCAATGGCTGCTGAACATGGGCCTGCGCTACGACCACTTCGACACCGACTACAAAACCTACAACGCCGCCGGCACCACCACCGCCAAAGGCAGCGACAAGAGCGAGTTCATCACCGGCCAGCTGGGCCTGGTGTGGAAACCGGCCGAAAACGGCAGCCTCTATGTCTCCTACGCCACCTCCGCCACCCCGCCCGGCGCAATGCTCGGCGAGGGCCAGGAAGGCAACCCGCTGCCGGGCACCCCGGACCGTTCGGGCAACCTGCTCAGCAGCGACCTGGAGCCGGAAGAGACCACCAACTACGAGATCGGCACCAAGTGGGACCTGCTCGACGAGCGCCTGTCCCTGGCCGCCGCGGTGTTCCGCACCGAGAAAGAAAACGCCCGTGTGCAGGTGAACACCACCACCTTCGAGAACATCGGCGAGACCCGCGTGCAAGGCATCGAGCTGTCGGCCAGCGGCAAGCTGACCGACAAGTGGCAGGTGTTCGCCGGCTACACCTACCTGCAGGCCCGCCAGATCGATGGCGGCCCACTGGGCAAGGCCAACGACGGCAACCAGTTGCCGAACACGCCGAACAACAGCGCCAGCCTGTGGACCACCTACGCCGTCACGCCGAAGCTGACCATCGGTGGCGGCGCGTTCTACGTGGATGACGTGTACGGCAGCGTGGCCAACACCACCATGGTCGACAGCTACGTGCGCTACGACGCCATGGCCGCGTACAAGCTGACCAAGAACGTCGACCTGCAGTTGAACGTGCAGAACCTGACCAACGAGGTGTACTACGACAAGGCCTTCTCGACCCACTTCGCCAACCAGGCGGCCGGGCGCACGGCGCTGCTGACCACCAGCGTGCATTTCTGACCTCAAGGCCCTGGCGTCTGCCTGGGCCCTATCGCGGGGCTAGCGCGGCCCTTGTGCAGCGGGCTTGCCCCGCGATAGGGGCCCTCAACCGCAACACAAGGCATAATGCCCCCGCGCAGTAGCACAAGGTGATCGACGTGGTGAAGAAGTCGCTGTTCCAATTGCACTGGTTCTTTGGCATCACCGCAGGCCTGGTGCTCGCGCTGATGGGCATCACCGGCGCGATCTGGTCGTTCCAGGAAGAGCTTCTGCGCCTATTCAACGCCGACGTGCTCAAGGTCGAGGTGCGCCAGGAAGGCGTGCTGCCGATGCCGGAGCTGGTGCGCCGCGCCGAGGCCGCCCAGGGCGACAAGGTCGCCATGCTCTGGGTCGACACCCAGGCCGGCAACGCCGCCCGTATCTTCTTCACCCCGCCCCCCGGCGAGCGCCGCGGCCAGCTGCGCTATGCCGACCCATACACCGGCGAGCTCAAGGGCGAGGTGGCCGGCATCGGTTTCTTCAACCTGATGCTGCAACTGCACCGTTTCCTCGCCATGGGTGACACGGGCCGGCAGATCACCGGCGCCTGCACCCTGATGCTGATTTTCTTCTGCCTCTCCGGCCTGTACCTGCGTTGGCCGCGCAAGGCCCTGAACTGGAGCACCTGGCTGACCTTCGACTGGGCCAGGAAGGGTCGCGCCTTCAATTGGAACCTGCATGCCGTGGCCGGCACCTGGTGCCTGTTGTTCTACCTGCTGTTCGCCCTGACCGGCCTGTTCTGGTCCTACGACTGGTACCGCGAAGGCCTGAACACACTACTGGCCGACAAGCCGCCCGCCGGCGAACAGCCGCAAAAGCGCGGCGAAGGCCGTGGCCGCCAAGGCCCGCAGCAAGCGGACAAGAAGGCCGCCCCCCTGGTGGTCGATTACGACGCCATCTGGCACCACCTGCAACAGGCCGCCGGGCCGCGCATGACCGCCTACAACCTGCGCCTGCCGCCTGCCGGTGGCCAGCCGGCCACGCTGTTCTACCTGCTCGACGACGCCGCCCACGAGCGCGCCCTCAACACCCTGACCCTCGACCCTGCCAGCGGCCAGGTCAAACGCCACGAGCGCTACACCGACAAGTCGTTCAAGGCCCAGTTGCTGCAGAGCGTCTACGCCCTGCACGTGGGCAGCTACTTCGGCCTGCCGGGGAGGATCATCGTCACTGTCGCCAGCCTGACCATGCCGCTGTTCTTCGTCACCGGCTGGCTGCTGTACCTCGACCGCCGCCGCAAGAAGCGCCAGGCCCGCGCCGCCCGTGGCCAGGTCGAACCGACACCGGCGAGCCAGGACAGTTGGCTGATCGGCTTCGCCAGCCAGAGCGGCTTCGCCGAACAACTGGCCTGGCAGAGCGCCGGGCAATTGCAAGCCGCCGGCCTGCCGGTGCAGGTGCGCCCGCTCGCCGAACTCGGCGAGGCCGAGCTGCGCCAGGCGCGCCGCGCGCTGTTCGTGGTCAGTACCTTCGGCGACGGCGAGGCCCCCGACAGCGCCCGCGCTTTCGAGCGCAAGGTGCTGGGGCAGCCCTGGTCGCTGGCACACTTGAACTATGCCGTGCTGGCCCTGGGCGACCGCCAGTACCCACACTTCTGCGGCTTCGCCCGGCGCCTGCAAGCCTGGCTCGGCGAGCGCGGCGCCTCCAGCGCGTTCAGCCCGGTGGAGGTCGACAACGCCGACCCGGCGGCCCTGCGCCAATGGCAACAGGAACTGGCGCAACTGACCGGCGCCCAGGCCGTCGCCACTTGGCAATCCGTGGCCTTCGGCAACTGGACCCTGGCGCGTCGCACGCTGCTCAACCCCGGCAGCCAGGGCGGCCCGGTCTACCTGCTGGGCCTGCGCAGTGAAGCGCCGGCGACCTGGGCGGCCGGCGACCTGGTGGAGATCCTGCCGCGTAATGGCCAGGCGCGGGTCGATGCCCTGCTCCAGGGGCTGGGCCTGGACGCCAACCTGACGGTGCAGGTCGATGGCCTGCAGGAAACGCTTGGCCAGGCCCTGGGTGGCCGCCAATTGCCCAGCCACCGCGCGCACCTGGTCGGTCTGCACGCCCAGGCGTTGGTGGAGGCGCTGATTCCGATCACCGCGCGGGAGTATTCCATCGCCTCGATCGCCAGCGATGGCGTGCTGGAACTGATCGTGCGCCAGGAACGGCATGCGGAGGGGCAACTGGGCCTGGGCTCGGGCTGGCTGACCGAGTACCTGCCTGTCGACGGCACCCTCAGCGCGAGGCTGCGTCGCAACAGCGGCTTCCAACTGCCGGGCGTACCGGCGCCAGTGGTGCTGATCGGCAACGGCACGGGCCTGGCCGGCTTGCGCAGCCTGCTCAAGGCGCGAATCGCCGCGGGCGAGCAACGCAACTGGCTGCTGTTCGGCGAGCGTAACCGCGAGCAGGATTTCCTCTGTGGGGAAGAGCTGTCAGCGTGGCTGCGCGCCGGCGACCTGGCGCGGCTCGACCTGGCGTTCTCGCGGGACCAGGCCGAGAAGGTGTATGTGCAGGATGTGTTGCTCGAGCAGGCCGAAGCATTCAAGGCCTGGGTCGCCGAGGGGGCCTATGTGTATGTCTGCGGTAGCCTGCAGGGGATGGCCGGTGGGGTGGATTCCACCCTCAAGGGCATTCTCGGGGACGAGGCGGTGCGGCAGTTGATCGAGGATGGGCGGTATCGGCGAGATGTTTACTGAGTCAGTGCCGGCCCTATCGCGGGGCAAGCCCGCTCCAGGTATCTCGCTGCCCTTGCAGGAGCAGGCTTGCCCCGCGATAGGGCCGGAACAGGCTCAATGCAGCTCGAAGGTATCCGCATCCAGGTTCGCCGGAAACCGCGTGCGATACGCCGCCAGATCCGCCGCGCTCAGCACCACGGTGAACACCCCGTCGGCCTCCCCCGCGCTCAGCAGGCTCTCACCCTGGAAATCCAGCACCTGGCTGTCGCCTGAGTAGGCGAAGCCCTTGCCATCGGTCCCCACCCGGTTCACCGCCGCCACATAGCACAGGTTCTCGATCCCTCGCGCCGGCAACAGTCGGTTCCAGTGCAGTCGCCGCGCTGCTGGCCAATTGGCCGTGTACAGCAGCAGATCGGTGTCCTGGGCATCGCGGCTCCACACCGGGAAGCGCAGGTCGTAGCAGATCAGCGGGCGGATGCGCCAGCCGTTGAGCTCGAACTGCACCCGGCGCTCGCCAGGCGTGTAGTGCTTGTGCTCGCCGGCCATGCGGAACAGGTGGCGCTTGTCGTAGTGCAGCACCTCGCCATCGGGCCGCGCCCACAGCAGGCGATTGCGGTGGCTGCCATCGGCGGCCTGGATGATCACGCTGCCGGTGATCACCGCGCCGACCTTCTTCGCCTGACACTTGAGCCACTTGTAGGTCGGGCCGTGCTCAGGCTCGGCCAGGCTTTCGGACTCCATGGAAAAGCCCGTGGTGAACATCTCCGGGAGAATCACCAAGTCCACCTCGCCCACGTGCTCCAGCAACCCCTCAAAATGCTCGAGGTTGGCCTGGCGGTCATGCCAGGCCAGGGTGGTCTGCACCAGGGCGATTCTCAGGTTCGGCAGTTGGCTCAGATCGCGCATAGTTTCTCCGCCGCCTGGCGCAGCGTCTCCTCGCGTTTGGCAAAGCACAGGCGCACCAGGCGCTGCTCGGGAATGGGCTGCTGGTAGAACACCGACACCGGAATGGTCGCCACGCCGTGCTCGCGGGTCAGCCACAGGGCCATGTCGACATCGTTGAGGTCCGGACGGATGCGCGCATAGTCCACCAACTGGAAATACGTGCCCGCAGTGCGGGTGAAGCTGAAACGCGAGCCTTGCAGCAGGTCGCAGAACAGGTCGCGCTTGGCCTGGTAGAAACCCGGCAGTTCGTCGAGGTGCTCGGGGTGCGCGGCCATGAAGTCGGCCAGCGCCCCTTGCAGCGGGGTCACGCCACAGAAGTTGACGTACTGGTGAACCTTGCGCAACTCGGCGCTCAGCGCCGGCGGGGCGATCACGTAACCGGTCTTCCAACCGGTGACGTGGTAGGTCTTGCCGAACGAACTGACCACGAAGGCCCGCGCGTACAGCTGCTCATGGGCCAGCACGCTGGCGTGGCGCACACCGTCGTACACCAGGTGTTCGTAGACCTCGTCGCTGACCAGGTAGATATCGCGCTCGGCGATCAGCTGCGCCAGTTGGTCGAGGTCTTCACGGGTGATCAGCGCACCACTGGGGTTGTGCGGCGAGTTGAGGATGACCATGCGCGTGCGCGGGCTCAGGGCATCGCTGAACTTCTGCCAGTCGATGCGAAAATCCCCGTCGCTGAGCGGCACGTGCATGCAACGGCCACCGGCCAGCTCCACCGAGGGCTCGTAACTGTCGTAGCAGGGGTCGAAGACGATCACCTCGTCACCCGCCTGAATCACCGCCTGGATGGCGCAGAAGATCGCCTCGGTGGCGCCGGGCGTAATGGTCACTTCCTGGTCGGCGTCGACCTGCGCGCCATACAGCCGCGCAACCTTGGCCGCCACCTGCTGGCGCAGCAGCGGCAGGCCGGTCATCGGCGCGTACTGGTTGTTGCCTGCGGCCACGTGACGGCCGACCGCATCGAGCAGCGCCTGCGGGCCATTGAAGTCGGGGAAGCCTTGCGAGAGGTTGAGCGCGCCGGTTTGCGCGGCGAGCTGCGACATGGTGGTGAAGATGGTCGTGCCGACGTTCGGCAATTTGCTGCGGATCATGGAGCCCTCTTTCCTGCGGGGTATCCGGCGCGGGGACGGAGTCCGAGCATAGCGGATCGAGGGGGCAGGAAAAAGGTTGAAACACTTACGCCCTGCCACCTTGTGGGAGCAGCTGGCCTTGCCGTGTCAGTGCCGGCCTCATCGCGGGGCGAGCCCGCGCCCACATGGCCCGATCAGGCCATGAAGGTGTCTGATCGAGCCCTATCGCGCGAGGCGCGCGGCTGGCCGGGTTACTTGCGCTTGTCCCTGCGCTTTTTCTCGGCCTTCTTGTGGTGCGACATCAGCCGGCGCTTCTTGTTGACCTGGCGGTCGGTGAGGGTGTTCTTCTTGCCCTCGAACGGGTTGTCGCTGCCCTTGTACTCGATGCGGATCGGCGTGCCGACCAGCTTGAGCACACGGCGGTAGGTGTTTTCCAGATAGCGCGAGTACGACTTCGGAATCTTGTCGGTCTGGTTACCGTGGATCACGATCAGCGGCGGGTTGGCGCCACCGAGGTGGGCATAGCGCAGTTTGATGCGACGGCCGTTGACCAGTGGCGGCTGGTGCTCGCTCACTGCGTCTTCGAGGATCTGCGTCAGGCGGCTGGTCGGCCAGCGGGTGACCGCCGACTTGAACGCGGCCTGCACCGACTTGTACAGGTGGCCCACGCCGGTGCCGTGCAGGGCGGAGATGAAGTGGATATCGGCAAAGTCGACGAAGAACAGCCGGCGCTCCAGCTCGGTCTTCACGTAGTCGCGCTCGCCCGGCTCCATGCCATCCCATTTGTTCAGGGCGATGACGATGGCACGGCCGGCTTCCAGGGCGAAGCCCAGCAGGTTGAGATCATGGTCGACCACGCCTTCACGGGCGTCCATGACGAAGATCACCACGTTGGCGTCCTTGATCGCCTGCAGCGTCTTCACCACCGAGAACTTCTCGACCTCCTCGTGGATCTTGCCGCGCTTGCGCACCCCGGCGGTGTCGATCAGGGTGTACTTCTCTTCATCGCGCTCGAAAGGGATGTAGATACTGTCGCGGGTGGTGCCCGGCTGGTCGTAGACCACTACGCGCTCTTCGCCGAGCATGCGGTTGACCAGGGTCGACTTGCCGACGTTGGGGCGGCCGATGATGGCGATCTTGATGCCATCCTTCTCGCTCGGGCCGGGGATGCGCGTGGCTTCCTCACCTTCGGCGACGTCCTCGTCGAGGGCTTCCTCTTCCTTGTCGCGCGGCACGTGACCCAGCACCGCTTCCATCAGCGCATTGATGCCACGGCCCTGGGAGCCGGCCACCGGGATCGCGTTGCCCATGCCCAGCGGCGAGAACTCGGCGCGGGCGACGTCGGCGTCGATGTTGTCGATCTTGTTGGCGACCAGGATGGCTTCTTTGTTCCGCTTGCGCAGGTGCTCGGCGATCATCTGGTCGGCGGCGGTCATGCCGGCGCGGGCATCGACCAGGAACAGCACATAGTCGGCTTCCTCGATGGCCATCAGCGACTGCTCGGCCATCTTCTCGTCCATGCCCACTTCGTCACCGGTGATACCGCCGGTGTCGATCAGGATGTAGGAACGGCCTTGCCAGGTCGCATCGCCGTACTGGCGGTCACGGGTCAAGCCGGACAAGTCGCCGACGATGGCATCGCGGGTCTTGGTCAGGCGGTTGAACATGGTGGATTTGCCGACGTTCGGCCGTCCCACCAGGGCGATTACGGGAACCATGCGGCTCTCCACTCTTGAATTCTTGAAAATGCAAAGGCCGCTGCACAGCAGCGGCCGGAGTTCGGGCAGCGCTTCATGCGCCGCAGCCCGGGGCCGTGAGACCCCAAGCTTAGCTTCAGCGGATGGTCAATGCCTCGAGCTTGCCGCTGTTGCCAAAGACATAGATGGTGTCGCCGACCACCAGGGGCCGGGCGCGCAGGCCATCGCTGTCGATACGCTCACGGCCGACGAAGCGGCCATCGACCTGGCTGAGCAGGTGCAGGTAACCCTCGAAGTCACCCACCGCCACATAGCTGGAGAACACTTCCGGCGCCGACAGTTGCCGGCGCGCCATGGCGTCGTTGCTCCACAGGGAACTGGAGGAACGCTCGTCGACGCTCTCCACGGTGCCCGAGGCCTCGCTCACGTAGACGTTGCCAAAGCCCTGGGCGACACCGACGTAGCTGGAGGCATCGCGCTGCCACAGCACACGGCCGCTCTGCAGGTCGAGACCGGCGACGCGGCCCTGGTAGGTGCTGACGTACAGAGTTTCACCCGACAGCAGCAGGCCGCCGTCGATATCCACCACGCGGTCCAGTTCGGAACGGCCCTGCGGGATGGCCACGCGGCTCTCCCACACCGGCACGCCGTTCTGGGTGTCGACCGCGACCACCTTGCCGGTGGACAGGCCGGCCACCGCCAGGCGGTTGGTCACCACCGGCGCACCGGTGCCACGCAGGGTGAGCACGGCCGGGGTGCTTTCGTAGATCCAGCGACGCTCGCCCGTGGCGAAGTCGAGGCCGATCAGGCGGTCGTCCTGGGTCTGCACCACCACCACGTCACCGTTGGTGGCGGGCGGTGCCAGCACTTCGCTGGTGACGCGCGAGCGCCAACGTTCTTCACCGGTGCTCGAATCCAGCGCGACCACCTCGCCCTTCAGGGTGCCGAGCATGACCATGCCGTAGCCCACGCCGACCGCGCCGGAGACCGGCAGCTCAAGGTCCTTCTTCCACACCACGTCACCGTCGAGACGGTTCAGGGCGAAGACCAGGCCATTGACGTCGGAGGCGTAGATACGGTCGTTCTCGATGGCCGGCACCAGGGTGTTGTAGGTCTCACCCTGGCCGTCACCGATCGAACGGCTCCACTGCTTCTTCAGCACCACTTCCTCGGTGAACTTGGTCAGTTCGGCCGGAGGCAGTTCCTTCTTGCTGTTGCTGCTGCAACCCGCGGCCAGGACGGCCAGGGCGAGCACTGCTGCTTGTTTCCAACCGATCACTTCAAGCGTCCCCTTTGGCCAGGTCATCCAGCTTCAGTTGCAGGCCACCGATCGCGGCGTCGTCGGACAGCGCGGCCTTGGCTTTTTCGTAAGCGCTATGGGCATCGTCGGCGCGGCCCAGCTGTACCAGCAGGTCGCCCTTCAATTCTTCGCGGCTGGCCAGGAACGCCTTGTCGGCGTCGCCGTCGAGCAGCTTGAGGGCGTCCTCGGCCTTGCCCTGGGCCGCGAGCACGCGGGCCAGGCGCTGGCGCGAGATCTCGCCCAGGGTCACATCGGCAGGCTTGTCCAGCACGCCCTTGAGCTCGGCGGCGGCGTCGTCCAGCTTGCCGCTGTCGACCGCGACCTTGGCCACGAACAGGCTGCCGTACTGGGCGTAGGCGGTGCCGGCGAACTCGCTCTTGAGCTTGCCGGACAGCTCGGCGACCTTGGTCGCGTCAGGCTGGCCGGTCGGCGTCAGGGTGGTTTCCAGCAGCGCCTGGTACAACGCCGAGGCGCCTTGCGACTGGTTGCTCTGGTACTTGTGCCAGGCCTGCCAGCCCATCACCACCGCGGCGGCGAGCAGGGCACCGGTCAGCAGCGGCTTGCCGTTACGGTTCCACCAGTCCTTGGCCGCGGCCAGGCCATCATCATCGGTACTCGACACCCCAATACTCCTTTTCAGCAATTCGGCTGTTTGACCGCTTCACGCCTGCGCGAGAGCAGCTTCCAGGTGCTCGGCCAGAGCATCCCAGGCAATGTTCTGTTGTTCGCCCTGGCCACGCAGGGGCTTGAAACCTACCACTTGTTGCGCCAGCTCGTCGTCCCCCAGGATCAGCGCGAACAACGCGCCGCTCTTGTCGGCCTTCTTGAACTGGCTCTTGAAGCTGCCGCCACCGGCGTTGACCGCCAGGCGCAGGCCCGGCAGGCGGTCGCGCAGGCCTTCGCTGATCTTCAGGCCGGCCAGCTCAGCCTGCTCGCCAAAGGCGCACAGGTAGACGTCGAGGGTACGGCTGATCGACTCCGGCACCTTGCCCAGGGTCTCCAGCAGCAGGATCAGGCGCTCGATGCCCATGGCGAAGCCCACGCCCGGGGTCGGCTTGCCGCCCATCTGCTCGACCAGGCCGTCGTAGCGGCCACCAGCGCAGACGGTGCCCTGGGCGCCGAGCTTGTCGGTGACCCACTCGAACACGGTCTTGCTGTAGTAGTCCAGGCCACGCACCAGCTTGGTGTTGATCACGAACGGGATGCCGGCGGCGTCCAGGCGGGCCTTCAGGCCCTCGAAGTGCACGCGGGAATCTTCGTCGAGGTAGTCCTCGAGCTTCGGCGCGCCGACCAGCACCGCCTGGGTGCCTTGGTCCTTGCTGTCGAGGATGCGCAGCGGGTTGCTCATGAGGCGACGCTGGCTGTCTTCGTCCAGTTGCTCCAGGCGCGCCGAGAGGAACTCGACCAGCGCGTCACGGTAGCGCGCGCGGGCTTCGCTGGTGCCCAGGCTGTTGAGCTCGAGCTTGACCGCGTCCTGGATGCCCAGCAGGCCCCACAGGCGCCAGGTCAGCATGATCAGCTCGGCGTCGATGTCCGGGCCGTCGAGGTTGAACACCTCCACGCCGATCTGGTGGAACTGGCGGTAGCGCCCTTTCTGCGGGCGCTCGTGGCGGAACATCTGGCCGATGTACCACAGTTTCTGCACCTGGCCATTGCCGGTGATGCCATGCTCGAGCACGGCGCGCACGCAGGCGGCGGTGCCCTCGGGACGCAGGGTCAGCGAATCGCCGTTGCGGTCCTCGAAGGTGTACATCTCTTTTTCGACGATGTCGGTGACTTCACCGATCGAACGCTTGAACAGCTCGGTGAACTCGACGATCGGCGTACGGATCTGGCTGTAGCCGTAGGTGTCCAGCAGGCCGGCCACGGTGCCCTCGAAGTAGCGCCACAGCGGCGACTGCTCAGGCAGGATGTCGTTCATGCCACGGATGGCTTGCAGCGATTTGCTCACGAAAAATCCTTACGAATCTGTGTATCAGCCACGGGCGATCAACGCCGCGTCGGCCTCGACCTTCTCGGCCGCTTTCTGGCGGATGAGCTTTTCCAGCTCGTCCACCAGGTTGTCGTTGGTCAGCTTCTGTGCCGGCTTGCCGTCGATGTACACCAGGTTGGGGGTGCCGCCGGTCAGGCCGACATGGGATTCCTTGGCTTCGCCCGGGCCGTTGACCACGCAGCCGATCACGGCCACGTCCAGCGGAACCAACAGGTCTTCCAGGCGCCCTTCCAGCTCGTTCATGGTCTTGACCACATCGAAGTTCTGCCGCGAGCAGCTCGGGCAGGCGATGAAGTTGATGCCACGGGAACGCAGGTGCAGCGACTTGAGGATGTCGTAGCCGACCTTCACTTCCTCGACCGGGTCGGCGGCCAGGGAAATGCGGATGGTATCGCCGATGCCTTCGGCCAGCAGCATACCGATGCCGACGGCGGATTTCACCGTCCCCGAGCGCAGGCCACCGGCTTCGGTGATCCCCAGGTGCAGCGGCTGGACGATCTGCTTGGCCAGCAAGCGGTAGGCTTCGACGGCCATGAACACGTCGGAGGCCTTGACGCTGACCTTGAAGTCCTGGAAGTCCAGGCGGTCGAGGTGCTCGACATGGCGCAACGCCGACTCGACCAGCGCCGCCGGGGTCGGTTCGCCATACTTTTTCTGCAGGTCTTTTTCCAGGGAGCCGGCATTGACCCCGATACGGATCGGGATGCCACGGTCGCGGGCGGCATCGACCACCGCACGCACGCGGTCTTCACGGCCGATGTTGCCGGGGTTGATGCGCAGGCAATCGACACCGAGCTCCGCCACGCGCAGCGCGATCTTGTAGTCGAAGTGGATGTCGGCGACCAGCGGCACGCTGACCAATTGCTTGATCTTGCCGAAGGCTTCGGCGGCGTCCATGTCTGGCACCGAGACGCGGACGATGTCCACGCCGGCATCGACCAGGCGCTGGATTTGCCCGACGGTGGCAGCGACGTCGTTGGTGTCGGTGTTGGTCATGCTCTGCACCGCGATCGGCGCATCGCCGCCCACCGGTACATTGCCGACCCAGATTTTCCGGGATTCGCGACGTTTGATCGGAGATTCGCCGTGCATGGCTTACTGTCCCAACTTCAGGCGAGCGGTCTCGCCACTGGTGAACGGGGCAATGTCGACAGCCTGGCCGTTGTAGCTGACCTGGGCGCCACGGGCGAAGCCCAGGCGTACCGCGAACGGCGGTTTGCCGGTCAGTTCCAGGCTGTCACCCTTGCGCTTGATGGCGCTGAACAGCACCTTGCCGTTGCCGTCGGTGACCTGGGTCCAGCAATCGGCGGTGAATTGGATGGCGACCTTGCCATCACCCGCCGGCAACACGCTCGGCTGTGCGGCGTTGGCCGGCACACTGGCGACAGGTGCGGCCGGGGCTGGGGCAGGTGCCGGCACGTGGGCAGGAGCCACCGGGACCGTGGCGGCTGCAGCGGTCGATGCCGGGTTTGCAGCCGGGGCGTGGGCCGCGGCTGGGGCAGCCTCGCTGACAGGCGCGGGAGCCTGCTCGACCGGTGCTTGTTCCAGCGGCAATGGCGCGCTTTCCGGCTGCTGGCCAGCGGTCACGGCCTGGTCTTCAGGCTCGTCCAGCGGGTGGATCTGGGTAGTGCCGTCGGCGCTTTCGACCTCGACATGCTCCAAGGCGATCTTGGCCAGGTCCTGGGTGCGCAGGCTGCCTTGGTCCTGCCACCAGAGGAAGCCACCACCGATCACTGCCACCAGCAGCAGCAGGCTGACCACACGCAGGATGTTGTGGGAGAGCCGCACCGGCTCCTCGATACGGCCCAGGGCGTGCACTTCGCTGCCCTTGGCATGGGTGCCGGTGTACTGGTCGAACGCCTCGACCAGCGGCGCCTGGTCCATGTCCATCAACTTGGCGTAGGCGCGGATGTAGCCACGGGCGAAGGTATGCCCGGGAAGCTTGTCGAAGGCGCCGGTTTCCAGGTGGTTCAGCGAAGTTACCGTGAGGTTGAGCTTGCGGGCCACTTCGGCCTGCGACCAGTCCCGGGTCTCGCGGGCCTGGCGCAAGACTTCACCGGGGTTCTGGCGAGTCGCTGCTGCTACTTCGGGGTGCGCGGCTTTCATCGTTGCTCCGACAGGTATTGCTGGTATTCCGGCGTACCGGGATAAAGTCGTTGTAATTGCTGGCCCAGTTCGGCCACCGTGCCGTGTTCTTCGAAGACTCGGGCAAGGCGGCTGCCCAGCAGCAGGCTGCGGGCATTGGCATCGCTCTGCTGGCTGAAGCGCTCGTAATAGTCACGGGCGGGCACATAATGCCTGTTTTCGTAGGACAACTCAGCCATTTCCAGCAGCGCCCTGGGTTGCCGCTGGTTGAGCCGCAGGGCTTTTTCCAGGTATTCGTGCGCCTGTTCGCGGCGCCCTTGCCTGAGGGCTGTCAGGCCGAGGTTCTCGTAGACCCGGGAACGCTCAGGATACAGGGTATCGGCGGCCGCTTGGCGAAACATCTGCTCGGCCTGGTGAAATTGGCCTTGAGCGTAGAGGAAGCTGCCGTAGTTATTACGTATCCGCGTGTCGCCTGGGCGCTGGGCCATGGCCTTGCGAAAGTAGTCGTCGGCCAGCGTGGGCTCGCCTTCGGCCTGGAACACCAGCGCCAGGGCGGCGTTGGCATCAGCATCGCTGGCATTGAGGTCCAGCGCCTTGCGCAGCGGGGCCTTGGCCTGCTCGGTCAAACCTTGTTGCAAATAACCCAGGCCCAACTGCACGTAGGCCTGCCCCGCCTCTGCACGCCCCTGGCGGCTGGCCAGTGGGTCGCCCGTTCCGCTGGACACGCAGCCGGCCAGCAGCGAAAGCGACAGGATCGACAGCGCGGCGCGCAGGGTCATGGGCGGGTCCCGGTCAGTGGCGCACGGCGCTGTCTTGCTGCTCGCCGTCGGCGTTCAGCTGGCGTACGGCGATGTAGCGCTCGCTACGGCGGGTACGGTCCATGACCTGGCCGACCAATTGCCCGCAGGCGGCGTCGATGTCTTCACCACGGGTGGTACGGGTGGTGACGTTGAAGCCGCCGTGGTGCAGCAGGTCCTGGAAGCGACGAATGGCATTGTTGCTTGGCCGCTCGTAGCCGGAGTGCGGGAACGGGTTGAACGGGATCAGGTTGATCTTGCACGGCACGTCGCGCAGCAGCTCGATCATCTGGGCCGCATGCTCGGGTTGGTCGTTGACGTCCTTGAGCAGGGTGTACTCGACGGTCAGCACACGCTTGCCGCCCAGGGTGGCCATGTAGCCCATGCACGACTCGAGCAGGACCTTGAGCGGGTACTTCTTGTTGATCGGCACCAGCTGGTTGCGCAGCTCGTCATTCGGCGCGTGCAGCGACAGGGCCAGCGACACGTCGATGTGCTTGGCCAGTTCGTCGATCATCGGCACCACGCCCGAGGTGGACAGGGTGACGCGGCGCTTGGAGATGCCATAGCCCAGATCGTCCATCATGATCTTCATGGCGGCGATGACATTGTCGAAATTCAGCAGCGGTTCGCCCATGCCCATCATCACCACGTTGGTGATGGCGCGGTCGATCTTGGCAGGGACGGTACCGAAGGATTTGTTCGCAAGCCACACCTGGCCGATCACTTCGGCGGCGGTGAGGTTGCTGTTGAAGCCTTGCTTGCCGGTGGAGCAGAAACTGCAGTCCAGGGCGCAGCCGGCCTGGGACGAGACGCAGAGGGTGCCGCGGTCGTCGGTGGGGATGTAGACGGTTTCGACGCAGCTGCCGGAGGCAACGCGGACCACCCACTTGCGGGTACCGTCGGCGGAAATGTCTTCACTGACCACTTCCGGTGCCCGAATCTCGGCAACGGCCTCGAGCTTTTCGCGCAAGACCTTGCCGACATTGGTCATGGCGGCGAAGTCATCGACGCCAAAATGGTGAATCCATTTCATCACCTGACCGGCACGGAAGCGCTTCTCCCCGATCGAGTCGAAGAACTGTTCCATTTCCGGCAGGGTCAGCCCCAACAGGTTGATTTTGCCAGTAGATGTCGTCATGGATTCACCCTCACTCGTCAGCTTTCGCTTAGCGAGTGGTTACCTCGGTAGCAGCGAAGAAGTAAGCGATTTCGCGAGCAGCAGCGGCTTCGGAGTCCGAACCGTGAACGGCGTTGGCGTCGATCGACTCGGCGAAGTCGGCGCGGATGGTGCCTGGGGCCGCTTCTTTAGGGTTGGTGGCGCCCATCAGCTCACGGTTCAGAGCGATGGCGTTCTCGCCTTCCAGAACCTGAACGACGACCGGACCGGAAGTCATGAAGGCAACCAGGTCACCGAAGAAGCCACGAGCGCTGTGCTCGGCGTAGAAGCCTTCGGCTTCGGCCTTGGACAGCTGCTTGATTTTCGAGGCGACGATTTTCAGGCCGGCTTCTTCGAAACGAGTGGTGATCTTGCCGATCACGTTCTTGGCAACGGCGTCAGGCTTGATGATGGAGAAAGTACGTTGAACAGCCATGGAAAACTCCAAAAAATGAGTGTTGCGAAAAATTAAACCCGCGAATTATACGCGGGTTCCAGGGGATTGCCTAACCTGCAGGACACGCTCAGTCGGCTTCTTCGATCCAGGCCGCCTGGATGGCCTCGAGCACCTTCTCACCGCCGCGTGACGGATCGTCGCTGAACTCTGGCAAGGCCAGCACCCAACGGTGCAGATCGACGAAATTCACGTAACGAGGATCGACTTCCGGCTTGCTTTCCGCAAGCTGGATGGCGATCTCAAGTACATCAATCCATTTCAGACTCATGCTGAACCCTCAGTGCGGCGCTTCTGCGGCATGGTTGAGCGAATATTTCGGAATCTCGATGGTGAGGTCTTCCTCGCCAACGATCACCTGGCAGGCCAGGCGCGACTGTGCTTCCAGGCCCCAGGCCTTGTCCAGCATGTCTTCTTCCAGTTCGTCGGCCTCTTCCAGCGAGTCGAAGCCCTCGCGCACGATGCAGTGGCAGGTGGTGCAGGCGCACACGCCACCACAGGCGCTTTCCATCTCGATGTGGTGCTCGTGGGCCAGTTCCAGGATGTTGGTCCCGGGCTCCACCTCCACCACCAGCCCATCCGGGCAGAATTTCTCATGCGGCAGGAAAATCACCTGGGGCATCGGTTACTCCTCGATCTCATTCAGGTTGCGCCCGGCCAGTGCGGCTTTGACCGTCGAATCAAGGCGGCGGGCGGCAAAAGCATCGGTCACCTGCGACAGACGCTTGGTCTGCTGCTCGATGGCCGCGCCATCGGTGCCGCTGAGCAAATCACGCAATTCTTGCATCTGGAAGGCGATGGCCTCGCGCTCCTCGGGGCTGAGCAGGCGCTCGCCATCGGCGTCCAGCGCGCCTTGCACCGCTTCGAGCAGGCGCTCGGCGTCGACTTGGTGCTCGCGCAGCTGGCGCGCCTGCTTGTCGGACCCGGCATGTTCGAAGGAATCCTTGAGCATGCGCGCGATCTCGCCGTCGGTCAGGCCGTAGGACGGCTTGACCTGGATGCTCGACTCCACGCCCGAACCCAGCTCGCGGGCCGAGACGCTGAGCAGGCCATCGGCATCGACCTGGAAGGTCACGCGAATCTTCGCCGCACCCGCGACCATCGCCGGGATGCCGCGCAGTTCGAAACGCGCCAGCGAGCGGCAGTCGCTGATCAGCTCGCGCTCGCCCTGCAGGACGTGGATCATCATCGCCGACTGGCCGTCTTTATAGGTGGTGAACTCCTGGGCGCGGGCCACGGGGATCGTGGTGTTGCGCGGGATCACCTTTTCCATCAGCCCGCCCATGGTCTCGAGGCCCAGGGACAGCGGGATGACGTCCAGCAACAGCAATTCGCCACCCTCGCGGCGATTACCGGCCAGGGTGTCGGCCTGGATCGCGGCCCCAATGGCCACGACCTGGTCCGGGTCGATCGAGGTCAACGGGGTACGGCCGAACAGCGCGCCGACCGCCTCGCGCACACGCGGCACGCGGGTCGAGCCACCCACCATGACCACCGCGCCGACCTCCTCCAACTCCACGCCGCTGTCGCGCACAGCGCGGCGGCAGGCCTTGAGGCTGCGGGCGACCAGCGGCTCGATCAGGGCTTCGAAGGCGGCGCGGCTCAGCTCGCCTTGCCAGGCGCCGTGGCTGACGCTGACCGCGTCGGCGTCGGTGAGGGCTTCCTTGGCCGCGCAAGCGGTTTGCAGCAACTGGCGCTGGGCGGACGGGTCGAGGTCGGACGACAAGCCGGCCTGCTCGATGATCCAACCGGCGATGGCGTGGTCGAAGTCGTCGCCACCCAGGGCGCTGTCGCCGCCAGTGGCCAGCACTTCGAAGACGCCGGCGGTCAGGCGCAGGATGGAAATATCGAAGGTGCCGCCACCCAGGTCATAGATGGCCACCACGCCTTCGGCGTTCTGGTCCAGGCCATAGGCCACGGCGGCGGCGGTCGGCTCGTTGAGCAGGCGCAGCACGTTCAGGCCGGCCAGGCGCGCGGCGTCCTTGGTGGCCTGGCGCTGGGCGTCGTCGAAGTACGCCGGCACGGTGATCACCGCGCCCACCAGCTCACCACCGAGGGTTTGCTCGGCACGCAGACGCAGGACCTTGAGGATATCGGCAGACACTTCCACCGGGCTTTTCGGCCCCTGGACGGTGTCGATGAACGGCATGTGCGACTCGCCACCGACGAAGCGGTAGGGCAACTGTTCGCCCAGTTGCTTGACGTCCGCCAGGCCGCGCCCCATCAGGCGCTTGACCGACAGGATGGTGTTCAGCGGGTCGCTGGAGGCGGCGCCACGCGCGGCCTGGCCCACGTCGATGCGGCCATCGAGGTAGCGCACCGCGGACGGCAGGATGACCTCGCCCTGCGCGTCGGGCAGCGGCTCGCTGCGACCGCTGCGCACGGCGGCGACCAGGGAGTTGGTGGTGCCCAGGTCGATGCCCACCGCCAGGCGGCGCTGGTGCGGCTGGGGGCTCTGACCGGGTTCGGCGATCTGCAGTAGGGCCATGCTTATCTGAATACCTTAGGCGTCATCACGGGCAACGCCGGGGTTAATCGTCGAGGCGCTCTTCCAACTGGCGCACTTCTTGGGCGAGCTTGTCGAGGAACTGCATGCGGCGCATCAGGCGTTCAGCCTTGTCGCGCTCGGCAGCTTGATCCCAGCAGGCGGCGAAATCTTCGTTGAGCGTGTCCTGGGCGACCTTCAGGCGCTTCTTGAACACGGCAACGCCGTCCAGGTCGGCTTCGTCCTGCAGCTCTTCGAGTTCTTCGCGCCACTGCATCTGCTGCAGCAGGAAGTCCGGGTCGTGCACGGTGACTTCCTGGGGCACCTCGTGGCCACTGATGGCCAGCAGGTAACGGGCGCGACGCGGCGCGCTACGCAGGGTCTGGTAGGCGTCGTTGAGGGCGGCGGACTTTTCCAGGGCTACCCGCTGCTCGCGCTCGGAAGCGTCGGCGAAGCGGTCCGGGTGGACCTCGCGGGCCAGCGCGCGGTAGCGGCTGGCCAGCTTGTCGAGGTCCAGACGGAAGCCTGGCTGGAGGTCAAACAGGGCGAAATGACAAGGAGTACCCACATCAAGCCTCAGACATTGAAGCTTTCGCCGCAGCCACACTCACCGCGCACGTTGGGGTTGTTGAACTTGAAGCCTTCGTTCAACCCTTCCTTGACGAAGTCCAGCTCGGTGCCGTCGAGGTAGACCAGGCTCTTGGGGTCGATGATGACCTTCACGCCGTGGTTCTCGAACACCTGGTCTTCGGCGGCCAGCTCGTCGACGAACTCCAGCACGTAGGCCAGGCCCGAGCAGCCGGTGGTGCGCACGCCCAGGCGGATGCCCTCACCCTTGCCGCGCCCGTCGAGGGAGCGGCGAATGTGGTTGGCGGCGGCTTCTGTCATGCTGATAGCCATCGGAACTCCTTACCTTAGCGACAGGTGTCTCAGATCAAGCCTTTCTTCTGCTTGTAGTCACGCACGGCTGCCTTGATGGCATCTTCGGCGAGCACGGAGCAGTGGATCTTGACCGGCGGCAATGCCAGTTCTTCGGCCAGCTGGGTGTTCTTGATGGTCTCGGCCTCGTCCAGGGTCTTGCCCTTCATCCACTCAGTGGCGAGGGAGCTGGAGGCGATGGCCGAACCGCAGCCGTAGGTCTTGAACTTGGCGTCTTCGATGATGCCCTGCTCGTTGACCTTGATCTGCAGACGCATCACGTCGCCGCAGGCCGGCGCGCCGACCATGCCGGTACCGACGTCCGGGTCCTCGGCGTCCATCTTGCCGACGTTACGTGGGTTTTCGTAGTGGTCGATGACCTTTTCACTGTATGCCATGGTGCAATTCCTTCCTCATCAGGGAGCCGCTCTTGCTGGCGACTGCTTAGTGGGCGGCCCACTCGATCTTGGAGATGTCGACGCCGTCTTTGTACATATCCCACAACGGCGACAGTTCACGCAGCTTGTTCACGGCTTCGACGACCTTGTTCGCGGCGTAGTCCACTTCTTCCTCGGTGGTGAAGCGGCCGAAGGTGAAGCGGATGGAGCTGTGCGCCAGCTCGTCGTTGCGGCCCAGGGCACGCAGCACGTAGGACGGTTCGAGCGAAGCGGAGGTGCAGGCCGAACCGGAGGACACGGCGATGTCTTTCAGGGACATCAGCAGCGACTCGCCTTCGACGTAGTTGAAGCTCAGGTTCAGGTTGTGCGGCACACGGGCAGTCTCGCTGCCGTTGACGTACAGCTCTTCCAGGCCCGAGACCTGCTTGAAGAAGCGGTCGCTCAGGGCCTTGATGCGGGTGTTCTCGCTGGCCATTTCCTGCTTGGCGATGGCAAAGGCTTCGCCCATGCCGACGATCTGGTGGGTGGCCAGGGTGCCGGAGCGCATGCCGCGCTCGTGACCGCCGCCGTGCATGGTGGCTTCCAGGCGCACGCGCGGCTTGCGGCTGACGTACAGCGCGCCAATGCCTTTCGGGCCATAGGTCTTGTGGGCGGAGAAGGACATCAGGTCGACCTTGAGCTTCTGCAGGTCGATCTCGACCTTGCCGGTCGACTGGGCGGCATCGACGTGGAACAGCACGCCGCGCGAGCGGGTCAGTTCACCGATGGCGGCGATGTCGTTGATGGTGCCGATTTCGTTGTTCACGTGCATCACCGACACCAGGATGGTGTCGTCACGCAGGGCCGCCTCGACCATGGACGGAGTGATCAGGCCATCTTCACCAGGCTCGATGTAGGTGACTTCGAAGCCTTCGCGCTCGAGCTGGCGGGTGGTGTCCAGCACCGCCTTGTGCTCGATCTTCGAGGTGATGATGTGCTTGCCCTTGGTGTGATAGAAGTGCGCGACACCCTTGATGGCCAGGTTGTCGGACTCGGTGGCGCCGCTGGTCCAGACGATCTCGCGCGGGTCGGCATTGACCAGGTCGGCGACCTGGCGGCGGGCGTTCTCGACCGCTTCTTCGGCACGCCAGCCGAAGACGTGGGAGCGCGACGCCGGGTTACCGAAGTTCCCGTCGACCAGCAGGCAGTCGGCCATCTTCTGGGCGACGCGAGGATCGACCGGAGTGGTCGCGGAGTAATCGAGGTAGATCGGCAACTTCATTGAGTATCTCCTATCAGGCGGTGGCGTCTTCGCTCGTCGCTTGGGTGGGTTCAGTCGACGGCGGACGTCTCAATCTTGTCCAGCTGGGCAACACGACCGGCGACACGCCGCAGGTCCTGGCGCTGGGCGACTTCCTGCACCTCACGGCGCATGACGAGGTCGGCCAGGCTGATGCCGCTGAGGAATTCATGGATCTGCTGGCTGAGATCGCACCACAGGTGGTGGGTCAGGCAGGTATCACCGGCGTGGCAGTCCCCGAGGCCCTGGCAACGGGTGGCATCGACCGATTCGTTGACCGCGTCGATGACCTGGGCCACCTGGATGGTTTCCATGCCCCGCGACAACTGGTAGCCGCCGCCCGGGCCGCGCACGCTGGAGACCAGGCTGCTGCGGCGCAACTTGGCGAACAGCTGCTCCAGATAAGAGAGGGAAATGCCCTGGCGCTCGGAAATGTCGGCCAAAGACACCGGCCCATGCTGCGCGTGCAACGCCAGGTCGAGCATGGCGGTCACGGCGTATCGGCCTTTGGTAGTCAGTCGCATGGCTAATGGGTACCACGGGAGTTACAGGATGTGTGCGAGTATGCGATTCCCGAGCATTTAAGTCAACTATAAGACCTAGTGCTTTAGTCGGGATTGCAGCGGGAAGGCGGCGCGATGATAGCAGACCAGGGGCGCGAGCACACGCCCCATGTGTCAGCTGGCGGAATCAATGCGGCTGAGTGTCGCCCTGGGCCAGCGGCGTGGTTTCGGCGAAATCGTCCTCCGGCAAGGCCGGCAGTTCCTTGGCGCAGTAGTCGCTGCCGAGCTTGGTCAGCGCGCCGCACATGCCTTCGAGGCGCTCGTCGACCGCCTGCAGGTGGTCGAGCATCTGGCCGATGGCGCGGGCCACCGGGTCGGGCATGTCGCCACTGACGCCGTAGGCGTCGAAGCCGATCTTCTCGGCCATGGCCTTGCGCTTGGCCTCGACGGCATCATCCGCCTCGGTCTTGACGATGATTCGCCCCGGGATGCCCACCGCGGTGGCGCCAGCCGGCACCGCCTTGGTGACCACCGCGTTGGAGCCGATCTTGGCCCCGGCGCCGACGGTGAACGGCCCCAGCACCTTGGCCCCGGCGCCGACCACCACGCCGTTCTCCAGGGTCGGGTGGCGCTTGCCCTTGTTCCAGCTGGTGCCGCCGAGGGTCACGCCCTGGTAGAGGGTGACGTCGTCGCCGATCTCGGCGGTCTCGCCGATGACGATGCCCATGCCGTGGTCGATGAAGAAGCGCCGGCCGATGGTGGCGCCGGGGTGGATCTCGATGCCAGTCAGCCAGCGGCCAAAGTTCGACACCAGGCGCGCCAGCCACTTGAAGTCACGCACCCACAGGGCATGCCCCAGGCGGTGCAGCCAGATGGCGTGCATGCCGGGGTAGCAGGTCAATACCTCGAAGGCGTTGCGCGCCGCCGGGTCACGGTGGAATACGCTCTGGATATCTTCACGCAGACGTTCGAACATCTGTCAGTCCTTCCGCTTATGCGGCTCGCCCCTTGCGACCTTCTGGGTCTCGGTGAGGATGCCGCGCAAAATGCTCATTTCCGAACGATTGACCGAGCTGCGCCCATACAGCCGGCGCAAGCGCGGCATCAGGTGCTTGGGCTTCTCGGGGTCGAGGAAGCCGATGTCCACCAGGGTTTTCTCCAGGTGGTCGTAGAACAGCTCCATTTCGTCCATGGTCGCCAGTTCGCCGGCACGCAGCGAGTTGGCTTCGAACTTCTCGACTTTCGACGGCGAGCCTGCGGCGGCCAGCCAGGCCATGCGCACCTCGTAGGCGAGCACCTGAACGGCGGCCGCGAGGTTCAGCGAGCTGAAGTCGGGGTTCGAGGGAATGTGCACGTGGAAGTGACATCGCTGCAGTTCTTCGTTGGTCAGGCCGGCGTGTTCGCGACCGAAGACCAGGGCGATTTCCTCGCCGGTGCTGGCCTGCTCGACCGTCTTGGCCCCGCATTCACGGGGGTCGAGCAGCGGCCACGGGATGCTGCGCTCACGGGCGCTGGTGCCAATGGCCAGGCTGCAGCCAACCAGCGCCTCTTCGAGGCTATCGACCACCTGGGCGTTTTCCAGCACGTCATCGGCGCCGGACGCGCGCGCGGTGGCGTCGACCGCGGGGAAATCCAGTGGTTGAACCAGCACCAGGCGCGACAAGCCCATGTTTTTCATGGCACGCGCAGCGCCGCCGATGTTGCCGGGGTGGCTGGTATTGACCAGAACAACACGAATATTCTGCAGCAAGGTGGTGCGCTCACAGATGCGGATAAAGGGGGCGATGATCTTACCTAAGCGACGGACGTTACGCCATGAAAGCGAATGTCGCCCTTCTGCCGGAACAGTTTTCTGATAGACTATGCGGCTTTCTTCTTTAACATCCCCAGGTGAAACGCCCATGCAGCCTATGCTGAATATCGCCCTGCGCGCCGCTCGCAGCGCCAGTGAACTGATTTTCCGCTCCATCGAACGCCTGGACAGCATCAAGGTCGACGAGAAAGAGGCCAAGGACTACGTCTCCGAGGTCGATCGCGCCGCCGAGCAGACCATCGTCAACGCCCTGCGCAAGGCCTACCCGAACCACTCCATCCAGGGTGAAGAGACCGGCCTGCACGCCGGTACCGGTGAAGAAGGCAAAGACTACCTGTGGATCATCGACCCACTGGATGGCACCACCAACTTCCTGCGTGGCGTTCCTCACTTCGCTGTCAGCATCGCCTGTAAATACCGTGGCCGCCTCGAGCACGCCGTGATCGTCGACCCGGTGCGCCAGGAAGAATTCACCGCCAGCCGTGGCCGTGGCGCGCAGCTCAACGGCCGCCGCCTGCGCGTCAGCTCGCGCAGCAGCCTGGAAGGCGCCCTGCTGGGCACCGGCTTCCCGTTCCGCGACAACCAGATGGCCGACCTGGACAACTACCTGGGCATGTTCCGCGCCTTGACCGGCCAGACCGCTGGCATCCGCCGCGCTGGTTCCGCCGCGCTGGACCTGGCCTACGTGGCCGCCGGCCGTTACGACGCCTTCTGGGAGTCGGGCCTGTCGGAGTGGGACATGGCCGCAGGCGTGCTGCTGATCCAGGAAGCCGGTGGCCTGGTCAGCGATTTCAACGGGGGCCACGAGTTCCTCGACAAGGGCCACATCGTGGCGGGCAACATCAAGTGCTTCAAGGCGGTGCTGACGGCGATCCAGCCGCACCTGCCGGAATACATGAAGCGCTGAGGGCAGATCGCCTGAACGAAAAAGCACCCCGCGGGGTGCTTTTTTTGTGCCTGCCGAAAACATCGCCCGCCCCCTGTAGGAGCGGGCGAGCCGTTTGCTTATTGGCCGGGCTGGTTCTGGCTGAGGATCAGCTTGCCGTTCTTGTCCAGCGGAATGCTCGAGCCCGGCTCATGGTCCATCTTCACCTTGCCCACCTGGTCACCGATGGAATAGGTCACGTTGTAGCCCACCACCTTCTCGCTCAGGTCGTTCACGGTATTACAACGGGTCTGGGTGGTGGTGTAGGTGTCACGCTCCTGCATGTACTCCTGGGCCTTGTTGCCCGCGTAACCGCCACCCACCGCACCGGCCACGGTGGCGATCTTCTTGCCCGTGCCGCCGCCGACCTGGTTGCCCAGCAGGCCACCCGCCAAGGCGCCGACCACGGTGCCGGCGATCTGGTGCTGGTCCTTGACCGGCGCCTGGCGCGTGACGGTCACGTCCTTGCAGACCTCGCGCGGCGTCTTCACTTGCTGTTTGATCGGCTGCACGTCGGTCACCTGGGCATATTCAGGCCCTTTGTTCACCAAGCTGTAGGTCGCCACAGCACCTCCGGCGGTTACACCGACAGCCCCCAGCACCGCACCCACCAGCATTGATTTGTTCACGTGAACCTCCTGATCGTACCTGCGGGGCATCGCCCGCCTTCTCCCAGCCTTGGAGCAAAAAAAAAGGCGCGAGTTCAACACTCGCGCCTCTCTTTACGCCAAATGGCGTAGGAAAAAACCTTACGGACGGTCGTCCACACCCTCGGCCTTGACCGGCGGAATCAGGTCTTCACTGCTCAGGTTCAGCCAGATCAGCACCACGTTGGCGATGTAGATCGACGAGTAGGTACCGGCCATGACACCGATGAACAGCGCCAGGGAGAAGCCGAACAGGTTATCGCCACCGAAGAACAGCAGCGCGGCGATCGCCAGCAGGGTCGACACCGAGGTGGCGATGGTGCGCAGCAGAGTCTGGGTGGTCGAGATGTTGATGTTGTCGATCAGCGAGGCCTTGCGCATCACCCGGAAGTTCTCACGCACCCGGTCGAACACGACGATGGTGTCGTTCAGCGAGTAGCCGATGATCGCCAGCACCGCCGCCAGCACCGTCAGGTCGAAGGTGATCTGGAAGAACGACAGGATACCCAGGGTCACCACCACGTCGTGGATCAGCGAGATGATCGCGCCGACCGCGAACTTCCACTGGAAGCGGAAGGCCAGGTAGATCAGGATGCCGCCGAGTGCCAGCAGCATGCCCAGGCCGCCCTGGTCGCGCAGTTCTTCACCCACCTGCGGGCCGACGAACTCGACACGCTTGATGGTCGCCGGGTTGTCGCCGCCGACCGTCTGCAGCGCTGCCGCCACCTTGTTGCCCAGCTGCGGGTCGTCGCCCGGCATGCGCACCAGCAGGTCGGTGGTCGCGCCGAAGCTCTGCACCACGGCCTCATGGAAGCCGGACTTGACCAGCTCGCTACGCACCGTCTGCAGGTCGGCCGGGCGCTCGTAGGTCAGCTCGATCAGCGTACCGCCGGTGAAGTCCAGGCCGAAGTTCAGGCCCTTCTGCCACCAGCTGAACAGCGCCAGCACGGTGAGGAGCACGGTAATGGCGAACGCGACATTGCGCACGCCCATGAAATTGATGGTTTTCATCGCAGCTCCCTCAAACCCACAGCTTCTTGATGTCACGCCCGCCGCAGGTCAGGTTGACCATTGCGCGGGTCACCATGACGGCGGTGAACATCGAGGTGAAAATCCCGAGGGACATGGTCACCGCGAAGCCCTTGACCGGGCCGGTACCCATGGCGAACAGGATGCCGCCGACCAGCAGGCTGGTCAGGTTGGCGTCGATGATCGCGGTGTAGGCGCGGTTGAAGCCTTCGTGGATGGCGCGCTGCACCGACATGCCGGCTTTGAGCTCCTCGCGGATACGCGAGAAGATCAGCACGTTGGCGTCGACCGCCATACCCATGGTCAGCACGATACCGGCGATACCCGGCAGGGTCAGGGTCGCGCCCAGCAGCGACATCAGCGCCAGCAGCAGGACCATGTTGCCCGCCAGGGCCACGGTGGCGATGACGCCGAAGCCACGGTAGATGGCGATGATGAACAGCGAGACGAACAGCATGCCCCACAGCGACGCATCGATACCCTTGGTGATGTTGTCGGCGCCCAGGCTCGGGCCGATGGTGCGTTCTTCGGCGAAGTACATCGGCGCGGCCAGACCACCGGCACGCAGCAGCAGGGCCAGCTCGGACGATTCGCCCTGGCCGTTCAGGCCGGTGATGCGGAACTGGCTGCCCAGCGGCGACTGGATGGTCGCCAGGCTGATGATCTTCTTCTCTTCCTGGAAGCTCTGTACCGCCACTTCCTTCTCGACGCCGTCGACGGTCTGCTTGACGTAGCGGGTGACCGGCTTCTGCTCGATGAAGATCACCGCCATGCTGCGGCCGACGTTGCTACGGGTGGCGCGGCTCATCAGCTCGCCGCCATGGCCGTCGAGACGGATGTTCACCTGCGGGCGACCGTGCTCGTCGAAGCTGGCCTGGGCATCGGTGACCTGGTCACCGGTGATGATCAGGCCACGCTCGACCGGCGCCGAACGGCCGCCTTCGCGGAACTCGAACACCTCGGTGGTGGCCTTGGACGCGCCCGGCTCGGCACCGAAGCGGAACTCCAGGTTGGCGGTCTTGCCGAGGATACGCTTGGCCTCGGCGGTGTCCTGCACGCCTGGCAGCTCGACCACGATGCGGTTGGCGCCCTGGCGCTGAACCAGCGGCTCGGCCACGCCCAGCTCGTTGACCCGGTTGCGCACGGTGGTGAGGTTCTGCTTGATCGAGTATTCGCGGATCTCGGCGACTTTCGCCGGGGTCAACGCCAGACGCAGCACGGCGAGCTCGTTGCGCTCGGTGGTGGTCAGTTCGAAGTCATTGAAATTCTTGCGGATCAGGCTGCGGGCCTGTTCGCGGGTAGCGTCGTCGGCAAAGCCGAGCAGAATCGCGCCGTCCTGTTGCGGCAGGGTACGGTAGCGCACGCGCTCTTTGCGCAGCAGGCTCTTCACTTCACCGTCGTAGACCTTCAGGCGGGCGCTCATGGCCTTTTCCATGTCCACTTCCAGCAGGAAGTGCACACCACCGGAGAGGTCCAGGCCCAGCTTCATCGGGCTGGCGCCGAGGTTGCGCAGCCACTGCGGGGTGGTCTGTGCCAGGTTCAGGGCCACGACGTAGTCATCGCCCAGGGTCTTGCGCACCACATCCTTGGCCGGAAGCTGGTCTTCCTGGCGGGTCAGGCGCAGCAGCGCGCTGCCCTTCTCGCCCAGGCTGCCGCCCTTGACGGTGATACCGGCATCGGCCAGCGCCTTGCTGGCGCGGTCCAGGTCGGCCTGGCTCACGTGCAGCGCCGAGCTGGCACCGCTGATCTGCACCGCCGGGTCATCCGGGTAGAGGTTGGGAGCGGAATAAATAAAGCCGACCGCCAGTACCACCACGATCAGCAGGTATTTCCACAGAGGGTATTTGTTCAGCATCACGCCGCCCGTTCAAGACGCGGGGCGCGTTGCGCGCCCCGACTGGAAAAGAAAACCGGTAACTCAGATAGCCTTGAGCGTACCTTTTGGCAGGGTCGCCGCGATGGCGCCCTTCTGGAACTTCAGCTCGACGGTGTCGGACACTTCCAGGACCACGAAATCATCGGAAACCTTGACGATCTTGCCGGCGATGCCGCCATTGGTGACAACTTCGTCACCTTTCTGCAAGTTGCTCAGCAGGTTCTTCTGCTCTTTCGCGCGCTTGGCCTGCGGGCGCCAGATCATCAGGTAGAAGATGACCAGGAAACCGACCAGGAAGATCCACTCGAAGCCAGTACCGGCGGGGCCGGCGGCTGGGGCTGCAGCGTCCGCGTAGGCGGCGGGAATCAGAAAGCTCATTGGGCACTCCAGTTGCGAATTTTAATAATAAGAGCGAACAGTCAGTCCAAGGGCGGCACGGCAAGCCCGCGCTTGGCGTAGAAGGCGTCGACGAAGGCGGCCAATTTACCCTGTTGAATAGCCTCGCGTAAACCGGCCATCAAGCGCTGGTAATGGCGCAAGTTGTGGATGGTATTCAGCATGCTGCTCAGCATTTCGCCGCACTTGTCCAAGTGGTGCAGGTAAGCGCGGGAGAAGTGGGTGCAGGTGTAGCAGTCACAGGTTGGGTCCAGCGGCGATTCATCGTGGCGATGGAACGCGTTGCGGATCTTGATCACCCCGGTATCGACGAACAGGTGCCCGTTGCGCGCGTTGCGCGTGGGCATCACGCAGTCGAACATGTCGACGCCGCGGCGCACACCCTCTACAAGATCCTCCGGCTTGCCTACCCCCATAAGGTAACGAGGTTTGTCAGCCGGCATCTGGCCCGGCAGGTAGTCCAGCACCTTGATCATCTCGTGCTTGGGCTCGCCCACCGACAGGCCGCCGATGGCCAGGCCGTCGAAGCCGATGTTCTCCAGCGCCTCCAACGAACGCATGCGCAGGTCCTGGTACATGCCGCCCTGGACGATGCCGAACAGCGCCGCGGTGTTGTCGGCGTGGGCGTTCTTCGAGCGCTGGGCCCAGCGCAGCGACAGCTCCATGGAGGTGCGCGCCACGTCGTGCTCGGCCGGGTACGGGGTGCACTCGTCGAAGATCATCACGATGTCCGAGCCGAGGTCGCGCTGCACCTGCATGGACTCTTCCGGGCCCATGAACACCTTGGAGCCGTCCACCGGCGAGGCGAAGGTCACGCCTTCTTCCTTGATCTTGCGCATCGCGCCCAGGCTGAACACCTGGAAGCCGCCGGAGTCGGTGAGAATCGGGCCTTTCCACTGCATGAAATCGTGCAGGCCGTTGTGCTTCTTGATCACCTCGGTGCCTGGGCGCAGCCACAGGTGGAAGGTGTTGCCGAGGATGATCTCGGCGCCAATGGCCTCGATGTCCCGCGGCAGCATGCCCTTGACCGTGCCATAGGTGCCCACCGGCATGAACGCCGGGGTTTCCACGGTGCCACGGGGGAAGGTCAGCCGACCGCGACGGGCCTTGCCGTCGGTGGCCAGCAGTTCGAAGGACATTCGACAGGTGCGACTCATGCTTGATCCTCGGGGCCGCGCGGCGCCGGATTGCGGGTGATGAACATGGCATCACCGTAACTGAAGAAGCGGTACTCCTGCTCGACCGCCGCCGCGTAGGCGGCCATGGTCTCGGGGTAGCCGGCGAAGGCCGAGACCAGCATCAGCAGCGTGGACTCCGGCAGGTGGAAGTTGGTGACCAGGGCATCGACCACATGGAACGGCCGGCCTGGGTACAGGAAGATGTCGGTGTCGCCGCTGAAGGCCTTGAGCTGGCTATCGCGCGCCGCGCTCTCCAGCGAGCGCACGCTGGTGGTGCCCACGGCGATCACCCGGCCGCCACGGGCGCGGCAGGCCTGCACGGCGTCGACCACGTCCTGGCTGACCTCCAGCCACTCTTTGTGCATGTGGTGGTCTTCGATCTTATCGACCCGCACCGGCTGGAAGGTGCCGGCGCCCACGTGCAGGGTGACGAAGGCGCGCTCGACGCCCTTGGCGGCGATCTTTTCCAGCAGCGCCTCATCGAAATGCAGCCCCGCCGTCGGCGCCGCGACCGCACCGGCGCGCTCGGCGTACACGGTCTGGTAGCGCTCGCGGTCGGCGCCCTCGTCGGGGCGGTCGATATAAGGAGGCAATGGCATGTGCCCGACCCGTTCCAGCAGCGGCAGCACGTCTTCGCTGAAGCGCAGCTCGAACAGGGTCTCGTGGCGCGCCACCATCTCGGCCTCGCCACCGCCGTCGATGAGGATCTGCGTACCGACCTTGGGGGCCTTGCTGGCGCGCACGTGGGCAAGCACACGGTGGCTGTCGAGCACGCGCTCGACCAGCACCTCGAGCTTGCCGCCGGAGGCTTTCTGGCCGAACAGCCGCGCGGGGATGACCCGGGTGTTGTTGAACACCATCAGGTCGCCGGGGCGCAGGTACTCGAGCAGGTCGGTGAAACGCCGGTGCGAAAGCTCCCCGCTGGGCCCGTCCAGGACCAGCAGACGGCTGCCATGGCGCTCGGCCAATGGGTGACGGGCGATGAGGGAGTCTGGGAGTTCGAAGGAAAAATCGGCGACGCGCATGATGGTGTTCGGTTCGACAGGGCCGCAAAGTTTAGCCCAATGCGTGAAAATTGACCATGAAAGCCGATTGACCGAGTGAGGGAGCCTCTCTATACTGCGGCGCCACAAGCCCTGATGGCGGAATTGGTAGACGCGGCGGATTCAAAATCCGTTTTCGAAAGGAGTGGGAGTTCGAGTCTCCCTCGGGGCACCAAGATCCAGAAAAAACCGACCTTATGGTCGGTTTTTTTTTGCCCGGATTTCTTGAAGCAAGCCTCGCCCCTTGTAGGAGCGGGCTTGCCCCGCGATTGCGGTGGTGCAGCAAGAGGCTTCATTTGAGGCATCGCTTAGTTGCTCCTACCACAGGTGTGGTGGATAGCCGATTTCCGTTTCTGGACTGCTTGGGGCAGATGCTCACTGCCGTATAGGCAGCTCACAAGTGAAATCGTCAAAAGGCACGCAATGCCATCCTGTTTATGCGGAGTTGCCGAGCTGCCTCTACGGCAGTGAACAGCGCCTTCAGCTTCTGCTTGTCGATGGTCATTTTCTGAGCTGCCTACATGGCAGTGAACACATAGGAATCTCCCGCGCCATCCATACGGTGTTTCTGAGTTGCCTATACGACAGTGAACGCGCTGCAGGGCACGCCCGCGCAGAAAGAATGTTTCTGAGCTGCCTATACGGCAGTTAACGCGGCGTCCTGCTCGATCTTGACCTTGCCGTCTTTCTGAGCTGCCTATACGGCAGTGAACTCAGCGGCGTTGAATTCCGCTACCCGTTCTCTTTTCTGAGCTGCCTATACGGCAGTGAACCCATCGCCTTGGTTCAGGAACGGAAAGTCACTTTTCTGAGCTGCCTATACGGCAGTTAACTTGGCGTTGTACTGGATGCCGATCATGTCCATTTTCTGAGCTGCCTATACGGCAGTGAACGTCGGCGATACGGCGTTGCCAGTATGCGTTATTTTCTGAGCTGCCTATACGGCAGTGAACGACCAGGCGTCAGTGGTGGCCACCGCGTCCCGTTTCTGAGCTGCCTATACGGCAGTGAACAGCGGCAACCTGAACTTCCCTGGCGTGAAGTGTTTCTGAGCTGCCTATACGGCAGTGAACGCCAAAGCGCGCGTCGTCCAGTCCGTCTTCGATTTTCTGAGCTGCCTATACGGCAGTGAACAAGTATGCCGCCCGTGACGCCGTGGAATCCATTTTCTGAGCTGCCTATACGGCAGTGAACGCGCCACTGGTGACCATCAATGGGGATGTGCATTTCTGAGCTGCCTATACGGCAGTGAACCTGCGGGCTGGCGTGGTGTTGAATCCGCCATTTTTCTGAGCTGCCGATACGGCAGTGAACCACGACGCTCACGCTGATGACGATTCGATCATTTTCTGAGCTGCCTATACGGCAGTGAACACCCAAATGTATGACGCATCACACGTGTAAGGTTTCTGAGCTGCCTATACGGCAGTGAACACCGGCCGGGTTATGAAGCTGGATGGCACCGTTTTCTGAGCTGCCTATACGGCAGTGAACTCCTCACCCGGAGACAGCTTCACATCGGTCATTTTCTGAGCTGCCTATACGACAGTGAACCTACATTCATTCGCACAAGGCTGATTCTTGATTTTCTGAGCTGCCTATACGGCAGTGAACGCAAATCCGTGAAGGCCTTGGAACGGCAGGGAATTTCTGAGCTGCCTATACGGCAGTGAACCGCATCCTCAACACCAGCTACTCCAAGAACCTTTTCTGAGCTGCCTATACGGCAGTGAACGGCGTCAAGAAAGAAGACATGGGCGCGATGCTTTTCTGAGCTGCCTATACGGCAGTGAACGCGGCGCCATCGGTGCGGCCATCGGCAGTATGTTTCTGAGCTGCCTATACGGCAGTGAACCCCGAAGCGCTCCCGCGTCGAAGACTACAACGTTTCTGAGCTGCCTATACGGCAGTGAACTCAACGACCTGCGCCCTTCCCCGCTCCCAAATTTTCTGAGCTGCCTATACGGCAGTGAACGATTCGAGTTTGAGCATCGTCCCGCGCATCGATTTCTGAGCTGCCTATACGGCAGTGAACTCCCTCCTTGGCTGGGCCGGCTGGCTGACGCTTTTCTGAGCTGCCTATACGGCAGTGAACCAGCCCATCCAGCGCGTCGATCTGGTCCTGCATTTCTGAGCTGCCTATACGGCAGTGAACCTACGCAAGTGCCTTGATGATGTGATGGACATTTTCTGAGCTGCCTATACGGCAGTGAACCAGCTGGTCCTCCAGCTCCTGGAAGCCGATCATTTCTGAGCTGCCTATACGGCAGTGAACTCGACGTCTCCCGCTTCCTCGTGGATGCCGACTTTCTGAGCTGCCTATACGGCAGTGAACACCGACTGCACTGCATCGCGGGATGACCAGTTTTTCTGAGCTGCCTATACGGCAGTGAACAAGGCCAACGGTGCTGACAGCAGCGAGTTGGTTTTCTGAGCTGCCTATACGGCAGTGAACGGTGATGAGGCCGACGCGCACGCCTTCTGGAATTTCTGAGCTGCCTATACGGCAGTGAACACCCTTGTCGCGGCGGTCAGCTTGATGACCCTTTTCTGAGCTGCCTATACGGCAGTGAACGGCCGCTGGCGACGTCGAGGCCAGCATCTACTTTTCTGAGCTGCCTATACGGCAGTGAACTACGGCGACTTCCTGTTCAGCGACCAGACCCATTTCTGAGCTGCCTATACGGCAGTGAACCTTTCCAGCCCGCACTCAGCCTCAAGGATGCGTTTCTGAGCTGCCTATACGGCAGTGAACGATCGATCAGGAACCCGGCAGTGCGTGTACTTTTTCTGAGCTGCCTATACGGCAGTGAACAGCGAAACCTCAAGCAGACGTTCCTGGGTGAGGATTTCTGAGCTGCCTATACGGCAGTGAACTTAGACGCCCAGCAGTTCCAGAACATCCCCGCTTTCTGAGCTGCCTATACGGCAGTGAACTTCTCGTCGAAGCGCAGGTGTGGCGCGGCACCTTTCTGAGCTGCCTATACGGCAGTGAACGAGCACCGGCTGCCATTGACCGCCCAGCTCAATTTCTGAGCTGCCTATACGGCAGTGAACATGATGAAGTCCTCGATCAACCTGGCTCTGCTTTTCTGAGCTGCCTATACGGCAGTGAACTAGAGCCCAGCAACGTTAACTCATTGCCCTGTGAAGAAAAACACCTGAAAAATCGCCTGCAACCCTTTTTTCTAGCACTCACGTAACCTATTGATTTTCCTAACACCCCCAACAAGCCCTGAAAAAAGGGTCCAAAACCCTCCCCCGTTAGCGCTTCCCTCTTGAATCCCGCAGCAACATAAATCCGTCCCACTCTCCCACCCGATCCGCTATAAAAATCAACCACCCCGAACAAGCGAGTTTAAGGCCACCATGGAAGGCATCCCCTCGTCAGATCTCAAAAGCATCCTCCACTCCAAGCGGGCGAACATCTACTACCTCCAGCACTGCCGAGTCCTGGTCAAAGGTGGTCGCGTCGAGTACGTCACCGACGCTGGCAAGCAATCCCTTTACTGGAACATCCCCATCGCCAACACCACCACAGTACTGCTGGGCACGGGCACTTCGGTCACCCAGGCCGCGATGCGCGAATTGGCCCGCGCCGGGGTGCTCGTGGGTTTCTGCGGTAGCGGCGCCACCCCGTTGTTCAGCGCTAACGAAGTGGACATCGACATAGCCTGGTTCTCACCTCAAAGCGAATATCGCCCCACTGAATACCTGCAACGCTGGGTCTCGTTCTGGTTCGACGGTGAAAAACGCCTGGAAGCCGCCAAGACATTCCAGCGGTTGCGCCTGGACTACCTGCGACAGCAATGGCTGGCGAACCGATCCTTCGACCAAGCAGGCTTCAAGATCGACCCGAGTACCCTCAATGATCTCGTCGGCCAATCGCTTTCACGCATCGAACAAGCCGACGATCACGATGCCCTACTCACCGAAGAAGCCCGGCTGACCAAGCGCCTGTTCAAACTCGCCGCCACCGCGACGAAATACGGTGATTTCACCCGCGCCAAACGCGGCAGCGGCACCGACCCTGCCAACCGCTTCCTCGACCACGGCAACTACCTCGCCTACGGTCTGGGCGCCACGGCCACCTGGGTATTGGGCCTGCCCCACGGTCTTGCCGTACTGCATGGAAAAACACGCCGTGGCGGACTGGTGTTCGACGTCGCAGACCTGGTGAAAGATGGCCTGATCCTACCCCAGGCCTTTCTCTCGGCGATGCGTGGCGATGATGAACAAGCCTTCCGCCAAGCCTGCATCGAACGCCTGACGCGCAGCGAAGCCCTGGACTTCATGATCGACAGCCTGAAAACCATTGCACAACAACTGGGTGCGCCGGTCGCATGAACATTCTTCTGATTTCACAGTGTGACAAACGCGCCCTAACAGAAACGCGCCGCATCCTCGACCAGTTCGCCGAGCGCCGTGGGGACCGTACCTGGCAGACCGCGATCACCCAGGCAGGCCTCGAGACCTTGCGCCGCTTATTGAGAAAGACAGCCCGGCGCAATACTTCTGTCGCCTGCCATTGGGTTCGCGGGCTAGATCACACCGAACTGCTTTGGGTCGTCGGCGATGCCAGCCGCTTTAACACCCAAGGCAGCGTTCCGACCCACAGCACCCGTCGCAACATCCTGCGTCAGCAAGACGAGAACGACTGGCACACCGCCGAAGACATTCAGCTACTGGCGCGCATGGCCGCGCTGCTGCACGACCTGGGCAAGGCCTGTGCATCGTTTCAGTCACGCCTGAAGGCCCCCGCACAAACCAGAAACCTCTATCGCCATGAGTGGATATCCCTGCGCCTGCTCCAGGCGTTCGTCGGTGATGACGATGATGCAACCTGGCTGAAACGCCTGGCAGCACCCAGCCCTCAGGACGACGCCAGTTGGCTGGCACCGGGCCGCTTGATGCGTGATGGGCTTGATGTACAAACCACGCCCCCCTTTCGTCAACTGCCCCCCTTGGCAGCCGCCATTGGCTGGCTGGTCCTCAGCCACCACCGCCTGCCTGTCGTGCCCAACCTGGAGGATGTGCAGATACGTGGCAGCAAGCGTTTCGGCAGCCCCACCCGCGATCTGAGCCGGCGCAAACTGGGCCATTTGCTGGAACACATCAGCCACCTCTGGAATGAAGCCCCACCCCCCGAGAGCACGGAGGCCCCGAACAGCTACTGGAAATTCGACCACGGCCTGCCAGTCACCGAGCCAAAGTGGCGAGCCAAGGCTGCAAAGGTAGCGGTAAACCTGCTGGCACTGCTCAACAAGCCCGGCAAAGGCGACTGGCTGAACAACCCCTATGTGATGCACCTGGCTCGCTTGAGCCTGATGCTAGGCGATCACCACTACTCCAGTCTCGGCGCCAATGACTCACGGCGGGTAAAGGGAGACGGTAAAACGCCCCTTCATGCCAATACCGATGCCAACGGCCACCCCAAGCAAGCACTGGATGAACATCTGCTGGGTGTCGATCGCATGGCCGCCAGCATCGTGCACGCCTTGCCACACTTCGAACGCCACTTACCGCGCCTGGCCCAGCACAAAGGCCTGCGCAAACGCAGTGCCGAACCCCGTTTCAGTTGGCAGGACAAAGCCGCCGACGTCGCCGCCAGCCTGCGCGATACCAGCGCCCAGCAAGGGGCCTTCATCATCAACATGGCGTCCACTGGCTGCGGTAAGACACTGGCCAACGCCCGTATCATGAATGCGCTCGCCGACCCGCAGCAGGGTTTGCGTTGTGCATTCGCCCTGGGGCTGCGCACGCTGACCCGACAAACAGGCGAGAGCTATCGACGCGACCTGCACCTGGGCGATCACGAACTGGCCATTCGCGTGGGGGGTTCTGAAGGCGGGCTATTGCAGGAATACTTCGAGGCACGCCACGAAGCTCACGGGTCGGCCTCAATCCAGAGCCTGATCGAAGAAGACAGCCATGTCTTCTACGAAGGCCAGACTGAAGGGCATGGTTTGCTGGGCAAGGCCATGGAGGATGAACACATCCGGGCCATGCTTTACGCACCATTGCTGGTCTGCACCATCGACCACCTGATGCCGGCAACGGAGGCACAGCGTGCGGGGCGGCAAATCGCACCGATGCTGCGGTTGATGAGTGGCGACCTCGTTCTGGATGAAGTGGACGACTTCGACCACGCCGATCAGCCAGCAGTCACTCGCCTGGTGTATTGGGCCGGTATGCTCGGCGCCCGTGTATTGCTCTCGACAGCAACCATGCCTCCTGGACTCGCATCAGGCCTGTTCCAGGCCTACCGTGCCGGTCGTCAGCAGTATCGACGCAACCGTGGTGAGCCTACTCAGGAGGCGAGCCCAGAAATAGATATCCCTTGTCTGTGGGTTGATGAGTTCGCGTGCTTGCCCAGTCACTGCAAGGATGAACAAGCATTTGGTGATGCGCATTCCCGTTTTATCGCTCAGCGGGCCAATGCCCTGATCACCAACGGTGCACAGCCACTGCATCGGCTGGAGTTCCTGCCTTGGAACATGGCCCGCCCCAGCACGAAGGCGCAAGTGCGTACGCATTTCGCCAGCCAAGTTCATTTAGCGATGCAGTCCGCGCATGAACGCCATGCTCAAGCTTGCCCACACAGTGGAAAACGGGTCAGCTTCGGCTTGATAAGAATGGCCAATATCCAGCCCCTGTTCGACGTCGCCTTGGCACTGTTCAAGCAAGGTGCCGCGCTTGGGCAACATATTCATCTATGCGTGTATCACTCGGGCTTTCCACTGATATTGCGCTCGACCATCGAAGCCCACCTCGATCACTGCCTGAACCGTAAGCAAGCCGGAGCGGTGTATGACTTACCCGAAGTCCGACAAGCGCTGGATACCTACCCTGAGCGTGACCATTTGTTCGTTGTACTGGGCTCACCTGTCACCGAAGTAGGGCGCGATCATGATTACGATTGGGCAATCATCGAGCCCTCATCGATGCGCTCACTGATTCAAGTGGCCGGACGTGTGCAACGACACCGGCGAATCCCCTGTGAGTCACCCAATCTCCTGGTTTTCGATACCAATATTCGGCACTTCGAGAATCAGGTGAACAAAGCCGACAATTTGAAACCTGCCTACATACGCCCCGGCTTCGAGGCTGACCGAGGCGAACCTGCCCATAGATTTCGCTTGAGCAGCCATCGCCTTGATCAGTTGTTGCACCTGAGCGACTACCTGCCGTTCAGCGCCGCGGCCCGAATTCAGCCCAGGCCTGCTGAGGAACGTAAGCCGAAGAACAACCTTGTTGATCTGGAGCACGCTCGAATCGAGGAACAAATGCTGCCAGGCGGTGAGGACCAAGACCTGAATGCGGCCTGTAGCTGGCAGTTCCTCCAGGCATCGCTCACATGGGCTCTGCCACAGCATCAGCCGTTTCGCGCACAAAAACTGGATGAGGTGGAACTACTGTTCTTGCCCGATGAGGGCGAGGAACAGTTGCAGCTTCATTGCTTGCACCAACCAGATCGTCGTAAGCCGCCTGAATACCTTAAATGCGAGGAGCGGTTGGAGTGGATTGATTTGGAGAGCCAGCTGGGTAGCCGTATTCGACCCTGGGTCACACTGAACACGATGCAGGCCCTAGAGGAACTGTCGAGGGAGCTTGCATTACCGCTGGAAAATGTGGCGAAACGATTCGCAGGGTTGACGGCACCCGACTCAAAAACCGGCTGGCGCTACCACCCAACCCTCGGGATAACCCCCCAAAAAACTAAGGGCAGTTGAGACTGCCCCAAAAAGCATCTGCCTCTCCGGCAGTTAAATACGCCAATCCAACAAAAACACAATTTTCTGAGCTGCTTCTTCAGCAGGAAAATACAATGGACCAAAAAAATACAATGGCAAATACTCTACCGTGCTCTAGCATTGACTCAGGGTAGGGGCTGACCCCCTCCTCTTTCAGCACTCACACTACAGGCCATCTGCCGGCCCAAGGCACTTTAATGCGCCAAGGAGGAAACGTGTCTGGGAAAGCACAAGCACAGAAGAGTCTTTGGGTGTAAGCGCCATTGATCTTCGGGTCCCTAAGGCAATTTCTGTAGGGACTCTAAAAAAACCTCGGCCAATCGTCGAATCACTTTGAGTTGCCACATGGACGACAAACTCTCACGCACCCAGCTGTTCCACAACGCAATCGCCCAATTCATCACCGACCGCCGCGAGGCCAAGCTCAACGGCAAGGACGACCCCACCACCTTCGCCAAGTACGAATACGCCACCTGGCTAGCGGACGCCGCCCGCCGCGTCACACAAATCCAGGCCGTCACCCACGTGCTCAAGGCAACCCATCCCGACGCTCGTGGTAGCAGCCTGTTCATACCTCCGCGCTCACTGCCCGCAAGGGCAGAAATCGGTAGCCATTCGCTCGACGAGCACTTCGCCACGGACATCGTCGGTAACGCAGCCGCCCTCGATGTCTACAAGTTCCTCAAGGTGCAGATCGAAGCCCGCCCACTGCTCGAATGGCTGCAAGACGACGACCCTGACGTGCTCGCTGCACTGTCACCCGATCCCAACCTGGCTGCCACGTGGGCCAAGGCATTCAAGGGGCTGGTGCGCCAGGGCGAGCCGATGACGTCCGACGAGAGGGCCAAGCAACTCTTCTGGTGTGTGGGAGGTGACCCAATCGACAATGCATCATTCCACCTACTCCAGCCCCTCTTCCCGAGCAGCCTGGTGCATGCCGTGCACAGCGACATCAACGAAGCACGCTTTGGCGAAGCCAATAAAGTTGCCAGGCAAGCCTGGCGAGGCCAGCAGCCGCACACCGGCGTGTACCGCGAATACCGCAACCTCATTGCACGCAAGCTGGGCGGCACCAAGCCACAGAACATCAGCCAGCTCAACAGTGAGCGACGTGGCGTGAACTACCTGCTCGCTTCATTGCCCCCCGCCTGGAAACGCATACCCGCCAAACCCTTGCTGTCGGTCGAATCAGCATTCCCACGCTTCCAGCGATTCGAAGGTGTGCAACAGCAGATCAACGCCCTATGCAATTACCTGGCAGAGGAGCCTGCGGCCTCCTTCTCTACCCGCAAGCGCCGCGAGCGTATCGAACGCGCACTCGGCCTAGCCTTGACGGCCTTCGGCGTGAACATTCGCAAACAGTTCACGCCAGGCTGGACCCGCGATACTGACTGCCATCTGCCCCTGTGCGAACAAGTCTGGCTAGACCCAGGTCGAGCGACGCTAGGCATACGCGAAGATTTCGAAGAAGAAGACCTGGCCTTCCAGCGCGCTGCCGAGCGCGGGGCATGGCCCGAGGAAGTCGCCAAGCATTTTGCCCTCTGGCTCAACGGCCTGCTAACCCGCAAAGGCTTTGCCGTCAGCGACACCGAACACCTGCAATGGGCACGCAAGGCACTCTCCCACACACTCGGCTTTGCCGCAGCCGCACAGGAGGTCACGCATGCCTGAGTTCCCGAAGCTGGAAGCATTGCTGGTGCTGCCGCACCTACGCGTACAAAACGCGAATACCCTCTCCAGCCCACTGACCCACGGTTTTCCCTCGATGACCGCGTTCGTCGGGCTGATGTGGGCGCTGGAGCGCAAGGCTCGCGCGGCCGGGCTCGAACTGCGCATCCCGGCAGTAGGTGTCGTTGTGCATGCCTACGAACAGCAGGCAACACCCGACCGCTACGTGAAAACCCTGCACCTCACCCGCAACCCGAACAACCGCGACGGCACCCCTTCGCCCATCGTCGAGGAAGGGCGTATCCACCTGGAGTTGACCTTGTTGCTGGGTGTCAAAGGCGCCGCACTTGACGACCCCCTCCAGCTCACGCACCTTGCCCAGCACATGCAGGACTTGCTCCACACCTTGCGCATTGCGGGCGGCAGCCCCTTGCCTGCACAACAGCAAAGCCAAGCACACACACCCTACTTCGTGCCGCTGGCAGGCAGTGAAGACGACCGCCTGGACGTGTTCGCCGCCACCGTACCCAACTGGCTTCCTGGCTTCACCCTGGTGGAGCGCTCAGACCTGTTGCAGCAACGTCATGCCGACCTGCAGAACACCCTCCCCGAGGCGACGGCGCTGGAGGCCTGGTTGTCGCTGTCGAGGATCAACTGGTACCCCGGTGATACCGATAGCGACAAGGCTGCCTGGCACAACGACCGCCAGCAGCTTGGCTGGGTCGTCCCCATCCCTGTCGGCTACGGCGCGCTGACGCCCTTGCTGCCGGCAGGCTCGGTACCCAACAGCCGCGATGGCGAAACACCGATGCGCTTGGTGGAAAGCCTCTACAGCATCGGCGAATGGCTCAGCCCACACCGCCTGGAGTCGGTCGAGCAACTGCTCTGGTACCCGAGCGCTTGCGTCGAAAGTGGCGTCTACCGCTGCCAGAACGACTATCAACCCGAACTTGAAATCAGCTTCGACTGAACGCCCGTCATTCATTACAGAAGGATTTGCCAATGACCGCCGAAACCCTCAAGACCGCCTCCGTCCTGGCCTTCGAGCGCAAGCTCGACCCCTCGGACGCCCTGTTCCATGCCGGTGACTGGCAAAAACGCGATGGCTGGTTGCCTATCGTGGTACGTGAGAAATCCGTGCGCGGCACCATCTCCAACCGCATGAAGACCAAGGATCTGGACCCCGCCAAGCTGGATGCCGAAGTCCAGAAGCCAAACCTGCAGACCATCGACGTCGCCACCCTACCCCACGACACCGATGCACTTCAGGTCTCGTTCACCCTCCGGGTGCTGGGCAATATCGGCCAGCCTTCGGCTTGCAACGACGCAGCCTACCGTCACAAGTTGCAGGCCACGGTGAAAAGCTACGTGGAACAGAACGGCTTCAACGAACTTGCCTACCGCTACGCCTGCAACCTCGCTAACGCCCGTTTCCTCTGGCGCAACCGTATTGGCGCCGAACAGGTCGAAGTGCGGGTGGAGCATTTGGTGGAAGGCCAACCCCGCGATAGCTGGACCTTCGATGCGCTCAGCCTGTCCCTGCGCCACTTCGACAGCCATGGTGACAACACCACTGCGCTCAAGGCCCTGGCCCAGGTAATCAACAATGGCCTGCTGGGCGAGCAGAACGTGCTGCTGCGCATCACCGCGCATGCGCGCCTGGGCGCCGGCCAGGAGGTATTCCCCTCCCAGGAGTTGATCATGGAGCGCAGCCGGGGTGACAAGAGCAAGACCCTGTACAGCGTGGGCGGTATCGCGGGGTTGCATTCGCAGAAAGTCGGCAATGCCCTGCGCAGCATCGACACCTGGTACGAAGAGGCCGACAGCAACGGCCCGATCGCCGTCGAACCCTATGGTTCGGTAACCACTCAGGGCAAGGCCTACCGCCAGCCGCGCAACAAAAACAAGGACGACTTCTACTCCCTGCTCGATGCCTGGGTACTCAAGGACAAAGTCCCGCCCCTGGAGCAGCAGCACTTCGTCATCGCTACCTTGATCCGCGGTGGTGTGTTCGGCGAGGCGGGCTGAGTCATGGACCGATACCTTGAACTGACATTGCTTCCCGACCCGGAATTCCCGCAGCCAATGCTGATGAACGCGCTGCTGGTCAAGCTACACCGCGCCCTGCATGACGTAAGGCGGGACGACATTGGCATCAGTTTCCCGGACTTCAGGCAGACACCTCGAACGCTGGGGGCTCGCCTGCGCATTCACGGTAGTCAGGGCGCCTTGCTCGCCCTGCAAGCACGCAACTGGCTCAGCGGCATGCGCGACCATGTGCAACTGGTGGGGCCTGAAGTGGTTCCCACCTGCGCACGGTATCGCTGCGTGAGCCGCGTGCAGGTGGACAGCAGCCCGGAGCGGCTGCGGCGTCGACTGATTAAACGACATGGCATCAGTGAGGAAGAGGCACGGCTGCGAATTGCAGGAAATGTCGGCAAACAGTGCGAGCTGCCATTTGCTCAGGTGCGCAGTCATACGACGGGACAGGTGTATCGCCTCTTCATTCGCCATGGACCGTTGATGGATGAAGCACGGGCAGGCACGTTTGGGGGATATGGTTTGAGCAACGCCGCGACAGTCCCTTGGTTCTGACCCTTTTCTATTGTGGGTGTGGCTGTCTTCGTAAAATCAATGGGTTACGGAGACAGCTGAAAAAAGGGGTAAACCATGAAAATCGTAGTTTCTGTTTGTTAATCATCGAGTTAGTTTTATTTTCCTCTAGTTCACTGCCGTATAGGCAGCTCAGAAATTGCCCTGCACCAAGTCGCCGCCACCGAAGCCGTTCACTGCCGTATAGGCAGCTCAGAAAGCCATGTCGATCATGTACGCCGTACCCTGCTCGTTCACTGCCGTATAGGCAGCTCAGAAATACGACGTGGAGTGGCGCCGGAACAGCGGCAAGTTCACTGCCGTATAGGCAGCTCAGAAAACACCCAGGCCATGCAGCAGCGCCGGGCAGCCGTTCACTGCCGTATAGGCAGCTCAGAAAGCCACAAGCTGCCCCACGGTGCCGCGCTTGGCGTTCACTGCCGTATAGGCAGCTCAGAAACGGTACCGGGCGAACACACGCCATGTCACCCCGTTCACTGCCGTATAGGCAGCTCAGAAATACACCGGGGTGTGGGACGGCACCTTCAAGCAGTTCACTGCCGTATAGGCAGCTCAGAAAGCGAGTTCTGCTTTGCGTTGATCTTTGGCCGCGTTCACTGCCGTATAGGCAGCTCAGAAAATTGCATACACTTTTAGCCCTCTCCCAATGTGGTTCACTGCCGTATAGGCAGCTCAGAAAGAAGGCTACAAGCGGCTACGGGCTTTCGGCTGGTTCACTGCCGTATAGGCAGCTCAGAAATTCGCGCATTCAGCTGCTCCCTTCGCCGTTCGGTTCACTGCCGTATAGGCAGCTCAGAAAGGGATACCCTGGATGTAGCTCTGCTCGATCGAGTTCACTGCCGTATAGGCAGCTCAGAAAATGCCCAAGCCAGATTTGATTCAGCAAGCCCGGTTCACTGCCGTATAGGCAACTCAGAAAAGTGGCTCGGTCGATCAACTGGACATCAGCGAGTTCACTGCCGTATAGGCAGCTCAGAGACATGCCCACAGAAAACCGATCCAGCAATACCGGTTCACTGCCGTATAGGCAGCTCAGAAATTCTGGGATCTCAGCGATGGCTTGAACCGCTGGTTCTCTGCCGTACAGGCAGTTCGATAATGCAAGCAGGCTTGTCCCGCGATTGCTGTGGTGCAGCCAGAAGTTCTCAGATTTTCCTCATTTCCTGTAGTCCGTTTCCCAAACATACTCTTCCCCGCCTACCTGCCGTTGCGCACTGCTCCTTGGGCTCCTAGGCTCGCCCAGTCGTTGCAAATTCAACGACCGGTTTTGACAGACCGCGAGCTCAAGTCCAACAGCTGGGCCTTCATGGCAGCTGTACGTGGGGCACATTCGTGTGCGCCGGGTTCTTGAGCCTCCGGTCTGTCAACCCACGTACGGTTGCCTCCATTCGTTTGACAGCGGTGATCTGCAACTTCTGACAAGGCTCAAGGAGTTACCATGCTCAAGATCGTCCCCGATCCCCCAATCCCCACCGAAATCCCCCATTCCCTCGAAGAAATCCTGCTGCAAACCGCCGAGTACCTGCTCTGCGCCCTCGCCATCAACACCCAGAGCGCCCTGCTCACCCTCGGCTCCCCTCTGCCCACCCACTGAACCTCGCCACCGCCCACGAAATCGATGCCGCCCGCACGCTGGTGGAAATGGCCCTGAGCAAAGTGCAAATCCGTCACTGACAAGGAGCGTTGAAATGACTGACAAGACTGCCGGCGTGACCGGCTTCGGCTACGGCGATGGCGACAGGCCGCTGTTTCGCGTGGAGCCTGGCCATGACGCCATCATCGCGATGGAGCAGGCCTCGGCGATGATGGCCTGCGCGCGGCGCATGACGCTGCTGGCAGCCACCGATGGCGAGGTGGACCTGGGCTGGGCCGCGCACCTGCTGTGCGACATGGTCAAGGCGGTGATGGATGATGTAGAGGTGGGGCGCGAGCGGAGTCAGTAGGCCGGTGATGTGGTGAGACGGCGGGCGCCATCGCAGTTCAAGCCCGCCCCTACAAGAGACAGTACCGGTTTTACGACAGCGACTATTCAGCGCCTCACCGTCCTTGAGGGCTAAGGCGCGCCTACAAGGGCGCGCTTGCGCGAGGCAGGGCGGCTGCCGCGCTTTCTCGCGGCAGGTCGCTCAGCCTCGGGCGACTCGGCACTCTGCCGGATGGCACCCAATACCATCGTCATGCCGAACATACGCAGGATGCCGTTGAGTGTGCCAAGGGTCGGATTACCCTTGTCACGCTCCAACTGGTACAGCGCTCGCGTCGACAGTTTGCACATGGTGGCGAACGTTTCCTGGTCAAGGCCCGTCACTTCGATGCGCAGGCGACGAATCGCGGTACCCAAGGTCTCCTGGCCGAGCCTGTTGCGTTGCAGGATATCGTCGATCAGCTGTTGCCGATCGGCCGTTGCTACAGGAATCATCGCAGCCCCCATTCGGTCAGCCGTGCATCCAGGTTGTTCAAGGGTATGACCTGAGCCGATCGCACCTCCTCCGGCAGTTCGTTCAGCAGCCCAGGCAGTGCCCTGAACGTGTCGGCGGCCTGCTTGAGCCTGGCAAGCAAGGCGTCGGGGTCGAGCAGGTCACCGAGGTCGGCGCATACCCCCTGCCAATCTGGCGCACCGGCCCGCTCACTGTCCCACTTGGTCACGCGCGTAACACCTTCGGGGTCGAGCACCATCGGGGCGAGGTCGTAGATCGGAGCCAGCCGGAATTGCCCATGCTCACGGAAGATTGACGTGTTGCGCCCGTGGTTGTCGGAGTTACCCAGGACTCGGTTGAGCAAATCGCGGCGAATGTACTCGAAGATCAGCGCCTCGACCTCACCCGCTTGCCCGTTGTCTCGCCACAACTGCACCAGGCGGCGCAGGACGGTTTCGTGACGCATCCTGGAGCCCGGCACCCGGTTGTCGCACACCGAGTAGAGCGACTCCATGGGCACGCGCTCGACCCGCCCATCGACAACGCGCCGATCGAAACGAGGCATCCAGAGGCTCGGCTTGTGGGCCTCTTCCAGCGCCAGTCCATCGACGGGCACGGTATCCAGCCCAAGCTGGGACACCGCTCGGTAGTAATGGAACTCCGCCCTTAGGATGTTCTTGTCACGCTCGGTGACTTTGTTACGGGCGAACTTCACCAGCCAATGGCGATGCGCCTGGTCGTCCGCCAACACGGCATCGGCATGCAAGCCACCGTGGCGGTCTTCGGTCATCAGCAATTTAGGCGCCTCGCCCTGCGCGCCGGTGGCTCCGCCAATGGCGGCCCCCAGCTCATAGGCGTACTCAAGGAAGTCGTTGTTCCTGTCCACGACTTCTTGCCTTGAAAACGCGACGACTCGCGTGTGATCGAGGTGCTCAAACGACTCCTTCACCCGTAGATGGCCAACTGGTGCCGGCGTGCAACGCTTGAGCAGGAATAGTTCCATGTCCATGCCCACGGGCTTTTCCTGGCCGAAACGTTGTTCGAGGGAACGCCGTGCAGCGCCAGCCGGGACGATGTCATAGATGAAGGCGGGGTAGCCACGGGAGGTACTGAGGGTCCAGTCCAGAGGCAGATTGACGCTGACCGCCGCATCGAAAGACGACCCTATCTCTTCCAGGCGGTCCACCAGGTAGCCCTGCTCGTAGGCGAGCGTACAGGCACTTTCGGCCACCTGCCGGACATTCTCCACGGTCATGACCAGTGCATCTGCCCACGCCCCCTGGACGAAGGTTTGCAATGTCAATCGCTCGGACATCTCAGCCCTCTATCGGCAGTTTAATGCTGAAAATATAGTCGAGAGATCATTAATCAGCAACATAATACTGGTTATAAGCCTAACCCAACCATACTCAGTACTTTAGTGCTGATTAAGGATGGAAGCGAGGACGCCTTACTAAAAGCCGACACTCAAGCCAACGACCCCAACCGCCCCGCCCACACGATCCGATTACGCCCCTCGCTCTTGGCCTGGTACAGCGCCATGTCCGCCTCGTGCAGCCACGCCTCGGCATTGGCCAGGTGCGGCCCGAACGGCGCCAGGCCGATGCTCAGGCTCAGGCGCAACTGCGCCAACGCGGGGTCTCGATAATCCTCCACCGCCTGGCGCAGGCGCTCGAGGATTTCCTCGGCCTGGGCCGGGGTGGTATCGGGCAGCATCACGCAGAACTCGTCGCCGCCGTAGCGCGCCACCGGGTCGCGCTTGCGCAGGTGGGCGGGGAAGAACGCGCTGAGGATGCGCAGGATGTTGTCGCCCACCAGGTGGCCGTGGCGGTCGTTGATCTGCTTGAAGTGGTCGATGTCGATCAGCGCCAGGGTGTTGGCCTGCTGGGTGGCCCGACAGCGCTCGAACTCGCGCAGCAGCAGGTCTTTCCAGGCGCCGTGGTTGATCAGGCCGGTGAGGCTGTCGGTCTTGCTCAGGTGGGCCAGGGCGCGCTTGTGCTCACCCAACTGCACGGTGACCTGGTAGCAGATCAGGCCGATGGCCATGGGGTAGACCACCAGGATCGGCAGGCACGCCAGCATCTGCGCCTGGGTGGTGGCGGGGAACAGCGCGGGCGCGTACAGCCATAGCCCGGTGCCGATGCCCAGGGCCTGGGCGACGAGGGTCTTGGCCAGCAGGCGCCCGCCGCCGGCGGCGATCTTGTCCATGGCGATCATCGACAGGATGATCACGCTCGGCAGTGGGTTGAGGCCCATCACCCCGGCCCAGCAGCCGCCAGCGAAGCCGTCGAACACCAGGTTGCGCTGCTCGGTGCGGTAGGCGTTGCGTGACCCGCGGGCGAACTGGAACGCCAGGTGCGGCCAGACGAAGCCATGCAGCGCCAGCAACGCCCAGGTCCACCAGGCCGGCTGCTGGGGCCAGATGCCGATCATCACGCAGAAAAAACCCAGGCCCGTCCCGACGGTACGGGGCACGTACATGCGCCTGGCAAAAGAAAGGCCCTTGCCCGTTCGCTCGTTCATTGCGGGTTCACCGATGGGTTGGCTGTCCATGACTGCAGCGGACAGACGGCAGGGAAGAAACACCCTGGAGGGTCGGCGGCGAAAGCATTGTGCCATCAGCGAAAGATCGCCGACAGGCCGTGCAGACGAAATACCGCTGCGCGAGGCGCGTGCCTGACACCTCGCCAGGCGCTAAGCTGCCTGACAGACGCCCACATCCCCTTCCAGGACGAAGCCCGCGATGCAACTGACCCACCGCCCCGCGCAACCCGCCGATATTCCCGCCATCTGCTGCTTCCCGCAGGGGCCGGACGAATTGTTCTACATGTTTCCCAAGGCCACTTACCCGCTGACCCCGGCGCAACTGAGCGAGGCCATCGCCCAGCGCAGCGGCTCGACCGTGGTGGAGGGCGATGGCACGGTGCTCGGCTTCGCCAACTTCTATAAAGCCGAGCACGGCGGCGTGTGCGCACTGGGTAACGTGGTGGTGGCGCCAGCGGCGCGCGGCCATGGCGTGGCGCGCTACCTGGTGCAGGCCATGATCGAGCTGGCCCGCCTGGAGTTCGCGGCGCGGGAGGTATGGGTGTCGTGCTTCAACCACAACACTGCGGGGTTGCTGCTGTATCCACGGCTGGGGTTCGTGCCGTTCGGGATCGAGGAGCGGCACGCGCCGGATGGGGGGCGGGTGGCGTTGGTGCAGATGAGGCAGTCGTTCACGTGACCGAACTTGGATGCAGCTAACGGATTACAGTGTGAGGCTGAGCAAGCAGATCTATACCTAACGCCCGAATGACTTTAAGCACCGTATCGAAACGCGGCTTGGCGCCTGGGCTAAAAGCCTTGTAAAGACTCTCGCGCCCCAAACCGCTTTGTGCGGCCACCTGAGACATGCCTTTCGCTCTGGCAATATGACCTAGCGCACGGAGGATTTCATCGGTATCACCATCATTGAGCACTTGGCTCAGGTATTCACCGATCGCTTCGTCGCTATCCAACAATGCAGCTATATCAAATGGGATCAGGATCTCGCTCATTTCAACTCCTTCGCCAGCTTTCTGGCTTTGAGGATGCCAGCAGCCTGTGAAGATTTATCTCCTCCTACCAATAACAGGATCAACTCCACGAGGAGTGAAATAAATACGGTAGCCTGCCGAGACATCGATACGGAACTCATGGATACCGCCTCCCAACGACTTGGTGTCTCCAAGATTCCCGGCCACCGCTCGCTCAATCCTGCGACCCACCATGAGCTTGGCACGCACATCTCGCAAACCGACTAACCAAAGGGAAAAGCTTTTCGTTTGTACGATTTCGTAGGTCAACATTCGCCCCAGCTGTATCCAAATAGATACGATTGATCAAGATTGGAAACGACCTACTTTTCATGAGCTCGCTCTTCGAAGACAGCTCGAAGCATCCTACAAACGCGTCATACGTGTCCGAGAACATCGCGCGCCCACAACTCTTGCAGCATCCGTCAACCGAACCTTAGCTCTCACTCGACGTCGGATTCTGCATTCGCGCCATGAAGAGGTTCCCACGTGAAAGACATCATCGCCCGCAAATACCGCCTGGTGGTGAAGACCTTCGGCTACATCGGCTGGTCGCTGTTCTGGCTGCTGATCTGGGACGTGCTGGTCACCATCGACTTCATGCTGTTCTTCAACAGCAAGTTCACCCTGCCGCTGATTCCGCTGACCCTGCTGGGTTCGGCGCTGGTGGTGCTGGTGAGTTTTCGCAACAGCAGCGCGTATAACCGCTGGTGGGAGGCGCGCACCTTGTGGGGGGCGTTGGTGAATGGCTCGCGCAGCTACGCGCGGCAGGTGCTGACGTTGATCGATGACCCGGAGGGTGGCTTGAACCCGGTGAAGGCGACCTTGCTGCGCCGGCATATCGCCTATGTGAACTGCCTGGCGGCGCACCTGAAGGGCGAGGCGTGCCCGGAGGCGATGATGGCGTTCATCCCGCCGCGCGAGTTCGAGCGGCGCAAGGGCTCGAACAATTTTGCCAATGACATCCTCGGTGGCTCGGCGGCGTTGCTGGCCAAGGAATACAAGGCCGGGCGGCTGGACAGCATGCGCCTGGCACGGCTGGAGTCGACGCTGGTGGACCTGTCCAACGCCCAGGGCGGGATGGAGCGCATCGCCAACACGCCGCTGCCCTACCCCTACGTGTATTTCCCACGCTTGTTCATCACCCTGTTCTGCCTGATCGTGCCGATTGGCCTGGTGGAGTCGCTGGAGTGGTTCACACCGCTGGCGTCGACGGTGGTGGGGTTCATGTTGCTGGCCATCGAGCGGATCGGCACGGATTTGCAGAGCCCGTTCCGCTTCAGCGAGCACCAGATTCAGATGGACCGGATCTGCGAAACCATCGAGCGGAACCTGGAGTCGATGCAGCGCGAAGCGCAGTGCGAGATGGCGGTGCAATGAAGTGCTGCGAGGGCTGCGCCCCGCAATTGGACTGCGCAGCAGCCCCCCTCAGGCCCGCACAAACCGCTGGCGCAACAGGTCACTCAGCGCATCCACCAGCAACACCAACACCAGCATGGCGATGATCACCGTGCTGGCCTGGGCCTCTTGGAACAGGCTCAACGTCGTATACAGCATCTGCCCCAACCCGCCCGCCCCGACGAACCCCAGCACGCTGGCCATGCGGATATTGTTCTCCCAGCGGTACAAGCTGTACGCCAGCAACTGCGGCCAGAGGTTAGGCAATGTGCCAAAACAGAACGCCGCCACCTGGCTGCCGCCCTGCAAGCGAATGGCGGCGGCAGGCTCCACGGGCGCGTTCTCCAGCGCCTCTGCGAACAACCGGCCCAGCACCCCCGAGGTATGCAGCGCCAGCGCCAGGGTGCCGGCGTTCGGCCCGAGCCCCGCGGCGAACACCGTCAACGCCGCCCAGACCAATTCAGGAATCGCCCGCAAGGCATTGAGCAGCAAGCGTGCCGCACCTTGCAGCGGCCAGCCGAAGCGCCCCGCCGCTGGCAGGGCCAGCAACAACCCGACCACCATCGCCAGCAAGGTCCCCAGCCCGGACATCGCCAGGGTTTCCAACGCCCCGCGCGCCACTGCGCGCAGGTGCTCGGCGGAGAGGTCCGGGCTGAGGAAGCGCCCGGCATACTCGGCCATCTGCCCCAGCCCGCCGTGCCCCACCACCGCCGCCAGGTCCAGCTGCAGGTAGGCGAACGACGCCACCACCGCCAACAGGATCGCCAGCACCAGCAGCACGTCGACCACCCGCTTCATGCCAGCCTCCCACGCAGCAGCCGGCTGAGCCCGTCGGCCAGCATCACCAGCACCAGGAATGCCAGCAGCATGCTCGCCACCTCGGCGCCGGCGAACATGCGCATGGACAGGTCGATCTGCTGCCCCAGCCCGCCCGCACCGACGAAGCCCATCACCACCGACGCCCGCACCGCGCACTCCCAGCGGTACACGGTGTAGGACACCAGCTCTGCCGAGGCCTCCGGCAGGATGCCGTAGAAGAACGCCAGCAACCGCCCGCTGCCGGCCTGCATCAGGGCGTGGGCGGGGCGCTGGTCGACCGACTCGAAGATCTCCGCGTAGACCTTGCCGAGCATGCCGCTGTAGGTGATGGCGATCGCCAGCACACCCGCCGTCGGCCCCAGGCCCACGGCGCGCACGAACAGCAGCGCCCAGACGATCTCCGGCACGCTGCGCAGGAACACCAGCAGCCCGCGCACCGGCAGGCGCGCCAACCGCGACCACGGCCCCGCACGCCCACCGCGCGAGGCCGCGCCCAGCGACAACGCGCGGCTGGCCAGGAGGCTCGCCGGTATCGCCAGCAATAGCGCCAGGGTCATGCCAGCGGTGGCGACGGCGAGGGTCTGCACGGTGGCCTCCAGCAGCAGGCCGAGGAAGTCGCGGTCATGGGCCGGGGGCCAGAAGCCACTGACGAAGCTGGCCATCTGCTGGCGGTTCTCGGCGTGCAACAGCACAGCGGGGTTCAGCTCGCTGAGTTGGATGCCCGGCCACAGCAGGGCCAGCGCCAGCAGGGTCAGCAGCAGGCGCGGCAGTGCCGCCGGGTCGCGGCGGTCGGCCTTCAGCATCGGGGAATCTGCACGGTCAGCGTCGCACCGGGGGTGACCGGCGGTGGCAGTTGCTCATTGGCATAAAGCGCATCGAGCAACGCCTGGCTGACCGACGCGGCCGGGCAGTCGAACGCCATCTGGCCATCGCGAACGCCGACCACCCGTGGGAAGTGCGCCAGCGCCAGCTCCACCGCGTGCAGGCTGGCCACCAGGGTGACACCCTGCGCCTGGGCATGGCGGTTGAGCAGCGCCAGGCTATGGTCGGCGAGCACCGGGTCCATGGCCGACACCGGTTCATCCGTCAGCAGCACTTCGGCTCGCTGGTACAACGCCCGGGCGATGCCCACCCGCTGCAACTGCCCACCCGAGAGCTGCCCACACTGCACGAACAACTTGTCGGCCATGCCCAGCTCGGCCAACACCTGGCGCGCGCCGGGCACATCGGTGGGATGGATAAGGTTGAGCAAGCCATGCAAGGTGCTCCACTGCCCCAGGCGGCCGGCCAGCACCGCCGTGACCACCCGCTGGCGCGGCGGCAAGGGCGGCGCCTGGTGCACCAGCGCGACCCGCGCGCGCAGGCGCTGGCGGGCCCGCGCCGAGAGCGCCCAGGGCTGCTCGCCCAGCAGCTCCACATGCCCGGCGCTCGGCACCACGGCACTGGCCATCAGGTGCAGCAGGCTGGACTTGCCCGCCCCGGACGGCCCGATGATCGCCACCCGCTCACCCTTGTCGATGCGCAGGCTCACGCCTTCCAGCGCACGGACCTGCCCATGGCGCAGGCCCGCCTCGTGCAGTTGGATGCTCACTTCAACAGGCCAGCCTCACGCGCGGCCTGCTCGGTGCCCTGGTAGTTCTCGGGCTGGGTCTCGATGAAGCGGCTCGCCGCCTGCAGGTCGAGGATGGCCTTGTGCTCGGGCTTGGCCGGGTCGAGGTCGAGGAAGGCCTGCTTGATCTTGGCCTTGAGCGCCGGGTCCATCTTGCCGCGCACGGTCCAGTTGTAGTCGTAGTAGGTCGGCGTGGTGGCGAACACCTTCACCTTGGCGGTATCGACCTTGCCGGCATCGACCAGCTTCTGCCACACGCTGGCGTTGAGCACGCCGGCATCGACCTTGCCGGCCTGCACCCAGGCGACGGTGGCGTCGTGGGCGCCGGAGTAGGCAACGCGGCTGAAGTAGCTCTCGGGCTTGATGTTGTCTTCCTTGAGCATGAAATAGCGCGGCATCAGGCTGCCGGACGTGGAGGAGATGGAGCCGAAGGCGAAGGTCTTGCCCTTGAGGTCGGCCAGGCTCTTGACCTCGGGGTTGGCGGTGATGAACTTGCTGGTGAACTGGGCGTCCTGCTCACGCTGCACCAGCGGCGTGGCGGTCGGGTCCTTCAAATGCACCTGAACGAAGGTGAAGCCCCCCAGCCAGGCCAGGTCCAGACGGTCGGTGGCCAGCGCCTCGACCACCGCGGGGTAATCGGCCACGGGCACGAACTGCACCTTCATGCCCAGTCGCTGCTCCAGGTACTCGCCCAGCGGCTTGAACTTGCGCAGCAGTTCGGTGGGCGCTTCGTCGGGGATGGCGCTGACCCGCAGGGTCTCGGCGGCCTGGGCGATGACGGCGCAACACGACAGCACGAGGCCGGCGGCAAGGGCCAAGGGGCGTTTGAGCATGGGGATTCTCCGGTTCAATAGCGGGGAAAGGGCCGACATGGCGCCGACCGGGGCAAGTATAAGAGGCACTGGGGCAAAGGCCAGCTTTGCTAAACTCGCGCAACACATCGAACCCGAGGCTTCCATGAGCGAACCCATTCGCCTGACCCAGTACAGCCATGGCGCTGGCTGCGGTTGCAAGATCTCCCCCAAGGTGCTGGACGTGATCCTCGCCGAAAGCGGCACCCAGGCGCTGGACCCCAACCTGTGGGTCGGCAACGCCTCGCGCGACGACGCCGCGGTGTACGCCCTGGACGACGAGCGCGGGGTGGTCTCGACCACCGACTTCTTCATGCCCATCGTCGACGACCCTTACGACTTCGGCCGCATCGCCGCCACCAATGCCATCAGCGACATCTACGCCATGGGTGGCGACCCGCTGATGGCCATCGCCATCCTTGGCTGGCCGGTCAACGTGCTGCCACCGGAGGTCGCCCGCGAGGTGATTCGCGGTGGCCGCGCAGTGTGCGCAGAGGCCGGCATCCCGCTGGCCGGCGGGCACTCCATCGACGCCCCCGAGCCGATCTTCGGCCTGGCCGTCACCGGCGTGGTCAGCAAGCGCCACCTCAAGCGCAACGACACCGCCAGCGCCGGCTGCCGCCTGTACCTGACCAAGCCGCTGGGCATCGGCATCCTCACCACGGCGGAGAAGAAGGCCAAGCTGCGCGAGCAGGACAAAGGCCTGGCCCGCGACTGGATGTGCACCCTGAACACCCCGGGCAGCCGCTTCGGCAAGCTCGACGGTGTGCAGGCGATGACCGACGTCACCGGCTTCGGCTTGCTCGGCCACCTGGTCGAAGTGGCCGAAGGCAGCGGCCTGACCGCGCGCCTGCAATTTGCCAAGGTGCCGCGCCTGCCAGGGGTCGAACACTACCTGGCCGAGGGCTGTATCCCTGGTGGCACGCTGCGCAACTTCGAAAGCTATGGCCACAAGATCGGCGACCTGAGCGATGAGCAGAAGCACCTGCTGTGCGACCCGCAGACCAGCGGCGGTTTGCTGGTGGCGGTCAGCCCCGAGGGCGAGGCGGACTTCCTGGCTTGCGCCGCAGCGCTGGGCCTGACCCTCGCGCCGATCGGCGAGCTGGTCGAGCGACAGACCCACGCAGTCGAGGTGCTTTGATGCGCGACGACTGCAGCGATTACCGCCAGCTGTTCCTCAACGACGTGCCGATGATGGACATGCGCGCGCCGATCGAGTTTTCCAAGGGCGCCTTCCCGGGCGTCATCAACCTGCCGCTGATGAACGACCAAGAGCGGCAGAAGGTCGGCACCTGCTTCAAGCAGCAGGGCCAGGCCGCCGCCATCGCCCTGGGCCACCAACTGGTCAGCGGCACGCTGAAGCAGCAACGGCTGGACGCCTGGGCCGCCTTCGCCAAGGACCACCCCGACGGCTACCTGTACTGCTTTCGCGGCGGGCTGCGCTCGCAGATCGTGCAAGGCTGGCTCAAGGACGCGGGCATCGACTACCCGAAGGTGAAGGGCGGCTACAAGGCCATGCGCACCTTCCTCCTGGAGACTACCCAGCAGGCGGTGCAACAGTGCGATTTCGTGCTGGTCGGTGGCCTTACCGGGACCGGCAAGACCGATGTGCTGCACCAGCTCGACAACGTGCTCGACCTGGAAGGCCACGCCAACCACCGCGGCTCGAGCTTCGGCAAGCGCGCCACCGCGCAGCCGGCGCAGATCGACTTCGAGAACCGCCTGGCCATCGACATCCTCAGGCAGCGCGCGCGTGGCACACGGCAGTTCGTGCTGGAGGACGAAGGGCGCATCGTCGGCAGTTGCTCACTGCCGCTGGAGCTGTACCAGGGCATGCAGCAGTACCCCATGGTGTGGCTGGAGGACAGCTTCGCCAACCGTGTGGAGCGCATCCTGCGCGACTACGTGATCAACCTGTGCGCCGAGTTCGTGGTACTGCATGGCGAGGAGGAAGGCCGTCGGCTGTTCGCCGAGCGCTTGCTGCAGAGCATGGGCAATATCCACAAGCGCTTGGGCGGGGAGCGCTTCCAGCGGTTGTCGGGGCTGTTGGCCGAGGCGCTGGACGAACAACTGCGCAGTGGCGCGGTTGAACTGCACCGGGGGTGGATCGAGGGGTTGTTGAAGGAGTATTACGACCCGATGTACGCGTACCAGCGCGAGGCCAAGGCCGGGCGCATCGAGTTCGCCGGGGACGCCCTGGAGGTGCGGGAGTATTTGACCGCTCGGGCCGCACGCGAACGGCGTTAGGGCCCTACCGCGGGGCCAGCCCGCTGCCACAGGTACCGCGCCGTTCTTGCGGTTGGCGGTGAGCCTGTGGGAGCGGGCTGGCCCGTGATGAGGCCGGCCCCGTCACTGCCCGGGGCTGAGAATCCGCTCCAGCTCCGCCGCGCGCTCGCGGGTCATGTCCATCACGCACACGCTTCCTTCGAGCCCGGCCAGGGTGCCGCCGCTGGCCTGCACGTGGAACTTGCAGTTGCCATCCCGGTAGCCGATCCAGCTGCGTTGCACCTCGCGCAGGCTCTTCTGCTGCGCGCCGTCCAGTTTGCCCTGCAACTGCTTGTACACCCGGTTGAGGCGGTCATCCTGCAGCTTGGTCTCGGCCTTCACGCACTGCCCCATGGCGACCGTGCTGGAGGCCTTGTCCATGCACTGGGTATAGGCCGCCGAGCTGTCTTCGGCGTGGGCGGAGGAAAAGGCCAGAACAGCGACAGCGGTAGCCAGGGAACGCTTGAGCATCGAGGTGTATCCTTCGGGTTGATTGGCCTGCCAGCGTAGCAGGGCAACATCAGACACGCCCTACCCCATTTCGGTTTCCTCCACGCACAAGGCTTTTATCCGCTCACGCAACCAGCGGTGCCCGGCGTCGCCTTCGCGTCGAGAATGCCATGCCTGGGTAAAGGCGAACGGGGCAATCGCCAAGGGCGCTGCGAAAGTGCGCAACGAAGCACCTGGGCGCCGCTCGACAAGGCTGCGGCGGGCCACGGTCAGCACTAGGTCGGTGCCGGGCAGTACAGCCTCGGCCACGCCCCAGTGCGGCAGGGTCAGGGCGATGCGTCGACGCACGCCCAACGCTTGCAGGGCCAGGTCGATCTCGTTGTCGATGCCCGGGCGCACGGCCACCAGCACATGGGGACGCGCCAGCCACTGGGTGAGGTCCAGGCCCCCGCGAGCGGGCAAGTGCTGGCGGTCGGCGAGGCAGACGAAGGATTCCTCGAACAGCACCTGGGCCTGCACCTCGGTCGGCAACTCGGGAAACACGCCGAGGGCGAGATCCACCTCGCCGTCGATCAACTGCCCAAGCATGGCCTCGCGACTGCCCTGGGAGACGATCAGGTCGATACCGGGAGCCTCCGCGCGCAGTTGACGCATCAAACCCGGCAACACCACCCGCGCGCCATAGTCGGACATCGCCAGGCGAAAGGCGCGGCGCGCCCTGCCCGCCTCGAAACCGGGGCTGCCGAGCAGGCCGTCGAGCTGCTGCAGCGCCTGCTGCAAGGGCTCACGCAGGGCCTGGGCGCGAGGGCTGAGGTGCAGACGACCGCCCCGGCGCACCAGCAGCGGGTCGGCGAACAGCTCGCGCAGTTGCGCCAGGGCATGGCTGACCGCTGGCTGACTGCGATGCAGGCGCAGGGCCGCGCGGGAAACGTGCTGCTCGGTAAGCAGGGCGTGCAGGGTGAGCAGCAGGTTGAGGTCAATTCGACGCAAATCATCCATGGTTCGAATACTGACTGTGCCAAGTACGAATTTCCATCATTGAAATGGATATACCAGACTGACGCCAGTGTCTTCATTGGAGTATCCACATGCCTCACATGTCCTCTTTCGCCAGCCTCATACCCTTGTTCGTCGCCTTGCTGGCTGGCGCGGTCGTGCCTTTTCAGGCGGGCAGCAACGCCGCGCTCGGGCGCTTGCTCGGGCATCCGCTGTGGGCGGCGGGTGTGTCGCTGGTGGTCAGCCTGCTGATGCTGGTGCCGGCGTTGTTGCTGATGCGCGCACCTGCGCCGCAGTTGCATGGCCTTGCGCATGCACCGTGGTGGGCCTGGCTTGGCGGGGTCGCGGGGGTGGCGTACATCACCGCGGCGCTGGTGCTGACACCGCGGTTGGGGGCGGCGGGGTTCATCGTCTGCGTGATCGCCGGGCAGGTGCTGTCGTCGCTGCTGATCGACCAATGGGGGTTGATGGGCCTGCCGGCACGGCCAGTGAACGTGCCGCGAGTGGTGGGGGTGGGGATGATCGTGCTGGGGATGCTGGTGGTGCAGTGGGGGACTAGGCGGTAGGCATGGCAGGGCCGGCCCTAACGCGGGGCAAGCCTGCGCCTACAAGGGCGCGCGCGCCAGCCGTCACAGGGCCTGGGAGGGCGCCGGCGGCATCAGCATCTTGTCCACTTCGAAACGCAGCGACGGCATCTGCGTGCCCGCATACAGGGCCAGCGCCAGCGCGGCGATCAACGCCACGTCCAGCCAGCCCCAGCCCGGCATGTCGTCGGCCCGCCGCGCCTTCCAGCACCACCAGGCCTGCCCGGCGCAGAACACCCCCATCGCCGCCAGCCACAGGTAGAACCCGGCGCCAAACCCGGTGACGTCCTGGAAGGCATAGCTGATGTTGTCGGGCAATCGTTCGATGGCGAAGCTGCTGGCCGCCAGGTACAGCGCCAGCAAGCCCAGCGCCAGGGCCAGGCGACGGAAACGCCGATGCGCGAGGATCGCCAGTGCCAGCAGGGGGTTGGCGAACCACTGGTGCAAACCGAAGGCCACGCCCCAGGGCCCATAGAGCAGCATCTGCAAGGCCGGCATGTGCCGGCCCGCGCCCATCAGGGCACCGTCGAAGGCCAAGGCGAGCAGGTACAGCAGCAGGCTGAAGGTGAGGTAGTAGGCTGGCAACCGCAGGCTCCATCGGGTCGGGCGAAACCCCGACCATACCGCACCCGCGCCTCAGGCGACAGGCGGTTCCAGCAACAGCCCGTAGAGCCCCGAGTCGGACAGCTCGCCCGCCACGCACCAACGCGCGCGCAAGGTCCCCTCAAGGACGAAACCCTGGCGCTCGAGGGTGCGTGCCGAGCCGCCGTTGCGCGGGTCGATCTCCGCTTCCAGGCGGCGCATGTGCAGGGTATGGGCCAGGTAGTCGATGAAGCAGGTCAGGGCCTCGTCCATGTAGCCCCGGCCCTGCACGGCGCGGGCCAGGCAGTAGCCGATCTCGCCACGGCGCGACTCGTCGTCGATGTTGAACAACTGGACCATGCCGATCAGCTCGCCGTTGTCGCGCCGGTACATGCCCAGCTTGAGCAATTGCCCACTGGCGTAGGCCTCGCGGTCGGCCGCCAGGGCGCTTTCGGCCTCGGCCAGGCCCTGCCAGGGGGCGTGGTACCAGTAGCGCATGACCTCCGGGTCGGCCATGATCGCCAGCCATTGCGCGGCATCCCCATGGCGCATGGGGCGCAGTTGCAGACGGGGGCTGTCGAGGCTCAGGTCGCTGGGGAAACTGCGGGGGTGGGTCACGCCAGGCTCCTTTCCGGGGGTGGGAAAGATGACAGTCTAGCGTCAGGCGAAGGCGGTGTCTGTGCCGACCCCATCACGGGCAAGCCCGCTCCAGGCACCCCACCGTCCCCGAGAACGGTGCAGTACCTGAGCGGGCTTGCCCCGCGATGGGGGTCACCGCACTCAGAAGCCCATGCTGAAACTCAGTACCACGCCATGGTCGCGGTTCTCGCTGGACAGTTGCCCAGAGTACCCCAGCCCCAGCTTGCCGCTGGCACCGACCGCCAGGTCCACACCCGCCTCGACCACCGCCGCGTCCTTGGCGATTGGCACACCCGTGGTGCTGAACCCGGCGCCGCCTTCGATGAAGCGCAGGTCGGCGTCCGGCTTGGTGTCGCCGAAGGCATGCCGCCAGCCTACCGAAAGCCGTGGAGTGACCGCACTGCCGTTGGCCAGTTCGATGCGCTTGCCGGCGCGCACGCCCAGGGTGGAGAAGGTCACGTCCTGGTCGACGCTGCCTTTCAGGCGCCCTGCCCCGCCCTTCTCGCGGGCACTGTCGCTGTCGTAGTTGACGTAGGCCAGCCCGGCGAACGGTTCCACCGCAATGCCACCGGCATCGATGGCGTAGCCCACCTCACCGAACACCTGGGCACTGCGCGCCTTGTACTTGGCCTTCAGGCGGTCGTCATAGGCGCCGACCTGGACATCGCGCTTGGTGTCGATGTCATGCCAGCTGTAGCCGGCGCCCAAGCGTGCGGCGAAGGCGTCCATCTGGTAGCTCAGGTAGGTGGCCAGGTGGTAGCTGTCGACCGTGGCGTCCGACTGGCGACGGTGCGCATCCAGGCTGGTGCGGGTGTAGCCGGCGGCGACACCGACCTTCCAGGCATCGTCGAGGGCGCGGTCGACGCCGAGCATGAAGCCCGACAGGTCGCGGTCGACACTGGCGTGGTTGCTGTTGCCGTCGTAATCACCCCAGCCGCCGAGCGCTCGGATCCAGCCCACGGCCTGTCCTTGGCAGCCTTCGCTGGTGAGTTGCTGGTTGGCCGTGGGCGCGAGGGTGCGCCGTGGGTCGTTGTCACGGGTGCAGTCGGCCTGGCGCATGCGGTCGTTGACCGCTTCGCGCAGGTAGCGCGAATCCTCGATCAGCACAGTGGCGGTGCTGGCATGGATTTCACCGGACAGGCTGTCGAACGCGGCCTGGGCCCCCTGGCTGTCGAGCAGCAGGATGTTGCTGCGCAGGGCCTGCGGCGCGCCAGCGCTTTCCAGGGCGGTGGCCACGCCACGTTGGTTGCCGGAGGCGGCGACATCGGCGAACGAGGTGCCATTGCGGCTGACCGACAGGGTCGCCTGGTTGGCGCTGTAGCTCAGCGCGCTGTTGAGGAAGGCCGAGTTGGTCAGGTTGCTGCCGGCGAAGGTGCCATTGACCCCGCCCGCGGCGTTGACCACGGTGTACTGGCCATTGCCGTCGCCCACGCTCAGCACCTGCAGGGTGCCACCGAGGTTGGCGGTGCCGCCGACGTTCAGGTAATTCACCGGGGCAGTGCCCAGGTCGATGCTCAGGGTGCCATCGGCCGCGTTGGTGAAATTGCCCGAGACGTTCAGGTTGCCTGCGGGCCCTGGAAGCACGGTGCCATGGTTGGTTAGCCCGGCGACGGTGCCATTGCCGGTCAGTGCGGCGGTGTTGCCGACGGTCACCTGGGCACCGAGGTTGGTGCCGGGGTTGGCGGCGTTGCCCACCTGAAGCACGCCCTGATTGACGTTGAAGGCGCCACTGAACGGCTGGTTGCCCGTCAGCAGCAGGCTGCCAACGCCGGTCTTGGTGGTGGTGCCAGTGCCGCTGAGGGTGCCGTTGAAGGTGCCATTGGCGTCTTGCTGGATCACCAGGTTCGCGTTGTTGGCGATGGCGCCTTGCAGGCTGGTGGTGTTGCCCACCAAGGTGCCGCCGCTGACGGTGGTGCCGCCGCTGTAGGTGTTGGCGCCACTGAGCACCAGGGTGCCGGCGTCGAGCTTCTCGATGCCGCCGCTGCCCACCAGCGGCGCGCTGATCAGCGTGGTGGCCCCGGCGTTGACACGCACCGCGGCCAGGCTGCCGTCGGGGGCGTTGACCGGGCTCAAGCTGCCACCGGCCCCCGCCACCACCTGGTAGCCGTTGCTGAGGAACTGCATGCCGGTGAACGACTGGTTGCCGACCACGGTGACGGTGCCGGGCTGGCCACCGAACACCGCGTACTGGGCACCCCAGTTCTCGCCAGAGGTACCGCCGGCGTTGGTCCAGTTGGTGCCCGGCCCCCAGGTGCCGCTGCCGCCGCCGATGCTGCCGTCGGGGTTGGTCTTGCCGCCATTCCAGAACTGCAGTTGCTCGCCGGCGTTCTGCACCACCAGGTTGATCTGGTTGGCAATGGCGGTCTGCAGGCTCAGGTCGCCGAGGGCCACGCTGCCTGGGATGGCGCCGAACAGCAGGCCATTGTTGGTGAGCAGGCCGCCGTAGCTGAACAGCTGGTACACGCCGGTGCCGAAGCCGCCGGCATCGGTGATGTTGAGGGTGCCGTCGAGCACCAGGTCACCATTGACCCGCACCACGGTGGTGGAGGCCGCCGGGGCGCCGAGGCTGAAGTCCAGGGCGCTGCCCGAGGAGAGGCTCAAGCTGCCCACGGTCAATGGCGTGCTGCTTTGCCCTGCCGCCAGGGTGGCGCCGTTCTGCACCTGCACCGTACCTGCGAGGGTGCCGCTGCCACCCAGGCGGGCGCCAGTGGCCACCTGCACCAGGGCGCTGTCGAGACGGCCATTGACCAGCAGGCTGCCAGCGTTCACCGAGGTGGTGCCGGTCAGGCCATTGTTGCCGGTCAGCAGCAGCTCGCCGGCGCCGTCCTTGGTCAGGCTGCCAGTACCGCTGAGGTTGCCGGCGTAGGTGCCGTTGGCGCTCTGGGCGAAGGTCAGCGCGGCGTTGTTGAGGATGTTGCCCTGCAGGCTGGCGCTGTTGCCGACCACGCTACCAGCGTTGATCTGCGTGCCGCCGGTGTAGTTGTTGCTGCCATTGAGGGTCAGCAGGCCCGCACCGTTCTTGACCAGCCCGCCCGCGCCGCTGACGTTGCCGTTCAGGGTCAAGGCGTTGCTGCCGCCGATGGCCAGGGCGCCGTTGAGCACGGCATTGTTGGCCAGGGTGACAGCGGTATTGCTGTCCAGGGTGGTGCCCGCCTCGGCGGTCAGCGTGCCGCTGCCCAGGGCGCTGTCGTTGCCGACCACCAGGGTGCCACCGTTGAGCTGGGTGCCACCGCTGTAGCCGTTGGCGGCGTTGAGCACCAGGGTGCCCGCGTCGTGCTTGGTGACGCTGCCGCTGCCATTGAGGGCGACGTTGAGGGTGGCGGTCACGCCGCTGTCGACGCGCAGGTTGGTGGCGCCGTTGCCGAGCAGTTCGCCGCCAGTGCCGGCATCGAGCACGTAGCCGTCGGTGCTGAACTGCAGGCCGGTGATGCTGTGGCTGCCGTTCACCGTGACAGTGCCCGCCGCCCCCTGGAACACCGCGAAGGTGTCGTTCCAGGTGCTGTTGAGCACGCCGTTGGCGTCGGTCCAGTTGGTGTTGGTGGCATTCCAGGTGCCGCTGCCACCGTCGATCACGCCGTTGGCGACGGTCTGGCTGCCGTCCCAGAACAGCAGGTTGTTGGCGCCGCCGACCACCAGGTTGACCTGGTTGGCGACCGCGGTCTGCACGGTCAGGTCGGTGGTCGGCACCGGTGCGCTGCCCAGGGCCAGGCCGTTGTTGGTGAGGGAACCGCCGTAGGCGAACAGCCGATAGACCCCGGCGCCGAAGCCGCCGATGTCGGTGACGTTGAGGGTGCCGCCGAGGGTCAGGTTGCCGGCCACGTCGACCAACGCCGTGCCGCCACTGGAGGCCGCACCGAGCGCGGCGTTGAAGCTGGAGCCGTTGCCCAGCACCAGGTTGCCGACGCTCAGCGTGCTGCCGCTGCTGGCCGCCAGGGCACCGCCACTGGCGACGTTGACGCTGCCGCCGAGGCTGCCGGTACCGCCCAGGGTGGCGCCACTGGCGACGTTCACGGTAGTGCTGGCCAAGCTGCCGTTGACCCGCAGGCTACCGGCCTGCACGTTGGCGTTGCCGGTATGGCTGTTGGCGCCATTGAGCGCGAGGCTGGCCGTGCCGAGCTTGTTCAGGGTGCCGGTGCCGCTGATGACGCCATCGAATACCCCGCCTTCGACGTTCAGGCTGTTGCCCGTGGCGATCTGGATCGCGCCCGTGCCGCCGATGCTGCCCAGGGTGGTGTTGCCATCCAGGTTCAGGGTCGCGCCAGTGCTCACGTTCAGCGCGCTCTGGGTGCCCAGGGCGGTGGTGCCGATGGTGCTGAGGTTGCCCGCGAGGACGTTGAGGATGCCGCTGAAGGTGTTGTTGCCCGACAGGGTCAGGTCGGCCAGGCCGCTCTTGTTCAGCGTGCCGTTGCCGCTGAGCACACCGCCCAGTTGCAGGTCGTTGCTGCCGAGCACGTTGAGGGTGCCGGTGACGTTGACCGCGTTGGCCAGCGTGACCGCGCTGCTGGTGTCGAGGCTGGCGTTGCCGGTGACGTCCAGGCCGCCGGTGCCGAGCGCGGCGTTGTTGCCCAGCACCAGGGTGCCAGCCTGCAGCTCGGTGCCACCGCTGTAGGTGTTGGCGCCGTTCAGGGCCAGGCGTGCGGCGCCGCTCTTGATCAAGCGGCCGGCACCGGCGACGGTGCCGCCGAGGCTCAGGTCGTTGCTGCCCAGCACGTTGAGGTTGCCGGCCAGGTTGACGTTGTTGCCCAGGTTCACCGCCTGGGTGCTGTCCAGGCTGGTGCCGGCGGCGGCGTTCAGGCTGCCGGTGCCCAGGGCGGTGTTGGAGCCGACCGCCAAGGTGCCGGCATTGAGTGCGGTATTGCCAGCGAAGGTGTTGTTGCCGGCCAGCAGCAGGCGTGCGTTACCGGCCTTCACCAGGCCACCGGCACCGCCGAGGTTGCCGGTCAGCGCCAGGTCGTTGCTGCCGGCGATGTTCAGCGGGCCGGCCAGGGTGACGGTGTTGTTCAGGCTGACCGCGGCGTTGCTGTCCAGGGTGGTGCCGGCGGCGGTCGCCAACCCGCCCGTGCCGAGGGCGGTGTTGCTGCCCACGATAATCGTGCCGCCACTCAAGGCCGTGCCGCCGCTGTAGCTGTTGTTGCCGTTGAGCACCAGGGTGCCGCTGTCGAGCTTGTTCAGTTTGCCGACGCCGGTCAGGCCGACATCGAGGGTGGCGGTGGCGCCTGGGTCGACCCGCACGCTGGTATCGCCGCCGCTGCCATTGACCAGGTTCAACGCACCAGCCGCCCCGGCCAGCAGGCGATAGCCACCGACGACGAACTGCAGGCCACTGACGGCCTGGCTGCCCTCGACCGTGACGTCGCCAGGGGTGCTCTGGAACACGGCGAAGGTGTTGCCCCAGGCGCTGTTGGTGGTGCCGTTGAGGTCGGTCCAGTTGGTGTTGGCGGCGTTCCAGGTGCCGCTGCCACCATTGATTTGGCCGTCGCCCACGGTCTGGCTGCCGTCCCAGAACTGGATGTTCAGGTTGGAGCCGCTCACCAGCAGGTTGACCTGGTTGGCCAGTGCGGTCTGCAGGCTCACATCGCCCAGGCCAACGCCGATCGGCAGGCTGCCGAAGTCCAGGCCGTTGTCGGTGAGGGCGCCGGCGTAGTCGAAGATGCGGTACACGCCGTTGCCGAAACCACCGATGTTGCTGACGTTGAGGGTCCCGTCGAGGGTCAGGTTGCCGCCGACGTTGAACAGCGCGGTGCCGCCAGTGGACGGTGCGCCAAGGCCGACGTCGACGATCGCGCCACTGCCCAGCACCAGCGAGCCGAGGCCCAGGGTGGCGCCGCTCTGGCCTGCCAGGTGGCCGCCGTTGTCGATCACCACCGCGGCGTTGGCGGTGCCGCTGCCGGTAAGCGTCGCACCGCTGGCGACGGTCAGCAGGTTGCTGCCCAGGGTGCCATCGACTTTCAAGGTGCCAGCGTTGACTTGCGTGTTGTCGGCCAGGTTGCTGGTGCCGGTCAGGGTCAGGGTGCCGCTGCCCACCTTGGTCAGCCCGCCCAAACCATTGAGGTCGCCGGCGAAGGTGGTGCTGAGGTTGTTGCCGCCCAGGCTCAGGACGCTGCCGACGCCGATATCGACAATGCCGCTGCCGGTCAGGCTGCCGAGGCTGGCGTTGCCATTGAGGTTCAGCTGGCCACTGGCGCCGACGTTGAGCGTGTCGACGTTGGCCAGTACGCCGGAGCCCAGGGTGGTGAGCGAACCGGCCTGGATGTCGACGTTGCCGGTGAAGGTCTTGACGCCGACCAGGGTCAGGTCGTCGACACCGGTCTTGACCAGGTTGCCGGTGCCGCCCAGGTCGCCACTGAAGATCAGGGCGTTGCCGGCGTCGACGGTCAGGTTGGCGCCGTTGCTCAGGGCGATGGTGTTGCCCAGCGCCATCGCTGAGCTGTTGGCCAGGGTGGCGTCGGCGGTGACAGCGAGGGTGCCGGTGCCCAGGGCGCCGCTGCTGCCGACGGTCAGGCGCCCGGCATTGAGTTCAGTACCGCCTTGATAGCCGTTGTTGCCGTTGAGGGTAAGGTTGCCGCTGCCATTCTTGACCAGCCCACCGGTGCCGTTGATGACGCCGTTGAGGGTCAGGTCGTTGGCGCCCGCCACCGTGAGGCCGGCGTTGAGGGTGACGTTATTGGCCAGGGTGGTGCTGGCTGCGCCGCTGCTCAGGGTCGAGGCCCCGGCGACGGTCAGGGCGCCCTGCCCCAGCGCGTTGTCGTTACCGACCACCAGTTGCCCGGCGCCCAGGGTGGTGCCACCCAGGTAGTTGTTGGCGCCATTGAGGGTCAGGGTGCTGGCACCGGCCTTGTTCAGGCCGCCGACGCCGTCGAGCACGCCGTTGAGGGTCAGGTCGGCGCTGCCGGGCAGGTTGAGCGTGCCCCCCAAGTGCACATTGTTGGCCAGTGCAGTGCTGGCGCTGGCATCGAGGGAGGTGTTGGCGCCGGTGGTCAGGTCGCCGGTGCCAAGCGCGGTATTGCTGCCGACGACCAGCGTGCCGGCGTTGAGCGTGGTGCCGCCGCTGTAGGTGTTGCTGCCGTTGAGGGTCAGGGTGGCGGCGCCGTTCTTCACCAGGCCGTTGGTGCCGGAAACCACGCCGTTGAGGGTGATGGCCTGGCTACCGCCGAGGGTGAGGTTGCCACCGCTCAGGTTGATCGCGTTGACCAGCGCCACGGCCAGGCTGGCGTCGAGGCCAGCGGCGCCGGTGACGTTCAGGGCACCACTGCCCAGGGCGCTGGCGTTGCCCAGCAGCAGGCTGCCGGCCTGCAGCGCGGTGCCGCCGGTGTAGTTGTTGGCAGCGTTGAGCACCAGTTGGCCGCTGCCGTTCTTGTTCAGGCTGCCAGCGCCGCTGATGACACCGTTGAGGGTCAGGGCCTGGGCGTTGTTGATGCCCAGGGCGACGCCGGTGCCCAGGCCGATGGCGTTGGCCACTTGCAGGGCGCCGGTGGTGGCCAGGGTGCTGTTGCCGGTCACCGAGAGGTTGCCAGCGCCCAGCGCGCTGTCGTTGCCCAGGGTCAGCGTGCCAGCACCCAGGACCGTGGTGCCCTGGTAGGTGTTGGCCGCGCCCAGTGTCAGGTTGCCGGTGCCGGTCTTGCTCAGGCCACCGGTGCCGCTGATTACGCCGTTCAACGCCAGGTCGTTATTGCCGGGCAGGGTCAGGGTATCGTTGAGCACGACCTGGTTGGCCAGGGTCAGCGCGCCAGTGGTGGCCAGGTTGGCCGCGCCGCCGACGGTCAGGTTGCCGAGGCCCAGGGCCAGGTTGTTGCCCAGGGTCAGGGTGCCGGCGTTGAGGGCCACGCCACCGAGCATGCCGTTGGCGCCGCCGAGGGTGAGGTTGCCGGCGCCGTTCTTGGTCAGGCCGCCCGCGCCATTGACCAGGCCGGCCAGGCTGAGGTCGTTGCTGCCTGTGACGGTCACGTTGCCCGCCAGGTTGACCGAGTTGCCGAGGGTGACGGCGGTGCTGGTGTCCAGCGTGGTGCCGGCAGCGGCGTTCAGCGCGCCGAGGCCAAGCGCCGAGTTGCTGCCCAGCACCAGGGTGCCAGCGTTGAGGCTGGTATTGCCCAGGTAACCGTTGGTGCCACTCAGCGTCAGGGTGCCGGTGCCGGTCTTGGTCAGGCCACCCACACCATTGATGGTGCCACCCAGCGCCAGGTTCTGCGCGCCGGCGAGGGTCAGGTTGCCCGTCAGGTTGAGGGCGTTGCCCAGGGTCACGTTGGTGCCCGCGCTCAGGGTGGTGCCAGCCGCGGCGTTCAGCGCGCCAGTGCCCAAGGCGGTATTGCTGCCGACCACCAGGGTGCCGCCGTTGAGGCTGGTAATGCCCTGGTAGTTGTTGCTGCCGTTCAGGGTGAGTACGCCGCTGCCGGTCTTGATCAGCCCGCCGGTGCCACTCAGAGCGCCGTTGAGGGTGAGGTTGTCGGCGCCCGGCACGGTCAGGTTGGCGTTCAGGGCAACGGTGTTGTTCAGTGCCACATTGCCGGTGGCGGCGAGGCTGGAAGCACCGCTGACGCTCAGTCCGCCCGCGCCGAGGGCCTGGTCGTTGCCCACGGTCAGGGTGCCGGCGGCGAGCGTAGTGCCGCCGCTGTAGGTGTTGGCGTTGCCCAGCGTCAGGTTGGCCGCGCCGTTCTTGACCAGGCTGCCGGCGCCCGAGACCACGCCAGACAAGCCAAGGTCGGCGCTGCCACCGATGGTCAGGGCGCCGCTCAACGCCAGGGCGTTGCCGAGGGTGACGGCGGTGTTGCTGTCCAGGGTGGTGCCCGCAGCGGCGCTGACCGCGCCGCTGCCCAGCGCAGTGTTGCTGCCCACCACCAGGGTGCCGCCGTTGAACAGGGTGCCACCTGTGTAGCTGTTGGCGCCATTGAGCACCAAGGTGCCGGTGTCGAGCTTGGCCAGCTGGCCGGTGCCGGACAGGCCGACGTTGATCGTCGCGGTAACGCCCGGATCGACACGCACGGCGAAGGCACCGTTGCTGCCATTGACCAGGTTCAGGCCGCCAGCGCCGATCAAGCGATAGCCATTGGTGACGAACTGCAGGCCCGTGGCGGCCTGGGTGCCGACCACGGTGACGTCCCCGGCCGTGCCTTGGAAGACTGCGAAGTCACCGGCCCAGGTGTTGTTGACCACGCCGTTGATGTCGGTCCAGTTGGTGTTGCTGCCGTTCCAGGTGCCCGTGCCGCCGTCGATGGCGCCATTGGGCACGCTCTGCGCACCGTCCCAGAACTGCACGGTGCCGGTCGCGCCCCCCACCAGCAGGTTGATCTGCGAGCCGATGGAGGTCTGCACCTGGACATCGCCTGGCAATACGCTGCCGGGCAACGTACCGAACAGCAGGCCGTTGTCGACCAGCGCGCCCGTGTAGTTGAACAGCCGATAGACACCGGTGCCGAAACCACCGAGATCGGTAACGTTGAGGGTGCCATCGAGGGTCAGGTTGCCGTTGACGCTGACCAGCGCTGTGCCGCCGGTGGAGGGCGAGCCGAGGCTGAAGTCGAGGATCGAGCCACTGTGCAGGGTCAGCGCACCGGTGTTGAGGGTCGCACCGCTGCTGGCCAGCAGGTGCGCGCCGTTGGCGATGTCGACCGCGCCCAGCAGGTTGCCGGTGCCACCGAGGCTGGCGCCGCTGTTGATCTGTACGTTGGCGCTGGCCAGCGAGCCGGTGACGTTGAGCAGGCCGGCATTGACCGTGGTATTGCCGCCGAGCACGTTGATGCCCGACAGCTCCAAGCTGCCGCTGCCGTTCTTGATCAGCCCACCGGAACCGGCCAGCACACCGCTGAACACACCATTGAGGTTGTTGCCACCGACGGTCAGGTCGCTGCCGCCAGCGACGTTCACGGCGCCCGCGCCGCTCAGGCCGCCAATGCTGGTGCTGGCGCCAAGGTTGAGGCTGGCGCCAGCGCCGACGTTCACCGACGAAGCGTTGCCCAATGCACCACTGCCAACGGTGGTCAGGCTGCCGCCAAGCAGGTCGACGGCGCCACTGAAGGTGTTGTTGCCGGTCAGGGTAAGGTCGGCCAAGCCGTTCTTGATCAAGCCTCCAGTGCCGCTGATGATGCCGCCCAAGGTCAGGTCGTTGCCGCCACCCAAGGTCAAGTTGGCGTTCAACGCGATGTCGTTGCCCAGGCTGGTGATCGCGCTGTTGTTCAGGCTGGCGGCGCCGGCCACGGTCAGGGTGCCGCTGCCCAGTGCGCTGCCATTGCCTATGACCAGGCCACCGGCGTTGAGCGTGGTGCCGCCGGCATAGGTGTTGACCCCATTCAAGGTCACGGTGGCGTTGCCGTTCTTGATCAGCTGCCCTGCCCCGCTGACCACACCGTCAAGGGTCAGCGCGGTGCTGCCGCTGAGGGTGAGGTCGGCGTTCAGGCCAATGTTGTTGCCCAGGCTCAGCGGGGTGCTGCTGTCCAGGCTCGCGGCGCCACCGACAGTGAGGTCGCCGGTGCCGATGGCGCTGCCATTGCCGAGCACCAGGGTGCCACCGTTGAGCAGCGTGCCACCGGCATAGGTGTTCAGGCCGCCGAGGGTCAGCGTGCTGGCGCCGTTCTTGATCAGCCGGCCGGTGCCGTCGATCAGGCCGGTGAGGTTGAGGTCGTTGCTGCCGACCAGGGTGAGGTCGGCGTCCAGGGTGACGGCGTTGCCGACGGTCAGCGCAGTCGAGGCATCCAGGCTGCCTGCGCCCGCCACGGTCAGCTTGCCGACGCCCAGGGCAGCGCTATTGCCCAGCACCAGGCCACCGGCATTGAGGGTGGTGCCGAAGAGGTAGACGTTGGGGCCGGACAACGTCAGGGTCGCGGCGCCGTTCTTGACCAGGCTGCCGGCACCGCTGATCAGGCCGCCGAGGCCGAGGTTGGCGGTGCCGTCGATGGTCAGGGCGCCCGTCAGGTTGACGGTGTTGCCGAGGTTGACCGCGGTGCTGGCGTCCAAGTGGGTGTTGGCGGCGGTGTTCAGCGCCCCCGTGCCCAGGGCGGTGTTGCTGCCGACCACGATACGCCCGGCGTTGAGGTTGGTGGCGCCGAGCTGCGTGTTGGCACCGTTGAGGGTCAGGGTGGCGCTGCCGTTCTTGGTCAAGCCACCGGCGCCTGCGATGACGCCCCCCAAGGTCAGGTCGTTGCTGCCCGCGAGGTTGAAGTTGCCGACCAGGTTAAGCGCGTTGCCCAAGTTCAGCCCCGCCACCGAGGTGTCCAGGGTGGTGTTGGCACCAGCGCTGAGGGCGCCGGTGCCCAGGGCGGTGGCGCTGCCGAGCATCAGGGTGCCGGCGTTGAGCGCGGTGGTGCCGCTATGGGTGTTGCTGCCGCTCAGGGTCAGGGTGCCGGCGCCGTTCTTGATCAGGCCACCGGTGCCGCTGAGGTTGCCGGCCAGGGTCAGGTTATTGGCGCCGGCCAGGGTCAGGTTGGCGCCGAGGTTGACGCCGTTGTTCAGGGTCATCGCCGCGCTGTTGGCCAAGGTGGCCGCGCCGCCAACATTGAGCGCGCCCGTGCCGAGCGCTGCGGCGCTGGCCAGGGTCAGGGTGCCGGCGTTGAGGGTCAGGCCGCCGCTGAAGGTGTTGGCGCCGCTGAGGGTAAGGTTGCTGGTGCCGTTCTTGACCAGCGCACCGGTACCGCTGATTACCCCACCCAGGGTGGTGGCGTTGCTGCCCACCACGCTCAGGGTGTTGCCCGCCAGGTTGATGGCATTGCCCAGGTTGACGGCCACGCCCGCGTCGAGGCTGGCGTTGCCGCCCAGGCTCAGGGCGCCGCTGCCCAGGGCGTCGTTGTTGCCCACGGTGAGCACGCCGGCGTTGAGGGTGGTGCCGCCGCTGAAGGTGTTGGCGCCGTTGAGGGTCAGGCCGGCGGCGCCGTTCTTGACCAACGCGCCGGTGCCGCTGATCACCCCACCCAGGGTGGTGGCGCTGGTGCCCAGCAGGTTGAGGGTATTGGCGCCCAGGTTGATGGCGTTGCCCAGGTTGACCCCGGTGCTGGCGTCGAGGCTGGCGTTGCCGCCCAAGGTCAGCGCGCCGCCGCCAAGGGCATTGTTGTGGCCGACGGTAAGCTTGCCGGTGTTGAGCGTCAGGCCGCCGCTGAAGGTGTTGTTGCCGTTGAGCGTCAGGTCGGCGGCGCCGCTCTTGACCAGTGCGCCGGTGCCGCTGATCACACCGCCCAAGGTGGTGGCGCTGGTGCCCAGCAGGTTGAGGGTGTTGGCGCCAAGGCTGATGGCATTGCCCAGGCTGACCGCGGCGCTGGCGTCCAGGCTGGCATTGCCACCCAGGGTCAGTGCGCCGGTGCCGAGCGCGGCATCGGCGCCGACGGTGAGCTTGCCGGCGTTGAGCGTGGTGCCGCCGCTGAAGGTGTTGGTGCCGTTCAGGGTCAGGTCGGCGGCGCCGTTCTTGACCAGGCTGCCGCCCGCACCGGCGATCACGCCGCCCAGCGTAAGGGCGTTGTTGCCGGTCAGGGTCAGTGCGTTGGCACCGAGGTTGACCGCGTTGGCCAGCGTCATCGCCGCCGTGGTGTCCAGCACGCCGCTGCCGGTCAGGGTCAGCGCACCGCTGCCAAGAGCGGCGCTGTTGCCGAGGGTGAGCGTGCCGCCACCGAGACTGGTGCCACCGGTGAAGGTATTGGCGCCGCTGAGGGTCAGGTTGCTGGTGCCGCTCTTGACCAAGGAGCCCGTGCCGCTGAGCACGCCACCGAGGGTCAGGGCGTTGCTGCCGGGCAGGGTCAGCGCCGCATTCAGCGCGACAGCGTTGTTCAGCACCAGTGGCACGCTGCCTTGCAGGCTGCCCGCGCCGCTGACGGTGAGCCCACCGCTGCCGAGTGCCGCGGCGCTGGTCAGGTTGAGGCCGCCAGCATCCAAGGTAGTACCGCCGCTGTAGGTATTGCTGGCACCGAGGGTGAGCAGGCCGGCGCCGGTCTTGGTCAACCCGCCGACGCCCGAGACCACGCCATTGAGGGCCAGGTCGTTGGCACCGCCGACACTCAGGCCGCCGTTGAGGGTCAGGGTATTGGCCAGGCTCAGCCCACCGACACTGCCCAGCAGGCTCCCGCCGTTGACGGTGATACCGCCGCTGCCGAACGCGCTGGCGTTGTCGAAGTTGAGCACGCCGCCGTTGAGGGTGGTCTGGGTGGCGCCGTTGAGCACCTGGCCGACCAGGCTCCAGGTGCCGCTGTCGACGATCAGGCGGTTGAAGTTGACGTAGGTGCCGGAGTTGATGGTACCTGTGCCTGTGCTGCCACTGTTGCCGGGGTTGCGCAGCGCGAGGGTGTTGTCGCCGCCCAAACCGCCATCCACCGTGCCGGCGGCGGCGAAGCCCAGGTTCGGGTTGCTGAGAACCAGTAGTTGCACGCCGAGACCGGCGCCTTTGTTGACGCTGCCGCCAGTCACGGCGTTGAAGCGGTTGGTCGACCCCGCGCCCATCGACAGGCTGCCGTTGAGGGTGCCGCTGTTGGTGAAGGTGTTGCCACTCGCAGAGGCCTGGAAGGCCAAACGGCCGGTGATGGTGCCGGCGTTGCTCATATTCACCGTCCCGCCACCACTGACCGCGACGACCGGTGTGTCTTCGGTCAGCACGCCCAAAGTGATCGAGGCCGAGCCAATGGTGCCGTCGTTGGTGATGGTGGTGGTGCCCCCCGCGCCGTTGGTCACATCCAGCGCCATGCCATTGAGGTTGCCCAAGTTGACGCCCAGCAGCCCGCCGGTGCCATTGAAGATACCGCTCGCGTTGTTGGTGATGACGACGTTGCTGTTGTTGGTGTTACCGATTCGGGTACCGGTACTCAGCAGGCTGATCGCCCCCAACAGGGAAGGGTCGACCCTGCCGTTGTTGGTGAGGTTGACATTGTTGCCCGTCAGGGTCATCGCGGTGCCCCCCACGCCAAGCAGCACGCCGACCGTTGCGCCAGGGTTGACGGTGACCGCCAGGTTGTTCGCGACACTGGTGAAGCTCGGCGCCAGCGGGTTGGCCGCACCGTTGCAGGTGACGACGGAGCCGGCCGTGGTGCAGGCCGCGAGTGCCTGTTCACTCGACAGGCCGAAGGCCATGGCGCCGACGGCGAGGCTGACGGCCAGCGAAAGGTGGGAAAGACGGGTTGGCAAAACGGAGGCGACGCTTCTGTCCACGGATAGCTCCTTCGTGGATCAGGCAATTCGTCCTTGAATGCGCGCGACGCGGGAAACCACCACACGCTGTGATCGAACGGCCTGACCTTGGCGACTACAGATTTTCCATTGAGGAAATGTGTAGCCGCTGGGCGCCAGTCTGGCCGGGGGTTCAGCGGAACAAATGGTGTTAATACTTTTGCAAGAAAGCACGTGTTTCGGGGGCTACAGCCCGGCAGGGGTTGGATCCAACCGACGAACGGTCATGGCACATGGCCTTGTCTTGATCGGCTATATCGCTTCAGCGTTTTACGCCACTTCGGCGCCATCGTTCGGCCACAGCGGTTCATTGGCTTCCAGGGGCGGCAGCCCATGGGCTGCCCTGGCGGCATCGCAGCTGGGGTTGTGCACACCATTTTCCCACGAGGCATCGAACTCGCGGCAGGGAGTCGAGCGGTTGGCGTAGATGGTGCACGCCACCTGCTTGCCGATCTCGCCGTCGAGGCTGATGCAGCGGCAAGGCTTGGCGTCGGTGCCGATCATCGCCACCCGCGTGGGGTTGATCTGCACCACCAGGTCATCGGGCACCAGGCCCCCGGAGGACTGGCACTCACCCCAGAAGAAGGACACACGGAAATAGCCGCAGCAAGCGCCGCAGGTGAGGCAAGGGTTCTGTTCGGACATGATGGCACGGAGGGGGAAGGTTATTGTTATCGGGGCGGGCCCGCGGCGCCATTTGTAATCGAAGCGAGGGGTGGCTGAGAAGAGGGCGATGCAAAAAAAGATGGCCGTCGATCGCCTGGCAAACCCGCCCCCTGCAGGAGCGGGATTGCCCGCGATGAGGCCGCCAGCCGTTACTTGCTGGTCAAGCCATCGGCCCGGAACATCTGGCGGATACCGCGGATCGCCTGGCGGATGCGGTCCTGGTTCTCGATCAGGGCGAAACGCACGTGGTCGTCGCCATAGTCACCGAAACCGATGCCCGGCGATACGCAGACCTTGGCCTCGGCCAGCAGCTTCTTGGAGAACTCCAGCGAGCCCAGGTGCGCGTAGGCCGGTGGGATCTTCGCCCAGATGTACATCGACGCCTTGGGGTTCTCGACCATCCAGCCCAGCTCGTGCAGGCACTTGACCAGCAGGTTGCGGCGCTGGCGGTACTGCTCGGCGATGTCGCGCACGCACTGCTGGTCGCCCTCCAGCGCAGCGATGGCCGCGACCTGCAGCGGGGTGAAGGTGCCGTAGTCGTGGTAGCTCTTGATCCGCGCCAGGGCACTGACCAACTGTGGGTTGCCGACCATGAAGCCGATCCGCCAGCCGGCCATGTTGTAGCTCTTGGACAGGGTGAAGAACTCCACCGCGATGTCCTTGGCGCCCGGCACCTGCATGATCGACGGCGCCTTCCAGCCGTCGTAGACGATGTCGGCGTAGGCCAGGTCGTGGATGACCATCACATCGTATTGCTTGGCCAGGGCCACCACGCGCTCGAAGAAGTCCAGCTCGACGCACTGGGCGGTGGGGTTGGAGGGGAAGCCGAGGATCATCATCTTCGGCTTGGGGATCGACTCGCGGATCGCCCGCTCCAGCTCGGTGAAGAAGTCCACGCCTGGCACCAACGGCACGGAACGCACCTGGGCACCGGCGATCACCGCGCCGTAGATATGGATGGGGTAGCTGGGATTGGGCACCAGCACGGTGTCGCCATGGTCGAGGGTGGCGAGCATCAGGTGCGCCAGGCCTTCCTTCGAGCCGATGGTGACGATGGCTTCGCTTTCCGGGTCGATGTCGACCGCATAGCGTTCCTGGTACCAGCGCGAGATCGCACGGCGCAGGCGGGGGATGCCCCGGGAGGTGGAATAGCCGTGGGTGTCTTCGCGCTGGGCGACTTGCACCAGCTTCTCGACGATGTGCGGCGGCGTGGCCCCGTCGGGGTTGCCCATGCTCAGGTCGATGATGTCCTCGCCACGACGGCGCGCGGCCATCTTGAGTTCGGCGGTGATGTTGAAGACGTAGGGGGGGAGACGATCGATGCGCGCAAAGCGGCGCGGCGAACCTTGGTCGGCCATGCTTTCCTCGAGAGACGTAAGCGCCCGGAACCGTCCGAGCGACGTTGGCCACTGCGGTGGCCGAGGCAGAAGATAAGCGCCCTGACCGGCGCTTGTAAAGGGGGCCAGGTCAAGCGCAGGCCCCCTTCCCCGCTCAGCGCAAAGCCTTGTAGCTATCGGCACTCTGCTGCGCCTGGGCCAGGCCCTCGGCAGGGTTGAAGGTCTGGCCACTGACCTTGCTGAACTCGGTGCCGTTGAGGCCATGGTGAACCAAGCGCTGCTCCTTGCCTTCGGTGATCGCCGTATAGGACTGCTTGCGCATGGCTTGGTATTGCGCGTCGGCAGCGGCCATGGCCTGGTGGTACTGGGTCAGCGTGGCATCGTCGAGCGGTTGGCGCTTGGTCAACTGCGTGCCCCAGCGTGTCAGGCAGACTTCGGCGAAATGCCGCACGATCTTGCCCGGTTCGATCAGCACCGCGCCACCGCTCGCACCATCGACCGAAGCATTGCCCACCAGGGTGGCGTGGCGCCCCGGCAACGGGAAGATACTGATGCGCGCGTCCAGGGGCATGACCGGGATCACGCAGGCAAAACCCTTGGAGCGCTCGTCGCGGGCGTAGTAGCCCACGTACTCCTTGACGTTGGTCGCCAGTTGCACGCGCTCCAGTTGCACGTTGCCGATACCCGGCACCGGGTCGATGGCAAAGATGTTCACTGCCACGTCCTTGAGCTGCGGGTCATCGGCCATGGCGTTGGCCAGCATGTGGCAGCTGATGCCTCCGCGGCTCCAGCCGACCAGGTTGACGGTGGTGGGGATCAGCGGCTTGCGCATCTGCTTGATCAATTGCTCTTGCAAAGCCTGCGGGGTGACCGGGCGATCGCCGTAGTCATACGTGCGCCAGAACCAGGAGCCACCGGCGCTGGCGTCCGGGATCGGAATGCCGGCGCGCTTCAGATTGTCGTATTCCTCCTGGGTGAGCTTCTTGCGCTGCCAGGTGCACTGGCCCTTGATGACCTGCAGCGCATGCTGGACGTTCTCCTTCCAGCCATTGCCGAACAACGTGCCGGTGATCTTGAAGTGGTCGCCATCATCCACGAACAAGGTGTCGTTCTGCAGGTTGCCACTGCCGGGGCCGTCGACGGCGATCCAGTCGACGAATTCGCGGCCAGCGTTGTTCGCCGCCAGGGTCGAGACCAACTCGCCGTTCCAGAAGTTGGGGTTCTTGTCGTCGAAGCTGTGGGAGCCGGTGCCGGAGAAATAAACGGTGAATGCGCTCATGCGGTGAGCCTCCTGGTTGTCGGAGGGGCACCTTAGGCCGGGGCGGTGGTTGGAGACAGTTGGAAGGGTTGGGGGCGGTGAGGTTACTGTGGGGCTCGCCCGACTAGGACCATCACCAGGCCATGAAAAAACCCGGCACTGGGCCGGGTTCTTCATGAAGCAGTGTCGCTCAGCGTGCGTAGGTCATCAGCACGTCGGCGGCGGTCTGGCTGTCCACCGACATCATCACGCTCAGGGCGGTGACGGTGAGGATGGAGAAACCGAACACCTTGCGCGCCCACTTGCTGTCGTCCTCGGCCTTGTAGCCGCCCCAGGCCATGTACAGCCAGTACAGGCCCATGGCAGCCGCCACGGCGAGGTAGCCCAGGCCGGCGTAGCCGCCCAGGGTGAGCATCAGGGTGGCGAGCACGAAGGCCAGCACGTACAGCACGATCTGCTTCTTCGCCGCGAGGATACCGCGCGCCACCGGCAACACCGGAATGTTGGCGGCGCTGTAGTCCTTGAAGCGGAAGATGGCGATGGCGAAGCTGTGTGGCATCTGCCACAGGCTGAACATCACCAGCAGGGTCACGGCCGCCAGGTCGAAGCTGTTGCTCACCGCGCAGTAGCCGATCACCGGAGGCATGGCACCGGACAGGCTGCCGACCAAGGTGCCGTGCACCGACTTGCGCTTGAGCCACAGGCTGTAGAAACCGACGTAGACGACGAAACCGATCAGCGCGCAGTAGGCCGCCAACGGGTTGGCCTGGACGTACAGCAGGCTGAAGCCGGCCACCCCGAGCAGGGTGGCGTAGGCCAGCGCGAGGGCCAGTGGCATGCCACCCTGGACCATGACGCGGTTCTTGGTACGCTCCATCTTCTGGTCGATGTCGCGGTCGATGCAGTTGTTGAACACGCAACCGGACGCCACCACCAGGGAAGTACCTACCACCACCGCCAGGAACAGGGCGAAGTCCACATGGCCCTTCGCGGCAAGGAAGAAACCGCCTGCCACGGAAAGCACGTTACCGAAAATGATCCCCGGTTTGGTGATTTGGATAAAGTGCTTCACGGACATGCAGTCTTACCTCACTTGGCCATCATTTCGATGTGGATGTTGAACATGATCCACAGCGACAGGCCGACCAGCAGAGCGATGACCAAGGTGGTGAACAGGAACGTCGACACGTTGGAGCGCTGCTCTTTCGAGCGGTCCATGTGCAGGAAGTACACCAGGTGCACCACCACCTGGATGACGGCCATGGCCACCACGATCAGGACGGTCAGGTTCTTCGGCAGGCTTGGGTACATCACCAGGCCGAACGGGATCGCGGTCAGGATGATCGACAGGATGAAGCCGACCATGTACGACTTCACGCTGCCGTGATTGCCTTCGTGGTGAGTGTCGTGCGCGTTAGCCATTACAGAACCCCCAGCAGGTAGACGACGGTGAAGACGCAGATCCAGACCACGTCCAGGAAGTGCCAGAACAGGCTCAGGCAGCTCATGCGGGTCTTGGCGGTCGGGGTGATGCCTTTGGTCTGGATCTGATACATCAGGATCGCCATCCAGATCAGACCCGAGGTCACGTGCAGGCCGTGGGTGCCGACCAGCGCGAAGAACGCCGACAGGAAGCCACTGCGCTGCGGGCCGTAGCCTTCAGCGATCAGGTGATGGAATTCGTAGATTTCCATCGCGATGAAGCCGGCACCGAACAGGAAGGTCACGGCCAACCAGCCCAGTACGCCTGCCTTGTTGCCAGCGAACATCTTCAGCATGGCGAAGCCGAAGGTGATCGAGGACAGCAGCAGGAACGCGGTTTCGACCAGCACGAAGTCGAGCTGGAAGATGTCATGACCCGACGGGCCGCCGGCAAAACTGCCGGACAGCACCGCGTAGGTGGCGAAGAGCGACGCAAACAGAATGCAGTCGGTCATCAGGTACAGCCAGAAACCGAAGACGGTCATCTGGCCCGAGTCGTGGTGGTGATCGTCATGCCCATGGTCGTGACCATGAGCTGCACCGTGGATTACTTGACTGGACATTGATTACACCCGTTCAAACGATTCGACACGTGCGCCGCCAGCAGGCAGTGCACCGGCCTGGGCCAACGCTTTCAGGCGCTCGCCTTCGATACGCGCCACTTCTTCGGCAGGGACCATGTAGCCCTGGTCGTCACGCGCGGCGTGGCGAACGAAGACGGCGATGGTTGCTACCAGGCTTGCACCCACCAGCCACCAGATGTGCCAGATGAAGGCAAAGCCGAAGACGGTCAGGAACAGACCCATGAACAGACCGGTAGCGGTGTTGTTCGGCATGTGGATCGCTTCGTACTTGGCCGGAGCCTTGTAGGCAACACCGGCTTCCTTGGCTTCTTGCCAGGCATCCAGGCCGACCTTCTCAGGCATGTGGGCGAAGTTGTAGAACGGAGGTGGCGAGGAAGTCGACCACTCCAGGGTACGGCCACCCCATGGATCGCCGGTGACGTCCAGGTTCTGGTTGCGGTCGCGAACCGACACGTACAGTTGGATCAGTTGGCAGGCGATACCGAACAGGATCAGCACCGCACCGACCACGGCCACGTACAGGTAGGGTTCCCACAGTGGGTTGTCGGAGTGGTTCAGGCGACGGGTCATGCCCATGAAGCCCAGCGCGTACAGCGGCATGAAGGCCACGTAGAAACCGGACAGCCAGAACCAGAATGCCGCCTTGCCCCATTTCTCGTTGAGGGTGAAGCCGAAGGCTTTCGGGAACCAGAAGGCGAAGCCGGCGATGTAGCCGAACACCGCGCCGCCGATGATCACGTTGTGGAAGTGAGCGATCACGAACAGGCTGTTGTGCAGGACGAAGTCAGCACCTGGAACGGCCAGCAGTACGCCGGTCATGCCACCGATGGAGAAGGTGACCATGAAGCCCAGGGTCCAGAGCATCGGCGCGGTGAAGCGCACGCGGCCTTGGTACATGGTGAACAGCCAGTTGAACAGCTTCACACCGGTCGGGATGGAGATCAGCATCGTCGCCAGGCCGAAGAAGGTGTTGACGCTGGCGCCGGCACCCATGGTGAAGAAGTGGTGCAGCCAGACCGCGAAGCCCAGGACGGCGATCGCACCCGATGCATAGATCATCGCGTGGTGGCCGAACAGACGCTTGCTGGAGAAGGTCGAGGTCACTTCCGAGAACACGCCGAACGCCGGCAGGATCAGGATGTACACCTCAGGGTGACCCCAGGCCCAGAACAGGTTGACGTACATCATCGGGTTCCCACCAAGCTCGTTGGTGAAGATGTGGAAGTCCAGATAACGGTCAACGGTCAGCAGGGCGAGTGCAGCGGTCAGGATCGGGAAGGAAGCGACGATCAGCACGTTGGCCCAGGTGCAGGTCCAGGTGAAGATCGGCATGTCCATCAGTTTCATGCCAGGCGCGCGCATCTTCAGGACGGTGACCAGGAAGTTCACGCCTGTCAGTGTCGTACCCAAGCCAGATAGCTGTAGCGCCCAGATGTAGTAGTCAACCCCCACGCCCGGACTGTACTGGATCCCCGACAGTGGCGGATAGGCAACCCAACCGGTCTTGGCGAATTCGCCGACGCCCAGGGAGATGTTGACCAGCAGCACGCCTGCCAGCAGCAGGTAGAAGCTCAGGGAGTTCAGGAACGGGAAGGCAACGTCACGTGCACCGATCTGCAGAGGCAGCGCCAGGTTCATCAGGCCGGTGAAGAACGGCATCGCCATGAAGATGATCATGATCACACCGTGGGCGGTGAAGATCTGGTCATAGTGTTCAGGCGGCAGGTAGCCTTCGGAGCCGCCGGTAGCGGCAGCCAACTGGGTACGCATCATGATGGCGTCGGCGAAGCCGCGCAGCAGCATGACCATCGCGACGATGATGTACATCACCCCGATCTTCTTGTGGTCGACCGTGGTCAGCCACTCGGTCCACAAGTAGGACCACTTGCGGAAATAGGTGATGGCACCAACGACGGCGAGGCCCCCGAGCGCGATCATGGCAAGCGTCACCATGACTATCGGCTCGTGATAGGGAATCGCCTCCAGGCTTAATTTACCGAACATCTCTTACTCCTCTGCACCGGCAGCTGGTTGCATACTCGTTTCCACACCCTTGGTAGTGGCCAGGTCTTTGCTGCCTGCTTCTTCGTGGCTCGGACGACCACGGTTCATGCCTTCGTACTTGTCGACGATGAGCTGGAACGTGTCAGGCGAAGCCTCGCTGTACAGCTCGACTGGGTTGTTTTCGCTTGGTTTGGCCAAGGCGTCGTACTCGGCCTTGTCCAGCTTCTTCGGCGAAGCCTTCACTTGCGCGACCCATGCATCGAAGTCGGCTTGCGAAGTGGCGGTTGCCTTGAATTTCATACCGGTGAAGCCCGCACCGCTGTAGTTCGCGGAGATACCGTCGAACTCGCCATTTTCGTTGGCGATCAGGTGCAGCTTGGTGGTCATGCCCGCCATCGCGTAGATCTGGCCGCCCAGCGCAGGGATGAAGAACGAGTTCATCACGGCGTCGGAGGTCACGCGGAAGTTGACCGGGGTGTTAGCCGGGAAGACGATCTTGTTGACCGTGGCGATGCCCTGCTCCGGGTAGATGAACAGCCATTTCCAGTCCAGGGCGACCACGTCGATCTGCACCGGCTTCACATCGGAATCCAGTGGACGGTACGGGTCCAGCTTGTGGGTGGAGTGGTAGGTGACGTAGCCCAGGGCGATGATGATCAGGATCGGGATGATCCACACCGCGGCTTCGATCTTGGTCGAGTGCGACCAGTCGGGGGTGTAGGTGGCGGCCTTGTTGGAAGCGCGGTACTTCCAGGCGAACACCAGGGTCATGATGATGACGGGCACGACGACCAGGAGCATCAGGCCGGTGGCAATCAGGATCAGCTCCTTTTGCTCAACGCCTACCTGGCCCTTCGGATCGAGCAGGGTCCACTTGCACCCGCTGAGTAAAAGCATGCCTAAAAAGGGCAATATGCCAAACAGTCTGGGGTAACGCTTTTTACTCATCTCACGACCTCTAGATCAGCTTGCTTCAATGCAATTTGTGTTTTGGTCGCCAACACTTCGTCCTGCCAAGCGTCAGCATTTCGGGCTCGAATTCGCTCCTGCCTGGGGTCCGACTGCAGGACCTGGCGTCAAGCGGGTTTACGGTGCTTTGGTTTCTTAGGCTAACGGCCTGTACTTCAGACCAAGTCCATTTGGTGCGGGAAAACGCGGAGGGGGGTCCGCCCGGATCGCCGCTGGGCGAAACTTGACGAAGTCAGCAAAAGGCGCGCTGGGGCTGCCTTCAATTCCTGCGACTCGCAAGCAGTGCCGAACGGAAATTGGGGGCGATTGTAGATAGGTCGCCCCCCCTTGACTATGACTTATTGAGCAACAGTCTTTTACAAGATGCGTAACAATACTGCTCAAAAAATCAACTTCGCGACAGTTTGTCGCACCCCGCTTGATCGGCCCACAGGCCACGTTCTAGAAGGGTTTCGTATTGATCTGGGTCAGTCTTTGGGGGGATTTCCCGGGCTTTCACGCCGTGCAACAGACTTGCGTAAAAGCGGGACTTTTGTCTAAGCCCGGCGCCGGTTGCGATAGATGCCCAGCGGCACCAGGACGGCGGTCAGGACGAAGGCCGCCAAGGCCCATTGCGCCAGGGACAGGCCAAGGATTGGCGGGTAAGGCGTGGTGCAGAAACCATCGACCTGGAACGCCAGCGGCCAGACCCGCGCCAGTGGCAGGTCGTCGACGATCGGTTGCAGGGTATCGATGCCGCAACTGACCGCCGGGTTGGCGAGTATATACACATGGTTGCCCGCCGCAACGATTCCGCCAATCGCGCTGAGCACCACCAGGGCTTCGAAGAACGTCAGGCTGCGCCGCCCGGGCATGGCGGCGGCGATGAAGGCGAACAGCGCGATCAGCAGCAGGGCGTAGCGTTGCAGGATGCACAACGGGCACGGCGCCTCGCCCAGCACCACCTGCATGTACAAGGCGCCGCCGATCAGGGAGAGGCAGATCAGCCCCAGCAGCACCAGAAAGCGCCGTTCCCGATTCAGGCGCAAGGTTTGTTCGTTCATTGCCGATTCCTTCGATGGACAGTAGCAGCGCATACCGCACGACTGGGCGTTGCGGCGTGGGGATGCGTCGAGAGGCGCGCCGTGGCTATCCGTGGTGAGCTAGGACCGGTCGAAACGACGTCGGTTCAACGTCGCCCGCAAAATACGCGGTAGCCCGGATGCCAGGCAGGCGCAAGCCCCTCGACACCCAGGAGTGAAGGATACAGTGATTAAAGGAGGATTAAAGGTGAAAGTTCGCCTGCAGCGGTTCAGCGCGTTCCTTATATAGAGAGGTGTGAACCCCATCGCGGGGCGAGTCGGATCGCCGCACCGCGATGGGGCCGTCGCCGCTAGCGGATCACTCCAACGCCGCCGCCGGCCCGAAGAACTCGTAGCGGCTCTGCCGCTCCGGCACGCCAAGCCCCTTCAGGTGACGACGGATCGCCGCCATGAAGCCCTTCGGCCCCAGGAAGTAGGCCTCCAGGTCACGCTCGCGTGGCAGCCACTCGCCCAGCAGTTCCTGGGTCAGCAGCCCCACCGCATGCACCCCGCGGCTGCCATCGTCCTCGGCATAGCAATAGAAGCGCTTGAGCTGCGGGTGACGCTCGGCCAGCGCATCGATCCAGTCGCGGAAGGCATGTACCGCGCCGTTACGCGCACAGTGAATGAAATGCACCGGGCGCTGGGTCTTCAGCGCCGCTTCGAGCATCGCCAGGGTCGGCGTGATGCCTACCCCGCCGCTGATCAGCACCAACGGTTTGTCGCTCTCGGCGAGGGTGAACTCACCGGACGGCGGGAACAGGTTGATGCGCTCCCCCACCTGCAGCTGGTCATGCAACTGGTTGGACACCTTGCCCCCAGGCTCGCGCTTGACGCTGATGCGGTACTGCTCGCCGTCGCACAGGGCCGACAACGAATAGTTGCGGCGCTGCTCGGCACCGTCGACGAACACCTGCAGGCCTATGTACTGGCCCGGTTCGGCCTTGAGTACCGGCTGGCCATCGACCGGCGCGAAATAGAAGGAGACGATCTCACTGCTCTCCCGCTCGCGGCGCACCACGCGAAATTCCCGCGCCCCGCGCCAGCCACCGGTGGCCTCTTCCTTCTGCTTATAGATGCCCTCCTCGGCACCGATGAGGATGTCGGCCAACTGGCCGTAGGCCGCGCCCCAGGCTTCGATGACCTGCGGCGTGGCGATGTCCTTGCCGAGCACCTCTTCGATCGCGCGCAACAGGCAGCGGCCAACGATCGGGTAATGCTCCGGAAGAATCTGCAAGGCCACATGCTTGTTGATGATCTGCCCGACCAGCCCGCCGAGCTGCTCCAACTGGTCGATATGGCGGGCGTACATCAACACGCCGTTGGCCAAGGCGCGTGGCTGGTCACCGCTGGCCTGGTGGGCCTGGTTGAACAGCGGACGCACCTCGGGGTACTCGCTGAGCATCATCTTGTAGAAGTGGGTGGTCAGGGCCTCACCGCCGCTTTCCAACAGCGGAACGGTGGCCTTGATGATTGCACGTTGTTCGGCATTGAGCATGTTGCGACTCCTGGGCCTGTGGCTTCGAATGGTTGCCTCAGGTACTTCAGTAATCATGCCAATCATAAAACCCAATAAAATCAATACCTTGATAAAAGAGAAGTCAAAATGACACAAGCAGGCGTATAGTCATTACGACCAACAGGAGTCACTATGACCGCAAAACCCCTGCTCACCGCCCTCCTTCCGCTGGTCAGCGACCTGTCCCGCGACCTGCCCGACCAGGAGCGTTACCGCCGCCTGCTGCAGGCCATGCGCGACCTGCTGCCGTGCGACGCCGCGGCGCTGCTGCGCCTGGACGGCGAATGGCTGGTGCCATTGGCGGTCGACGGCCTGTCGCCGGACACCCTGGGGCGGCGCTTCCGGGTCAGTGAGCACCCGCGCTTCCAAATCCTCCTCAGCCGCCCGCAACCGACCCGCTTCGCCAGCGACAGCGACCTGCCCGACCCTTACGACGGCCTGGTCAATGCGCCCCACGCGCAGTTGGAGGTGCACGACTGCATGGGTTGCCCACTGATGGTCGATGAGCGCCCCTGGGGCCTGGTCACGCTCGATGCGCTGGAGCCGGGGCAGTTCCAGAGCCTGGAACTGGACGCCCTGCAAGCCTTCGCCAGCCTGGCCGCCGCCACCGTCACCGTAGCCGAGCGCATCGAGAACCTGGCCTTGCGCGCCGAAGACGAACACCAGCGCGCCGAGGTGTACCGCCAGGCCAGCGGCCAGAACAAGGAACTGATCGGCCAGAGCAAGGCGCACCAGCGGTTGGTGGAGGAAATCCGCCTGGTCGGTGGCAGCGACCTGACCGTGTTGATCACCGGCGAGACCGGTGTCGGCAAGGAACTGGTCGCCCAGGCCCTGCACCGCGCCAGCGCCCGCGCCGACAAGCCGCTGATCAGCCTCAACTGCGCGGCCCTGCCCGACACCCTGGTGGAAAGCGAACTGTTCGGCCATGTGCGCGGCGCCTTCACCGGCGCCCATGGCGAACGTCGCGGCAAGTTCGAGCTGGCCAATGGCGGCACGCTGTTCCTCGACGAGGTGGGAGAATTGCCGCTGGCCGTGCAGGCCAAGCTGCTGCGCGTGCTGCAGAGCGGCCAACTGCAACGCCTGGGTTCAGACCGCGAGCACCGCGTGGACGTGCGCTTGATCGCCGCGACCAACCGCGACCTGGCCGAAGAAGTGCGCAACGGTCGCTACCGCGCCGATTTCTACCATCGCCTGAGCGTCTACCCCTTGCAGGTGCCCCCCTTGCGCGAACGCGGCCGTGACGTGCTGTTGATCGCCGGCTACTTCCTCGAACAGAACCGCTCGCGCCTGGGCCTGAACAGCCTGCGCCTGAGTGCCGACGCCCAGGCGGCGCTGCTGGCCTACGACTGGCCGGGCAATGTGCGTGAGCTGGAGCACTTGATCGGTCGTTCGGCGCTCAAGGCGCTCGGCCAGCAACCGCTGCGCCCACGCATCCTGACCTTGGCTGCGGCCGACCTCGACCTGCGCCCGGGCTTGCCCGCGCCGGTGGCGCGCGCACCGGCCCCTGTCGCGGAACTGCCGCAAGGCGGGCTGCGCGAGGCGCTGGACGATTACCAGCGCCATGTAATCGAAGCCTGCCTGACGCGGCACCAGGACAACTGGGCCGCCACCGCCCGGGAACTGGGGCTGGACCGGGCGAACCTGAGCCGGTTGGCCAAGCGCTTGGGGTTGCGCTGAATTCGCCGCCCCTCTCGCGGGGCAAGCCCGCGAGAGGGGCGACAAATCCCCAACTACGCTAAAGCCTGCCCACTCCAGGCCGATAACCCGGCATTACCCCATTTTCCAGACATACCCAAAGGTTGCCCATGGCCACGCAAAACGCCCGCGCGGACTCGCTGTCGCTGCTGCTGTTCACCCTGCGCAGCGGCAAGCTGATGGCGATCAACCTGCTCAAGGTCAGCGAGATCATCACCTGCCCGCCGCTGACCAAGCTCCCCGAGTCGCACCCCCACGTCAAAGGCGTGGCCACCCTGCGCGGCAACTCGCTGTCGGTGATCGACCTGTCCCGCGCCATCGGCGAACGCCCCCTGGCCGACCCCGACGGCGGCTGCCTGATCGTCACCGAGATCAGCCGCTCGCGCCAGGGCCTGCACGTGCAGGCGGTGAGCCGCATCGTTCATTGCCTGAGCACCGACATCAAGCCGCCGCCCTACGGTTCGGGCAACCGCTCGTACATCACCGGCGTCACCCGGGTCGACAACACCCTGGTGCAGGTGCTGGACATCGAGAAGGTCATCCACGGCATCGCCCCGCCCGCGCCAGAGCCGCACACCGGCGAGCTCAGCGAAGAAGACGCAAGCCTCCTGGCCGCCGCCAACATCCTGGTGGTGGACGACAGCCAGGTGGCCCTGCAGCAGTCGGTGCACACCCTGCGCAACCTCGGCATCGAATGCCATACCGCGCGCAGCGCCAAGGACGCGATCAACGTGCTGCTCGACCTGCAAGGCACCGCGCAGGAGATCAACATCGTGGTCTCCGACATCGAGATGTCGGAGATGGACGGCTACGCCTTCACCCGTACCGTGCGCGAGACCCCGGACTTCAAGCACCTCTACGTGCTGCTGCACACCTCGCTGGACAGCGCCATGAGCGCCGAGAAGGCCAGGCTGGCGGGCGCCAACGCGATTCTCACCAAGTTCTCCTCACCGGAATTGACCGATTGCCTGGTGGTGGCGGCGCGCGCCGTGGGGTTTGCCGAGCGCTGATTCATTCAGCGACACACTCCCAGGCTTGATGAGCAGGGTGGCTCGGGCATACTTTGCAACTTTCCGTTGAATTTTACCTGGACCCTGTATGAAATTGCTCAGCTCTCTCCTCGTCGCCTGCGCCCTGGCCAGCGGCGCCGCCCACGCCTCCAGCACCCAGGCCTGGAACGAATACCGCCAGCAGATGCTCAAGAGCTGCCTGGCCGCCAGCCAGTTCAAGGACGCCCACGCGTTGGGCAAACCAGCCGAGTTCGACGACCGGGTCGCCTACAGCGCCCTGCTGATCGAAGGCGTCTACCCGCAGAAGCACATGAAGCAGCGCACCGGCACCGAGCTGTGCCTGTACGACCGTCAGCGCCAGCAAGCCTTCGTCACCGAATGGACTGCGGGCAAGAAGTGAGCGAAAGCATTCGTTTCGCCTGCACCGGCTGCGGCAAATGCTGCACCGGTCACCATGTACCGCTGACCCTGGCCGAATCGCGCCAATGGGCGGCGTCCGGCGGCCAGGTGGTGGTGCTGATCGAAGGCTTCGTCGCCGATGGCCCGGGCATGCCCGTGGAGCAACGCGAACACGTGCTTCGCCGGTCGCAGGCGGTGGCCTGCGGCAGCGGCGAGGTGCGCGTTTCGGTGACCTTCGCCGCCTTCAACCCAGGCCGCTGCCGTAACCTCGACGCCAACGACCTGTGCACCATCTATGAAACCCGACCGCTGGTGTGCCGCATCTACCCGGCCGAGGTCAACCCGCACCTGCCCCTGCGCACCGACGCCAAGGACTGCCCGCCCGAAGCGTGGCAACAAGGCCCCGAGCTGATCCACGGGCACCTGCCAGTGGACCCGGCCCTGGCCGCGCTGATCGAAGCCTCGCGCCAGGCAGACCGCGACGACATCGGCGCCAAGGTCGCCATCTGCCAGGCCCTGGGGATGACCACCAGCGCGCTCAAAGGCAGCGGGTTCACCGCCTGGCTGCCGGACATGGCCGCCTTCGCCGCGGTGCTGGAGCAGGTGCCGGGGGATGAGGGCACGGGGTGGATGCTGCATGTGCCAGACCCTGACCTGGCGGGTAACCTGGGCGTCCATGGCCTGGTCACCACCGCAGAAGCACCGGTGTATTACGCCTATATCGGTTTTTGAAGCCATGCCGCCTGCCTGTGCTTCGACGCGTGGTGGCGACACCGGCTCCATCGGGCAGTGCATTGGCAATTTGCCACCAACCAGCGGAAACTGACACGGCTGTCAGTCTGGCGTCACCGTGGCGACCCGATTTCGGGGGTATAAACGGAGGATGCCGGTTGCTGCGCCGGGTGCAATCGCGGCGCAAGCCCGCGCCCACAGGGCCCGTGCGCGACTGAACGATCCTTTATTCCCTGGCCCATGGTGCCCGCCCTGATGCGACGTCCCTCCCGCTCCCTCGTCATTGTCGCCCTGGCGATCGTTATCCTGGCCGCCACGGCCCTGTGGCTGCGCCAGCGCCAGGACGCGCCGCCGCCGCGCGCGCAAGCCGCGGTGCCGGTGCGGGTGGTCAGCGTCGCCCAGCAGGACGTGCCGCGCTTTTCCAGCGCCATCGGCTCGGTGCTGTCGCTGCACAGCGTGGACATCCGCCCACAGGTCGAAGGCGTGCTGACCCAGGTGCTGGTCAAGGAGGGCCAATGGGTCAAGCAGGGCGACCTGCTCGCCACCCTCGACGACCGCGCCATCCGTGCCAGCCTCGACCAGGCCCGCGCTCAGCTCGGCCAGAGCCAGGCCCAGTTGCAGGTGGCCGGGGTCGACCTGAAGCGCTACCGCCTGCTCAGCACCGACGATGGCGTATCCAAGCAAACCCTCGACCAGCAGCAAGCGCTGGTGAACCAGTTGCAGGCCACGGTCAAGGGCAACCAGGCCGCCATCGCCAACGCCGAGGTGCAGTTGTCGTACACGCAGATCCGCTCGCCGGTCAGCGGTCGGGTCGGCATCCGCAACGTCGATCCCGGCAACCTGGTGCGCACCAGTGATACCCAGGGCCTGTTCAGCGTGACCCAGATCGACCCCATCGCCGTGGAATTCTCCCTGCCGCAGCAGATGCTGCCAACCTTGCAGAACCTGCTCAAGGGCGACGCCCCGGCGCTGGTCGAGGCCTACATGGACGCCGACGGCGAACGCAGCCTGCTCGGCCAGGGGCGCCTGGCGCTGATCGACAACCAGGTCTCGGCGACCACCGGCACGGTGCGGGTCAAGGCCGAGTTCGACAACCGCGACGGCCACCTGTGGCCCGGCCAACTGGTCACCGTGCGCCTGCGCACCGCCGTCGACGAAAGCGCCCTGGTGGTGCCGCCACCGGTGGTGCAGCGCAGCATCGACGGGCACTTCGTCTACCGCCTGGACGGCGACAAAGTCACCAGCGTGCCGGTCAAGGTGCTGTACCAGGACAGCACGCTGAATATCGTCGCCGGGGTCAAGGCCGGCGACCGCCTGGTGCTCGACGGCCAGTCGCGGCTCAAGCCCGGCGCGCGGGTCGAGGTGGCCGCCGATGCCCCCGCAAGCCCCGAAGTGGCCGAACGCAAGGTGCAGCCATGATAACCCGCAAAGGCGTCTCGGCCTGGTGCATCGACCACCCCATCGCCACCCTGCTGCTGACCTTCGCCCTGGTGCTCCTCGGCGCCATCGCCTTCCCGCGCCTGCCGGTCGCACCGCTGCCGGAGGCGGACTTCCCGACCATCCAGGTCACCGCCACCCTGCCCGGCGCCAGCCCCGAGACCATGGCCTCGTCGGTGGCCACACCCCTGGAGGTGCAGTTCAGCGCCATACCCGGCATGACCCAGATGACCAGCAGCAGCGCGCTGGGCTCGACCAACCTGATCCTGCAGTTCACCCTCGACAAGAACATCGACACCGCCGCCCAGGAAGTGCAGGCAGCGATCAACACCGCCACCGCGCGCCTGCCCCAGGACATGCCCAGCCCGCCGACCTGGCGCAAGGTCAACCCAGCCGACAGCCCGGTGCTGATCCTCACCGTCAGCTCCTCGCAAATGCCCGGCAACGAGCTCAGCGACTACGCCGAAACCCTGCTGGCGCGCCAGCTCAGCCAGATCGACGGAGTCGGCCTGATCAACATCACCGGGCAACTGCGCCCGGCGATCCGCGTGCAGGCCCAGCCGGAAAAACTCGCCGCCATCGGCCTGACCCTGGCCGACATCCGCCAGGCCATCCAGCAGACCAGCCTGAACCTGGCCAAGGGCGCGCTGTACGGCGAGCACAGCGTCTCGACCATCGCCGCCAACGACCAGCTGTTCCACCCCGAGGACTACGCCCGGCTGATCGTCTCCTACCGGGATGGCGCCCCCGTGCACCTGGCGGACGTCGCCAAGGTCATCCAGGGCGCCGAGAACGCCTACGTCAAGGCCTGGACCGGCGAGACGCCCGGCCTGAACCTGGTGATCTTCCGCCAGCCCGGGGCGAACATCGTCGACACCGTCGACCGGGTGATGGAGGCCCTGCCGCGCTTGCAGGAAATGCTCCCGGCCGCGGTGAACGTGTCGGTGCTCAACGACCGCACCCAGACCATCCGTGCCTCGTTGCACGAGGTGGAGCTGACCCTGATGATCGCCGTGGCGCTGGTGATCGGCGTGATGGCGCTGTTCCTGCGTCAGTGGTCGGCGACCCTGGTGGTTTCCAGCGTGCTCGCCGTGTCGCTGATCGCCAGTTGCGCCTTGATGTACGTGGCCGGTTTCAGCCTGAACAACCTGACCCTGGTGGCGATCGTCATCGCCGTGGGCTTCGTGGTGGACGACGCCATCGTCGTGGTGGAGAACATCCACCGCCACCTGGAGGCCGGCGACGACAGCCGCACGGCGGCGATCAAGGGCGCCGGCGAGATCGGCTTCACCGTGATCTCGATCAGCTTCTCGCTGATCGCCGCGTTCATCCCGCTGCTGTTCATGGGCGGCGTGGTCGGCCGGCTGTTCAAGGAGTTCGCCCTGACCGCGACCTCGACCATCCTGATCTCGGTGGTGGTCTCGCTGACCCTGGCCCCGACCCTTTGCGCCCTGTTCATGCGCCAGCCACCCAAGGAGCACCACGACGGCTTCGGCCAGCGCCTGGTGCGCGGGTACGAGAAAGGCCTGAACCTGGCCTTGGGCCACCAACGCCTGACCCTCGGCGTGTTCGGCCTGACCCTGGCGCTGGCGGTGGTCGGCTACGTGGCCATTCCCAAGGGCTTCTTCCCCTTGCAGGACACCGGTTTCATCCTCGGCACCACCGAGGCGGCGGCCGACGTTTCCTACCCCGCGATGATCGAAAAGCACCAGGCCCTGGCCAAGATCATCGAGGCCGACCCCGCCGTGCGCGCCTTCTCCCACTCGGTGGGGGTGACCGGCAGCAACCAGACCATCGCCAACGGCCGCTTCTGGATCGCCCTCAAGCCACGCGGCGAGCGCGACGTCTCGGCCAGCGAGCTGATCGATCGGCTGCGCCCCAAGCTCGCCCAGGTGCCCGGCATCGTCCTGTACATGCGCGCCGGCCAGGACATCAACCTCAGCTCCGGCCCCACCCGCACCCAGTACCAGTACGTGCTCAAGAGCAACGACGGCGTGGCCCTGAACCTGTGGACCCAGCGCCTGACCGAGCGCCTGCGGGAAAACCCGGCGTTTCGCGACCTGTCCAACGACCTGCAACTGGGCGCCAGCGTCACGCGCATCGACATCGACCGCCAGGCCGCGGCGCGCTTCGGCCTGACCACCAACGACGTCGACCAGGCGCTGTACGACGCCTTCGGCCAGCGGCAGATCAGCGAGTTCCAGACCGAGACCAACCAGTACAAGGTCATCCTCGAACTCGACGCCCGCCAGCGCGGCAAGGCCGAGAGCCTGAACTACTTCTACCTGCGCTCGCCGCTGTCCGGCGAGATGGTGCCGCTGTCGGCGCTGGCCCACGTCGCCGCGCCGAGCACCGGGCCGCTGTCGATCGCCCACGATGGCCTGTTCCCGGCGGCCAACCTGTCGTTCAACCTGGCGCCTGGCGTGGCCTTGGGCGATGCGGTGCGCCTGCTCGAACAGACCCAGCGCGAGCTGGGCATGCCCGACTCGATCGTCGGCAGTTTCCAAGGCGCGGCCCAGGCCTTCCAGAGTTCGCTGTCGAGCCAGCCGTGGCTGATCCTCGCCGCGCTGGTGGCGGTGTACATCATCCTCGGCGTGCTCTACGAGAGCTTCGTGCACCCCCTGACGATCATCTCCACCTTGCCTTCGGCCGGCCTCGGCGCGCTGATCCTGCTCTGGGCCATGGGCCAGGACTTCACCATCATGGGCCTGATCGGCGTGGTGCTGCTGATCGGCATCGTCAAGAAGAACGGCATCCTGCTCATCGACTTCGCCCTCGACGCCCAACGCACCCAGGGCCTGACGCCAGAGCAGGCGATCCACCAGGCGTGCCTGACGCGCTTCCGGCCGATCATCATGACCACCCTGGCCGCGCTGCTCGGCGCGGTGCCGCTGATGTTCGGCTTCGGCGCCGGCGCCGAGCTGCGCCAGCCGCTGGGCATCGCGGTGGTCGGCGGGCTGCTGGTGAGCCAGGCGCTGACGCTGTTCACCACGCCGGTCATATACTTGGCCCTGGAGCGCCTGTTCCACCGTCGCAAGGCCGCCCCCGTGGCCGCGACCGCCCGTTGAGACAAGACCCATGCGCGTGCTGATCATCGAAGACGAAGAGAAAACCGCCGACTACCTGCACCGCGGCCTGAGCGAGCAGGGCTTCACCGTCGACCTCGCCCGCGACGGCATCGACGGCCTGCACCTGGCCCTGGAAGGCGACTACGCGGTGATCGTGCTCGACGTGATGCTGCCGGGCCTGGACGGCTACGGCGTGCTGCGCGCCCTGCGCGCGCGCAAGCAGACCCCGGTGATCATGCTCACCGCCCGCGAGCGCGTCGAAGACCGCATCCACGGCCTGCGCGAAGGCGCCGACGACTACCTGGGCAAGCCGTTCTCGTTCCTCGAGCTGGTCGCCCGCCTGCAAGCCCTGACCCGCCGCAGCGCCAGCCACGAGCCGTTGCAGATCCAGGTCGCCGACCTGTGGATCGACCTCATGGCGCGCAAGGCCAGCCGCGCCGGGCAGCGCCTGGAGCTGACCGCCAAGGAGTTCTCGCTGCTCAGCGTGCTGGCGCGGCGCCAGGGCGAGATCCTGTCCAAGACCGCCATCGCCGAGCTGGTCTGGGACATCAACTTCGACAGCGACGCGAACGTGGTGGAGGTGGCGATCAAGCGCCTGCGCGCCAAGCTCGACGGGCCGTTCGACAACAAGCTGCTGCATACCATCCGAGGCATGGGCTATGTCCTGGAAAACCGTGCGGGCTAACTCCCTCGCCCTGCGCCTGTCGCTGCTGTTCACCCTGGTGGCGCTGGGGGTGTTCGTGCTGATCGGCAGCGCCCTGTACCGCCAGGTCGACCGCAGCCTCGACCTGCTGCCAGCGGCCGAGCTGGACGCGCGCTTCAGCGTCCTGGAGTCGACCCTCAACCGCTTCGGCACCAAGGAGCACTGGGCCAAGATCCACAACAAGCTCAACCTGCTCGGCGAGGAAGACCGGCGCATCCGCTTCTGGGTGGTGAGCAGCGACCCGGCGTTCGAGTATGGCCACCCGACCGAGCAGGTGCGCGGCTTCGCCGAAGGCCCGCAAGGCATGCGCGACCTGCGCCTGGCCGGCAGCCCCTACCCGTACAAGGTGCTGGTCAGCGAACTGCCAGCGCTGGGCGGGCGCCCGGCGCTGCGCTTTCTGATCGGCATCGACACCGAGACCTTCTGGCAGGCGCAGCACAGCCTGCTGGTGGCGATCGTCGGCCTGGCGGTGTTCGGCGTGCTGCTGGCCTCGCTGCTCAGCTACTGGGTCGCGCGCATCGGCCTCAAGCCCTTGCTGGCCCTGTCGGCCGAGGCCCAGGCCCTGGCCCCGCCGCGCCTGGATGGGCGCCTGCGCACCCACGACCTGCCGCCGGAGTTGGCGCAGTTCGCCGAGGCCTTCAACGCCGCGCTCGACCGGGTCAGCCAGGCCTACTCGCGCCTGGAGGCCTTCAACGCCGACGTCGCCCACGAACTGCGTTCGCCGCTGACCAACCTGATCGGCCAGACCCAGGTGGCGCTGACCCGCGGGCGCAGCGCCGAGCACTACTTCGAGGTGCTGCAATCGAACCTCGAGGAGCTGGAGCGCCTGCGCAGCATCATCAACGACATGCTGTTCCTGGCCAGCGCCGACCAGGGCAGCAAGGCCACCGCCCTGACCGAAGCCTCGCTGGCCGAGGAAGTGGCCACCACGCTCGACTACCTGGACTACATCCTCGAAGACGCCCAGGTCAGCGTCGAGGTCAGCGGCGATGCCCTGGCCCCCATCGAGAAGGCGCAATTGCGCCGGGCGTTGATCAACCTGCTGAACAACGCCGTGCAGCACACCGCGCCGGACCAGGTGATCCAGGTGCGCATCGACACCGACGCCGAGCAGGTCAGCATCGCCGTGAGCAACCCCGGCCCGCGCATCGCCGACGAGCACCTGGCGCTGTTGTTCGAGCGCTTCTACCGGGTGGATGCGGCGCGCAGCAACAGCGGGGGCGGTAACCATGGGTTGGGGCTAGCGATCGTCAAGGCGATCGCCCTGATGCATGGCGGCAGCGTTTTCGTGCGCAGCGAAGGTGGCGCCAACACCTTCGGCATTCGCTTGCCGAGCGGTCAAGACAGCGGTTTTGCGGCCAACGCCTGAACCCACCGCGGCACGATAATTACCTTCAACGCAATAGTGCTTATCCCGCGGGGCACTGTTTCCCGGGGTGCTCAGGCATTAACTTACGCCTGTCTCAATTAGCACTTGCCCCGCAAGAAGGTTGTTCCAAATGTCCAACAGTATGGGTGTTGCCAGCGTTTTCATTCTGTCGTCCCTGTTGTTGTCGCCCCTGGCCATGGCGGAAGAATCGCCGGCCTTCGTCGCCCGTAACGTCGCACTTGCCGAAGCGCATCAACAGGCCCAGCAGGCCTATGCATCCCAACACGGCGATACCGTGAAAGGCACGCAACAGACAGCGTCCAAAGTTTCCAAAGACGACAATGCCGACAGCTGATCGGCACGTCGTTCGCCCTGGATTTTCCCTTGGCTACGCCGCAGGCACTCTTCTGCCCGTGTGTTAGCCGTTCCAAGCCGCTGCCGATCAGCGGCTTTTTTTATGCTCGAAAAAGATCAGCCAGGTTGTTTCGTCATTCCCCAAAAGTTCACAACGTGCACCACGACAACGGTTTCACCGCACGACCACAAGGAGCTTGTTCCAGTGCTTTTCGCGTTTCGCTTCACCCCGCTGTTCGTTGCACTGAGCGCAACGATCCCGGTTGCCGCCCAGGCCGATGAAGACAAGGCTGATGGCTTCATCGACGGCACCTCCCTGAACCTGCACGTTCGCAATGCCTACTTCCACCGCAACCAGCTTGACGCCGGGGTGCGTGACAACCGCGAGTGGGGCCAGGGCGCGCTCGCCCGTTTCGAGTCGGGCTACACCCCCGGCGTGCTCGGCGTCGGTGTCGACGCCCACGGTATTCTTGGCCTGAAGCTCGACGGTGGTGGCGGCCATGCTGGCACCAGCCTGCTGCCGTATCACCAGAAGAACGCAGATGAGCTGGGCGCCGCGCCTCATGCGTTCTCCACTGCCGGTGCGGCGGTCAAGTTCAGGGCCTTCGACACCGAGCTCAAGGCCGGTGACCTGTTCCTCAGCAACCCGGTGATCGCCGGCGGCGAGACGCGCCTGCTGCCGCAGACCTTCCGCGGCGTGGCCCTGCGCAACACCCGCATCGACGGCCTGCTGCTCGAAGGCGGCCAGGTCAGCTTCACCAAGCCCTACAACCAGAGTGGGCACCGGCGCATCGACACCTACTACGGCAACCTCGCCGAGGGCGACAAGAGCCGCCACCTGAACTGGGCCGGCGCATCCTGGAGCGGCAGCGAAAGCCTCACCGCGAACCTCTACGCCGCTGAATTGAAGGACATCTGGAAGCAGTACTACGCCGACGTCGACTACCACTACGCGCTCAGCGACCTGGTCAGCCTGAACCCAGGCGCGCACTTCTATCACACCCGGGACGCCGGCCAGGCGCTGCTGGGCAAGATCGACAACAACACCTACAGCCTGCACTTCACCGTGGCTGCCGGGCACCACAGCGTCACCGCCGCCTACCAGCGGGTCAACGGCAACACGCCGTTCGACTACATCAACCTCGGCGACAGCGTGTACCTGGACAACTCGCGCATGTACTCGGACTTCAACGGGCCCAACGAGCGGTCGTGGAAGTTGCAGTACGACCATGATTTCGCCGGTCTGGGCATCCCCGGCCTGAGCACGTCGCTGTCGTATTCGCGCGGCAAGCTCGACCTGACCAAGGTCGACGCCGAAAGCGTCGGCTACGGCCACTGGTACAGCGCCGACGGCAAGGACGCCCGGCACTGGGAGCGGGACCTGGACCTGAAGTACGTGGTCCAGGCGGGGCAGTTCAAGGACCTGTCGGTGTTGCTGCGCTATGCCAGCCATCGCGGCAGCCAGGGGTACTCGGCGGTGGACAACGACAATGACGAGTTCCGCGTGATCGTCGACTACCCGGTGAACGTGTTCTAAACGGCGCAATCTCCTGTAGAGCGGCGTCGGCAGGACTGCTGTCTTAGCTGGCCGAATCACCACATTCCGTCGGACAACTGCATTAAATGTTGTCCGACAATTTCAGCTTCCTTAAAATAACGCCGCCGCGTAATAGCCCTACCCTCACGGAAAGAGGGGCTTATGCAGTAGCGAGCATGACGTTGCCCACTCGACCACCGCGCCCCATCCCGTGCAAATCGCACCCCGAGCTGATCCTCAATCTGGGCAGCTGCCTCGCCGTGCTCGCCATCGTCACCATCGTCAGCTACCTCCTGGCACGCGAGCGCGACAGCGTGGAGCAGTCGGCCATGCGCTCCTCCAGCAACATCGTGCAGTTGATCGAGAGCGACATCCTGCGCAACGTCGAACTCTACGACCAGTCGCTGCAGGGCCTGATCTGGGCGGTCGGGCACAGTGAGCTGCCGGAAGTCCCCAGCCAGTTGCGCCAGCGCCTGCTGTTCAACCAGGCCTTCGTCGACCGTCAGCGCGGTGACGTGCTGTGGCTGGACGCCCAGGGTAACGTGGTCGGCGACTCCACCAGCATCGTGCCGCGCAAGGCCAACTTCGCCGACACCGGGGTATTCCAGGCGCACCTGCGCAACCCCGACCTCGGCCTGCTGGTCGGCCCGCCGTTCAAGGCACGGCTCGGCGACCTCGACTGGTGCATCAGTTTCAGCCGTCGCATCCCCGGCCCCGACGGCGAGTTCGCCGGGCTCGCCGCCGGCGCCCTGCGGCTGTCGTACTTCAGCGAGCTGTTCCAGCGCCTGGACATCGGCGACGAAAGCAGCATCAACCTGCTCAACACCGACGGCCAGTTGCTGGCCCGCGAGCCTGGCCGACCGGGCGACTCGCTGATCGGCAGCAGCTACCGCCAGTACCCGAACTTCCAGCGCATCCTCGGCGAGCGCAGCGGCAGCTTCACCGCGCATTCCGAGCTCGCCGAGGGCGGGCGCATCTACACCTTCGCGCGGGTCAGCGACCTGCCACTGATTGTGCTGGTGATGCATTCGACCAACGAGGTGTTCGCGTCGTGGCGGCGTACGGCGCTGCTGGTCAGCGTAGCCACCGCCGTCCTGTGCATCGGCATCCTCTGGTTGACCCTGATGCTCCGCCGCGAACTGCGCCGACGCAACGACGCTGAGCAGGGCCTGGCCACCCTGGCTGCCACCGACAGCCTCACAGGCCTGGCCAACCGCCGGCGCCTGGACCAGACCCTGCGCCAGGAATGGGCGCGCGCCCAACGCAACCGCAAGCCGCTGGCGATCCTCATGGTGGACGTGGACCACTTCAAGGCGTTCAACCAGCGCCACGGCCATGCCGGTGGCGACCACGCCCTGCGCGAGGTGGCGCGGGCCATCGAGCGCTGCATCCGGCGGCCAGCGGACCTGGCGGCACGCTACGGGGGGGAGGAGTTCCAGGTGGTGTTGCCGGAGACCGAGCTGGCCGGCGCGATGCTGTTGGCGGAGCGGATTCGTGCAAGCGTCGAGGCGCTGCCACCCTTCGGCGACGATGAGCGACCGGTGACGGTGAGCGTGGGGATCGGCCTGTTTGTCCCCGGCACCCAGCATGACCTGGCCAGGGTGCTGGGTGCGGCGGACGAAGCCCTCTACCGGGCCAAGGCCAATGGCCGCAACCGGGTAGAGGAGCCAGCGGGTTAACTGCGCGCGCGCGCGGCGTCACGCAGCACTTTCACCTGGTCGTGGTTGCGTTGTACGCCTTGCAGCTGGCGTTCCACCAGGGTGTAGGTCTGGTCGCTGGCGGTGCGGCCGAGTTTGACCAGTTTCTCGCGACCGTCCTTGTAGGCTTTCAGGGCATGGTCTTCGCCGCGTTCGACTTCGTTGAGCACGGCGGCTTCATCCTTGCCGGTGACCAGCGACTTGAGGTTGACCCAGCCACGGTGCAGGTCACCGCTGAGGCTGGTGGAGGTTTCCGGGTCGCCGCCCAGGCGGCGCACTTCGCTTTGCAGCTCGGCGGCGGCGTTGGCGCATTCACCTGCGCGTTGCACGAAGAAAGCCTTGAGTTCGGGGTTCTTGACGTCACTGGCAGACTCTTTGAAGCCTTTTTCGCCGTCCTTGCTGTACTCGATCAGGTCGTTGAGCACGTCGATCACATCTTTATTGGGGTTGCTCATGGCTGAACTCCTTGGCAGGTGGGTGTCCCTACGAAGGGAGCAGGGTTTGTGCCAAGCCATGCAATAGAACTAAAAACCTTATAAATCAGATACTTACTTTAATTCAGAAAGCGAGGGGAAGCGGTGTTCTGCATGATTGCCGCTTGCAGGGTCGTGCAGATTGCAAGTGGCTGGGGTGTCATTTCGAGCCCTGTCGCGGCGCTCCGACTTGCCCGCGAAAGCGCCCGCACCGACACCCGAAATTCCGGTATCGTCCCCCCACCCACACACTCAGGCCATCTCGATGAACCCCGAATCCCTGCAACTGTTGGTCACCCGTTCTATGCCTTTCGGCAAATACCAGGGCCGGGTGATCGCCGACCTGCCCGGCGACTACCTGGCCTGGTTCGCCCGCAAGGGCTTCCCAGCCGGTGAGCTGGGCGGCCTGCTGGCCTTGATGCACGAGATCGACCACAACGGGCTGGGGGAACTGCTGGCCCCCCTGCGGCGCAAGCAACGTGGCGCCTAACCCTTGACCGGCGCCACCGCCAATTCCACCCGCTCGCCCTTCTTCACCAGCGCGTACACCACCGCCGTCAGCAGGCTCCCCGCCAGGATCGCCAGCAGGTACAGCAGTGCATGGTTGATCGCGTTGGGGATCAGCAGCACGAACAACCCACCGTGCGGCGCCATCAGCTTGCAGCCGAAGTACATCGACAGCGCACCGGCCAAGGCGCCCCCGGCGATGCTCGCCGGGATCACCCGCAACGGGTCCTTGGCGGCGAACGGGATCGCCCCTTCCGAGATGAAGCACAGCCCCAGCACCAAGGCCGCCTTGCCCGCTTCGCGCTCGCTCTGGGCGAACTTGCGCCGGGCCAGGAAGCTGGCGATGCCCAGGCCAATCGGCGGCACCATGCCGGCGGCCATGGTCGCCGCCATCGGCGCGTAGCTCGATGACGCCAACAGCCCCACCGAGAACGCATAGGCCGCCTTGTTGATCGGCCCGCCGAGGTCGACGCACATCATGCCGCCCAGCAGCAGGCCGAGCAGGATGGCGTTGGTGCTGCCCATGCTGTCGAGAAAGCGCGTGAGCCCGGCGAGCATCGCCGCCACCGGCTGGCCGACCACGTAGATCATCACCAGTCCGGTGAACAGGCTGGCCAGCAACGGGATGATCAGGATCGGCTTGAGCGCCTCCAGGCTGCTGGGCAGCCGTGCCCAGCGGGCAATGGCCTTGGCGCTGTAGCCGGCCAGAAAGCCGGCGACGATGCCGCCGATGAAGCCAGCGCCAAGGGTGCTGGCCAGCAAGCCGCCGATCATCCCGGGGGCAAGCCCTGGGCGGTCGGCGATGGACCAGGCGATATAGCCCGCCAGCAATGGAACCATCAGCTTGAACGCCGCCTCGCCACCGATCTGCATCAACGCCGCCGGCAAGGTGCCGGGCTCCTTGAACGCCTCGATGCCGAAGACGAACGACAAGGCGATCAACAGGCCGCCGGCCACCACCATCGGCAACATGAACGACACCCCGGTCAGCAGGTGCTTGTAGACCCCGGCCTTCTCGGTTTTCGGCGCATTCTGGCTGGCATTGCCGGCATGCTCCAGCGTGCCTTCGACCAGCGCCTTGTCGAGTGTGGCGCGGGCCTGCTTGAGGGCGATGCCGGTGCCGCAGCGATAAATGCGCTTGCCGGCGAAACGCGCGGTGGGCACCTCGATATCGGCGGCCAGCAGCACCACGTCGGCTTGCGCGATGGCCTCGGCCGACAGCGGGTTGCGCGCACCGACCGAGCCCTGGGTTTCCACGGTGAGCTGGTAGCCCAGGGCCACAGCCGCCTGCTGCAAAGCCTCGGCGGCCATGAAGGTGTGCGCGACACCCGTGGGGCAGGCGGTGACCGCGACGATCTTCACTACACCCGCGGGTGCGGCCTCGGCCACCACAGCGTCCAATACCTGGGCCTTGGCAGCCGCTTCGTCGAGGAAGCCCTCACGGTCAGCCAGGGCCTGGGCCGGGGTGCTCTGGTAGACGCGCTTGCCGACGAAACGCGAGAGGTCCACCGGCCCGGTGCTGACCACCAGCACCCAGTCGGCCTCGGCCACCTGCGCCGCGCTCAGGCGCCGCTCGGGGTGCTCGGCATCCCACACCTCGACACTGGTGCCCCAGCCCCGGCGCTGGGCGGCGGCGGCCAGCAGGCGCGCGCTGAGCACGCTCGATACCTGGCCGTTGGGGCAGGCGGTGACAATGGCAATGTTCATCTGCAGCCCTCTGGTTATTGTTCTGTCAGGTGCACGGCGGCTTCGAGGCGCGCCAGTTGCTGGTGGTCGCGGATACCGAAACCGACCTGGGCCACCGCCTGCGCGGCGATGGCCGTGGCGCGTCCGAGGGTGCGCGCGGGTGCCTCGGCCTGCAGCAAGCCGTGGACCATGCCGGCCACCAGCGAGTCGCCGGCGCCCACGGTGCTGGCCACCTGCACCGCCGGGGGCTGGGCATGCAGCGCCAGGCCGCGCGTGAACCAGCTCACGCCCTGCTCGCCCTGGGACACCACCACATGCTCCACGCCATTGGCCAGCAGGCGCTCGGCGGCGGCGCGCTGCTCAGCGAGGCTGTGCACGGGGCGACCCAACACCTCGCTGAGCTCGTCGGTGTTCGGCTTGACCAACCACGGCTGGCTCTCAAGGCCCGCGCGCAGGGCTTCGCCGCTGGTATCCAGGGCCACCTTCAGGCCATGGGCTTTCAGTTGCAGCAGCAGCTTACGCAACCAGCTCGGGCTCACGCCCGGCGGCAGGCTGCCCGCCACCACGGCCACCTCATGACCGACCGCCACCTGCTCCAGGCGCGCGAGCAGGGCCATCTGCGCCTGGGCATCGACGGGCGCGCCCTGCCCATTGACGTCGGTGACCCGGCCATCGGCCTCTACCAGCTTGAGGTTGGTGCGGGTCTCGCCCGGCACGCGGACGAAGCAGTCGGCGAACCCGCGCCGGGCGATCAACGCCTCGAACGGCAGCAGGTTGTCGCGGCCGAGAAAGCCGCCGACGCTGACGCTGTGGCCCAGGTCTGCCAGTACCTGGGCGACGTTCAGGCCCTTGCCGGCGGCATGGCTGTGCTGCGCCTGGGCACGGTTGACCTGACCGGCACGCAGGTGGTCGAGGCTCAGGGTGAGGTCCAGCGCCGGGTTGAGGGTCAGGGTGAGGATCTTGGCCATTTCAGTAACGCTCCACCAGCGCCCGTACCGCTTCGGCGCTGTCTTGTCGCAGGGCCTCGCGCGCCAGGGCGCGGGCCGTCGGGTGATCGGCCTGGCGCACCAGGGCCTTGACTTCGGCGACGCTGCGGGCGGCGACGCTCAGTTCGTCGACCTCCAGCCCCAGCAGCACCGCGACCGCCTGCGGGTCGGCGGCCAACTCACCGCACACGCCGACCCACTTGCCCTCGGCGTGGGCCGCGCGCACGGTCATGTCGATCAGCGCCAGCACCGCCGGGTGCAGGCCATCGGCCTGGGCCGACAGGCTCGGGTGGCCACGGTCGATGGCCAGGGTGTACTGGGTGAGGTCGTTGGTGCCGATGCTGAAGAAATCCACTTCGCGGGCCAGTTGCGGCGCCAGCAGGGCGGCCGACGGCACTTCGACCATGATGCCGACCTGCAGGTCGGCGACCGGGATCTCGGCGCGCAGGCGTTCGACCACGGCCTTGGCGGCGCGCCATTCGTGCACCTGGCCGACCATCGGGAACATGATGCGCAGCGGCCGGTTGTCCGCCGCGCGCAACAGGGCGCGCACCTGGTCTTCGAGCACCTGCGGACGTTGCAGGGTCAGGCGCACGCCACGCACACCGAGGAACGGGTTGTCTTCAGCCGCGATCGGCCAATAGGGCAGTGGCTTGTCGCCACCGACGTCGAGGGTGCGGACCACCAGCGGGCGCCCGCCGAGGCCGTCGAGCACGCGGCGGTATTCGGCCTCCTGGGTGGCGACGTCGGGCAGTTGCGGGTGGGCCATGAAGATCAGCTCGGTGCGCAGCAGGCCAATGCCTTCGGCGCCCTGCTCCACCACCTTGTCGATGCCGGTGCTTTCGCCGATGTTGGCGAACACTTCCACGGCATGGCCGTCGCGGGTCAGCGCCGGTTCGTGACGGTTGGCCCAGGCGGCTTGCAAGCGCTGCTCGCGCAGGGCGCGTTCGGCCAGGGCGCGTTGCAGCTCATCGGCGGGCGGGGCCACGCTGACCTTGCCGCGCTGGCCATCGAGCAGCAGCGGCGTGCCGGGTTCGAGCAGCAGGATCGCCGCGCCCGCACCGACCACCGCCGGGATGCCCAGGGCACGGGCGACGATGGCGCTGTGCGCCGTGGCACCGCCATGGGCGGTGACGATGCCGGCGACCCGCGCCGGGTCCAGGCGGGCGACATCGGACGGGCCGACTTCGGCCATCACCAGCACGTAGGGCGTCTGTGGCTCGTCCTGCTCGACGATGCCGCACAACTGCGCCAACACGCGGCGGCCAACGTCGCGCAGGTCGGCGGCGCGCTCGGCGAGCAAGGCATCGTGCAGCGCCTCCTGCTGGCGAGCGGCGGCGTCGATCACCGTCATCCACGCGGCGGCGGCGCTTTCGCCCAGGGCCAGGCGCTGCTCGACGTCGTCGGTCAGGGCCGGGTCGGCGAGCATTTCCTGGTGGGTGACGAAGATTTCGCCGATGGCCTTGTCACTGCGCTGCACCTGGGCCTGCAAATCGGCAGCCACGGCGTCCAGCGCATGACGCAGTTTCAGGCGCTCCTGAGCCGGCGACTCGCCGCGCAGGGGGTAGTCGATGGGGCGCTCGACGCGCACGTGGGCCGGCCCACTGGCGATGCCTGGCGAGGCGCCGACGCCCTGGACCTGGCTGCCGGGTGCGGGCGCTTGCTGCGGCTGCTCGGCGGTCGCCAGGGCTGGCAGCGGTACTGCGGGCAGCGGCTCGACGTCCTCGCCCAGGCCTTGTTCGATAGCGGCCAGCAGCACCGGCAAGGCGTCGCTGGCGATGCTGGGTTCGGCGAGCAGCTCCAGCACCTGGCCGCGCCGCGCACCGAGGCTCAGCAGCTTGCTCAGGCTTTTCACCGACACCGCCGGCTGGCCGCTGTCGGCCACGCGCACGCGGATCTCGCCTTCGAAGCCCTTGGCCAACTGCGCCAGCACCTTGGCCGGGCGCGCATGCAGGCCATGGGGGTTGGCCAGCGCGATGCGCGCGCCGGGCCAGTCGACCGGTGCTTCGCCGCCCAGCAGCTGCAACACGTCACGGCTGCTGGTGGCCTGGTACAGGGTCTGGCCGCGGCCTTCGATCAACACCTGGCACAGACGTTCGAGCAGCGCCTGGTGGGCGGCGCCCAGGCTGGCCAGGCAGAACAGGCCATTGAGCGGTTGGTCGCGGTGGCGCAAGGGCTGCCGAGGGGTGACGAAGGCCAGGCCAGGCTGGCGCACATCGCGCTCGCTGTGCAACCACCACAGGCCCTCCCCCAACGGCAGCGGCTCGGCTTGTTGCAGCAGGGCGGCGAAGCCGCTGTCGACACAACCGCCGCGCTGCAACAGGCGCGCGCCGCGCCAGGCCAGTTCGTCGAAGTCTTCGGCGGGCAGGTTCAGGCCGATCAGTTGGGCGTCCAGCTCCAGCTCGCGTGGCGCGCCCTGCAACAGCTTGAGCAACGCCTCGGCGGAGCCGGCACGGCGCAGGGCCTCGGCCAGGTCGGTCTCACCGAGGGCGCGGGTCAGCAATTGCAGGAGGCGCAGGTGCTCGTCGGAACGGGCGGCAATGCCGATGGCCAGGTAGACGATGTGGCCATCGCCCCAGTCCACGCCCTCGGGGAACTGCAACAGGCGCACGCCGGTGGCATGCACCAGCTCGCGGGTCTCGGGGGTGCCATGCGGGATGGCGATGCCTTGGCCAAGGAAGGTCGAGCCTTGCGCCTCGCGGGCCTGCAACCCGGCGAGGTAACCCTCGGCGACCAGGCCGTCGACCACCAGCCGCTGTGCCAGCAGGCGCAGCGCCTCTTCTTTGTCGGCGGCCACCTGGCCCATGGCGATCTGCTCCTTGGCGAGCTCCAGCATGACCTTCTCCTTTTGCAGTGCCCAGAGCGGGCGCTGAGGTTATTGTTGTGTAATTCAGCGTCTTTTTTCATCGCGGACAACACCGGCTCTGTCCGCCAAAATCGATGTCAAAACCGCTGCTGAAACGTTTAATCTGACCAGACGGCCACGTTACTCGATAATCTGCCGCGGAAAAAGCCCCATTTTGTCGGACAATTGCGACAATAGTCGCCTGCTCTTGCACACAATTTTGCGCGACACTACGCGGTCAGGCATTGCAGCCCACCCGGTAATAACAAGGAAAACTCGGTGAAACTCAGCGATATCGCCCGTCTGGCCGGTGTGTCCGTCACCACCGCCAGCTACGTCATCAATGGCAAGGCCGAACAGCAGCGCATCAGCAGCAGCACCGTCGAGCGCGTGCGCGCGGTGGTCGACGCCCACGGCTTCACGCCCAACCCCCAGGCCGCCGGCCTGCGCAGCCGCCACACCCGCACCCTCGGTTTCATCCTCCCAGACCTGGAAAACCCCAGCTACGCGCGCATCGCCAAGCAGCTCGAACAAGGCGCCCGCGCCCGTGGCTATCAATTGCTGATCGCCAGCAGCGACGACCGGCCGGACAGCGAGCGCCAATTACAGCAGCTGTTCCGCGCCCGCCGTTGCGATGCGCTGTTCGTCGCCAGTTGCCTGCCGGCGGAAGACGACAGCTACCGCGAGCTGCAAGCCAAGGGCCTGCCGGTGATCGCCATCGACCGTCGCCTGGACCCCACGCACTTCTGCTCGGTGATCAGCGACGACCGCAACGCCAGCCGCCAGTTGGCCGACAGCCTGCTGAAGACCCACCCGCGCAGCATCGCCCTGATCGGCGCACGCCCGGAGCTGTCGGTGAGCCAGGCCCGCGCCGGGGGCTTCGACGAGGCCCTGCAACACTTCGACGGCGAGGTACGCCGCTACCAGGGCGAGGCCTTCAGTCGCGAATGCGGCCAGCACCTGATGGCGCTGTTGATCGATGAACTGGGCGGCCTGCCCGATGCCCTGGTGACCACCTCCTACGTGCTGCTGCAAGGAGTGTTCGACACGTTGCAGGCGCGCCCCAACGACGCGCGCCAGATGCAACTGGGCACCTTCGGCGACAACCAGTTGCTGGACTTCCTGCCGCTGCCGGTCAACGCCATGGCCCAGCAGCACGGCCTGATCGCCGCCACCGCCCTGGAGCTGGCCCTGGCCGCGATCGAGGAGAAACGCTACCAGCCCGGCGTGCACCCGGTGGCGCGCACCTTCAAGCAGCGCATCACAGCCTGACCATGCGCCTGATCGACACCCACACCCACCTCGACTTCCCCGACTTCGACGCCGACCGCGAGCGCCTGCTGGCCAACGCGACGGCGCGCGGGGTGGCGCGCATGGTGGTGCTGGGGGTGTATCAGGACAATTGGCAGCGGGTGTGGGACTTGGCCTGTGCCGATGAGCGCCTGCCGGCGGCGTTGGGCCTGCACCCGGTGTACCTCGAGCAGCACCGTCCCGAACACCTGGCGCAGTTGCGCCAGTGGCTGGAGCGCCTGCGCGGTGACCCGCGGCTGTGCGCAGTGGGCGAGTTCGGGCTGGATTACTACTTGCCGGAACTGGACAAGCAGCGTCAGCAGGCGCTGTTCGAGGCGCAACTGCAAATGGCCTGCGACTTCGAGCTGCCATCGCTGCTGCACGTGCGCCGCAGCCATGCCCAGGTGATCGCCACGCTCAAGCGCTACAAGCCGGTGCGTGGGGGGATAATCCACGCCTTCGCGGGCAGTTACGAAGAGGCGCGTGAGTACATCAAGCTGGGCTTTCGACTGGGGCTCGGCGGGGCGGCGACCTGGCCGCAGGCGCTACGCCTGCGCAAGACCCTGCCGCGTTTGCCGCTGGAGAGCATGGTGCTGGAGACCGATGCGCCGGACATGGCGCCGGTGATGTTCCCCGGGGTGAGAAACAGCCCCGAGCACCTGCCGGAAATCGCCGAGGCGCTGGCCGGGGTGATAGGGGTCGAGGTGGGGGTGTTGGCCGAGGTGAGCAGCCGCAATGCCTGCGAGGTGTTTGGCTGGTAGCTGCGAGCTACGAGAAAAGGCCGTCTGCATGCGGCCTGCCCTTTCTTGCAGCTCGAAGCTCGTAGCTATACCCGGAATGCTCCGATCAACCGCTTCAACTCCATCACCTGCGCCGACAACGCCCGGCTGGCATCCTCGGTCTGGCAAGCGCCCTCGGTGGTGTCCTGGGCCGCACGGTTGATCGCCACGATGTTCTGGTCGATGTCGTGGGCCACGGCGGTCTGCTGCTCGACGGCGGCGGCGATCTGCTGGTTCTGCTCGACGATCCCGCCCACCGCGCCGAGGATGTTGGCCAACGCCTGCTGCACCTGGCGCGCCTCGTCCACCGTGCCGGCGGCCATCTGGTGGCTGCTGCCCATGGCCCGCACCGCCGCGCCGACGCCTTCCTGCAAACGCTGGATCATCTGGGCGATTTCCTCGGTGGAGTCCTGGGTGCGCCGCGCCAGGGTGCGCACCTCGTCAGCCACCACGGCGAACCCCCGCCCCTGCTCGCCGGCCCGGGCCGCCTCGATGGCGGCGTTGAGCGCCAACAGGTTGGTTTGCTCGGCGATGCTGCGGATCACCTCCAGCACCCGCCCGATGGACTGGCTGTCGCTGGCCAGCTGGTCGATGGCCGAGACGGTCTGGTCGATTTCCCCGGCCAGGCGGGCGATGCTGTCCTGCTGGTGCTCCACCAGGCCCCGGCCATTGGCACTCTCGCGGTTGACCTGTTGCGCACCGTCGGCGGCCAGCGCCGCACTGCGCGCCACTTCCAGGGCAGTGGCGCTCATCTGGTTCATCGCCGTGGCCACCTGCTCGATCTGCTCGCGCTGGCCGCTGACCGCCTGGTTGCTGCGTGCCGACACCGCCAGCACCTGGCCGGCCTGGTCCTCGACGCTGGCAACGGTGTGGCCGACCTGTTCGATCAGCCCGCGAATGCGCCGCACGGTCTCGTTGAAGCCCCTGCCCAGTTCGCCCAGCTCATCCTGGCTGCGGGCCTGGAAGCTGACGGTCATGTCGCCGCCCGCGACCTTGTCCATCGCCGCCCCCAGGTTGCGCAAGGTTTCCCGGGTGGAGACGTAGAAGCCGCTGTAGAGGTAGACGATCAGCACGAACACCGCCGCCAAAGCGGCGACCAGGGCGATGGTACGCAGGCGGTGCTCGGCCAGGCGCTCCTGCAATTGCAGTTGCAGGTGGCCGATGACGGCATCGTTGAACTGGTAGGTCTGGGCCATCAACCCGCTGACCTGCTCATAGAACGCCAACCACGGGGCGTCGAGGCTTTCGGCGACCACCACCTGGTCCTCGAACAGCGTCGCCGCCTGCTTGACCGTCGCCTGGCTGGCCTGCGCCGCGCCGTTCAGGCTGGCCTTGGCGGCGGCGTCTGCGGCCAGGGCGTCGTCCAGACGCAGGGCGTAGTCGGCGGAGAGTCGCTCCAGGCGCTGCAGCAGGTCTTCGAAACGGGCGCTGCCGGCGGAGTCGATGAAGCCGCGGCCCAAGGCGATGGCGCCCTGGGCACGACCCTCGCCGAGCACCTGGGTAACCTGCCCGGTGGCACTGCCCAGCAGTTCGCTGAGCTGGCGTATCGAGGCCTGGCTGTCTTGGGTGAGGCCGGACTGGCTGGCGACCAGCTTGCCCAACACCTGGGCCTGGGCCAGCAGCTTGTCGAACAGCGCGGCCTTGTTCTGCAGCGAGGATTCACCGCGCGCCAGCGCGAAGGCCTCGGCCAGTTCGACGCGCTTGGCTTCGAGCTGCGAATCGGTGCTTTGCAAGCGTTGCAGTTGGGCCTGGACCTTGTCCTGCAGCGCACCGATGCGCGCCTCGAGGTCGCCGGCCTGGCCCGACTGGCCAAGCACGGCGTTGATCTGCAAAAGGTTGCCGAGGCTTTCGAGGTCGCCGCGCAGGGCCAGGCTGTCGGCCAGGGGGCCGAGGCCGTGCAGCTCGACGCCGGTGGCGTGGAACTGGCGATAGGCGTCGCGTACAAGGTAGAAGCTGGTGACCAGCATGGGCAGGAAGAACAGGACACTGATCAGGCTGAACTTCAGGCCGAAGCTCAGGCGGTTCATCAGTGCGATGGCCGGATGGAGCAGCAGCTTCATGGGTCACCTCCTTGGTTTCTTGTTGTTCTGCGGGGTAGCACTAGGCCATTAACGACCCAACGCTTTGTATAGCGCAGATTGAAACCAAGGTTTGTAACTTAAGGTTAAGTGGTGGGTTCGAAGGCCCCCACCCTCAGACCAACACCGTCCACAGCGCAAACACCGCATACCACAACACCGCACAGCGCAGCAGCAGCTCCCACAGGCTGTCCAGTCGCCCCAGCCCACGCTGGGCTTCCTCTTCCTCCTCGGGAATGTCGTCGGCCACCCGCCCGACACGGGCCACCAGGTGCCCGGCACTGATGTGCCAATTGAGCAGCTCATGCAGCATCACCCGGGTCACCGAGACGAAATTGCCGACCAGGGCGAAGCTCAGCGCCATCACTCGTACCGGCAACCAGTCCAGGGCATGGCGCAACTGCCCGGCACGCTCCTTGAGCGCCGGTTGGTGGCTGTGGGCGGCGGTCAGCGCCAGCAGGCGGTAGGCCAGGGCCGCGCCGGGGCCGAGCAGGAAGTACCAGAAGATCACCGCGAAGAAGCTCTGGTACGCCTGCCACAACAGGTTGCCCTGCACCCGCACCAGCAGGTGGCGCGGGTCGTCCGCAGCCAGGCCCAGGTCACGCTCGGCCACGTGCAACGCGGCCTGCTCATCGCCCCGCCGCCATGCGTCGCGGAAAGGACCAAGGGCCGCCTTGGCATCGCCACGGCCAAGGCTGTAGATCAACACCAGCAAGTGCACCGGCAACGCCAACAGGCCGTAGGCCACCGGTTCCAGCACATGCAGCAGCAAGGCCAGCACCACGACCGGCGCCAGCACCAGGATCGCCAGCGTCCACCACGGGTGGACCTTGCCGCTGCGCTCGAGGCGCACCAGTTCGCCAAGGAAGAAGCCGTCACGCTGCAACCGCTGGCGCAGGGCCGAGAACTTCTCGACCCACAGCACCAGCACCAACACCAGGAAACTCATGCCTTGTCCTCATCACGCAGGGCCGCGTGGTAGCGGCGCCAGTTGAATGCCGGGCCCGGGTCGGTCTTGCGCCCCGGGGCGATGTGCTCGTGGCCTTGGATGCGCTCGGGGCCGATCACCGGCCAGGCGCGGCGGATCTCCCGGGTCAGGCGCTCCAAGGCGCGGTATTGCGCATCGGTGTAGGGCAGCTCGTCAGTGCCCTCCAGCTCGATGCCGATGGAGAAGTCGTTGCAACCGTCGCGACCGTCGAAGCACGACACCCCGGCATGCCAGGCACGGTCGAGCAGCGAAACGAACTGGGTCACCTCACCATCGCGCTCGACGAACAGGTGCGCCGACACGGTCAGGTGGCGGATGCCTTCGAAATAGGGGTGTTCGCTGGGGTCGAGCTGGTTCTGGAAGAACTGCTGGACCTTACCGGTGCCGAAGCAGGCCGGCGGCAGGCTGATGTTGTGGATGACCAGCAGGGAAATGGCCTCGCCGTCGGGGCGGGCGTTGAAGTTCGGCGAAGGGCAGTGGGTGACACCGGAGAACCAGCCAGTGATGGGGTCCAGTCGCATGGGCAGATCCTGAAAAACGCCGGGTACGAGCGAGCAGTATGCCGTGGGGTGGCGCGGGTTGCATGTAAATGATTGTGCGACCCAAGTGGGACGCCGCGCTTATCGTCGGCTCGCTTGCCGCAGCTGCTCGACCACCGCCTCCAGCGCACGTTCGAACAGCAGGCCGTCGTCCAGAACCCGCGCCTCGCCACGGCGCAAGGCCAGCGCCAGGCCGAGGCTGTTCCATTCACGCACCTTCAGCCCGGTGCGGTTGGCGAACACCAGGCGGTCGCTGCCGTCGATGCGAGCCACCAGCTTGCAGCGCAGCGGCTCGTCCTCGTCGCTCAGCTCCACCCAGGTCCCCAGCCGCAGACGCTGCACTTGCCGCAGCTCCGGGGTTTGCCCGTCCAGGGCCTGGAACGGCATACCGGCAGCCTCCTCGGCGATGGCCAGGACGATAGGCTGCTCGACCCGTACTTCGTCGAACGACACCTCCCAGGCGCCTGGCTGCGCACAGGCGCGCAAATGCAGTTGCTCCAGTTGCTGGAAGAACTCGCGCACCCGTGCGGACTCCAGCATCACCCCGGCCAGGCCCTCGCGCAGGGCCTTGAGCAGGCCCGGCACCTGCCGCAACAGTTGCTCGCGCGCCTGGGCCTGCGGGTGCGGGGCGATGCTGGCGAGCAGCGCATCCAGGGTCGCCACGCCATCGGCCCAGGCCGGCGAAGCTTCACCCTGCTTGAGCCAGGCCATCAGCAGCACCTGGCTCCAGCCCTGCACCACCATCTGTAGCACCGCCGGCGGCAACACCTGGCCGCGCAGGCGCAGGTCGAGCACCTGCTCGACCCGCTGGCGCGCCTGCAAGGCCCGGGCGCGGCCTTCTTCGGCATCCCGTGTGCGTTGCTCCAGCAGCTCGTTGCGTCGGCGCTCCTCGGTGCTGAAGGCGAGGAAGTCGTCGAGCAGTTCGGCGAACAACCCGGGGTCGTCGGTGAAATCGTTGAGCAGGCGCTGCACGATACGCTCGATGCGCAGTTGCAGGCTGTCGCGCAGGCCATCGGCACAGGCCTCCCAGCCAATGGCAACGGCGCCGATCTCGTTGAGCAGGCGACGCGCGGGGTGGCTGGCACGGCTGAACAGGCCCTTGTCGAGCAAGGCGACCTTGAGCAGCGGGATATGCAAGCGGCCGATCAACCCGCAAAGCGTCGGTGGCAGGTTGTCATCCACCTGGAGGTGGTCGAACAGCAGGCCGACCAGGTTGATCATGTCTTCGTCGTCGGTGCTCAGGCGCCGACGCGTGCCGCTGCGCACGCTGACCCGCAGCAGCAACTGTTCGAGTTGCTGGCCGAGGTCGAAGTCGTCGGCCTCCTGCGGCGAGGGCACGTAATGCTGCAAGTGAGTGAGCAGGCGCAGCAGGTCGGCACTGCCAATGGGCTGGGCGCTGGCGACGCTCTGCAAGCGCGGCGCCAGGCGCCCGCGCACCGGCGCCAGCAGGCCCTGCAGCGAGGCGAAAAAGGCGTGGCCGGCACTGTCGGCGCCGAGGTCCGCCCCTGCGGCCAGACCTGCCGGGGTGCGTCGCGCCAGCAGGCGACGGTCCTCGGCACGACGCCGCGGCGCCGGCGGTAGCTCGGCCAGCACCCCGGCGGCGGCCAGCAGTTGGTTGGCTTCGCCGTAGAGCAAGTCGGTGTCGCGCAGCACGTAGCGCTCGAACAGCTTGAGCAGGATCAGCTTGACCTGCAGGCCCACCCCGAGATTGCGCCCGGCCTCGAGGAAGTAGCCACACAGGCAGGCCGGCTCCAGCGGGTTGCGGTGGTCGGCCAGTGGCTGTTCGAGCAGCGCCTCGAAGCGCTGGCCCAATTGGTCGAGGGCGAAACCGTCGCGGGACAGTACGCGGTCGACCATGCCAGCGATGGCGCGGTCGCGCTCCGGGCGGGCCTTGACCCGGGGCAGGTCGGCCATGACCAGCTGCGTCAGGGGCTCGACCTGGCCAATGCGGGCAAAGTGCTCGTAGAAGATGTCGAGAAAGCCGCGCTCGATGCTCTTGCGCTTGAGGCGCAGGTCGCGCATGGCTTCGAAATAGAGGTGCTGGTCGAGGCTGGCGCCGGCCTTGTCGGCCATCTCGAAGAGGGTGTCGTCGGCGTTGTCGAACAGCGCCTGCAAGCCTTGGCGCAATTGCAGCGCAGCCTTGTCACGCACTTGCAGGAGCAATACCGGAAGGCAGGGCATGGGCGGGTGCCCAGCTCTGTCGATGGCGGCCGCCAAGGGCACCACCTTGCCTTCTTCGTGCATCCCGAACTCCTTGATGGGTGTTATTTGATCGCGCCGCGCGAGTCGTCAAAGCTATGACGCCAAATACAAGGCGCCATTATCATGGAAAATTCTGACAGCTGCTAGCGCGCATTGGTTCGCCACGCCAGCGCACGCTGTGCAACCTTTCCAGACCAAAGGTCGCTGCCCGGACGGCTGTACAGCAAAGCCCCCTGCCCTATAATCGCCGGCACCTAGCTTGTGGAGCCGACCATGCCGAACCTACGCCTCGCCGACCTCACTGCCGAAATCGAATCCAACGTGCGCCGTGCGCTGCGGGAAGACATCGGCAGCGGCGACATCACCGCCCAGTTGATCCCGGCCGAGCGCCTGGCCAAGGCGACCATCATCACCCGCGACGCTTGCGTGGTGGCCGGTACCGCGTGGGTCGACGCGGTGTTCCGCCAGCTCGACCCGCGTGTGGCGGTGCACTGGCAGGTGGCCGATGGCGAGCGGGCCACCGCCAACCAGGCGCTGTTCCACCTCGAAGGGCCGGCGCGTTCGCTGCTCAGTGGCGAGCGCTCGGCGTTGAACTTCCTGCAACTGCTGTCGGGCGTGGCCACCCGCGCGCGCTTTCTCGCCGACCTGGTCGAAGGCACCCAGGTACGCCTGCTCGACACCCGCAAGACCCTGCCGGGCCTGCGCCTGGCGCAGAAGTACGCGGTGACCTGCGGCGGTTGCCACAACCACCGCATCGGCCTGTACGACGCGTTCCTGATCAAGGAAAACCACATCGCCGCCAGCGGCGGCATCGCCGAAGCCGTCACGGCGGCGCACCGCATCGCCCCAGGCAAGCCGGTGGAGATTGAGGTGGAAAGCCTGGAAGAGCTGCGTGAGGCGCTGGCGGCCGGTGCGGACATCGTCATGCTCGACGAGCTGACCCTGGACGAAATGCGCGAGGCAGTGCGCATCAATGCCGGCAAGGCCAAGCTGGAGGCCAGTGGCGGGGTGAACGAGAACACCCTGAGGGTGATTGCCGAGACCGGGGTGGACTACATCTCCATCGGTGCAATGACCAAGGATGTGAAGGCGGTGGACCTGTCCATGCGATTGAGCCTGTGAGCGGAAACCCGACCATGAAAAAACCGGCGTGATCGCCGGTTTTTTTTGTTCCGCAGGGCCGTGTCCGGGAGAGGGCCGGCACAGGCAGCGCTAATCCGCCTGCCGCCCCCATCCACTTCAGAACGAAGCGTTCGCCAGCCCGTCCAGGTAACGCTCGACGTCCAATGCCGCCATGCAACCTGCACCGGCCGAGGTGATCGCCTGGCGGTACACATGGTCGGCCACGTCGCCCGCAGCGAACACGCCTTCGACGTTGGTGGCGGTGGCGTTGCCTTCACGGCCGCCGTTGACTACCAGGTAGCCGTCCTTGAGGGTCAGCTGGCCTTCGAACAGCGAGGTGTTCGGGGTGTGGCCGATGGCGATGAACACGCCGTCGACTTTCAGCTCGTCGCTGCTGCCGTCGTTGTTCTTCAGGCGCGCACCGGTCACGCCCATGTTGTCGCCCAGCACTTCGTCCAGGGTGGCGTTGAGCTTGAGCTCGATCTTGCCTTCGGCCACACGGGCGTGCAGCTTGTCGATCAGGATTTTCTCGGCGCGGAAGGTGTCACGGCGGTGCACCAGGGTGACCTTGCTGGCGATGTTGGCCAGGTACAGCGCCTCTTCCACGGCGGTGTTGCCGCCGCCGACCACGGCGACCGGCTTGTTGCGGTAGAAGAAACCGTCGCAGGTGGCGCAGGCCGAAACGCCCTTGCCCATGAACGCTTCTTCCGACGGCAGGCCCAGGTAGCGGGCGCTGGCGCCGGTGGCGATGATCAGCGCGTCGCAGGTGTAGGTGCCGCTGTCACCGGTCAGGGTGAAGGGCTTGCTGGCCAGGTCGACGGCGTTGATGTGGTCGAAGACGATCTCGGTCTCGAAGCGCTCCGCGTGCTCCTGCATGCGCTGCATCAGCGCTGGGCCGGTCAGGCCATGGGGGTCGCCCGGCCAGTTGTCGACCTCGGTGGTGGTGGTCAGCTGGCCACCAGCCTGCAGGCCGGTGATCAGCAGCGGCTTGAGGTTGGCGCGGGCGGCGTAGACCGCGGCGCTGTAACCGGCAGGGCCGGAACCGAGGATGATGACCCGCGAATGACGTGCTTCGGACATGTCGTACTCCTGTCGAGCCGGCCTCAGGGGCCGGCACCGCTGTGCCGGCGACGCCGGCTGGCATTAAAAGGGGCCTGCGCAGCACTTGGGGAAGGCTACGACGCGCAGGCCCGAAACCTGCCGCCGCTTCCCGTGCAAGGCTCGCGGCGTTGAAAAATTGAACGCACTGTAGCGAGGTGGCAGAGATTAAGGAAATATCCTTAGACAATCCACCTTATAGGCAGCCTCTATCCAACGAATCCGTCGATAGCCATTGTCCAATGGCTTTGTTACACACCGTTTCCTGCATGGGCCGCGCCTTTCGTCGGCGCGCCAAACTCGGTAAGGTCAGCGCGTTTTCCTTCTGCGGAGCATCCTGATGCAAGCCCCCGTCCTGTCCGGCCCCCAGTACCTGCGCGAGGGCCTGAAACTGATCCTCAGCCCGAACCTGCGGCTGTTCGTGCTGCTGCCCCTGGCGGTCAACCTGCTGCTGTTCGGCGGGTTGATCTACTTCGCCGGCCACCAGTTCAGTCTGTGGGTCGACGCCCTGATGCCCACCCTGCCCAGTTGGCTGAGCTTTCTGACCTATATCCTCTGGCCACTGTTTGTCGCCCTGGTGGTGCTGATGGTGTTCTTCAGCTTCACCTTGGTGGCCAACGTCATCGCCGCGCCGTTCAACGGCTTCCTCGCGGAGAAAGTCGAGGTGGTGGTCCGTGGCGAAGACACCTTCCCGGCGTTCAGCTGGGGCGAGCTGGTGGCCATGGTGCCGCGCACCCTCGGCCGCGAGATGCGCAAGCTGGGTTACTTCCTGCCGCGGGCGCTGGGGTTGTTCATCCTGTCGTTCATACCGGTGGTGAACGTGGTGGCGGCGCCGCTATGGCTGGTGTTCGGGGTGTGGATGATGGCCATCCAATACATCGACTACCCGGCAGACAACAACAAGATGAGCTGGCAGGACATGCTCGCCTGGCTGCGCCAGAAGCGCTGGCAGAGCATGGGGTTCGGCGGCATCACCTATCTGGCGCTGATGATTCCGGGGGTCAACGTGCTGATGATGCCGGCGGCGGTGGCGGGGGCGACGTTGTTCTGGGTGCGGGAGCAAGGTGAAACCAGCATCCGGTAAGCAGAGGCCTGAAGGTAGCTATTCGATCCGACGGCGACATAATCAGACCGCGAAATCAACGCCCTTTTCCAGCTAACTGATACACAAGGCTGGTACACATGGCACTGATAGCACAACCGTTCCGGCATCCTGACTCGGGGATCTATTACCTACGACGCAGAGTGCCGGAAGACCTTCGGGCAATCATCGGCAAGACGGAAATCCGCCGTTCCCTGAATACCCGGAATCATCACCAAGCCAAGGCCGCATTTGCCGTAGCCTATGCAGAGTCTGAACGCCTGTTCAGCGATGCCCGTAGTGGGCTCTGTACCGCCATCGCTGAGCCGCCAATTCTGGCACCTACCTTACCCACACAAGCGGCCTCACCAGCTCCTGTTGCCCATATAAAGCTGTCGGAAGCGCTTGAACGTTACGTCCTGTCCGTGTCGCTGTCGGGCAGATCCGAATATGTTTCTCGACGACATACCGTGGATTACAGCCGTGCCGTCAACCGGTTCATCAAAGATATGGGCGATAACCCCATAGCGGCAATCCAGCCTTCCGATATCCACGCCTTCGCAGCCAACCTTATCCAGCCGTCAGACGCTGCCGTACAACCACTGGCAATCTCGTCCACCCGTCTGTTGTTGGCTCGGCTGTCATCGGTCCTAGCCTTCTCCGTAGATTCTGGTCTCATGGAGACGAACCCTGTCATTGCCTCCCGCATCCAAAAGCGCCTGGGCACTGGTAAACAGAAACGTCGTTTGGACGATCATCGCGGATACGCTTGGAACGAGTTGGTTGCACTGTTCAGCCGGGAGGAGTTTCAACGGTTGAGATATGCGGAAGGCCGTCCTGGCAACGCCGTGTTCTGGATTCCATTGATAGCGGCCTATACAGGAGCTCGCCGCGAAGAATTAGCCCAGCTTTACGTGGCCGATGTTCATCAGCACAGGGACGGGGCGTGGTTCATTCGAATCATCGACGATCGCCCCGACAAGTCTGTCAAAACCGACAGCAGCCGTCGGGAAATTCCGGTTCACAACGACTTGATCAAACTCGGCTTGCTGACACTGATAGAAGGACGACCGTCAGACTCCAGGGTGTTCCCCCAGTTGCTGAAAGTCTCGGACGGCTTTGCAGGCATAGTCTCAAAGTCTTGGCGTCCCATTACCCAATGCTGTGGGGTGTACCGGCACGGGCGCCACCCGCTTCACGCCTTCCGGCATACCTTCAAGACTTTAGCTAGAGAACACGGAATACCCAAAGAGGTCAGCGACTGGATCACTGGGCATGCTTCGGGACACGTGGGCGACGGCTACGGAATAAACCCTCTGTCTCGGATGACCCACGAAATCAAGAAATTCCCAAGTATCACAGAAGCTGCCGGGCTAACTTGAACACAAAGCAGGTGGCAGCAAATATTTTTTTAAAATTACGCTTGCCACCGACATTATCCATTTAGACGCTTGATAAAACATCGTAAAAGCGCCCTAACTTATACCCCTACGGCAAGAAAACGCTGTTTTTATATCAAACTCAGACAAAACGCCCAAAAAATCTAAAAATAAAAAAGATGAGCGAATGTTTAGCCGACCATGATCTCCATGGCACAATAGCGCCATGACAACAGCAGACCAAACCCAACAAGAATCACCCCGCAAGGACCACCCGGAAAACCCCATTTAAAAACCAATTAACAACTTAACAATTAAGCTCGAAACAAACCGCACATCCAGACGATCCAAGTCGATTCTCCCAAATCGAAATTTAGACCCCTACAACAGTACAACCCTAGGACTAGAATGGCTAGAACCATAAACGTGTCACTGGCACGTCCCGGCACTGGAAAAACACAAAAAGCAATGTATAAAACTCGACGATGGATCTCGTTAGGCGCACGAGTTTTGATAGCAGTCCCGACCGTCCAGCTTGCAGATCAAATCTTTGAAAATTTAAGCGACCTTAAACCCATAAAAATTGACTACAGAGAGAAGCTGTCAACGCTCGCGCGGCTTAATGAATACCTTCATCCCCATAGTGGACATGACCTTGTAATATGCCAGCAGGCTAGCTTTCATCAATGCGACCCCAAGCTATTAGCAGGTTGGAAAATCATTATTGACGAACTCCCTATGCCTATGCAGCCGCACGCCATTACAATTAAAAAAACACAGCTTGATCAACTACCCTACTTGAATATCGATGATAACGGCAGATTATTCATTACGGAAAAGTGCAAAGATAAAGCTAGGGAATGGGCTAGCGGTCCAGCCAAAAGCGAAAATAATAAATTCTTGTCACCCGTCCTATCAAAGGAAGCCCAAGATTTCTACAAAGCCGTACTGGATGACATCGACGTCTACGTCACATCCTATGGGACAAGCGATAATCGCATAGTGTATTACAGTGAAGAACTTGGCTTCTTCAAATGCTTTGCCGAATGTTCAGAGGTCCACATACTTAGCGCTACCTGGAACGGGTCGCTTTTTGCATGGTTTACTAAAGCAAACGGTTTTTCAGTGGCAATTTCAGATCTAACACCAGAGAAACGTCCAAACCATCATCAAAGTATAAAAATTTATCCAATGCTGCAAGACTCCCAATGCAGCAAGACGATTCTAAGCTCCTATACCGAACAAGAGATCACCCCGAGCAAGACCATTACAACTCAAAATATTCAGATCTTAGCAAACACTGTTGACTCGGTGCTGAATGACAATGACAACTGCCTTTTATTCGTACAGAGCTGGGCAAATTTACAGATCTCTTCGAAGTTCAAGACCTGCGGCATGGATAGTCGCGGTCTAAACAATCTATCCAGCAGTTCCACTGTCATGTGTATGTTTCACGGAAATCATGTGACCACTGCAAGCTCTTGTCTCAAACGCTTAGCAGAAAAATATGAAATGACCTATGAGTCACTACGAGATGCCTGGACCCAAACGTTTTTATATGATGCAACCCTGCAAAATGTATATCGTTGCTCCTTAAGAAATCAAGACTCAACCGTCCCCGTCACATTGTTTGTTCAGACAAACAGTGTCGCAAATTACCTGAAAGACATGTACCTACACGATGCCGTTATTGACAACAGATATCTAAAAAGCTTCGGACAACCCAGGATAATGGGACGAAAACCAAATCCGCAAAGAGAAACAGCTATTCGACTGTTGGAAAACGGTCACACCATTCGTGAGGTAGCCGAAATCCTGACCATACCTGTAACAACGGTAAAAAACTATAAATCAAGCTTGAACCAGAGATTATCCGCACATGAAGTTTAGGAAGAATCCATTGGAGATTAAAATATCTTAGAATTCTTAAGGACTTTTAATCCATCAATCAAGTTTGAGCGAAGCGAAATCGAGCGTCAGCGAGATCCTTGGTTATCAGCCAAATACAATAACACTTCTCGCTGAGCGAGAAGATGGCTACGCCATGACTTTGAATTCAAATACACAACCCCAATCAACCAAACTCAATCAAGAAGATCTTAAACTGACGCATCTATGACCAGATCTCGAACCAAACGATTCAGCTTTGAAACTAAAAAATCGAACGGTTAACTTTAATGGCCCTTCAAGTTCAAACCAAACATGGCATGTCATTCCAGGATTTTTCAATACAATTAGCTGTTCTTTCTTAGAACAGATGCGGCCAGGGTTAGCACAGCAGCATCATCGGTAGAATATGCCAAGTCGATAATCTCATGCCGAAGTTTTTGGATGGTGATTTCCTCAGTACTGTCGGAGGAAAAGAACTCCTGTACTGGCACATCAAGAATCTTAGCAATCGTGATGAGGGTATCGATGCCCGGCGAATAAGTGCCTCGTTCGAAACGGCTGACTGTGAGCGGTTCGTATCCGCATCGCTCCGCCAGCTCTGCCTGGGTGAGACCTCTGGCCACGCGTAAAGCTTTAATCCGCCCAGCAAGGTTGATCAGACTGCTTGATGGCATGGGTTCCCACCGCAAATCTGTGCATGCTCACATCAAGACGCAAGGGCAAGAAGATCACAAAATGACTACATTTTTCTTGATTGTATATCAAAAAATGAATAGCATTGGATTTTTGCAGCTACGCAAGCTAACAACATGAAAAGAATCCGTCGCTCCATCTTATTGGCTCTGTGCATTGGCTCCACTTCCAGTAATGCCACAATTCATGACACTACCGGTGACATAGACATTGGTATTTCTCGGGATGTGCTGCAAGCGACCGTAGCCTGTAAACAGCCCGAAGTAATGTTCAAATTGATGGAGTACGTGGCAAACGGAAGGCGAGACAGTGGCGTTGCTTATCTCGAAGAACGGACGAAGGCTGGTGCGTGTATCACAGTGAAAATGCAGAGTGTCACTGTATTAGCCGTGAAAATGGCAAAAATATCGGGGACTGAGCGCAAAACACCGTCAATCTATGTTTTAGTCAAGGTTCGCGGACCAAACTTCGTTGCATATGTTGGGCCTTCGGCACTCAATCATCGCGGTTTTGACATCATTAAAGACGCTCAGCTTTTGAATAAGAAAATAGGTGCTCCGCTGGTACAGTGAGCCACCCATCAAGATCAGCCAGTGGAGCTTAACGGCTAGCACTGGCAGCTTGGTAGATAAAACGGACATGAAATCGCTATTCGACTTACTTATTCACCCTCGGCTTTAATGAATTGTGTTGAAAGACTGGGGGTCCGTTCCCGCAAGTAACTTTCAGCGTCATCAGCTATATCATTAGCAGTTTCCGGTCGCTCTGCAAGATTCATTGCCCACGCCCGACCAGGGTGCAACACATCCCAGCGGGGTCGCATACCTGCGTGGCGCCCTTTTCCAGGGTTATGATTACCAAAACCATCGATTAGGGAATTCCACACAGGAGTAAATCTTGCGATGATCAAAGACTCGCCTAAAGGAATCCAGATATCGTCAACAACTAAGAAGCGGCAATGGAAATCATTAATATCCAAATTCTCCGCTGCTCGGATACTGTCTGCATGCTCCTTCAAGCGCTTATGAAGAACTTTCCCTGGTGATGTACCAAGGTCTCCGCCCATCCGAGCACCTGCTGGTACAGCTTTACCAACGTAAATTGGCAGCATGAATTGATCATTTCTATTCAACAATGCAAGCCGTGAATAAATTGGAAGGTCCCCTGTGTAGTAAATCGCATACACGCCAGCACCTTCAAATACCGGCAGCACGCCGAGCGGATGAACTTCCTTTGACAACAATGCTTCAGCAACACTAGCACCAAGGTTTTTCTTATCCAACGGATTAAATGGAATTACTTTACCCGTCATGCGAAGTTCACCATTTTTTTTGTAGTTTTCTGTATGCGAAGAATTTCAGCCACTGCCAACTTCTCCGCTACACTTGACGCAACCTGTTGAGCAAGAAGAACTGGCACAGCATTTCCAAGCTGCCGCATTGTTTCTGTCCAACTTCCATGAAATCTGAAACCATCAGGGAAAGTTTGAATACGCGCACTCTCACGTATCGTGAAATAGCGCACCGCGCCATCTTCCTTTACCAACATGTTTTCACCGCCAGGAACACCATGGTCTCCGGCCTTCAACGTTTTTGCTGGTAAGTCCAAAGGGCTACCAGTATGCCCGGGATACGACCGAGCCCCGCCCTGGAATGTGTGATTCGGTACTTTCAATGCTGCGCGCGATTCGGGATCAGGCAGATCAGCAATTGCATCTCGAACGGTTCTCCAAGGCTGCTTTTCCATCGGAAGCAGGCCGTTTCGTAGCTTGGAAACACGTGACCAAAGCTTTTCGGGAACTTCCGGCATCTCTAAGCCATGGCGAACCCAATAGTCACCTGTAACCCATTGCGAATGCAGTAAAGCATCGTAGCTATGAGTTTCTTCAGGAAAAGACCATTCGACGCCGAGATCATCTCGGAAGCCTACAATGAAAACTCGCTCCCGCTTTTGTGGCACTCCATAGTCAGCAGCGTTTACAAGCGTTGGTACAACGTTATAAGTATGACCTTTTCCCTTGCGCTTGCCCGAGGTGCGTTCGGCTTGCAGCCGCATCAGATGATCATGCCACCCTTCATCCTTTCTGCGTGGAAGTTCAGGAAATTCTAATTGAAGCAAGATGTACTGATAATAATTGGCGAAGGCAGCGCGAGTCAGCCCTTTCACATTTTCAACAATGAATGCCTTCGGCTTCAAGTTTCGGATGATCTCAACGGTTGCCGGAAACATGTCACGACGATCATCGTATGCACCATGCTTTCCTCCGATTGAAAAAGGCTGGCAGGGCGGCCCACCCGCAAGCAGGTCTATTCCTTCTGGGATGCTGCTCCAATCGAATCCTCGAACATCACCCTCGTGAAGATTCCAGTGCTGGACCAATGGATATCCACGTTTTTTGTTCTCTCGAACGGTGTCGCACGCCCACTTATCCCACTCGACTACCGCCAAATGTGAGAAACCTGCTATTTCGCAGCCCATAGCAAGCCCACCGGCTCCCGCGAATAGCTCAACGGATTTCATTGCGTGTTCCCCTGACCAAGGAAGCCATTTAGTTTTTTCTCTAGTAAATTCAAGTCTTTAAGCTCACATTCCCAAATCACCAAGGCGTCCCATCCTTGAGACTGAAGCTGAAGCTGGTTGCGCACATCGCGCGCTCTGTTTCCTTCCAGCTTCGGAATCCAGAATTCGAGCCTTGATTTAGGCCACCTTGCGAGTGGACAGCCCTCATGCCGATGCCAAAAGCAACCGTGCACGAAGATAGCCTTTTTCCTGCCTCGAAAGACGATGTCCGGACAGCCTGGCAGGTCACGTTCGTGAAGCCGATATCGAAATCCCAGCGCGTAAAGCAACCGGCGAACCAGCATCTCAGGCTTTGTGTCCTTTGCCTTCACCCCAGCCATACGGGTGCTACGTTCAGATGGCGTAAGCGTATCCACGGATTTTATCAGCCATACGGAATTCATTCATTACCGAAAGCCCTCAACGAAACGGTACGTGTGCCCAAGCCTCAGCGAAGTCGGGCCACAATATCACTGGCGCGCTCCAACAAGCCTATGAGTCCGTCATCAGCGTAGGTGATGTCCAGCAGATGGCTGCTCATAGCCAATGCATCGATTCCTCGTGCCTACGATTGCTATCGATTGACTAGAGCTATACGGGAAGGCGATAGGAACCATCCGAAGCCTATCAATAACCAGTAGATATCTAGCCAAATGATAGATTATCATTTGACTATCAATTTTCTTGACAAAGGATAAAACGGACATGAGCGAAGCCCATCTCTACCTTCGGGCATCCACCAAGGATCAGGACGCGGAACGAGCCAAGCAGTTCCTCCTGGACTTCGCCGATTACCACAACTTGACGGTCGCTGGCACCTACGCTGAGAACATCAGTGGCACCAAGCTTGATCGCCCGGAACTCTCACGGTTGCTGGACACAGCAGCCCCTGGGGACGTCCTGTTGGTCGAATCGGTGGATCGCCTATCCCGTCTATCCCAGGAGGACTGGTCGCACCTCAAAGGCGTCATAGAAGCTAAGCGGCTGCGTCTGGTGGTCGCGGACCTTCCCACCAGCCATATGCTCGTGAATGATAGAGGGATCACCGGGCAGGTTATGCAGGTAATCAACAGCATGCTGATCGACCTGATGGCTACCATGGCCCGCCTTGACCAGGAAAAGCGTGTACAACGGATCAAGCAGGGGCTGGAGAACAAACGTGCCCGTGGTGAGAAAGTCGGCGGCAAAGGCCGCGATCAAAAGAAGTGGGAGAAGGTAGCTGACTTGCTGAAACGGGATGGTTTCAAGATGGAAGAGATTGCCAAGATTGCGGATGTGGGGGTAGCCACGGTATATCGTATCAAGCGGGAGCTTTCCCAGAATTCCACCACTACAACCTGACCCTACCACGCACACAGGACGCCCGACATGGATGAGAAGGTCGCTACCACCGCCGACACGCTTGAATTACTGATGCTGAACCAGATCGCCATAAGAGCAGCCTTGGAGGAAGTGGCGTTGTGGATAAACCAGCGAGGCTCGACTGACACTCACGGTAGCGTACTGGGCGCACTGGAAACGCTCGATCGAAACGCTGAAGCAATTCTCCTGGGTATTGAGCGACTACGATCATAGCGGTACAAAAGACGGGCCAGCTATCTCTGAGAGCCGCCTATGGGCGGCTTTTTTAACGTCCAGGATATTTTAAAATTTGAGCTGTCGATGACGAGGTAGCCGGGCAATGGTGTTAAGCACCGACCCATCTTAAACAGGAGATCAAACACTTAACAGATTACCGCTGATATTCTCGTACCAGTACCGTGGCGATACTTGGCTCATGTCAAAGCTCGATGCTGGGACTCGAAGGCGGCGACAGGCGCAGAAATTTTTCCTCTTAGCCACGGGAGGAGCAGAGAAACGCAATATGCTCTATCGCGTAACTCTGGCACGCCTAGCTTAATTCAAACCCAGTATTTTCTTTTGTGCTGCAGAAGGTTTAACCCTACTAAACGCAAACTCGCGCACGAAGAGCTCTTTCCAACTTGAAAGCTTATTTGCAGGAAGCCATTTAACGTTCCGATCTAGCTCCTGAACACCTTCTTCCAAGGAGATCCTGGAAGCCGCATCCACCAATAAATCACAAACTTCCGGAAGAGACGTTTGCCGCTGGCCTTCCTGAACTGTCAAAATGATATTTTTGAGTTTGACAAGCTCGCCTCTCGCAACGTCATGACGCCCTTCCTTTATCCTGATTTTCAGATCCAGAATTTCGACTGCAGTGTTATTTCCAGCCTCACGCATGATTGACCTAGCCGCCGTGTAATTCTCAATAGCGTAGAACAGCTCAGCCCTCATCAACGTAGCGGAATGCAATGAGGAACGACCATTAATTTTTTCAAGCCTATCGATAAGCGACAACAAATACGGTTCATTATGCTGGACGTAGGACTTCCCTTTGCTAAGACTGACACGAATAAGCGTCTGAATAATATAAATATTATTATCAGCTTGGCGAAACGCCTTCTCAATTAGCCTTTCGGCTTCATTGACATCTCCAGCCGCCAAACTTAAAAAACTTAGCTCCCTGAGGATATGTATATCACCCTGACCCTTATTATTATAAGCTTCAAAGATAGCCTTCAGCGCCTCATCAAATTTGCCAGACAGCCGCAAGTTAAACCCTTTAATAAATGCATGCAAGCGCACAGCTTTGCTTGAAGCGGGGTGATATGAAAAAGATTCCAACACCTCACTAAGATCTTTCTGTCTATTCAAGCGTGCAGCAGAGAGCCCTTTAAACCTCAGAACCTCTAAAGCTGTATCTTCCGTGAGAGCAATCCGACCTCGATATGCAGTTTCGCAAAGAGTATAGGCTTGGTCATAATCGGTGTTATCATAATACTGACGCGCCAGCCTAAAACATTGCGACGGGAGTATCAGGCTTTCAACCCCAGCTATTGAGTGAACTCCAGCACGCAAATTCGCTATGCAGAACTCCTCAATTGTTGATGCACTTGTTTTTTCACTGAGATCAATATCGCGATTGACACCTATCAAATACTCTATAGCCTTATCAATATCAACTTTGTATTGAGCACTATTCAATATATCCCTAGCCGGCCTTGCCAAATACCCTGGAAGTTTAATTCCGATAGAATCCTGAATTATAAATCCATAAGAAACAAGCAACTGAAGCGCCGATTCAATCTCACCACTAAATTGTGGCACAGCGTTCAACGAACCAATTAAGTCGACTTCTGTAATTGTCCCACAATAGGATATCAACGCAAGAGCAACTTTAGCAGTACGCTGTTCCTCAAGATCTTTCAGCAAGCTTGACGCTTGGGACTGGATATCTTTTGTAATACGGCTACGTAGTCGCATCACTTGATTACGCTCAACTGTAGCTAAGCTTCTTGCTGCGATCTCAATTGACTTTGGCCGACCCTCAACTACATCTAAGAAATTTTCTACTATTTCATCCGCATCTGAAACTTCTAAATATTGAAGCCACCAGTCAAAGAGCAAACTAGATTCTTCTTTCGCCAAGGGCGGGATTTTCTGGAGAAGAATAACATTTAACTCATCAGGCGTAAGATATGTTGGAGTGCGCGCCGAGATAATTACTAGTTTTGGGTATGCTGCTCGCGGAAGCTTTCTAGCAACTCCAGAAAGCCAGGATGCGAGCTTACCAGTATCATCCAAACCTGTGGCACCCACATCAATTAAAAGAGTTTGCCCAGACTTAGTTATCTCACCTACAAGCTCCGCAATTAGGGAGAACCGATCCTCATTCACACATTTAAGAAACTGCCCTGTCCTCTCACTCAATTCCCTGGGAGATATCAGACCAAACATACCCAAAATATATCGATACAGATTGACATCTGATTCGTGCTCATCCAGAGAACACATCAGCTTTCGCTTAGAAGCTCCTGAAAAACGTCTATCGTAAAGTTCGTTTAACAACTGCTTACGCCCATAACCATCGGTACCGCAGAGCATCAGAGCGCTTGGCACGTTTCGCGCGTCTTTTGTTACATGTCGCTCCAACTGCAGAAGCTCATTATAACGATAAAATGGCGGTTTATTTCCATTTCTCTTCTCCCACTCATCGAAAACGCTCATTACCCTGCACTTAATGTGCTCTGCTGTTGGATGCTCAATAATTACATAATCTTGAAGCCACCCAGGAACCTGTGACCGATCACCATCATCAATCAGGAACACCATAGCGGTTCTGATCTGAGTTTTCATCCAGTTACTAAATGCGTGACGCAACTCACCTTTCACCCAATCAGACTCCAAAGCCTTTTTAGATGCAAAAAGTATGAAATGGGTACTTTCGTTTAATGCCTCATATATCTGCTCTGGCAAAAAAGAGGTATTATCAAACGTACCAACATCATAATGACAAATAGCTGCCCCCAGCTCCTCGAATACCTGAGAAACAATGGCCTTGTCAGATGAGCTATGCGAAAGGAAGAATTTCATTATCTCTCCATGAATGAAACAATTCTGATCTGAGTTTTTCCATTCTAAATAAGTGTAGGGTCTTTTTGCTAGCATAGTGACACTGTATTTTCATACAGCTAAACGAATAGCAAATGGCGGGCACGTCGTTGCGTAGAGCCTCAAAGGCCATACCCACGGCTCGTGGTTGTCAGTGATCGCCAACGAGTGTGATGCGGGTGATGCAGCGGTTCTGGAACTGGCTAAGACTGCAAGTGCCCCCGTAACCCATAAGAGGCCGACCACAAAGGCATTCGAGGGCGGTTTTTCTGGCCGAGTGGAGCACGTCCAACAGTCCCACCGCATTAATTCTGCCCCACTGACGAACCAGTTTTGGCTCATTCCTCTGACGATATTCCCTCTCCGGTTGGCTGACGACATTGGACAACCAGTGAAGGCCCGTTTAGAAAATGATGTGAATCCGCCAATATGATGGCGCCCCCCCTCCTAGCGCTATGAACTTCTAATCACTACAAACTCTGAATGGACGCCCCGAGCAAGCAACTACGGCGGCAACTAATCCCGCATCCGGACTGCTATGAGAGACCACGCCCAAAGGAATTGACGAGGCTGTAGGAACCCTTGCTGGCAACCCGTCCATCTAAAGGCCCAGCATCTTTTCAGGAGGACCACAGGACTGGTACATTTCCCCTTCACTCCCTTGGGAAAGGGTGTTGGTTTTCGTGGCTTCCAAGCAATGCGAAGCGGGTTTCAATACATCGACTACCCGGCAGACAACAACAAGATGAGCTGGCAGGACATGCTCGCCTGGCTGCGCCAGAAGCGCTGGCAGAGCATGGGGTTCGGCGGCATCACCTATCTGGCGCTGATGATTCCGGGGGTCAACGTGCTGATGATGCCGGCGGCTGTGGCCGGCGCGACGTTGTTCTGGGTGCGCGAGCGCAGCTGAAGCCCGCGGTGGCTGGCACGGGCTATGCCCGTGATCGCGGGACCAGCCGCTCCTACAGGTGCTGCGCGGCCTCGAATATGGCGCTGTACCTGTAGGCGCGGGCTTGCCCCGCGATGAATTCAGCGCGGCGTCTTTAGTGGCTCAACTGGCTGGAGAACTGCCCCACCGCATTGACCACCTTCTTCGCCCCCTCCTGGATCTCGACGATCACCGTGCCGGTCTCCCCGGCCAGGCTCAGGCCCTGCTCGGCCTGGCGCTTGCTGGTGTCGATGATGTCCACCGCCGCCTGGGCCAGGTGCTCGTTCTGCTGCACCACCTTGGCGATTTCCTCGGTGGCGCTGCTGGTACGCGAGGCCAGCTGGCGCACTTCGTCGGCCACCACGGCGAACCCTCGGCCCTGCTCACCGGCGCGCGCCGCCTCGATCGCGGCGTTGAGCGCCAGCAAGTTGGTCTGCCCGGCGATGTCGCTGATGGTCTTGATGATCGAACCGATGACCTTGGACTGTTTGTCCAGCGCCTGGATACCTTCGGCAGCCTCCTGCATCGAACCCTCCAGGCCGCGCATCACTTCGACCGTCTGGGTCACCACCTCGGTGGCCTTGCGCGCGCTGGCGTCGGTGTCCAGCGAGGTGCCGTAGGCAATATCGGCGGCCTCGGCAACGGCGATTTCCTGGTTGACCTGATCGGTGATCACGGTGGCGAACTTGACCACCTTGTAGAGCACGTCATGGGCGTCGATGATCGGATTGTACGAGGCCTCCAGCCACACCACCCGGCCATGTGCATCGATACGCTTGAAGCGCTCGGCGACGTACTCGCCACGGCGCAGCTTTTCCCAGAACGCCTGGTAGCCTGCCGAGTTGGCCTCTTCGGGCTCGCAGAACATGCGGTGGTGCTTGCCGCGCACCTGCTCCAGGCTGTAGCCCATGGTCTGCAGGAAGCGGTCGTTGGCGGTCAGCACCTGGCCATCGAGGTTGAACTCGATCACCGCGGTGGAGCGCATCAGCGCCTTGATCAGGCTTTCGTGCTCACGGGAGGTCTCGATGGTGCGGGTCAGGTCGCTGGAATGCACGGTGAAGTACTTGATCCGGCCGTCACTGCCCTTGACCGGTTGCAGGATCGAGCGCAACCAGGCCTCCTGGCCATTGCCACGCAGCAGACGGAAGGCGCCATTGAAGTGCTCGCCCCGGGCGATCGCAGCTTTCATGCGCTGGTGGAAGTCCAGCTTCTTCACGTGCTCGGGAACGATCTCTTCGACGTTGCGACCGATCAGTTGCTCGGCGCGGTAGAGCATTTCCTTCTCGAAATTGCCGTTGACCGCCTCGATGCGCCCCTGCGGGTCAAGTTGCAGCACCAGCATTTCGCTGTCTAGGCTGTTCTTGACCTGCTCGACCGATTGCAGCGCCTCGCGCAGTTGCTGGATTTCTTTCTTTAATTTGCTGTTGAACATCACCGCTCTCCCAGAGCGAAAACCATCCGTTGAATGTATCTGCATCGGCTGAGGCCTTGCGGTTCTTGAGCTGCGCGCACGGAAATATTCACTGCACGCGGCCGGACGTCACCCGGGGGTCACGCAGGCGTCACGCAACCGCAATGTGGCAGGTGGACACTTTTCGACATGAATACACCGCCCCTGCGCATCACCCTCGTCAGCGAAACCTTCCCACCCGAAATCAACGGCGTGGCCAACACACTCGGCCGCCTCGGCGAAGGCTTGCGCCTGCGCGGCCACCACGTCGAGGTGATCCGCCCACGCCAGGCGGGTGACCTGCCGGGCAATCCGGGCGACGAACTGCTGCTGTGCCGGGGCTGGCCGCTGCCCGGCTACCCCGGCTTGCAGTGGGGCGAGATGTCCATGCACAAGCTGTGGCGACGCTGGCGCCGACAGCGGCCCGATGTGCTGTACATCGCCACCGAAGGCCCGCTCGGGCTCAGCGCCCTGCGTGCCGCGCGGCGCCTGGGCATCGCCGTGGTCAGTGGCTTTCACACCAATTTCCCGCAGTACTCGGGGCAGTACGGCCTGGGGCTGCTGGCGCGCCTGCTCACCCACTACCTGCGCTGGTTCCACCGACGCACAGTGATCACCCTGGTGCCCAGCGCCAGCCAGCGCCTGGAGTTGGAGCGACGCGGCTTCGAGCGCCTGGGCCTGATGGCCCGTGGCGTGGACGCCTGCCTGTTCAACCCGGCCCGACGCAACCCGGCGCTGCGCGAACAGTGGGGACTGGGGCCAGACGATATCGCAGTGCTGCACGTCGGGCGCCTGGCGCTGGAAAAGAACCTCGCCCTGCTACACCCCTGCCTGGAGGCGCTGCGCAAGACGTATCCACAGCGGCGCATGCGATTGATCGTGGTCGGCGACGGGCCCCAGCGCGCGCAACTCGAACAGCAATTGCCGGACGCCGTGTTCTGCGGCGCGCAGCGTGGCGAGGTGCTGGCCGAACACTACGCCAGTGGCGACCTGTTCCTGTTCCCGAGCCTGACCGAAACCTTCGGCAACGTGGTGCTCGAGGCCCTGGCCTCGGGGCTGGCAGTGGTGGCGTACGATGAAGCGGCCGCGGCCCAGCACATACGCCATGGCCACAGCGGTGCGCTGGCCATGCCGGGCGACCAGGCGGCGTTCATCGACGCCGCCTGCTGGTTGCTGGAAGAAGGCGAGACCCTGCGCCGGGTGCGCCTGAACGCCCGCCAGCATGCCAGCCGCCAGGGTTGGCAGGCGATCGTCGAGCAGTTCGAGGGCTACCTGCACGCCGCCTGCCGGCAAAGCGGCGCCCAGACCAGCCGGCCCCCCTCGGCTTTGGCGATCAAGCCAGGCTCGTCAGCGCCTCACGGCTGAACGGCAGGATGTCCTGCTCGCGACCTTCGCGAACCTTCTGCGCCCATTGCGCATCCACCAGCAACGCCCGGCCCACCGCCACCAGGTCGAACTCTTCGTCGCCCAGCCGGCGCAGCAGCCCTTCCAGGCTGGCGGGCTTGGCCACCTTGTCGGTGTCGACCATGAACTGCAGGAACTCGCCATCCAGGCCGACACTGCCCACGGTGATGGTCGGCTTGCCGGTGAGCTTGCGCGTCCAGCCGGCCAGGTTCAGCGCCGAGCCTTCGAACTCCGGCTCCCAGAAGCGCCGGGTGGAACAGTGGAAGATGTCCACGCCAGCGTCGGCCAGGGGCTTGAGGAACGCCTCCAGCGCCTCGGGGGTTTCCACCAGGCGCGCGCTGTAGTCCTGCTGCTTCCACTGGGAGAAGCGGAAGATGATCGGGAAGTCCGGCCCGACCGCAGCGCGCACGGCCTGGATCAGCTCGATGGCGAAGCGCGAACGCTGCGCGAGGTCGCCGCCGTACTCGTCGCTGCGCTGGTTGCTGCCGGCCCAGAAGAACTGGTCGATCAGGTAACCATGGGCGCCGTGGATCTCCACGCCGTCCATGCCAATGGCCTTGGCGTCGCGGGCGGCCTGGGCGAACGCGGCGATGACGTCGCGGATGTCATCATGGGTCATTTCATGGACCACGACCTGGCCATCCTTGCTTTTACCGCTCGGGCCGTAGCCCGGCACGCTGGCATCCGGCTCGGTGCCCAGCCGGCGCACGCTGCCCACGTGCCACAGCTGCGGCACGATGCGCCCGCCTTCGGCATGCACCGCCTCGACCACCTGCTTCCAGCCGGCCAGGGCATCCTCGCCGTGGAAACGCGGCACGTTGGGGTAGCCGTTGGCGGCCAGGTGGCTGACCGTGGTGCCTTCGGTGATCACCAGGCCGACACCGGCGGCGGCGCGACGCCGGTAGTACTCGACCACACCGGCATGCGGCACGCCGCCGGGGCAGAAGGTACGGGTCATCGGCGCCATGACCACGCGGGTCGGCAGTTCGAGGCGGCCCAGGGTGAACGGCTGGAACAGGGGATTGTTGGACATGCGGCGCTCCCGACAGGAATGAAGAATGCGCCTGAGAGTAGGGGGTGCCGAGGGGATGGCCCAGCATTATTGATTCGGGTGATTGTGGGGTATCGCAGCGAGGGCTGCGCCGTCGCTCTCCAAGCCTTGCATCGCAAAAGGGCCGCAAAGCGGCCCCAGAGTCGTGCTGCCGATCGCGGACGCCGGATCAGGCCAGGGCCTTTTCGATCGCCTGCACCACGGTCGGGTCATCCGGCGCGGTGCGCGGGGCGAAGCGGGCGAGCACGCGCCCATCCTTGCCCACCAGGAACTTCTCGAAGTTCCAGGTGATGTCGCCTGGGAACTCGGCGCCCTCGCCCGCCAGCAGGCGGTACAGCGAGTGCCGCTCCTGCCCGTTGACCTCGAGCTTGGCGCTCAGCGGGAAGGTGACACCATAGTTCAGGCTACAGAACGTCTGGATCTCTTTTTCCGAACCCGGCTCCTGGCCGGCGAACTGGTTGCACGGCAGGCCCAGCACGCTGAAGCCCTTGCCCTTGAACTGCTGGTGGAGTTTTTCCAGCGAAGCGTATTGCGGCGTCAGGCCACACTTGGAGGCGACGTTGACCACCAGCACCACCTGCCCCTTGAACGGAGCGAGGGGCAGGTCCTCGCCGTCCAGCGCCTTCAACGTCAGGTCGTGAAATGCACTCATGTTGATTCCCCTCTCAGGTTCCGGTTGCCGCTGGGGCAAATCCCGCCCACTAAAAAGGCGCGCGGCCAAACCGATCACCCTCGTGGAGGGGAGTCCGGCTTGCCCGAGCGCCTGGCGACTTTCTGAGCTTAGCGCAGAAATCAGTGGTGATGACCACCTTCGCCGTGGATGTGACGGTGGGCGATTTCTTCGTCGCTGGCGTCACGCACCTCGACCACTTTGACCTTGAAGTTCAGGCGCTGGCCGGCCAGCGGGTGGTTGCCGTCGACGGTCACGTCATCGCCGTCGATGTCGCGGATGGTGACGATCTGCATCTGGCCGTCCGGTGCCGAGGCGTGGAACTGCATGCCTACTTCCAGTTGGTCGACGCCCTCGAACATGCTGCGGCTCAGGGTGCTGACCAGCTCGGCCAGGTATTCGCCGTAGGCCTCTTCCGGCTCGATGGCAACGCTCAGTTCGTCACCGACCTGCTTGCCTTCCAGGGCCTTCTCCAGGCCAGGGATGATGTTGGCGGCACCGTGCAGGTACACCAGCGGCGCGCCACCGGCGGAGCTGTCGATGACCTCCCCGGCGTCGTTGGTCAGGGTATAGTCGATGGAGACAGCCTTGTTGGCGGCGATCAGCATGGGGCAAGACCTTTTGCAAAAGAATGTAGAGCGGACAAGTGTAACCAAGGGCTCGCCCGATTGCGAACGCGGCTCGGACGACCAGCGGCCCATCAGTCGGATCACTGGCTTTCACCTCGATGAAGAGAGCCACTGGGTGGTCGAGCTGTCCTGCGGCCACACCCAACACCTGCGCCACCAACCGCCGTGGCAGGCGCGCCCTTGGGTGCTCGACGCCGACGAGCGGGCACGGCGCATCGGCAGCGTCTTCAACTGCGGCTGGTGCGCACAGGGTGCCGATAGCGCTACCCTTGGCCGTTGATTTCCTTGCACCGCTTATTCCGAGAAGCACGCATGCAGACATTTTTCATCGCGCCGACCGATTTCGGCGTCGGCCTGACCTCCATCAGCCTGGGCCTGGTACGCGCCCTGGAGCGCGGCGGGCTGAAGGTCGGCTTCTTCAAGCCGATCGCCCAGCCTCACCCTGGCGACACCGGCCCGGAGCGCTCCAGCGAACTGGTGGCGCGCACCCATGGCATCAAGCCCCCTGCGCCACTGAGCCTGGCCCAGGTCGAGCGCATGCTCGGCGATGGCCAACTCGACGAGTTGCTCGAAGAAATCATCCGCCTCTACCAACAGGCTTGCGTCGGCAACGACGTGGTGGTGGTCGAGGGCATGGTGCCGACGCGCCACGCCAGCTATGCCGCGCGGGTCAACCTGCACCTGGCGAAAAGCCTGGATGCCGAGGTGATCCTGGTGTCGGCGCCGGAGAACGAGGTGCTCAGCGAGCTGTCCGGCCGTGTCGAGCTGCAAGCCCAGCTGTACGGCGGGCCGCGTGACCCGAAGGTGCTGGGGGTGATCCTCAACAAGGTCCGCACCGAGGAAAGCATGGCCGCCTTCGCGGCACGCCTGCGCGAACACTCGCCGCTGCTGCGTGGCGACGACTTCCGTCTGCTCGGCTGCATCCCCTACCAGGCCGACCTCAACGCGCCGCGCACCCGCGACGTGGCCGAGCTGCTCGGCGCCCAGGTGCTCAACGCCGGTGACTACGAGCAGCGGCGCATGAACAAGATCATCATCTGCGCGCGCACCGTGGCCAATACCGTGCCGCTGCTCAAGCCCGGCACCTTGGTGGTGACCCCGGGCGACCGCGACGACATCATCCTCGCGGTGAGCCTGGCGGCGATCAACGGCGTGCCCTTGGCCGGCCTGCTGCTGACCAGCGACAGCAAGCCCGACCCGCGCATCCTAGAACTGTGCCGGGGCGCGTTGCAGGCCGGGCTGCCGATCCTGTCGGTGAGCACCGGCTCCTACGACACCGCCAACCAGCTCAACTCGCTGAACCGCGAGATCCCGGTGGACGACCGCGAGCGCGCCGAGGTGATCACCGACTTCGTCGCCAGCCACCTCGACGCGCTGTGGTTGCACCAGCGCTGCGGCACACCGCGCGAGCTGCGGCTGTCGCCGGCGGTGTTCCGCTACCAGCTGATCCAGCGCGCCCAGCAGGCGAACAAGCGCATCGTCCTGCCCGAGGGCGCCGAGCCGCTGCTGGTGCAGGCCGCGGCAATCTGCCAGGCGCGTGGCATCGCCCGTTGCGTGCTGCTGGCCAAGCCCGAGGAAGTCGAAGCGGTGGCGCGCGCCCAGGGCATCACCCTGCCGGCCGACCTGGAAGTGCTCGACCCGGAGGTGATCCGCGCGCGCTACGTGGAGCCGATGGTCGACCTGCGCAAAAGCCGCAACCTCAACGCGCCGATGGCCGAGCAGCAGCTCGAAGACCCGGTGGTGATCGCCACCATGATGCTGGCGCTGGATGAAGTCGACGGCCTGGTCTCGGGCCTGGTGCACTCCACCGCCAACACCATCCGCCCGGCCTTGCAGCTGATCAAGACAGCGCCGGGCAGCAGCCTGGTGTCGTCGGTGTTCTTCATGCTGTTCCCCGAGCAGGTGCTGGTGTATGGCGACTGCATCATGAACCCGCACCCCAGCGCCGCGGAGCTGGCCGAAATCGCCCGGCAGAGCGCCGAGTCGGCCGAAGCCTTCGGCATCGCGCCGCGGGTGGCGATGCTCAGCTATTCCAGCGATTCGGCGGCCAGTGACGAGGAAGTGGAGAAGGTGCGTGAGGCCACGCGCCTGGCGCAGGCCGCCGAGCGCGACCTGCTGATCGACGGGCCGCTGCAGTACGACGCCGCCGCCAACCCGGACATCGCCCGCCAGCTGGCGCCGCACAGCCCGGTGGCCGGTCGAGCCACGGTATTCGTGTTCCCCGACCTGAACACCGGCAACACCACGCACAAGGCGGTGCAGCGCAGCGCCGATTGCGTGAGCCTGGGGCCGATGCTGCAGGGTTTGCGCAAGCCGGTGAACGACCTGCCGCGCGGGGCGCAGGTGGATGACATCGTGCACACCATCGCGTTGACCGCGATCCAGGCCAGCCACGTGCGCTGAAATGAAAACGGGGCCGCTATGCGGCCCCGCTCACGGATTACGGATACTGCTGGACGGTACCCTGCTGGTCGTATTGCTGACCCGGAATCGGCTTCAGGTTGACCTCGACCCGGCGATTCTGCGCCCGGCCATTGGCGTCGGCGTTGCTGGCGATCGGCTGGTCCGGGCCCATGCCGCGCACTGAAACGCGCGACGGGTCGACGCCCTGGGAGGTCAGGTAGGTGCCGACCGCCTGCGCGCGGCGCTGCGACAGGTCCATGTTGTGCTGGCGGCTGCCGGTGCTGTCGGTGAAACCGACCACTTCGATGGTGTTCTGGTTGAACTGCTTGAACGAGCCGGCCAGGTTGTTCAGCGGCGAGTAGAAGCTCGGGGCGATGTTCGCCGAATCGGTGGCGAAGGTGATGTTGCCCGGCATGATCAGCTTGATCTGGTCACCCTGGCGCTGCACTTCGACGCCAGTGTTGGCCATGCTTTCGCGCAGCGCCGCTTCCTGGCGGTCGGCGTAGTAGCCATAGCCTGCGGCCGCCGCGCCCACTGCGGCGGCGCCGATCAGCGCGCCCTTGCCGCGGTTGTTGTGGTCGATGGCGGCCCCGGCGATGGCACCGGCCAGCGCGCCCAAGCCACCGTACTTGGCGGTCTTGCTCATCCCAGTGGAGCCACCTTGCGCCTGCCCCTGGTTGTCATAGGGGTTGGGGCTGGCACACCCCGACATCAGGGCAGCGGCGGTAGCGACGATAATCAGACGACGCATGGTGAACATGGACAAGCTCCTACTGAAATTCGAGATCGCACGCGGATCTGTGCCAGCCTTGGATTGCAGCGCCTCGGAAAAATTCCATGAAACCTCAGGCTCGCACGAAGGGGTTCTCGCGCATCTCCTCGCCGAGGCGAGTATCCGGGCCATGCCCGGTGACCACGATCGCGTCTTCATCCAGGCGATACAGCCGCTCCTTGATGGAACGAACGATAGCCCGCTGATCGCCCCCCCACAAATCGGTGCGCCCCACGCCGCGGCGGAACAGGGTGTCGCCGGCGATCAGCAGCTTGGCGTCGGCGAACCAGAAGCTCATCGAGCCGGGGGTGTGCCCGGGAGTGTGCAGGGCCACGCCGCAGCCGCAGGCCAGCGCTTCGTCATCGCCCAGCCAGCGGTCGGGCGACGGCACCGGGGTGTAGGGTACGCCGAACATCTGGCACTGCATCTCGAGGTTGTCCCACAGCGGCTGGTCGGCCTTGTGCAGATGCAGGGTCGCGCCGGTCAGTTCCTTGAGCCTGCCCGAGGCGAGGAAGTGATCGAAATGGGCGTGGGTGTGGATGATGCTCACCAGGGTCAGCCCATGGTGCTGCAGACGCGCCAGGATCTTCTGCTCGTCACCGCCCGGGTCGACGACGATGGCCTTTTTCGTCAGCGGGTCGCCGATCAGGGTGCAGTTGCATTGCAGGGGGCCAACGGGGAAGGTTTCGCGAATGAGGGAGGTTGGCGGATTCATGTTTGCTCGATTTGCTGTGTGCGGATAAAACGCAGCTGACTCACAAAGACCTCGACGGCCTCGACAGCACGGGCTGATGGTATTCAGTATCGAACTGCATCACAACCTAGGCCAACAGGCCGTTGCGGTCGGGCTCACAGGTGCTCGCCGTGAACACCGCGTTGTTCATGAGATCGAGCGCGCGGCGCATCGCGAAGCGGCACCGTAAAGCTCAAGCTACGGCAGGTACAACCTGAACAACCCGCCCCCAAGCGTCCCGCCATTGGCGATCTCGATCCGCCCGCGCACGCCATTGCGCTCGTGCAGCGCAGCGATGCGTGCCGCGAAGTACAAGCCCAGGCCAGTGCTGCCAGTCTGCGGGTCGATGCCCTGCACGTAGTCCTGCTGGCGCTCGAGCATGCGCTGTGGATAACCGGCGCCGTCGTCATTGACGCTGATCACCAACTGCTCACCCTGCTCCTCGACGCTGATCAACAGCGCATGGCCGGCATAGCGCACGGCGTTGGTGAGCACGTTGGCCACCACCGAGGCGACCAGCTCGCGGTCGAAGAAGCCCAGCGGGTTCTCCGTCTCGATACGCCAGGTGGCGAGCAGGTCGCGGTGGCGGATGACCTCTTGCTGCTGCGCCAGCTGGGCTTCGACGAAATCTTCCAGCTCGTGATAGTCGGGGCAGATCGGCAGTTGGTTGATACCCAGCTTGTACAACCCCAGCAGTTGCACCAGCATGCCGTTGAGGTGACGGAACTCATGTGTCATCACCCCCTGCTCGGTGCCGCCGCGCATCTCCTCGGGCAAGCGTGCCAGCCACTGGTCGTGGGCCTGGATCAACGCCGACAGCGAATTCTTCAGGTCGTGCACGGTGGAGGCGATCACCGTGGAGAAATCCAGCCCCTGTGCGTCCTGGCTCATGCGCCGAATACCCGAATGTGCAGCTTGCGATAGCGGTCGTAGCGGTTGTCGCTGGCGGGGATGCCGGCCACGCTGTTCAAGCAGTTGCGGCACTCCTGCAGGATCGCCGGCGGTGGGTTCTCGCCGCCGATGCGCAGCAGCGCCTGGGCGGTGTTCAAGGCGATGCTGATGTTCTTCGGCTGCAACCCCAAGGCACGCCGGAACATCTCCAGCGCCTCGTTGAGCTGGCCGCCCTGGTAGCTGCGCACGCCCTGGCGGTTGAGGTCCACCGCCTCGGTGACGGCGCCGAGCACACTCGGGTCGTCGGTGACCTTGGCCACGCTCTGCATGACCTTGGGGTCGTCGCCGTAGGTTTCCACGCAGCCCTTGAGGATCGAAGTGCCGGCCGCGTCCTGGCCCAGGGTCTTGAGTTGCTTGGCGACGGTCAGCGCGGCCTCGACCGAGAAGAACTGCTCCATCTTCTCCAGCCGCTGCATCGCCTGCTCGGTGAGCTTGCCGGCGGTTTCCGCGTCGCCGGCCTGTTGCAGGCTGGCCGCCTTCATCAGCCGGGCGCGCACTTGCAGGCCCTGGTCCTCGACGTTTTCCTTGGCCACCTCGCTGAGCACGGTGTTGATCTCGACCCGGGTGCGGGCGTCGAGGCCGTTGCCGGCGTTCTTGTTCATCAGCGCCTGGGCCAGGCCCAGGTTGCTCTCGGCACTCTTGTAGCGCGAGCTTTGGCCCTGGCTCACCGCATGGCGGTAGGCCTTCGAGGCGCTGTCGAAATCTTCGTTGTCCAGCGCCAGCTTGCCCAGCGCCGCCTGCCGGCGCACCGCCAGCGGCGACAGGCGCACGGCCTCTTCGAGCATGTGCTGGGCGCGCTTGGTCTCGCCCTGGGCCACCAGCACCTCGGCCATACCGTCGTAGAGCCCGGGCATGATCGGGAAGGCCTTGAGCGCCTGCTCGTACACGCCCTGGGCCTGTTTGTACTGGCCACGCTTGTGCAGCAGGCTGCCGAGTGCGACGTAGGCCCACGGTTGTGGGCGGCTGGCGAGGATGTTGCCGAGAAACTTCTCCAGCTCGTCGAAGCGGTTCAGCTCGCGCAGGGCATCGGCGCGGTAGCGCAGGCACAGCGGGGCGAAGCGTGGGTCTTGCTTGCACAGCTCGGCGCAGGCCGCCAGCACTTCGGCTGGGCGACCGCGGTCCAGGGCCTGGAGGATCGGCTTGAGCAAGGTCTTGCGCTGCACCAGCTTTTCCAGGCGCTGGGCCAGGCCGACGCGGTTGAACGGCTTGGTCAGGTAGGCGTCGGGCTCGTGCTCGATGGCGCTGAGGACGATCGACTGGCTGCTCTCGGCGGTCACCATGATGAACACGCATTCATGGCTGATCAGCTTGTCCAGCAGCAGGTCTTCAAGCACCTGCTGGCCGTTCTTCTTGCCATCGCCCAGGTGGAAGTCCTGGAGGATGAAGTCGTAGCGCTTCTGCCCGCACATGCGCAGCGCCTGCTCGCCGCTGTCGGCGGTGTCGACGTCACGCACGCCCAGTTCGCGGAGCATGGAGCGGGTCGACGTGCGGAAGTCGGTGTAGTCGTCGACGATCAGAAAGCTTTTTTGCCCGTACTGCAGCATCAACACGACCTGTAGGAAGAAGAGTGGGTAAATGGCGCGCGGCGGCAGGTCCGCCGACCGGTTTATCGGCCGCAGGTCGGGAAAGATGAGCTGGAAAGACCGGTGCGCAAGCAATAATGGCCATGAGCCACCACTTTACCGAGTGGCGCGCCCCTAGGCCAGCAGCCCGAGCGATTTGGCGCGGGCTACCGCTTGGGTGCGCCGCTCGACGCCGAGCTTGCTGTTGATGTGGCTGGCGTGGGTCTTGACGGTGTGCAGCGAGATGAACAGACGTTCGCTGATCTGCTGGTTGGAACAGCCTTGGGCGATCAACTCCAGTACCGCCAGCTCACGGCCGCTGAGGGCCTCGGTGGCCACCAGGCTGGGCAACGGCGTCTGTGGCAGGCGCGCCAGCAGCTCGGCCTGCACCGGGCCGGCCGGGCTTGCGAGCAACTGCTCGCGCAGCCACGCCGGCTGTTCGTCGAGCAGCCGCTGGAAAGGTTGCAGCACCCCGCCATGCGCCGCCTCCAGCGCCTTGGGCAGGCAACGGACGGCCTCCTGCTCGCGACCTTCGGCAAGCAGCAAGTCGACCAACTGGCACTGGGCGCTGACGACCAACATCAGCCCGCCACTGGCGTGGCCGCGTTCGACCAACGCGCGCAGACGGCTTTCGGCCTCTCCAGGGCGCATCAGGGTACGCTCCAGCAACGCTTGCTGCAGTTCGATATGCAAGGGCAGCAGCGGGTGGAATTCCGGTGCGGCGGCCGGCTGCTCGCCGCCGTAGGTCTGGCCCAGGCGTAGCAGCCAGGACTCGGCCAGGTCGGTGCGCCCCTGGGCCAGCCACAGTTCGCACTTCACCAAGGTAATCATGGCCAGGTAGAAGATCGGCGGCACGTCCCAGATGTGCATCAACCGCTCGGCCTCGGCCAGTTCGGCGAACGCCTCGGCGAAACGGCCCTCGCGGCCGTCGAGCGAGGCGATGGCGCAATGGCCGATGAGCACGCTCATGTCGCGGCAGGCACGGGCCTCGCTGAGCCCAGCGCGCAGACGGGCACGGCCCTGGGCCGGGTGCAGGCGCGAGGCCAGCAGGTAGCCGTCATACAGGGTCAGGCGCGCGCGGATGGCGTACAGCCGCTGCCCGGACAAGCCCTGCAGGCGCTGCAGGCCCTGGCGCACTTCGTCCTGGGCGCGCAGCACCTCGCCGCGGGCGTGCAGCACGCGCGCGCGGTCGTAGTGGGCCAAGGCCTCGAACAGCGGGTTGCCGACCCGCTGCGCCAGCTCCAGGGCCTCGCGGTTCCAACCCCGAGCACGCCAGAAATCGGCGTCGGCGATGGCCAGGTTGGACAGCGTCGACAAACACACCAGGCGCTGCCCGTAGCGCTTGCACGGCAAGCTTTGCAGGGCCTCTTCGCAATAGGCCAGGGTCCGCGCGCGGTCGCCACGGCCACGGGCGATGACCCCGCTCAGGGCCAGCCACTGGGCCAGCATGGACTTCTGCGCAGTGGCCGACGGCGCCGGCAGGAAGCGGCTCAGGTAACCCGCCAGTTCCTCGGCAGCGTCGAGCTGGCAGGCCAGGCCCAGGGCCCAGCTGTACAGCACGATCAGCCGTGGCGTGCTGATCAGCAGGCTGTCGGGCAAGTCCATCTTCCAGCGCAACAGCATGCCGACGTTCTGCTCGGCCAGCAGTTGCTCCTCCGACAGGCTCTGCACCAGGTCGGCGGCGACATCCAGCGAGCCGGCGCGCAGGGCCTGCTCCACCGCCTCGTCGAGCAGCCCCTGCGCCTGGAACCAGCGACAGGCGCGCAAGTGCAGGCCTGCCAACGGTGCGCTGGCCTGGCGGCTGCGCAACAGGTCGGAGAACAGGTGATGGTAGCGGAACCAGTGGCCGTGCTCGTCCAGTGGCACCAGGAACACCTGGTGGGCCTGCAGGTAGCGCAGGATGTCGGCGGCGTCATGGCGCTCGCGCAGAGCGTCGCACAGCTCGGCGCAGAAGCGCTCCTGACAGGCCGTGTCGTAGAGGAAGGCCTGCACGTCGGCCGGAAGGATCTCGATGACTTCCTCGAGCAGGTAGTCGCGAATCAGCCCTTCGCCGCCATGCAGGGCCTGGGGCAAGGCGTTTTCGTCGCCGGATTCGCTGGCCGCCAGCTGCCAGAAGCGCAGCCCGGCGACCCAGCCATCGCTGCGCTGGATCAGGTTGTCCAGTGCCTGGCCACGCAAGCCGGTGGGCTGGCGGCCGATCACGGCAAGGGCTTCGTCGGGGGTCAGGCGCAGGTCCTGCTCGTTCAGCTCGGCCAGTTGCCGCGAAAGACGCAGGCGCGCCAGGTGCCAATCCGGACGCTGGCGGCTGGTGACCAGCAGCACCAGCCCGGTGGGCAGATGGTTGAGGAAGAATTGCAGGCAGCGGTCGAGCACCGGGCCCTGGGCCAGGTGGTAGTCATCGAGTACCAGTAGCAGTGGGGTGTCGACGTGCAGGTAGAGCGTGAGTTCATCGAGCAGGCCGTCGAGCCATTCCTCGAAGGCGAACGGCTGGTGACGCTGGCGCATCTTCAACAGGCCCATGGCCTGGCCGCCCAGGGCTGGGCAGAACTGTTGCAGGCCTTCGAGCAGGCGTTCGAGGAAGCGACCGGGGTCGGCGTCACGCTGGCTCAGGCCGAGCCAGAGGCTGCGCCAGTGGTGCGGCAACTGCTGGCAGAACTCGATGGCCAGGGAGCTCTTGCCGAAACCGGCAGGGGCGTTAACCAGCAACAAACGACCGTTGAGGCCCGCCTCCAGGCGCTGGCACAAACGCGCACGCGGCACGTGGCCGTCCGGCAGCGGTGGCCGGAAGAAACGCCCGTCCAGCAGGCCAAGGGCCTGGCTGGCGACTCCATGCGTACGGGACAAATCTGTCATGGCCGGCTCGTTCTGGGTGGAAGGGTACGGCGGTACGGATGGTTGCGAGACTAGCCGGTAATGGGGGGTATTTGAAGATGATGGGCTGTAGATTGGCTGAAAAAGACTACGACAAAAAGAAACAGTGCTGATGGATGGGGCCTGGGGTTGTCTATTCAGGCCCTATCGCGGGGCAAGCCCGCTCCTACAAGGAGCGTGTCGCTCATGAGAGCACCGCGCACCAACAGAAACGCCCCGGCAAGCCGGGGCGTTCTGGGAGATCAAACGGAGTGTCTGAGGGTCGTCAGGTCAACGCACCCCCGACTGGCGCAGGGCCGCAGGCTGGAAATCGGCCTTGCTGGCGGTGAAGCCGAAGTTGTACGCGCTCTTTTCTTCGTTCTTCATGCCCAGCGCCAGGTAACGGCCCGAGTTCAGGTCGTAGATGGCTTCGAGGGTGTACCACGGCACCTGCACGTTGTAGTACGGCTGGGCATGGGCCTCGGACACGCGCCACAGCTGGTTGCGGCCGTCGTACTGGTCGATCACCGCGGCTTGCCAGGTGTCCTCGTCGATATAGAAGTCACGCTTGGCGTAGATATGGCGCTGGCCCGGTTTCAGGGTCGCCACCACATGCCACACGCGGCGCAGCTCGTAGCGCGTGAGGTCCTGGTTGATGTGGCCGGCCTTGATGATGTCGGCGTACTTGAGCTTCGGGTCGTCCAGCTTGTAGGCGTTGGAGGCGATGTACATCTCCTTCTTGCCTTCGAGCTTCCAGTCGTAGCGGTCCGGCGCGCCGTTGTACATGTCCAGGTTGTCGGAGGTGCGCAGGCCGTCGGCGGCGGTGCCCGGGCCGTCGTAGGAAACCTGCGGCGCCTGGCGCACACGGCGCTGGCCGGCGTTGTAGATCCACGCCTTGCGCGGCTCCTTGACCTGGTCGAGGGTCTCGTGCACCAACAGCACGGTACCGGCCAGGCGCGCCGGCGCGGTCACTTCCTGCATGAAGTAGAACAGCACGTTGCCTGGGTTGCTCGGGTCGTAGTCCTTCATCCGGTCGCGGAAGACGAACTGGTCCTTGAAGTAAACCAGGCTGTAGGAACCGTTCGGCTGCGGCGTGGCCTGGGTTACCAGGCGGGTCACGCTGCCGCCGCGGTAGCGGGTGATGTGGTTCCAGATCACCTCGAGGCCGCTCTTCGGAATGGGGAACGGCACCGCCGTGTCGAAGTTGTTCAGGCCGTTGCCGCCTTCGACCAGGGTGGTCTGGGTGGCATTCTTCTTGATCGCGGCGTACACGTCATCGGGCACGGTGGCGCCACGGTGGGTCTTGTACACCGGGATCTTGAAGGTCTCGGGGTAGCGCTTGAACATCGCCACCTGGCCCGGCGAGAGCTTGCTGGCGTACTGGTCGACGTTCTGCGCGGTAATGGTGAACAGCGGCTTCTCGCTGCCATACGGGTCGGACAGGAAGCCCTTGGCATCCGCGCTGCCCGCCGTCTTGCCCAGCGGCTCCCAGGGGCCGATCGAACCGTCGGCGTTGCCGGCCTTTTCCGCACCCATCGGCGTCAAGGTGGAGCCCAGCTTGGCCGCCTCGTCGGCGGAAACCGCAGCCATGACGCTGGTTGCCAGCAGGGACATGCCCAGCACACCGGCTTTCAGCAGACTTGTGGTCATCTTCATCGTTGTCGTCCTGGATCAGTGTTCTTAGAAGTTCACGCCGAAGCTGAGGGCGACGAAGTCGCGGTCATCCACGGTGCTGTACTTGCCATCGAAGAAGTTGGTGTACGACAGGCTCGCCGTGTAGGTGTTCTGGTACTCGGCGTCCACGCCCAGGCTGATCGCCTTGCGGCCTTCCTCGAAGTTGCCGCCAGGGCCTGGCGAGTAACCCGAGACGTCGTGGGACCAGGCCACGTTGGGCTTGAGGTTGACCCCGGCGAAGACGTCGTTGTAGTCCCAGATCACACGGGCGCGGTAGCCCCACGAAGTGCTGGTGGTGTAGCCGTCGTTCTCGCACTTGCGGCTGAGGTTGGCGGTCGAGGCGCCGGCCCCAGCGCCGGCGATGGTGCCGGTGTTGAGGATCTGCGAGCAGGTGTTCGCCGGGCCGGTGGCTGGCAGCGGGCCTGGGCCGAATACCGGGTCGCGGCCATAGCGGGTCTCGCGGGCGTTCTCCAGGCCGCCGACGTGGGTGACGCCCAGCTCGCCGACCACGGTCATGCGGCTGGCGCCCATCACCTGGTCGAAGAAGTGCGTCAGGGTGGTCTGGAACTGAGTGATTTCCTTGCGGCGGTAGCCGTGCAGGTCCTGGCCCGGTACGCCGTTGAGCAGCGAGGCGTTGGCCAGGGTACCGCCGATCGGGCGCACGCCCGCATAGAGGATGTCGGTGGTGTTCAACTGCACCGGCGCGTTCGGGCGGTAGCTGATCTCACCGCTCCACGCGGTGCCGGTGGGCAAGGTGGTGGAGAAGCTCAGGCCGTACAGGCGGATGTCCTCCGGGTACTCGACGAAGTACTGCGAGTTGCCCGCGACGATCAGCGGCGCCAGCGAACGCAGCTGCGCCGGCAGACCCGCCAGGCCAGCATAAACCGACGGCGCGGCGCCGGTGGCGCTGAAGATCGGCGCACGGCTGTGGTAGTTCATGAAGTAGGCACCGAACTCGGTGTCCAGCGGCTCGAACATGTAGCGCAGCGCCACGCCGAACTGGCCGCTGTCACGCGCGTCGCGGTCAGGGCCACGGCGCACCATCACGCCCTCTTCGTTGATGTTCACGCCACGGGTGGCAAGGAACTGCTGCGCGGCACCCGGCACCGTGCGGCTGCTATTGAGCACGCGCAGGTTGTCGGTGCAGCCGTCGGAGATGATGTCGGGCTGGGAGAAGAAGGTGCCGCAGTTATCGGTGACGGTCTGGTCCCACTCCAGCTGGTAGAAGGCCTCGGCCGACAGGTTGTCGGTCAGGCTCTGCGAGACGTAGAACATGTTGACCGGGATCAGGCCTTCCTTGACCTCCGCGCCTGGGCGGCGGAAGGCGGCGACGTCGATCGGGTTGATCGAGTTGATGCCGCCGCCGATGAAGGTGCTTTCACCCCAGCTGACCACCTGCTTGCCCAGGCGCACCGAGCCCGGGAGGTCGGCGATCGAGTAGTTGTGGTAGACGAAGGCGTCGAGCAGCTCGGCGCCGGACGACTTGGCGCCTTCCTTGCGGTTGGAGTCGCTGATGTCCTTGAACTCGCGGTGTTCGTCCTTGAGCTCGAAGTCGTACCAGTACTTGCCACGGACGAATACGCCGGTGTTACCGTACTTGAGTTCGAGGTCGTGGATGCCCTTGAAGATCTTGGAGAAGGTCTCGCCCTTCTTGAAGTTCAGGTGGCCGTCGTCGGAGGTCTGCGAAAGCCCCTTGCCGCCGTTGTTCACCCCGATGAGGTTCTTGTTGGGATTGGCAGTCGACCAGCTGGCCCCGATGGAGAGCGATGAATCGAACTGGCCTTCGATTTCCCCGATGTTGAAGCTGACAGCGAATGCGGGGCTTGCGAGCGTGGAAGCGAGGCTGACGGCCAAGGGCAACTTGGCCCGGCGCCAGAACGGGTTTGCAGATGTCATCGACGCTACTCCATGTACTTTTTTGTTATGGCAGTGAGTCCTTTCAGAAACGGCTTGAGCGCCTGGTTGAAGCAGGCTCCTGCCCGCGGCGACGCGGCGTGTGCGCATCGCCCTCCCCCATTCCTGAAAATCCCCTGACCCGACTATAGCCAGCGGTCACAGGTGCTTGATCCCTCTAAAGTGTGATTTGCGTCTCCTGCCGGCGGCCTACCGCGAAGGGCCGTGCTGAACGCTGGCAGTGCTCAAGCATGGCTCAATTTCGCCGTTTGACAAGGCGCGGTGCCCTCTAACACGCGGGCCGCGCCAAAGGCGGCGCGGCCAAGGGGTGGCGTTACAGGGTAGAGAGGAACGTACTGTTACTGGCCTGCCAGACGGTGATGTCCACGCGGATGCGCTTCTTGTCGAGCTTGCCGACGCTGGTCTTGGGAATTTCAGTAACAATGGCGATCTGGCTGGGGATCGCCCATTTGTTGATGTGGCCGAGCTCGACGAAGGGCTTGAGGTGCTCCTTGAGCAGCTTGGCGTCCAGGGCCTGGTCGTCGCGCAGCACCAACAGGGCGAACGGGCGCTCGCCCCATTGCGGGTCGGCGACACCGACCACCGCCACTTCGCGCACGGCGGGGTGGCGGCTGATCAGGTCTTCCAGGTCGAGGGAGGAGATCCATTCGCCGCCGGTCTTGATCACATCCTTGATACGGTCGCGGATGTCGATGTAACCCATGCTGTCGAGGGTCGCGACGTCACCGGTGTGCAGCCAGCCACCCGCCCACAGCTCGCGGCTCTTTTCCGGCTCGTTGAAGTAGCCCATGGTCAGCCACGGGGCGCGTAGCACCAGCTCGCCCTGGGTCTCGCCATCAGCGGGGAGGAAATGGCCGTCGCCGTCGACGATGGCTGCCTCCACCAATGGCACCGGCACGCCCGCCTTGATCCGATAGGTGACACGTTCGTCCTCGCTGCCGGCGCGCAGCTCCTCGTTCAGGTGCGCGCAGGAGATCAGCGGGCAGGTCTCGGACATGCCGTACGCGGCCGTCAACTGGATGCCGCGGGCCAGGGCCGCCTCGTACAGGCCGCGGTTGAGCGCGCTGCCGCCGATGATGATCTTCCAGCCGCCGAAATCCTGGCCGGCGCCCGATGGGCAGTTGAGCAGCATCTGCAGGATGGTCGGCACGCAGTGGGAGAAGGTCACCTTCTCGTCGCGCCACAGCTTGAGCAGCATGTCGGGCTCGTAGCGCCCCGGATATACCTGCTTGATGCCCATCATCGTCGCCGCATACGGGATGCCCCAGGCGTGCACGTGGAACATCGGCGTGATCGGCATGTACACGTCGTTGCTGGTCAACAGGCGCACGCTGTCCAGGCCACCGAGCACCGAGGTCTCGGCCAGCGTGTGCAGCACCAACTGGCGGTGGGTGAAGTACACACCCTTGGGGTTGCCGGTGGTGCCGGTGGTATAGAAGGTGGTGGCCACCGAGTTCTCGTCGAAGTCGGGGAAGTCGTAGTGCGGGCTGGCGCTGGCGAGCAACTGCTCGTACTCGCCGACCAGCCCCGGCAGCTCGGCGCTCTTGCTGGGGCCATCGGTCAGCAGCACGGTCTTCTCCACCGTGGCCAGTTGGCTGGCGATGCCCTGGTAGAGGCCGACGAAGTCACTGTTGACCAGCACGAAGCGGTCTTCGGCATGGTTCATGGTGTAGAGGATCTGGTCCGGCGAGAGGCGCACGTTGATGGTGTGCGCCACCGCGCCGATCATCGGGATGGCGAACATGCACTCCAGGTAACGATGGCTGTCCCAGTCCATCACCGCCACGGTGTCGCCGGCCTTGACGCCGGCCTCGGTGAGCACGTTTGCGAGCCGTGCGATACGCTCGTTGAGCTGCGGGTAGGTCAGGCGCAACTGGTCGCGGTAGACGATCTCGCGGGTCTTTTCGTAGCGGCTGCCGGACATCAGCAGGCGCTTGATCAGCAGCGGGAAGGTGTAGGCGCCCTCAGCGGGCTGGATGATGCGGGTCTGCAACATGGGTATCCCTTTTCTGGAAAGCTTGCCGGACATATCAGGCACTTACTGTAGAACGGTGACGCGCCGGTCAAATCAGCCGAAGGAATGATTTGGCCGGGCGAGGTATGAGTGGCACCGTTGACGGCGGGCGCCAGCGCGTTTCACTCTGATGCTCCCATCCCCGCCCGGAGCCAACAATGCCGCGCCACGCCGTTTTTCTCGACCACCACTCCCTCGACTTGGGCGACCTCGACCTCTCGCCGCTGGCCGACCAGTTCGACAGCTTCCAGCCCTACCCTGCAACCACCCCCGAACAAGTCGCCGAGCGCCTGCGAGGCGCCACTGCGGTCATCAGCAACAAGGTCGTGCTCGACGCCGCGACACTGGCCGCCAACCCGCAACTGAAACTGATCCTGGTGGCCGCCACCGGGACCAACAACGTCGACCTGGCCGCCGCCCGCGCCCAGGGCATCATCGTGTGCAACTGCCAGGGCTACGGCACCCCGTCGGTGGCTCAGCACACCCTCGCCCTGCTGCTGGCCCTGGCCACGCGCCTGTGCGACTACCAGCAGGCGGTCAAGGACGGGCAGTGGGCCAGGGCCAAGCAGTTCTGCCTGCTGGACTTCCCGATCGTCGAACTGGAAGGCAAGACCCTCGGCCTGCTCGGCCACGGCGAGCTGGGTGGCGCGGTGGCACGCCTGGCCGAGGCGTTCGGCATGCGCGTGCTGAGCGGGCAGATTCCCGGTCGGCCGCCGCGCGCCGAGCGCCTGCCACTGGACGAACTGCTGCCACAGGTCGACGCGCTGACCCTGCATTGCCCGCTCAACGAACACACCCGGCACATGCTCGGCGCCCGCGAACTGGCCCTGCTCAAGCCCGGCGCGCTGGTGGTCAACACCGCGCGCGGCGGCCTGATCGACGAGCAAGCCCTGGCCGACGCATTGCGCAGCGGGCACCTGGGTGGCGCGGCCAGCGACGTGCTCAGCGTCGAACCGCCGGTCAACGGCAACCCGCTGCTGGCCGCCGACGTGCCGCGCCTGATCGTCACCCCGCACAGCGCCTGGGGCGCGGTGGAGTCGCGCCAGCGTATCGTCGGGCAACTGGCGGAAAACGCCCAGGCGTTCTTCGCCGGGCAACCGCGGCGAGTGGTCGGCTGAGACGCCGATGCCTCTGGTACACTGCGCCACTTTTTCAGGAGAGGTCGCCCATGGACCCGCGCAGTGAAGTGTTGCTCCGTCAGGCCGAGTTGTTCCAAGGCCCGCTGCTGCTCGCCGGGCTGCCCGCCGACGACTTGCTCGGGCGTTTGCCCCAAGCCCACGGCTGGACCTGGCATGCCGGTGACCAGGCGCGCCTGGGCGAGCGTTTCGACGGTCGCAGCCATTACGGCGTCGAAGCGCCTGGCGTGGCCTTCGACGCCGCGGTGCTGTTCCTGCCCAAGTCACGCGAGCTGGCCGCCTACCTGCTCAATGCGCTGGCCGCGCGCCTGGCCGGGCGCACGCTGTACCTGGTGGGAGAAAAACGCGGCGGTATCGAGGGTGCGGCGAAGCAGCTGCAAGCCTTCGGCAAGCCCCGCAAGCTCGACAGTGCCCGCCATTGCCAGCTGTGGCAGGTGACCGTGGACAACGCCCCCGAGGCCAAGCCGCTGGAAAGCCTGGCCGAACACTTCGAACTGCCATTGGAAGATGGCCCGCTGACGATCGTCAGCCTGCCAGGGGTCTTCAGCCATGGCCGCCTGGACCGTGGCACGGCGCTGCTGCTCAAGCACTTGGAGCAGCTGCCCAGCGGCCACGTGCTGGACTTCGGCTGCGGGGCCGGCGTGCTCGGTGCCACGGTCAAGCGGCGTTATCCACAGAGCCGGGTGACCTTGTTGGATGTCGACGCCTTCGCCGTGGCGGCCAGCCGCCTGACCCTGGCGGCCAATGCGCTGGAAGGCGACGTGATCAGCGGTGATGGCATCGATGCGGCACCGGATGAACTGGCAGTGATCCTGAGCAACCCGCCGTTCCATACCGGGGTCCACACCGATTACCAAGCGTCGGAAAACTTGCTGCAAAAATCTGGAAAACACCTGAGAAAAGGCGGCGAAATACGCTTGGTTGCCAACAGCTTCCTGCGCTACCAGCCACTTTTGCAAAGCGCGTTGGGCAACTGCCAGGTACGCGCCGAGGGCGACGGTTTCAGGATTTACCAGGCAACACGCGGATAAAAACAGAGCTTGCCGAAAGCGGTCGCCGTAGGCAGAATCCGCTCCGTCCTAGGGGAGTAGTCTCCCGCGAGCCCCCCGCTCGCCCGGTACGCGTCAACACACTTGGCCCACAGGCCATGGCGCGTGCGACCCAGCTCTGCGAAGAGCCAAGATCCGCGCAGACGGATCCTGGGTTTGACAAGACCTATGACACGCACACCTTACCCGGGGCGGGGAGGCTGTACGTGTCATAGCCGTGTCGACCCGCCCCCGTAGGAATCCTGATGCTGGAATCGCTGCTCGTCCCCACCGCCATCGTTGCGCTCGCCGAAATCGGCGACAAGACGCAACTGCTCGCGCTCATCCTCGCCGCACGCTTTCGCAAGCCCTGGCCCATCATCGCCGGCATCGTCGCCGCCACCCTCGCCAACCATGCCGCCGCCGGTGCCGTGGGCGCCTGGGTCAGCGGGTTCTTCAGCGAAACCGTGCTGCACTGGATACTCGCCGCCAGCTTCACCGCCACCGCCCTGTGGACCCTGGTGCCGGACAAGATGGATGACGACGAGGCCGGCGCGGCGCGGCGCTTCGGGCCGTTCGTGACCACGCTGATCGCGTTCTTCCTGGCGGAAATCGGCGACAAGACCCAGGTCGCCACGGTAATGCTCGCCGCCCAGTACCCGCACCTGATCATGGTGATCATCGGCACCACCCTGGGCATGCTGATCGCCAACGTGCCGGTGGTGCTGGCCGGTAACTTCGCGGCCGAGAAACTGCCGCTGGCGTTGATCCGGCGCCTGGCGGCGGCGGCGTTCTTCGTGCTGGCCGTGGTGGCGGTGTACTCGGCGATGAAGGCCAGTGGCTGGGTGGGATGACCCGCGGAGGGCTGCGCAGCAGCCCCCCTGCGCCGATTACTTCTTCGCCGCCTGATAGAGCGGCATCACCTTGGGAATCGCCGCCTGCAACGAGGCGATCCGGCTGCTGGAGGCCGGGTGGGTGCTCATGAACTCCGGCGGCGCGCCTTCGGACGCCTTGCTCATCTTGTTCCACAGGCTGATCGCGGCGTTCGGGTCGTACCCGGCGCGGGCCGAGAGTTCCAGGCCGATCAGGTCGGCCTCGTTCTCGTTGGCGCGGCTGTTGGGCAGCGTCATGGCGTAGTTCACCACGGTGTCGGCCAATGCCATGCTGTCCTGGCCCAGGCCCAGCAAGGCACCCGCGCCCTGGCGCGCCACCTCGACGCCATAGGCCTTGGACATCGCCTCACGGCCATGCTCGCGCAGGGCGTGGGCGATCTCATGGCCCATCACGGCGGCGATCTCGGCATCGGTGAGCTGCAGCTTATCGATCAAGCCGGTATAGAAGATGATCTTGCCGCCCGGGCCGCAGTTGGCATTGAGCTCGTCGCTCTTGATCACGTTGACCTCCCACTTCCACTGCGCGGCATCCGGGCGGAACTGCGGGGCCTGGGCGATCAGCCGGTCGGCGATGGCCTGCACGCGCTTGGCGGTGGCGCTGGACTTGTCCAGCATGCCCTTGCTCGACGCCTCGCCGAGGGTCTGCTGGTACGACTGCGCGTACATCTGGTTGACCTCGTCGGTCGAGAGCATGCTGAACATGTACTGCTTGCGCTCGACGCCCACCGCGCCACCGCTGGTGGTGTTCACCGCCTGGCAGCCACCCAGCACCACGCCGGCACCCAGCAGGCCGGCAACGATCGTTCTACGCATGAAAACACTCCCTATCCACATGCGCCGTATCCTAGGGCCAGTTGCCCGCCCCCGCCATAGCCGCAGGGAAGATTTCTTGCCGGCCCCTCATGCTTTCGTATTACCCCGCCGATAACAGGAAAAACCGACCTCCTCGTGCGGAGCCTTCCAACAATGAAGTTCAAGTCGATCCAGTTTTCCGTCGCGGCGCTGGCCGGTGCCATCGTGCTCAGCATCGTCGCCGCCCTGGTGCTCTACGCCGTGTACTCCGGCGAACGCACCCAGACCCTGGTGCAGCAACGCACCCAGCAGCAATTCGAAAGCGTGATCGAACAGCGCCTGGCGGCGCTGGCCCGCACCCAGGTCAGCGAGATCCAGCGCGGCCTGGAAGCGCCGCTGCTGATCAGCCGCAGCCTGGCCACCCTAAATGAGATGCTCGGCATGCAGGACAGCGAGGGCAAGCCGCTGATGCAGCTGGACCGCGCCTACCTGGTCAACCAGCTCAAGCGCACCGTCGAGGTCAACCCGAGCGTGCTCGGCGCTTACCTGGGCTGGGAGCCAAACGCGCTGGACAAGGCCGACAGCAACGGCGAACGCTTCCTGCCCTGGTGGTTCCGCAATGCCGACGGCAGCCTGGGTTACGATCGGCTGGTGGACGTCAACGACCACACCCTCCTCTCGACCGGGGTACGCGCCAGTGAATACTACCTGTGCTCGAAGGAGTCGAAGAAAGCCTGCGTGATCGACCCCGCGCCCTATAAGGTGGGTGACAAGATGGTCATGCTCGCCTCGTTCGTCGAGCCGATTCTGGTCAACGGCCAGTTCCAAGGCATCGCCGGCGCCGACCTGTCGGTGAACTTCATCCAGGACCTGCTCAATGCCGCCGACCGTCAGCTCTACAACGGCGCCGGCGAGCTGGCCCTGGTGTCGGCCAACGGCCGCCTGGTGGCCTACACCCGCGACGCCTCCAAGTTCGGCGAGAAGGCCAGCGACGTGCTCGACTCGTCGGAAGCCGCGACCCTGGCCAGCCTCAAGGGCGAGGAACTGCACTACAAGGTCGACAGCAGCAAGGATCGTATCGAGCTGTTCCTGCCGTTCAAGGTCGCCAGCACCGACGCCCGCTGGGTGCTGTTGCTGGAAATGCCGCTGAGCACGGTGATGGCCGACGTCAACCAGCTGCAACACGACCTGGCCGCGCAACGCCGCACCGACATCACCGGCATGACCCTGGTGGGCCTGGGCATCGCCGCCCTCGGCCTGCTGGTGATCTGGTTGCTGGCCCACGGCATCGCCCGTCCGCTGCGCCAGATGGTCGCGATGCTCGACGACATCGCCCAGGGCGAAGGCGACCTGACCCGGCGCCTGCAAAGCGACCGCGCCGACGAGCTGGGTGCCATCGCCACGGGCTTCAACACCTTCCTGGCCAAATTGCAGGCGATGATCAGCCAAGTGGTGACCTCGGTGCAGAAAGTCAGCGACTCGTCGGAGCACACCGCCGACATCGCCATCCGCACCAACCAGGGTGTGCACAAGCAAATGGCCGAGATCGACCAGGTGGCCACCGCCGTGCAGGAGATGACCGCCACTGCCCAGGACGTGGCGCGCAACGCCACCCACGCCGCGCATGCCGCGAGCAACGCCGACCAGGCGGCCAACCAGGGGCTGCAGATCGTGCGCGACACTTCCCACTCCATCAGCGTGCTGGCCACCGAGATCGGCCGCGCGGTGACCGTGGTGCAGGACCTGGCCCGCGATTCGGAAAACATCAATGCGATCCTGGTGGCGATCCGCGCCATCGCCGAGCAGACCAACCTGCTGGCGCTCAATGCCGCCATCGAGGCCGCGCGTGCCGGTGAACAGGGCCGGGGCTTCGCGGTGGTCGCCGACGAGGTGCGCAACCTGGCGCAGAAGACCCAGCAGGCCACCGAAGAAATCCAGCAGATGATCCAGCAGTTGCAGCAAGGCACCCGCGAAGTGGTCAGGGTGATGGAGGACAGCCAGGGCAAGACCGACGACAGCGTGCAGCAGGCCAGCCGCGCGGCCGAGGCGCTGGAGAGCATCACCCAGGCAGTGTCGGTGATCAACGACATGAACACCCAGATCGCCAGCGCCGCCGAGCAGCAGAGCGCGGTGGCCGAGGACATCAACCGCAACGTCATCAACATCGGCCAGGTGGCCGGTGAAGTGGCCGGCGGCGCGGACGAGTCGAGCCAGGCCAGTGCCGAGCTGACCAAGCTGGCCGAGCAGCAGCGGCGGTTGATCAATCAGTTCAGGGTTTGAGTGGCGGCGGTATACCTGATGGGCTGGCCCCGCGATGGGGCCGGCGTGGCAACCCGATGACCACCCGCCTCACGCCGGCGTCAGGCACTCCGGCGCATCCAGCTTCGGGTCATTGACGAAATGCGCCAAGGCCCGCTCGCGCAACGCCGCTGGCGGGCTGGCCAGCAACTCATGCAGGCGCGGCAGCGGCGTCTGCGGGTCGAGCCACGCCGCCTGCCCCGCTTCATCGAGAATCAACGGCCGCCGCTGGCTCACCACCGCCTGGGTGACGACCGCGCAACTGAGCCACACCTGCTCCTGCACCGGGTACGCCTCCCACACCGCCGCGTAGAACAGCGATGCGCCCTCCCCGGGGGTCAGCCAGTATGGCCGCTTGCGCACGTTGCCGCGCCACTCGTAGAAGCCGTTGGCCGGCATCAGGCAGCGCCGCTGGCGGAACGCCTCGCGGAACATCGGCTGCTCGGCCAGGGTTTCGGCACGCGCCTGGGCCGGCGTGCGGGAGAGGTCGGTCAACCACGGCGGGGTCAGCCCCCAGCGTGCCCGCGCCAGTTGCAACTGACCGTCGAGCTGGCGCTGGATCAGCACCGAGGCGCCGGGGGCGATGTTCCATTGGGCGCGCTGGTCGGCGGGAAAGCCCGGCAGCGCGGCAAAGGCCGGGGACCAGCGAAAGAGGGCGTAGCGTCCACACATAGGGCGAAAACAACCTAGCAGATCAGGGTGCCGGGAATGCTCTCCGGCTCGTCGCCGAAAACGGGCTGGGCAGCATTGTACGCATCGATCAGCTGGCGTGCGTAATCGGCGTGCTGGTCGGCCACCGCCAGGGCCAGCAGGCCGTGCATGGGCAGGTCGCCCATGGCGCCGACCAGGTCGCCGCCCACCAGGTGCACCGCGATGCCCTCATTGGCCAGCATGCCGACCAGCATCTCGGCCTCCATCAGGCTGGCCGGTTCGTAGATCCGTTGCATCAGGCATCATCCTCGCGCCGCACCTCGAGCATCCATTCGTCACCATGCACCTGCAAGATGAACACGATGGGCTGGCAGCATACCTGGCAGTCCTCGGTGTAGACCTGGTCGCCGCCGGACAGATCGACGGTGGTTTCCACCGATTCGCCGCAATAAGGACAACGATAGAAGTCAGTCTCTAGCATCTGGGGGCCTGCGCGGTGACTTGTGCGTATAATTGCCGGTCTGTTTACAGGGCCTGCGTGTGTCCGAGCCGTTTTTCGGAGCCCACCCCTACCTTATTACCCTAGCCGTTTCCAACAAGAGAGCATGATGGGCGAATTCGATGCCATCCGACCGTACGACGACGCTGAGGTCCCTGCCGTCCTGGCACGCCTGCTCAGCGACCCGGCATTCCTCGATATCCTCACCCACTTCCGCTTCCCGCGCGCGGCGGGCGCCTTCGGCTGGCTGCTCAAACCGCTGATCGCCCGGCGCCTGCGCCAGGAGTTCGCTGGCGTTACCTGCGTCTCCACACTGCAGGACAAGGTCGAGTACTACGTCGACCGCACCATCGACCGTGCCACCGACGGCGTCACCTACACGGGCGTCGAGCAACTGAAGGCCGGTACCGCCTACCTGTTCCTGGCCAACCACCGCGATATCGTGATGGACCCGGCGTTCGTCAACTACGCGGTCTACCACGCCGGCCTGCCGACACCACGCATCGCCATCGGCGACAACCTGCTGCAAAAGCCCTTCGTCAGCGACATGATGCGCCTGAACAAGAGCTTCATCGTGCACCGCTCGCTCAGCGGTCGACGCGAGAAGCTGGCGGCCTACCAACTGCTGTCGGCGTACATCAACCATTCGATCCGCAACGACGGCGCCTCGATCTGGATCGCCCAGGCCGAAGGCCGCGCCAAGGACGGTGACGACCGCACCGATTCGGCGATCCTCAAGATGTTCCACATGAGCCGCAAGGACGAACCCTTCGGCTCGGTGATCCAAGGCTTGAACCTGATCCCGGTGTCGATCAGCTACGAATACGACCCCTGCGACCAGGCCAAGGCCCGCGAGCTGTACATCCGCGCCACCACCGGCGGCTACAAGAAGGCGCCGGGCGAGGACGACAACAGCATCGCCCTGGGCATTACCGGCTACAAGGGCCGGGTGCACATCAACTTCGCCCCGCCGGTGACCGAGTACTTCGAGGACACCAAACAGCTGGCCCAGGAGATCGACCGGCAGATCCTCGGTGGCTACCGGCTGTTCCCGGTCCACTACCTGGCCTATGCGATGTGGGACGAGAAGGATGCGGCGCTGGGCGTGCCACCGGCCGAGAAGGTGTTCCCGGCCGACGAGCTGGAGCGCGCCAAGGCCGAATGGCAGCGCCGCCTGGACGCCTGCCCGGCCGAGCACCGGCCATACCTGGTGTTGCAGTACGCAACGCCGGTGCGCAACCAGTACCAGGTCAAGGCGCAGAGCCCGGTCGCCTGAAACAGGCGCATCCCCCTGTAGGCGCGGGGCAAGCCCGCGCCTTCAAACCCAGGTGCTGAACCAGGACAGCAGCAGTGCCATCGCCAGGCACGAGAAACCGAGGATGTAGTAGTAGCGCGGCACGCGCTAGTAGAAAGCGTCCGCCACGCCCTCCTGCGCCGCCAGGCTTTCCCGCGCCAGGCTCTCGCGGCGGCGGGCGCTGTGCAGCAGCAACCCGCCCGGGCAGGTGATGAGCAGGGCCAGCAGATTGATCAGCTTGGCCGGATGGGCGGCCAAAAGCCCCCAAAGGACTTGCAGGGACATCACGCAACCTCGGAACAACGCAAACGAAGCCCGGCATTCTACCCAAGCCCACATGCCGTGCCCGGCTTTTGCGACCAGCTGTCACTTAATTTCATCTGTCACACGCGCGTCATGCAGACACGCCACCCTGTCGACCTTTTCCCGTACCGGAGCTTGTCATGCTGCACGCCGAGAACCAGGACCGCCTCTATCTCGTCGCCCAGAGCGATGAGCAACAGGCGCTGATCGACGGCTTCGCCATCAACGTCCATGACCACCGCTGGCTGGTGTATTGCGCCCTGGGCGGGCATGCGCACCAGGACCTGCCGGAGCTCGATGCCGAGACCGGCCTGAGCGTTCTGGATTTCGCTATCGAAGCCGCCTGAGCAGCCCCCTGTAGGGGCGATAGGGCCGGCAAGGCCAACAAAAAACCCGCTGCCTGTGCCCAGGCAGCGGGTTTCTTCATTCCAGCAGCGAGGCTTACTCGCCCAGCACCTGACCGATGGTCGGGTCCTTGAACAGCCGGGTCAGCGCATCGCTCAACACATCGCTGACCAGCTTGGTGTTGGTCTCCTGGTTCGGCGCCATGCCGAAACGCTGGTCCAGCGACGCCCCATAACGCCCGCTGTAGCGGCGGTTGGCGTTGGCCACGTCGGCGCGGAAGGTGGCGCCGATGGTCGCTTCGGTCACGTACAGGTTGTCCTTCGGCGACTGGTACTTCAGCTCGGCCAGGGTCACGGTCAGTTGCGGCGCGTTGTAGGCGTTCGGCGTGGGGGTGAAGCCGAGCAGGCGCACCGCCGCCTCGGCCTGGGCCTGCAACTTGGGCACGATGTCGTTGCCGTTGACGCTGATGGTGCTGGTCTCGGGGTACATGCCGCCACGGGTGCCCAGCGATTGCGAGGCGCGGCCATCGACCACCTTGACCACCACCGGCTGGCCGCGGCCGACCGGGTTGAGCTGGCTGGTGAGCTTGGGTTGCGGGCTGAGTTGTTGCGGGCTGTGGGCACAACCGACCAGGCTCAGCGTGGCCACCGCGATCAAACCGAACAACAGACGTTGCAGCATGCGCATTTCTCCAGAAAAAGCGGCAAAGGCCCACAGTATAACGAGTGGCGAGCTACAAGCGGCAAGCTTCGAGAAGTAAAGCTGCGCGTTTCCAGCCACCCCGCACTCTTGCCGCTCGAAGCTCGAACCTCGCCCCTGTCACAATGGTTTCATGCCTTGCCCGCTATCCTTGCGCCAGCCCGCTCAAACAGGACTCGCCGCCATGGCCTCGCTCTGGACCCTGCTCTTCCAACGCCCGCGCCACAACACCTACGCCCGCCTCGACGCGAACGGCCTGTGCCTGGCGTTCAAGCAGTGCAGCCAGGCCCCCAGCGGCAGCGGCTGGGTCCAGGTCAGCGAAGCGCACCTGGCTTGGCTTGGCCGCCCACTGCCCGCCAGCGCCCGGGTTTGCGCCCGCGCAAGCCGCCGTTGGCTGCAACGCAGCCTGGCGGCCTGACAAACGCAGCAATAAAAAGCCAAGAAGCACACCTTTCTGCCCGCGACATCGTTATAATCTCCCCCCGATTATAAGGACGTCTCCTGATCGGGCCCCGCATTCGCCGCTTGACCCCGGCACCTCCCGCTTCGCCCACAGAGAGCCTTCCACTCAGGTCTTGCCTTGGCTGTCGTGCCTGCTCTGCCGGCCGCACGCTTCGCATGAACCTGCGGGTTGCCATCGCGCAGTCCACCTTTGAGGTTCACGTCTCCAAAAGAGCGTGAAAAAACGGTTTTTCACAACTTCACGAGAGTGTGGCGAGCAAATGAACAGTCTGGCATGTGTAAAAGCGGCAGATGTGTCCCGAACAGCCCTGAACAGACGGCAAAAGCGCTCATCCTGGATGGGAGCCTGAAGCCGCTCCGTAACCCACGACGGGCCCCTTGACCATAAGTCGAATTGCCGCAGCCGCGGCAACGGCGTTCAATATTTGAACACCCGAGACTGATTGGCGGTGTCCGCGGAAGTTGCAAGAACTGCGAAGAGTCGGACATGGCGATCCTGGCGACCCAGGAATCCTATGCTGTCAATTAGGTGCTGTAGATTGTGGAGACGCGTTAATGGCGCAGAACGAATCGGTTGATGTGGTACTGGTAGGCGCGGGCATCATGAGTGCCACCCTGGCCGTACTGCTCAAGGAGCTTGACCCCGCGCTCAAGCTGGAGGTCGTCGAGGCGATGGACTCCGGTGCCGCGGAAAGTTCCAACCCGTGGAACAACGCCGGGACCGGCCATGCCGGCCTGTGCGAGCTGAACTATACGCCCCAGGCCGCCGATGGCAGCATCGACATCAAGAAGGCCGTGCACATCAATACCCAGTTCGAGGTGTCCCGCCAGTTCTGGGCCTACCTGAGCAAGAAAGGCGGCTTCGGCCCCGCGCGCGACTTCATCAACCCGGTGCCGCACCTGAGCTACGTCGAAGGTGACAAAGGCATCGCGTTCCTCAAGAAGCGCTTCGAACTGCTCAAGCAGCACCACGCCTTCGCCGAAATGGAATACACCGAAGACAACGCGGTGATGCAGGAATGGATGCCGCTGATGATGCCAGGCCGCCCCGCCGACCAGCGCATCGCCGCCACCCGCGTGCTCAAGGGCACCGACGTCAACTTCGGCGCGCTCACCAACAAGCTGCTCAAGCTGCTGGGCAACGGCCCGCAGGCCCAGGTCAAGTACAGCAAGAAGGTCGTCGGCCTGCGCCGCAACGGCAGCGGCTGGACCGTCAGCATCAAGGACGTCAACAGCGGCGGCAGCCGTGAAGTCGACGCCCGCTTCGTGTTCCTCGGCGCCGGCGGCGCGGCGCTGCCGCTGCTGCAACTGTCAGGCATCCCGGAGAGCAAGGGCTTTGGCGGCTTCCCGGTCAGCGGCCAGTGGCTGCGTTGCGACAACCCGGAGATCGTCAAACAGCACCAGGCCAAGGTCTACAGCCAGGCCGCGGTCGGCGCCCCGCCGATGTCGGTGCCGCACCTCGACACCCGCGTGGTCGATGGCAACAAGTCGCTGCTGTTCGGCCCGTATGCCGGTTTCACCACCAAGTTCCTCAAGCACGGTTCATTCATGGACCTGCCGCTGTCGGTGCGTATGGGCAACATCGGCCCGATGCTGGCGGTGGCCCGCGACAACATGGACCTGACCAAGTACCTGGTCAGCGAAGTGATGCAGTCGATGGAGCAGCGCCTGGAGTCACTGCGCCGCTTCTACCCCGAGGCCAAGGCCGAGGACTGGCGACTGGAAGTGGCGGGCCAGCGCGTGCAGATCATCAAGAAAGACCCGAAGAAGGGCGGCATCCTGCAGTTCGGCACCGAGCTGGTCTCGGCCGAGGACGGCAGCCTGGCCGCGCTGCTCGGCGCTTCGCCGGGTGCTTCGGTGACCGTGTCGATCATGCTCGAGCTGATCGAGCGCTGCTTCCCCGAGCAGGCCAAGGGGGCGTGGGCTGTCAAGCTCAAGGAAATCTTCCCGGCACGTGAGAAGACCCTGGCCACCGACGCGGCCCTGTACCACAAGATCAGCGCCGAGAACGACGAGGCGCTGGGGCTGGAGGAAAGCCACCCGGCACAGCACTACGCCTGATTCGCAGGCACAAAAAAAACGCCCTTCGGGGCGTTTTTTCATGGCGGATGCCGCGTCAGCCGCGCGCCTTGTCGATGACCTCGACATACTCCGGCGCATTGCGCTGGTCGGCGATCACCTCGACGAAGGTCTTGCCGTGCTCGTCCTGGCCATCGACGTCATACCCCGCCGCGACGAAGAACCCGACGAAACGCTCGAAGTCGTCGATGCGCAGGCCACGGTAGGCCTTGATCAGTTTGTGGTGCGACGGCGAGGTCAGACCATCGGCAGGCTCGAACTGCAGGAACGTCTTGATGTAATCGTCGCTGATCTCATCGCCAATCACTTGTTTCTTGTCTTTACGCATTGCCGACTCCAACTGGGCCATCACGGGCATTTCAAAGGCCGGCAGTTTACCCCCCACCCAGCACACGCCTCAACGCGTACGTACGGTGCCGGTGTGCAGGTCGGCCCAGACATGGCCGTTGGCGTAGGTGAGGAACTGCACGTACAGCGTCTCGTTGCGCAGCAGGTCCATCACCACACGGTAGTCGGCCATCGGGTAGTTGAGGGTCAGGGTGCGGGCGGCTTCGTCGTACACCGGCTTCTTCAGGCTCTTGCCACCCTCGCCCCCGAAGTTCAGCAGCACCTGGGTGATGCTCGCGCCCTTGCTCAGCGGCTTGCCCTTCAGGCGCATCTGCAAGGATGAAGTGATCGGGATCGGCTGCTGATCGGATTGACGCTGGGCACCGACCACCACCGAGTAGTCGGTGACCTGCAACAGTTGCTGGGCTGTCGGGGCTTCCTGGCGCAGGGAGAGGTCGTCGGGGGGCAGGAACTGGCTGTGCAAGGGGGCCGCGGATAGCGGCAGGCTCACGGCCAGCAGGAAGGGGATGAACGCACGCATGGGAGGCTCCTTGGCATGAGGAGGCACTCTAGCATGTGTAGGTTTGTGGAGGGATTTTGGGGGCCCATCGCAGGGCGAACCGGCCCCCACAGGGACGCGCCGCATTGGAAATAGCGGGGTACCTGTGGCGGGCTTGCCCCGCGATGAACACGACGCAGTCGTTCAGTCGAACTGAGCGCGCATCCAGGCCTGATACTCAGCGACGCCCGGCTCGCCCTCGCGCGGTGCCCAGTGGGCATGCTCGCCCTCGCCCACCGGGCGGTAGAGGCCGGCCTTGCACTCGAAGAGGACGGTGTCGGCCTCTAGCACCACCAGGCCATGATAGGTGCCCTGCACCAAGTCCACCCCCAGGCACTCACCGCCGGCCTGCATCACGCGCTTGTCGATCACCTTGCCCTGCTCGTCGAAGATCAGCAGGCCGAGGCGCCCCTTGAGCACGATCAGCGCTTCGGCCTTGTCGTCGCTCAAGTGCCGGTGCGGCGGAATATAAGTGGCAGGCTGCAAACCCACCGCCATGCGATGACAAGGGTCGCTCATCTCATGGAAGTTGTGGTGCTGACGACCGCGCGGGTTGGCCTCGGCCTTGCCGGCGAGCGCGCTGAACAGCGACTGGTCCATGTAGGCGGGTGGGCGCATGGCTACATCCCTTTGACGGCGAAGATGCCATTAGCATTGCGCCAGTAGCCCTTGTAGTCCATGCCATAACCGAAGATGTAGCGATCGACGCACGGCAGGCCCACATAATCGGCTTTCAGGTCCGGGCTGGCCTTGCGGTCGTGGTCCTTGTCGATCAACACGGCGGTGTGCACGGCACGCGCGCCGGCATGCTTGCAGAACTCGATGATGGCGCTGAGGGTGTGGCCTTCGTCGAGGATATCGTCGACGATCAGCACGTCGCGATCGATGAACGACACTTCCGGCTTGGCTTTCCAGAACAGCTCGCCGCCGCTGGTTTGGTTGCGGTAGCGGGTGGCATGCAGGTACGAGGCCTCGAGCGGGAACTGCAAATGCGTGAGCAGTTTGCCGGCGAAGATCAGGCCGCCGTTCATTACGCAGAAGACCACCGGGTTCTTGTCGTGCAGCTTGGCACAGATGTGCTCGCCGACCTTGGCGATGGCAGCCTCGACTTCGGCTTCGTTGTACAGGCAGTCAGCCTCGCGCATGACTTGACGGATATGCTCGAGATCGGCGGACATGGCGCTCTCCAGGGGCTGCGAATGGAAAAGCGGGCAAAGGTACGCATCCGCCGGTCACAGATCAAGGGTTTATGGACTAACGTGCACAATGACTGCACGACAGCACGGACTGAATAGATTAATCTAGCGCGGTTTTTTTGCCCGCCTTCCGGAGCCCTCCCCATGCCCACTCGTGAGATCCGCCACCCGCTGATCCGCCACAAGCTCGGCCTGATGCGCCGTGCCGACATCAGCACCAAGAATTTTCGCGAACTCGCCCAGGAAGTCGGCGCCCTGCTGACCTATGAAGCCACCCAGGACCTGCCGCTGGAAGCCTACGAAATCGACGGCTGGAGCGGCAAGGTCACGGTCGAGAAGATCGCCGGCAAGAAGATCACCGTAGTGCCGATCCTGCGCGCCGGCATCGGCATGCTCGACGGTGTGCTCAGCCTGATCCCGGGCGCCAAGGTCAGCGCCGTGGGCGTGGCCCGCAACGAGGAAACCCTCGAGGCGCATACCTACCTGGAAAAACTCGCGCCCGATATCAACCAGCGCCTGGCCCTGATCATCGACCCGATGCTGGCCACCGGCGGCTCGATGGTCGCCACCATCGACCTGCTGAAGAAAGCCGGTTGCCGGGAAATCCGAGCCATGGTGCTGGTTGCCGCACCGGAAGGCATCGAGGTGGTGGAAAAAGCCCACCCCGACGTGCAGATCTACACCGCCTCGATCGACCAGCGCCTGAACGAGCACGGCTACATCATCCCCGGCCTGGGCGACGCCGGTGACAAGATCTTCGGCACCAAGCAGAAGGACGCCTGACCATGCAGGACGGCTTCAACGACCCGCTGTGGCGCCAGGTCGTCTCGGGCGCGCAGATGCTCTTCGTGGCATTCGGCGCGCTGGTGCTGATGCCGCTGATCACCGGCCTGGACCCTAACGTCGCACTGTTCACTGCCGGCCTCGGCACCTTGCTGTTCCAACTGGTCACTGGCCGCCAGGTCCCGGTATTCCTGGCCTCGAGCTTCGCCTTCATTACCCCGATCATCCTCGCCAAGGGCCAATTCGGCCTGGCCGCGACCATGGGCGGGGTGATGGCCGCCGGCTTCGTCTACACCTTCATGGGCCTGATGGTGAAGATCAAGGGCACCGGCTTCATCGACCGCATGCTGCCGCCGGTGGTGATCGGCCCGGTGATCATCTCGATCGGCCTGGCCATGGCGCCGATTGCCGCCAACATGGCCATGGGCAAGGCCGGTGACGGCAGCGTGCTGGTGCCATACAAGACCGCGATGCTGATCTCAATGCCAGCGCTGCTGACCACACTGATCGTCGCGGTGTTCGGCAAGGGCATCTTCCGCCTGGTGCCGATCATCGCCGGCGTGCTGGTGGGCTTCGCCCTGTCGTTCGCCTTTGGCGTGGTCGACACCGCGAAGATCGCCGCCGCGCCATGGCTGGAACTGCCGAAGTTCACCGCGCCGGAGTTCAACTGGCAGGCGATCCTGTTCATCGTCCCAGTGGCCCTGGCCCCGGCGATCGAGCACATCGGCGGGGTGATCGCGGTCGGCAGCGTGACCGGCCGCGATTACCTGAAGAAACCCGGCCTGCACCGCACGTTGTTCGGCGACGGCCTGGCCACCACCGCTGCCGGCCTGTTCGGCGGCCCGCCCAACACCACCTACGCCGAAGTGACCGGCGCGGTGATGCTGACCAAGAACTACAACCCGAAGATCATGACCTGGGCGGCGGTGTTCGCCATCACCCTGGCGTTCATCGGCAAGTTCGGCGCGCTGTTGCAGAGCATCCCGGTACCGGTGATGGGTGGCATCCTCTGCCTGCTGTTCGGTTCGATCGCGGCGGTGGGCATGAACACCATGATCCGCCACAAGATCGACCTGGCCGAGGCGCGCAACCTGGTGATCGTCTCGGTGACGCTGGTGTTCGGTATCGGTGGCGTGCTGATCGGCAGCGGCGACGGCCCGGACGACTGGGGCCTGAAGGGCATCGCCCTGTGCGCGATCGTGGCGATCGCGTTGAACCTCATCCTGCCGGGCAATGACGGTTGGAAGAACAAGAAGCTGGATGATCAGTTGCCCTGACGGGCAACCTCACCCCCTTGTAGAAGCGAGCTTGCCCCGCTCCTACAAGGGGCGTGGCCTGGCTCAGGCCTTTTCGCACAACCCCGCCAACACCCGCACCCACTCCGGGTGGTCATTCAGACACGGCACCAGCACCAGCTCCCGCCCTCCCGCCTCGATGAACTGCTCGCTCCCGCGCTGGCCGATCTCCTCCAGCGTCTCGATGCAATCGGCGACGAACGCCGGGCACATCACCAGCAGCTTCTTCACCCCCGCCTTGCCCAGCTCGTCCAGCCGCGTCTCGGTGTAGGGCTCGATCCACTTGGCCCGCCCCAGGCGCGACTGGAACGACACCGACCACTTGCCATCCGCAATGCCCATCTTCTGGGCGAACGCCCGCGCGGTGGCCAGGCACTGGCCGCGGTAGCACACCGCGCGCATCTCGGCGCTGGCGTCCTTGCAGCAGTCCTCGGCCTGGAAGTCGTGGTTGCCGGTGGGGTCGAGCTTCTTCAGGTGACGCTCGGGCAGGCCGTGGAAGCTCAGCAGCAGGTGGTCGTAGTCCTGCTGCAGATGGGGCCTGGCGCTGGCGGCCAGGGCTTCGATGTAGTCGGGGTGCTCGTAGAACGGTTGCAGCACGCGCATCTGCAAGGGCAGGCCACGCTCGGCCAGGGTTTGCTTGGCCAACTCGATCACGGTGGTCACGGTGCTGTCGGCGAACTGCGGGTACAACGGCGCCAGGGTCACCTTGCGCACGCCCTGTGCGGCCAGGCGCTCCAGCACCTCGGGCAGCGCCGGCTGGCCATAGCGCATGGCGATCTCCACCGGGCCGTGCGGCCAATGCGCGGCCATCGCCGCCTGCAGGCGCCGGGTCAGCACCACCAGCGGCGAGCCTTCATCCCACCAGATCGAGGCATAGGCGTGGGCCGACTGCTCCGGGCGCTTGATCAGGATCAGCGACACCAGCAGCCGTCGCACCGGCCACGGCAGGTCGATCACATACGGGTCCATGAGGAACTGGTTGAGGTAGCGGCGCACGTCGGCGACCGAAGTGGAGGCCGGTGAACCCAGGTTGACCAGCAGCAGGGCGTGATCGGTCATGCAGCGTCCTATGTCAGAGGCGGCTGGACAGGTTGTCCAGCGCCGATTGCAGATCGTTGAAGCGGAACGTGAAGCCTGCGGCCAACAGGCGCACCGGGCGGGCCCGCTGGCCCCCCAGTAGCAGCGTCGAGAGCTCGCCCAAACCAGCCTTGAGCACCAGCGCCGGCACCGGCAGCACGGCCGGACGATGCAAGGCGCGGCCCAGGCGCTTGGCGAACTCGCGGTTGCGCACCGGCTCTGGCGCGCAGGCATTATAGGGACCGCTGGCGTCCTTGTGCCGCAAGAGAAAATCAATCAGGGCGACCTGGTCTTCTATATGAACCCACGGCATCCACTGCCGGCCATCGCCCAACGGCCCGCCCAAGCCCAGTTTGAACGGCAGGCGCAGGCGTGACAGGAAGCCGCCGTCGCTGGCCAGCACCAGCCCGGTACGCACCAGCACCACGCGCATGCCCAACGCCTGCGCACGCTGCGCAGTCTCTTCCCAGGCGATGCACAACTGGCTGGCGAAATCCTCGCGCACTGGCGGCGAAGCTTCTGTCAGCTCGCGCTCGCCGCCGTCGCCATACCAGCCCACGGCCGAGCCGGAGACCAACACCCCGGGGCGCTGCTCGCGGCTTTCCAGCCAGGCCAGCAACTGCTCGGTGAGCGCGATGCGGCTGGCCCACAGCAGGTTGCGCCGGGCGCCGGTCCAGGGACGGTCGGCGATCGGCGCACCGGCCAGGTTGACCACCGCGTCGACCGGGTCATCGGCGCCCAGCTCGTCGAGGCGGGCAATGCCGCGCACGGCCGAACCGCATCGCCGGGGCACCCGCGCCGGGTCGCGGCTCCACACGGTCAGGCGATGGCCCTGGGCGAGCCAGAACTGGCAAAGGTGCTGGCCGATCAAGCCAGTACCGCCGGTCAGCAATATATGCATGGCTGTGTCCTCGCAAGCTGCGGCTGTGGTCTATTTTTAAGATCAAGGTGCTTTCTAAACCAGCTGTTTGACCGAACGCTCTCGGATAAACATAGGCCAAGCTGCACATCGAGCGGAATAACCTTATACAAACTTTCTGTATTGTACAGGTTTGCCCGGCAGCGTAGTCTGCCAGCAGCAAGGTTCGAAGAGGCCATCATGACAGTACCTATCGCCATCATCGGTGCCGGCATCGCCGGCCTTTCCGCGGCCCAGGCCCTGCAGAAGGCCGGGCAGACCGTCCACCTGTTCGACAAGGGCCATGGCAGTGGCGGCCGCATGGCCAGCAAGCGCAGCGATGCCGGCGCCCTGGACCTTGGCGCGCAGTACTTCACCGCCCGCGACCGGCGCTTCGTCGAGCAGGTGCAGCAGTGGGTGGCTGCCGGCTGGGCGGCGCAGTGGAAACCGCAGCTGTACAACTACCGCGATGGCGAATTGACCCCCTCCCCCGACGAACAGACGCGCTGGGTCGGCGTGCCGCGCATGAGCGCGATCACCCGCGGCCTGCTCAAGGACGTCACGGTGAACTTCGGCTGCCGCATCGCCGAGGTGTTTCGCGGCAAGCAGTACTGGCACCTGCAAGACACCGAAGGGTGCAGCCATGGCCCGTTCAGCCGCGTGGTGATCGCTGTGCCGGCCCCCCAGGCCACGCCGCTGCTGGCCAGCACGCCCAAGCTCGCGGCGGTGGCCGCCGGCGTGCAGATGGAACCGACCTGGGCCATCGCCCTGGCCTTCCAAGCCCCGCTCGACACCCCCATGCAAGGCTGCTTCGTGCAGGACAACCCGCTCGACTGGCTGGCGCGCAACCGCAGCAAGCCCGGCCGCGACGAACAGCTCGACACCTGGGTGCTGCACGCCACCTCGCACTGGAGCAAGCAGCATATCGACCTGTCCAAGGACGACGTGATCGAACAGCTGTGCGGCGAGTTCGCCGAGCTGGTCGGCTGCGTGGTCCCCGAGCCGACCTTCGCCCTGGCGCACCGCTGGCTCTATGCCCGCCCCGCCGGCAACCATGAATGGGGCGCACTGGCCGATGCCGACCAAGGCTTGTATGCCTGCGGCGACTGGTGCTTGTCCGGGCGCGTCGAAGGCGCCTGGCTCAGCGGTCAGGAGGCGGCGCGGCGGTTGCTGGAGCATCTCGACTGAACGTTGACTATACCTATACATAAAATAGGTCTTGTATAAGTTCCTCAGTGTGATGGAATACACCCTGTACAAAAAATATTTTTTGTACAGGATTCCGGAGGCAGTGATGAACCCCCAGCACATCTCGGACAGACCCCGTATCGCCATCAGCGCCTGCCTGACTGGCCAGGAAGTGCGCTACAACGGCGGCCACAAGGCGTCGAACCTGTGCGGCGAATTGCTGGCCGCGCATTTCGACTGGGTGCCACTATGCCCCGAAGTGGCCATCGGCCTGGGCATTCCGCGTGATGCCATTCGTCTGGTCGGCGACCCAGAGGCACCTGCGGTACTCGGCAGCCGCAACCCCGGCACCGACCTCTCCGGCCCTCTGCGCGCCTATGGCGAGCGCATGGCCGACGAGCTGCACGACATCTGCGGCTACGTGTTCATGCAAAAGTCCCCCTCCTGCGGCCTTGAGCGCGTGAAGGTCTACCAGGACGATGGCCGCCCCTCGCTCAAGGGTGGCCGTGGCGCCTATGCCCAGGCCTTCTGCGCACGACGCCCGGACCTGCCGGTGGAAGAGGAAGGCCGCCTGCACGACCCTGTGTTGCGCGAGAACTTCATCAGCCGCGTGTACGCCTACGCCGACTGGCAGCGCCTGCTGGCCGACGGCCTGAGCCGCGGGGCGCTGGTGCGCTTCCATTCGCGCTACAAGTACCTGCTGATGGCCCACAACCCGCAGGCCTACCGCGAACTGGGCCGCCTGCTCGGCAGCATGCGCCGCGATGATGCCCCGCAGGAGATCGGCCCCCGCTACTTCAGCCTGTTGATGCAAGCGTTGCGCCGTTGCGCCAGCCGAGGCACCCACAGCAACGTCCTGCAGCACCTGTGCGGCTACCTGCGTCCGATACTCGACAGCGACGACAAGGCCGAGCTGCAGCAGTTGATCGGCCAATACCAGCAAGGCAGCGTGCCGCTGGTGGTGCCGCTGACCCTGCTCAAGCATCATCTGCGCAACCACCCCGACCCCTACCTGCTGCAGCAGACCTACCTGCAACCGCACCCGGAAAGCCTGGGGCTGCGCAATGCTCTCTGACAGCTGGCTACCGATCGGCGAACTGGCACGCCGTACCGGCGTCAACCCGGTGACCCTGCGCGCCTGGGAGCGCCGCTACGGCCTGCTGGTCCCCGAGCGCACCCCCAAGGGCCATCGCCTCTACAGCGAGGCGCACGTCGCCCGCGTGGAAGACATCCTGCACTGGCTGGAGCGCGGTGCCTCGGTGGGCCAGGTGCGCGAACTACTCGACCGCCAGGCCGACACTCCACCGCTGCTGCAGGGCGACTGGCACGACCGTTGCCAGCGCCTGATCGACGCGGTCGCCAACCTCGCCCCGCGCTCGCTCGACCAGCAGCTCAACCAGGCCATGGCCCTCTACCCGGCGCTGACGCTCTGCGAGCAACTGCTGCTACCGCTGCTCGACAGCCTCGAACAACGCTGGCGCAACCACATCGACGCGCGCCTGGAGCAAGCGCTCTTCCACACCTGGCTGCGCAGCAAGCTCGGCGCCCGCGTGTACCACGACACCCAGTCGCTGGAAGGCCCGCCGATACTGCTGGTGACCGACAACGACCAGCCGCTCGACGAACACCTGTGGCTCTGCGCCTGGCTGTTGAGCAGCAGCGGCTTTGCCGTGCAAGTGCTGGAGCGCCCGGTCGGCGGCAAACAGCTGCAACAGGCCGTTGCACGCTTGGCCCCAAAGGCATTGGTGCTGTTCCTCGGCGCCCGCCTGGAAGCGGACAAGCTGCTTGCCTTGCAGGAAATCGACATTCCCAAGCTCCTGGGTGGCACCACGGTCTCGCTCCATGAGGCTCGCGTGCAGGCGCAGCGGATCGCCCGCCTGCAACTGTTCGACAAACCCCAGGGCGCCTTGCGCTTGCTCCAGCAATCCCGCTGAACCCGACCTCAGAGAAACTTCCGATGCAGCTCATCTGGCTGCGCAGCGACCTGCGCATCGACGACAACACCGCCCTGAGCGCCGCCACCGGCCAGGGGCCGACCATCGCCCTGTGGATAACCAGCCCCGGCCAATGGCAGGCCCACGACGACGCCCCGTGCAAGGTGGACTTCTGGCTGCGCAACCTGCGCGACCTGCGCCAGGCCTTGGAACGGTTGAACATTCCCCTGCTGATCCGTCATACCGAGACCTGGCAGCAGGCGCCACAGGCGGTGCTCGACGTTTGCCGCGAACACCGCATCCAAGCGGTGCACTGGAATGAGGAATACGGCATCAACGAAACCCTGCGCGACGACACCACCCGCGTCCAGCTGGAGCATGCAGGGATCACCGCCCATGCCCACCTCGACCAGTTGCTGTTTCGCCCAGGCACCCTGCTGACCCGCGCGGGCCACTATTTCCAGGTGTTTGGCCAGTTCCGCAAGGCCTGCCTGGAACACCTGCACCGCAACCTGCCGGCTCAGGCCCACGCCGTGAAGGCCCAGGCACCACTGGAGGTCGTCAGCGACCCGATTCCCCAGCACCTGGACGGCTTCGAGCCGCCCTCCCGGGCCTTGCGCGAGTACTGGCCGGCCGGTGAGGGGGAGGCCAAGGCCCGCTTGACACGCTTCGTCGACGAGGCGATCGAGGACTACCAAGCGCAACGCGACCTGCCGGGCAAACCGGGCACCAGTCAACTTTCACCCTACCTGGCCGCTGGCGTGATCTCGCCCCGCCAATGCCTGCACGCGGCCCTGGCCGGCAACCGCGGCGAGTTCGACAGCGGCAACCAGGGCGTGCGTACCTGGATCGACGAATTGCTCTGGCGTGAGTTCTACAAACATATCCTGGTGGGGTATCCACAGGTGTCGCGCCACCGGCCATTCCGCACGCACACCGAGGCCTTGCCCTGGCGCGATGCCGAGGACGACCTGCTGGCCTGGGAACAGGGACGCACCGGCTTCCCGATCATCGACGCGGCGATGCGCCAGTTGCTGCACACCGGCTGGATGCACAACCGCCTGCGCATGATCGTCGCGATGTTCCTGAGCAAGAACCTGCTGATCGACTGGCGCAAGGGCGAGCGGCACTTCATGCGCCACCTCATCGACGGCGACCTGGCGGCCAATAATGGCGGCTGGCAGTGGAGTGCCTCCACCGGTACCGACTCGGTGCCCTACTTCCGCATTTTCAACCCGGTCACCCAGTCGCAACGCTTCGACCCCCAGGGAACTTTCATCCGCCATTGGTTGCCCGAGCTGAAACAGCTAAATGACAAAGAAGTCCATTTCCCAGTGAAATCCGCAGACCTATTTGCTACAAATCACTACTTCACCCCAATCGTCGATCTCGACAGCAGTCGTCAGCGGGCACTGGCAGCTTTCAAGGGCCTGTCCGAGTGACAGAAACAGAGGGCCGAGCCTTGATCAACGCGCGCAGTTATTGGGTAACGGGGGCCGCCAACGGAGTAGGGTTGGCACTGGCGCAAGGTTTGCTCGAACAGGGCCACCGAGTCGCCGCAAGTGGCAAGGATTGCCAGGAACTGAACGCATTAGCAGCGCAACACGGCGCCAACCTGCTTTGCCTCGACGGGCAGTTGCAGGACGCCAGCGAGGCGCATGCCGTCAATGCACTGCTACAGGCGCGATGGGGCGCACTGGACGGGCTGATCATCAATGCCGGCACGTGCGACTACCTGCCGACGGACCTACCCGCCAACGAGCTGATCGGGGCTATCGCCACGAGCAACCTGCTCGCCAGCGAGCATGCCCTGGCCATCGCGCTGGCTCTGCTGGCCAAAGGCGACAGGCCGCAAGTCATGGGGCTGGTCAGTCGCTATTCGGCACTGCAACTGGGCGAGCCGACACAACCGTTGCGCGGCGCGAACAGCCTGCCGCAGTGGTTCCGCACGCAACGGCAACACCTGCAAGACCAAGGTATCGACCTGACCCTGGTGGCGCCGGGCTCGCTCAAGGCGCCAGTCACCAGCGAAGTCCTGGCCATCCCCGAAGACTGGACCGCCACCCGTGCCGCCGCCGAGCTGATCAAGCGCCTGGAAGCTCGCCAGCCAGAGCTGGTGCTGGAAGTGCTGGACCCCACTCAACTGTGGCCGTTGCCACACTGAACCGCCCCTGTCGGAGCGCGAAGCCGCTCCCACAGGTGATTGCCTGTGCCTGTGAGCGGCGGATTTCGTCAGTGCGGGAAGAGGTGCACGGCGCCGGGCTGGTGCCACAATTGCGGCAATACCCCCTTGAGCAACTGCGGCTCGGCGCTGCTCCAGAACGTCGCCTCGCGGGCCGGCCCCTCGGCCAGCAGCCCGCGCGCGGCGAGCAGGCGTTGCAGTTGACGGGCCACGGCGGCGCCCGTGTCGATGATCGCCACCTCGGCGGGCACCATCTCGGCCAGCAACGGGCGCAGGAAGGGATAGTGGGTGCAACCCAGGATCAGGGTGTCGCAGCCGGCCTTGAGCAGCGGCTGCACGTAGCCCAACAGAAGCTGGCGCAAGACGGGGCTTTCCAAGTCGCCGGTCTCGATCAGCTCGACCAGGCCTGGGCACGGCTGGGTGATGACCTTCACGTCGCTGGCGAAGCGGTCGAGCAAGGCGGCGAACTTGGCGCTCTGCAACGTGCCGGTGGTGGCCAGCACACCGACCACACCGGAGCGGGTCGCCGCCGCCGCGGGCTTGACCGCGGGCTCCATGCCCACCAGCGGCCACTGCGGGTACAGCTCACGCAGGTCGGCCACCGCGGCCACCGTGGCGGTGTTGCACGCCAGGACCATGGCCTTGGCGCCCTGGGCGCGGAAAAAGTCGGCGATGTGCCGGCAACGCTGGCGGATGTAATCCGCAGACTTCTCGCCATAGGGCACGTGCCCGCAATCGGCCACGTAGAGCAGCGACTCATTGGGCAGCAGGCGCTGGATCTCGGCCAACACCGACAGACCACCCACACCGGAGTCCATCACGCCCACCGGCGCCTCGCGCTCAGCCATGGCGGCTGCCGCACACGGCACAGGCCGGGTCGCGCTTGACCCGCAACTCCCGCATGCGCGTGCCCAGGGCGTCGATCAGCAGCAGGCGGCCCACCAGCGGCTCACCAAAGCCCGCCAGCAGCTTCAGCGCCTCCAGCGCCTGCAGGCTGCCCACCAGGCCCACCAGCGGGCCGATCACCCCGGCTTCGCTGCAGGTCAGCTCGGCTTCGCTGCCATGGCCATACAGGCAGTGGTAGCAGGGGCTGTAGTCACGGCGCGGGTCGAACACCGAGAGTTGCCCTTCCAGGCGAATCGCCGCGCCACTGACCAGCGGCTTGCCAGCGGCGACGCAGGCGGCGTTGACCGCTTCGCGGGTGGCGAAGTTGTCGCTGCAATCGAGCACCAGGTCGACCGCCGCCACGGCGGCGGCCAGGGAGTCGTCATCCAGTGCCTGGCGATGCGCGACCAGGGTGACCTCCGGGTTGATCGCCTCGAGGCGTTGCAGCGCCGAGTCGACCTTGCTCATGCCGACGCTGGCGCTGTCGTGGATCACCTGGCGCTGCAGGTTGGTCAGGTCGACCGTGTCGAAATCAGCCAGGTGCAGCTCGCCGACACCGGCTGCCGCCAGGTACAACGCCACCGGCGAACCCAGCCCGCCGAGACCGACCACCAGCGCCTTGCTCTGCTTGAGCCGCAACTGGCCGTCGATGTCCACCTGGGCCAACAGGATCTGCCGGCTGTAGCGCAACAGCTCCTGGTCGGTCAGCATGGCAGGCGCCCCAGGCTGATGCGGGCGTGGCCGGCCAGGTCCTGGCGGCTGCTCACCGCGTCGAAGCCGTGCTCAACCAGCAACTCGCGCACCGCCTCGGCCTGGTCGTAGCCATGCTCCAGCAGCAGCCAGCCGCCGGGCAGCAGGTGCTGCGGCGCCCGGGCGATGATCACGCGCAGGTCATCCAGGCCGTCGCGCCCGGCCACCAGCGCACTGCTTGGCTCGAAACGCACGTCGCCGGCGCTCAGATGCGGGTCTTCGCTGGCGATGTAGGGTGGATTGCTGAGGATCAGGTCGTAGCGCTCGCCGGCCAGGCTGTCGTACCAGTGGCTGGCGCGCACCTGCACGTTGCCCAGTTGCAGGCGTTGGCGGTTGCGCTCGGCCAGGGCCACGGCCTCGTCGATGCGATCCACGGCGGTGACCTGCCAGCCCGGACGCTCGCTGGCCAGGGCCAGGGCAATGGCGCCGGTGCCGGTGCCGAGGTCCAGCACCCGGGCGGGCGTGGCGGGCAGCAGCTGCAAGGCCGCCTCCACCAGCAGCTCGGTTTCCGGGCGTGGAATCAGGGTATGCGGCGCCACTTCCAGGTCGAGCTTCCAGAAACCCTGCTGCCCAAGAATGTAGGCCACTGGCTCACCGGCGCGGCGGCGCACCAGGTAGCCGGCGAAGGTGTCCGCCGCCTCGCTGCTGACAATGCGCTCGGGCCAGGTGTGCAGGTAGCTGCGCGACTTGCCGAGGGCGGCCGCCAACAACAGCTCGGCGTCCAGGCGCGCGGTGGGCGAGTCGGGCAACTGCGCGTTGCGCAGCAGGCTGGCGATGATGGTCATTCAGTCCCCCAGGGCGGCCAGTTGATCGGCCTGGTATTCGGCCAGCAGCGGCTCGATGACGGCATCCACGCCACCGGCCAGCACGTCGTCGAGGGAATACAGGGTCAGGTTGATGCGGTGGTCGGTCACCCGCCCCTGTGGATAATTGTAGGTACGGATGCGCTCGGAGCGGTCGCCCGAACCGACCAGCAGCTTGCGTTCGCTGGCGATGGCGTTCTGCGCGGCGCTGGTCTGCATGTCGTTGAGCTTGGCCGACAGCCAGGACATCGCGCGGGCGCGGTTCTTGTGCTGGGAGCGTTCTTCCTGGCACTCGACCACGATGCCGGTGGGCAAGTGGGTGATGCGGATCGCCGAGTCGGTCTTGTTGACGTGCTGGCCACCGGCGCCGGAGGCGCGGTAGGTGTCGACGCGCAGGTCGGCCGGGTTGATCTCGATCGCCACCTGCTCGTCGGGCTCCGGCAGCACCGCCACGGTGCACGCGGAGGTGTGGATGCGGCCTTGCGACTCGGTCTCCGGCACCCGTTGCACGCGGTGCGCGCCAGACTCGAACTTCAGCTTGCCATACACGCTGTCGCCCTCGACCCGGGCGATGATCTCCTTGTAGCCGCCGTGCTCGCCTTCGTTCTCGGAGAGGATCTCCAAACGCCAGCCACGCTTCTCGGCATAGCGCGAGTACATGCGGAACAGGTCGCCGGAAAAGATCGCCGCCTCGTCGCCGCCCGTACCGGCGCGGATCTCGAGGAACACGTTGCGCCCGTCGTTGGGATCCTTCGGCAGCAGCATGCGCTGCAGCTGCGACTCCAGCACCAGCAGTTGCTCCTTGGCCTCGCGCACTTCCTCGACGGCCATCTCGCGCAGGTCGGGGTCGCTGTCCTTGAGCAGGGCCTGGGCGCCTTCGAGGTCGTCCTGGACCTTGCACCATGCTTTATAAGCGACGAACACCGGCTCGACTTCGGCGTATTCGCGGGAATAGGCACGGAAACGAGTTTGGTCGGAAATGACTTCGGCGTCACCGAGCAGCGCGGTGAGTTCCTCGAAGCGGTCCTGGAGAATGTCCAGTTTTTTCAGCAGCGACGCTTTCATTGCAGGGTCTTGTCCGTCGAGCCCTCGGTGAGGGCGAAGAGTTCCTGGGCCATGGCCAGCGCATCGAGGCGGCCTTCGGCGGAGAGCTTTTTCAGTTGCACGCTGGGAGCATGCAGCAGTTTGTTGGTAAGGCCCCGGGCCAGTTGCGCCATTACGTCTTCGGGGTTACCGCCGTTGGCCAGCAGGCGCTGGGCCTTTTGCAGTTCTTCATCGCGCAGGCGCTCGCTCTGCTGGCGGTAGGCCTTGAGCACATCCACCGCCGCCAGCTCGCGCAGGCGCGCCATGAAGTCGGCGGCGCCGACGCTGACCAGTTCCTCGGCGGCCTGGGCCGCGCCCTGCCGGCTCTTGAGGTTTTCCGCGACCACTTCGTGCAGGTCGTCGACGGTATAGAGGTAGACATCGTCCAGCTCGCCGACTTGCGGCTCGATGTCGCGCGGCACGGCGATGTCGACCATGAAGATCGGCTTGTGCCGGCGCAGCTTGAGCGCGCTTTCCACCGCCCCCTTGCCAAGGATCGGCAACTGGCTGGCGGTGGAGCTGATGACGATGTCGCTGTTGGCCAGCTCTTGGGGGATGTCGGCCAGCAGCACGGCGTGGGCGCCGAACTGTTCGGCGAGGATGCTGGCCCGCTCCAGGGTGCGGTTGGCCACGACGATGCGTTTCACGCCCTGCTCATGCAGGTGGCGGGCGACCAGGGTGATGGTCTCGCCGGCACCGATCAGCAAGGCTTGGCTGCGGCCCAGGTCGGCGAAGATCTGCTTGGCCAGGCTGACCGCGGCGAAGGCCACCGACACCGGGTTCTCACCGATGGCGGTGTCGGTGCGCACCTGCTTGGCGGCGCTGAAGGTGGCCTGGAACAGGCGCCCGAGCAGCGGCCCGATGGTCCCGGCCTCGCGGGCCACGGCATAGGCCGACTTCATCTGGCCAAGGATCTGCGGCTCGCCCAGCACCAGCGAGTCGAGCCCCGAGGCCACGCGCATCATGTGCTTGACGGCGTCGTGCTCCTCATGGACGTAGGCGCTGGCGCGCAGCTCGTCCAGGCTCAGGCGGTGGTAGGCGGCCAGCCATTGCAGCACGGCGTCGGCCGAGAGCTGGTCCTGCTCTATATAGAGTTCGCTGCGGTTGCAGGTCGACAGGATCGCCGCTTCGCGGCTGTCGGTCAGTCGGCAGAGCTGCTGCAGGGCATCGACCAGCTGCTCAGGCGTAAACGCCACGCGCTCGCGTACGTCTACCGAGGCAGTCTTATGGTTGATACCAAGGGCAAGAAAGGCCATGCAAGGTCGCTGGTTGTGACGTGAAGCCGATAATTGTCCTACTTCGCAAGATTCAGGACAACCACCGTTCGCTATTGTCGTCATGGATGAACCCTGTCAGCCAAACACCGTCATCCCCTGAGCGGGCTTGCCCCGCGATAGCGCCAACGGGGCCAACGCCGTTGCCTGGCCCGCGCCTACAAGGCCCGCATGCGAACGCATGGCGTGTGCGGCTGTCCTAATAAGCCGCGACCATCGCTGGTGGGTTTGCCATCCAGCTTGTGTCATCATGCTCCGACCGCCGGTTAGTCCATCTAAGCCTCTATGAACAGATCCTACGCATTGCTGCTTGCCCTCGCCCTGCTCCAGGGCTGCCAGAGCCTGGCCCCGCGGACCGACGAGGCCCAGCCGTCCGTGGCCGAGGCCGGCAAGGGCACGACGGACAAGCCCGTGGTGTACGGTTCGTTCAAGCAAGAGACGCTCTACAGCCTGCTGGTGGCGGAACTGGCCGGCCAGCGCAATCGCTTCGACATCGCCCTGGCCAACTACGTCGACCAGGCGCAGAAAACCCAGGACCCTGCCGTATCCGAACGCGCCTACCGCATCGCCGAGTACCTCGGCGCCGATGAGCCGGCGCTGGACACCGCCCTCATATGGGCGCGCAACGACGCGCAGAACCTCGACGCCCAGCGCGCCGCGGCCATCCAACTGGCCCGCGCCGGCCGTTACGACGACGCCATGATCTACATGGAAAAGGTGTTGCAGGGCCAGGGCGACACCCACTTCGACTTCCTTGCCCTGTCGGCCGCCGAGACCGACCAGAGCACCCGCGACGGCCTGATGCAGAGCTTCGAGCGCCTGCTGGTCAAGTACCCGGACAACAGCCAGTTGCTGTTCGGCAAGGCCCTGCTGCTGAACCAGGACGGCAAGTCCGAACAGGCCCTGGCGCTGCTCGAAAGCCACCCGGCACAGAACGGCGAGATCGCCCCGACCCTGCTGCGCGCCCGCTTGCTGCAGGCCTTGGACCGTGGCCCGGAGGCGCTGCCGCTGCTGCGCGGAGCGATCCGCGACAACCCCGACGACAAGCGCCTGCGCCTGACCTACGCCCGCACCCTGGTCGAGCAGGACCGCATCACCGACGCCAAGGCCGAATTCGAGAACCTGCTCCAGCAGTACCCCGAGGATGACGAACTGCGTTACTCCCTGGCCCTGGTGTGCATGGAGAACAAAGACTGGGACGAAGCCGAGGGTTACCTGCAGGAGCTGGTCGAGCGCGACAGCAACGTCGATGCCGCGCACCTGAACCTGGGGCGCATCCGCGAGGAGCGCAACACACCGGCTGCGGCGCTGCGCGAGTACGCACTGGTCGGCCCCGGTCCCGACTATCTGGCCGCGCAGCTGCGCCAGGCCGACATCCTGATCGCCAACGGCCGCAGCGCCGAGGCCTCGCGCCTGCTCGCCGAAGCCCGCGAGGCGCAGCCCGACTACGCCATCCAGTTGTACCTGATCGAGGCCGAGAGCCTGGGCAACAACGGCAAGGACACCCAGGCCGACCAAGTCCTGCAGCAGGCGATCAAGCGCTACCCCGACGACCTCAACCTGCTCTATACCCGCGCCATGCTGGCCGAAAAGCGCAACGACCTGGGCCAGATGGAAAAGGACCTGCGCGCCATCCTCGCCCGCGAGCCGGAAAACGCCATGGCCCTGAACGCCCTGGGCTACACCCTGGCCGACCGCACCACTCGCTACGCCGAGGCCAAGGCGCTGATCGACAAGGCCCACCAGCTCACCCCCGACGACCCGGCCGTGCTCGACAGCCTGGGCTGGGTCAATTACCGCCTGGGCAACCTCGACGAGGCCGAGCGCCTGCTGCGCCAAGCCCTGGAGCGCTTCCCCGACCATGAAGTCGCCGCCCACCTGGGCGAAGTCCTGTGGGCCAACGGCAAGCGCCGCGAAGCCCGTCAGGTCTGGGCCAAGGCCTTCGAGGCCCAGCCCGACAGCCCTATCCTGCGCAAGACCGTCCTGCGCCTGACCGGATCCGAGACCCTTTAAGCCATGTTCCTGCGTCATTGCATCACCTTCACCCTCATCGCCCTGCTCGCCGGCTGCGCCGGCTTCGGCTCGCGCGAAGCCCTGCAAGGCCAGGGCGACCCGCAGCAGTGGCGCGCGCACAAGCAGCAGTTGAGCAGCCTCGACGGCTGGCAGATCAACGGCAAGGTCGGCATCCGCGCCCCACGCGACTCCGGCAGCGGCACGCTGTTCTGGCTGCAGCGCCAGGACTACTACGACATCCGCCTGGCCGGCCCCCTGGGCCGAGGCGCCGCGCGCCTGACCGGGCGCCCCGGCGGCGTGGTGCTGGAGGTGGCCAACCAGGGCCGCTACGAAGCCGCCAACCCCGAAGCCCTGCTCGAAGAACAGCTCGGCTGGCAACTGCCGGTCTCGCACCTGGTGTGGTGGGTGCGCGGCCTGCCCGCCCCGGACAGCAAGAGCCAACTGACCCTGGACGGCGACAGCCGCCTGGCCAGCCTCACCCAGGACGGCTGGCAAGTGCAGTACCTGAGCTACACCGAACAGAACGGCTACTGGCTGCCCGAGCGCCTGAAGCTGCACGGCGAGAACCTCGACGTGACCCTGGTGGTCAAGGACTGGCAGCCACGCCAGCTCGGGCACTGAGTTCATGCAGAAGCTCACCCTGCCGGCCCCGGCCAAGCTCAACCTGTGGCTGCACATCATTGGCCGGCGCGCCGACGGCTACCACGAGCTGGAAACCGTGTTCCAGTTCCTCGAGCATGGCGACGAACTGACTTTCGCCCTGCGCGAGGACGGCGAGGTCCGTCTGCACACCGAGATCGCCTCGGTGCCGCATGACAGCAACCTGATCGTTCGCGCCGCGCGCACGCTCCAGGAACAATCCGGTACAGCGCTGGGCGCCGACATCTGGCTGCACAAGGTGTTGCCCATGGGCGGCGGCATCGGCGGCGGCAGTTCCGACGCCGCGACCACCCTGCTGGCGCTGCACCATTTGTGGCAACTGGACTGGGACGAAGACCGCCTGGCCGCCCTGGGCCTGACCCTCGGCGCCGACGTGCCGGTGTTCGTGCGTGGCCATGCGGCCTTCGCCAGTGGCGTCGGCGAAAAGCTCGAACCGGTCGAGCCGGCGGAACCCTGGTACGTCGTGTTGGTGCCGCAAGTGTCTGTCAGCACAGCGGAAATTTTTTCGCATCCAGAGTTGACACGTAATTCCCTCCCCCTTAAGATGCGCCCCGTTCCCGAGGGAAACAGTCGAAATGACTGCCAACCGGTGGTAGAGCAACGTTACCCGGAAGTTCGCAATGCGCTGAATTCTCTAGGTAAATACACGGAAGCTCGAATGACCGGTACTGGAAGTTGTGTGTTTGGGGCCTTCCCAAGCAAAGCCGAAGCTGGTAGAGTTCTGGCCCTTCTTTCAGAGACCCATACAGGGTTTGTGGCTAAAGGGAGCAACGTTTCGATGTTGCATCGCAAGCTGCAAAGTCTGATCAAGAAGTCGAGTGCCTAGCGCTCGCAGCAACAGATACAGGGGCGTCGCCAAGCGGTAAGGCAGCAGGTTTTGATCCTGCCATGCGTTGGTTCGAATCCAGCCGCCCCTGCCATTTTCCTTATACTCATCCAGGTTACCCTCAGCCTTCAGGTACTGCGCGTGTCCAAGATGATGGTCTTCACGGGGAATGCTAACCCCGATCTGGCTCGGCGTGTCGTACGTCAGCTGCATATCCCACTGGGTGATGTTTCTGTCGGCAAGTTCTCCGACGGCGAAATCAGCACTGAGATTAATGAGAACGTCCGCGGTAAGGACGTGTTTATCATTCAGCCGACCTGCGCCCCGACCAACGATAACCTGATGGAACTGGTAGTGATGGCCGACGCCTTCCGCCGCTCCTCAGCTTCCCGAATCACCGCCGTGATTCCTTACTTCGGATACGCCCGCCAGGACCGCCGTCCGCGTTCGGCACGTGTAGCCATCAGCGCCAAAGTCGTCGCTGACATGCTCACTGTCGTGGGTATCGACCGTGTTCTCACCGTCGACCTGCACGCTGACCAGATCCAGGGTTTCTTCGATATTCCCGTCGACAACATCTACGGTTCGCCCGTACTGGTCGACGACATCGAAGACCAGCGTTTCGATAACCTGATGATCGTCTCCCCGGACATCGGTGGTGTGGTGCGTGCGCGTGCCGTCGCCAAGTCCCTGGGCGTCGACCTGGGTATCATCGACAAACGCCGCGAGAAGGCCAATCACTCCGAAGTGATGCACATCATCGGCGACGTCGAAGGACGCACCTGCATCCTGGTAGACGACATGGTCGACACCGCCGGCACCCTGTGCCACGCGGCCAAGGCCCTGAAAGACCACGGCGCTGCCAAGGTCTACGCCTATTGCACGCACCCGGTGCTGTCGGGCCGTGCAATCGAGAACATCGAGAAGTCGGTGCTCGACGAGCTGGTGGTGACCAACACCATCCCGCTGTCCGCCGCTGCTCAAGCCTGTGACCGTATCCGCCAGCTGGATATCGCACCGGTTGTCGCTGAAGCGGTACGCCGTATCAGCAACGAAGAATCGATCAGCGCGATGTTCCGCTAAGCGGACCCGTGTTGATATGAAGCGCCCCGCCCCAACATTTGTTGGGGCGGGGCTTTTTTGCCATCCCCATCTGGCGCTGGTCGCAAACGCCTGATGGGAGGCTAATTTGGAGAAACAAAATGACTGACTTCATCCTGAACGCCCAAGCGCGTACTGACCTGGGGAAAGGTGCGAGCCGCCGCCTGCGTCACTCGCTGAGCATCCCTGCCGTTGTCTACGGCGGCGATAAAGAAGCCCAATCCCTGACCATCGTGGCCAAGGAAATCGCCAAGCTGTTCGAAAACGAAGCTGCCTTCAGCCACGTGATCGAGCTGAACGTCGATGGCGCCAAGCAGAACGTCGTGGTCAAGGCCATGCAACGTCACCCGGCCAAAGGCTTCATCATGCACGCCGACTTCGTTCGCGTCGTTGCTGGCCAGAAGCTGACCGCCAAGGTTCCGGTTCACTTCGTCGGTGAAGAAGCCCCGGTCAAGAAAGGCGGCGAGATCTCCCACGTCGTTTCCGAGATCGAAGTGTCCTGCGAAGCCAAAGACCTGCCTGAGTTCATCGAAGTCGACCTGAGCAAGGCCGAGATCGGCAGCATCATCCACCTGTCGGACCTGAAAGCGCCGAAAGGCGTAGAGTTCGTCGCTCTGGCCCACGGTGATGACAAGGCTGTTGCCAACGTCCACGCTCCGCGCGTTGCACCAGAAGCAGAAGGCGCTGCCGAGTAATCCACTCGCGCGCCGGTGTCGGTCGGGTTACAGTGCCGCGCGCACTGTAGCCCACCCACTCCAAGGAAGAGCCCCTGACGTGACCGCCATCCAGTTGATCGTCGGCCTGGGTAACCCCGGCCCCGAATACGAACAGACCCGGCATAACGCAGGGGCTCTTTTCGTTGAACGCCTCGCCAGCGCCCAGCGCGTTTCGCTGTCCGCTGACAAAAAATATTTCGGCCTGACGGCTAAGTTCAGCCATCAGGGCAACGATGTTCGCCTGTTGATCCCCACCACCTACATGAACCGCAGCGGCCAGTCCGTGGCGGCTCTGGCCAATTTCTTCCGCATAAAGCCGGAAGCCATCCTGGTGGCGCACGACGAACTCGACCTGCCCCCCGGCGTCGCCAAGCTCAAGAAGGGCGGCGGCCACGGCGGGCACAACGGCCTGCGCGACATCATCGCGCAGCTCGGCAACCAGAACGACTTCCACCGCCTGCGGCTTGGCATCGGCCACCCGGGTGACGCCAAACTGGTCTCCAACTTCGTCCTGGGCCGCGCACCGCGCGCCGAGCAGGAGAAGCTCGACGCCAGTATCGATTTTGCCCTCGGCGTGATGCCCGACGTGCTTGCCGGCGACTTCGCCAAGGCGATGCGCGAACTGCATAGCCAGAAGGCCTGATTTCCTAGAGAGGGGAACACCCATGGGTTTCAATTGCGGCATCGTCGGCCTGCCCAACGTCGGCAAGTCCACCCTGTTCAACGCCCTGACCAAGTCCGGCATCGCGGCGGAGAACTTCCCCTTCTGCACCATCGAGCCGAACAGCGGCATCGTGCCGATGCCCGATGCGCGCCTCGACGCCCTGGCCGAGATCGTCAAGCCCGAGCGGGTGATCCCCACCACCATGGAATTCGTCGACATCGCAGGCCTGGTGGCCGGTGCCTCGAAAGGTGAAGGCCTGGGCAACAAGTTCCTCGCCAACATCCGCGAGACCGACGCCATCGCCCACGTGGTGCGCTGCTTCGAAGACGAGAACGTGATCCACGTTTCCAACAGCGTCGACCCCAAGCGCGACATCGAGATCATCGACCTGGAACTGATCTTCGCCGACCTCGACAGCTGCGAGAAGCAACTGCAGAAGGTCGCGCGCAACGCCAAGGGCGGTGACAAGGACGCCCTGGCGCAGAAAGCCATCCTCGAGAAGCTCATCCCGCACTTCACCGAAGGCAAGCCCGCGCGCAGCCTGATGAAGCACATGAGCACCGAGGAAAAGGCCGTGATCCGCGGCTTCCACCTGCTGACCAGCAAGCCGGTGATGTACATCGCCAACGTCGCTGAAGACGGCTTCGAGAACAACCCGCACCTGGACGTGGTCAAGGCCATCGCCGAGGAAGAAGGCGCGGTGGTGGTGCCGGTGTGCAACAAGATCGAAGCGGAAATCGCCGAGCTGGAAGAAGGCGAGGAAAAGGACATGTTCCTGGAGGCCCTGGGCCTCGAAGAGCCTGGCCTGAACCGCGTGATCCGCGCCGGTTACGGCCTGCTCAACCTGCAGACCTACTTCACCGCCGGGGTGAAGGAAGTGCGCGCCTGGACCGTGCGCATCGGCGCCACCGCGCCGCAAGCCGCCGCCGTGATCCACACCGACTTCGAGAAAGGCTTCATCCGCGCCGAAGTGGTGGCCTACGACGACTTCATCCAGTTCAAGGGTGAAGGCGGTGCCAAGGAAGCCGGCAAGTGGCGCCTGGAAGGCAAGGAATACATCGTCAAGGACGGCGACGTGATGCACTTCCGCTTCAACGTCTAAGCGCCTTCACGCTGCAAGCGAAAACCCCTGGGGTCACTGACCCCAGGGGTTTTTCTTTATCGGAACTGTTAACGCCTCTGGAATTAACAAGCCAATCCGCAGACCTTTATCTCGGTCAGGCTGAAGCTGTGGGAGCGAGCTTGCCCCTCTATGCGACGCAGAGGGGCGGACCGTCAGGTATTGCTCTCGGTGAATTTCTCAAGATAGACCGGTGACCCCGCCAACTCATGCCGGGTGTGCCAGGCCTTGATCGACTCGACCATCGGCGGTGGGCCACAAATGTAGATGTCGTGGGCGAAGTCGCGCAGTTTCTGGTGTTCCAGGCTGGCATCGACATAGCCCGTCTTGCCGGTCCATTCTGGCTCGGCATCGCTTACCACGACCTCGTAGGTGAAACCCGGAATGCTGGCCTTGAACGCTTCGAGCCGCGCCACTTCACAGATATCCGCCGCCTTGCGCACCCCATAGAACAGCGTGACCGGGTAACCCGTGCCACCCGAGGCGGCCAGCGTGTCGAGCATCCCCAGGAACGCCGAAAGCCCCGTTCCCCCCGCGATCATCAGCAACGGGCGCCCCACATGCCGCAGGTAGAACGCCCCCAGGGGCGCTTCCAGTTCGATGGGGTCGCCCACCTGGCAGCGCTCGCGCAGGTAGTTGGACATCACCCCATCCGGCAACAGACGCACCAGGAACTGCAACGTACTGCTGCCCGGGGCGGCCGCGAACGAGTAGGAGCGCCAGTGCCCGGTGCCCGGCACCTGGACCCTGGCGTACTGCCCCGGCAGGTAGTCCAGCGCCGCGCCTTGGGCGCTGGCATCGACATGCAGGATCGCCGTGCCCGCCGACACCTGCTCGATCTTGCACACCGTGCCGGTCAGCGTCTGGGTGCCCGGCGCCGAGCACAGGCTCGAATCGAAGTCGAACGAGAACGCGGCATCGCTCTGCACCCGCGTCTGGCAGGTCAGCACCTTGCGCTGGGCCAGGTCATCCGCCGAGAGCGTGTCTTCATCGACGTACTCCTGGGTGTAGCTGCCTGAGTCGCACCGCCCCTGGCACGTGCCGCAGACACCTTCACGGCAGTCCAGGGGGATCTTGATGCCATTTCTCAAGGCCGCATCCAGCACGCTTTCATTCCCCTGCGCTGAACAGAACAGCGTCTTGCCGTCGGTGAAACTAAAGGCAATTTTATGTGCCATGTGACGCTCGCTGATTACAGGTGATAGAAATCGAGTACCGAGTTGATCGTGTCGTTCAACAGCAGGACATGCTTGCGGCGGATCTTCCAACCGTCCCCCTGGCGCACCAGGGTATACGTGGCACGGCCAAAGAAGGCCTCGGCCACGCCCAGGCGATAGAACAGCGTGTGCCAGTTGAGGAACACTTCCAGTTCATCGTCGTGCTTCACGGCAATACGCACGTTGTTGATCAGGTGCGCGGTGCGCGGCATGGGAATGGTCGAGGCCGCCTTGCCGGTGCGAATGCGGAACACCCGGTCTTCGAGCCCGCCACGGTTGGGGTAATAGATCAGCGACATGCCCTTCTTGGGGTCTTGGGTATACACATGCTCGCTGTCCCACTGCGGCAGGTGGAACTCGCTGTCCTCGGTGAACAGGTCCAGGTAGGCATCCCAGTCCTGGGCATCGCACAGCGCCGACTTGAGGTAGAAGAACTGCTCGATCTGGTATTGAAGTTCTGCAGACATGCTTACACCTCGTGAAGTTTGAGCGCGGCGGCGTCATCGGCCTGGCGTTGCAGGCCGTCGATCAAGAATTGCTTCCAGTGGTTGTGCTGGTTCACGTAGAGGCCTTCGTGGGTGAACTCCACGCCGGTCATGCGCGGGTGGATGCCGATCACCTGCGCGTTACGGGTCTGGCCCTCCTCCCAGCGCCCCTGGCCACGGGAGATATCGCTCCAGCGTTCCAGGCGCGCCTGGAACCCGCGCTGCGCTTCGCGGAACTCCACCAGGTCATCGGGCGTGCCCATGCCCGAGACGTTGAAGAAGTCCTCGAACTGGCGAATGCGGTTCTCGCGGTCGGCGTCGGACTCGCCCTTCACCCCCAGGCAGAAGCTGTGGATCTCGGTCTTGTTCCAGGCCACCGGGCGGATGATGCGCAGCTGCGAGCTGATCTGGTCGAGGAAGAACATGCTCGGGTAGATGTTCAGGTTGCGCAGGCGGTGCATCATCCACTGCGCCTTGTCCTGGCCGTGCTCCTCGACCAGCCGCGGCATGATCGTGGCATAGCCGGGACGCACCGACGGGTTGGGCATGTCGCTGAAGAGCAGGCTGTGGCCGTTGTCGAAGGCGAACCAGCCGTCGTCGGTGTTCTGGTCGCCCGCGCCGAGCTTGCTGTAGTCGAGCGTGTCGCCCGAGACCAGGCCCTTGTCGGCGTTCACTTGCTGGCGGTGCTGCACCGTCGCCACGTAGTTGTAGTGCACGGTGCTGACGTGGTAACCGTCCAGGCCGTTCTCGTTCTGCAGCTTCCAGTTGCCTTCGTAGGTGTAGGCCGACTTGCCGGGCAGCACCTCCAGTTCGCCGGTCGCCGACTGCGCGACCATCATGTCGAAGAACACCTTGGCATCGCCCAGGAAGGTTTCCAGCGAGTCTTGCCCGGTGGTGTCGAGGTTGACGAAGACGAAGCCCTTGTAGCTTTCGATGCGCGCCTTCTTCAGGCCGCGGGTGGCCTTGTCGAAGCCTTCGGGGTATTCGCCCGGCGCCTTGACCTTCACCAGTCGCCCGTCGCTCTTGTAGCACCAGGCATGGAACGGGCAGGTGAAGGTCGACTGGTTGCCCTTGCCGACCCGGGTCAGCGTAGTGCCGCGGTGCTGGCAGGCATTGACCAAGGCGTTGAGCTGGCCTTCACCGTCGCGGGTGATGATCAGCGGTTGCCGGCCAATGCGCACGGTGACGAAGTCGTGCTTGTTGGCGATCTCGCTTTCATGGCAGGCGTAGATCCACTTCTTTTCGAAGATATGTTCCATCTCCAGGTCGAAAAGTTGTGGCTCGGTAAACATGTCGCGGGCAATGCGAAATACCCCATCGGCCGGACGAAAGTCCAGGCAGCCGGTAATGAATTCCTGCCATTGTTTATTCGAATGTTGGCTAATCATGGAAATCCCCATCAGCGTAGGCGGGTTGCATGTGCCGTTATTAGATAAATAACCGCTGAAGGGGGTCTATCCGGATAGTCAGGGAACATGATCCGCTTATTGCGCAACCTGCCCACGGACAGACCGCTGCCCGGCACTGGGCCGGGCAGGACGGTCACGCATGCGGAAGGTCAGGCCGTCAGCGAATGCGACGGGCCTCGGCGCGCTGCAAGGTGGTGCTGGGCGCTTCGTCGAACAGCTTGCGGTATTCGCTGGAAAACCGCCCCAAGTGGTTGAAGCCCCAACCCATGGCGATCACCGAGATATTGCGCTGCGAGCGGTCTTCGAGAATTTCCTGGCGCACGGCGGTCAGGCGGTACTTCTTCAGGTAGGCCATGGGCGCCACGCCGAAGTACTTGCGAAAGCCCTCGAACAGCTTGAACCGCGACACCCCGGCCGCCTGTTCGATATCTTCCAGGTGCAGCTCTTCACGCGCGTTGGCGTGGATGAAATCGCGCGCCCGCACCAGGTAGTACGGCAGCTTGATCTCCAGGCGCGTGCGCAACTCGTTGGAGTAGTTGTTCGGCTGGGCGAGGATCAGCCCCTTGATCAATGCGCTTTCCAGGTCGCGGCTGAAGAACACCTGCCCATAGAGGTCGCGGCTGCGCTCCAGCTCGTCGGTCATGTGCCGGGCCATGCGCCACCAGGACGCCGTGGCACCGTTGATCGCATCCATGTCGGCATCGAACGACAACTGCTCGTCCACCGAGCGTTGCAGCAGTTCTTCGAGGGTCTGCTGGATCGCCGTGCGTGGAATCACCACCTGCAACTTGCGGCAGTCACCGGCGATGGTCAGCTCCTGCTGCTCGTGAGGCGAGATGATCACGCCCCGGTCGCGGTCCGAGCGCAACAGCATGCCGGCCTTGCACAGCTCCTGCTCGCCACTGAGCGGCAGGCTGATGCTGTAGCTGTTGAGCTTGCTCTGCGCGCCGACGCCGATGGTCACGTCGGTGCCGTACTCGACGTAGCCCAGCAGGGTCGAGGTGGAGCGCAATACATTCCCGCTGTGGTGGAACTGGATACGGTTCGGCTTGCTCGCCTTGAGCATGTGTGGCCCGCAGATATCGGACATCCATGAACGCGCACCGGCCAGATCGTAGCGATCGGCACTGACGCCTCTGAATTGCTGTTCATGTTCGCTGGTCATCGCACGCTACTCATCACGGTTTTTTGTTTTGCCTGCTCTTTCGGCAGGCTAGGCCAATCGAGTGGCAATCTCCGTGCCATCCATTTGGCCATGGGTCTGGCCTGCCGCCCACGAGGTGTTTCGGCAAATTTCCGGATAGCCCGGACCTCCCGCGCATGGCCCTGCAACGCGCCTTCCAGAGCCAAGGCCAGGCACCCTGGGTGGTAGCGCCTGCCTTGCACCAATGCCGGGCAGGCACGGCACTGGTCGCACAACGGCAGTACCGCAAGCGCCCAGCAGGCAGCTGTCACAGGGGCTGTTACCGCCACCGGGTAGCGGGGAAACGCCACCCCAAGATAACTGGACAAACCACGCCAACTTATCGGATAGCAAAGCGGTGCAAAGCCTGATATCAGTAGCCGAGAAGGCCGGCCTGGCGTTACCCAGGGCAGGAAACTGTTACCCCTCGATCGAGTGGCTCAACGCCTCCCTGATTTTCCGGATCGCCTTCACCGACTATGCGGATAGACCGAAGCGCGCCCGCTACTTCTAATTAGCCCCACACCCGGCGAACACGCCCAAGGGTGCCCAGAACAACAAAAAACACAGCACGCGTCTCACCCACTGCCCTCACAACAACGAAGCAGGCCGCGCCCTTCGCGGCACTGCACCACCAAGGCGGTCATGATGAAACACACCTTCACCCTTGCGATGCTCGGGGCCGCACTGGCCTCCTCCCTCAGCGCCCAAGCACAAGAACCTGTGCAGATCGGCTTCATCACCACCCTCTCCACCCCCGCCGGCTACCTCGGCGAAGACGCCCGCGACGCCTTCCGCCTGGCTATCGACCAGGAAGGCGGCAAGCTCGGCGGCGTGCCGGTGAACCTGGTGGTCGAGGACGACGGCCTGCAACCGGCCAAAGGCAAGCAGATCGTCGACCGCATGAGCCTGGATGGCATCACCCTGTACACCGGCGTGATGTTCTCCAACGTGCTGGCCGCCGTGGTCAACAGCGCCACCCAGGACAACCGTTTCTACATCAGCACCAACGCCGGGCCGTCGAACCTGGCAGGCGAAGGCTGCAAGGCCAACTACTTCGCCGCCTCCTACCAGAACGACGTGCCCCACGAAATGGCCGGTGCCGCCGCCAACGAGCTGGGCTACAAGAAGATGGTCATCCTCGCGCCCAACTACCAGGCCGGCCGCGATGCCCTGGCCGGGTTCAAGCGCACCTTCAAGGGTGAGGTCACCGAGATCTACACCAAGCTCAACCAGCTGGACTTCTCCGTGGAACTGGCGCGCATCCGTGCCCTCGCGCCGGATGCGATCTTCCAGTTCCACCCCGGCGGTGGCGGCATCAACTTCGCCAAGCAATACGGCAGCTCCGGCCTGGCCAAGAGCACGCCGATGGTGGTGCCGGTGTTCTCCATGGACGAGCGCATGCTCGCCGCCACCGGCAACGTCGCCGAGGGCGTGAACGTGGTCAGCGGCTGGGACCCGACCTCCAGCAACCCGACGAACCAGGCATTCATCAAGGCCTTCACCGAGAAGTACAAGCGCGCCCCCACCCTGTACGCCGCCCAGGGCTACGACACCGCCCGCCTGATCGGCTCGGCGCTCAAGGCCACCCAGGGCAACCTCAAGGACGCCGATGCCCTGCGCAGCGCCTTGCGCAAGGCCGACTTCGACTCGGTGCGCGGCGACTTCCGCTTCGCCAACAACCAGCACGCGGTCATCGACTGGCACCTGCTCAAGGTCCAGGCCGGCAGCGACGGCAAGCTCGTGGAAGTGCCGGTCAAGACCATCGCCAAGGCCCAGGTGGACAGCTACGCCGCCCAGTGCGCGCTCTGACCCAGCGCCCTCACCGTAGGACCCTCACCATGCTGTTGCTCGAACAATTGCTCAACGGCCTGCAATACAGCGCGCTGCTGTTCCTGCTGGCCTCCGGCCTGACCCTGATCTTCGGCATCATGGGCGTGATCAACCTCGCCCACGGCGCCTTCTACATGGTCGGGGCCTTCAGCGCCGCCTACACCGCCATCAGCACCGGCTCGTTCTGGCTCGGCGGCCTCGCCGCCCTGGCCAGCGCGGCCCTGTATGGCCTGGTGATCGAGACCGCGATCATCCGCCGGCTGTACAACCGCGACCACCTCGACCAGGTGCTGGCGACCCTCGCCGTGGTGTTCTTCAGCAACGAGGCGATCACCCTGCTGTTCGGCCGCAGCCCACCGGCCATGCCCACGCCCGATTGGTACAACGCCTTCGTCGAGGTGCTGCCGGGGCTGCTGTACCCGGTGAGCCGCCTGCTGTTCATCGGCGCCGGGCTGCTGGTGGCGCTGGGCATGTGGCTGCTGATCAACCACACCCGCCTGGGCATGCTGATCCGCGCCGGCGCCGACGACCACGAGATGGTCGGCGCGCTGGGGGTCAACATCAGCCGCCTGTACACCTGGGTGTTCGTGTTCGGCTGCATGCTCTGTGGCCTGGCCGGGTTCATGGCCGCGCCGCTGCTGTCGGTGGAGATCGGCATGGGCGAGAAGGTGCTGATCACCACCTTCGTGGTCATCGTCGTCGGCGGCGTCGGCTCGGTGCGCGGCGCGCTGGTCGGCGCCCTGCTGATCGGCATGGTCGACAGCCTTGGCCGCGCCTACATCCCGCCGCTGCTCGACCAACTGCTGCCCGCCGAGGTGAGTGGCGCCCTGTCCGCTGGGCTGATTTCCGCCAGCGCCTACATCGTCATGGCCGTGGTGCTGCTGGTTCGCCCGCGCGGCCTGCTGCCGGCCCGAGCTTGAGGAGAAGCCCATGTCCCGTCGACTGATGATCGACCTGGCCTGCCTGGCCACCTTCGCCCTGATGCCCCTGGTGGCCGCACTGTTCGACGAGCCGTTCCTGGTCAGCCTGTTCACCCGCCTGGCGATCTACGGCATGGCCGCCGCCAGCCTCGACCTGCTGATCGGCTACGGTGCGCTGGTCAGCTTCGGCCACGCCGCATTCTTCAGCCTGGGTGGCTACGTGGTGGGCATCGTCGCCTTCCACACCTCGCAGGCGCTGCCGCTGTGGGGCTGGGCGGGCAGCAACAGCGCGTTGGTGGTGTGGCCGCTGGCCCTGCTGTGCTGCGCCCTGCTGGGGCTGGTGATGGGCTACCTGTCGCTGCGCACCAGCGGCGTGCAGTTCATCATGATCACCCTGGCGTTCAGCCAGATGCTTTATTTCATCCTCGGCTCGCTGTCGCTCTACGGTGGCGACGACGGCATCCTGATGGACGCGCGCAACACCCTGCCCGGCCTCGACCTGGGCGACGCCAACCAGTTCTATTACCTGTGCGTGGCCCTGCTGGTGGGCTGGCTGCTGTTCTGCCGGCGCCTGGTCGGCTCGCGCTTCGGCTTCGTCCTGCGCGGCCTCAAGCAAAGCGAGCGGCGCACCGTGAGCCTGGGCCTGAAACCTGTGCGCTACCGCCTCACCACCTTCGTCATCGCCGGCCTCGGCGCAGGCCTGGCCGGGGTGCTGTGGGCCAACTACGCGATGTTCGTCAGCCCCGACATGGGCGCCTGGCAGAAGTCCGGCGAGCTGATGGCGATGGTCATCCTCGGCGGCGTCGGCAGCTTGCTCGGCCCAGTGCTGGGCGCGGCGGCCTACCTGGGGCTGGAGCAACTGCTGAGCCTGTGGACCGAGCACTGGCTGCTGATTTTCGGCCCACTGCTGCTGTTGGTGGTGCTGTTCGGCCGCCAGGGCATCTACGGCCTGCTGCTGCACGGTGCAGGCAAACCCCGTAAGCCCAAGGCGCCACGCGCTGGCGCGGCGTCCAAACCGCAGGAGATCCACCCATGAGCGCGCACTTGTCGATCCGTGGCCTGGAAAAAGCCTTCGGCGCGGTGAAGGCCACGCAAAACGCCAACCTGGAGCTGCGCCCGGGCGAGCTGCACGCGATCATCGGCCCCAATGGCGCCGGCAAGTCCACGCTGATCTCGCAGATCGCCGGCGAGCTGCGCCCGGACAAAGGGCAGATCCTGCTCGATGGCCGCGACATCACCGCCGTGCCCGCCCACCAGCGGCCACGCCTGGGGCTGGCGCGCTCGTTCCAGGTCAGCCAGCTGTACCCCGAGTTCACCCTGCTGGAGAACCTCGCCGTGGCCATCGCCGCGCGCGAGGGCAAGACCTTTGGTTTCTGGAAGCCGTTGGCGCGCGACCGCGACCTGCTCGCCCCCGCCCTCGGCTACCTGCAACAGGTGGGCCTGGCCGCGCGCGCCGAACACCGCGTCAGCGAGTTGTCCCACGGCGAGCGCCGCCAGCTGGAACTGGCCCTGGCGCTGGCCCAGGAAGCCTCGGTGCTGCTGCTGGACGAGCCGATGGCAGGCATGGGCGCCGACGAGTCGGCGCGCCTGACCGAGCTGTTGATGTCGCTCAAGGGCCGCTACGCGATCCTGTTGGTGGAGCACGACATGGACGCCGTCTTCGCCCTCGCCGACCGCATCACCGTGCTGGTCTATGGCGAAACCGTGTTCACCGGCACGGTGGACGAAGTCCGCGGCAACGCACTGGTGCGCAGCGCCTACCTGGGGGAAGAACATGCTTGAAGTCAGTGGTTTGCAGGCCGGCTACGGCCTGAGCCAGGTGCTGTTCGACATGCACCTGAAGATCGCCCAGGGCGAGGTGGTGTCGCTGATCGGCCGCAACGGCATGGGCAAGACCACCACGGTCAAGTCCATCATGGGGTTGCTCAAGCCCAACGCCGGCAGCATCCGCATCCATGGCAAGGAAGTGAGCGGCGCCACGCCCTACCGCATCGCCCAGGCCGGGCTTGGCCTGGTGCCGGAGGGGCGCCGGGTATTCGGTTCGCTGAGCGTGAAGGAGAACCTGCTGGCCACCGCCACGCGCGGCGGCAAGTGGGACCTGGCGCGCATCTATGCGCTGTTCCCCCGGCTGGAGGAGCGCCAGGGGCAGCTGTCGAAGACCCTCTCCGGCGGCGAACAGCAAATGCTGGTGGTGGGCCGCGCGCTGATGACCAACCCACAGTTGCTGATCCTCGACGAGGCCACCGAAGGCCTGGCGCCGGTCATCCGCGAAACCATCTGGAATTGCCTGGCCACCCTCAAGGCCGAAGGCGAGACCATCCTGGTGATCGACAAGAACCTCAAGGAGATGGCGCGGGTGGTGGACCGCCATCACATCATCGAGAAGGGCCGACCGGTCTGGGATGGCACGCCGCCGCAGCTGGCCGCGGTCCCAGACCTGTCGCACCGTTACCTGGGCGTCTAGCGCCCGCACCACCGTACCCCCGACGCACCCTCCCCATCGGCCCCTTCCTGGGCCGGTGGCGGGCGGCTGCACCCTGAAAACCATAAGAACAAGAGCCTTGTGATGAAGCAGAAGCCCCATACCCTCCCCTTGCTGTTGAGCACCCTCCCGTTCAGCGCGCTGGCCGCCGAATCCGGTTTCATCGAGGACTCCACCGCCACGCTGCAACTGCGCAACTACTTCTTCAGCCGCGACTTCTCAGACATCGTCGGCAGCAACCAGCAGTCCCGGGCCCAGGAGTGGGCCCAGGGCTTCATCCTCAACGTCAAGTCCGGCTATACCCAGGGGCCGATCGGTTTCGGCGTCGACGCCATCGGCGTGCTCGGGATCAAGCTCGACAGCAGCCCGGCCCACACCAACACCGGCCTGTTACCCGTCAAGGAAGACGGCCGCGCCGCCGACGACTACAGCCGCCTGGGCGTGGCCGGGAAGGTGCGGGTGTCGAAGACCGAGCTCAAGTTCGGCGAACTGCAACCCAACGTTCCGGTGCTGATGTTCAGCGACAATCGCCTGCTGCCGCCGAGTTACCAGGGCGCCAGCTTCACCTCGAACGAAATCGCCGGCTTGACCGTGCAGGGCGGCCACCTCACCTCCACTCACCTGCGCAACGAGGCCGGCGACGACAAGCTGCAGGCCATGATCGGCTACCAGCCGCAGCGCCAGGTGTCGGCCGACGCCTTCAACTACGCCGGCGCCGACTACAACTTCAACGCCAAGCGCACCACCGTCAGCGCCTGGTACGGCCAGCTGGAGGACATCTACGCGCAGCGCCACCTGGGCCTGAAGCATTCGCAGCCGGTCGGCAGCTGGGTGCTGGGGGCGAACATCGGTTTCTACGACACCGCCGAGGACGGTCGCAAGCTGCTCGGCAACATCGACAACCGCGCCTTCTACTCGCTGCTGTCGGCCAACCGTGGCGGGCACACCTTCTACGTCGGTTACCAGGGCATGTATGGCGACCAGGGCTTCCCCAAGGTGTTCGCCAACATCACCCCCCTGGGCAACGAGGTGCCAACCTACGAGTTCGCCTCCGCCGACGAACGCTCCTGGCAGGTGCGCCACGACTACAACTTCGCCGCACTGGGCATCCCCGGCCTGACCACCACGGTGCGCTACCTGCGCGGCAACAACGTCGACACCGGACGGGGGTTCGAGGGTGAGGACTGGGAGCGCGACCTGGACATCGCCTACGTGATTCAGAGTGGTGTGCTGAAGAACCTGGGGGTGCGTGTGCGCAACGTGGCTGCACGCTCCAATTACCGCAGCGACATTGACGAGAACCGCCTGATCCTCAGCTACACCTGGGCGCTGTTCTAAGCGCCAGCGGGTCTTTGCTCCGCCAGTGCCGGCCCCGCGATGAGGCCGGCACTGAACGGCCCGCAGGCTCTGTTGGGAACGATCTACCTTGGCTCATTCGAAAAGGACACCTCCATGACTCAAAAACAGCTCGCCGCCTTCCTGCTCGGCCTCGGCCTGCTCTTGTGCCTGTGCGGCTTCGCCCTGGCCAGCACCGCGCTGACCGGTCTGTCCCTGGCCACCAGCCTGGCGGCGGGGGTGCTCTACCACCGCCAGCCAGCAGAGACGATCGAAGTTCACCTGCCCGCCCCCACCGCGCAACCCGTCCCCATGCCCCCCCCGGCGGCGCCCGTCGTTGCCCCGGCCCCGCTCACCCTCGAGGTTCCGCTGCCATCACTGCTCGCCAGCCTGGCCGACCTCAGCCAGGCCATCGCCCACAGCGAACAGGACATGCAACAGGCCAACACATTGGCCCAGCAAGCCGGGGAAAGCCTCGCCCTGTCGAGCCAGAGCATCGCGACCTCGCAAGCCTCGATCAACGAGCTGGCCAGCTACATGGACAACCTCACCGAGGTGTTCAACGACCTGAGCGACCAGTCCAAGCGCATCGGCTCGATCGTCGGCAGCATCCAGGAAATCGCCAAGCAGACCAACCTGCTGGCACTCAATGCCGCCATCGAGGCGGCGCGGGCGGGGGAGCAAGGGCGCGGGTTCGCCGTGGTGGCCGACGAGGTGCGCCAGCTGGCGCGCCGCGCCAACGAGGCCAGCGAACAGATCCACCAGATCGTCGGCAGCTTGCAGAAAGCCTCGGAGCACGCCCGCACCGGGCTGCAGCAGGTCGATGGCTCGACCCGTTCGGGACTGGCCAAGGCCAGCGTGGCGCTACAGGCGCTCGACGAGGTGAAAGCGATCGGCAAGGCGCGTTTCGAGATCGTCCAGCGCATCATGGAGCGTCTGGGCGAGAAGCACCGGCTGGCCGAGCGCCTGCGCGCCTTGCTCGGTTGAGGCGGCTACAGGCCCATCAGTTCGACGAGGGCGCGGTACAACGGCGCGCCGGGTTGCCCCAGCTCCAGCACCACGTCGAAATGGTTCTTGCCCGGCGTCTCGACGAAGCGCCCCGGCAGGCCCTGGGCGGCCCAGGTCGCCAGGTAATGCTGTGACTGGCGGGCGAACTCCGCGGTTTCCAGCATGCCGTGGCTGATCACCAGTTCCACGCCAGGTTGCAAGGGCTGGAGCGCCGGGCTGTTGCGCTGCGCCGCCGCTTCATCCAGTTGCATCCAGCCGTTGATGTGGGTCTGCAACAATGGCCGCAGGTCGAACAACCCACTGATCGGCAAGGCGCCCCGCAGCAGGTTTTCCGGCACGCCATAAGCGCCGTGCCAACCCGCCGCCATCAGCATGCCGACCAAGTGCCCGCCCGCCGAGCTGCCACTGGCGAACAACCGCTGCGGGTCGCCGCCGAAGGCCTGGATATGCCGGTATACCCAGGCCAGGGCGCGGCGGGTCTGGTCGACGATCACATCCAGCGTGACCGCCGGCACCAGGTCGTAGTCGACCACCACCACGCAGGCCCCCGCCTCGGTCAAGGCCGGGGCCATGAACGCCGAGTCGGCCTTCGACAACGCACGCCAATAGCCGCCGTGGATGAACACCAGCACCGGCGCGTCGAGCCGGCTCGCCGGGAAGATATCCAGCCGCTCGCCGGCCCCCGGGCCGTAGGCGACATCCTTGAAGACCGGCAGGCGGGCATGCGCCGCATCGCTCAGGGCGCGGTACTGGCGGGGGTACTGGTCGAAGTCCGCCACACTGGCGCGGGCGTTGTACTGGGTGTCGTAATAAGCGGACAGCGTGTGCGAATCGATCATAGGCCTCCCCCACCGGTTGTTCAGGATAGGCCACCCCACAAGCGCGGCCTTGCACCGTGAAAGGGCCACGCAGCAGCGGCCCCCCGGCATTAAGGCGCATGTCAGACGCTGCGCAAATCCTGAAAATTGGCAATCGATGTCCGGATATTCCGCATGCCGCAGATCATCCCCGCTCAGCGAAACGCATAGGACACCCCGACATAGGCACCGAAGCCATCCCCCGGTACGGAGCGGGCCACATCCCGGCCGGCATCGTTGTACCCCGGGGTGACGATATTGGCGTAGCGCTCGTTGGTCAGGTTGCGCAGGTCCAGCCAGGTCTGCCAGTCCTGCTTGGGTGAGGCGTAGCCCACACGGGCACCGAGCAAGGTGTACGAGGCGGCGTAGAACGAGTTGGCATAGTCCACCGGCAGGCGCGACGAATACTCGGTGTTCAGGCCCGCGTAGAACCCGTTCGGCAGGCTGTAGCGAAACTCGGCCTGGTAATAGTGCTTGGGCACGCCGGGCAACGGGTTGTCACCAAAGCGGTCGTCGTCGCGGTAGTGGAAATCGCTGTACGTATAGGACTGCAGCAGGTTGATCCGACCGTTGCCGCCGCCCTCCCAGAGCGTGCTGTCCAGGCTCAGTTCCACCCCTTGGTGGACGGTGGGGCTGGCGTTGGACTCGGCAACGATCTGCGACGTGGTCTGTGTGGCGGCCTGGGTTTCCACGCTCAACAGTTCGTGGCGCACTTCGGAACGGTACAGGGCCAGGTCCCAGCGGCCAAACCAGTCGTTGCCACGCCCGCCCACTTCCAGGGTGGTCGCGGTCTGGTTCTTCAGGTGCACGCCTTCACGTTGCAGCCCGGTCGCCGCACCGCTGCCGGCCGGGAAGTACTTGTTCGACCCCCAGATCAACGACCAGGCATGTGGCGGCTCCACCGAGCGACTGAGGTTGCCGTACACCAGCAAGTCAGGGTTGAACTCATAGCGCAGGCCCAGGCGGGGCGCGTAGTCCCAGTCGTGCTGGCTGACCGAGCCACCGCCTTCGGGGTAGGTGACATCGCTCTGGCGACGGGTATAGATGGCGGCAAGGCCGGTGGTCAGCCACAGGTTGGGCTGCAACTCCAGCTCGTTGCCGATGTGCAGCACGCTGTCCGAGCCCAGGTAGGTATAGCCCCGGGTCTTGGTGCCGACCGCATAAGCCGCGGTGTTGCCGGTGGGCACCCGGACATATTCGGACGTGCCGTTGTTGGGCATCGCCTTGGTACTGCGCAGGCCGAGGGTGGTCTTGCTGTCGTGACCGAACAGCGAATCCTGGCGAATGTAGTTGAGCACCCCGCTGACATCGGTGTACGCCACCTTGATACGGTTGGCGCCTTCGCGCAGGTCCATCGGGTAGTCGTGATAGACCAACCCGGCTTCCACCCGCTCGTTATCGCTCAGGTGCAAGGTGGTCTTGTTGGCGATCCACGTGGTGCCGGGCTGGATACGCTTGGAGTTGCGAGCCAGGTAGAGCGGGTTCGCCGAGCGCGGGTCATGCTTGAGCTGGTCCCGGGTGAGGTTGCCCGGCATGCTGTTGTTGGTTTCCCGGTAGCGCAGGTAGAACCGAGTCTCCAGGTTCGGGTTGAAGCGGTAACCGAAATTGGCCGCCACGCCCTTGCCACTGCCACCGCTGTGGTCACGGTAGCCGTCGTACTCGGAGTCGGCGAGGCTGATGTAGTAGTCGGCATCGCCCAGCACCTGCCCAGAGCTGATTTCACGCTTGGCATAGCCATTGGAGCCGGCCTCGTAGTGCACCTGCAGCTTCGGCGCATCGTGGCCGGTATGGGTCACGTAGTTCACCGCACCGCCCAGGGCCAGCGCGCCCTGGTCGAAACCATTGGCACCGCGCAACACCTCCACACGGCTCAGCCAGAGCGGTTCCTTGAGTTCGAACGGTGTCCCGCCAGGGCCGGTCAGGGGCAAGCCATCCAGCGTTTCGAACAGGCCCGAGGCGTGGGCGCCGGGGCCACGGTTCAGGCCAGAGCCACGGATCGACAGCTTGATGCCATCGTTGTTGGTGGCCTTGGCGTAGATCCCAGGCTGGTACTTGAACACGTCCTCGTTGGTACTGGCACGGCCTTGCCGCACGCTCTGCAGATCGACGTAGTTGGTGCCGCCCGGGGTGCTCCTGAGTTGCTCCCGAGCGACATCGGCCTCGTCCAGGGTACTGCCGACAACCTCGACCCGGCCAAGGGCGATGGGCGACGGCGTGTCATCGGCCTGGGCCCACGGGCTCAGGACCAACGCGGCGCCATAGCCCAGCCAGGGCAAGGCGCGACGGGCGAAGGGTGGCTGTTGCGAATGCATGGAACAGGCTCCTTGAAAGGCGAAAGATGGAAGGTTGGCGTTCTGGCCTCCCTGGCCTTCATGGGATTAAGGGCGGTGGCTCACCGGGTGATCGCCCGGCAGCCGGTCACCGTTGCCGAACAGCTTCTGACGCAAGGTGCCAGGGCGGTAATGCTGCTTGAGCAGTCCGCGTTTTCTCAGCTCGGGAGCCAGGCCGTCAGTGAAGTCCTCGAAGCTGCCAGGCGAGATCACGTAGGTGACGTTGATGCCGTCGACACCGGCGTCCTTCCACTTCTGCAGCTCATCGGCGAGCCGTTCGGGGCAGCCGACGATCTGCCGGTTGCGGCGCCAAAGCAGCACCTGCCCCAACGTCCACTTCTGGTCGGGCGCCGACTGGCGCAGGCTGTTGAGCCAGCCTTGCTGGGTATTGGTACGGATACGCTCCAGCGGGGTATCGAGGTCGACCGCCGAAATATCCTGGCCTGCCGCACTGCTCAACTGTGCGGCGAAGGCCTCTTCGTTGAGGAACTCGCGGTAGCTGGCATCCTTGGCCCGCGCCTCTTCGTCACTGCCACCGACGACGAACGTCAGGCCCTGGAAGAACAGGATGTTCGAGGGGTCACGGCCCGACGCCAGGGCCCGACGGCGCACATCGGCAATGATCTGCTGGGCCCCCAGCGGCGTCGTCGAGTCAAGGAAGATCGCCTCGGCGTTGCGGGCCGCGAACTGCCGGCCGGCTTCCGAAGAGCCGGCCTGGAACAGCACCGGGGTACGCTGCGGCGATGGCTCTGACAGGTGCGGCCCAGGCACCTGGTAGTACTGCCCCTGGTAGTCGATGCGGTGCACCTTGGAGGCGTCGGCGTAGCGGCGGTTGGCCTTGTCGCGTAGCACCGCGCCGTCTTCCCAGCTGTGCTGCCAGAGCCGACCGCACACCTCCAGGTACTCCGCGGCCATGGCGTAACGGGTGTCGTGTTCTGGCAGGTCGCCCCAGCCGAGGTTGCGCGCGGCGCTGGCCAGGTGCGAGGTGACGATGTTCCAACCCACCCGTCCCTCGGTGATGTGATCGAGGGTGGAGATACGCCTGGCGAAATTGAACGGCGGCTCTTGCAGGATCGACTGGGTGAAGACGAACCCCAGGTGCTCGGTGACGGCGCTCATCAGCGGGATGAGCACGCTGGGATCGCCGCCGGGCGTCTGCATGGCCTGGTCGACCGAGGTCTGGTAGCCCCCCCGGTAAAGGTCGTGCACCCCGACCACGTCGGCCAGGAAGATGCTGTCGAAGCCGCCACGCTCCAGGGTCTTGGCCAGGTCGGTCCAGAAGCGTGGGCGGGTGTAGTCGAAACGCTTGGAATCCGGGTGCGCCCAGACGCCGTGATAGGCCAGTGAAACGCAGTTTTGCTCGAAGGCGTTGAAGAACAGCTCGTTGGGGCCGCGGCCGCAGGACAGGTCGCTCATGGGTGTGTTCCTTGAACAGGGGGTTGCCAGGCTGGCAACGCAAGATCGAGGTGTTCACGCAAGGTGCTGCCCGCGTAGTGGCTACGCAGCACCTGGCGTTGTTGCAGTTGGGGGATGACATGCTCCAGCAGCCCATCGAGCGAACCGAGCAGGTCGGCAGGCAGCACGACATAGCCGTCGGTGGCACCGGCCTCGAAGCGTGCCTGCAACTGCTCGGCGATCTGCGCGTGGCTGCCGACGGGCGTCCAGTGCCCACGAGAGCTGACCAGCCGCTGCAACACATCGCCCAAGGGGCGTTGCCGAGCGATCAGTTCGAGCAGTTCATTGGCGGCGGTACTGGGCTCGGCCTGTCGGGCCTGCGCTTGCAACGCTGGCGGCAGCGGCTGATCCAGCGGCAGGCCGCTGCAGTCGATGTGGTTGAGCAGGCCAGACAAGCGTCGCAACGCCTGCCCCTGGTCGGTGAGCTGGGCCAAGCGGCGTTGTTGCTCGATCGCCGCCTCTTCGGTCGCCGCAGTGATGGGCGTGACGCCTTGCAGCACCCGCAGTTGCTCCGGGTCCCGGCCATGGGCACGGGCACGTTGCTTGAGGTCGCGATAGAAGGACGCGGCATGCTCGGCATCACCTTGCATGGTGAACACCACATCGGCATACCGCGCGGCCAGCTCACGGCCTTCCTCCGAGGCACCGGCCTGCACGACCACCGGCCTCCCCTGCAGGGAACGTGGGCTGGGCAGCGCGCCGCGCAGGCGGACGTGCTCACCCTGGTAATCGACTTCGTGGATCCGCTGCGGGTCGCCGTAGCGCCCTGCTGCCCGGTCGAGCAGCACCGCTCCTGGCTCCCAGCCATCCCACAACGCCCGCGCCGCGTCCAACGACTCGGCTGCGCGCTGGTAGCGGGCCGAATGCGCAGGCAATTCATCGAGCCCATACAGGTGCTGCCCGCCCCTGGAGGTCACGATGTTCACGCCCGCCCTGCCCCTGCTCAGATGGTCCAGCGAGAGCACCTGCCGCGCCAGGGTGTAGGCCGGTGTGTAGGTCGTCGAAAGCGTCGCGATCAGGCCGACCCGTGAGGTCACCGCCGCCAGTGCGGCCAGCAGCGTCAGGGGTTCGAATTGGTTGGTCGGCCAACTGGCATGCGACTGTGGGTCAAACCCGGCGACATCGGCGACGAACAGGCTGTCGACGACCGCCCGCTCGGCGCGCTCGGCCAAGCGCTGGAAAAACCCCAGGTCGCACAAGTGCTCCGCGCCGCTGCCTGGCTGGCGCCAGGCAGCCTGGTGAAAGCCGGCGTCGCCGATCACCAGCGCCAGGTGCATGTGCCGACGACGGCTCATGCGGCAGGCCCGCGCTCGAAATCGATGCTGCCGGCAAGGGGAGCGCTGGCCGCCACCTGCTCGGTGAGCAGCGCCAGCTTGGCGCTGATGACCCGCGCGGCATCGGAGCCCAGGATCAACCGCGACGCCAGGCCGTTGTCGGGCAGGCCGGCGACGACCTGGTCGATGATCCGCCGCGCCGCGAGGCGCGGGTCGCCTGGCTGCTGCCCTCGGTTGCCGGCAAGGCTACGCCGGGCCGTGCCAGCGCTCGCCTCGTAGTCGTCGATGCGCGCCTGGCTGGTCAGCAGCGACTGGTCTTCGAGAAACTCGGTCCGCAGGATGCCCGGCTCGACGATCAGCACCTTCACGCCCAGCGCGGCGGTCTCCTTGGCCAACGCCTCGCTCAGCCCTTCCAGGGCGAACTTGCTCGCCGAATACAGCCCCCAGGACGCCGCGCCGGACTGTCCAGCCAACGAACTGATGTTCACCACGTTGCCGGCGCGGCGGGCGCGAAAGCCAGGCAACACCGCGCGAAGCACATTCAATGGGCCATGCAGGTTCAACTCGAACACCTCGCGCGCCTCGGCATCGCTGGCCTCTTCGATGGCCCCCAGCAAGCCTCTGCCGGCGTTGTTCAATACCGTGTCGATGTGCCCGAAGCGCTCAAGGGTGGCGCTCACCGCAGCGGCGACTTGCGCCGGCACGGTCAGGTCGGCCACCAACTCGAGCAAAGCCGGGTGATTGTTCCCACCACTGGCCGAGCCCCGCGAAATCGCCGCGACCTGGTGCCCGTCGGCAAGCAGCTCCCGCACCAGATGCTGCCCCAACCCTCTGCTGGTTCCCGTGACAAGCCAGACTGCCATGCAAAATTCCCCCAACCCCATTGAAGAGGCGTTATCGATGATCGTGAGTGAAAGGTTCTAGAGAATGCCGTTGTTAGGCGGCAGTGCACCGTTGAGCAGGTAGTTGCCCAGGTGATGGATCTTCCAACGCGCCGGGTCGTGCAACGAATGGGTTCGGGTGTTGCGCCAGTGGCGGTCCAGCCCCAGCGGCCGGGCGGTACCGCCTGCGCCCATCCATTCGAACACGGCGCTGCTGAGGGTGACCGCCTGCTCAGCGGCGAACGCCTTGGCGGCCGCCACCGCCAGCGAAATCTGCGCCGCCGCGTCGGCAGCCTGCGCAGGGTCGGTGCCTGGGTCGCGCAGCAGCGGGTCGAGCCGGTCGTAGGTACGCGCGGCCTCTTCAAGCAAGGCCGCCGCGGCACGCTGTCCGATCGAGAAGCGCCCGAACGCCTGAAGCACCACCGGGTCTTCGCTGTTGCTGGCGAACGGTGACTCGCTCGAAGGCCGGGAACGGTGGCGGACGTAGTCGACGGCGTCCTGCAAGGCAGCGTCGAGGATGCCCAGGTCCAGCCCGATATGGTGCAACTGGCCGAAGGCGCCATGGCTCTGCGGGCGCTCGAACAGGCGCCAGCGTTCGACCACCCGCCAGCGTGGCACCTCCACCCGCTCGAAGGTGCTGGTGCCACTGCTGGTGCCACGCTGGCCGAAGCCGTTCCAGTCCTGCTCGACCCTGACCCCCGCTGCCTGGCGCTGCACATAGGCCACGCCGATGCGCGCCTGGGGGTCCTTGGCCATCACGGCGATCCAGCGCGCATGGACGGCGCCGGTGCTGTAGTACTTACGTCCGGTGAGCAGGTAGTCACCTCCCGGTGAAACCTCCTCCAGGTGCGTCTGGAAATGCTCGTAGCCGCGCTTCACACCGATTTCCGTGGTGCCGTTGCCGAACCACGCGCCTTGCAACGCCTCCGCGAAGAAGAACGCCTGTTGTCGTTCGGTGCCGACCCGCCCCAGGGCGTCGAGGGCGGCAAAATGCGGCTGGAAGATCTGCGCCACGCTCGGGTCCGCCGCCGCGATCCGGCGATAGACCTGGGCAATGCTCACGGCGCTGGCTTGCACGCCGCCGAACTGGCGTGGCACGTTCAGCGCCAGCAACCCGCTGGCAGCAATCGTTTCGATGGCATGCGTCGGCAATTCGCCCGTCGCGTCGCGCGCGACGGCACCTTCGGCAATCAACGGCACCAACCGATCGAGAATGCCCGTTACTTCGCGCTCATCACGAATGATGTGGACTGCGCTCATCCTGCCAGCCCCCTGACACGGTTGACGGTCGGCTCGGCGACGCCCAGCGCTGGGTCGGCCTCCAGGCCCCTGGCCGCAATGGCATCACCGATGGCCTCGCTTTCGCGGATCAGCCGCACCAGCACCGGCAGGATGATGCGCAGGCCTGGGCGGCCAAAGCCACGGGCCTTGCAGGCGTCACGGGCGATGTCGATGGCGCGGGTGACGGTGGGGATCAGGCGGATGGTCAGCGCGAGGACCAGGCTCACCTTCCAGGTGTCCAGCCCGAAGCGGGCCAAGGGCCGCAACAGGCGCTCGAACAGCGTGAGCATGCTCGACACCCGTGTGCTCAACGTCAGCAAACCGGCCAACAGGATCGCGTTGTACATGCTCAACGCTAACCAGGCACCAGTCTGCCAGCGGGTGGTCAGCCACTGCACCAGCACGATCAGCACCAGGAAAGGCGACAGCGCCAACAACCCCGACCACGCCGGGCGCAACCCCAGCCCGGCCAGCAGGTACAACGCCAGCACCCCGGCAAGCCACGCCAATTGCCCAGACAACAGCGGGGTCAGGGACACGCCCGTGGTCAACGCCAACAGGCCGAGAAACTTCCAGCCAGGCGCCAGACGATGCAGCCAGGAGTCGCCAGCCTTGAACAGCCCCATCATGCCGAGAGCTCCTGTGGAATGCGCCGCGCCCGTACCAGGCGCTTGTATCGCTCGACCGCCTCGGCCGGCGCTCCGTCGAAGTGCACACGGCCCTTGTCGATCACCAGCACCCGGTCGAAGTCCTCGATGATCTCCAACTGGTGGGTCAGCAGGATCACCTGCTGCTCCAGCTGACGCAGGGTATCGACGAACAGGTTCACGTTGTGCAGGTCGAGCAGCGTGGTCGGCTCGTCGCAGATCAGGATCCGTGGCTGGGTGGCCAGCACCGAGGCCAACGCGAGCATCTGCTTCTGCCCCCCCGACAGCAGGTGCGCGGAGTGCTCGGCATGCTGCTGCAGGCCAAAGCGTTGCAGCAGCGCGCTCACCTCACGCTGCTGGCGCGGCTTGTCGTAGCCGAAGCGACGCAGGCCCAGGGCAACGTCCTCGGCGACGGTCGGCATGATGATCTGGCTGTCGGCGTCGGAGAAGATGAACCCTACCTGCTGGCGCGCCTCGATGGGCTTGCGCCGAACGTCGACGCCATTCACCAACACCTCGCCCTGCTGCGCCAGCAACAGACCGTTGAACATGCGCGCCAAGGTGGACTTGCCACTGCCGTTGGCACCAATCAGCGCGATGCGCTTTTCCTTCAATTCGAGGTTGATGTCGTACAGGACGGGCCAATCGCCATAGCGATGACTCAGGTTACGGATGGAAATCACCGGCATTACCTCGAGATTCGATTACGGAAACAGGAACACGGTGCGGATTCAGGACTCACCCCGGCGCAGGCCCGCAGGAGGGATCGGGAAGGCACGAAACACGGAGCGGCCGATCAGCGCGGCGATGACCGCCTTGATCAGGTCGCCGGGCAGGAACTCCACGGCCGCCAGCAGCGAGGCGCTCACCCCACTGCCCAGGCGCCAGGCCGCAACGGGCAGGCCCAGGGCATAGATCACCAGGATGCCGCCGAGCAGATTGGCCAGCAGCGCGCGGCCAACCGAATACCCTTTGCCTGCGCGCGGCGCCAGCCAGGCGATCACCGCGACACCGGGCAGCCAGCCGATCAGGAAGCCCGCCGAAGGCCCGAACAGCGGCGCCAACCCGCCCCGCCCGCCAGACAACAACGGCAGCCCCGCCAGGGTCAGCGCGTGGAAGCACAGCACCGCCAGCACCGCCCGGCGCGGCCCCAGCAACGTACCGGCCAGCATCACCCCCAGGGTTTGCGCCGTGATCGCCACCGGGCCCAGCGGCAGGATGCCGAACAACCCGAGCGCGGCGATCAGCGCGGCGAACAGGGCAACCAGCGCCAGGTCCCGAGGCAGCAGCGGACGCCGCACAGCAGTGGAACCTTCAGGAGCAGGAACGACAGAATCAGCCATGGGCACATCCAGCAGTCTTAGTTATTGGTTAATACACTAACGCTTACAGATGCTACTCAGCTGAATATCCAGAGCAAGGATTGTTTTGATCTATGAATATATCACCGTGTATTTTTATTCCCTTTTTCAAATACCTTGCTATAACCCCTTAACGCTCAACATAAACGGGTGAAAAATGGATATGTCGGCGTGAATCGTCAAGGCTCAGGGGATCACTGGAAAGTGTTGTAGAATCTCTATATGTTATTAGTCAAACCAATAACCCAATGCACTTTATAGAAGCCTTAAGTCATTGGTATAACCCATCACAAAATAGAGGCGGCAAAGGAGCACCACGCCCCTCCCGAATAGTGCGAGGCCCTACCGGCAATGGCGGATGAAAGTACAGCCCTGAGCGAGCGAGATCTGCGTTTCAACTTTCGCAGCGGCACGCCTGCGCTTTTCCTGGTGGAAACCTTCGGCGAATGGACCCGTCGGCGTTATGACCGAATCATGAACGCCCAGGTGTGGAACGACTGGCTGCAACAGATCAATTACCCCCCGGTGACCGAGCCGGTCAGTGCCAATGACCTCGAGCAGATGCGTGACCTGCGTCGGGCGATCTACGGCTTGGCGCAGGCCCGGGTCAAAGGCGTGGCCCCCCTGCCCACCGACGTACGGGCCATCAACCAGTACGCCGAGCACCCGGTGCCGGTGGCACAGCTGGCCGCTGACGGGCACACGCGTCAGATGCCCGTGCGCATCACTCAGCCGCAGGTGCTGTCGATGCTGGCGCGCGACGCCATCGAGCTGTTTTCCGGGGAGCACGCCGAGCGCGTGCGCGAATGCGCCAGCCATATTTGCCCGGTCATCTTCGTCGACCGCTCACGTCGCGGGGATCGGCACTGGTGCTCGACCAACTGTGGGGCGCGGCACGCGACGGCGCGCTATCGCCAGCGGCAGCAGGAAGAAGAAGGCAATTGCCCCTAGCCTGCGAGAAAAACAAACGCCCGATGCAAGCATCGGGCGTTTCGGGGTCAGCAGGTCGGCCAGGAAGAAGCCCCCTTGTCAGGCGGCCACCCCCTCAACCGTTGCGGAACAGGAAGCTGTAGGCATTGAGCGCCGGCACCCCGCCCAGGTGCGCATACAGCACCTTGGAGCCTTCCGGGAACTCGCCACGGCGCACCATCTCGATCATCCCGTGCATCGACTTGCCTTCGTACACCGGGTCGGTCAGCACGCCTTCGAGGCGGCCGCACAGGCGGATGGCCTCCAGCGTGCCGTCGTTCGGCAGACCGTATTCCGGGTAGGCGAAGCGGGTGTCGAGGACCACGTCTTCCTCGGTGATCTCCTGGCCCAGGTCGACCAGCTCGGCGGTGTGCCGGGCGATGCGCAGAATCTGCGCGTGGGTCTGCTCGGGCTTGGCCGAGGCGTCGACGCCGATCACCCGGCGCGCGCGGCCATCGGCGGCGAAGCCCACCACCATGCCCGCCTGGGTGCTGCCAGTCACCGAGCAGACCACGATGTAGTCGAACTTGAAGCCCAACTCGGCCTCCTGCTGGCGCACCTCTTCAGCGAAGCCGACGAAGCCCAGCCCGCCATAGGGGTGCTCGGAGCAGCCGGCCGGGATCGGGAACGGCTTGCCCCCTGCAGCGCGCACATCGGCCATGGCCTGTTCCCAGCTCGGGCGGATGCCGATGTCGAAACCGGCGGCGTCCAGGCGCACGTCGGCGCCCATGATCCGCGACATCTCGATGTTGCCGACGCGGTCGTACACGGCGTCGGAATAGTTCACCCAATTCTCCTGCACCAGCACGCATTTCATGCCCAGGTGCGCGGCCACGGCAGCCACCTGGCGGGTCTGGTTGGACTGGATACCGCCGATCGACACCAGGGTGTCGCAGCCTTGCTCGAGCGCCTCGGGAATCAGGTACTCCAGCTTGCGCGTCTTGTTACCGCCGAAGGCCAGGCCGCTGTTGCAGTCCTCACGCTTGGCGTACAGCTCGACCTTGCCGCCCAGGTGCGCGCTCAGGCGCTTGAGCGGGGTGATCGGCGACGGGCCGAAGGTCAACGGGTAACGTTTGTAGCGACTCAGGTTCATGGCGTGTGCTCCTTGTTGTTCGAGGTATCCAAGCACCGTGGCGAAGGCTGAAAGCGGCCCTGATCGGCGGGCTTCGATGACTACCATGCTAAGAAAAAACGCGAAAACAGGGGTTGCAAGTTTCTGGTCATTTGCGAACTATTGATGTCTCCAAGACAAATCTCGCAAACCTTTGTTGTGAAAAAAACACCATGAAAGCAACAAACGAACGCAGCAGAAACACCGGAAAGGCGCCAGAGCCCACCACGCTTGACCGCACCGACCGCGCCATCCTGCGCGCCCTGCAGCAGGACGCGTCGATCTCCAACGTGGCCCTGGCCGACAAGGTGAAGCTCAGCCCACCGGCGTGCCTGCGCCGGGTCGAGCGGCTCAAGCAGGCGGGGCTGATCAAGGGGATCGTCGCGCTGCTCGACAACGAGGCGCTGGAGGCGGGGATGGTGGTGCTGATCGGCGTGGTGCTGGACCGCTCCACACCAGAGTCGTTCGCGGCGTTCGAGGCGGCCGCGCAGAAGGTCTCCGGGTGCATGGAGTGCCATGTGGTGACGGGGGAGTTCGACTACTTCATGTTGCTGCGGACCAAGGACAGCAACAGCTTCAACCGGCTGCACGCCGAGCAGTTGCTGTACCTGCCGGGGGTGCGGCAGATCCGTTCGTTCATGGGGTTGCGGCAGGTGCTGTCGACCACGCGGATTCCGCTATAGAACGCGGCGCGGCCATCGCGGGGCAAGCCCGCTCCAGGTACCCCGCTGTCCATGAGGACGGCGCCATACCTGTAGGAGCGTGCTTGCCCCGCGATGGGGGCGACGCGGTCTACAGCAGCAACCGCCGATAATCCCCCAGCAACCGCACCAGGCACGCATTGAAGCGCCCCGCCTCGGCCCCATCGACCACCCGATGGTCCCAGCTCAGGCTCAACGGCAACATCAGCCGCGGCACCGGCCCGCCCGCCTCCCAGGCCACCACCGTGCGGCTCTTGCCGACCCCGAGAATCGCCACCTCGGGCGCATTGATGATCGGCGTGAAATAGCTCCCGCCAATCCCCCCCAACGACGAAATCGTGAAACACCCACCACTCATCTCGGCACTGCCCAGCTTGCCCTCGCGCGCCTTGGCCGACAGTTCGGCCATCTCCCGAGCGATGGCCAGCACGCCCTTGCGCTCGACGTCACGGATCACCGGCACCACCAGCCCCTGCGCGGTGTCGGCGGCGAAGCCGATATGGCAGTAGCGCTTGAGCACCAGCTCGTCGCCCTCAAGGCTGGCGTTGAAGGTGGGGAACTCGCCCAGCGCCACGCTGCACGCCTTCATCAGCAGCGCCAGCAGGGTCACCTTGGTGCCATCGCCAGCGAACTCGCGGTTGAGCTTCTGGCGGAAGGCCTCCAGTTCAGTGATGTCGGCATCGTCGTGGTTGGTGACATGCGGGATGCTCACCCAGTTGCGGTGCAGGTTGGCGCCACTGAGCTTGCGGATGCGCGACAACGGCTGGCGTTCGACCGGGCCGAAGCGGGCGAAGTCCACCTGTGGCCAGGGCAACAAGCCATCGAAGCCGCTGGCACGGGGCGCCGCCTCCTGGGTCATGCGCCCCTGCACATGGGCGTGCACGTCGGCCTTGGTGATGCGCCCGCGCGGGCCGCTGCCACGGATGCCGCCGAGCGCGACGCCCAGTTCGCGGCCCAGCTTGCGCACCGACGGCGAGGCGAACGGCAGCTCGCCCGAGACCTGCCGGGCCGGCGCGGCCTCGGCGACCGGCACCGGCACCGGCACCGCGACGCTGACCGGCTCGGCCATCACCGGCTCGGCCTTCGGCGCCTCGGGCGGCACGGCAGCGACGCCTTCGAGCGCACCGATCAGGCTGCCCTCGCTGACCTTGTCACCCACCGCCACATGCAACGCGCGAATCACCCCGGCGCCGGGCGCGGGAATCTCCATCGCCGCCTTGTCGGTCTCGACCACGATCAAGCCCTGGCCGTCGCTGACCACATCACCGGCAGCGACCAGCAGCTCGATCACCACGACCTCCTTGAAGTCGCCGATATCGGGCACGCGGATGTCCTGGGAAACACTCATTGGCTTTACTCCATGCGAGCGAGGTCGCCGCGCGGGCGACCGCTCGGTAAGAAACGCAAAGGAAGCGACGGCGGGGGGCCGCCGTCGCGGGGTCAGACGGTCAGCAGCGCCACGGCGCTGGCGCGTCGACGTCGATGCCGTAGCGGGCGATGGCCTCGGCGCACACCGACGCCGCCAGCGCACCCTCGGCCACCAGGCTCGACAGCGCCGCCAACACCACCTGGCGGCGGTCGACCTCGAAGAAGCCGCGCAGTTGCTCGCGGTTGTCGCTGCGGCCGAAACCATCGGTGCCCAGCGCCACGAAGCGGTCGCGCAGGTACGGCGCCACCAGGTGCGGCCAGGCGCTGACGTAGTCGGTGGCGGCAATCACCGGCGCGCCCTGGGGCAGGCAGCGCGACAGGTGGCTGACCTGCGGCTGCTCCAGCGGGTGCAGGCGGTTCCAGCGCTCGACCTCGCGGGCATCGCGGGCCAGTTCGCTGAAACTGGTGGCGCTCCACACTTCGCAGGCCACGCCCCAGTCCTGCGCCAGCAACTGCGCGGCGGCCTGCACCTCGCGCAGGATGGTGCCCGAGCCGAGCAGCCGAACCTGCGCCTTGGCGCCTTCCAGCGCGTGGTTTTCCAGGCGGTACAGGCCACGGATGATGTCGTCCTCGACCCCCTGCGGCAGGCTCGGCTGCGGGTAGTTCTCGTTCATCAGGGTGACGTAGTAGAACTCGTCCTGCTGCTGTTCGAGCATGCGCCGCATGCCGTGGTCGAGGATCACCGCGAACTCGCCGGCGAAGGCCGGGTCGTAGGCCCGGCAGTTGGGCACGGTGGCGGCCAGCAGCAGGCTGTGGCCATCCTGGTGCTGCAAGCCTTCACCGCCAAGCGTGGTGCGCCCCGCGGTGGCGCCAAGCAGGAAGCCCCGCGCGCGCTGGTCGGCCGCGGCCCAGATCAGGTCGCCGATGCGCTGGAAGCCGAACATCGAGTAGTAGATGTAGAACGGCAGCATCGGCAGGCCGTGGGCCGAATAGCTGGTCGCCGCCGCCACCCACGAGCTGATGGCGCCGGCCTCGCTGATGCCCTCTTCGAGGATCTGCCCGTCCAGCGCTTCGCGGTAGCAAAGTATCGAGCCGATGTCCTCGGGCTCGTACTGCTGGCCAACGCTGGAGTAGATGCCGATCTGCTTGAACAGGTTGGCCATGCCGAAGGTGCGCGCCTCGTCGGCGACGATCGGCACCACGCGCGGGCCGAGCTGCTTGTCCTTGAGCAGCCCGCCGAGCAGGCGCACGAAGGCCATGGTGGTGGACATCTCCTTGCCCTCGGCCTGGGTGGCGAAGGCGCCGTAGCCGGCCAGCGCCGGCACCGCCAGCGGCTCGGCCTGGCGCGGACGCGCCGGCAGGTAGCCGCCGAGCGCCTGGCGCCGGGCGTGCAGGTAGCGCATCTCGTGGCTGTCGTCGGCGGGCTTGTAGAACTCCAGGGCCTCGACCTGGGCGTCGCTCAGCGGCAGGTTGAAGCGGTTGCGGAAGGCGATCAGCGCGTCGCGGTCGAGCTTCTTCTGCTGATGGGTGGTCATCTTGCCCTGGCCGGCCTCGCCCATGCCGTAGCCCTTCTTGGTCTGCGCCAGGATCACCGTCGGCCGGCCGTCGCTGTGCTGGGCGGCGGCATACGCGGCGTGGATCTTCACCATGTCGTGGCCGCCGCGCTTGAGGCGGTCGATCTGCTCGTCGGTCAAGCCCTGGGCCAGGCGCGCCAGCGCCTCGCTCTGGCCGAAGAAGTGCTCGCGGTTGTAGCGCCCGTCCTTGGCGGCGAAGGTCTGCAACTGGCCATCGACGGTGCTGGACAACGCCCGCACCAGCTCGCCGGACGCATCGCGGGCGAACAGCCCGTCCCAGTCCGAGCCCCAGGCCAGCTTGATCACCCGCCAGCCGGCGCCGGCGAACAGGGTTTCCAGCTCGTCGATGATGCGCCCGTTGCCACGCACCGGGCCGTCCAGGCGTTGCAGGTTGCAGTTGACCACCCACACCAGGTTGTCCAGGCGCTCGCGGGCGGCCAGGGTCAGGGCCGACATGCTTTCCGGCTCGTCCATCTCGCCGTCGCCGAACACGCCCCACACCCGTCGCCCGTCGGTCTGTTGCAGGCCACGGTGTTGCAGGTAGCGCATGAAGCGCGCCTGGTAGATCGAGCTGATCGGGCCGATGCCCATGGAGCCGGTGGGGAACTGCCAGAAGTCCGGCATCAGCCAGGGGTGTGGATAACTCGACAGACCCTGCACCCCCGCGCGCTGGGCACTGATCTCCTGGCGGTAGTAGTGCAGGTTGTGCTGTTCCAGGCGCCCTTCGAGGAAAGCCCGGGCATACACGCCTGGCGCCGAGTGCGGCTGGAAGAACACCAGGTCCGAGCCACCCGCCTGGTCGCTGGCCCGGAAGAAGTGGTTGAAGCCCACCTCGAACAGGTCGGCAGCGCTCGCGTAGCTGGCGATGTGGCCGCCCAGCTCGCCATAGGCCTGGTTGGCGCGCACCACCATGGCCAGCGCGTTCCAGCGCATGATCGAGGCCAACCGCTCCTCGATGGCCAGGTCGCCGGGGAACACCGGCTGCTGGTCGACGCTGATGCTGTTGATGTACGGCGTGCCGTGGGGCGGTTGCCAGTCGATCGGCGCGCGACGGGCCAGCGCCGCCAGCAGGTCGAGCACCTGCCTGGCCCGCTCGGGGCCATCGTGCTCAAGCAGCGACAGCAGCGCGTCACGCCACTCTTCGAGTTCAAGGGAATCGATGTCGTCCGCCTGGGGCGAACCGGTCAACGGAACAGCGGCTTGTTGCTTGCTCATGACAGCTACTCGACCTCGGTGTTGTTCTTGTAGGCAATCGGTTCAGGGCGCGAAGCGCTCGGCCAGGACGGTGCGCACCAGGGTCCTGGCCACCTCGACCACGCGCTGGACCTGCGCCTGCGCGCCCTCTTCGGCGGCCAGCCCCGGGGTCAGTTGCAGGCAGTGCAGCTCATGCCCGCACACCGAGCCGAGCCAGGCCAGGCGCACCGCGCCTTCGCTTTCCAGGTCCAGCAGGTAGCAGCGCTTGGACACCGCGCGCAGCAGGGCGCTGGCCTGGCAGTCGGTGTGGGGCTGGCCGCGCTCGGCGGCCAGCCAGTTGGCTTGCAGGGCGTCCATGTCTTGCACGTGCAGGTGCGCCACTTCGTTCCAGTCAGCGATGGCGCGGGCCAGGCCGTCGCTGACCTCAGCGCCCAGCGCGGCGCTGGAAACGATGACCACCGCCGCCTCTTGCGACGGGGTTTTCACCCACCTTGCGAACCTGGAAATCGCCAGCATCGACCGCTCCCTTCGTTGATGGAAACCGTCCTGAAACGATACCCAGCGGGCGGCGGAATTTCATACCTATTATTCGAAGGTGATTGGAAGCGAGTCCTGCTTTTGCTCAGGAAGTTGAATGTTGATCCCGCTGTGAATTAAAAAGCGAAATATTCATCCAGTTCGATTCGGCACTCGGGTGTCGCCATCGCGGGGCAAGCCCGCGCCTACGGGTGCGGCGTTGCCTTCGTGACCGGCGCGGTGCTTGCAGAAGCGGGTTTGCCCCGCGATGGGCACACTGCGCCCCCACTCCTTACCAGAGGCCTCCATGAAAGAACCCGCCAAACCCATCGAGATCAACGCCCACGAGCGCAAGATCCTGCGGGCCCTGCAGGCCAACGGCCGGATCAGCAACGCCGAGCTTGCGAAGAAAGTCGGCCTGAGCACCACGGCCTGCTGGAACCACACCAAGCGCCTGTTCGACGCGGGCGTGATCAAGGGCGTGCACGCGCAGATCGACCCCAACGTGCTGCAGCAAGGCACGGTGGTATTGATCGGCGTGGTGCTCGACCGCTCCACCCCGGAAACCTTCGCCGCCTTCGAAGCCGCCGCGCGCAACCTGCCGCAGGTGCTGGAGTGCTGGCTGGTGGCCGGTGACGTGGATTACTTCCTGAAGGTGCGCGTGCGCGACCTGCCGGCGTTCAACCACCTGCACAACACACGCATCATCGCCCTGCCCGGCGTGCGCCAGGTGCGCACGTTCTTCGTGCTCAACGAGGTGAAGTCGGATGGGTTTCTCAATATCTGAGGAGGCTGTTGCAGCTGAGGGCAGCGGTGCACCTGAGCGGGCTTGCCCCGCGATAGCCACCTTACACAGCTGGCAAACCTGCGCAGCGAACCAGAAGATTCTTCCGCTCAATCTGATCAGACGAAAACCAACACCCACAAAGGCGCCAAACACAGGAACACCTGCGCACCCACGCCCCGCAAAAGCGAAGCACATTCGCCCCTCGCCGAACCTAGGATATTCCCCGCACCGCATCGCTCTCCCTCCAACAACAAGAGACCACCATGCGCGATTCGAGACAGGGAACCTCCCACGCCCGGTTCATCCGTGAAACCCGCGGCGAAGCCACCACCACCGTCATCGCGGTCACCTCGTGCCCCGCCACCCTCGACCTTTTGCATCACGAGTTCCGCTACTTCGACGATGTCTGCATCCTGCACCTGGACGCGCTTGGCGAGCACACCACCCGGCTGGACTTCCCCGAGCATTGCCGGCCCGAGCAATTGCAGGCGCCGCGCTGCTTCCTGCTGCTCGACGAGCCGCAACGCATCAGCACCTTGGCGAAGCTCTGGCCGACCCACGCGCTACCCTGCGCACAGCCCCTGGAGCAGCCCGCGCAAGCGCTGCTGCACACCGTCGACCGGATCAAGCAAACCACCCGCGACCAGCGCCGGCGGCTTCAGGCCTGAGCGGGGGCCAGGCGCAGCCATTCCTGGATGCGCTGCACCATCGGCCCGACGCCGCGCGCCAGGTCGTCGAGGATATTGAAGTGGTCCAGGTCCAGCGCCAGCAGCTCCACCGGCACGCCACGCGCGAGGCAGGCCTGGGCGTAGTCGGTGGTCTGGCGACGGAACTCGGCCGTCTCGCGCAGCCCGTAGGGCAGCATCAGCGGCGGTAGCTGAGCGGGGATGTGCAGGATCGGGCTCAGCGCCTCGGCCGACTGCCAGGTGAAGTCCAGGGTCGCGGCCAGGAAGGTGTGCGGCAGCGGGCGCAGGTCATACACCCCGCTCACCGCGATGGCGCCCAGGTAAGGCTGGGCGGGCAAGCCGTAGTCGCCGACCCAGTCGGTGGCCAGCAGCTCGACCACGCCGTGGGCGCCCGCCGAGTGGCCCACCACGACGATGCGCTCACGGTCGATGCCGAACCGCTCGGCGTTGCGCCACAGGAAGCTGAACGCCGCGCGGTGCTGACGCACGATCTCGGCGATGGTGACCTTCGGCGCCAGGGTGTAGTTCTCCACCACCGTGACCACGCCCTGCGCGGCCAGGCCCTTGGCCACGTAGCTCCACTCCTTGCTGGTGGTCGCCCGCCAGTAGCCGCCATGCACGAAGAACACCGCCGGACGCAAGGCCTCGGGGCTGTGCTGCGGCGGGAAGAACACGTCGAAGGTCTCGTCCAGGGTCGGGCCGTAGGGCACGTCCAACTGGTTGGGCAATTCGGCGCGCGCGGCCTGGCTTTGCGCGATGAACTGCCGCACGTAGCCATCGAAATCCGCCACCGAGGCCTCGATGTCGTATTCCTCGTCGAGTTGCGCGGTGGTGGTGAAATGCTTGTAGAGAGGGGTTGTCATGCAGGCATGCTCCAGGCACGGATTCTCGGTGGCCAGCCCCATAAGCACGGGGCCGGCCGGGGGTCAGAACGGAAACACCAGCTTCAGCCAGTACGCGTCGCCTTCGGCACGGTTGCGCACGGCGCGCTCCTGTTGCCACTTGGCGGTCACGAACCAGCCCTGCGGGCTGCTGTACTTGATCGACGGGCCGATGGCGAAAGCCCGGCCCTTGTTGTCCTCGACCCGCTCGCCGCGCAGGTCGTCGTCGGTGGTCTGCCGATACACATAGCCGCCCACGCCCAGCACCCAGCCATTGCCCAGCCCCCAGCCGATGGCGTAGTCGGCATGCAGCTCCTGGCCTGAGCGGTAGTGCGTGTCGCGGTTGCGCAGGTTGAAATCGTACATGGTCTTGACGTCGACGTTCAGGCCGTTCGGGTCGATGTAGCTGAAGGCCGCCACCGGTTGCACGGTCCAGTAGTTGCGGCCGATGTTGACCAGGTCGTCGCGGTCGAAGCGCCCGGTGGGGGCGAAGAAGTCGATGCCGTAGGCGGCATGGAACTTTTCACTGTAGTGGTAGCCCAGGCCCGGGCCGAAGGTGATGTCCCCTAGCTCGCGCTTGCGCTGGCTGTCGCCACCGAGCGAGACCTTCAGGTCGACCAGCGGGACGATGGCATGGAACGCCAGGCTGCCGCCCAGCACCTTCTGCTCGGTGACCCACACGAAGCGCGGCGCGATGACGTTGGCGCGCAGGCTGAAATCCACCGGCAACTCGCGCCCGTCGTTGCCGCGCAGGCGGTCGGCGCGGTAGTGCTGGGCGTAGACGGTGCCGTACAGGCCCGGTGGCGGCATCGCCCCGGACAGGTAGTTCTCGGCACCCATCGGGTACATCGAGGCGCCGCCTTCGGTGGCGTCGGCCAACGGCGCCAGCGCGGCCAGTGAACACCCCAGCAGCAGCCGGGCGGTGAGCGGGGATGGGGTTACGGCGGTCTTGTTATTGTTCATCGTGTCTACCCATGGGTTGGCGAGGATGGCCAGGCCGGCGCCCGCGTTTCGGCGGCGCAGCCGACCTCAGGCAGGCCCGCCCTCACCTGCGGGCCTGTGTGGGAAACGCTTGGAGGAAAGGGCCTCAGGCCTGCTTGAGCAGGTCTAGGGCAACGTCGACGATCATGTCTTCCTGGCCGCCGATCATGCGGCGCCGGCCCAGCTCGACGAGGATGTCGAAGGCCGACAGGCCATAGGTCGCGGCCGCCGCCTCGGCATGGCGCAGGAAGCTCGAATAGACCCCGGCATAACCAAGCGCCAGGGTTTCCCGGTCGACCCGCACAATCCGTTCCTGCAAGGGGCGGACGATGTCTTCGGCGGCATCGATCAGCTTCTTCACGTCGCAGCCGTGGTTCAGGCCCATGCGCTCGGCGGCGGCGATGAACACCTCCAGCGGCGCATTGCCGGCCCCGGCGCCCATGCCGGTCAGGCTGGCATCGATGCGGTCGCAGCCGTGCTCCAGGGCGACCAGGCTGTTGGCCACGCCCAGGCTGAGGTTGTGGTGGGCGTGCATGCCGGTCTGGGTGGCCGGGTCGAGCGCATCCTTGAGGGCCTTGAAGCGCTCGGCGATGTCCCACATGTTCATCGCCCCGCCGGAGTCCACCACGTAGATGCACTGCGCCCCGTAGCGCTCCATCAGCTTGCCCTGGGCGGCGAGACCGGCCGGGGTCTGCATGTGGCTCATCATCAGGAAGCCCACGGTGTCCATGCCCAGCGAGCGGGCGTATTCGATGTGCTGGCGCGAGACATCGGCCTCGGTGCAGTGGGTGGCCACGCGCACGATCCGCGCGCCGGCATCGTAGGCGGCCTTGAGGTCGTGCACGGTGCCGATGCCCGGCAGCAGCAGCGTGGCGATGCGCGCGCGGCGCACCACCGCGGCCACCGCCGCGATCCACTCGAGGTCGGTATGGGCGCCGAAGCCGTAGTTGAAGCTCGACCCCTGCAGGCCGTCGCCATGGGCGACCTCGATGCTGTCGACGCCGGCTTCATCCAGGGCCTGGGCGATGCGCGCGACCTGCTCCAGGCTGTAGCGGTGACGCACGGCATGCATGCCGTCGCGCAGGGTCACGTCCGAGACGTGGATCTTCTTGTTCGTGTCGATCATCTTCACACCCCCTCGGCGGCGAACTGCGCCTGGGCAATACGTTCGGCGACGGTCAGCGCCGCGCTGGTCATGATGTCGAGGTTGCCGGCGTAGGCCGGCAGGTAGTGCCCCGCCCCTTCCACTTCGAGGAACACCGCGACCTTGATGCCGGTGCTCCAGCCCAGGCCCGGGATGTTCTGCCGGTTGTCTTCGCTGAAACGCTCGAACTGCACCTGTTGCTTGAGGCGGTAGCCCGGCACGTAGCGGTTGACCTCGGCCACCCGTTGCTCGACGGCGGCGGCGATGGCCTGGGTGTCGGCGTCCAGCGGCACGAAGCAGTACACGGTGTCGCGCATGATCAACGGCGGCTCGGCCGGGTTGAGCACGATGATCGCCTTGCCGCGGGCCGCGCCGCCGACCTCGACGATGGCGCGCGAGGTGGTCTCGGTGAACTCGTCGATGTTGGCGCGGGTGCCGGGGCCGGCGGACTTGCTGGAGATCGCCGCGACGATCTCGGCGTAGTGCACCGGCGCCACGCCCGCCACCGCATGCACGATCGGGATGGTCGCCTGGCCGCCGCAGGTGACCATGTTCAGGTTCGGCGCCTCGGCGTGCTCGGCGAAGTTCACCACCGGGATCACGTAGGGGCCGATGGCCGCCGGGGTGAGGTCGATGACCCGCACCCCATGGGCGCGCAGCTTGGCGTCGTGCACCTTGTGCGCCCCGGCGGAGGTGGCGTCGAAGGCGATGCGGATGGCCTTGAAGTTCGGCAGCGCCAGCAGGCCATCGACCCCTTCGGCGGTGGTCGGTACGCCGAAGCGCTGGGCGCGGGCCAGGCCGTCGGAGGCGGGGTCGATACCGACCATGGCACCGACTTCCAGGGTCTTGGAGTAGCGGAGGATCTTGATCATCAGGTCGGTGCCGATGTTGCCCGAGCCGATGATCGCCACGGGAATGCGCGCAGAGGACATCTGTTCTTCTCCTGTCAGGTGCAGGCCGCCACCGCGGGCCAGGCCTGCACGCCTGCGAGTGGGTTCAGCGCAGCGGCTTGTAGGCCACGGCCTTGATTTCGATGACCAGGTGCGGGTGCGGCAGCTGGTGCACGGCGACGGTGGTGCGGGTCGGCCCGTCGGCGTCGAAGAACTGCGCGTACACCTGGTTGTACTGGGAGAAGTCGTTCATGTTGACCAGGTAGCTGCACACCTCGACCACGTCCTCGAGGTCGGCGCCGACACTGCGCAGGATGTCGCGGATGTTGTTCAGCACCTCGCGGGTCTGCACTTCGATGCACGGGCGCACACGCCCGGTGGCATCCGGCTCGGCACCGGCGATGCTGTTGTCCGGGCGCCGCGAGCTGGTGCCGGAGACGAACAGGAAGTCACCGGCGCGCTTGACGTGGGGGAAGGCCCCCAGCGGCGTGGCCTTGCCCTCTACCACACGGGCGTGGGTCTGCGATTTGTCGCTCATGTGCTTACTCCTCGCGCAGCGTTTCGAACGCCACGCTTCCCAGGTTCTGGAATTCACAGCGCACCGCCACGCCCGGGCGCAGCGCCACCGCCGCGGTCGCCGCCCCGGCCAGCACCAGGCTGCCGGGCTCCAGCGCCTCGCCCTGTTGCGCGGCCAGGCGCGCCGCCGCCACCAGCGCACGCACCGGCGCGCCGAGGATAGCGGCGGTGCTGCCCATCTCCACCGCGCGACCGTCGAAGCTCATCACCAGCCCCAGGTTGCCCAGGTCGGTGTCAGGTCGCTGCCAACCGCCGACCACGAAGCCGGAGGACGACGCGTTGTCGGCCACCACGTCAGGCAGCGAGAACTTGAAGTCGCGGTAGCGCGAGTCGATCACCTCCAGCGCGGGCGCCACGGCCTCCACCGCGGCCAGGGCCTGCAAGGGCGTGACATGCCCTTCCAGGCGCTTGCCCAGCAGGAAGCACACTTCCGGCTCGACCCGTGGGTGCACGTAGCGCGACAGGGCGATGCTGCCGCCTTCCTCGATCCACATGTCCGAGGTCAGGCGGCCCCAGATCAGGTCGGACACGCCCATCTGCGCCATCTTCGCGCGGCTGGTGAAGCCCATCTTCACGCCCACCTGGCGCGCGCCGCGGGCCAGGCGCTGCTCGATCAGCAGGCGCTGCACCGCATAGGCCTGATCCAGGGTCACGGCGTCTTCGCCGGTCAGTTGCGGGGTGGCCTGGGCGAAGCGGGCAGCGTCGTCGAGGCGTTGGGCAATACGTTGAATGTTCATGCGGTTCACCTCAGCTGACGGGGTCGAAACAGGCCCGGACACTGCCCAGGCCCTGGATGCGTGCCTCGAAGACATCGCCGGGCGCTACGCTCACCATCGGCCCAAGGGCGCCGCTGAGCACCACGTCACCCGCGCGCAGCGGGGTGCCCATGTCGACCAGGGTGCGCGCCAGCCACAGCGCGGCGTTGAGCGGGTGGCCGAGGCACGCGGCACCGACCCCGAACGACACCGGCTCGCCCCGGCGCTCCATGACCATGCCGGCCAGGCGCAGGTCCAGGTCGGCGAGTTTCACGGGCCGCTGGCCGAGCACGTACAGGCCGGCCGAGGCGTTGTCGGCGATGGTGTCGAGGATGCCGATGTTCCAGTTGGCGATGCGGCTGCCGACCACTTCGATGGCCGGCAGCGCATAGGCGGTGGCGGCCAGCAGGTCGCTGAGCACGATGTGCTCGCGGTCCAGGTCGCGCTCGAGCACCAGCGCCACCTCGGCCTCGCACTTGGCCTGCATCAGCCGCGGCCAGGCGATGGCTTCGCCGTCGCTGACTTCCATGCTGTCGAACAAGGTGCCGAAGTCTGGCTGGTCGACGCCCAGTTGCTGCTGCACCGCGCGCGAGGTCAGGCCGATCTTGCGCCCGGTGATACGCCGCCCGGCGCGCACCTGGCGCTGGGTGTTGAGCTGTTGCACCACGTAGGCGTCGGCGATGCCGGCCAACTGGTCGCGGACCGGGGCCACCGGCTCGCCGCTGTTGGCCGCCTGGTCGAGCAGGTCGGCCACCTGTTGCAGTCGTTCGGTCATTGCTCGCTCTCCTGGTCGATGCGCACGCAGACGTTGGTCAGTTCCGAATAGAAGTTCAGCGAGTGCATGCCGCCCTCGCGGCCGATGCCGGACAGCCCGGCGCCACCGAAGGGTGTGCGCAGGTCGCGCATGAACCAGGTGTTGACCCAGCTGATGCCCACGCGCATGGCCTCGCTGACGCGGTGCGCGCGGCTCAGGTTGTTGGTCCACACGGTGGCGGCCAGGCCGTAGCGGGTGTCGTTGGCGCGGGCGATGACTTCACGTTCGCTGTCGAACGGCGAGACATGGCAGATCGGCCCGAAGATCTCCTCGCGCACCGAGCGGGCATCGTCCGACAGGCCGGCGATCACCGTCGGCTCGACCCACGCGCCGTTGTCGCGCGCATCGCCGAAGCGCGGCACGCCACCCCCGGCGATGAAGGTCGCGCCTTCCTGGCGGGCCAGTTCGAAATAGCTCAGCACCTTGTCGCGGTGCTTGGCGGAAATCAGCGGCCCCATCTGGGTGGCGGGGTCGTGCGGCCAGTCGACCTTCATGGCCTTGATGCGCTCGGCGATGGCGCTGCAGAAACGCTCGAACAGCGGGCGCTCGACATACACCCGCTCCGAGCACAGGCAGACCTGGCCGCTGTTGAGGAACAGCGCGCGCATCATGCCGTCGATCATCTTGTCGAAGTCGCAGTCGGCGAAGATGATCGCCGCGTTCTTGCCACCCAGCTCGAACGACACCGGCTTAACCCCTTCGGCGGCGGCGCGCATGATGGTGGTGCCGGTGCGCGATTCGCCGGTGAAGGTGATGGCGCTGATGTCCGGGTGGCGCGAGATGAACTCGCCCGCCGAATTCGGGCCGAAGCCGTGCACCAGGTTGAACACGCCCTCCGGCACGCCGGCGGCGTGCATCACCTCGGCCAGCAACGTGGCGGTGCCGGGGGTGTCTTCCGAGGGCTTGACCACCACGGCGTTGCCACAGGCCAACGCGGGCGCGACCTTCCAGGTCAGCAGCAGCAGCGGCAGGTTCCACGGCGAGATCACCCCGACCACGCCCAGGGGCTTGCGGGCGGCGTAGTTCAGCGCGTAGGCGCCGTCTGGCAAGTCCAGCCGATGGCTGTCCAGCGGCGCGGTGGCGAGGATGTCGGCGAAGGTGCGGAAGTTGGCGATGCCTCGTGGCACGTCGATCGCCGAGGCCATGGCCAGCGGCTTGCCGGTGTCGGCCATTTCAGCGGCGAGGAAGTCGGCCTGGCGGCGTTCCATCTCGTCGGCGATCCGCCGCAGCACCGCCACGCGCTCGGTGGCGCTGGTGCGGCCCCAAGCGCCAGCCACGGCGCGGTGGCCGGCCTGGACCGCTTCGTCCACCAGCGCCTGGCTCGCCTCATGCACCACGGCGACCAGGGTGCCGTCGACCGGGCTGATGTCCTCGAAGGTGCGTGGGCTCTCGACCCACTGACCATTGACGTAATTGCGATAGTGTTTCATGACTGACCTCGATGACACGGCTGACGGCGAGCCTGTGGCCGGCTCGCGTGATTGCACGCAGGCCAGGCCCGCTGAATCGCGGGCGCAGGCGTGCGCTGCTTGCGTTGCACCGGCAACGCAAACGGTCTTTGGTTAAGCAAGGTTCGATCAGCGCGCTTCAGGGCCGTGGCCACGGCCGGGTCGGCGCGCCTGGCAGGGCGGCGCTAGGGGCGGGCTCGCCCCGTCAGGGGGTGAACTCCACGACGGCGCCGCCACTGCCATACAGCGCGCCGTAGTGATGCACCCTGGCGCCCTGGAAGCGCCCGCCGAGCGCGCCGAGCAACCAGTGGAAATGCTTGAAGCCCATGTCTACCCGGGCTTCTGCGGCATAGGCCGGCAGCACCTCGCGCAAGGCCGCGACGTCACCGGCCTCGATCAGCGCCAGCACCTTGCGGTTCCAGGCGTCTTCCTCGGCATGCACGATGCGGTCGTCACCCGGCTCGATGGGCTTGGTGAACAGGCTGCCCGACAACCCGCCCACGCCCACCACCGCCACGCGCTTGCCCTGCTCGGCCGCGCAGGCCACGGCGATCGCCGCCAGCTTCTCGGTCGCGGCGGCGTCGTCGTAGAGGTTGTTCGACGCCACCACCAACGGCAGCGCCTCGCCGCCCACTCCCAGCGCGGTGCTGGCGACGATGGTGCCGGTGTCGATCGGGAAGCCCTGGTAGTCGGCGCCACGGGCCTGCACGCCCTGGGCACGGCAGGCGTCGATGCAGGCATTGGCCAACGCCACGTCGCTGTACAGGTCGTAGGGCAGCTCGCCGAATTCGTGCCAGTTTTCGTCGACGTGGATGTCTTCGCTGCGCCGACGGGTCAGCCAGATTTCATCCAGCACGGCGAACCACTGGGTGGAATAGATCAGCACCACGTCGGGCTGCGAGGCTTTCAGTGCCGCGCCTGCCTGTTGCAGGGCGTGCTGGAAGCGCTGCCAGTTGGGCACATCGGGGCACAGTTGTGGCAGCGGGCTACCGGGGACCAGGAAGGCCGATACGAGAGTCATGGTCGTTTCACCTGAGAAAAGGGGTCTGCGGGTCGGGAGGGTTCAGGCAGCCTGGGCGGCGGCGCGGGCGAGGCCGGCCTTGACCAGGTTCCATTCCATCACCGCGTTGCCGGTGCCGATCACCGTCCCATAGCCGTGCAGCTCCGCCGCCAGCTCCGGGTACTGCATGGCCGCGTGCATCCAGGTGAACGCGCCGGACTTCACCTCGGCGAAGGCCTCGTCGATGAACTGCGGCAGCAGGCGGAACACCTCTTTCATCTGCCCACGGCGCATCAGCTCGATCATGCGCATGTCCCACTGGTAGCCCAGCAGGCTCTGCGGGTGCTCCTGGGTCATGTCCTCCGGTGGCTCCGGCTCCCGGTGGAAGTGCCAGTGCGACAGGGTATTGGAGGCCAGCAGCACCGCGCGCTTGCCCGACTTGGCGATCGCCTCGCGGGTGGCCTGGCCCAGCAGGTCCATCTCCACCTGGCCTTCTTCCATGCTCAGGTAGTAGGGGGTGTTGTTGGCCGAGATCGACACCACCGGGATGTCCCACTGCGGGCGGATCATGTGCAGCGTGGTGATGGTGCCGTAGTCGACGCGAAAGCGTGGGTTGCGCATCATCTTGGTCTGCAGCCCGACCTTGCGACCCTCTTCGCAGCAGGCTTCGGCCAGTTCCACGTCGATCTTCATCGAGTAGTCGAAGCGAAACAGGTTGGGGAAGATCGGGTCGACCGAACGCCCGGCCAGGTGCTCGACACCGATGAAGTGGTGCCCCACGGAGGTGATCCAGTGCGGCGAGTGCACCAGCAGCACGTCCGGCTTCAGGGCCTCGATGCTCGCGCGTGCCCGTTCGTAGGCCCAGCGCAGTTGTTCCCAGCCGCCCTTGGAGCGCGGCTCGTTCTGGGGCGGGTTTTCCGCATAAAGCATGTGCGGCGGATGGGGGGCTAGAAAGCCGCTGATAATTTCACCGTTTGCCATGTCGCTTCTCCTGTTTTTTTCTTGTTTGCATCAGGGCAGTGAAGGATCGATCGCGAACTGGAATTCCATTTCAACCAACGCCCCCAACGGGAGCGCCGCCACACCCATCGAGGTGCGCGCAGGTGGGGTCCGGCCCTGGAAGAATGCCTCCCAGTGCTGATTGATCACGCCGAACTGGGCGAAGTCGGCGCAGTAGATTCGCGCCAGCATCAATTGCTCCAGCGCAATCCCCAGTTCCTCGCACAAGCCGCTGAGGTTGAGCAGGATCTGCCGGGCTTCAGCAGCCATGCCACCGGCCACCAACCCGCCATGGGCAGGGTCGAGGCCGACCAAGCCAGAGACGTGGATGAAGCCACCCGCCCGCACCACGGGGCTGTAGGCGAAATGTGGCGCAGGCAGCGTGCGGCTGGCCAGAGGGGTCCAGGTGCCAGGGGTTGCCAGGGCGGTCGACGCGGTCATTTTCTTATTCTCATTAAGTACGTATACGTCCTAAGTGAGATCCATGCTATGACCGCTCCATAAAGCTGTCAACGGATTTATCGGCAAGTTTTTCCGTTAAAATCATACGTACACGGTCATTTACCCCAGGCTTGAATCGGCCTGGCGAAACGCCAATACTTAAGTCGCTGATTCGCCTGACAAATAGTACGTGCACGTACATAATCATCGATCCCAGGATCGCCACCCGCAAGGAACGACCGGACCCCCAATGCCAACCACCCGCACGGCCTCGCCCGCGAAACTTTCCCCCGAGAGCCAGACGCTGGTCGACCAGTTCCACCTGGAAGACATCGTTTCCCACCTGCTGCGGCGGGCTCACTTCATGGCGGAAGACCAGTTCAACGCCGAGTTCGCGGCCGAGTCGATCACGCCCCGGCAGAAGGCGGCGCTGATCGTCGTGTCGCAGCACCCGGGCCTTACCCAGAACGCCTTGGCCGGGCACCTGTTCATGGACCGCAACACCGTGGCCGAGATGGTCAAGCGCCTGTGCGCCAACGGCATGCTGGTGCGCGTCAGCGCCAAGCGCGACCAGCGCGCCTACCAGTTGTACCTGGGGGAGGAAGGCGCCAGCCTGCTGGAGCGGGTGCTGCCGCGCGACGCCGAAGTGGAAAGGAAACTGCTGGAGCGCTTGCCCGAAGAGTACCGCCCGCTGTTTCTCAAGTGCCTGAAGCTGATCGTTGGCCCTGAGGAAGACGAGAAGCGCTGAGGTTGTTGCGCCCGTCGATTGGCCTCACCGCCGTCATCGCGGGACGAGCCCGCTCCTACCAGCGGGGCCGACACAGCCCCATGAAACTTTTCCCGCTGGCGCCGCTCCGAGCAGCTTCCACGCCATACTCTTGCCCTACCTTCCACCCCACAGGCGCCGCCATGATCTCGATCGCTGCATTCATCCCCGCCTTCGCCGCCAGCCCCTTCGCCGACGCCACCACCCCCTGGCACCTGGTGGCCAACCTCGAAGCCCTGGTCGACGCCCAGATCGACCACCTGCCCACCGACCAGTACCGCCTCGACGGCCGCGTCGCGGTGCACCGTGACGCGGCCGTCGAGCCCGGCGCCGTGCTCAAGGGCCCGTTGATCATCGGCCCCGGCTGCTTCATCGCCACCGGCGCCTACCTGCGCGGCGGCTGCTGGCTGGAGCGCGACTGCATCCTCGGCCCCGGCGCCGAACTCAAGACCAGCCTGATGTTCGCCGGCAGCAAGCTGGCGCACTTCAACTTCGTCGGCGACTCGATCATTGGCCGTGACGTCAACCTCGAAGCCGGCAGCATCGTCTGCAACTACCGCAACGAGCGCACCGACAAGGAAATCCAAGTGCGCCTGCAAGGCACACTGCACAAGACCGGCGTGCAGAAGTTCGGCGCCTTGCTGGGCGACCACACACGCCTCGGCGCCAACGCGGTGGTGGCACCGGGCGGGCTGCTGCCGATGGGCAGCATCGTGCGGCGCGCGAGCCTGCTGGACCAGGAAAGCGCCTGACCCCACGGGCGCCGCCTCCATGCGGCGCCCTTCTGCACGACGCTGGCGGGCTCGCCTTGAGCCCTGCTGCCTTTTGGTTCACAAATTCCTGAACTGATTATTTATCCCCAGCGATTTTTCCCACCGCCCGCCCTCCCCAGAATCCCATCACCACAATCACAATAACCGTGAGGCCACTCCCGTGGACCAGACCCTCCAGGTACGGCAGGCCGCCGCCGACCTCGTCGCCGCCTTCGCCAGCAACGACACCGCCCGCTACTTCGCCTGCTTCAGCCAAGACGCCACCTTCCTCTTCCACACCCTGCCACAGCCGTTGCTGTCACGCCGCGCCTACGAAGCCTTGTGGGCGCAGTGGCAGGCCGAAGGCTTCGCCGTGCTCGCCTGCGACTCGAGCAACGTGCACGTGAGCCTGCAAGGCGACGTGGCGATCTTCATGCACGACGTGGCCACGCGCCTGCGCATCGCCGGTGAAGAGCACGCCCTGAGCGAGCGCGAGACCATCGTCTTCCGCCGCCAGAACGACGCCTGGCTGGCCTGCCACGAGCACCTGTCGGTCATCAGCCACGCCTGACCCCTGCACCGCGGCCTTGCCGCACCGCCATCGCCCCACAACGACAACAAGCGCGCTGGAGCCCACCATGAGCCACTCGACCGGTATCGAGACCAACGGCGTCGAACAGATCCCCGCCGATCAACGCGACGCCACCCCGCTGGACCTGTTCCGCCTGATCTTCGGCGGTGCCAACACCTTCGCCACCGCCGTGCTGGGCAGCTTCCCGGTGCTGTTCGGGCTGTCGTTCCAGGCCGGGGTCTGGGCGATCCTGCTCGGCGTCGGGGTCGGAGCGCTGATCCTCGCGCCCATGGGCCTGTTCGGCGCACTCAACGGCACCAACAACGCGGTGTCGTCGGGCGCGCACTTCGGCGTGCACGGGCGCATCGTCGGCTCGTTCCTGTCGCTGCTGACCGCCGTGGCGTTCTTCTCGCTGTCGGTGTGGAGCTCGGGCGACGCGCTGATCGGCGGCGCCAAGCGCCTGGCCGGGCTGCCGGAAACCGACCTCACCCTGGGCCTGGCCTACGGCCTGTTCGCGGTGCTGGTGCTGGTGGTGTGCATCTATGGCTTCCGCTTCATGCTGTGGGTCAACAAGATCGCCGTGTGGGCCTCGAGCCTGCTGTTCCTGCTGGGCATCTTCGCGTTCGCCGGGCCGTTCGACGCCGGCTACGCCGGCAGCGTCAACCTCGGCCAGGCCGGGTTCTGGGCAGCGTTCGTCGGGGCGGCGATCCTGGCCATGAGCAACCCGGTGTCGTTCGGCGCGTTCCTCGGCGACTGGTCGCGCTACATCCCGCGGCAAACACCGAAGGCGCGGATCATGCTGGCGGTGATCGCCGCCCAGGCCGCCACCTTGATTCCGTTCCTGTTCGGCCTGTGCACCGCCACCCTGGTGGCCAGCCAGGCGCCAGACTACATCGCCGCCAACAACTACGTCGGCGGCCTGCTGGCGATCTCGCCGACCTGGTTCTTCCTGCCGGTGTGCCTGATCGCGGTGATCGGCGGCATGTCCACCGGCACCACCGCGCTGTATGGCACCGGCCTGGACATGTCCAGCGTGTTCCCGCGCCTGCTCAGCCGCGCCGCCGCTACCTTGCTGATCGGCGTGCTGGCCATCGGCTTCATCTTCATCGGCCGCTTCGCCTTCAACCTGGTGCAGAGCGTGTCGACCTTCGCGGTGCTGATCATCACCTGCACCAGCCCGTGGATGGTGATCATGATCCTCGGCCTGATCACCCGCCGCGGCTTCTACCACGCCGACGACCTGCAGGTGTTCACCCGCGGCCAACGCGGTGGCCACTACTGGTTCCTGCATGGCTGGAACTGGCGCGGCATGGGCGCGTGGATCCCCAGCGCCGCCGTGGGCCTGTGCTTCGTCAACCTGCCGGGGCAGTTCGTCGGCCCGCTGGGCGAACTGGCCGGCGGCATCGACCTGAGCCTGCCGGTGACGCTTGGCATCGCCGGCGTGCTGTACCTGATCCTGCTCAACCTGTTCCCTGAACCTGCTGGCGTCTACGGCCCCCAAGGCCCGCGCTGGGTGCGCTGCAAAAGCGCGCCGGCGACGCCGGTGACCACTGCCGAAATGGCCTGACTGGAATCCGACCATGACCACTCCTCACTACATCGACGGCCGCTGGGTCGAAGGCCAAGGCAACGACTGCATCAGCGTCAGCGACCCGTCCCTGGGCCTGCCGTTCGCCGAACTGCTGTCGGCCAGCGGCGCCCAGGTCGACCAGGCCGTGAGCGCCGCGCGCCGCGCCCTGCCGGCCTGGCAAGCCACCACCCCCGCCGAACGCGCCGCCCTGCTGCGCGGCTTCGCCGAACAGCTCGGTGCGCGCCGCGAGACGCTGATCGCCTTGCAGATGCGCAACAACGGCAAGCCGCGCCACGAGGCGGAAATCGACCTGGACGACGCGGTGGCGACCTTCGCCTACTACGCCGACCTGGCCGAACAACTGCCGCAGAAGAACCGTGACGTAGCGCTGGCCGCGCCAGGCTTCACCGCCCGCACGCGCCTGGAGCCGGTCGGCGTGGTCGGCCTGATCGTGCCGTGGAACTTCCCGCTGGTGACCAGCGCCTGGAAGCTCGCCCCGGCGCTGGCCGCTGGCTGCACCGTGGTGCTCAAGCCCTCGGAGGTCACCCCGCTGATCGAGCAGGCCTACGGGCAGATCGCCGACGCCGTCGGCCTGCCCGCCGGCGTGCTGAACATCGTCAACGGCAAGGCCGAGACCGGCGCCGCGCTGAGCAGCCACAACGGCCTGGACAAGCTGTCGTTCACCGGCAGCAATGCCGTCGGCAGCCAGGTGATGCGCAGCGCCTCGGCGCAGTGCCGCCCCGTCACCCTGGAGCTGGGTGGCAAGTCGGCGATCGTGGTGTTCGACGATTGCGACCCGGACCAGGCGGTGGAGTGGATCGTCGCCGGCATCACCTGGAACGCCGGGCAGATGTGCTCGGCCACCTCGCGCCTGCTGGTGCAGGACGGTATCGCCGATGCGCTGCTGCCGCGTCTGCAAGCCGCGCTGGCGCAACTGCGCGTGGGCAACCCGCTGGCTGAGGAAGACGTGACCATGGGCCCGCTGACCAGCCAGGCGCAATGGTTGAAAGTGGCCGGTTACTTCGCCACCGCCCGCGAGGAAGGCCTGACCTGCCTGGCCGGTGGCCAGGCGCTGGAACGTGATGGCTGGTTCGTCGCCCCGACGCTGTACGTGGATGTGCCCCAGAGCAGCCGCCTGTGGGTGGAGGAGATCTTCGGCCCGGTGCTGTGCGCACGGCGCTTCAGCACCGAAGACCAGGCCATCGCCCAGGCCAACGACAGCCGCTTCGGCCTGGTCGCCACCGTGTGCAGCGCCGACCTGGCACGCGCCGAACGCGTGGCCGATGCGCTGGAGGTGGGGCATGTGTGGATCAACTCGGTGCAGGCGGTGTTCGTCGAGACGTCGTGGGGCGGCACCAAGGGCAGCGGGATCGGGCGTGAGCTGGGGCCGTGGGGGTTGTCGGCCTACCAGTCGGTGAAGCATGTGACGCGCTGCCTGGGTTGAACCGGCATCTTGTGATCGGCGCCGCGCAGCCGCCCGGATAACAGGGTGTCGCTGCCGGCCTCATCGCGGGGCAAGCCCGCGCCTACAGGTACCCCGCTGCCTTGAGCAACAGCCCCGCGATTGGGGCGCACGGCGCCCCCTCGCCTCACACCGTCGGGTCCACCGGCCGCTGCGCTTCCTGCACCAACACCATGCTCTGCGGCGACGACAGCGCGATGCCTTCATCACGCAACCGCCCAAGAATGGTGAACAGCAGATCACTGCGCGCCCCGGACACCTGCCGCGGCCCCGCCACGTAACCGCTGACGCTCAGCACCATGCCACTGGCCGTCAGGTCCTTGAACGTCACCGAAGGCGCCGGCGCATCGAGGATCGCCTCATGCTCGCGGTACGCCGCCAGCAGCAGGTCGCGCACATGGTTGGCATCGGTCTCCAGCGGCAGGGTCAGGGTCACGCCGACCACGCCCAGGGCGTTGGCCATGGTCACGTTGCGCACGTTCTGCGAGATGAACTGCGAGTTCGGCACGATCACCGTCGAGCGATCGGACATCTGGATCTCGGTGGCACGCACGTTGATGCGGCGAATGTCGCCCTCGACCCCGGCCAGGCTCACCCAGTCACCCACCTTCACCGGACGCTCGGTCAGCAGGATCAAACCGGAAATGAAGTTCTGCACGATCTGCTGCAAGCCGAAACCGATACCCACCGACAGCGCACTGACCACCCAGGTCAGGCTGGTCAGGTTGATGCGCAGGGTCGACATCACCAGCATCGCCAGGAACAGGAAGCCCAGGTAGCCCACCAGGGTCACCAGCGAGGCGCGCATGCCGGCGTCCATGTCGGTTTCCGGCAGCAGGCGCTCGCTCAACCAGCGCTTGACCACGCGAATGGCGAACAGCCCGCCGACGAAGATCGCCACCGCCAGGAAAATATCCTGGGGCACGATGCTCAGGCTGCCGAGCGCCTTGCCGCCAGTGCCATCCCAATCCGCCAGGCTCAGCAGCAGCTCGCCGGGGCTGGTGCCCGAGGGCATGAACGCCAGCAGCACGGCGACGAACAACAGCACCGTGCGGCCGATGCCCGCCAGCACGGTGCTGACCTGCGCCTGGTGGCGCTGCTGCATGCCCAGGGCCGAGGCCAGGGCCAGCCCAGCCGGCTCGCGCGGCGACAGCAGGGTCTCGCAGAGGTCGCCGAACAGCGTCACCAGCAGGTAGGCGCAGGTGGTGACCACGCTGATCCACAACAACTTGGCGGTGAGGAAATAGGCCAAGGTCAGGTAGCCCGCCAGCAGCGCCAACAGGATCGCCACCACCCACACCACCACCACGAAGGGGATCAGCCCGGCCAGGCCCGCCGGGCGCGGCAAGCCGTGCTGGCGCCGGGTACGGCGGTAGCGCACCAGGGCGGCGACGAAGAGCAGCGACACCACCAGCGCGGTCAGGCCGTTGGTCGCCACGGTCAGCGCCAGGCTGGTGCCGATCACGCTGTTGACCCGCTCCTGGGTCAGCAGCAGCACCAGCGCCAGGGCCAGCACTTGGGGGAACCAGCCCAGGGCGCTGGCCACTTCGTCGGGGATCGGCGGCAGGCGCCAGGACGGGCGTTGCAGCATCAGCATGGCGCGGCCCAGGCCAGCGATGAAGGCGCTGAACACCACCAGGGTGAGCACGTGGTTGGTCAGGCTGGCGAGGTCGGTGCCCAGCTCGGCGTTGGTCTCCAGGCCCCAGCGCAGCAGCGACACGGCGCCGGCGATGGTCGACAGCGTGGCCAGGCTGACGCCCACCGCCAGCGCGCTGCGGCGCAGGCGCCCTTCCGGCAGCCAGCGGATCATCGCCTGGGCCAGCAAGCGTTCGAGCACGCGCCGCAGCAGGGTCCAGACCAGCACCGCCGCCACCAGGCTGGCGATGAACAGCCAGCGGTGCTCGGCGCTGAAGGCGCTGGCCAGGGCGTCGGCGGCCTCGCCACGCAGGTCGCGCAGGCGCGCCACGTCGTCATCGGTGGGGCGGATCAAGCTCGACCAGAACGCCGGGCTCAAGGGGGTGGCGGCACGGCTGGTGATCTGCGAGTTGAACAGGCTGCGGCGCAGGTTGACGATCTGCGTGGCCAGGTCGCGGGCCGACTGGGTCAGCTGGATGGCCTGCTGTTGCTGGGCCTGCAAGGCCTTTTTCTCGTCGGCCAGCTGCTTGCGCTGGCGGGTGATGCTGTCGGCTTCGTCGGGCAATACCGGGCCGAGCACGTTGAGCTGGTCGTCCAGGCGCTCGACGTCGGTGGTGCGCAGCGTGCCCAGGGCATCGGCCTGGCGCTGCACCTGCAAGGCGGCCTGGCGCAGCTGCGAGAGCAGGTCGTCGTTGGCGTTGCTGGTCACGCCCTGGCGCACCAGGTCGAGCCGGTCGTTCAGTTGCGCCAGGCTGGCGTCTTCCTCCAGCGTCGGCAACCCGTCGCTGAGCAGCCGCGACACCGGCGTGGCGCCGGCCGACCAGGCCGGCATGGCGGCCACACACAAAAGCAGGGCGACAATCCCCGCATACACTCGCCAAAGGCTTACGCGCCCCATCGACTTCCCCTACAGACAAACGGACAGGGCGGGAATTCTACGCTGCCGCGCGGCTCAGGTGAGTACCGTTTCTCGGTCCAGCAACTGGCGCTTGCGCTCCACGCCCCAGCGGTAGCCACTGATGTCGCCGTCGCGGCGCACCACGCGGTGGCAGGGAATGGCCACGGCGATGCGGTTGGCCGCGCAGGCCAGGGCCACCGCGCGCACGGCCTTGGGCGCGCCGATGCGCTCGGCGATGTCGCTGTAGCTGACCCGCCCCCCGGCCGGCACTTCGCGCAGGGCCTGCCACACACGCTCCTGGAACGCCGTGCCCTGCACGTCCAGCGGCAGCGCCAGGCCCAGGCCAGGCTGCTCGACGAAGCCCACCACCTCGGCGACCAGGCGCTCGAACGCAGCGTCGCCGCCGATCAGCCGGGCCTTGGGGAACTGGTCCTGGAGGTCGTGCAGCAGGGCTTCGGGGTCATCACCCAGCAGGATCGCGCAGATGCCCCGCTCGCTTTGCGCCACCAGGATCGCGCCGAGGAAGCACTGGCCGAGGGCGAAGTGGATGGTCGCCCCGGCACCACCGGCGCGAAACGCGCGCGGGCGCATGCCCAGGCGCTGGCCGGCGTTTTCGTAGAAGCGGCTGGTGGCGTTGTAACCGGCCTCGAAGATGGCGTCGGTGACCGAGCCTGCGCCCTCCAGCCGCTCGCGCAGGCGCCGGGCGCGGAAGGCGCTGGCGTAGGCCTTGGGGGTGAGGCCGGTTTCGGCCTTGAACAGGCGATGCAGGTGGAAGGGGCTGACACCCAGGGCGGCGCCGAGCTGGTCGAGGCTGGGGGGTGTCTCGCGGGCTTCGATCAGGCGGCAGGCGCGGGTGGCCAGCTCGGTGCGGCGGGTCTCGGGGCGGGTGATGCCACAGCGCTTGCAGGCGCGGTAGCCGGCGGCTTCGGCGCTGGCGGCATCGGCGAAGAATTCGACGTTCTCGCGTTTGGCCATGCGCGAAGTGCAGCCGGGGTTGCAGTACACGCCGGTGGTGCGCACGGCGTAGACGAAATGGCCGACGGCTGCGCGATCACGGGTTTGCACGGCCTGCCAGCGTTGGGTTTCGGTGGTGTACATCATGGCAGTCCTCGGTTCTGGATTATGGGGTGGTCATGCCGCCCCTATCGCGGGGCAAGCCCGCTTCCACAGGTACGGCGTCGTTGACGAAGGCAGCGGGGTACCCGCGATAGGGCCGGCCCAGCCAACAGCCCGCTCAGGCCCGCCACAGGTACCATGCCGCCACCGTCCGATGCGGGCTCCACACCCCACCCAGCGAACGCATCTGCGCGGGCGTCGGCGCCTTGTCCAACCCCTTGAGCCGGCGATATCCCTCGCGCACACCGAAATCGTCCACGGGCAGAATGTCCGAACGCTCCAGGCTGTAGATCAGCAACATCTCCACCGTCCAGCGCCCTACCCCGCGCAGGGCCACCAGCCGCTCGATCAATGCCTCGTCGCCAAGCCCCCGGGCTTCCTCCAGCCCCGGCACACGGCCTTCCAGGCACGCCTGGGCGATGCCCTGCACCGTCGCCAGCTTGCTCGCCGAGAAGCCACAGGCGCGCAGGATGTCGGGGTCGGTGGCGAGCAACTGCTCCGGCGTGGGGAACGGCACCTGTGGGTACAGCGCCAGCAAACGCCCTAGGATCGCCTCCGCCGCTCGCGCATGCAGTTGCTGGTAGGCAATCGCCCGCACCAACACCTCGTAAGGCTCGCGCCCCAGCGTGGCGCGATGCAGGCACGGGCCGACGGCCTCGATGTGCCGCGCCCAGTCAGGGTCGAGCGACTGCAGGAAGCCCGTTGCCTGGGCGAACGCGGCGGGTGAAAGATCGGCCTTGATCATGGCGCTGAATACCGGTGGCGCGACGGGATGTTCATCTTAGACCAGCCGTTCATCGGCGAAACGCCGAATCTTGCGCGACTAATTCCAAGGCTGGCGTTGCCCCGTGCCACCCGCGCCACATAGAATTGAGAAACATTAACAATCGCACCTTCTTTCCACCCCGGGACCCGCCACACGATGCAGAGCCACGAGACGCTCAAGCCCGCCGAGGTCGACCTGCTCTACCAAACCCACCACGCTTGGCTGCGCGGTTGGCTGCGGGCGCGGGTCGGGTGCCGGGAACACGCCGCCGACCTCGCCCAGGACACCTTCGTGCGCCTGCTGCGCGCCCGTCAGGTGTCGCCGCTGAAGGAGCCCCGCGCCTACCTCAGCAGCATCGCCCGCGGCCTGATGATCGACCAGTTCCGCCGCCGCGCCCTGGAACGCGCCTACCACGAGAGCCTGGCCAACATGCCGGAGGCCGAGGCGCCCAGTGAAGAACACCGCCTGGTCATCCTCGACACCCTCGAACGCCTGGACCGTGCCCTGCGGCAGCTCAAGCCACGGGCGCGCCAGGCGTTTCTGCTGGCGCAGCTCGACGGCCTGAGCATCGCGCAGATCGCCCAGCGCCTGGCGGTGTCGCGAGCCACCGTCGAGCGCGACCTGGCCAAGGCCCTGGGCACCTGCTACCGGTTGCGCTATGCCGACGCCTGAACGCATCCCGGCCCAGGCCCAGGTCGACCAGGCCATCGACTGGCTGGTGAAGCTGCGCTTCGACGAGCCCTGCGCGCGCAACGAGCAGCAGTTCCAACAGTGGCTGGCCAGCCACCCGCACAATGCCTTGGCCTGGCAGCGGGTCACCCGCCTGGGCGACGAGCTGGCCGGCCTGCCCGGCGAACTCAGCCGGCGCACCCTCGCCAGCCGCCAGGCCCAGCGCGGCAGCCGGCGCGACCACCTCAAGCTGCTGGCCGTGCTGGCGGTGGGCGGCGGCCTGGCGTGGGGTGCCCGCGAGCCGCTGGGCCTGCCGGCGCTGTTGGCCGACAGCAGCACCGCCACCGGCCAGCGCCGTGCGCTGCAAGGCAGCGACGGCAGCCATCTCCAGCTCAACACCGCCAGTGCCATCGACCTGCGCTACGACGCCGACCAGCGCCTGCTGACCCTGGTGCGCGGCGAGGTCAGCCTCGACAGCAACGCCAACGACACCCGCCCCTTCCATATCGCCACCGCTATCGCCGAGCTGGCCACGCGCAACGGCCAACTGCTGTTGCGCGAGAACGACCAGGGCCTGCTGCTGGCGGTGCGCCGTGGCGAGGTCATGCTCTTCCCCGACTCGGCCGCCCCGCGCCTGGTGCGCCCAGGCGAGGTGCTGCAAGTGAGCGCCGACGGCCAGGCCCTGGCCGCCGTGCTGCACGGCGACCCGTGGGGCTGGACCGACGGCGTGCTCAGCGTGCAACAGATGCCGCTGGGCGAGTTCGTCGCCGAGCTGGCGCGCTACCGCCCGGGCGTGCTGCGCTGCGCGCCGGAGGTGGCCGACCTCAAGGTGTCCGGCACCTACCAGTTGGACGACAGCGAACAGATCCTGCTGCTGCTCGCCCGCTCGCTGCCGGTGCGCATCGACTACCGCACGCGCTACTGGGTGAGCATCGGCGCGGCCTGAGCAAAAAACAAAAAATAAATGAGGCGGAATCTCATTCTCGTTCGGCCCTAAAGGAACACAGCCCGAAAAGTGGCCACACAACCTTTAGGAGCGCTTCATGATTCACCCGTGTTCTCCTCGCAACGACCGGCTGCGCAGCGCCGTGCGCGCGGCGATCTTCGGCCTTGGGCTCGGCGGCCCCTGCGCACTGCCCGCCCTTGTCCAGGCCGCACCGATCAGCCAAGGCCAGCAGCTTGACTGGAACATCGCGCCCGGCCCGCTGGCGGGCGCCCTGGACCAGTTCGCCCGCCAGGGCGGGCTGAGCCTGTCGTTCGACGCGAACAGCCTCGAAGGCAAGACCACCCGTGGCGTGCAAGGCCGCCACGACAGCGCCCGGGCACTGATGATCCTGCTCCAGGGCAGTGACGTGCAGGTGCAGCAGGAAAGCGACAAGAGCTTCCTGTTGATCCCGGCGATCGACGCGAACGGCGCCCTGGAGCTGGGCGCCACCACCGTCTCCAGCAACCGCCTGGGCGAGACCACCGAGCACAGCGGCTCCTACACCACCGGCGCGGTGACCATCGGCAAGACCGCGCAAAGCCTGCGCCGCACCCCGCAGTCGGTGACCGTGGTGACGCGCCAGCGCCTCGACGACCAGAACATCACCAACCTCACCAACCTGCTGGAGCAGACCCCCGGCGTGGTGGTCAACCTCACCGACAGCGAGCGGGTGCAGTACTACTCGCGCGGCTATGCCATCGACGCCATCCAGTACGACGGCGCCACCGTGGTGCAGAGCAGTGGCGGCGGTTCGTTCATCCAGAGCGACTCGGCGATCATCGACCGCGCCGAGATCCTGCGCGGCGCCACCGGCATGCTGCGCGGCGCCGGCAACCCGTCGGGCACGGTCAACCTGGTACGCAAACGCCCGACCTACACGTTCCAGGGCGAAGGCAGCGTGACCCTGGGTTCGTGGGACGCCCAGCGCTACGTCGCCGACCTCTCCGGCCCCCTGACCGAAACCGGCAACGTGCGTGGCCGGGTGATCGCCGTGCACGATGACAAGGACCTGTTCCAGGACGCGCGCCAGGAGCGCAAGGACGTGTTCTACGGCGTGCTGGCCTTCGACCTGAACGACGCCACCACCCTGACCACCGGCCTGGAATGGACCCAGCTCGACGCCACCGGCGCCTGGGGCAACCTGCCGGCCAACTACGACGGCTCGCCCCTGCCGCTGGGCCGCAGCACCTACCTGGGCGCCGACTGGAACCGCTGGGACCGCAGCAACCTGCAGGCCTTCGCCGAGCTCGAACACCGCTTCGACAACGACTGGAAGCTCAAGCTGATGGCCCAGCGCACCCACTTCGAGCTGGATGACCACGGTTTCAAGCAGACCTACTTCACCCGCGCCACGGGCGCCGCCAACCCGGGCAACAACCCGTACCTGATGAACTACCAGGTCACCGAGGGCGATGGCGGCGAGAGCCTGCAGAACAACCTGAGCGCCACGCTCAATGGCCCGTTCGAGCTGTTCGGCCGTACCCATGAACTGATGGTCGGCGTGGAGCGCATCCGCAACGACTCCTATGCCTCGGCCACCCACTTCGTGGCCTCGGGCGTGTTCGACATCCGCAACTGGGACCCCAAGACCAGCCTGGCCGAGCCGAACATCGACATCACCGCCCACCCGGTGCGCACCCGCACCACCCAGGAAGGCGCCTACGCCACCTGGCGCCTGTCGCTGACCGACGCGCTGACCGCGATCGTCGGCGCGCGCAACAACGGGTACGACTACGAGCAGGAGAACAACACCCGCGCCAGCGGCAAGTTCAGCGTCGACAACGAGCTGGTGCCCTACGGCGCGCTGATCTACGACCTCAACGAGCACTTCAGCACCTACGCCAGCTACACCGAGATCTTCAACCCGCAGACCGCCACCAACGCCGCCGGTTCAGTGCTTGCGCCGGTCACAGGCGAGGCCTACGAAACGGGGATCAAGGGCGAGTTCTACGAGGGCCGGCTGAACACCTCGCTGGCGTTCTTCCGCATCTACCAGGTCGGCAACCCGCTGGACGACATCAGCGGCCCCAACCCCTGCCTGCCCAACTACACCACCGGCTATTGCAAGGTCGCCGCGGGCAAGAACCGCAGCCAGGGCTTCGAGCTGGAGATTTCCGGCGAGCTGCTGCCGGGCTGGAACGTCAGCGGCGGCTACACCTACAACACCACCGAGTACCTGAAGGACACCACCGGCAACAACGGCAACCCGATCCGCACCACCGACCCCAAGCGCATGCTGCGGCTGTTCACCAGCTACCGCCTGCCGGGCGCGCTGGATGCCTGGACCGTGGGCGGGGGCGTGCAGGCGCAAAGCGGCATCTACAACCGCAGTGGCACGGCCGAGGCGTCGCAGTCGGGGTATGCGGTTTACAACGCGATGGTCAACTACAGGTTCAACGAGCATTACTCGCTGCAACTGAACGCCAACAACCTCTTCGACAAGCAGTACTACCGCCAGGTGGCGCCGACGCCGACCGGGTATTACTGGGGGGATCCGCGCAATGTGTCGGTGACCCTGCGCGGGACGTTCTGACAGCGGCGCCCCCCTCGCGCAGCAAGTCCCCAGGTACAGCGCCGTATTCAATGACGGCGCTGTGCCTGCGGACTTGCCCCGCGATGGCGCCCGCCCATTCACCCCATGCCCGTCAGTCCACCACAGCCCGCAACCGCCCCGCCCGCCGGTAAGACTGCCGCGCGAAACACACGAACAGCCCCGCCATCACCGCCAGCGCCATGGGCAGCCCATGCGGCGCCACATCCATCGCCGCGCCGCTGGCCAGCGGCCCCACCAGGCTGCCGACGCCCCACAGCAGCCCCACGCTGGCATTCGCCGTCACCAGGTCCTGCCCCTTGAAGCGCTGGCCGATCAGCACCAGCGCCAGGGTATAGATGCCCCCCGCCACTGCGCCCAGCAGCACCAGCAGCGGCCACAGCAGCCAAGTCATCTGCAACAACCACGGCAGGCCGATGCCGATGGCCATGGCCACCAGCCCGCACACCAGGTGCAGCCCGGTGCGCTCGACCCGGTCGGCGAGCCAGCCCAACGGCAGTTGGAAGAGCATGTCGCCGGCGAACACCACGGTCACCATCAGCGCCGCCACGCCCACGGCGAAACCATGGCTGGTGGCGTACACCGGCAGCAGCGACAGCACCACGGCATCGAAGAACGAGAAGAACAGCACCGCCACGCACAGCGCTGGCGCCACACGGAAGAAGCCGGCCAGGGTGAAGCTTTTCCCGCCCTCCTCGCCATGCGCCACGTGGTCGTTGGGCACGGTCAGCACGATGCACAGCAGCGCCAGGCCATAGCAGGCGGTGACCACGCCGGTCACCCACGGGCTGTTGGCGCCGACCACCGCCAGCATCGCCGGGCCGAGCACCTGGAAACCGGTGAAGCTGGTGGCGTACAGCGCCATGATCTTGCCGCGGTTGTGCTCCGGGCACAGCTCGTTGACCCACGACTCGCCGAGGATGATCGCCACGCCCATGCCAATGCCCAGCCCCAGGCGCAGCAGCGCCAGCAGCCACAGCGACGAAAACGCCCACTCCAGCAGGGCGATGCTCAGGGTGCACAGGCTGAAGCACAGCAGGTAGATAGTGCGCCGGGTGAGGTGCCGGCAGCAGGCGTCGACCATGAACGCCGAGAGCATCATCCCCGCGGCGGGAATGGCCGAAATGACGCCGATCTCCAGGGTGCCCGCGCCGCCCTCGTGCAAACGCAGCGACACCAGCGGCAGGCTGGCCCCCAGGCTGAAGCCGATGACGGACACGGCGAACAACAGGCCCGCCAGCAAACGCATGTTCATGTACCACTCCTGACAACACTGAAAATAGAGGTGCGAACGCACGCGCCCCAGCACGCCAAACGGGGCGCACAGGCAGGGACGCGGATCAGGTCAGGGTGGAGTGTGGCGAGAAGGTGAAGGCGAACAGCACGCTGCGCCGGCGTTTGAGCACCGTGTCGCTCGGCCACGGGCGACGCGCTGTCGGGGCGACAGGGCGGGCTGGGCTGAGGGGTTGGATGCGGCGCATGGCTTCGTGCAGGGGCATGAGAAGGAGGCCGCACTCTAGGCCAAGGATACTTGGGCCGTCAATCGTGGCGGCGTCACCGCGGGACAAGCCCACAGGTCCCCCGCAGCGCTTGGGGCCAGCGGTGAACCTGTAGCGGGCTTGCCCCGCGATAGGGCCCTCAACGTTTCCCGGTAGAAGGCAAGAACACCGCCAACACCCCAAGCAACGGCAGGAACGAGCACAACCCATACACGTACTCGATCCCCCGCAGGTCCGCCAGGTAGCCCAGCAGCGCCGCGCCGATCCCGCCAAAACCGAACATCAGCCCGAAGAAGATCCCGGCGATCATCCCCACGCTGCCCGGCACCAGCTCCTGGGCATACACCACGATCGCCGAGAACGCCGAAGCCAGGATGAAGCCGATCACCACGCTGAGCACGGTGGTCCAGAACTGGTCGGCGTAAGGCAGCGCCAGGGTGAACGGTGCCACGCCGAGGATCGAGAACCAGATCACCGCCTTGCGCCCGACGCGGTCACCAATCGGCCCGCCGAAGAAGGTGCCCGCCGCCACCGCGCCGAGGAACAGGAACAGGTGCAACTGGGAGCTGGCCACCGAGACGCCGAACTTCTCGATCAGGTAGAAGGTGAAGTAGCTGGTGAAGCTGGCCATGTAGAAGTACTTGGAGAACACCAGCAGCCCGAGCACGATCAGCGCCGCGATCACCCGCTGGCGCGACAGGCCGTGGGTAGCCGCCTGGGCCTTGCGCGCCTTGAACTGGTTGAGGTGGCCCTTGTACCAACGGCGCAGCATCAGGGTCACGCCGAAGAAGAACAGCCCGGCCAGGCCGAACCAGGCCACGTGGGTCTGGCCGAAGGGGATGACGATGGCCGCCGCCAACAGCGGGCCGAGGGCGGAACCGGCGTTGCCGCCGACCTGGAACGTCGACTGCGCCAGCCCGAAGCGCCCGCCGGAGGCCAGGCGGGCGATGCGCGAGGTTTCCGGGTGGAAGGTCGACGAGCCGATGCCGACCAGCGCCGAGGCCAGGAGGATCATCGGGAAGCTGCCGACGAACGCCAGCATGACGATGCCCACCAGCGTGCACAGGGTGCCCAGCGGCAGCAGGTTCGGCGTGGGCCGCTTGTCGGTGAACAAGCCCACCCAGGGTTGCAGCAGCGACGCGGTGATCTGGAAGGTCAGGGTGATCAGGCCGATCTGCGCGAAGCTGAGGCCGTAGTTGGCCTTGAGCATCGGGTAGATCGACGGCAGCACCGACTGGATCAGGTCGTTGATCAGGTGCGCCAGGGCACAGAAGCCGATGATCCGCATCACCAGCGGGCTGCTGGCGGCGGCCGGCGCGCTGCTGGTGGCGGGGGTGGTCTGGGTACTGCTGATGGCCATGAGGGGTTGGTCCGTCCGCGGGTTGGGATCCGATTATTAGAAACATATGGATACGAAGCCACCCTTAATTTGCCTGGAGCATGCCCTCGGGGAAGAAAATCGCCTGTAGGCGCGATACAGAACGGTTGTGAAGGCGAATGCTGTTGTCCGGTCTGTGCCGGCCTCATGCGGGCTTGCCCCGCGATGAGGCCGGCACAGATACCCGCACGTACCACCCGTCCGCCACTTACTTGCAAATGGTTCTCACTATATTTAGCATCTTCCGCTCATGCCCCCGTAGACATTGGGCCAAACCGCCCTCTTCACGAGTAGCCGTCCATGAACGCGATGCCCGCCCTGCCGTTCCCGCACGATCCGCAACGGCAAGCACTCGAGTGGTTCACCCGCCTGCGCCAGCCCGGCACCGACGAACGCCAGCGCAAGGCTTTCGCCGCCTGGTGCCAAGACCCGGAGAACGCCCACGCGTTCGCCGAACTCGAAGCCCGCTGGCAGCAATTGCACACCTCGCCTGCGCGCCCTCGGCCACGCCAGGCCAAGGTCCGCCGCAGCCATGTGGGCAAACTGCTGGCCGCGCTGTTCCTATTGCTGCTCGCCGCCCTCGCCTACCTTTACTGGCCACTGATGCAGCGCCTGGGCAGCGAACTGCACACCGCCGCCGGCGAACGCCGCAGCGTGCGTCTGGCCGACGGCTCGACCCTGCACCTGGACAGCGCCAGCGCGGTAAACGTCGACCTGCGCAGCCGCACCCGCCAGTTGCAGCTGGTGCAAGGCCAGGTGTACCTGGAACTGATGCTCGATGGCCGGGCCATGGAAATGCAGGTCGACGACGCACGCATACAGGTATTCGGCACCCGCCTGATGCTCGCCCGCTGGGCCGACCACGATGAGCTGCGGGTCATCAGCGGCAAGGCCGTGATCAGCCAGGGCGGCGACCAGCGCATGCTGTCCGCCGGCGAACGGGTGACCTTCACCGGCGCACGCATCAACCCGGTGGAAAAGGCCGACGACAAGGGCGCCGACGCGTGGCGCAGCGGCCACCTGCAGGTGCGTGAAATGCCCTTGGGCCAGGTGCTCGAACGCCTCGCCGGCTACCAGGGCAAACGCGCCTGGGTGCTGGACGAGCAGACCGCCTATCGGCGCATCAGCGGCGACTTCAACCTCGACCGCACCGCCGAAAGCCTCGAGCGGCTGGCCACCGAACAGCGCTTGCGGCTGCACAGCGTGCCCGGCCTTGGGTTGATCGCTCGATGACCACCGGTCACCCGGCTAAGCGGTTGAAAGCCCGGAAATTTTTTTGTGAGCGGGTGTTGACAGAGCGGGGTTTCGAGCGAATAATGCGCGCCATCTTGGCTACATAGCTCAGTTGGTTAGAGCACGGCATTCATAATGCCGGTGTCCGGGGTTCAAGTCCCTGTGTAGCCACCATCTCCTGAAAAGGGCTTATCGAACGATAAGCCCTTTTTCTTTGCCCGCGATTTCTCTTCAGCGCACTCCCGCCACCGCCACGGCCACCCCCAGGCCGATCCACGCCACGCCAATCACCCGATCCAACACCCGCTGGCGCTCGATCATCGCCGCACGCAAGCGCGCATTGGAAAACACCACCGCCACCACGCTGAACCAGGCCCAATGGGCCACGGACATGAACGCGCCGTAGGCGAAGGCCAGCGCCAGCGTGTCGCCGACTGGGTGAGTGTCGAATGCCAGGCCAGCCTGGCTCACCTGGGCTTGGCGCAGAACGACGACCCGGCGCTGCCATCGCCACCCCAGGTGCGATAACCCGCGGTGTCCAGGTGAATGCGTCCCGAGGGGTAGCGCCCCAGGCCCATGTTCCAGGCCTCGCCATGCTGTTGCCAGAAGCGACACAGCGGGTTGGGGTCGGCCCAGGGCGGCAGCAGCAGGTCGACGGCGAAGGCGCGGGTATGGGCGCTGCCCACGGCGCCGCCGGCGCAGGCGTTGAGCGCAGGGTCGCGATAGGCCGAGACCACCTCGAATTGGCGCAGGATGCCCTGGTCATCGAGGGTCTTGATCAGCGCCAGGGTCGAACGCACCGCCGGCCAGTGGCTGGCGGGCGGCACGGCGAAGGGCTCGGCGCGGCACTGGCGCCAGTCCGAGGCCGAACGCAGCAGTTGGTGAATCGGCACCACGCCGTACAGCCGCGCCTGCACCAGCATCTCGCGCAGCGGCCGGGTCTGATGGTCCCCGGCCCACTGCGCGAACATCCACAGGTCGCGTGTGTCGGCCAGCGCCACACCCGGCCCGCACAACCCCATAGCCATTAGCCATACCCTGGCACTTTTCATCCCCCACCTCTTCATCCAGTATGAGCACGCCCGCCGCCCTGGCGGCCACTGACAAGGAGTTAAGCATGCAAAAGATTGCTGTATCTGGCCTCGCCGCCCTCGCCTTCAGCGGCCTGGCCATGGCCGACGCGCAGGTCGACCTGGGCGATGCCCAGCGCGTCACGCGGCTGTTCGCCTTCCCCAACAACTGCAGCGTGATCTGCTTTCGCGACTGGACCCTGGAGCAGACCGTCGAGCACTACCTGACCCAGAGCGTGCGCCGCGACGGCTACGCCAGCGCCGAGGTGCGGGTGACCCGCGACAACGAAAAACTGCACGCGCACATCAGCCAGGTGCCGGCCAGCTACGCCGAGCCGCTGCGCAAGCTGCTCGACAGCGGCGAACTGGCCTACCAGGGCGCCAGCAAGCTGAACAAAGACGGCAAGTGGGCCTACGACTGGTACCTGTTCCTGCCCCTGGGCATGGCTCTGGAAAACCGTCGCAGCATCGAGCTGCTGCACTTCCCGCCGGACTATTCGCTGACCCAGGCCCAGGACTACCTGCGCTCCAACACCACCGACCGCTGGGCGCAGCTGCTGACCTTCAACGGCGTCGACGCCAGCCAGACCCCGGCCTACCAGACCATCGTCGACATCGCCCCGATCGCCGCCCCGGCCAGCGCCGGCAAGGACCTCGAAGGCACCTACGACTACTTCCGCGACTACCAGGTGCGCATGGTCAAGGAGATGACCCTGCGCAGCGAGGGCAAGCCACTGCCGATGGTCGCCTTCGGCGCACCGGTGCGCAGCTGGATCCAGCAGCAGTACGGGCCGAAGGTGAACGTGCTGGGCCTGGTCAGCATCAGCCCCGAGGCGGGCGCCCAGGTGCCGGTGCTGGGCTCGAACCACCCAAGCGCGATCTGGTACGCGGCGGACAAGGCCAACACCGGCGGCGACCAGGGCAAGGCCGATGCCGCGGGCCTGAAGATGATGGGCCAGGACCTCACCGCCGCCTGCTGGCAGGCCGGCATGGGGCGCAACCCGCAGGCCGACGCCAAGCTGACCCTCGATGCCTGTTCGACCAAATGGCAGGTGACGCAGAAGAAGCAGACCTGCGAGTTGTTCTACCGCACTATCCGCGAGCTGACGCCAGAGCAGGCGGCGGCCAAGTGCAATACCGGGGCGGTGACGCGCAGCCTGCGGGATCTGCGCAAGCCGGTCGAGGTGGAGCAACCGGAAATCTGAAGTTAAGCCATCGCGGGGCAAGCCCGCTCCACAGGCTCACCGCCGTTTCCAATAACAGCGCTGTACCTGTTGGGAGCGGGCTGCCCCGCGATGAATCCCCCGCGAACTCAGTCTTCGAGCAAGGTACAGGCCATCACCAGGGCATCCTCGCGCCCCCCTGCCACCGGGTAGTAATCCCGTCGCCGGCCAATCTCGTTGAACCCATACCGCTCATACAACCGGTACGCCGACTGGTTGCTGGCGCGCACTTCCAGGAAGCACTCCCGGCCATTGAGCTGGTAGGCCCGGGCCATCAGGTGCTCGAGCAAGCGCAAGCCCAACCCGCGCCCTTGGTTCTCCGGCTTGACCGTGATGTTGAGCAGGTGAGCCTCGTCGATGATCACGTTGATCACCCCATGGCCGACCTGCTGCTGGCCGTCGAACATCAGCCACACCTCGTAGGACTTGAGCGCGTCCTGGAAGATGCCGCGGGTCCAGGGGTGGCTGAAGGCGGCGTATTCGATCTTCAGCACGGCTTCCAGATCCGCCTCGGTCATCGGGCGGAAGCTGATCGAGTCACTCATTCAATGCGTTTCCAGCGCGCCATCAGCTGGCGCATGGCTTTCCAGACGTCGGCCTTGCGCTGCGGCTCGTCCATCAACAGTTCAAGGCCCGGCAGCGCCCAGGCGTCGCCCAGGCCGTCGACCTTGAGCACTTGGTAATAGGCCTCGGCGTCACCGTCGCCGGCAAAGCGCACGGCCGGCAGGCCGATCAGCCACAGGCAGGCGCAGGGGGCTTCTTCGAGACGGGCCTGGATGAACCCACGGACGAAATCGCGCGCCGCCTCCGGGCCCTGGTCCATGTTGCCGCGCACCAGCAGCGGCCAACGCACCGGCTCACCGATGATCTGCGGAGCGTCGGGCAGGCCGGCGGCGCGCAGCATGTCCTTGAGCAGCAGGTAGGACGGGTCGCGGCTCTGGAACGGCTGGCCGGTGGCCAGCTCCACCAGCAGCAGGCAATCCCCCGCGCGCAGCAGTTGCAGGGCGAAACGCGGCGGCGGCACAGGGGCCGGTCGGGCGGCCTTGGCGGGCTCGTCCTCGGCCTCGACCGGCTTGGCGGCGGGCTTGGCCGTGCTGCCCGGGCGCGGGACCTCGATCTTCGGGCGCTCGACGGGGCGCGCCTGGGGGGCTTCGCTGGGAGCTGGCGCGGCGGGGCGCGGGGCGATCAGCGGTTCTTCGAGCGGAGCCAGCGGCAGCAGCAGTTCCGGGCGCGACGGCGCGGCGAACGGCAGTTCGGCACGCGGCAGCCAGTGCACCACTTGCATGGCGGATAGGTAGGCGCGGCGGCGGGACTCGGTCAGCAAGGCACGGGCATCCGGGGGTATTCGGGTGAGTCGGGCATTCTAACGCCGTTGGCGGCGTCGTGCCGCAACAGGCTGGCGGAAATTTATCGGCTGTGCCGGCCCTGAACACGGCGCGGTGCCTGTGGGAACGGGCTTGCCCCACGAGAGGGCCGCCACGCCCAACGCAAATCCCGGACCAAGGGGTGAAATCCTCCCCCCCGTATGCAGTACAATCGCCCCTTTTACTTGGCAACGAGTCGACCCGCCAATGATCGAACCCAAGCGCGTCCTGCGCGCCCTAGCCGAACACTGGGCCTTGATCGAGCCGCTGTGCGAGCGCTTCGACCAGGGCACCCTGAGCCTGGTCGAACTGCGCCAGCAACTGGCCCGCCAGCAGGTGGAAAGCACGCCGCAGGACATCACCCAGCTGCTCGACGTGTGGATCCGCCTGGACATCCTGGTCCCGGTGGCCAAGAGCCCGAACCGCTTCGAGCTCAACGCGCAGATCCACGACTTCCTCGCCTACCTGCGCCGCGAGCACCGCCTGGGCCTGTGCCTGGAGATCGAAGCCTACCTGCGCCACCTCGAGCGCTTGGCCGGGCATATCCAGGACGCCTTCGACAACCGCGACAGCGACGACCTGGCGCGCCAGTTGCGCCTGCTCGACATGCGCGTGCGCGACGTGCTGAAGAAGCTCGACAACGACGAACAGGCGCTGGTGGCCGTGGCCGAGCGGGCCAAGACCAGCAACCGCCAGATCCCCCTGCGCCAGCGCTACGCCGAGGTCCTGGCGACCTGGGACGAGTACGTCGAGCCGATGATCCAGCTGGTCAACGCCGACGGCGCCTTCGAGCAGGGCGTGCGCAAGGTCGAGACCGTGCTGCTGCGCCTGTTGGGCGAGCAGGCGCGCCTGGGCCACCTGGTCGACGACGACATGCTGCTGCGCACCCACGCGCGCATCCTCGAGATGCAGACCAGCGCCCAGCTGACCCTGCGCCACGCCCGCGAGCTTTTGCTGCCGCTGCGCGAGGAAGCGCGTCGGCACAATGCCGTGACCCGTGGCGCGGCGCTGGCCTTGTCGGTCATTCGCAAGAAGGGCATCGACGCCGTGCCGCAAGCCGCCATGCCGATGTTCACCCGCCCGCAGAGCACCTTCCTGGGCAGCGCCAGCCAGGTCGAGGCCTACGTCTACGCCCTGGCCCGCTTCGAGCCCAAGCCCGCGCGCTTCCCCAAGGCGCACAAGACCCAGAAGGGCCCGCTGCCGCGCGCGCCGCGCACGGTCAAGGAAATGCTCGAACGCTGCGAAGACGCCCTGCCGCTGCCCGACCTGATGGTCTGGCTGCTGGAGCAGGAGCCCGAAGGCGCCACCGACGAGCTGCTGTACTGGTTCTCGCGCCTGTCGCGCGAGAAGCGCTTCAGCCGCGAACGCCTGGAGCGCCAGGACTACACCACCCGCGAACACCTGGTCAGCCTGCGCTCCTTCGCCCTGACGTCCAGCCGCGAAAGCCAACCCGCTGCCACCGAACACACCGCGAGCCCAGCCCATGCATCTTGATCTTTCCGAACTGTCCCAGCTCGCGCCGATCTTCCGCGAGCTGTTCAAGGGCTTCCACGTCAGCCGCCGCGACCCCGAGCTGTACGCCCAGCTGTCGAACTTCCAGGACCAGTACCGCACCCTGTTCAAGGCCCTGGGCTTCGAGCTGGTGTGCGACACCCGCGGCTTCTACTACTTCGTCCCCGAACAGGCCGCCGCGCAGGTCAACAAGACCGCCCAGCGCCTGTCGCTGTTCACCTTCATCCTGGTCGAGCACCTGGCCGACCAGGGCCGCGACCCGATGGCCGTGCTCGACGGCGGCAGCATCGGCCGCGACGAGCTGCCCTCGCTGCTGGAGAAATACCGCGACCTGTTCCTGCAGGCCGAAGTGCAGACCGTCGAAGAGCTCGAAGAAAAGATCCTGCGGCGCATGACGCAACTGGGCTTCGCCCACGAGGAAGGCGGCATCTACCGCTTCCTGCCGCCGATGCACCGCTTCCTCGACGTGTGCCTGTCGGTGCAGCAGGACCGCGACCTGGCCGCCACCCTGCACAGCGACCTGCCGCTGCCGGTCCCGGTGCTGGTCGAGGAAGAGACCGCGGAGCAACTCAACCGCACCGACGATCCGCTCGACCTCACCCCGTTCGAGGGCGAAGAGTCCGAAGAAGACGCGCTGGCCCGCGCCATCCGCGAAGAGCAACAGGAGATTGACGCATGAGCCAGGAACGCTACGGCATCCGCCGCTTCGCACTGCTCAACACCGCCGGCTACAGCCTCGGCCTGTTCCCCCTGGAGCACCCGCTGTCGGTCTATGGCGCGAACAACCTGGGTAAATCGGCGTCGATCAACGCCTTGCAGTTCCCGATCCTGGCGCGCATGTCGGACATGAGCTTCGGCAAGTACAGCCTGGAGCAGTCGCGGCGCTTCTACTTCGCCAGCGACACCAGCTACATCCTCTGCGAGCTGAACCTGCCCCACGGCCCGCACGTGATCGGCGTGGTCGGTCGCGGCCCTGGCGGCGGCTTCGGCCACCAGTTCTTCGCCTACCAGGGCCAACTGGACCTGGCGCACTACCAGAAAGACGACACCTGCCTGCGCCAGAAAGAGCTGTTCACCAACCTCGAGCGCAACGGCCTGAAGGCCTACGAGCTCAAGCCGGACGAACTGCGCCGGCTGCTGGTCGGCGGCCATACTTCGGTGCCGTTGGACCTGACGCTGATCCCGCTGCGCTCGACCAGCGAGCAAAGCCTGAAGACCTTCCGCGCGCTGTTCATCAACCTGCTGCACATGCGCGAGATCACCGCCGCCAAGCTCAAGCAGCTGTTCCTCGATGCCTTCGAGCACAGCCTGCGCTCGGGCAGCGTCGACTACATCGCCGCCTGCGAGGAAGCCTTCCGCGACGTGCGCCGCATGGAGCAGGACTACAACGCCCTGGTCGCCGCCGGCCCGCTGGTCGAGGCCCTGGCCGGTGGCGTGGCCCAGCGCGACATCCTGCGCGGCAAGCTGCACCGCCTCTCGCCGCTGCTCGACAACCTGCTGGGCACCTGGCAGGAATACGGCATGGCGCGCAAGGAAGAGCTGACCATCCAGGCCGAGCACTACCGCAGCGAGCAGGACCGCCTGCAGAACGACCAGCGCGGCGGCACCCAGGAGCTGATGCGCCTGGAGCGCGAAATCACCGGCGTGCAGCGCTGGCTGGGCGAACTGGCCGTGCTCAAGCACCGCTTCGCCCTGGTCGAGGACGTCAAGGTGCTGGAGCAGCAACTGCTGGCCGCCAAGGACGCCCACGACGAGCTGGCCGGCGCCCTGGCGCAGTCGCGCCAGTTCTCCGCCGAAGACCTCGACGAGCGCGTGCGCGACCTCGAGAAACGCGTCAAGGCCGTCAAGCAACAGCTCGACCACGCCGACAACAACAGCTATGCCCGCCTGCGCGAGGAGTTCTCGCAGCAGGACGTCGATCGCCTGATGCGCCTGTTCAACGGCGCACTGTTCAGCCTGCCGCTGGGCGACCGCGGCATCGAGCTGGACGACAGCGATGTCTGGGTGAAAACCCTCGAAGGCGTGCTCGACCGTTTCAAGGGCGAGCGCTTCGAAGTGCCGGGCCTGTCCATCGACATCTCCCACATCGACCCGCCGGCCCTGCAAGCCCTGGCCGACCGCGCCGCCCTGCGCGACCAGAAGGAGCGCCTGGAAAAAGAGCTCAAGCAGCTCAAGACCCAGCAGTCGGTGGCCCTCGACCGCGCCGCCAGCAAGGCGCAGACAGAAGCCCTGTACCAGCAGGTGCTCGACGCGCAGAAGGCCCTGGAAGACTTCCGCCGCACCGAGACGCTGAGCGCCGAAGAGCCGGAGAAGCTGGAGCAACTGGCCCAGCTGGAAGCCGCCCAGGACGAACTTAAACGCTCCAGCGACGCCTTCACCGAGCGCGTCCAGCAACTGTCGGCGAAGTTGCAGCTGGTGGGCCGGCAGATCGCCGACCTGGAAGCCAAGCAGCGCACCCTCGACGACGCCCTGCGCCGTCGCCAGCTGCTGCCGACCGACCTGCCGTTCGGCACGCCGTTCATGGAGCCGGTCGATGATTCCATGGACAACCTGCTGCCGCTGCTCAACGACTACCAGGACAGCTGGCAGGGCCTGCAACGGGTCGACAACCAGATCGAGGCGCTGTACGCCCAGGTGCGCCTGAAGGGCGTGGCCAAGTTCGACAGCGAAGACGACATGGAGCGCCGCCTGGCGCTGCTGATCAACGCCTACTCGCACCGCACCGAAGAAGCCCTGACCCTGGCCAAGGCGCGCCGCGCGGCGGTCACCGACATCGCCCGGACCCTGCGCAACATCCGCAGCGACTACGACAGCCTCGAGCACCAGCTGGCGCTGTTCAACCGCGAGATCAACAAGCGCCAGGTGTCCAACCTGGAGAGCTTCCGCGTGGTGCTGGCGCCGAACAAGGAAGCGCTCAAGCACATCGACCAGATCATCCACAGTGCCGGCCAGTACGAAGAAGGCGAGACCCTGTCGGTGTTCGACCTGACCCAGAGCGCCGAGCAGGATCACAAGAACGAAGAGGCCAAGGAGTACCTGGCGCGGCTGGTGGCGGCCAACCACAACCAGCTGGGCCTGAAGGACCTGTTCGAGCTGGCCTTCGAGATCACCAAGATCAACAGCCAGCCAGTGATCCACGCCGACATCGATGGCGCCGCCTCCAACGGCACCACCATGACCATCAAGGCGCTGACCAACATGTACCTGTTGCTGCACCTGATGGACCGCGACCTGGCCGGGCGCATCCGCCTGCCGTACTACCTCGACGAGGCGGCGGACATCGACGAACGCAACCAGGCGGCGTTGCTGGAGACCAGCCAACAGCTGGGCTTCGTGCCGATTCTGGCGAGCGTGAAGCCGCAGGTGTCGGCGCGGGTGGCGATCGACCTGGAAGGTGGCAGCGGGCCGAATGGCATCTACATCGACGAGGCGGACTGGAAGTTCATCAGTCGTCGGGATGAGGTCAAGGCGATCGTGCGCGAAGATCAGGCCGAAGAGCTGGCCTGAGGTCACTGCGGCCCATTCCTGTAGGAGCGGGCTTGCCCCGCGATAGGGCCCGATCTGGCGGTGAGGTTGTCAGATCGGGCCCTATCGTAGGGCAAGCCCGCTAATACAGGAGGCTGCTTCGTTTACTGGGCTTGCGCCCACGGCACGATCGGAATCGCCGTCACCGCATTCTGCGGGCTGCCTTCGATCACGCGGTCGCTGTACACCAGGTACACCAGCGTGTTGCGCTTCTTGTCGAGGAAACGCACCACCTGCATGGTCTTGAACACCAGCGAGGTGCGTTCCTTGAACACCTCCTCGCCATCCTTGAGCTCACCCTTGAACTGGATCGGCCCCACCTGACGACAGGCGATCGACGCCTCCGCGCGGTCTTCGGCCAACCCCAGCCCACCCTTCAAGCCGCCGGTCTTGGCGCGCGACAGGTAGCAGGTCACGCCATCGACCTTGGGGTCGTCGAACGCCTCGACCACGATGCGGTCATTGGGCCCGACGAACTTGAACACGGTGGACACCTGGCCGATTTCCTCGGCCCCGGCCAGCATCGGCAGCGCGAGGGCCGCCACGGCAATCATCCTTTTCAGCACGGGTGTGTTCCTCAAACCAGGACCAGGTTGTCGCGGTGCACCAGCTCAGGCTCGGCGCTGTAGCCGAGGATGCCCTCGATGGCATCGGAGGCCTGGCCAATGATCTTCTGCGCTTCCAGCGCGCTGTAGTTGGCCAGGCCACGGGCCACTTCCACGCCATCCGGGCCGACGCAGACCACCATTTCGCCGCGGCGGAAGCTGCCCTGCACGGTCTTCACGCCCACCGGCAGCAGGCTCTTGTTGGCCTGGCGCAGGGCCTGCACGGCACCGGCGTCGAGCACCAGGGTGCCGCGGGTTTGCAGGTGGCCGGCCAGCCATTGCTTGCGCGCGGCGATCATGCCGCGCTCGGGCGACAGCAGGGTGCCCAGGCGCTCGCCGCCCTTGAGACGGTCGAGCACGCGCTCGATGCGCCCGCCGACGATGATCGTGTGGGCGCCCGAGCGGGCCGCCAGGCGCGCGGCGCGCAGCTTGGTCTGCATGCCGCCACGGCCCAGCGCGCCACCGGTGCCGCCAGCCACGGCGTCGAGGCTCGGGTCGTCGGCGCGGGCTTCGAAGATCAGTTGGGCATCGGGGTTGTTGCGCGGGTCGGCGTCGAACATGCCGTCGCGGTCGGTGAGGATCACCAGCAGGTCGGCTTCCACCAGGTTGGCCACCAGCGCGGCCAGGGTGTCGTTGTCGCCGAAACGAATTTCGTCGGTGACCACGGTGTCGTTCTCGTTGATCACCGGCACCACGCCCAGGTCGACCAGGGTGCGCAGGGTGCTGCGGGCGTTGAGGTAACGCTTGCGGTCGGAGAGGTCGTCGTGGGTCAGGAGGATCTGCGCGGTGTGCTTGCCGTGCTCGCCGAAGCTTGACTCCCAGGCCTGCACCAGGCGCATCTGGCCGATCGAGGCGGCGGCCTGCAGCTCGTTCATCGCGCTCGGTCGCTTGGCCCAGCCCAGTTGGCTCATGCCGGCGGCCACGGCCCCGGAGGACACCAGCACCAGCTCAACCCCCGCTTCGCGCAATGCCACCATCTGTTCGACCCAGACCGCCATGGCGCCACGGTCGAGGCCCTTGCCATCGGCCGTCAGCAGCGCACTGCCGATCTTCACCACCCAGCGCTTGGCACCCGTCACCTTGCTTCGCATCTTCTCTTCCAACCTATTGTCGAACCTGTAGATACCAAAACGCCGCTCATTTGAGCGGCGTTAAGTGTACTGCAACCGGTCAGTCGCGCACGTAAATGATTTCCGGGCCGTCCTCGTCGTCCTCGAAGTCATCCCAGTCGTCATCGTCGCCGATGTCGTGGACGCTCTTCACGCCGGTACGGCGCAGGGTGCGCGCGTCGTCCAGGGCCTGCAGCTGGGCACGGGCCTCGTCTTCGATGCGCTGGTCGAGCTCGGCCAGTTCCTCGGCGTAGGCCGGGTCGTTGGCCAGGCGGTCGGCGCGGTCCTCGAGGTAGCGCATCAGGTCGTGGCTGAGCTTCTCGGTGCCCTGCTTGGCGATGGCCGAAATCACGTAGACCGGGCCTTCCCAGTTCAGACGCTCGACCACTTCCTTGACGCGCTCGTCGCGCTCCTCGTCGAGGATCATGTCGGCCTTGTTCAGCACCAGCCAGCGCTCACGGTCGACCAGCGCCGGGCTGAACTGCGCCAGCTCGTTGATGATGATTTCCGCGGCGTCGGCCGGGCTGCTGCCATCCAGCGGCGCCAGGTCGACCAGGTGCAGCAGCACGCGGGTGCGCGCCAGGTGCTTGAGGAAGCGGATGCCCAGGCCGGCACCCTCCGAGGCGCCCTCGATCAGGCCGGGAATGTCGGCGATGACGAAGCTCTTCCAGCGGTCGACGCTGACCACGCCCAGGTTCGGCACCAGGGTGGTGAACGGGTAGTCGGCGACCTTCGGCTTGGCGGCCGAGACCGAGCGGATGAAGGTGCTCTTGCCGGCGTTCGGCAAGCCCAGCAGGCCGACGTCGGCCAGCACCTTCATTTCCATCTTCAGGTCGCGCTGTTCACCCGGCTTGCCCGGCGTGGTCTGGCGCGGGGCGCGGTTGGTGCTGGACTTGAAACGGGTGTTGCCCAGGCCGTGCCAGCCGCCCTGGGCGACCATCAGCTTCTGGCCGGGGGTGATCAGGTCGCCGATCACTTCCTGGGTGGAGGCGTCGATCACCGTGGTGCCGACCGGCACGCGCAGGAACAGGTCGTCGCCCTTCTTGCCGGTGCAGTCGGTGCTGCCGCCGTTGGCGCCGCGCTGGGCCTCGTGGTGGCGGGTGTAGCGGTAGTCGACCAGGGTGTTGAGGTTCTCGTCGGCCACCATGAACACCGAGCCGCCATCGCCACCGTCGCCGCCGTTGGGGCCGCCGTTCTCGATGAACTTCTCGCGGCGGAAGCTCATGCAACCATTGCCGCCATCACCGGCCTTTACCCGGATCGATACTTCGTCAACAAACTTCATAAATACCGCCTCTCGCCAAACGGCGAGCTGAATGACACTAAACCTGAGGCTCTTGCAAAAATGAGCGCGGCGGCCCCGTAACGACCGTTATCTCCAGCGCCGGCAGCCCATACAAACAGCTTTGCAAGAGGCTCACCACAAACGAAAAAGCCCCGTCGCATGACGGGGCTTTTCCAGCGACAACGCGATCAGGCCGCGACGACGCTCACGTAACGACGACCGAACTCGCCTTTCTTCTCGAACTTGATCACGCCTTCGATCTTGGCGAACAGGGTGTGATCCTTGCCCATGCCAACGCCGTAGCCGGCGTGGAACTGGGTGCCGCGCTGGCGGACGATGATGTTGCCGGCCTTGATGACCTGGCCGCCATACATCTTCACGCCAAGGCGTTTCGATTCTGAGTCGCGACCGTTACGAGTACTACCACCAGCCTTCTTGTGAGCCATGGTTCAATTCTCCAAATAAATTCAGGGGATCTAGGGGATTAAGCCTGGATACCGGTGATTTTGATCTCGGTGAACCACTGGCGGTGGCCCATGCGCTTCATGTGGTGCTTACGACGACGGAACTTGATGATGCGCACTTTGTCGTGGCGGCCTTGCGAAACGACTTCAGCGACCACTTTGGCGCCAGCGACGACTGGAGCGCCGATGGTGACGTCGTCGCCGTTGGCGACCAGCAGAACGCGATCGAAGGTCACGGATTCGCCAGTGGCGACTTCCAGCTTCTCGATCTTGAGGTATTCACCTTCAGCGACTTTGTACTGCTTGCCGCCGGTAACGATTACTGCGTAAGACATGGTATTTCTCCGATAATCCTGCTCACCCAGCGCTTTATATGATGAGTATTGGCTGGCATGGCTGCATCAGGCTGGAACGGCCCGGTGCAATTGCGTAAGGCAGGTGCTGCCCAGGAAAGTTAGGGTGCGCGATTGTACGCAACCCGCGAAACGCTTGCAAGTGCCGGCCCCGAGCCCCGGGCACCGCGCCTTGACACACCGATACCCGCGACCTAGCATGCCGCGCAACCTCACTGGAGCAGCCGATGCAACCCCAATCCTTCTACCGCGCGGTGGCTGACGATTTCAGCGCCGTCGACGAGATCATCAAGAAGCAGCTGACCTCGCGCGTGCCGCTGGTATCGAAGATCGGCGACTATATCACGTCGGCCGGCGGCAAGCGCCTGCGCCCACTGCTGGTGCTGCTGTGCGGCAAGGCCCTGGGCCGTGAAGGCGACGACCTGCGCCTGCTGGCCGCGACCATCGAGTTCCTGCACACCGCCACCCTGCTGCACGACGACGTGGTCGACATGTCCGGCATGCGCCGTGGCCGCTCCACCGCCAACGCCCTGTGGGGCAACGCGCCGAGCGTGCTGGTGGGCGACTTCCTTTATTCGCGCTCGTTCGAAATGATGGTCGAGCTGGGCTCGATGCCAGTGATGCAGATCCTCTCCAAGGCCACCCGGGTGATCGCCGAGGGCGAGGTGCTGCAACTGTCGCGGGTACGCGACGCGAGCACCACCGAAGCGATCTACATGGAGGTCATCCGCGGCAAGACCGCGATGCTCTTCGAGGCCTCGACCCACAGCGCCGCGGCGCTGGCCGGCGGCACCGAGCAGCAGCGCGAGGCGCTGCGCACCTTCGGCGACCACCTGGGGGTGGCCTTCCAGCTGGTCGATGACCTGCTCGACTACAAGGGCGACTCGCAGACCCTGGGCAAGAACGTCGGCGACGACCTGGCCGAGGGCAAGCCAACCTTGCCGCTGATCTACACCATGCGCGAGGGCACGCCCGAGCAGGCGGCACTGGTGCGCCAGGCGATCCAGAAGGGCGGCCTGGAAGACCTGGAGCAGATCCGCCTGGCCGTCGAAGCTTCCGGCGCCCTGGACTACACCGCGCAGATGGCCCGCGACTACGTCGCCCGCGCCATCGAATGCCTGGAAGTGCTGCCGGCCAGCGAGTACCGGGATGCCCTGGTCGAGCTGAGCGAGTTCGCGGTCGCGCGCACCCACTGACACAGCTGCGTCACCCATCGCGGGGCAAGCCCGCGGTTGCATGGGTCACAGACAAAACACACACCCGCGACAAATCCTTATACAATGTGCGCCTTTACCCGCCTGCACTTCAAAGGAAATACCGTGAGCACTCTGCCGCCCTGCCCCGCCTGCAACTCCGAATACACCTATGAGGATGGCACCCAGCTGATCTGCCCCGAATGCGCCCACGAGTGGTCTGCCAACGGCGAAGCCGAGGCCGCCAGCGATGACGTGGTGAAAAAGGATTCGGTCGGCAACGTCCTGCAGGACGGCGACACCGTGACCGTGATCAAGGACCTGAAGGTCAAGGGCTCGTCCCTGGTGGTCAAGGTCGGCACCAAGGTCAAGAACATCCGCCTGTGCGACGGCGACCACGACATCGACTGCAAGATCGACGGCATCGGCGCCATGAAGCTGAAGTCGGAGTTCGTGCGCAAGGTCTGACCTCGCGTCTCGGGGCTGCCCTGCGGGTGGCCCTGACAAATCCTGCAACGGGATCGCTACCCTACTTGGAAAAATTCCGCCAATAGGGCCTTGCTATTTTGATAATAAGAATTATTCTCATTGGAACCGCTATCCAAGGAGAATAGCCATGACCTACCTGATCGACGCCTGGCTCGACCGTCCCCATCCCTACCTGCGCATCCTGCACCGCGAGACCGGCGAAGTCTGTGCCGTGCTGGAGGAAGACGCGCTCGATGAACTGCGCGACCAGGGCGACCTGGATCTCAACGGTTTGAATTCGAGTGAACCGGGGGTGCTCAAGGAGCTGGTGCGCAACCTGTTCCTGTTCTGCTATGCGCGGGCATTGCGCCCTGGGGGAACGGATTGGAATTGAAGTGGGCCGCGCCTGCGCCATCGCGGGGCAAGCCCGCACCTACAAGGGCTGTGGAGCATCTGTAGGAGCGAGCTTGCCCCGCGAGGAGACGATGCGGTCTTACAGAACGTCCAGCAGCTCGACGTCGAACACCAGCACGCTGTGCGGTGGGATGCTGCCAACGCCCTGGGCGCCGTAGGCCAGCTCGCTCGGCACGTACAGGCGCCATTTGCTGCCGGCGTTCATCAGTTGCAGGGCCTCGGTCCAGCCGGCGATCACGCCACCGACCGGGAATTCGGCAGGCTGGCCACGCTCGTAGGAGCTGTCGAACACGGTGCCGTCGATCAGGGTGCCGTGGTAGTGGGTGCGCACGTTGCTTTCGCGGGTCGGCTTGGCGCCTTCGCCAGCGGTCAGCACTTCGAACTGCAGGCCCGAGGCCAGGGTGGTGATGCCTTCACGCTTGCCGTTCTCGACCAGGAAAGCCTTGCCTTCGGCGGCGGCGGCTTCGGCCTTGGCGGCAGCTTCGGCTTGCATCACTTCACGGATGACCTTGAAGCTGGCCGACAGGTCGGCTTCGCTGACGCGGCTGTCGGCACCGTTGAAGGCGTCGGTCAGACCGGCCAGGATGGCGTCCAGGTTGACGCCTGGTGGCGGGTTGTCGCGCAGTTGACCACCCAGCTGGCGGCCGATGCCGTAGCTGACGCGGGTTTCGTCGGTGGACAGGTTGAGTTCGGACATTGGCTTGCTCCGCTGCAGGGCGCAGTGACGCCGCGCCCTTGGTGAAAAGGGCGAGCAGCCTAGCACACTGCGGCGTGGCGCCGCGAATCAGCTACCAGGCGGAGCGCTGGGAAATCGGCACCTTGAGGTCTTCCTCCGGGTGCACGCCCATGCCGCACATTTCGTCCTGCACGGACCAATGCAACAGGTTCATCGACAACATCGGCAAACCTTGCAGAAGCGTGCGCGCATCCTCCACCGAACGCACGCGCAGGCGTTCGCCACGGGTGTCGGCCAGGGGGTGGGCACGGCCCTTGACGCGGGCCTCCAGCAGGTAGTCGCCACCTTCGATGGCGATCAGGTTGAGCTCGTCGACATGGCCAGCCCTGGCCTCGAGATTGAGCTGATGCAGGTTCATGGGCGCACCTCGCTGCGGGAACCACGCATGACTGCTCATTTTTTGTACAGACGGTCGCAAAGTACAAGCCCGCCCGTCTGTTTTGTATGGCGGCCCATGGCTTCATCGCGGGGCAAGCCCGCGCCCACAGGCCTGGGGCCTCAGTGCTTGGTGACCTTGTCCAGGTAGCCCATGACGAATGCGGAAATCACGAAGGTCATGTGGATGATCACGTACCACATCAAGTAGTCGGTGGAGATGTTCTGCGCGTCCATGAACACCCGCAGCAGGTGGATCGAGGAGATGGCGACGATGGAAGCGGCGACCTTCATCTTCAGCGAGGACGAGTCCATCTTGCCGAGCCAGTTGAGCTTCTCCTTGCTGTCGTCGATGTCCAGTTGCGAAACGAAGTTTTCATAGCCGGAGATCATCACCATCACCAGCAGGCCGCCGACCAGCGACATGTCGATCAGCGAGAGGATGACCAGGATCAGATCGGCTTCGCTCAGGGCGAAGACGTTGGGCAGGACGTGGATGATTTCCTGGAAGAACTTCAGGGCCAACGCCAGCAAGCCCAGGGACAGGCCGAAATAGATAGGGGCGAGCAGCCAGCGCGAGGCATACATCGCATTTTCGAGGATACGTTCCATGGAGGGTTACAGACTCGTCAGGTGACTGGAAAAGCGAGCGCGAGTATAGCCAGCCACCTGTGACAGCAAAAGCCTGAGTCAGGTTTCCGGGTGGAACTGATAATCCCCCAGGTTCCGGCAGCGTTCACCGTTGATCCGCCGCAACTGCGCCTGCAAATGCAAACACCAGATCTGCGGATCGTCAGCCACCTGGTACCCATGCAGGGTCAGGCTGTCGACGATGGCATTCATCACCGACTCGGCCACCATCGGCCCGTGGAAAGGGCCCTGGGCCTTGATCGCTGAGGGTTGTTCGCCGGCCATGCCGGCGGCGAAGAGCAAGGTCCACATGCCGTTGTCGCCGGCCAGCGGGCGGATGCTGCATTCGATGCGGGTCACCAGGCCCAGGCACTGGCGGGTGAGGCTGAGGTTGCGCATGGCGGCGTCCCCTCTGTGAAGCCCTGTTCAGCCCATGCGCGATGGGCTGTTTCCATCCTGAACCCTGATACCGTCCTTAAGTTCCAGCATAGATGACCAGTGGAAAAGTTGGAAAACCGGCGCTGAACGGTAGCACATAGCCTTCACCGCCGGTTTATTGACTCAGGCAGGCTTGGCCTGGGCGATGACCTCCTCCAGGCGCTCCTTCTCGGCCTCCTTGATGTCTTCCTCGCTGATCATCTCGGCGATCTCCCGCAGGCGCTCGACCACCCGGGCGTTGACGCTGCCTTCCGGGAACTGGCCCTTCTCGTCCGGCGCCCCCGCCTCCTCGCCCACCAGCAAGCTCAGCGCCTCGTCAGCCTGGCTGACCGCGTACACATGGAAACGCCCGGCCTCGACCGCCTGCAGCACGCGCTCGTCGAGCATCAGCGTGGCGACGTTGGCCCGCGGGATGATCACCCCTTGCTCGCCCGTCAGCCCACGGGCCTCGCAGAGGCGGAAGAAGCCTTCGATCTTCTCGTTGACCCCGCCGACCGCCTGCACCTCGCCGAACTGGTTGATCGAGCCGGTAATGGCGAAGCACTGCTTGAGCGGTGTGCGCGACAGCGCCGAGATCAGCGTGCAGGCCTCGCCGAGCGAGGCGCTGTCGCCGTCCACGTAGCCGTAGGACTGCTCCAGGGCGATGCTCGCGGAGATCGCCAGGGGGAACTCCTGGGCATAGCGACTGCCCAGGTAACCGGTGAGGATCATCACCCCCTTGGAGTGGATCGGCTGGCCGAGGTTGACTTCACGCTCAATGTCGACGATGCCGCTGCCACCGGGGTAGACGGTGGCGGAAATGCGCGCGGGCATGCCGAACGCCGAATCGCCCACCTCCAGCACGGTCAGGCCGTTGCACTTGCCGATGGCCGCGCCTTCGCTGTCGATCAGGATGATCCCGGCGAGCATGTCGTCGAGCACGCGCTGCGACACCCGCCCGGTGCGCGTGGCCTTGGCCTTGAGCGCCCGCTCGATGTGCCCGGCGTCGGTCATCTCGTCGTTGGCCAACTGGCGAATGAAGTCCGCCTCGCTGACCAGTTGGAACAGGTCGCCGATGCGCGCCGACAGGCGCGACTGGTTCTCCGCCAGGCGCGCGCTGTAGGTGGCCAGGCGCGCCACCGCGTCGCTGGTCAGCGGCGCCATGCCTTCTTCGTTGGTGCGGGTGCGCAGCAACTGGGCGAACTGCTCCAGGTTCTCGTCGACCAGGGGCATGTCCTCGTCGAAGTCCACCAGCACGCGGAACATCTCCTGGAAGTCCGAATCGTGGTCTTGCAGGGCGTAGTACAGCTGGCGCGAACCGATGATCACCAGCTTGACGTTGAGCGGGATCATCTGCGGCGTGAGGGTGATGGTGGCGATGCGGCCCAGCTCGCCCAGCGGCGACTCCATCTTCAGCTTGCGCGACTGCAGGGCGCGCTTGAGCGCGTCCCAGACGAACGGCTCGCCGAGCATCTTCTCCGCCTCGAGGATCAGGAAACCGCCGTTGGCGCGGTGCAGCGCACCCGGGCGCAACTGGCGGTAGGAGGTCGAGAGCGCGCCTTGGTCGGTGCTGTATTCGATGCGCCCGAACAGGTTGTCGTAGGTCGGGTGCGGTTCGAACACCACCGGCGCGCCGCCGTTGCTCGGGTGGCCGACCACCAGGCTCGGCGCGTACTGCTCCTCGAGCATCTTGCGCGCCACGGCGTCGGTCTTGCTGTCGTCGACCAGTTGCTCGACCACGGTGCGCAGCAGGTTCAGTTGCAGCGACTGCAGGTAGGCGCAGACCGCGGCGTTCTCCGCGTATTTCTCCGACAGCGGCGCCAGCAGCGGCTGCAGCGCCAGGGTGATGGTCTCTTCGTTGAGCGCGCGCAGTTGGTTGTTCGACTCGCGCTTCCACTGCGGCAGGCTGGCCAGTTCCTCGTTGAGGCGCTCTTCCAGCTCGGCGATGTCTTCATGGAAGCGCTCGCGCACCTCCTCGGGCAGTTGGGCGAACTCGGCCTCGTCCAGCGCCTTGCCATCAGCCATCGGGGTGAAGGCAACGTTGCTGGCGTCGCGGTACAGGGCCACGTCCTTCTCCAGCGAGGCGCGCTCGATGACATCCAGGGCGCGGTCGTAACGCTGGTTGAAGGCGCGGTCGATGGCGCCTTTCTTCTGCTGGTAGGACGGGTGCTCGAACACCGCCGGGAAGGTCGCCAGCAAGTTGCCGATCAGGCCGTTCATGTCGCTGATGAACTCACCGGCGGTACCTGCCGGCAGTTCCAGGGCGCGCGACTCGCGGGGCTCTTCGAAGTTGTTGACGTAGAGCCAGTCGGCCGGGGTCTGCTGGCGCTTGCCCTCGGCCTTGAGGTAGCGCTTGACGAACGAGAAGCGGCCGGTGCCGGGCTCGCCCATCACATACACGTTGTAGCCGGGGCGCGGCATGGCCACGCCAAATTGCAGGGCCTCGACGGCGCGTTCCTGGCCCAGTACGCCGCGGAACGGCTCCAGATCGTCGGTGTGGGTGAAAGCAAACTGCTCGGGGGAAAAACGCCGGGTCAGGGCTTCGGGCGCAAGACGCAGGCGCGCAGCGACAGGATCGGGCATTGGGTTTCCTTACTTCGGCGGGGCGGATACGGGGCATTCTGGCGCTGCCTGCGCGCGCCTTGCAAGGCTCGGTGGGACTTTATGTCACATGCACATCAACCCCTTTGTGCCAGGTAATTTTTCGCAATCAATGACGCAACTATTAGAACGTGCCTAAACTCCAAGCTGCGCGGGTGGGTGAAATGCTTTCCCGACTCTGGCAACCGAGTTGCCAGCAACCCTGACCATTGGTACGTCTTAGAAAAAGAGAACTAATGCTATGAAACGGATTCTTCTGGGTACTCTGTTCACCGCGGTCTCCATCAACGCCATGGCCGAAGCGCCCGGTGGCCCGAACTGCGGCTGGGGCAACCTGCTGTTCGAAGGCCAGCGCGGCACGCCGGCGCACTTCCTGGCGTCCACCACCAACGGCACCTCCGGCAACGCCACCTTCGGCATGACCTCCGGCACCAACGGCTGCTCCACCAAGGGCGCCCTGACCTATGGCGGCAAGTCCTGGCTGGCCATGAACGGCACCATGAACGAGCTGTCCGAGGACATGGCCCAAGGCAAGGGCGAAGCCCTGACCACCTATGCCGTGGTCCTGGGCGTGGCGCCTGAAGACCGGGCCTACTTCTCCACCGTCACCCACGAGCACTTCCAGCAGATCTTCAGCAGCGCCGACGTGACGGTCGACTCCGTCCACGCCAACACCCTCGCTGTGCTCAAGAGCGACCCACGCCTGGCCAAGTACGCCACCGAGGCTTGAGCCCTCCCCTTCCCGCCCCGGTATCGGGGCGGGATTCGCTCGCCCACCCACCGGCATCGTTCAGACGTAGTTGCCCGATATGCTCAAACGCTTCGCTTACCTGGCGCTCTGCGCCTGCGCGCCCCTGCATGCCGCGCCGTTGCTGGATGACGCGCGCCTGCAACAGTTGGCCGCCACCCGCTACTGGATCGCCCTGGGCCACTACGAGCCGGCCAAGCTCGGCGGCTGGCGCAGCTATGTGGACGACCGCAACTTCTTTCTCGCCGACGACGGCGCGCACCACCCCGACCAGGAGCTGCGGGCCACCGTCGAAGCGCTGTACGCCCCGGCCACCCTGGGCGACAAGCACGCCCAATGCGTCTTTCCGGCGCGCACCCGCTGGCTGCGCGAACAGCTGCGATTGACCGACCTGCCGCAGCCGAACTGCGAGGAGTTCACCCGCTGGTACCAGGACGTCGACCCGCACAGCGCGGTGATGATCTTCCCCGCCGCCTACCTGAACAGCCCGTCCTCGATGTTCGGCCACACCCTGCTGCGCATCGACAAGGCCGACACCGCGCGCAACGACACCACGCTGCTGAGCTACGCGATCAATTTCGGCGCCTACATCGAAGGCAGCGACAACAGCATCCTCTACGCCTGGAAGGGCTTGATGGGCGGCTACCCCGGCCTGTTCGCGATGATGCCCTACCAGGAAAAACTCTCCGAATACCGCAGCCTTGAGAACCGCGACCTGTGGGAATACCAACTGGACCTCACGCCCGAGGAAACCGGGCGCATGGTCGAGCACGTATGGGAGCTCAAGCAGATCCAGTTCGACTACTTCTTCTTCGACGAGAACTGCTCCTACCGCCTGCTGGAGCTGCTGCAGGTGGCGCGCCCGAGCCTGGACCTGACCTCGCAGTTCCCGCTCACCGCCATCCCCACCGACACGGTCAAGGCGGTGAAGCAGTCGGGGCTGGTCTCCGACGTGCGCTACCGCCCGTCCCGCGAGCGCGAGCTGCTGGCCCGCGCCGAGCCGCTGGACCACGCCGAGAAGCAGCAGGTGCTGGCCATCAGCGCCGACACCGCGCAACTGCAAAGCCCTGAATTCACGGCCCTGCCGCGCGAGCGCCAGGCCCTGGTGCAGGACACCGCGTACCGCCTGGAACGCTACCGCGCCACCGGCCAGGAGCGCGACCCGGCCCAGGCCAAACGCAGCTTCGAGCTGCTGCGGGCGATCAACCGCAACCCGCCGCCGCCGCTGAACATCGAACGCCCGGGCCTGCCCGAGGACGGCCACCAGTCGCGTACCTGGCAATTGGGTGTCGGCACCCGTGAAGACCGCGCCTTCGCCGAATACGGCCTGCGCATGGCCTATCACGACCTCAACGACAACGCCTACGGCTTCCCACTCGGCGCGCAGATCGAGATCCTCCAGCTCAAGCTGCGCCAGTACGAAGGCAACGACTGGCAGGTGCAGCGCCTGGACCTGGCCACCATCCGCTCGCTGACCCCGCGCAACGAGCTGCTCAAGCCTTGGTCGTGGCAGGTGGCGGGGGGCCTTGAACGGGTGCCGGGCAAGCATGACGACGAGGTGCTGGTCAGCCACATCAATGGCGGCGGTGGCGGCACCTGGCAGCTGGGCGACGAGCTGCTGGGCTTCGCCCTGGGCACCCTGCGCGTGGAGCACCACAACGACTTCGCCGAGTTCATCTCGCCGGCGGCCGGCTTCAACGGCGGGCTGCTGTGGCGCAACCCGCTGGGCAACCTCACGCTGGAAGCCAAGGGCGATTACTTCACCAATGGCGAGGTGCGCCGCAGCCTGAGCCTGAACCAGCAATGGGAGATATCCCGCGACCTGGGCCTGCGCCTGAGCGCCAGCCGCCAGTTCAGCCACCTGGCGACGGCGCAGAACGAGGTGATGCTGGAGTTGAAGTGGTACCACTACTGAAAACCGTGCGCCGCGCCCACAGGACGGGGCGGCGCGTTCCTTGTGCGCAATCCTTCGACAGCGTTTTGACATCGCAGCAACAATCCACCGCCTAGACTTTTCTCAACCCCCAGAGGTTTGTGGATATGTCTCGGTCTTGGCTCGTCTTGTGGATAACCCTGCTCCTGGCGGGCTGCCAGTCGACCCATGAACAGATGCTCAACGACGGGTATCCACCCGCCTACGCCGACGGTTTCCAGGACGGTTGCAGCAGCGGTCGCCAGGCCGCGGGGTTGATGGTCGGCGACTTTCGCAAGGACGTGCCGCGCTACCTGCGCAACCGCCAGTACGAAAGCGGCTGGGACGATGGCTTTCGCCAGTGCCACGCCATGCAGCGCAGCGAAGACCGGCGCGAGTACCGCGAACGCTACTGGGACGAACGCGACCGCGACTGGCAACAGGAAAAGGACCGCGACGCCGCCCGCGCCTACCGGCGCAACTAGGTCGCAAACAGACATCCGCTGAAACCTGCGACCTGCCACCATGGTCTTCTGCCAACAGGAGGCCATCATGAGCCGAGCGTTCGTCAACGAGGACCAGGCCGCCGCCCAGGCCAGCCAGCCGGTGGAGCGGCGGGTCAGCGACCAGCCCAACTACGTCACCGCCAGCGGCCTGGCCCAGTTGCAGCAGCGCCTGGCCGAGCTGAATCGCCTGCGCGCAGCGCTGCAGGCCCAGGGCGAACGCGCCGACAAGCAGCAACTGGCCGACATCGAGCGCGACCTGCGCTATTTCAGCACCCGTGTGCAAAGCGCACAGGTGGTGCCGCCCGCCACCTCGCGGGACAAAGTGCAGATTGGCAGCAAGGTCAGCTTCATCGATGAACAGGGCGGGGAACACACCGTGCAACTGGTGGGCGAAGACCAGGCCGACGCCGCGCGCGGGCTGGTGAACTGGGGCTCGCCCCTGGGCCGGGCGCTGCTGGGCGCCAAGCCTGGGGACGAAGTGTTGTGGCGACGACCGGCGGGCGATCAGACGATCGAGGTCATCGCCATCCAGGGGGAGAACTAGCGCTCAGCGCTGCTCCCATCGCGGGGCGAGTCGGATCGCCGCACCGCCGTCCCCACAGGTTCACCGCTGACCATCAACGCGACGCAGTACCTGTGGGGGCGGGCTTGCCCCACGATGGCGCCAACCCGCCCGCCCGCCTTACACCACGCCTTGCGCCAACATCGCATCCGCGACCTTCACGAACCCAGCGATGTTCGCGCCCTTCACATAGTTCACCCGCCCGTCGGCCTCCTCGCCATGCACCACGCAGGCATGGTGAATCGACTGCATGATCGCGTGCAGCTTGCTGTCCACCTCACCGGCGGTCCACAGCAGACGCATGGCGTTCTGCGACATCTCCAGCCCCGACACCGCCACGCCACCGGCGTTGGAGGCCTTGCCCGGCGCATACAGGATGCCCGCGTCGATGAAGATATCAACAGCCTCAAGGGTGGTCGGCATGTTGGCGCCCTCGGCCACGCAGAGACAGCCGTTGCGCAGCAGGGTGCGAGCATCCTCGGCGCCCAGTTCGTTCTGTGTGGCGCACGGCAGGGCGATGTCGCACGGCAGGCTCCACGGCGTCTGGCCCTTGCGGAACTCCAGGCCGAAGCGCTCGGCCAACTCGCTGATGCGCCCGCGCTTGACGTTCTTCAGGTCCATCAAGGCATCCCACTGCTCATCGCTCAGGCCAGCCTCGCAGAACAGCGTGCCTTCGGAGTCGGACAACGAGATCACCTTGCCGCCGAGGTCCATGACCTTGCGCGCGGCATACTGGGCCACGTTGCCGGAGCCGGAGATCGCCACGCGCTGGCCGTCGATGCGCTTGTCCTGGCGCTTGAGCATTTCCTCGGCGAAGTACACGCAGCCGTAACCGGTGGCTTCCGGGCGGATCAGGCTGCCGCCATAGGTCATGCCCTTGCCGGTCAGCACCGAGGTGAACTGGTTGGCCAGGCGTTTGTACTGGCCGAACAGGAAGCCGATCTCGCGGGCACCAACGCCGATGTCACCGGCCGGCACGTCGAGGTCGGCGCCGATGTGGCGGTACAGCTCGCTCATGAACGCCTGGCAGAAGCGCATCACCTCGGCGTCACTCTTGCCCTTGGGGTCGAAGTCCGAACCGCCCTTGCCGCCGCCCATGGGCAGCGAGGTGAGCGAGTTCTTGAACACCTGCTCGAAGGCCAGGAACTTAAGCACGCCCAGGTTCACCGACGGGTGGAAGCGCAGGCCGCCCTTGTAGGGGCCGATGGCGCTGCTCATCTGGATGCGGTAGCCACGGTTGACCTGCACCTTGCCCTGGTCGTCGACCCACGACACGCGGAACAGCACGGCACGCTCCGGCTCGACCATGCGTTCGAGGATGCCGGCCTGCAAGTAGTGGGGGTTGGCTTCGAGGAAGGGCCAGAGGCTGCGCAGCACCTCTTCGACGGCCTGGTGGAATTCGGGCTGGGCAGGGTCGCGTTGCTTGAGGCGCGCGAGGAAGTGGTCGACGGATTCGATCATGGTAGACATCTCACCAAGAGGGATTGGACTTGTTGGTTTTTTCTGGAATGTACCAAGAAGCCATCGCACCAGAACAGGGCGAAATGTCGTTTTTATGAAATTTATTGGTGCATTTTTATAAGTGTATACAGATTAGCCTGTATCGGCCCTGTCGCGGAGCAAGCCTTCTACCACCGCGCTAATGGACGGTGGAGCACCTGCAGGAGCGCGCTTGCCCCGCGATAGGGCCAGTATGGCAGGCACAAAAATGGGGCCTGCGAAGGCCCCATTCCTGTGCATCAAACTGGCGTATTACTGCGCCAGTTTCTTGTGCCGTACCCGGTGCGGCTGGGCAGCGGCATCGCCCAGGCGTTTCTTGCGGTCGGCTTCGTACTCGGTGTAGTTGCCCTCGAAGAACACCACGTTCGAGTCGTCCTCGTAGGCCAGGATATGCGTCGCCACACGGTCCAGGAACCAACGGTCGTGGGAGATCACGATGGCCGCGCCTGGGAAGTCCAGCAGGGCTTCCTCCAGCGAACGCAGGGTCTCGACGTCCAGGTCGTTGGACGGTTCGTCGAGCAGCAGGACGTTGCCGCCCTCCTTCAGGGTCAGGGCCAGGTGCAGGCGGCCACGCTCACCACCGGAGAGGTCCTTGACGAACTTCTGCTGGTCACCGCCCTTGAAGTTGAAGCGGCCGACATAGGTGCGCGACGGGATCTCGTAGTTGCCGATGCGGATCTGGTCGGAACCGTCGGACACCTGCTGGAACACGGTCTTGTTGCCGTCCAGGTCTTCGCGGCTCTGGTCGACGCAGGCCAGTTGCACGGTCTCGCCGATCTCGATGCTGCCCGAGTCCGGCTGCTCCTTGCCCATCAGCATGCGGAACAGGGTCGACTTACCGGCACCGTTGCCCCCGATCACGCCGACGATAGCGCCTTTGGGCATGGAGAACGACAGGTTGTCGATCAGCACGCGGTCGCCATAGCCCTTGGAGACGTTCTTGAACTCGATGACCTTGTCACCCAGGCGCGGGCCGGCCGGGATATAGATCTCGTTGGTTTCGCTGCGCTTCTGGAATTCCTGCGACTGCATTTCCTCGAAGCGTTGCAGACGGGCCTTGGACTTGGACTGGCGGGCCTTGGCGCCTTTGCGCACCCACTCCAGCTCCTCTTTCATGGCCTTCTCGTGGGCGCTCTGCTGCTTGGATTCCTGCGCCAGACGATCCGACTTGGCCTCCAGCCAGCCCGAGTAGTTGCCTTCGTACGGGATACCGGCGCCGCGGTCCAGTTCGAGGATCCAGCCGGCGACGTTGTCGAGGAAGTAACGGTCGTGGGTGATCGCCACCACGGTGCCGGGGAAGTCATGCAGGAAGCGCTCCAGCCAGGCCACCGAGTCGGCGTCCAGGTGGTTGGTCGGTTCGTCCAGCAGCAGCATGTCGGGGGCCGAGAGCAGCAGGCGGCACAGGGCCACGCGGCGCTTCTCGCCACCGGACAGGTGCTCGACCTTGGCGTCCCATGGCGGCAGGCGCAGGGCGTCGGCGGCGACGTCCAGCTGGCGCTCCAGGTTGTGGCCGTCGGAGGCCTGCAAGATGGCTTCGAGCTTGGCCTGCTCGGCGGCCAGCTTGTCGAAGTCGGCGTCGGGCTCGGCGTAGGCGGCGTAGACCTCGTCCAGGCGAGCCTGGGCGTCCTTGATCACGCTGACCGCTTCCTCGACCACTTCACGCACGGTCTTGTTCGGGTCCAGCTGCGGCTCCTGGGGCAGGTAGCCGACGTTGATGTCGGGCATCGGGCGGGCTTCGCCGTCGAATTCCTTGTCGACGCCCGCCATGATCCGCAGCAGGGTCGACTTACCGGCGCCGTTCAGGCCGAGCACGCCGATCTTGGCGCCCGGGAAGAACGACAGGGAAATGTTCTTGAGAATCTCCCGCTTCGGCGGCACGACCTTGCTCAGCCGATGCATGGTGTAGACGTATTGAGCCAAAACCAAGCCCTCTAATCAGATAGGTGAAGACATCGACGCTCGCCCTGGCGCAGGCCAGGGCGATGTGTGTGTGCGGGGTGTCGTTGAACAAAGGGGGCCATTCTACGCCAAGTCGTGGCGTTGCACAGGTGATGCGGATGGCAGGGGTGTAGGCTGCCCCGCGATGAGGCCGCCGCAACGATCAGACGTGCCGTTGCCGGGCCTTGCCCCGTGGCAGCCGCGAGGTGCTGCCCTGCTCGGCCAGGCGCGCCGCCCAAGCCGACTTGACGCTGAAAGCGCCCGTGCGGGCCGGGGTTTCGACGGCCTTGCCAGCAGGCCTTTGCCCGGGTTTGCTGGCCGACGTGGGCTCGGCCTTCAGCGCCACAGGCGCCGCCGCGGCGGGCTCGGCCGCCGCCTTGGCCGACTTGCGCAACTCAGCCAGCGACGGGCTTTTGCGCACCGCGGTGGCCTCAGGCTTGACCAGCGACCGCTGGCAGGATTTGCAGGATACGTCGTCGGCCACGGCAGTGCTGACCAGGGTCTGACTGCTACGCCCACAGGCGGAATCGAGGCCATTGGTGGAAAAATGGGTAACCAAACCGTACATCTCCGATGCGTTGACTATGAAGCGGGCGGCATTCTCGCACAGGAGCCAGGGGCTTGCCGAACCCCCATGACCGACCACACTGTTCCCGCACCGACACACGGACTGGCACTTTGCCATAATTGAAGGCATGCTAGCCGCCTTCGTACGTCCGGCCGTATAGTGCACCCAGGCGGCGTGCCCCAGGGCTTTGTACGAAAAGTGCCTGCGCGACTTTTCGTACAACCCCCTGACAGCGGCACACCTGCGAGATGATCCGACACCTGCCATCGCCAGCCCAATCGCAGGACCGACGCTTGACCAACTTCACTCAACCGCCCCCCTCGCGCGCAGCCGCGCCCGCCACGGCCCTGCGCGGCTCGCTCAAGGGCGCGCTGGCGCTGCTGGCGTTGGTCTTGCTCGGCCTTTTGTTGTGGCAACTGTTCGCCCAGTTCCGCCACACCCAGGCCGACCTGCGCCAGCAGAGCCTGGCGGCGAGCGCGGAACTGGCCGACCACCTGAGCCTGAACATGGCCCTCAAGGCCCAACTGGCGCTGAACGTGGTCCAACCGTACACCCGGCCTCCCGCCCCGGCGGCGCTGCCGGCCCTGCTGAACACGCTGCGCGAACGCCTGCCGAGCCTGCGCGACATGGCCTGGCTGGACAGCAGCGGGCGCATCGCCCGCGACAGCCTCGACAATGCGCCAGACAGCGCGCTGATCGACGAACTGGTGCGCCTCGACCAAGGCCGCCCGTACTTCTTCGCCAATGCCCCCGGCAACGGCCGGGTCTACCTGCTGCTGCGCCAGACGGCCGAACAGGACCGCGGCTACTGGCTGCTGCGCCTGTCCAGCGACTACTACCATGAACTGACCCTGAAGCTCGACGGCCCGGCCCACCCGCTGTGGGTTCTGGAAAACGTGCGCACCGGCGAAGTGCTCGACCGCCGTGGCACGAGCTGGCAGAACGTCGGCCCGCTGCAGAGCGTGATGCTGGCGTTCATCGACAACAGCAACTGGCAGTTGCGCGGCCTGTTCGACGCGGGCCTGGCCCAGGAAAAACTGCTCCCGGCGCTGATCGGCAAATGCATGCTGGTGCTGTTCTGTGCCCTGCTGCCGGTGCTGGCGCTGATCAACATGCGCCGCCGCCAGCGCGCATTGCAGGAAGACCGCCGGCGTTACCAGGAAATCTTCGAAGGCACCGGCGTGGCACTGTGCGTGCTCGACCTGTCCAGCCTGCCCGGACAGCTTGACCGCTACCACCTGCGCAACCACGCCGCCCTGCGCCACAGCCTGGCGCTTGACCCAGGCCTGCGCCGTACCTTGCTGCAAGAGCTGAAGATCACCGAAATCAACCAGGTGGCCCGCCAACTGCTCAACGTCGAGGGCAACGAAGGCGCCTGGCAGCGCCTGTTCGAGGGCAGCGGCGAGAGCATCGGCGCGCAACTGCTGGACGCGTTGGTCGAGCAACGCGCGCTGCTGGAGTTGGAGGTACGCCTGCCCGCGCCGCTGGGCGGCGAGTTGCACCTGTGGCTGATGGCGCGCCTGCCACAGCAACGCCGTGACTTCCAGGCGGTGATCCTGAGCATCAGCGACATCACCAGCCGCAAGCAGGTGGAGCTGTCGCTGCTCGAGCGCGAGAGCTTCTGGTCGGACGTGGTGCGCACCGTGCCCGACCAGCTCTACGTGCAGGACGTGCAGACCCGGCGGATGATCTTCAGCAACCGCCACCTCGGCCAGGCCCTGGGCTACGACCGCAGCGAACTTGCGCAGATGGGCGAGCACTTCTGGGAGCTGCTGCTGCACGCCGAGGACGCAGAGCACTACCGCAGCCTGCGCCAGCAGCAACGCGACAGTGGCCACAGCCAGTCGCTGCACTGCCAACTGCGCTTCCGCCACCGTGACGGCACCTGGCGTTGCTACGACATTCGCGAGCAGGTGCTGACCCGAGACAGCGACGGCCAGGTGGTGCGCATCATCGGGGTGGGCAAGGACGTCACCGTGCAGATCGAGGCCAGCCAGTCGCTACGCGACAGCGAGCAGCGCTACCGCATGCTCGCTGAAAGCATCAGCGACGTGATCTTCTCCACCGACAACCAGTTGCGCTTCAACTACGTCAGCCCCTCGGTGCAGACGGTACTGGGCTACCAGGCCGACTGGATCTTCGAACATGGCTGGCAATCGATCATCGCCAACCCGGCCCAGCTCACCGGCATCTACAACCTGATGGAGCGGGTCAGCAAGGCCCTGGGCGATCGCGAACAGTTGCGCCAGCTGCGCAGCCAGCTGACCACCCAGCTGTTCCTGTTCGACTGCCTGCGCGCCGATGGCCGCAAGATCCCCATCGAGCTGCGCCTGGTGCTGGTGTGGGACGAGCACGAGCGTTTCGAGGGCGTGCTCGGCGTGGGCCGCGATATCAGCCAGCAGCGCCGCGCCGAGAAAGACCTGCGCATGGCCGCGACGGTATTCGAACATTCTACCTCGGCGATCCTCATCACCGACCCGGCCGGCTACATCGTCCAGGCCAACGAAGCGTTCAGCCGGGTCAGCGGCTACGACGTCAGCGAAGTGCTCGACCAGTTGCCCGGCATGCTCACCGTCGACGAACAGCAGGACGCCCACCTGCGCTACGTGCTCAAGCAACTGCAACAGCGTGGCACCTGGGAGGGCGAGGTATGGCTCAAGCGCCGCAGCGGCGAGCATTATCCTGCCTGGGTGGGCATCACCGCGGTGCTCGACGATGAAGGCGACCTGGCCAGCTACGTGTGCTTCTTCACCGACATCAGCGAGCGCAAGGCCAGCGAGCAGCGCATCCACCGCCTGGCCTACTACGACGCCCTGACCCACCTGCCCAACCGCACGCTGTTCCAGGACCGCCTGCACACCGCCCTGCAGCAGGCCGAGCGGCACAAGGCCTGGGTGGTGCTGATGTTCCTCGACCTGGACCGTTTCAAGCCGATCAACGACTCCCTGGGCCACGCCGCCGGCGACCGCATGCTCAAGGACATGGCCGAACGCCTGCTGGCCTGCGTCGATGGCGACGACACCGTCGCGCGCATGGGCGGCGACGAGTTCACCCTGCTGCTGCAACCACGCGCCAGCCGCGAGATGGCCTTGAACCGGGCGATTCACGTGGCCGAGAACATCCTCGCCAGCCTGGTGCGGCCGTTCGTGCTGGAGAACCGTGAGTTCTTCGTCACCGCCAGCATCGGCATCGCCCTCAGCCCGCAGGATGGCAGCGAACTGAGCCAGTTGATGAAGAACGCCGACACGGCGATGTACCACGCCAAGGAGCGTGGCAAGAACAACTTCCAGTTCTACCAGGCCGACATGAACGCCAGCGCCCTGGAGCGCCTGGAGCTGGAAAGCGACTTGCGCCACGCCCTGGAGCAGAACGAGTTCGTCCTCTACTACCAGCCGCAGTTCAGCGGCGACGGCAAGCGCCTGACCGGCGCCGAGGCGCTGTTGCGCTGGCGCCACCCGCGCCGTGGCCTGGTGCCGCCGGGCGACTTCATCCCGGTGATCGAGGAACTGGGCCTGGTGGTGGATGTCGGCGACTGGGTGCTGCGTGAAGCCGCCCGCCAGCTCAAGGCCTGGCACAAGGCCAAGGTGCGGGTGCCGAAGGTGTCGGTGAACATCTCGGCGCGGCAGTTCTCCGACGGCCAGTTGGGCACGCGCATCGCCACCATCCTCGAGGAAACCGGCCTGCCGCCGGCATGCCTGGAACTGGAACTGACCGAGAGCATCCTGATGCGCGAGGTCAACGAAGCCATGCAGATCCTCGACAGCTTGAAGAACCTGGGGCTGAGCATCGCGGTCGACGACTTCGGCACCGGCTACTCGTCGCTCAACTACCTCAAGCAGTTCCCAATCGATGTGCTGAAGATCGACCGTACCTTCGTCGACGGCCTGCCCGAGGGCGAGCAGGACGCGCAGATCGCCCGGGCGATCATCGCCATGGCCCACAGCTTGAACCTGGCGGTGATCGCCGAGGGCGTGGAGACCCACGAGCAGCTGGAGTTCTTGCGCGAGCACGGCTGCGACGAGGTGCAGGGCTACCTGTTCGGACGGCCGATGCCGGCGAACCAGTTCGAGGCGCAGTTCAGCAACGAGACGTTGTTCATGTTCCAGTGACGCGCCTGCAAGGGACGCGCGCCAGGCCAGCAAGCGGGCAGGCAAAGGATGAATTCCATTGGTCCGCGACATGACGCCACTTCATATGCCAGCCCCCAGGCAATGGGTTAGAATGCCCACCCAATTCAGCCCCGATCCTTGAGGACCGCCATGTTCAGCCGTGATTTGACCATTGCCAAGTACGACGCCGAGCTCTTCGAAGCCATGCAGCAAGAAGCCCTGCGCCAGGAAGAGCATATCGAGCTGATCGCTTCGGAAAACTACACCAGCCCCGCCGTCATGGAAGCCCAGGGCTCGGTGCTGACCAACAAGTACGCCGAAGGCTACCCGGGCAAGCGCTACTACGGCGGTTGCGAGTACGTCGACGTGGTCGAGCAACTGGCCATCGACCGTGCCAAGGAACTGTTCGGCGCCGACTACGCCAACGTCCAGCCGCACGCCGGTTCCCAGGCCAACGCCGCGGTCTACCTGGCCCTGCTGTCGGCCGGTGACACCATCCTGGGCATGAGCCTGGCCCACGGCGGCCACCTCACCCACGGCGCCAGCGTGTCCTCCTCCGGCAAGCTGTACAACGCCATCCAGTACGGCATCGACGCCAACGGCCTGATCGACTACGACGAAGTCGAGCGCCTGGCTGTCGAGCACAAGCCGAAGATGATCGTCGCCGGCTTCTCGGCCTACTCGCAGGTCCTGGACTTCGCCCGCTTCCGCGAAATCGCCGACAAGGTCGGTGCCTACCTGTTCGTCGACATGGCCCACGTGGCTGGCCTGGTCGCCGCCGGCGTGTACCCGAACCCGGTGCCGTTCGCCGACGTGGTCACCACCACCACCCACAAGACCCTGCGCGGCCCGCGCGGTGGCCTGATCCTGGCCCGCGCCAACGCCGACATCGAGAAGAAGCTGAACTCGGCGGTCTTCCCAGGCGCCCAAGGCGGCCCGCTGGAGCACGTCATCGCCGCCAAGGCCATCTGCTTCAAGGAAGCCCTGCAACCTGAGTTCAAGGCCTACCAGCAGCAAGTGGTGAAGAACGCCCAGGCCATGGCCTCGGTGTTCATCGAGCGCGGTTTCGACGTGGTTTCCGGTGGCACCCAGAACCACCTGTTCCTGCTGTCGCTGATCAAGCAGGAAATCTCCGGTAAGGACGCCGACGCCGCCCTGGGCAAGGCCTTCATCACCGTCAACAAGAACTCGGTGCCAAACGACCCACGTTCACCATTCGTCACCTCGGGCCTGCGCTTCGGCACCCCGGCCGTGACCACCCGTGGCTTCAAGGAAGCCGAGTGCCGCGAGCTGGCCGGCTGGATCTGCGACATCCTCGCCGACCTGAACAACGAAGCGGTGATCGATGCCGTGCGTGAGAAGGTCAAGGCCATCTGCAAGCAGCTGCCGGTGTACGGCAACTGATTGGCGAATGCCTGATGTGAAAAAGCCCGGCCTCGATGCCGGGCTTTTTTGTACCTCAGTTTCGCCGCCCCTGGCGGTTCATCGTGGGCACCACGAAGACCTTCCGGCTGCGGCTTGCGGCTCAGGCCAACTATCTTGTCGAGCCCATTCGCGGTTACCTGCCGCCGGACTACGCCAAGGAAGTCATCATGCCTACCCACAGACAACAATCATTCCTCGCCACCCTGTGGCTCGGCCAACGCCCCCTGCACAGCCTGGATGCGCTGCTGGGCAAGAAGGCCTGGGTCAACTGGTTCGGCGGCGCGGGGGTACTGCCGCAACTGGTCAGCACCGTTCGCGACGACTCGCACTTGCTCAGTTGCCAAGCCGGGGTCAGCGACCAGGCCATGCTGCTGTACTTTCGCCATACGCCGACCGGCTACCGCCTGTACGTGCGTGAAAAGGGCCAGCACTTCGGCAAGGGCGTCAAACTCACCAATGATGGGTATCTCGGTGCGTTCAGCAGCGAGACAAGCGCCCCCAGCGCGCTCGAACTGCGAACCCCCCAGGGGCAACGTGTCAGCTTGAGCGACCTGGACGCGGACACTCACCCGGTCACCCTGTTCCACGACGGCGCAAGCATTCGCAGACGTCGAGTGGAAGGGTTACCGTATGAGTACGTGGGTACCGACAAAGGTGAGCCGCAAACCTGGAACCTGCACATCAATAGCCGCAACGTTCCTTGGCTCAACGCCCCCTACGAGCAATGAGTCAACGACAAAGCTGCTCGAACGCCTCACGGATGCGGGCTTCGGGCAGCTCGTCGGCAATGAACACCAGTACGCTTTCCCGTGGCTCATCCACCCGCCACTCGGCATCCCAGTCGAAGCCATACAGCTTGAGCACGCCCTGGAACACCAGCCTGCGCTCCTCGCCAGCGATGTTCAGCACGCCCTTGTAGCGCAGCAGTTGCTTGCCATGGCTTTCCAGCAGTTCGTTCATGAAGTCGCTGAGGCGGTCGATGTCCAGCGCGGTGTCGGTGCGCAGCACCAGGGTGGCGATGCGGTCCGGGGTAGCGGGTTTGAGCAGCGGGCGCAGGGTCGGCTTGAGGCTGCCGCCCAGGTCCGGGTTGAGGTTGAAGCCACGCACGTCGAGCAGCTCGGCCAGGTCGATGCGGCCATGCTCGACCACCCGCTGGGCCGCACGGCGATTGATACGCGCCAGGCGCTCGCCAAGCGCCTCGACCTCGGCCGGTTCGACCAGGTCGGTCTTGGACAGCAACAGGCGGTCGGCGAAACCCACCTGGGCCTGGGCGATGGCCTGGGTCAGGTGCAGGTCGGCGTGCTTGGCGTCCACCAAGGTGATGATGCCATCGAGGATGTAGCGCTCACGCAGTTCCTCATCGATGAAGAAGGTCTGCGCCACCGGCGCCGGGTCGGCCAGGCCGGTGCACTCGATCACCAGGCGATCGAAGGCGATCTCACCGGCATCGAGGCGTTCCAGCAGCAGGAACAAGGCGCGGGTCAGGTCGCCGTGGATGCTGCAGCACACGCAGCCATTGGCCAGGGTCATGACCTGCACGGGTTCGTCGCCGAGCAACTGGCTGTCGATGCCGGCCTCGCTGAATTCGTTCTCGATCACGGCGATCTTCAGGCCGTGTTCGGCCTTGAGCATGTGCTTGAGCAGCGTGGTCTTGCCGGCGCCGAGAAAGCCGGTGAGCACAGTGACGGGAATGGGCGTTTGCACGCGGGTGCCTCCATGAAGCCGAAAATGAAAGTGGGAGCCCGGCTGGGCTCCCACAGGTTCATGCATTGCGCAGGGTCAACAACACTTCGGGCCGCCCTTGCCACCGTAACGGGCTTCCTGGCGCTCGCGGAAGAACGCCTCGTAGCTCATCACCGGCTTGTCCGGGTGCTTGGCCTGCATGTGCGCGACATAGGTGTCGTAGTCGGGCATGCCGACCATCAGGCGGGCGGCCTGCCCCAGGTATTTACCCAGTCGACCCAGGTCGTTGAACATCACGGCACTCCTCTTTCGATCACGCGTCCGGCAGGGCCTGGAACGGGGTTTCCTTGTCGCTGCGCTCCTTGCGGCCCAAGGCGGCGATGCCAACCTTGATGGCGAAGAACAGTACGCTGAACACCACCACCAGGAACAGTACCGTCAGGCCGGCGTTGGTGTAGGCGTTGAAGATCACGTGCTGCATCTGGCCGATGTCCTTGGCCGGGGCCAGTACCTGGCCGGCATCCAGCGCGGTGCTGTACTTCTTGGCCAGGGCCAGGAAGCCGACGGCCGGGTTCGGGTCGAACAGCTTGATCAAGCCGGCGGTGGTGGTGCAGATCAGCAGCCATACCGCCGGCAGCAGGGTCACCCACACGTAGCGCTGGCGCTTCATCTTGATCAGCACCACGGTGCCCAGCATCAGCGCGATGCCCGCCAGCATCTGGTTGGAGATGCCGAACAGCGGCCACAGGGTATTGATGCCCCCCAGCGGGTCGATCACGCCCTGGTACAGCAGGTAGCCCCAGAGGGTCACGCAACCCGCGGTGGCCAGCAGGTTGGCGCCCCACGACTCGGTGCGCTTGAGCGCCGGCACGAAGCTGCCCAGCAGGTCCTGCAGCATGAAGCGCCCGGCACGGGTGCCGGCGTCCACTGCGGTGAGGATGAACAACGCCTCGAACAGGATCGCGAAGTGGTACCAGAAGGCCATGGTGTTCTCACCCGGCAGCACCTGGTGGAGGATCTGCGCGATGCCCACCGCCAAGGTCGGCGCACCGCCGGCGCGGGCCAGGATGGTGTGCTCGCCGATGTCGCGGGCGGTCGCTTCCAGTTGCTCGGGGGTGATCAGGAAGCCCCAGCTGCTGACGGTGTTGGCCACCGACACCACGTCGGCGCCGACCACTGCGGCCGGGCTGTTCATGGCGAAGTACACGCCCGGCTCGATCACCGAGGCGGCGACCATGGCCATGATGGCGACGAACGACTCCATCAGCATGCCGCCGTAGCCGATGTAGCGGGCGTTGGTTTCGTTGTCCAGCAGCTTCGGCGTGGTACCCGAGGAGATCAGCGCATGGAAGCCGGACACCGCGCCGCAGGCGATGGTGATGAACAGGAACGGGAACAGCGTGCCCTTCCACACCGGGCCCGTGCCGTCGGTGAACTGGGTCAGGGCCGGCATCTTCAGCTCGGGGGCGAGGATCAGGATGCCGATCGCCAGGCCGACGATGGTGCCGATCTTCAGGAAGGTCGACAGGTAGTCACGCGGCGCCAGCACCAGCCACACCGGCAGCACCGCGGCGACGAAGCCGTAGCCGACCAGCATCCAGGTGATCTGCACGCCGGTGAAGGTGAACGCCGGGCCCCACACCGGGTCGGCCGCGACCAGGCCGCCGGCCCAGATCGACAGCAGCAGCAACACCACGCCGATCAGCGAGATCTCGCCGATGCGGCCCGGGCGGATGTAGCGCATGTAGATGCCCATGAACATGGCGATCGGGATGGTCGCCATCACCGTGAACATGCCCCACGGGCTTTCGGCCAGGGCCTTGACCACGATCAGCGCCAGCACCGCGAGGATGATGATCATGATCAGGAAGCAGCCGAACAGGGCGATGGTGCCGGGGATGCGGCCCATCTCCTCGCGCACCATGTCGCCGAGCGAGCGACCGTTGCGGCGGGTGGAGAGGAACAGGACCATGAAGTCCTGCACCGCGCCGGCCAGCACCACCCCGGCGATCAGCCACAGGGTGCCGGGCAGGTAGCCCATCTGCGCGGCGAGCACCGGGCCCACGAGCGGGCCGGCGCCGGCGATGGCGGCGAAGTGATGGCCGAACAGGATGTGCTTGTTGGTCGGGACGTAGTCCAGGCC
>NZ_JARGCS010000011.1 GCF_029193575.1 Pseudomonas entomophila | reverse complement strand
CGCACTTCGTCGGCGACCACGGCGAAACCGCGCCCGGCTTCACCCGCGCGGGCCGCCTCGATGGCGGCGTTGAGCGCCAGCAGGTTGGTCTGCTCGGCGACCGACTTGATCACGTCCATCACGCTGCCGATCTTCTGGCTTTCCTGCTGCAACAGGTTCATCGCCTCGGTAGAGCGATGCACCTCGGCGGCCAGGCGCTCGATCTGGCTGATCGCCTCACCGACCACGCGGTCGCCGGCGCGGGCTTCGCCGTCGGCGTTGGTGGCGGCATGCGAAGCCTGTTCGGCGTTGCGCGCCACTTCCTGGACGGTGGCGGCCATCTCGTGCATGGCGGTGGCCACCTGGTCGGTCTCGACCTTCTGGCTGTTGGCGCCGGCGCTGGTCTGCTCGGTGACCGCCGAGAGCTCCTCGGCGGCGCTGGCGATCTGGGTGACACCGTCGCGGATGCCGGTGATCAGGTCGCGCAGGGTGGTGCCCATGCGTGCGATGCCTTGCTGCAGCACGCCCAGCTCGTCGCGGCGGGTGACGCGCAGGTCCTGGGTGAGGTCGCCGCTGGCGATCTTCTCCACCACCACCAGGGTCTCGCGCAGCGGGCGGGTGATCTGGCGGGTGATGATCACTGCGGCAAGCACGCCGAACAGCAAGGCCAGCAGCGTGGCGATCGATTGCAGGGTGCGGGCTTGGGCGCTCTCGTTGTCGCGGCGTTCGAGCTGGATCTTGTACAGGTCGTCACTGCGCTTGACGATGTCGGCGCCCTGGGTGGTCATTTCCTGGCGGGCCACGGCGATGCTGGCGGTGGCGTCGCGGAACTGGCGCACGGCGTCGCGGTAGCTCAGCACCGCGGCTTCGAACTGCTGGACGCGCGTAGCGTCGTTGGGCAGTTGGCGCTTGAGGCCATCGATCTCGGCCAGGGCGTTGTCGAGCTGGCGCAAGGCGGCCTGCTCGGTGGCGCTGTTGAGGTCGGCGATGTAGCTGCGCACGTCCAGGCGCACCTGGGCCAGTTGCTGCTTGGCCGTGCTGATCAGCAGGTACTGGCGCAGGCCGCTGTTGTCGCCTTCGGCGCGGGTGATCACATCGGCGCCGATGGCGTCGATCGCTTCGGTGGCCTTCTGTGCGGCCTCGTTCATGGCATCGCGCGCGGCGAGACCGGTCTTGTAGCCCTGGCGCATCTTGTCCAGCGATACCCGGTATTGGGCGATGATGTCGCTCAGCTCGCGCAGCAGCTTGAGGTTCTCCGGGCTCTTGAACGTGGCCAGCAGGTGCTGCTGCTGGGCGCTGAAGGTCTCCAGCTTGGTCTGCACGTTGGCCGCCGCGGTGTCGTCACCGTTGGTCAGCATGTATTGCAGGCGCGCGACGCGCAGGTTGGTCAGGTCGGTGTTGAGCTTGGTGATGTCGCTCATCCAGTTGCTGCGGTTGATCAGACTGCCGACGCTGTTCCAGCCGGTGAGGGCCAGCAGGCCGGTCAGTAGCAGGACCAGGCCGAAACCCAGCCCGAGTTTAAGGTTGACGCTGATATTGGCAAACCAGCTGTTCATGCACGCTCTCCAGAAAATGATTTCGCTCGCTTGATCTCACATCGCTGGGCGTTGTTTTTGTAGGGGCCCGCTGATTAGTACACAGGTTTATCGGCCGCAATTGCGGGAGCTGAAACGGTTTTCAGCTGATTTATGAAAGATGAGAATGGTTGCTGACTGGGTGGGGTTCATCGCGGGGCAAGCCCGTTCCTGCAGATTCACCGCAGGTGCTGAAAACGCTGTCGTACCTGCACGCGCGGGCTTGCCCCGCGATGGGACCGCCTGGTCGCTACAGGCTACTGGCGCCAAACGTGTCGCAACGGTTCACATCGCCACTGCCGAAGCCGGTCTTGAACCAGCGCACCCGCTGCGCCGAGGTGCCATGGGTGAACGAATCAGGCACCACACGGCCCTGGCCCTTCTGTTGCAGGCGGTCGTCGCCGATGGCATTGGCGGCGTTCAGGGCTTCTTCCACATCCCCTGGTTCCAGCCAGTTCAGGCGCTTCTGCGCCTGGAAGGCCCAGACGCCAGCCAGGCAATCGGCCTGCAACTCCTGGCGCACCAGCAGGCCGTTGTCGCCCTCCAGGCGCTGGCCGTTGCGCCGCGCAGCGTCGACCTTGGCCGAAACGCCGAGCAGGGTCTGCACATGGTGGCCGATCTCGTGGGCGATCACGTAGGCCTGGGCGAAGTCGCCAGCGGCGGCGAAACGGGTTTCCATTTCGCGGAAGAACGACATGTCCAGGTACACGCGCTGGTCGCCCGGGCAGTAGAAGGGGCCGACGGCCGAGGAGGCGAAGCCGCAGGCGGAGTTGACCTGGCCGCTGAACAGCACCAGCTTGGGCTCGCGGTATTGCTTGCCGGCCTGGGCGAACAGGGCTTTCCAGGTGTCTTCGGTGTCACCGAGGATCGAGGCGACGAACTCGGCCTGTTCGTCGTTGGCCGGTGGCGCCTTGCCGCCGGCACCGGCGGGCGCCTGTTGCTGCTGTTCCATCTGTCCGGCGAGCTGGCCGAGGATCTGCAGCGGGTCCTGGCCGGTGAGCCAGCCGATGCCGACGATCAGCAGGATCGCACCCAGCCCCAGGCCCTTGCCGCCGCCGAAGCGCATGCCGCCACCGCCACCGCCTTCGCCGCGGGCGTCGACCACGTTGTCGCTGCGTCGGCCTTTTCGCCAGTCCATGTGGGGGTCTCCGTTGGGGCTGTGGGTGTCAGTTCCGGCCCTATCGCGGGGCCCGAGCAGACAAAAGCGTAGCCCACCCCTGCCACAATCGCTTAAACATAACCAAAAGGTTATGTATTGGCCGGTTATTTTCAGTATTCACCGCTCGCGACCTATCGGAAACTGCAAGTCCGCCTGCCACGCACAGGCGCACCCGATAATTCCAAGAGAGGAGAACGGCATGCCCGCCCAGGACAGCAGCCGCTTCGTGATCCGTGATCGCAACTGGCACCCCAAGGCTTTCACGCCCGACTACAAGACCTCCATCGCCCGCTCCCCGCGGCAGGCGCTGGTGAGCATCCCACAGTCGATCAGCGAAACCACCGGCCCGGATTTTTCGCACCTGGGCTTCGGCCCCCACGACCATGACCTGTTGCTGAACTTCAACAACGGCGGCCTGCCGATCGGTGAGCGCATCATCCTCGCCGGGCGGGTCGTCGACCAATACGGCCACCCCGTGCCCCACACCCTGGTGGAAATCTGGCAGGCCAACGCAGGCGGGCGCTACCGCCACAAGAACGACCGCTACCTGGCACCGCTCGACCCGAATTTCGGCGGCGTCGGCCGCTGCCTCACCGACCGTGACGGCTTCTACAGCTTCCGCACCATCAAGCCCGGCCCATACCCCTGGCGCAACGGCCCCAACGATTGGCGCCCGGCGCACGTGCACGTGTCGGTGAGTGGCCCGGCGATCGCCACCAAGCTGATCACCCAGCTGTACTTCGAGGGCGACCCGCTGATCCCGCTGTGCCCGATCGTCAAGTCGATCGCCAACCCCGACGCCGTGCAGCAACTGATCGCCAAGCTCGACATGGGCAACGCCAACCCCATGGACTGCCTGGCCTACCGCTTCGACATCGTGCTGCGCGGCCAGCGCAAGACCCACTTCGAGAACTGCTGAGGAGCCCCGTCATGCCTATCGAACTGCTGCCGGAGACCCCCTCGCAGACCGCCGGCCCCTACGTGCACATCGGCCTGGCCCTGGAAGCGGCGGGCAACCCGACCCGCGACCAGGAAATCTGGAACCGCCTGGCCAAGCCCGACGCCCCCGGTGAGCACATCCTGCTGATCGGCCAGGTGTACGACGGCAACGGCCACCTGGTGCGCGACTCGTTCCTGGAGGTCTGGCAGGCCGACGCCAATGGCGACTACCACGACCAGTTCAACCTGGAAAACGCCTTCAACAGTTTCGGCCGTACCGCCACCACCTTCGATGCCGGCGAGTGGACGCTGCACACGGTCAAGCCGGGCGTGGTGAACAACGCGGCGGGCGTGCCGATGGCGCCGCACATCAACCTCAGCCTGTTTGCCCGGGGCATCAACATTCACCTGCACACGCGGCTGTATTTCGACGATGAGGCCGAGGCCAACGGCAAGTGCCCGGTGCTCAACCTGATCGAGCAGCCGCAGCGGCGCGAGACCCTGGTGGCCAGGCGTTGCGAGGTGGAGGGGAAGACGGCGTATCGCTTCGATATCCGTATTCAGGGGGAAGGGGAGACGGTGTTCTTCGATTTCTGAGTATGCCCGGGGCCGCTTCGCGCCCCATCGCGGTACAAGGCCGCTCCCACAGGAACCGTGTGAACCTGTCGGCGCGGCCCCGCGCTCATGCGTCAGCCTTTGGCCGGCACCAGGTCGAACGCATCTTCCTGGTACTGGAACAACAGGCAATCCGCTGCGGCGGTGCAGCCGCTCTCATGCACCAGTTCTGCCGGCAGCTTGTAGTAGGAGCCAGCCGGGAACTCGGTGCGCTTGCCATCGATCACGGCATAGAAGGTGCCCTTGAGCACCACGGTCGGCAAAGCCTGGCTGTGGGTGTGCAGGCCGTTGTCGGTGCCTTTGCTGAACTTGACGAACGCCGAGTAGGGGCCCTTGCCGAACAGGTCGCCTTCGACGTTGGCGTAGCTGACTGCGCCTTTGGTTCCTTCGACCTGCTGCCATTTCAGGGTGCTGCTGTCCGGCACGGAGATCAGTGCGCCATTCGCCGCTAGGGCAAGGCCCGAGACGACGCTGAGGGTGAGGCCGGCAACGATTGCATGCAGTGCTTTCATGATGTGGCTCCTTCGCCAAATGAATAGGTGGCGAAGACTAAACAAATAGGTTGTGCACAAATACGGCTTCGACGAGTCAAGAGTTGTGCAATAAATGCACTAATTAGGGCTGCCAGCGCGGTTTGGCATAGTACGCCTGCACATAATCAAGCAGGGCGCGTACTTTGGGCGCCAGGTAACGGCTCTGTGGATAGATTGCATACAAGCTGCGTGCGGGCAGCCGCCAGCCGGGGAGGACGGACACCAGCCGACCCGCCTGCAAGGCGTCGTGGACGATGAAGCGATCGAAGCTGGCGATGCCCAGCCCGCCGATGGCGGCAGCCCGCAGGGCCATCGGTGAGTTGGCGCTCAGCTGTTGTGGCATTAGCACTTCGCACGTCTCGGCGGCGGGGCCTTGCAGGCGCAGGCGTTGCGGGTGGGACAACTGGTTGTAGCCCAGCAGTGGGTGCTTGGGCAGCTCATCGGGGCTGTTCGGGGTGCCATGACGTTGCAGGTACGCGGGCGCGGCCACCAGCAGCACTTCACTGGGCGCCAGTTTACGGGCCACCAGGCTCGAATCGGGCAGGTGATCGGTCACGCGCAGGCAAACATCCGCCTCTTCTTCCAGCAGGTCGATGAAGCGGTCGCTGCAGTTCAGCTCGATCCGCAGGCCAGGGTGGTGCTCGACGAAGTCCGGCAGCCAGTGACCCAGCTCCAGCTCGCCGAAGGCGGTCGACACGCCGAGGCGCAGCGTGCCGGTAGGCTGTTGCTGGTGCTCGGAAAGTTCCAGAGCGATGGCCTGCATCTGCTCGAGGATCTGCACGCAGTGGCGATAGTACAGGGTGCCGGCCTCGGTCGGTTGCAAGCGCCGGGTCGTGCGGTTGAGCAGCTGCAGGCCGAGGTGGCGTTCGAGATTCTTTACCTGGCGCGACAGGAGGGTGTGAGACACCCCCGCCTGGCTGGCAGCGGCGCTGAAGCTGCCGAGCTCGACCACCCGGCGGAAGGTGTGCATGGCGGTCAATTGGTCCATCGGCACCTCGCTCCTTCGATTTGCGACAGGCGGCCTCGCCGCGGGGCAAGGCCGTCACCGATTCAGCGCCGGACCAGCAGCACCCCGCTTTCCATGTGATGGGTATAGGGGAACTGGTCGAACAGTGCGCAGCGTTCGATACGGTGGGTATCGTGCAGCTGGGCGATATTCTGCGCCAGGGTCTCGGGGTTGCACGAGATATACAGGATGCGCTCGAAGCGCCGGGTCAGCTCGCAGGTGTCCGGGTCCATGCCGGCGCGCGGCGGGTCGACGAACACGGTGCCGAAGTCATAGGCCTTCAGGTCGATGCCTTCCAGGCGACGGAACGGGCGCACGTCGTTCAGGGCCTGGGTCAGCTCTTCGGCCGACAGGCGCACCAGGCGCACGTTGTCGATGCCGTTCTCGTCCAGGTTGTGCAGCGCGGCATTCACCGAGGTCTTGCTGATCTCGGTGGCCAGTACCTGGCGCACGCGGGTGGCCAGGGGCAGGGTGAAGTTGCCGTTGCCGCAGTACAGTTCCAGCAGGTCGTCATCGCGCTCACCGAGGGCGTCGAAGGCCCACCCCAGCATCTTCTGGTTCACTGCGCCGTTGGGCTGGGTGAACGCGCCTTCCGGCTGGCGATAGCTGAAGGCGCGCCCGGCGATGTCGAGTTTTTCCAGCGCGTAGTCACGGCCGACCACCAGGCGCTTGCCCTTGGAACGGCCGATCACGCTGACGTCGAGGTCCGCCGCCAACTGCCGGGCCGCCGCTTCCCAGGCTTCGTCCAGCGGGCGGTGGTAGCACAGGGTGATCATCGCATCGCCCGCCAGGGTGGTCAGGAACTCCACCTGGAACAGGCGATTGCCCAGCGCCTCGCTGGCCTGCCAGGCCGCTTTCAGGCGCGGCATCAGGGCGTTGATGCGCTGGCTGGCGATGGGGAAGTCGTCGATCAGGATCGCCTTGTGTTTCTCACCCGGGGCGAACATCGCATAGTGGCGCTGGCCGTCCTCGCGCCACAGGCGAAACTCCGCCCGCAGGCGGTAGTGCTCGCGTGGCGAGTCGAACAGCGCCGGCGCCGGGGCGTCGAACGGCGCCAGCAGCTCGCGCAGGCGCGCGGCCTTGGCGTCGAGCTGGGTGGCGTAGGCGGAAGGGTCGAAGACAGCACTCATGCGTTGAACCAGCCCAGCTTGATCACGAACAGGATGGAGAGGATCACCAGCGCCGAGTTCAGGTCGCGGTAGCGACCGGAGATCAGCTTCACGGCGGTCCAGGCGATGAAGCCGAAGGCGATGCCGTTGGCGATCGAGTAGGTCAGCGGCATGGCCAGGGCGGTCACCACCACCGGTGCCGCTTCGGTGACGTCGTCCCAGTTTATTTCCGCCAGGCCCGAGGCCATCAGCACCGCGACGAACAGCAGCGCCGGGGCGGTGGCGAAGGCCGGCACGCTGCCGGCCAGCGGCGCGAAGAACAGCGCCAGCAGGAACAGGATGGCCACCACGATGGCGGTCAGGCCCGTGCGGCCACCGGCGCTGACGCCTGCGGCCGACTCGATGTAGCTGGTGGTGGTCGAGGTGCCCAGCAGGGAGCCTGCCATGGCGGCGGTGCTGTCGGCGATCAGCGCGCGGCCCATTTTCGGCATGTGGCCGTCCTTGCCCATCAGCCCGGCGCGCTTGGCCACGCCGATCAGGGTGCCGGAGTTGTCGAACAGGTCGACGAACAGGAAGGCGAAGATCACGCTCACCAGGCCCACGTCCAGCGCCCCGGCGATGTCCAGTTGGAGGAAGGTCGGGGCCAGCGACGGCGGCATGGAGACGATGCCGCCGAACGGGGTGACGCCCAGCAGGATCGAGGCCAGGGTCACCACCAGGATGCCGATCAGCACCGCGCCACGCACCTTCAGGGCTTCCAGGCCGACGATCAGGAAGAAGCCGAGGGTGGCTAGGATTGGCGCGGGTTGCTTGAGGTCGCCCAGGCCGACCAGGGTGGCCGGGTTGTCGACCACGATGCCGGCGTTGTGCAGGGCGATCAACGCCAGGAACAGGCCGATGCCCGCGGCGATGGCCGAGCGCAGCGGCAGCGGGATGCTGTTCACGATCCACTCGCGGATACGGAAGATCGACAGCAGGAAGAACAGCACCGCCGAGAGGAATACCGCGCCCAGGGCCACCTGCCAGGTGTGGCCCATGTGCAGCACTACGGTGTAGGTGAAGAAAGCGTTCAGGCCCATGCCCGGCGCCAGGGCGATCGGGTAGTTGGCGATGAGGCCCATGGTCACCGAGCCGATGGCCGCGGCCAGGCACGTGGCGACGAAGATCGCGCCCTTGTCCATGCCGGTCTCGCCGAGGATGCTCGGGTTGACGAACAGGATGTAGGCCATGGCCAGGAAGGTGGTGACGCCCGCGAGAATCTCGGTGCGCACGTTGGTGTTGTGTGCTCTTAGTTGAAACAGCCTTTCCAGCATGCCTGCTCCCCAAGGCGCTCCCGGCGCCGTGAATGTATTCGACCCCAACAGCAAAGCACAGACCGTACCGGACACCGTGGTTTTCGCTGGGGTGGAAAAAAGCCGCGCATCATACCAGCATGGCTGGCGGGGGAATATGGCCGTTCGGGAATGGGGTGTCTGCTGTGGCCCTATCGCGGGCTTGCCCCGCGATAGGGCCACAGCAGACCGACCCTCAACCGCTGTGCATCCGGTCCCGCTGCGCCAGCGTCGGGAACAACTTGATCCACACCCCGGTCACCACCAGCGTGCCCACCCCGCCAAGCACCACCGCCGGCACTGTGCCAAACCAGTGCGCGGTCACTCCCGACTCGAACTCGCCGAGCTGGTTCGAGGCGCCGATGAACAGCCCGTTCACCGCACTCACCCGGCCGCGCATCTCGTCGGGCGTCTCCAACTGCACGAAGGCGCCGCGGATCACCATGCTGATCATGTCCGCCGCGCCCAGCACCACCAGCACGCCGAGGGAGAACCAGAACGAGGTGGATAGGCCAAAGGCGATGGTCGCCACGCCGAACACACCGACCGCAGTGAACATGATCCGCCCGACCTTGCGCTCCACCGGGAAGCGCGCCAGCCACAGCGACATCAGCAGCGCGCCCACCGCCGGTGCCGAGCGCAGCAGGCCCAGGCCCCAGGCACCGGTGAGCAGGATGTCCTTGGCGAACACCGGCAGCAGCGCGGTGGCGCCGCCCAGCAGCACGGCGAACAGGTCCAGGGAGATGGCGCCGAGGATGTCCGGGCGGCTGCGGATGAAACGGATGCCGGCCAGCAGCGACTCCAGGCTGGCGCGGCCCGCTTGCGGCACCTGCGCGCGGGCGTTCAGGGTCAGCATCAGGGTGCAGGCCACGGCGTACAGCAGCACGGTCGGGCCGTACACCCAGAGGCTGCCGAAAGCGTAGAGGAAGCCGCCGACCGCTGGCGCGACGATGGTCGCCGCCTGGGTCGCCGAGGCCGAGGCGGCCACCGCGCGCGGGAACAGCCCCGGCGGCACCACGTTGGGCAGCAGCGCCTGGGTGGCCGGCATCTCGAACGAGCGCGTGGCGCCGAGCAGGAAGGCCAGGGCGAAGATCAGCTCGCGGCTGACGTTGTCGGTGGCACTGCCCAGTGCCAGCACCAGGGCGATCAGGCCTTGCAGGCTCTGGCACAGCGCGGCGACGCGGCGCCGGTCGTAGCGGTCGGCAACGTGGCCGGTGTGCAGCATGAACAGCACGCGCGGGGCGAACTCGACCAGGCCGACCAGGCCCAGGTCCAGCACGTTGCCGGTGAGCTGGTAGAGGTGCCAGCCGATGGCCACGGTGAGCATCTGGAAGCCGCTGGCGGTGAACACGCGGGCCAGCCAGAAGGCGAGGAAGGGGCGGTGGTGACGCAACAGCTGCGGTGCGGACTCGGACATCGGAAAACCTGGAGCCTCAGCCTGGAACGAGGGGCTGCAGGTTACCATCTGTTTGTAACAAATAGTTGCTGAATACCGCCCCGGGCACTTTTTTCACGTTCCGGTAAAGAGGGTGGGGCAACCGGTCACGCGGCAAACGACCACACAACCCGCGCTGACATTCAGGGCTATGCTTTCCAGCAATCGTTGACCTGGGTCAATAGTGCCAGATGCAACGATTGGCCTGGGTGGTCTGTGCCGGCCTCATCGCCATCGATACCAGGCCGGATTCCCTGCGATCGAACAGAACAATTCCAATGCGCGGCACTCGATTACCGTGGGGGCAGTGGGCGCCAAGGCCACATGCCTGGACGCCGGATTACCTGAAGAGGAAGCATTATGTTCGGTTTGGAAGCCCTTGAGCTCGCCCGAATCCAGTTTGCCTTTACCGTGTCCTTCCACATCCTGTTCCCGGCCATCACCATTGGCCTGGCGAGCTACCTGGCCGTCCTCGAAGGCCTTTGGCTGAGAACCGGCAACCAGGTCTACCGTGACCTCTATCACTTCTGGTCGAAGATCTTCGCCGTCAACTTCGGCATGGGCGTGGTGTCCGGCCTGGTCATGGCCTACCAGTTCGGCACCAACTGGAGCCGCTTCTCCGATTTCGCCGGTGCCGTCACCGGGCCTTTGCTGACCTACGAGGTGCTCACCGCGTTCTTCCTCGAAGCGGGCTTCCTCGGCGTCATGTTGTTTGGCTGGAACCGGGTCGGCCGCGGGCTGCACTTCTTCGCCACGGTGATGGTGGCGCTCGGCACGCTGGTCTCGACGTTCTGGATCCTCGCCTCCAACAGCTGGATGCAGACACCCCAGGGCTACGAGATCGTCGATGGCCGGGTGATCCCGGTGGACTGGCTGGCGGTGATCTTCAACCCCTCGTTCCCCTACCGCCTGATGCACATGGCCACCGCCGCGTTCGTCGCCACGGCGTTCTTCGTCGGCGCCTCGGCGGCCTGGCACCTGCTGCGCGGGCGCGACAACCCGGCGGTGCGCAAGATGCTGTCGATGGCCATGTGGATGGCGTTGATCGTGGCGCCGATCCAGGCGGTGATCGGCGACTTCCACGGCCTGAACACGCTCAAGCACCAACCGGTGAAGATCGCCGCCATCGAAGGCCACTGGGAGAACGTGCCCGGCGAGCCGACCCCGCTGATCCTCTTCGGCCTGCCCGACATGAAAGCCGAGACCACCCGCTTCAAGCTGGAGATCCCGGCGCTGGGCAGCTTGATCCTGACCCACAGCCTGGATAAGCAAGTGCCGGCGATGAAGGAGTTCCCGCCCGAGGACCGGCCCAATTCGACCATCGTGTTCTGGTCGTTCCGCATCATGGTCGGGCTCGGCTTGCTGATGATCTTCGTCGGCCTGTGGAGCCTGTGGCTGCGCAAGCGCGGCACCTTGTACAGCTCGCGGCCGTTCCTCTACCTGACGCTGTGGATGGGGCCCTCGGGGTTGGTGGCGATTCTCGCCGGCTGGTTCACCACCGAGGTCGGGCGCCAGCCGTGGGTGGTGTACGGGCTGATGCGCACCGCCGATGGCGTGTCCAACCACAGCTATGCGCAACTGGGGCTGACCCTGGTGATGTTCGTGGTGGTGTACTTCGCGCTGTTCGGCGCAGGCCTGGGCTACATGATGCGCCTGGTGCGCAAGGGGCCGAAGACCGGCGAGGGCGATGAGGTCAACCCGGGAGGGCCTGGGCAGCAGCGCACGCCGGCACGGCCGTTGTCGGCCGCCGACGAGCACGCTGAAACCGAGACCACCAAACCGGCCAAGGGGAACTGACCATGGGTATCGACCTTCCGCTGATCTGGGCCGTGATCATCATCTTCGGCGTGATGATGTACGTGGTGATGGACGGCTTCGACCTCGGCATCGGCATGCTGTTCCCCTTCGTCAAGGGCGAGCGTGACCGCGATGTGATGATGAACACCGTCGCCCCCGTGTGGGACGGCAACGAAACCTGGCTGGTGCTGGGGGGCGCCGGGCTGTTCGGCGCCTTCCCGCTGGCCTATGCGGTGGTGCTCGAGGCGCTGTACCTGCCGCTGATCCTGATGTTGGTGGGGCTGATCTTCCGCGGCGTGGCCTTCGAGTTCCGCTTCAAGGCCAAGGCCGACAAGCGCCACATCTGGGACAAGGCGTTCATCGGCGGTTCGCTGGTGGCCACCTTCTTCCAGGGCGTGGCCCTGGGTGCCTTCATCGAGGGCTTCAAGGTGGTCGACCGCCAGTTCGCCGGTGGCACGCTGGACTGGCTGACGCCGTTCAGCCTGTTCTCCGGGCTGGGGTTGATCGTCGCCTACACCTTGCTGGGTTGCACCTGGCTGATCATGAAGACCGAGGGGCCGCTGCAAAAACAGATGCATGACATCGCCCGGCCGCTGGCGCTGGTGCTGCTGGCGGTGATCGGCGTCGTCAGCCTGTGGACGCCGCTGGCTTACCCGCAGATCGCCGAACGCTGGTTCAGCATGCCCAACCTGGTGTTGTTCATGCCGGTGCCGATCCTGGTGCTGGTGACGTTCTACGGGTTGCTGCGGGCAGTGGCGCGCAATGCCCACTACACGCCGTTCCTGCTGACCTTGGTGTTGATCTTCCTCGGCTACAGCGGGTTGGGGATCAGCCTGTGGCCGAACATCATCCCGCCGTCGATCTCGATCTGGGATGCCGCCGCGCCGCCGCAGAGCCAGGGGTTCATGCTGGTCGGGACGTTGTTCATCCTACCGTTCATCCTGGGGTACACGTTCTGGAGCTACTACGTGTTCCGCGGCAAGGTGACCCATGAAGATGGCTATCACTAGGAGGCGCGCGCGATGAATGTGGAAGAGAAGAAACCGCTGTGGCAGCGCCTGGGCTGGCTGGTGTTGATCTGGGTGCTGAGCGTGGCTGCGCTGGGCCTGGCGGCCTGGGTGATGCGGCTGTTCATGGGGGCGGCGGGGTTGACCACCCATTGACGCGTGGCCATCGCGGGGCAAGCCCGCGATGGGCCCGCGAGACCTACTTGCGCGCCTTGAGCACCACGAACTTCGGTGTCGCCGCCACCTGCTCCACCCCACGGAACAGACGCGCCAGCTTGCTGTGGTAGCCCAGGTGGCGGTTGCCGACGATGTACAGCGCCCCGCCCACCACCAGCGCCTCGCGCGCCTGCTGGAACATGCGCCAGGCGAGGAAGTCACCGACCACCTGCTGCTGGTGGAACGGCGGGTTGCACAGCACCACGTCCAGCGACTGTTTCTCCTGTCCCGCCAGGCCATCGTCCGCGCGAACCTCCACCGCGCGCGCGCCCAGCGCCGCTTGCCAGTTCTCCCGCGCCGACTGCACGGCCATGTACGACTCGTCCACCAACGTGTAGTGCGCATTGGGGTTGGCCAGCGCGCTGGCGATGGCCAGCACGCCGTTGCCGCAGCCTAGGTCCGCCACCCGGGCGTTGCCCAGGTCGCGCGGCAGGTGCGGCAGGAACGCGCGGGTGCCGATGTCCAGGCCTTCGCGGCAGAACACGTTGGCGTGGTTGAGCAGTTCCAGCGCCGGTGTGTCGAGGCGGTAGCGCGTCGGGTAGGGCGAGGCGCTGGCCGGGCGTGGCTCGACGGTGGCGGTGAGCAGGCGTGCCTTTTTCTGTGCCAGCGAAGCCTGCACTGGCCCGATGTACCGCTCCATCAGGTCGCCCGCCGCGCGCGGCAGGTGCTTGATCATCGCGCCAGCGATCACTTGGGCGCCCGGCGCCAGCTGGCCGTGCAGGCGGATCAACTGCTCTTCGAGCAGCGCCAGGGTCTTCGGCACACGCAGCAGCACGCGGTCGAACGGGCCTTGCCAGGCTTCGCTGGCCGGTACGAACGGCACGCTGTCATAGGGCTTGCCATTGCGCGCGAGGTTTTTCTCCAGTGCCAGGCGCGCCAGGTGCGAGTCGCCGCTGCTGACCACTTTCACGTGGTCGCTGAGGCTTGCGGCCAACGCGCCGAAGCTGTCGTTGAGCACCAGCACCCGGCAGTCGGCCCCTGGTGCTTGGCTGGCCAGGTGCTCGAGCAGGTATTGGTCGGCGCTGTCGAAGGCTTGCAGGGGGTCGTCGCGCTGTTCCGGCTGACGAATCAGGTCAAGATCGGCGAAGGGGCTGTTCAGCAGGGGCATGGTCTGGCTCGGAGGGCGGGCGGCCAGCCGTGGACTGTCCACGACTGTGTCGAAACGGGTGATTCTACAGGGGTTTGCCGGTCGGGGGGCGCGCCGGTGTCAGATCAGACCCCGGCTGACGGCGATGGCAATGGCGCCAGCCTTGTTGGCGGCGTTGGTCTTGGAGATCACGCTGCGGATGTGGAAGTTCACCGTGCTGGTCGACAGCGACAGGATGCAGGCTACGTCCGCCGCGGTCTTGCCGACGGCAGACCATTTCAATACTTCCAGTTCGCGCTCGCTGAGTGTGGGCGCCGGGGCCATGCTGGCAAGGTGATGTTCGCTGATCAGGGCGTGCAGCGTGTGGCACAGCCACATGACCTGGGCGGCTTTTTCATAGAACTCGCTGACATCGATCACCCCTTCGGGGCGTGACACGCTCAACTGGCTTTGGTTGTGGCGCAGGTCATGTACCGATTGTGTCCAGCCGTGGCGTAAGCCGTGGCGTAAGCCGTGGCGGCAGGCCAGCGCGCGGAAGTCCGGCGCCTCGTCGTACAGCGCATCCTGCCAGAGTACCGGCAGGGTGCTGCGGTGGCATCTGGCGGCGATCGGGTCCTGCTTGATGAAGGCGGGATCCTGGTAATGGGCATTCCAGTCGTCGGGGTAATTGTTATAGAGGACGATCTGTGGCGGACGGGCGGCCACGTGCAGGTGCAAGGACAAGCCAATATGGACCATGCCGAGATCGTCGACCAGTTGGGCGGCATGATCGAACATATCTTGGGGGTCGCTTCGCTCTAGTAGCGCCTGCAACTGTTGTGTCGTCCAATGCGGCATGATGATGCACTTCCTTGGATCCAAGATGTAGATTGTAGGAAAAGGTTCGGGGGTCGGTGCGAATTTTTCGCTATAGAAGCCGCATCGTTTTCGGAGAATCTATACAAATTTTGTATGAGCCCCTACAAACCCTCGGTGTTCATCCCTGACGGTTTGCGCGAAACTGGGCGGACTCAACTCACGGAGCCCGTCATGACCGCCAGTGCCGACAAGTTCACCCGCCAGACCCTGCTCGATGTCCAGCCTCTGACGCCGAACCTGTTCAGCCTGCGCACCACCCGCGACCCCGGTTTTCGTTTCCGCGCCGGCCAGTTCGCCCGCCTGGGCGTCACCAAGGCCGATGGCAGCGTGGTGTGGCGAGCCTATTCGATGGTCAGTGCGCCGCATGACGAATTCCTCGACTTCTTTTCCATCGTCGTGCCGGGCGGTGAATTCACCAGCGAACTGAGTCGGCTGGGCGAGGGCGACACGCTGTTGATCGATCGCCAGGCATTCGGCTACCTGACCCTGGACCGTTTCGTCGGCGGCCGCGACCTGTGGCTGCTGGCCACCGGCACAGGCATCGCGCCATTCATGTCGATCCTGCAGGACTTCGAGGCCTGGGAGCGTTTCGACAACATCAAGCTGGTGTATTCGGTACGTGAGGCGAAGGAGTTGGCGTACCTGGACGAGATCGCTGGGCTGGAGCAACGCGACTACCTGGCCGAGTTCGCCGGCAAGTTGCAGTTCATTCCGGTGGTGACCCGTGAGGCATACCCGGGGGCGTTGAATGCCCGCATCACCACGCTGATCGAGAATGGCGAGCTGGAGAGGGCGGCGGGGCTTGCGTTGTCGCCGGAGCACTCGCGAATCATGCTGTGCGGCAACCCGCAGATGATCGATGAGACCCGCAAGGTGCTCAAGGCCCGCGACCTGCAACTGAGCCTGAGCAAGCGTCCGGGGCAGGTGGCGGTGGAGAATTACTGGTAGCTACGAGCTACGAGCGGCAAGAGGAAGCAGGGGCGCCGCTGTCTGCTCGCAGCTCGTGGCTCGCAGTTGCTTCATTTCTGATTCTGCACCTTGAGCAGGTCGCGAATCTCGGTCAGCAGCGTTTCCTCCGGGGTCGGCACGGGCGGTGCGCTCGGCGCCACGGCTTCCTCGCGCTTGAGGCGGTTGATCACTTTCACACCCATGAAGATGGCGAAGGCCACGATCACGAAGTCGATCACGGTCTGGATGAACTTGCCATACGCCAGCACCACTGCCGGCACGTCGCCCTCGGCCGCCTTGAGGGTGATGGCCAGGTCGCTGAAGTCCACGCCGCCGATGATCAGCCCCAGTGGCGGCATCACCACGTCGCCCACGAACGACGAGACAATCTTGCCGAAGGCTGCGCCGATGATGATGCCGACCGCCATGTCGACGACGTTGCCCTTGACCGCGAAGGCCTTGAATTCACTGATCATGCCCATGGTTTAATTCCCTGTAACAAATGGATAAGTAGTCGCAGTGTAAGCCAGCTATGCGCTTCATGCCTTCTACAGCTGCAAATGACTGCGGTTAGTGCGAATAGTTTTGTCGCCCATCGGCGCGTCCACGGCACGCCGGCCTCGGCTATCATGGCGAATTTTCCCCAGGAGACCGACCCATGGCCAAGGCCAAGCGCTTGTATGGCTGCACCGAGTGCGGCGCGACCTTCCCCAAATGGGCCGGCCAGTGCGGTGAGTGCGGTGCCTGGAACACCCTGGTCGAGACCATGATCGAAAGCGCCGGCGCCGCCGCGCCCAGCGGGCGTACCGGCTGGACCGGGCAGCAGGCGCAGATCAAGACCCTGGCCGAGGTCAGCGTCGAGGAGATCCCGCGCTTCACCACCAGCAGCACCGAACTGGACCGCGTGCTCGGCGGCGGCCTGGTCGACGGCTCGGTGGTGCTGATCGGCGGCGACCCCGGCATCGGCAAGTCGACCATCCTTCTGCAAACCCTGTGCAACATCGCCACGCGCATGCCGGCGCTGTACGTCACGGGCGAGGAGTCGCAGCAGCAGGTGGCCATGCGCTCGCGGCGCCTGGGCCTGCCCCAGGACCAGCTCAAGGTGATGACCGAAACCTGCATCGAGACGATCATCGCCACCGCGCGTGTGGAAAAGCCACGGGTGATGGTCATCGACTCGATCCAGACCATCTTCACCGAACAGCTGCAGTCGGCGCCGGGCGGCGTGGCCCAGGTGCGCGAGAGCACCGCCTTGCTGGTGCGCTATGCCAAGCAGAGCGGCACGGCGATCTTCCTGGTCGGCCACGTCACCAAGGAGGGCTCGCTGGCCGGCCCCCGTGTGCTGGAGCACATGGTCGACACTGTGTTGTATTTCGAGGGTGAGTCCGATGGCCGCCTGCGCCTGCTGCGGGCGGTGAAGAACCGCTTTGGCGCGGTCAACGAACTGGGTGTGTTCGGCATGACCGATCGCGGCCTGAAAGAGGTCTCCAACCCCTCGGCGATCTTCCTCAACCGCACCCAGGAGGAGGTGCCTGGCAGCGTGGTGATGGCCACCTGGGAAGGCACCCGGCCCATGCTGGTGGAGGTGCAGGCGCTGGTCGACGACAGCCACCTGGCCAACCCGCGCCGGGTCACCCTGGGCCTGGACCAGAACCGCCTGGCCATGCTGCTGGCGGTGCTGCACCGCCACGGCGGCATCCCGACCCATGACCAGGACGTGTTCCTCAACGTGGTCGGCGGGGTCAAGGTGCTGGAAACCGCTTCGGACCTGGCGCTGCTGGCGGCGGTGATGTCGAGCCTGCGCAATCGCCCGTTGGCCCATGGTTTGCTGGTGTTCGGCGAAATCGGCCTGTCGGGCGAGGTGCGCCCGGTGCCCAGCGGCCAGGAACGCTTGAAGGAAGCCGCCAAGCACGGCTTCAAGCGCGCCATCGTGCCCAAGGGCAACGCGCCCAAGGAATCGCCAGCGGGGTTGCAGGTGATCGCCGTGACCCGTCTGGAGCAGGCCTTGGATGCATTGTTCGAGTGATTTCCAACCTGTAGCGTCCCTATCGTGGGGCAAGCCCGCTTCCACAACGCGATAGGGCCTTCAATGAAAAAGGGGAGCCGACGATGCGCGTCGGCCCCCCGCGTTACCCCATCACAGCGCGGTCAATGCTCGGCCATCGCCTTGCGCCTCGGCGTCTCGTTGCCGTGCTCGTCCAGTTCCATGACCGGCACTTCGTTGCCCTCGGCGTCGAACAGCTTGCCATCCTTGAAGTAATCGCCATCACGCAGCGCCGAGATATCCGAATACTGCAGGGTGCGCTCGTAGGCGGCGGCGAACACCGACTGTTGGTCGGAGTTGCCGGCGGTGAAGTGGTTGAAGATCAGGTTCAGCAGGATAGCCATGATCGCCGCCGAGCTGATGCCCGAGTGGAAGATGGTCTCGAACCAGTTGGGGAAGTGGTGGTAGAAGTTCGGCGCGGCGATCGGGATCATGCCGAAACCCAGCGAGGCGGCGACGATGATCAGGTTGACGTTGTTCTTGTAGCTGACCTTCGACAAGGTGCGGATGCCGCTGGCCGCCACGGTGCCGAACAGCACGATGCCCGCGCCGCCGAGCACCGGGGTCGGCACCGCGGCGATCACCCGGCCCATGATTGGCAGCAGGCCCAGCACCACCAGGATCACCCCGCCCGTGGCCACCACGTAGCGGCTCTTCACGCCGGTGACCGCGACCAGGCCGACGTTCTGGGCGAACGCGCTCTGGGTGAACGAGCCAAAGATCGGCGCCAGGATGCTCGAGGCCATGTCGGCGCGCAGGCCATCGCCCAGGCGCTTGGAGTCGACCTTGGTGTCGATGATCTCACCCACCGCGAGGATGTCCGCCGAGGTCTCCACCAGGGTCACCATGATCACGATGCACATCGACAGGATCGCGGCGATGTGGAAGGTCGGCATGCCGAAGTGGAAGGGGCTGGGCAAGGCGAAGATCGGGCCTTCGGTGACCTTGCTGAAATCGGCCATGCCCAGGCTCCAGGCGATCAGCGTGCCGGCCACCATCGCCAGGAGGATCGACAGCCGCGAGATGCTCGCGCTACCCAGCTTGCTCAGCAGCAGCACGATGGCGAAGGTCAGCGCCGCCAGGCCGATGTTGGCCATGCTGCCGAACTCGGGGGAGGCGCTGTTGCCGCCCATCACCCAGCGCGCCGCGACCGGCATCAGCGTCAGGCCGATGGTGGTGATGACGATGCCGGTGACCAGCGGCGGGAAGAACTTGGTGATGCGTGAGAACACCGGGGTGATCAAGAAGCCGATCAGCGACGCAGCCATGACCGCGCCGAGCACTGCGGGCAGGCCGCCGCCGCTCTGGCTGCCGAGGATCGCGCCCATGGTCGCCACGCCCGCGAACGACACGCCTTGCACCAGCGGCAGTTGGCAACCGAAGAATGGCAGGCCGAGCGTTTGCAGCAGGGTGGCCAGGCCACCGGCGAACAATGAGGCGGCGATCAGCAGGCCGATTTCCGCCGGGGCCAGGCCGGCGGCCTGGCCGAGGATCAGCGGTACCGCGACGATCCCACCGTACATGGTCAGGACGTGCTGCAGGCCGTAGGCCAGGTTGGCACCCAGGCCGAGGTTCTCGTCCTCGGGGCGCGGGGCGGGAGACGTGCTGGTGGACGTGGTCATTGGCGCAGGCTCTCTGTTTATTGTTGTGCCGCTACTGTAGACAACTCCCACAAATCATTGCTACATAAAATTGTATACAATTTTTTGATCGGAGCGCCCACAGGGGCTGCATCAAGGTGTCCTCCACCTTGATGCAGGTTGCGTTCCATCTCGACAGGGGCGGTGCTAGAGGGGTGTGTACAAAATCGTGAAGATCACGCAGGAAGCTGTCCATATGGACAGGAAAGTGTGATGAGGCAAGTCGGTAGTAGGCTAAGAGATTTCAATCTTCGATCAATTCGCGCAGCTCACGCATCATTTCGGTGCTGTCGGCCACGTTCAACTCCACAAGACGGTGCAGGTGGGTCATCGAATCGATATCGATGTACAGGCAGACGAAGCCCAGCCGCTGCGGTTCTTCGTGACGCAGTTCAACCTGCATCTGCACCTGGGTCTTCTGGTCGAGATGGACGATCGCTTCGAAATCCTGGGTGAGGTCCGGCTCCCAGTCGTTCGGGCGTTCGATCAACATGCCCTTGAGGGACAGGTCGAGCAGTTTGACTGGCCAGCGCCTGAGGCCCTGGCGCAATTCGGCGGGTGCGTCGAAATCGATGCGCTGGAAGCGCCGGCGTTCGTCGTGGTCGCTCATGGGAAAAGCCCTCCGCGGGACATCCTGACTTGTAGTTTTTCGGTCACACGCCATCGGGCCGCAAAGGCTCTAGGCCAAAGCAAATATGGCAATGCGCGATGACACGCCCTAGACTCGATTGGCGGTCTTATTCCAATCCACCAGCTGGAAGCAAACCATGAACAACAATAATAGCCTGCTACGCCACATACCGTGGCTGGCGCTGGCAGTCCTGGGAGCCTGCGCGCTGGGTGTGGTCGCCCTGCGCCGAGGCGAGGCGATCAATGCCCTGTGGATCGTGGTCGCGGCAGTGGCCATCTACCTCGTTGCCTACCGCTACTACAGCCTGTTCATCGCCACCAAGGTGATGCAGCTCGACCCGCGCCGCGCCACCCCCGCGGTCCTCAACAACGACGGCCTGGACTACGTCCCGACCAACAAGCACATCCTGTTCGGCCATCACTTCGCCGCCATCGCCGGCGCCGGCCCGCTCGTGGGCCCGGTGCTCGCCGCGCAGATGGGCTACCTGCCCGGCACCCTGTGGCTGATCGCCGGGGTGGTGCTGGCCGGCGCGGTGCAGGACTTCATGGTCCTGTTCCTCTCCACCCGCCGCAACGGTCGCTCGCTCGGCGACATGGTGCGCGAGGAGATGGGCCGCATCCCCGGCACCATCGCCCTGTTCGGCTGCTTCCTGATCATGATCATCATCCTCGCGGTGCTGGCGCTGATCGTGGTCAAGGCCCTGGCCGAAAGCCCGTGGGGCATGTTCACGGTGATGGCGACCATCCCGATCGCCATGTTCATGGGCATCTACATGCGCTACATCCGCCCGGGCCGCATCGGCGAGATCTCGCTGATCGGCGTGGTGTTGCTGCTGCTGTCGATCTGGGCCGGCGGCCTGGTCGCGGCCGACCCGGTGTGGGGCCCGGCGTTCACCTTCACCGGCGTGCAGATCACCTGGATGCTGGTCGGCTACGGCTTCGTCGCCGCGGTGCTGCCGGTGTGGCTGGTGCTGGCGCCGCGTGACTACCTGTCGACCTTCCTGAAGATCGGCACCATCGTCGGCCTGGCGATCGGCATCCTGATCCTCGCCCCCGAGCTGAAGATGCCGGCCCTGACCCAGTTCACCGACGGCACGGGCCCGGTGTGGAAGGGCACGCTGTTCCCGTTCCTGTTCATCACCATCGCCTGCGGCGCGGTGTCCGGCTTCCATGCGCTGATCTCCTCGGGTACCACGCCGAAGCTGCTGGACAACGAAACCAACGCCCGCTACATCGGCTACGGCGGCATGCTGATGGAGTCGTTCGTCGCCATCATGGCCATGGTCGCCGCCTCGGTGATCGAGCCGGGCGTGTACTTCGCCATGAACAGCCCGGCCGCAGTGGTCGGCGCCGACGTGGTGTCGGTGGCCAACACCGTCAGCAGCTGGGGCTTCCTGATCACCCCCGAGCAACTGGAAGCGACCGCCCGCGACATCGGCGAGCACACCATCCTGGCCCGCGCCGGCGGTGCGCCGACCTTGGCGGTGGGCATCGCGCAGATCCTCCACCAGGTGCTGCCGGGTGAGAACACCATGGCCTTCTGGTACCACTTCGCGATCCTGTTCGAGGCGTTGTTCATCCTCACCGCAGTGGACGCCGGCACCCGTGCCGGGCGCTTCATGCTGCAGGACCTGCTGGGCAGCTTCGTGCCGGCGCTCAAGCGCACCGAGTCGTGGGGCGCCAACCTGCTGGCCACCGCGGGTTGCGTGACCCTCTGGGGCTACCTGCTGTACCAGGGCGTGATCGACCCGCTGGGGGGCATCAATACCCTGTGGCCGCTGTTCGGCATCTCCAACCAGATGCTGGCGGGCATCGCGCTGATGCTGGGCACCGTGGTGCTGATCAAGATGAAGCGCCAGCGCTACGTGTGGGTGACCCTGCTGCCGGCGGTATGGCTGCTGATCTGCACCACCACCGCCGGCTTGATCAAGCTGTTCGACCCGAACCCGGC
>NZ_JARGCS010000010.1 GCF_029193575.1 Pseudomonas entomophila | reverse complement strand
GGATGCTCCGAACAAGTCACCAGATATCCGCTCCCTGATCGCAGACAGCGTCGGTTCAGCCGGTTTTTCAGCCGCGCATTACACAAAAAACCAGAGACGCCTCTGGTTTTTCTGCATCACAGACGCACCTCTCCCGTCACGCTCAATAGTTGCCGCCGGGCCATCCACAGATTCGACAACGCAAAGAGCGTGGTCAGTTGCGCCGTGTTCTTGGCCAACCCGCGGAAACGAGTTTTCACGTAACCGAACTGCCGCTTGATGACGCGAAATGGGTGTTCGACCTTGGCCCTTGCCTGGGCTTTGACCTTTTCAATCCTGCGCCTGGCCTTGTACAGGGCGCTGCGCTTACTCAATTTCTTGTAAGTACTGCGGCGTGCTGCGATCTGCCAGATCACCTGCCGACCGTCATGTTCAGGCCGCTTCTCTACGCCGGTGTAACCCGCATCAGCACAGACAACATTCTCGTCACCATGCAGCAGATGGGCAACTTCCGTCACGTCAGCCACGTTGGCGGCGGTGCCATGGACATGATGTACCAGACCCGATTCAGCATCGGCTCCGATATGCGCTTTCATGCCGAAGAAGTACTGGTTTCCCTTCTTCGTCTGGTGCATTTCCGGATCGCGTTTGCCCTCCTTGTTCTTGGTCGAACTGGGCGCGTGGATGATCGTGGCATCGACGATTGTGCCCTGGCGCAGCGACAAGCCTTTGTCTCGCAGGTAGGCGTTGATGGTTTCCAGGATGCCTGCCGCCAACTGGTGCTTCTCCAGCAGGTGCCGGAAATTCATGATCGTCGTGTCTTCGGGGATTGGAGCGCTGAGCGTCAGTCGAGCAAACTGGCGCATCGAAGTGATCTCGTACAGCGCTTCTTCCATAGCCGGGTCACTCAGTGAAAACCAGTTTTGCAGTAGATGAATGCGCAGCATGGTTTCCAATGGATAGGGTTTGCGACCGCCACCTGCCTTTGGGTAATGCGGTTCGATCAACGCGACCAGTCCGCTCCACGGCACGACCTGTTCCATCTCGGCCAGGAAACGCTCACGACGGGTTTGCTTGCGCTTACCGGCGTATTCGAAATCGGAAAAGCTCATCTGACTCATGGGGTGGAGGCTTGCTCGGGCGTGAGAGTTGGGCGGAGGGCTATTTCAGCACAGGTCAGACGATCTGCGCTGACTTGATCGGAGAATCCTTAGCTTCTGAAACCGATGCTAACTGGCACCATTGCTCACGTGAAATCCAGTCAGCACTTTGAAAAATCTTACAGCGGAGCACTCCGAGCGCAAGCGCTTTCTGGAGAATGGAGCTTGGAAGGGATTCTGCCGGCAGGAGAAGATCAGTGATGAGATCGAGGGCTTTCTGCGGGTAAGCCTCCAGCTTCCACTCGAAAAGATCATTGTAGATCTGCAATCCGCGAAGATAAGCATCTATCGTGTTATTCGAGTTGGCTAATATCCCAATAGTCGTTGTAGATATGACGTCATGACCCTGAGTGTAGGCATCGTCGATTCGGCCTGGTGTTATTCTGATTTTGGAGAATGGTAGCGACATTTGAATTATCCTTTAAGTTCCACATAAGGCGTTACTTTAGTGGGGGCGCGCTATGTATAAACTCCATATTCGATCCGGATCAAGAGCTCATTAATTACTGAAAAGCCGGCTGGTTCGGCCAGCAGGGTGCAAGGTGGATTGTGCCCAAGGCCGATCGCGGGCTTGATAATCCATGAGTTTGCTAGTTCCTTACTTCCTAGCACATGACAAGCCTTTGTGAATGTATAGTTGAATCTCACCAAATAACCATGATGAGCTGCACTCCAGCATTTGGTTGGTACTGAAGCACAGGGTAGTAATGTATTTGAGTTCATACGTGCTTCTCGTGAAGGACTAAGGTCGTACAACCGATGTTGCTAAGTATCTCGGTGAAGATATTTGGCTCAGTAGACAGATAGGATTTCAGCTCTGAGTCCAGATGCGAGTTCGATCTGATGGAGTCGATCTCTTTCTACCTCGGAGTTGAGTGCTAGATCCCTATGTTCGGCCTTGGATATACGGACAACCATGTCCTCACTAACTTCGTGATCCGGAGTGAAATGAGATAATTCAATCTGCATCGGGTCGACCACGTTAGTGTTGGTGGCAGGAATTAGATCTACCACTGCGTAGTCATCAGGAAGGTCTGTAGCGATCCTATGTGAAAAATGAAGTAGTGATGGTTCAGCTAGGACGTAAAGCCAGGCATGATCATCAAAGCCCCCTGTACGCCGTAGAACACGACCAAGCACTTGCCGATAATGGAGCTCAGTTCTGATTCTGCTCAAATAGCAACAGACTCGAAGTCGTGGTATGTCAGTGCCTTCACTGATCATACCAACGGCAACTATCCAGCGCCCCGTGCCACTTCGGAATGAATCAATAATTGATTGTGCATCTGGAGTCCGGTTCGTAACTACCCGACATTCTTCACCCATGCTTATGAGCACAGCAGCCACTTGATAGGCATGGTGAACATTCGATGCAATGATAAGGCCGCCAGCATTGGGGTCGTCTGGGATAAGGCTATTTAACCGATGGCACCCAAGAGAAAGAATTTCCTTTACTATCTCATCATGGGTAATCAGATCCTCGAAAGTCACAGGTGAGTCTCTCAGCACCTCCGCAATGCTGGAGTAGTCGGAGGTAGACGGTTTGCTTTCGATAAGGCTCTCAACTCGAATGCCGTTTACCTCCATGAGCGCTATTCGTGGGGCGCGGCATACCCCATCATTAATCGCTTCTCGTAGTCCATACCGATAGTCACAAATGAGATGACCTTCTGGGTTTGAGTAACGAGCCAAGACGATAGCCTGTTCATCTGAGCGCCACGGTGTACCTGAAAGTGCAAGTGTGTAAGTAGCCCGATCTTGTATGCGTTGAAGAACAGTCTGCCCCCATGAGTTCCCAAGGGAGTATTCACTTCCCGAGCAATGATGAATTTCGTCAAAAACTGCAAACACCCTATAATCGTCTAAAAGTTTCCAAAATGAATCGCTCTGGAATTCCATGGCTTGATATGTAATTGCTGCGCCAATTGCTCCTAGACGTCCGTCAAAGGGTTTGCCCAAGACTTTGGCAAATGTATTGGCTAATCCGTTGACGATTTGGCAGGATGGGCCAAAGCAAAGTACAAAATCTATTGCATTTTGTGAGAGCAATCGTTTTGCAGTCTCTGCTGCCATTCGGCTTTTACCTGCACCTGGCGTTGCTTGACATAAAAAATGTGGCGAGGCTCTGTAAGTTTCAAGGGCAGCGTCAATACATGAATGCTGCCACGTACGAAGCTTTGTCATTCGTTCACCAATAATTTCAACGTCTTTTCTACTGCTCTCAAATGGCCAAGTAGGCGTGACGATCTATCTCTGGCTGCGACATAATCGTCTTCCACGCGGGCTTTGAGTTGCGGCATTTCGGCTATCAGCTGTTTGAAGCGCTCAGCTTCTCCAACCGATGTGAGCATGTCTAAATGTATCTCTTTCGCTAGCGCCTGAAGCCGCAACACTGGCGTTGAGGTAGATGAATGAGTTGAAAGCTCAGCCGTCAGTTCTCCCGTGGAGGGCTGTGTACGGGACGCATGCCCGTCTATCAGATCAAGGATCAACGAGTCCGGGATTGATCCCACACAATAGAGTTGATCCCGCCGGCGGCGATCGGAATCCAGGCGGACCCAGCCCACGCGCTTCAAGCGTGTGACCTGGTCGTAAATGTATCGCCAAAGCTCGGCCGCAGAAAACCCTACGCAGCCGCTCTGGCTCGCGTATGCATCTCGCAGCTGTCGGATTGTGAAACGTTGCAGATCTCCATCCTGGAGCAGGGCGTATAGGCACCTGTCTAGCTTAAATGTCGCGGGTTTCATACAAGCACCCAGGATTAGTAAAACGGCACAAAATGCGGATTATAATCCGTGGCGCGATGATCAGTAAACGACCGATAGTTTCACCTTGTGTACGACGAGGCGGTTATGCGGCAGGAGATAGCAAAGTCTCTGGGACAAAATATCCGAACACAGAGATTGTTGATTGGGCTGTCCCAAGACGCCCTAGCGCTTGCTTGTGGTATGGATCGCAGCTACATGGGCAGGATCGAAAGAGGTGAGGTCAACCTCACGATTGAGAAACTGTACCGTTTGGCGGAAAACTTGAAATGTCGCCCACATGATCTATTACCAATTCTTGGTTTCAAGCAACCAGGCTCCAAATTAATTAGTAGCTTTAAGAGCGAGTAGATTTTAAGCTGCTCGCTCTTCAGGCCTTTTATTTTAGTAGTAATTGTTTGCCAGAGCGTGACAGGAAGTATGCGGTGTCCGCGTTGGATCGCAAGATGTTTACTTTAAGTAGCTTTCTTTCGAGAGCAATAAGTCTTGAGGCATACCTTTTCTCTTTCTGCTCTTTGTTGTCCAGTCTCCAGTTGAATGAGCTGTGCTTAAATAGAGTGAGTAGGTTTGGGATGTCGTGATTGCTTTCAAATTCATCCCATAGCAGCGAGTGAGCCGAGTCAAAAAGCCCGGAAATTCGCTGTCCAAATAAGTATTGGTACGCTTTAATGAGGTTTGCCAAGATTTCCGCTGGTAATGATTCACCACGGTTTGTGTAAATTCTAGCGAGATGGATGGCTGCGCGCGCGGAGTTATAAAAGTCTTGCTCTTCTTCGGCCGTCTCTCTGACTTCAACTAGAGAGGCTTCAAGCTTTGCAGAGTCAGGAGCGGAGCTCGCTAATGATAAGACAATGTTATTGGCCGCTACATTCGCACCTTTTTTTCGTGCGTCACGCTCAATCTTGGCCAGTTTAGAGTGGAGGTTCTCAGCCGCCTCGATTTCTAAGATTAAGGTTTGTGCTTGCAGAGCGTGATGTGAGTGCTTGCCTATTCTTAAGATTTCACGAGCCATAACGAGAGCTTCATCAGGGTCACTGTCCTCTAAGCAAAATGCGTGATTGAGCAGTACAGACATTTTGTCATTATTTGACCAGTTGAGATGCTGTAGCCTTTCGTAAATTTGAACTGCTTCAGATCCATCTCCTGTCATTCTGAGCGAATTTGCTAGGGTGAGTTCAAAGTACCCTTTCTCTTCTTTATCCACTTCCGGCGGAAGGATCATCAATATTTCTTTGCAGACTGATACTACGTCGCGGTAGTGCTTGTGAGAATAACCATACTGACAGAAAGAGCGGCAGACCAATATAGCTTGTCTGATAGAGTGCTTGTTCCTAGATGCAGTGGCGGTTGCTAGGAGTCTAAGGGTTAGTACTCCGGCATTTGTCATTATCGAAGCATCATCGGATTTTGGATCATCTAAATATGCGCGAAGTCTAGCGGTACCGGCCCTCCAGTTCTCACCGAAATAGAGGGTTATTGCACGAGCAGTAAGGTTCTCCAATTCGGGGCTGGGCACGAGGCTAATGACGTGATCTCGTACTTGTCTAGGTGTATATAGTATTTTAAAGTTTTCTTTGTTAGATCGATTTCTAGTCATTAACGCGGAAGCAACCCGGACCCCGATTAGGTTTAGTTCGAGTAACTCTTCTGCGTGCTCTGAGCGAAGGGTGCAGCGCGGGATAAGGTATTTTATTCTCTGTAGAACTTCACCGCTTGGGAATGTTGACAGTAACTTGAGGAGTGCCCAAGTTCTTTTCGAATGGTCATCCTTTGAGTGGCGCAGTTTATCGACGGCCTGGGTTAGAGAGTGCGGTATGGTCTCTGTCGACAGTCCAGAGTTTTGTATGTCGGTGATCATCTCGCTGGTAAGATCTGACAAACTGACCACGCGCAATTGTTTGATGGCGCGATCAATTTTTCCTGGTACTCCCTCAGTGTGTCGGTAAATATCGCTTACAGCACTTTTTGTAAGCAGTTCATGTCCGACATCTGGGTGAGCTACTAAATACGCTCTAGTGTCAGGTTCATCAAGAGGTGCTAAGCGTATACATGTGCCGACAAGCAGCTTGGGTGTTGATCTGCTAACGATGAATACCGAAACTTCAGTACAAAAATCAGTAACCAACTCTGCCAGCTTCATTGCATCACTAACTAGCCCGCTATTGTCAGCTACTACTGGTGCTTCATCAAGAATGAGTATCGACGCGCCATTGGAGGCCAGGGCTTTACAGTATTCGGTGAATGAGCACCCTGTACGAGAAGAGAAATCCGAGAAGAACTCTTCGCGCGAGGAGTAGCTTCCAAGGTCTACTTTAAATAAAGGTAGATTGTTTTTTCCTAGTCGATCAAGCACGGAGGATAAGAAGCAATCAGTGCCGAGCCCCCAATCGGACACCACCCAAGAGATTCTTTTTGACTCAAGTTCAAAACAACATGTTTGTTGCTCAAGCCCTCGAATTGCGGTGTGCGAGGGAGGGGTAATAATTCGGTGGATAGTGCTTTCGAGTATCTGCAGCACCGGTATAATTCGCTCCGCCGAGGGAGATGCAAGATTTGGCAATACACCGGGTGAAGTGGTAACAGTCTTCGATTCAACAGCTTTATCTCGGATACTCAGTCTTTCAGTTAGGAATTCTTTTCCTTTCTGAAGTGGTAAGTCGTAGTCCGGTATGAACTTTCTAGAATTATCTTTGCCTACATGAGATTTTCTAGGCCAAAGCTTCCACGAGCCTCCAGCATCATCGAGTTCGATCACGCCAATCGAGTAGCCATGTGCGCGACTCAAAGTTTCTGAATCATCTACATATGCGAGTCCAAATAGTGAGGCGGCGGGGACTTGCTTGCGGACCATGCCTGCACGGGATATCGTCACGTTATCTGGGTCATGGACGTGACCAAATAGATGAGCGGTGAAGCGATTGGGGTGATAAATGTGCTCTTCGAAATGAGCTACATCTTTGAGCCAAGCAGATGGGTGGTGGGTAATTAGGAAATTGATATCATGCTGTAAGCACCACTCTTGTGGTGAGTCGTTGGTAATTGCTAGTACTTGTTTGACGTTCAGATCAAGCTTGCCCTCGTAATCATCTCCTGTGAGTTGAAGGAAAGCACTGTTCAGACCTACTAGCCCAACTTTAATACCATTCAATTCAATGGTGGCGGATTTGTCGCCGGGTATGAAGCCTGTAGTGTGAGGCCCAATATTTATTGTTGGGTGGTTGTCTAGGCTTTGCTGCCAAGCTATATAGTTATCAAAGGCTCCACAAACATGAGGGTAGTAGTGTGTGTCTTTTTTCCAAAAGGCTTCTCTGACCTTGGATTTATCCCACCACTCTTTCAATACTTCCCCGGCAGGGCTCTCATCAGGTCTGGACAAATCGTGGTTGCCAGGAACGGTAAATAGGATCGGTTGACTACCGGCGGCTAACAATACCTCCCAAATTTCCTCGAGGATTGTTGTTAGCTCATTAAACTCTTGTGTCGATCCCCGCTGTGTCAGGTCGCCTGAGAAGATTACTGCGTCTATGCTGCCGGTTTCTTGAAGCAGAGCCTCTAGGTCTTCAAGGAAGACGCTTTTAAAATTTGGCCATAGCCACGATTGATTATTTTGGCCTACATGTAAGTCGCTCAAGTGAAGCCATGTAAATTTCTTGCTCATTGCGCGGGGGTCCTTGGTGTGTGGCTCAATTGCGCATCAGCGCGAGAGCGTTCTTTGTTTCCATGAAAGAAGGACTAGCTTGGGGGTGTCAATGTGATATCATTGAGTATAAGTCGATTTCATGTCAAGAGGGGCGTGATGAATCGATGGTGGCCTAGAAGAATTAGTCGAAGGGCTTTGAAATTATATGCAGCAGTTTGGTTCGATGAGTTGAGCCAGACGCACAACCAATCCACTATTTTATCAACACTCATGTTCAGGTAGGGTTGCATGGTTCAAATTGATTGGAATGTAATTGCTACAGGGCTAATCGCTCCCAGTGCTGTGCTGGTCGTTAAGACAATGCTGGACTTTAGTCTTTCGCATTATTTTGTGAAATACTTATATTGGTTACCTGTACGGGGATTTTTCAGAGATAGACCTCCGAAGCTTTCTGGGAAGTGGGAGCAAGTTTGGGAGGCGCCCGGCAGTCCTAATTTTTCTGAAAAAACTGATCGTCATAGCTATACCTCCATTAAGCAGTTCGGGCGTTATATTTATGCAGAGTTTGATGCTAAGGGAAAAAGCTATTGTATTTTTGGTGTGATAAAGAATTCATATATTACTGGTGAGTGGTATGACCGAGACGATCAGCATGCATATTTCGGTACTTTGCAGCTCAAGGTGACTGATAGTGCTCATCTTGAAGGGCTTTATATTGGCCATTCTCATCGCACCAGCTTGGTAGGCAGTGGTGCATGGACTTGGAATAGAGTAAGTAATTAGGGGGTAAGTACGTGGAGGTTTGAAGGTCCATTATGTGAGATTGACGCCAGTTAGAGTATCGCCTGTTCATGCAAGCCGATCGGCTTGTTAATGTCATTTTTCGCGAGCAACGCTGTACGAAGAGAAGGCGCAATCGCTTTGCCTGTTGTCAGCGATGTTGGTACGTGCTTTCACCCATTGTGATCGCCCTGGCTGCTCAGCTAAAAGAACCTTAAGAGGAAATTGTGGCGCGGCAAACTATGCTCATTGGTCTAAGGAACAAGGAGCTCAGGTATGGCAATTTTTGAGGAAGTGCAGGAGTGGGCGGGAAGGTTGCCCCTATGGCGCCAAGATGCCCTGCGACGCATATGTCTTCAGGGAACCTGGACGGAGCAGGACCTGAGTGAAATTCTTGACCTTGCTAAGCAACATCATGGTATACCAAGTGTTCTTCAACCACCGCCTCGGCCGATTAGGTTTGGCGCGGAGCATTTCCCCGCCGAAGCGAGCCAAGGTCACACGGTAACGCTGCGCGCGCTTCATTCTCTGACAAATGTTGGCAAGATTCCTAGCAACCAGATTTTAGAGTTCCAGTCGCACGGACTCACGATTGTGTACGGTGGTAATGGCGCTGGAAAGTCAGGTTATGCCCGCGTACTGAAACAGGCGTGCCGGGCCCGTAGTCCTGGAGCTGTATACGCCGATGCCTATGCCCCCAATTACCAGCAGCTCATACCAGCGGCTACTATCGACTTCTCGCTTGACGGAGCATTAGAGCATGCGATCTGGAGTGGGCAGCCTGGGGCTGTCCCGCGGACTGAGCTTCGGGGGATTTCAGTTTTCGATGGTGACTGTGCTCGTCATTACCTGCAGTCGCGAGAAGCTGCCTCATTTCAGCCGTCTGCGCTGACCTACTTACAGCAACTGGCGAACGGATTGGCCCAGGCACTGAGGCCTCGGGTTCTGAATGAAATTGCTGGTCTCGCTACAGACGTTACTCCGTTCAACGTCATTCCCGCAGATACCGAAGCAGGCCGGTCGGTACATCCGATTGGACCTACGACAGATCTGACGCGAGCACTTGAATTGTCCGTAATTACGCCAGAGGAGCAGGTAGAACGAACTCATCTTCCTCAAGAGATAAGCGAAGCAGATCCAACCGCTAGGGCGACGAATCTCGACGATGCTGCGACTCGGGTTGACGGGTTGGCCAACGCTATCGCGGCAGTAGCTAGGGTTGTATCCGATGATGTGCTGGATGCCAAACTGGGGATCCATCAAGCTCTTATCGAAGCGGAAGTCGCGGAGCATGCGGCATCAGCCCTTCTGCAGGCAGGGGAAGCGATGCAGCTACTTCCTGGAACAGGTCAGGGACCCTGGGCCGCCCTATTTAATGCTGCACGAGAATACTCTATGGGCTCTGCTTACCCGGGAGTTGATTTCCCAGTTATCAATGACGGTGCTGTCTGTGTACTCTGCCAGCAGGAACTAAACATGGAGGCAAAGGGCCGCTTGCAACGGTTCGATGACTACATCCGTGATCGTGCGTCCGAAGCTGCTCAAGCTGCTCGAAACGCCTGGCAGCAGGTTGTCCGAGATGTTGGCCAAGCTACCGTTACTTTTGTCGTCGCTCCAAACATGCAGGAGAGTTTGCGAGCCAGAGTGGCAGCGCTCCCGGACCATATTCAGGTTTATCAAGAAGACTTGATCGTTCGGCTTCAGTGGCTCAGAACAGCTGTGGCTGAGGGCACATGGCTGGACCGACCTGGATTTCGAGGCCCAGACCCGACCCCTTCGTTACATCAAATTGCGGAAGCCCTGCGCTCCGAAGCGGCTCGTATGCGCGCAAGCATGGATGCTGAAACCCTAGAGGCCAAAAAGCACCGCCTAAAAGAGCTCGAAGCTAGGCAGCTCCTTTCGGAGCACGTTCAAGCCATAGCGAGGAGCATCGATAACTTGTCTCTCAGGGATAAGCTACAGTGCTGTGCTGATGATATTGCTTCAACACGCCCAATAACTACTTTTGCAAGTCAGTTGGGAAGAGCTCACGTCAGCGACGCACTGGCTGGTCGTATGAATGAAGAGCTTAGTATGTTGAATATTAGTTATATCCAGGCCGGCATACATTCTCAAGGGGACGCCGGATCAGTTCGACTGGGCATCCAGCTCCAGGGTTGCCGGCTTGGCCCGCACCAGATTCTCAGTGAAGCTGAGCAGCGTATGTGCTCGCTCGCTTTCTTCTTTGCAGAGCTCCACCAGGCTGGATCGACATCAGGTATCGTTTTCGACGATCCAGTTTCAAGCCTTGATCACAGCCATCGTACCGCTGTTGCGCGTCGAATAGTCGAGGAGTCCTTTGATCGGCAAGTTGTCGTTTTCACCCACGACGCTGTGTTTTTTGGGGAGTTGCTGACGCTTAGCCAAGATGCTGATCAGACCCCCGAAGTCAGGTCGATTAGCTATCGAGCAGAAGGTCCGGGTTACGTCGATGCGGGTTTACCTTACGACATGCGCCGGCACGCGGAACGAATTCAGCAGCACCGTACGACTCAGCAACAACTTGCAGCGAGTTTTAACAATCCTCCAGGAGAGGACGAGCGTCGCGCAGTCCGTAATGCCTACGATGACTTGCGCGTAACGATTGAGGTTGGCATTGAGGACACGTTACTCAACGGAACTGTCGTGAGATTTCGTGACGGTATCTCAGTTGGCCGGCTCGATGGTGTAATGGTTGTACAGGAGCAGGATTTTCGTGAGGTGCAACGTCTGCATGATCGCTGCTGCCGCAATGTAAGCGCACACTCCCATGCAGCGGGTCAGCAGAGGGCGATTACTCAACCAGATGAGCTACTTCGGGATATAGAAGCAGTCAATGCCTTGTTTCTAAGTATTCGAAGACGTAGGAACTGAGTCTCAGAAGCTCTGGGTCGATCCACTTTGATATACCCATTTAGGCTTGTTTTTAAAGGGCCTAAATGGGTGTATAGAAAAATCGCTACGCTGGACTGCAGGGATTCTTTCCAATTGAATGATTGTCCAGCTACGTCCTGCCCGTATATAAATGGAGTTCAGGGGGTTTTTTGAGGTGGGATCTGTGGGTTACAGGGTTCGAGTACCCGGACAATGTAATCAAACTGAACAAAATAGTCATTTGATCCGTAGTCAGGTCCACTCTGAATGCATTTGGGTTTCACGAGTACACAGGCAGCGGGGCCCCAAAAAATTCCAATTTCGCCAACTTTAACATTAACCGAATGGCTGAACTCGAAGGCTGTTGGATCATCGACCTCATCGAAATCACTGGCGAACCTTGCCAAAGCAACCCGTACAGGCCTATTCGCATATGCGTGTGCGCTACCTACCCCCGCCACTGTCCAACAGATGTCCATTCCCCGAAAGTCATCTGGGGCAAACTGAACATGAAATGTTGCTTTGTCACGATGATTGATCTTGGCTCCGCCGCTTGGCCCAATACCTTTCGCAAAAAAACTCATGAATCGCTGATTTATATTGTCAATTTCGTCTCGGAGGTCTTTTGGGAAATCGCGAAGCCAAATGCCAGCATCTCTTAAATTTTTCCAGCCTCGGCGATTTACATTCGGGTTAGGGTCGTAGCGGCCAATCACAACTTCACGTATTTTACTTTCGATAATAAGGTCCGCGCATGATTTTTTCCCCTGGTTTTCACTTAGAGTAACGCACGGTTCCAAAGTTGTATAAAGTGTGGCTTTTCGTAAATCCAATCCCTGGGCTCTTGCTGATTCGATTGCCTCGCGCTCTGCGTGCTTTCCACGTTGTCTATAGCCGGTTGCAACGACTTTTCCATTAATGACAATTACTGCGCCGACTTTAACTTTTTCTCCGCTTTTACTCATTTCAAGTAAGGCGTGGCGCATGTGCTCAGTTTCATCCATGTTTGATGTCATTTGGTGGCTCGATTTTATTGTGATGTGCTTTATGTTTTTCAAACATTTATTCAAATGTTGAAGCCGTCAGGATAGCTACTTGCATGCGCGTCCATGGCTTGGTGGAAAATTGTAGCATCTTTCGTTCTTGCAAATTCCATCATAGCTTCTTGAAACTTGGTGCTGGCTTCTTCTGGAGGGCGCTGCGAGACTAGAGTTGCCTTGTTTTTTTTGTCGATGTCAAATGCTAACTCAACCGCGTAATAAAGAGAGAATTTCTCAACTCCTCGGCCGTCGCCACAAATTGCACCTATTGCCCAGTGATGAACTAGATAGTTATCGAGAGTGCTTTTGTCGAGATCTGCTTTGGCTAAAGTTTGATTTTTGACAAGTAGCTCTATGTGTGTGAGGGCGTCAAATAATAATGGTAATTTTTTCGCGTCTTGGGCTGAGGCTCTAAGTCGCTTAACTTTAGATACGTTGCTGGGGTCTGGAAATTTGGTCAAAAACTCAGGAACAAGCGACTCGAGAGTGCTAGTGTAAATAAGGACCTGTCGTAATCCATTTGAGTTTTCCTGGGAGGAATAGAGATTCTCTCTTAGATCGTCTTTGTTATAAAGATTTCGGGTCCAGTGAGTTCTTGTGGCTGGTTGGAATAACATTCTAATTCTGGACTTTCTAAAGCTGGCAAGACTATTGAATATGGTTGGTTTTTCATCTTTGAATGATGGTTCCCCAACATTTCTGAATTCGTCATAGCATAGCTGTCGCTGCAAGAGATCGGTTGGCTTTCCAGATTTATCAACTCTCAATGAAAGCATTCCACTTATCGGGTTGTCATCCTTCGACTCGATGGTTAGATTCTTCAGGTTGAACGCCGATCTAAGCCTTACCTCAATAATTCCTTTTTTTCCATCCTTGCTTTTTTCTTTGTATGTAAGCCAAGACATAACAATAATTATTAGTGTCAATGCTCCTGCGGAGAATGTCGTTGGCAGGTGAGCAGCACTGGAAACGGTTTTTTCGGGAAGCTTTGACCATGCGGTATAAACGAAGTGAAAAATGCCGATAAGCCCCGCTACAACTGGAAAAATGAAATATTGGAAAAATGTTTTCATAACTATCCGTAGTCAATGGTCCGCAAGGTTGGAGGTAATTTCTGGGTGTTGTCGCTTGTGTTGTTTAAGGTTCAATTTTTCTCAGCTTGGGTGACTGAGGTCGTGTATCCACTTGGGAGCGACTCACTGTTTGTTCAGACCGATATCTTCGGAGTTTAAAATACCTTCATTATCAACAAATTTTGCTGACATTGTAAATAACCTGGACCACCTTCATCCCCACCGAGGACATGGCGGCAGCGTTGATCGCGCAGAAGGTGATCGACAAGCAGCCGACCAGCCAGCGTGACCTGGCGCTGGTGCAGCAGGCGTTCAATCAATGGCATGAAGAGAGCGGTCGACCGCTGTGCCAGCTGTCGGTGATGCTGGCGCATACCGTCAACCATTGAGCCCTGTGTGGCCCTTTTCGCGGGCGGTGCGGCGTTCCGACAATCCTGCTCCTACAGGAAATCTCATAATGATTACTCTTGCCATTGATTGGAATGTTATAGCTACGGGGCTGATAGCGCCTGGTGCCGTGCTTTGTGTTAAGACTCTACTTGACTTCAGTTTGTCTCACTATTTCGTGAAGTATTTGCATTGGTTGCCAGTTCGAGGTTTTTTTAGGGATAGGCCACCTAAACTAGCGGGTAAGTGGGAGCAAGTGTGGGAGGCGCCAGGAAGCCCAAATTTTACCGAGGTCATGGATCGGCATAGCTATACGCACATAAAACAATTTGGAAGATACGTATATGCAGAGTTTGACGCTAAAGGAAAAAATTACTGCGTCTTTGGTGTTGTAAAGAATTCTTACATCACTGGAGAGTGGTACGATCGGGATGATCATCACGCGTATTTTGGAACGTTGCAGCTAAAGATCGTTGATGCCAGCCATCTCGATGGCCTATACATTGGCCACTCCCATCGAACAAGTTTGGTCGCGAGCGGTGCGTGGGTCTGGCGGCGTGTGAATAGATGATTTTGTTGCGGTTGATACGGGCTTCACTTACCCCTTGAACTCGTTTCTCATAAAAATCTGGGGCAGATTAGCTTGTTGTGCTCAACTTGCCCCTTGGCAGTATTTGTTACTAAAGTAAATTGGTGTCTACGAAATGCTCACCACCTGCAGTGTCTGATGCCGTTTCGGCAAGCATTTTTCGAACCTTTTTTCTAAGTGTAAGATTCAGGTAGCTATTTCGTGGCCAGTCGAATTTTATATATGCGTCTACCACGCTTAGCCTGAAGCGCAAGCCAAGATCCCAGCTTTTGAAAAAGTTAACGTCTGCCAAGTGGGGCAGAAGGAAATCTACAGTGCTTCGATTGAGGTCGGAGTCAATTATTCTTGAGTGCAATACATCAAAGAATCGCTCGACAATAAGCAGGCCGGGGCGCTGGCCGGTTTTTAAAGCAAGCACAATAAAGAAGGCGGCAAGATACTCCTCTTTTGGGCTAGGTATGTTTGGATTTAATATTTTAATGCCGCTTATCCATGGGGCGCATCCAGCCCTCTCTACCATTGGTGAGAGCCAGCCCAATCCATTAGCACATTCAAAGATCGCGTCCAAAGTTAATGCTGACTCAAGAACGCTCCCATCAAGCAGGAGTGAATTTCGCTTGAATAGTTCACGCACCCAGACGCTGGTGGTCATCCAGCTTGCCTCTGATAGTTTTCTCAGAACTGCCGCAGCAGTCGCTTTAGGGGTGAGATCAAATAAGGCGGCAGCCAAATTTTCATTTTCGCGAGCCAGAATATTTCCCACTAGAGCGGTAAAAGAATCTGAGGTGCCAACGATAAAAGGCAAGCTGTGAATTAAATCATCATCGCTCAGATGGCTGATGGTTTTTTCTGTAACCAAACTCGGCTTCCTCTTGCAAAGGAATCTTGCAAGATTGCTTGAGGCATTCTCTAGAATCCATATTTGAGAAGAGTTGCTTAATTTTTCGACCAACAGATTTTGTATTGCAGGGGCGAGCTGAGAAGTCGATGTTATAGCGTGGTCGGCAATCTGGATCAGCTCACTGGTGTTTCTAGGGTCTAGGTCGGCAATACGAGCTAGGCCGCTTGCATTCGGCATAGGCAAGGGCAGGGTTTCAAGTCGGCTATCAAGTAAATGCAGTATTAGACCAGGTTGTGCATTTGGGATGACATCGCCATTTACTAGATCTTGTTTTAGTATGCTCGCATCTTCTGTTATAGGAAAAGATTTGGTTAATATTTGCAAAACTTTTTCGCTAGCGCTCTCGGCCGCAGCGTTGTCGAGCAAGCTCAGTTCAACTAGAGGCCTGAAAGATGCTTTTTGTTTCTTGACGTCGGAGCCATACTTCCACAGGAACTTCCGTAGTGGGCCGCGCTGATCTTCATAAATATCTTTCTGGGCGGCACGAACCCAAGGCATTTGTGGGGGCTCTATATTAGTAAGCTCCGCAGTAGATACCAGTAGAGTAGTGATATCTAAGCGTATAGAGTTGCTGCTCGTCGAGCTTCTGGTGAGGGCTGTTTGGAATTTGAAATTGCGCCGTAATCTTGGCCATTGCTGAGACCACACCGAGAATAGTGGTGTCACTAATTCTCCGGGAGTTGCAGTTCTAATGACGGCTTCTTTCTGTCCGTAGAGGTTGAATATAAGATTTGCGGTGAGTCCACTGTCTGGGTAGTCTGATGCTGTGCTGGGTATGTTCAGAGGCATTAAAAATGCTTCTTTATACTTGTCTATATCCATCATGCTCGCTGGACGCCTTGCAAACTCCTTTAGAGCAGAAAGATCATCTAGCAATTCAAGTACCTTAGGATCAAGGAGCAGAGCATGTGTCCAGACACATCCGGGCCTTGGCATCTCTGGCGCGGGCCAGGTACGTAACAGTGCGTATTTTTTCATCGCGGGGAGTGGCAATCCAGTCCAGTATCCGTCGCCACTACCAAAAATTGCACCTGGTGCCAGATCACTGAGTTCTGTTAGAAGTGCGGCATCAAGCCCTAGGGGCAATGAGCTCGCTAGTAGTCTGTGGCCACCGTCGTAACCAAACAAAGCTTGATCAATTTTCATACTTTCGCCGACATCAGCCAAACTAATGGGCTGGTCAAGTCATGCCCATTTTCATCTATTTCCGGTCCAACAATTTGGATTCGCTTGCTTGGGGTAATGTCTGCAATCTCATCCACGGCTTCGTCATTCTCGAGCTCAACGCCTTGGGCAGATACACCATAAACTCTGTGCTCAAACAGTTCGGGGTTTGATCGAAGGAACTGATCGACAAGTGGCATGTTAGCCGTAAGCCACGCGTTTGGTGTCAGTGCTTGATCTTTTGCGAGATCCCAGGCGGAGATCATCAGGGCCAATCTTCTACGGCGATAGGTAAATGGCGGCCGTAGGAAGTCGCTCAAGAGTTGTACAATTTTTACTTGTGCGGGAGCGTATTTGGGCTCCCACTCTAGTTGCTGGACGCTTACGGTTGCTGAGGCTGAATCGGATTCTCCTTGCGCAGAAGCTACTTCTGTCGCTGGGATTCTTGAGTTCAAATCGTTAATTGTTAAGCCATCTTCCTTGGTATTGGCATTTACAAAAAAAAGAACACCATCATCTGCCGTGGCTTGCTCAATAAATTCTGAGCGACACCTGCGCTCTTCCACTTGAAGTTCAAATGTTTCACCTGCCAAGTCTGGAAATAGAGCAGTGCCGCGAGTGCCAGTTTCTCGATCTTTCAAGTGGATAACTACGTCAGTATTACCTACCTGCGACGTTCGAGGCACTTCTTTGAACGTACGCCAAGCATCTGAGATGAGCGTAAGGTAATTCAGGTCGCCCTTGTAGCTATCCATGGTAAGCCTGCAATCTGTTTCAGCCGACTCTATGAGGTGCCAGAGAGCTGCAAGAAAAGTAGTCTTACCGGAAGCAGGTAGCCCCATGATGACGAAATTGGCGTTCAATTCTAGGTCCTTCTCAGTACTAATTTATCGAATTCGCTCTCTAGAATCGGCATTTGCAGGTTCGGTTGAGTCGCCATCACTTTAGGCGCAAGCCAGGATCGAAGCAAATCTGCAACGCCATGTGCTGGTTCCAAGAGTCGGCGTGGATCTCTTGCCGCTACACGATGTGTTGACATCTGATGCTTGCCATCAACGAGCCGATGGATGGCCTCTTCAAATTCAATCAGCGCTACAAGTGCTTTTTTAGAACTATCATCTTGCAATAAGTCATATTTAGTTGTGATTAGCTGAATATGGACTTTCGCATTGATGCCGCCGTACTCAATAAGCGCTCTTGCAATATTTCGAATGGATGCGAAAACACCAGCGCGCTCACGAGAGTTGCACACTCGCTCACCATCAATTATCAAGGCAAGCACTTCTGACTTTGCAATTTCCAGCAAGCTCGCAGCGAGCTCCGGCCTATCCCTGATTTCCTTATAGGTTTCACCAGCACGCTCGGATATCAGTAGGTCCTGCTTAGATGAATCAGAAAGCAGGTCTGCTATCTGCAGATGAAAGAAGGTAAGACCTTCCTGGGCGGAGGTCCTCGGAGTGTCTGGTTGCAATAAGCCAGAGTCTACTCTGGACTGAAAACTCTTTTTTTCAAAGCCCATAAGACTGAGGCTATGAGAGAACATTAAATTTGCGAATGTTCCTTTTAGAAATTGTGCGTAAATTTCTGAGATTAAAGTCGTTTTTCCACCATTTCTTTCACCTATGATCGCAACCATAGATGCTCGTCTCCAACGCAGAAATGAATCAGCATCATCCACGGATAGTAAGCCCGCTTCAGGCAATTCTCGTAGTGCGATATGACTTTGAGACGCTTCTTCGGGTGGGTTCTCGAAAACGTCTAAGTCTTCGTCCAGTTCATCCATGTCATCAATTTCTTCTGTCACAGGAATTGACCCAGTAAGTGCTCGTAGTACAGCTGCTCGGCTAGTTCAAGTGGTGCTAGTTCAATTGAGGAACTTAGACCTGTTTTCTCTGTGAACAAATTTCCCCAAGCACCAACTCCCAGTGATCGAGAAAGCTCAATAGCTGTTGCGATAGGTGCAATTTGCGGTGGAAGTGCTTGGTGGTTTATCTCAAGTTTATTTAGATCCCCTTTGGGGATGCTGTCGAGCGTTTTATCAAGCTCGGAAGTCAAAGTATTTTTAGCTGGTCGCTTGGTCAAGCCCAAAATCCGTTCAAGCATTGCAGGGGCAGCAATAGGCCCATAGTGCGATGTTGTGAGGTTGCCCAGGTCAATAGCGCTTACTATTGCGGCTTGATTGGGTGTTAGAGTATTAAAGTTACGCTCCAGAGATGAACTGTGCCCGCCAAAAATCCACCATAGCATTTGGCTTTCTTCTCGTAGATTGCTATTGCCTTTTTTTAGAGCGGATAATGCACCTGCCGCTTGGTTGGAAATTGCCGTCAGTGACTGATGGCTTTCAGTGCGAATTTTTCCAAGTAGTGCAATCAAAGTGGGCCAGTCACCTTCACCAAGACCAGCGACCTCATCCTTAAGCTTCGCTGTAGGTGTGAAAGTTAATTTTGGTTCAAATTCAACAGGTTCTCTTTCTGCGACTGAAAGATCAAGGGCTCTTTGCTTTGCCTGCTGAAGAAGCCACTCACAGTCTTGGGGCTTTCGCAGTCCAGCTACCGAACCTGCTATCAAGGCGAGAATAGCTATGGGTTTTCCAGCTAAAATAAGCTCGCTTAGTACCAGTGCGGCTAAAAGAATGGTTTCATTTTGATTGTTTATTAGGCTGAAGCTTGGATCATCTTTTCTGAATTCATCTCTGAACCATGTCAGGTCGTGGCCGACATTGCCGAAGTAGATACTAACAAGCCCTAAGGTTTTCAACTTGTCGATGCTTTGCACAATCCGTTTGGCTGGCTCTTCGCGAGAAACAATCAGGGCTGGGGTTGGAGCAAGCCCAGCTGAAGCATAGCGATCAGCGAATGTCATATTGCTCATGTCTTTTCCTATTCTTTATTTTTCTGCTTCAATGACTGCTTGCTTGAGAAGTTCTAGCTGCCCACGTTCGTAAGCTCGAATGATCACTTGTCGAAAGCGCTCATGGTCCGGTTGCTTCATGTCTTCGGATTCTAAAAGCTGCAGCCTTCCCGCAATCTCAGATTTTTTACTGAACGATAGTCGGTAGAATCGCAGTGCTACATCGCGCATGGTCGTCAATGCAGGCTGCTCCTCCTCCGAGGGTATAGCACCATCTTCCATTGAAGATACCAACGAGCCATGCAGCAACCCTGATGGTGGGTGAGGATCAGGAGAAGCGCTCCAGTCTTCCAAAGCGGTGGTTAGCTCAAATGAATCCAAATCACCTCGATCCCTCTTGGCGAAGAAGCCACCTGGCGCGGTCTGCCATACTCTGACATGGGCTTTGACTATGAGTCTACGTGACGTATTCTCACCATCTACCGAAACATGTATAAAGTTATAACCAGGTTCCCATGTGGTATCACCACGTTCAGGCTGAGTTGCGCTGGCAGTTAGGCGCATGTAGTCTCGGTTCAGATCAATTCTGTTCGTGTGTACATGGCCAAATATTTGAATCGGTGCACTATCATTGAGGACATCTTCGAGATCTCGACTTTGTCTCAACCATGATAGATGGTGGTGAGCTACCACGAGATTGGTCACGCCCGGCTCGCGGGTAATTTGAAAGCTAGCACTGTCGACGAATAGGTCTCCGAGCTTATCATGCCGGCTAGATACCAGTGCTGTATTTAAACCCCATAGCCGCAAGATGGAACCATCATTAAGCGTTAGGTCTCGACTCGTGCAAGTCCGCTCAGGAGGAAGCAAATTGCAGAAAAACTGCCCTGCGAATTGATTATAATTGTCAAGGCTTCCATACAGTAGACGAGCTTCGTCTTTATTTGCTAGCTGTTTCGAAATTTGCTCTGTAGGATCGTCAGATTTTTTAATTTGATTGTGAAGGAGCTGAACCAGATTCTGATCTGCGTATGAGCGGAGGACGTCATGGTTTCCAGGTACGACGAATACAGCTTTCATATCGCAGCCAGCGACATCGCAGAGTGTGGTTAGCCAAGTAGTTGCAAATTGATACTCTTCAGGGTCGGCAGCAAATGCTATATCGCCTGAAATTATAATTGCACCAACTGGTCCCAGCCTCTTCCTTTGCGAACTTACATCTCTTAGGAGTTCGCTTCGAAGGCGAAAGTTGGGATCTTGAGCCGTAACAATTTCAGATTTTCTGAAGTGGATGTCGGAAAGGTGAAGCAATAGCATAAGGCCACTCCTTGGTTTTCTGTATGCTAGCGAATCCGATCCACGCTGAGAATCCCGAATTTGTGTCTTTAGACTGATCTTGGCAGTCCAGTCATCGGGTCTGATCCATGCGTGGAAGACTCCAGTCAGGAGGTCGACACGCTAGCCGTTCATTTTTGCGCCATTGTTGACTGCGGTGTGTTTCAACAAACCCCTTGTCAGATAACCTGGACCACGTTCATCCCCACCGATGACATGAGTGCCGCCTTGATCGCCCAGGGCGTGATCGACAAGGCGCCGACCAGCCAGCGGGACCTTGCGCTGGTGCAGCAGGCGTTCAACCAGTGGCAGGAAGAGAGCGGGCGACCGCTGTGCCAGTTGTCGGTGATGCTGGCGCATACCGTCAATCATTGAGCTCGGTGGTGATGCCATCGCTCCTTGTAGGTGCGGGCTTGTTCCGCGATTGGGCCGCACCGCGGCCCCCGCTTCATCCCTGTTCCTGCTCGCCCGCCAACCGCCGCTCCTGCTGAAACTTCCAGCGCACATACAGCAGCCCGCTGACGAACAACCCCAGGCTCACCAGCACCTCCACCCAGCCAAACACCGCCCGCGCCGGGTCGAACGCCGCCAGCACGCCCTTGATGAAATAGATGTTCACCACGAAGCAGGTCCAGGCATGCGCCCGGGCGCTGCCTGTCAGCATGCCCGGCAGCAACAGCAGCAGCGGCACCAGCTCGATCGCCAGGATCACCTCGACCCGCGCCCCGTGCAGGTCGGCGAACCACAGGTTGTTCACCGCCAAAAGCGCGATCAGGCCGAAGAAGCAGGCCAGGCTCAACGCCCGCGTCACCCGCAGGCGCGGCGCCAGCCAGTCGAGCGTCGGCAGGACCTTGGGCGTTCTAGCCACGCGTGTCACCCAGGGCCTTGGCGGTCTGCGCCAGGCGTTGGCCGAGGGCGCGGCACAGGGTGATCTCGTGTGGGTCGAGCTCGCGCTTGCCATCGGCGCCCGCGTGATGGCTGGCGCCATAGGGCGTGCCGCCGCCACGGGTTTCCAGCAGCGCCGACTCGCTGTAGGGCAGGCCCAGCACCAGCATGCCGTGGTGCATCAGCGGCAGCAGCATCGACAGCAGGGTGGTTTCCTGGCCGCCATGCAGGCTGGCGGTGGAGGTGAACACCGCCGCCGGCTTGCCGACCAGCTCGCCGCCCAGCCACAGGCTGCTGGTGCCGTCGAGGAAGTACTTGAGCGGCGCGGCCATGTTGCCAAAGCGCGTCGGGCTGCCCAGGGCGATGCCTGCGCAGTGGCGCAGGTCGTCGAGGGTGGCGTACAGCGCGCCGGTCGGCGGAATGTCCGGGGCCACGGCCTCGCACTCGGTGGAGATCGCCGGCACGGTGCGCAGGCGGGCTTCGAAGCCGGCCATCTCGATGCCACGGGCGATGTGCCGGGCCATCTCGCTGGTCGAGCCGTGGCGGCTGTAGTACAGCACCAGGATGTAGGGCTCGCTCACGGCAGGATCTCCAGCACTTTCTCCGGTGGCCGGCCGATCACGGCCTTGTCACCGGCGACCAGGATCGGCCGCTCGATCAGTTTCGGGTGCTGGGCCATGGCCTCGATCAACTGCGCGTCGGTCAGCGCCGGGTTGGCCAGGTCCAGGGCCTTGTATTCGTCTTCACCGCTGCGCAGCAGTTGGCGCGGGGCGACGCCCAGCTTGCCGAGCAGGGCTTTGAGGGTGGCGGCATCCGGCGGGGTTTCCAGGTAGCGCACCACGGTGGGCGCGAGGCCGCGTGCCTCGAGAAGCTCCAGGGCGCCACGGGATTTCGAGCAGCGCGGGTTATGATAGAGGGTCAGGTCGGTCATGACGGGTCGCATCCAGCTGGGTGTGGCGGCTATTCTAACCACAGCGATCGACTTTCAGGCTTTAAAACTTCGAGAAGGATTGACCCATGGCAAGGCGTTTGGCAGCTGCACTGGCCATCACCGCGAGCCTGTTGCTCGGCGGTTGCGGTGCGGACTACGGCGTGGACCAGCACGGTAATACGGTAAAGGCCGAGCAGCTCGACGGGCACTGGCTGGTGCTCAACTACTGGGCGGAATGGTGCGGCCCGTGCCGCACGGAAATACCCGAGCTCAACGCGGCGGCCAAGCAATGGGAGGGCCAGGGCATCCGGGTGGTGGGGGTGAACTTCGACGGGTTGCAAGGGGCGGACCTGAAGCAGGCGAGCGAGACCCTGGGCATCGGTTTCACCGTGCTGGCGCAGGACCCGGCCGAGCGCTATGAACTGCCACGCAGCGAGGCATTGCCGGTGACCTACATCATCGATGACAAGGGCAAGGTGCGGGAGCAGTTGCTGGGCGAGCAGACGCTCGAAGGGTTGCAGGCGAAGATCAAGGCGTTGAAGGGCGGGGCCTGATCGCGCGTCGGGGCTGCTGTGCAGCCCAATCGCGGGGCACGCCCGCTCCTATAGGGGCCACGTGGGGCCTTGTGGGCGCGGGCTTGCCCCGCGCTGCGTTTCAGCCTTCCTCAGGCCAGAACCGCAACGGCTTGCCCTCGGCCGGCCAGAACCGTACCTGCTCGATGGGCGATACATCCCAGCGCTGCACCGTCTCCAGGGCGTGCAGGAAGCGCGTTTCCTGCTCCATCAGTGCCGGCGCGCACAGCTTGCGGGTCTTGCCGACCTTGCCGAAGCTCAACCGCTCACCCTCCAGGCTGTAGCTGGCGAACCAATGGTTGCAGCCGGCATTGCCATAGGCGCGGCCATCGTTGGCCAAGGTCAGGGTCAAGTGGCTGTAGTCGATCAGCGGGCGCTCGCCGATCCACTCCAGCACGTAGCTGCGCTCGTGTTGCAGCTTCGCAGGCTCGGCGGCGCAGCCGAGCAGGCCGCTGGCGATCAGTGCGGCGGTCAACAGCTGTTTCACTGCGCGCTTCCCTGGCAACGTGGGCACAGGTGACCTTCGCCCTGGCTGGCCCAGCCCAGCTCGGCGACCCGGGCACGGGCGGCGGGTTGCTGGCCTTTCTTGCCGAGCTTGGCGTCCACCGCGAACTCGAAGTCGAGCTCGCTGGCGCAGCTGTCGCACTTGACCTTCCAGTTGAGGATTTCCAGCTCGTTGAATGCCGGCCCGCTGGCCACCGCGACCCACTGGCCGCGGGGGTTGATCAGGTGGCGCACGGTTTCGACGGTCAGGCGCATGGACAAGTCCTTGCTGCCCTTGAGGGTCACCAGCAGGACGTCATCCTTCTGGATCGAACCGCCGTTGCCGGTCACCTGGTAGCGGCCCGGCACCAGCGCGCGGCATTCGATCAGGGTGTGTTGCGGGTTGAATAGGGTGTAGCGGAAATCGTGCTCGACCATGGGTCCTCCAGAAATGCCGCGTATCCTAGCATCAACCTGTCACCAGATTCTGCGGATTGCCAGCCGCCCAGCGGATCACGTTGTCCAGGGTGGTCGCGGCGATGGCGTCCAGCGCCTCGCGGGTGAGGAACGCCTGGTGCGCGGTGACGATGACGTTGGGGAAGGTCAGCAGGCGCGCCAGCACGTCGTCCTGCAGCGGCAGGTCGGAGCGGTCCTCGAAGAACAGCTGCGCTTCTTCTTCATATACATCCAGCCCCAGGTAGCCGAGCTGGCCGCACTTGAGCGCGTCGATCAGCGCCGGGGTGTCGACCAGCGCGCCGCGCCCGGTGTTGATCAGCATGGCGCCGTGCTGCAACTGGGCCAGGCTGCTGGCGTTGATCAGGTGGCGGGTGTGCTCGGTGAGCGGGCAGTGCAGGCTGATGACCTGCGACTGGCTCAGCAGCTCGGGCAGTTCCAGGTAACGCGCGCCGAGGGCCAGCAGCTCGGGGTTGGGGTAGGGGTCGTAGGCCAGCAACTGGCAGCCGAAGCCGGCCATGATGCGGGCGAACGCGGCGCCGATCTGGCCGGTGCCGACCACGCCGACGGTCTTGCCGTGCAGGTCGAAGCCGGTCAGGCCATGCAGGGTGAAGTCGCCTTCGCGGGTGCGGTTGTAGGCGCGGTGCAGGCGGCGGTTGAGGGCCAGGATCAGCGCCACGGCGTGCTCGGCCACGGCATGCGGCGAGTAGGCAGGCACCCGCGCCACGGCCAGGCCCAGGCGCGCGGCGGCGGCCAGGTCGACGTGGTTGTAGCCGGCCGAGCGCAGGGCGACCAGGCGCGTGCCGCCGTCGGCCAGGCGCTGCAGCACTTCGGCGTCGAGCTCGTCATTGATGAAGGCGCAGACCACTTCGAAACCCTGGGCCAGGGGCGCAGTGTCGCGGGTCAGGCGGGTGGGCTGGAAGTGCAGGTCCAGGGCGCTGCGGGTGGCGGCCTGGGTGAAGCTTTCCTGGTCGTAGTGCTGGCTGCTGAACAACAGGACGCGCATGGTCGGGTTCCTTCGACGGGGCATGGGAGTGTGATGTTCTGGGGCGGCCCTATCGCGGGGCAAGCCCGCTCCTGCAAGGATGGCGTGCCCCGCGAGAGGGCCGCCGCTGTTTTACGCTCAGGCGCTCAGGTGCGCCTGCGCCGCCAACCGGCTGATGGCCCGGTCCAGCTCCTCCAGCGCTTGCACCGCCTGCGGGCTCTCTTGCTTGAGCAGGGTCTCGCTGCGCTGGCAGGCCGCGCGCAGCTGCGGCACGCCGCAATAGCGCGAGGCGCCGTTGAGGCGATGCACGCGTTCGATCATCTGGGTGCGATCACCCGCCTCACGGGCCGCGCGAATCGCCTCGCGGTCCCCCTCCAGTGAGGCAAGCAGCATGGCCAGCATATCCGCGGCCAGGTCGGCCTTGCCCGCTGCCAGGCGCAACCCCTCCTCGGGGTCGAGCACCTTCAGCTCGCTGCTGTCGACCAACCGCTCGGCCGGGCGCTCCTTGGGCGGCGCCCCAAGGTTCAGGCCGGTCCATTTCATCACCACCTGGGCCAGTTGACGTTCGCTGATCGGCTTGGTCAGGTAGTCGTCCATGCCGCTGTGCAGCAGGGCGCGTTTCTCGTTGGCCATGGCGTGTGCGGTCAGCGCCACGATCGGCAGCGGTTGACCGCTCTGGCTGCTTTCCCAGTGGCGGATCTGCTCGGTACAGGCGCAGCCGTCCATGCCGGGCATCTGCACGTCCATCAGCACCAGGTCGAATGCCTCGTCCTGCACGGCCTGCACCGCGGCAAAGCCGCTGTCCACCGCCTGCACCTCGGCGCCCATGCCTTCGAGCAAGGTCTGCACCAGCAGCAGGTTGGCCGGGTTGTCGTCCACGCAAAGCACCTTGGGCATCCGCTGGTTGCTGATGACCCGCGCCTCGCTGCCCGGGCGCGCGGGTTGCACCAGTTCCATCAGCAGGCGACGCAGCTTGCGCGTGCAGGTCGGCTTGGACAGCAACTGGCCGTGGCCATTGGGCAGGAAGGGGGGGTACAGCGCCTGCTCGGTGGTCGGGCACAGCACCACGCACTGGCAACCCAGGCGCTCGAGCTGCTGGTGGTAATGGCCGAGCTGTTCCGGGGTGAGCACGCCAACATTGGCCCCGAGCACCGCGAACTCGAACGGCAGGCCCGCCTGGCTGGCGGCCTGCACGCCTTGCACCAACTGCTCGAAGGACGAGAACAGGCTGACGCTCAAGCCGCAGTCTTCCAGTTGATGCTCCAGCGCCTGGCGCGCCAGTTCGTGGTGGTCGACGATTGCCGCGCGCTGGCCGAGCAACGGTTGCAGCGGCAGTTCTTCGGCATCGTCGTGCGCCTTGGGCAGGCTCAGGTTGATCCAGAACTGCGAGCCTTCGCCCGGGGTGCTGTCGACGCCGATCTCACCGCCCATCTGCTCGATCAGGCGCTTGGAGATCACCAGCCCGAGGCCCGTGCCACCCGGTTGGCGCGACAGCGAGTTGTCGGCCTGGCTGAAGGCCTGGAACAGCGTGCGTACGTCCTGGTGCGACAGGCCGATGCCGGTGTCTTGCACGCTGATGCGCAACTGCGCGGTGTCTTCGTGCTCATCCTCGACCATCGCGCGCACGACGATGGTGCCTTCGCGGGTGAACTTGATCGCATTGCTGACCAGGTTGGTGAGTATCTGCTTGAGCCGCAGCGGGTCGCCGATCAGCGACAGCGGGGTGTCGCGGTACACCAGGCTGACCAGCTCCAGTTGCTTGGCGTGGGCGGCCGGGGCGAGGATGGTCAGGGTGTCGTGGATCAGGTCGCGCAGGTTGAAAGGGATGCTGTCGAGCACCAGCTTGCCGGCCTCGATCTTGGAGAAGTCGAGGATCTCGTTGATGATCCCCAGCAGGTTGTCGGCGGACTTCTCGATGGTGCCCAGGTAGTCGAGCTGGCGCGGGGTCAGCTCGCTCTTCTGCAACAGGTGGGTGAAGCCGAGGATGCCGTTGAGCGGGGTGCGGATCTCGTGGCTCATGTTGGCCAGGAACTCGGATTTGATCCGGCTCGCCTCCAAGGCCTCCTTGCGCGCCATGTCCAGTTCGATGTTCTGGATCTCGATGGTTTCCAGGTTCTGGCGCACGTCCTCGGTGGCCTGGTCGATGCTGTGCTGCAGTTCCTCGTGGGCGTTGTGCAGGGTTTCGGCCATGCGGTTGATACCGCCGGCCAACTCGTCCAGTTCGTAGCTGCCCATGGCTGGCAGGCGTTCTTCGAGGTTGCCGTCCTTGAGCTGGTTGACCGCGTGCTTGATACGCCCGATCGGGCCGTTGATCGCCCGGCTCATGCGCAGGGCGAGCAGGGTGGTCAGGCTCAGGCAGGCGAAGATCAGCACCAGGCTGGTGAACAGGTTGCGGTAGCCGCGCAGCAGGGTGCCGTCGTGGGACAGTTCGATCTCGACCCAGCCCAGCAGGCGTTCGGTCTCGGCGGGCACGGCGTTGGTGGCCAGGTCGCGGTGATGGCCGAACACTGGCATGAGGTAACGCGTGGCGTCGTTGCCGCTGCGTTGCAGCAGTTGCGTGCCGGTGCCACCGCTGGGCGCCTGGTTGAGCATGCTGGGGCCGGCGTGGGCCAGGCGCGAACGGTCCGGGGTGAGGAACGCCACGGCGCGCACGTCGGCCTGCTCCAGGGCCTGGGAGGCGATGCGCTCGAGGTGTTCCTGGGCCAGCTGCGCCAGGGCCGGGGCGGCCAGCGGGGCGAGCTGCTCGGCGATCATCTTGCCGCGCTGCAGCAGTTGGCTGCGCAACTCATTCTGCTGCAACCAGGTGAAATAGCTGCCCAGCACCAGCGCCATGAGGCCGGCGGGCAGCAGGGCCAGCAGCAGGACCCGGCTTCTGATTCCCAAACGATCGAGCACACTGGTCTCCTGTCATGTGCGTGTCGGTGGTCGCGTGTGGATCCACCTCCGGGGAACGTTACTCCCGCGTGGGCGCTAATGCACTTATTTGTATCGGTTTTTGTGGCCCTCTCGCGGGGCAAGCCGGCTCCCAAAGGCCCCCGCTGATTTTGAAGACAACGGTTGCCTGTGGGGGCGGGCTTGTCCCGCGAGAGCGCCGGCGACTGCACAGGTGATGCTTTGGTCGCGATCAGGTTGCCAGATCACCGGGCCTGCCCAATAATCGCGCAATTGAGAATCCATGGCAGTTGCCAATGAATAGCGTATCCATTCACGACTCCTCCATCCTCGCCATCGAGGACGACCCGGTCCTTGGCGCCTACCTGCACGACGAATTGCAGCGTGGCGGTTTTCGCGTGACTTGGTGCCGCAATGGCCTGGACGGTTTGGAGACCGCGGGCCGACAGGCGTTCGACGTGGTCCTGATGGACATTCTCCTGCCCGGCCTCAATGGCCTCGATGCCCTCGCCCAGTTGCGCCGGCACAGTGCCACGCCCGTCATCCTGATGTCCGCCCTCGGTGCCGAGGCCGATCGCATCACCGGCTTTCAACGCGGTGCCGACGACTACCTGCCCAAGCCCTTCAGCCTGGCCGAGTTGCGCGTGCGCATCGAGGCGATCCTGCGCCGCGTCGCCCTGGAGCGCCGCCACCCGTTCCCGCTCGAGGCGCTGCCGGGGCAATTGCGTTTCGACGAACAGGCCTGCGACGTCGCCCTCGGCACGCGTTGGGCCGGCCTGACCCCTAGCGAGTACCGCCTGCTCGACACCCTCAACCGCAGCCAGGATGAAGTGCTGAGCAAACCCTTCCTTTATCAGCAGGTGCTGCAGCGCGGCTATTCGCGCGACGACCGCAGCCTGGACATGCACGTCAGCCAGATCCGCCGCAAGCTCAAGGCCATCGGCTACCACGAGCGCCAGGTGCGCACGGTATGGGGCAAGGGCTACGTGTTCTGCCTCGGCGAGGCGGACTGAAGGTGCTCGACCGCCACTCGCTGTTCTGGAAGCTCGCCGTGCTGTTGGTGGGCTTCTGCCTGTTGATGATCGGCCTGAGCTACACTTGGGGCCGGCACATGGAGACCCAGGATGCCTTCCTCTCCGGCTCAGCCCGCCAATTGCTGCGTGGCTACGCCGCCGAGGCCGAGCAGGCCTGGCGGCAAGGTGGGCGCGAGGGGGTCGACCGTTGGCTGGTGACCCTGCGCCAGCGCGAGCCGGGTTGGGCCGGAGTGCTCGATACCGGCTTGCATCCGCTGGGCACCACCACCCTGGCCCGTGAAGAAATCCAGCACTTGACCCGCCTGCGCGGCGTCGACTGGCCGATGAGCCGGCGCAGCGTCGGCCAGCCCTGGTTGAGCCTGCCGTTCCCCGGCATGCCGGAGCAGGGCATGCTGGTGATCGAGCTGCCCAAGCGCTTGAACCCTGGGCAATACCGGCTGTTCTGGCGGGTCATCACCAACGGCGTGATCCCAGGGCTGTTCACCCTGCTGCTGTGCGTGGGCCTTTACCGCATGTTGATCGTGCCGCTGAACCAGTTGCGTGAGCAGGCCAACGCCTGGCGCGCCGACCAGCTGTCGGCGCGCCTGGAGCCACGCACCCTGGATCGCCACGACGAACTGGGCGAACTGGCCCGCGCCTTCGACCAGATGGCCGAGCGCCTGCAGGGCACCGTGGCGTTGCAGCAACAATTATTGCGTGACCTTTCCCACGAGATGCGCACCCCGCTCAGCCGCCTGCGCGTGGCCGGCGAGGGCGAGACCGACCTGCAGCGTCTTCGCGAGCGCCTGCTGCGCGAGGTGGACGGCATGCAGCAGTTGGTCGAGGACACCCTGCAACTGGCCTGGCAGGACGCCGAACGCGCACCGATGAGCCTGGAGCCGATCCAGCTTCAGGCGCTGTGGGACCTGCTGGTGGAAAACGCCTGCTATGAAAGCGGCTGGTCGCCAGCGCGCCTGCGTTGCGAGCTGCCGGCCAGTTGCTGGGTGCAGGGCAACCTCAACCACCTGGCCCAGGCCTTGGAGAACATGCTGCGCAACGCCGTGCGCCACTCGCCGGAGGGCGCAGGGGTGACCCTGGGCGGGCAGCGTGAGGGCAACCACTGGCGCATCGCCCTGGAAGACCAGGGCGGTGGCGTGGACGAGGAGGAACTGGAGCGGATCTTCGCGCCGTTCTCGCGGCTGGACGGTTCGCGGCCCGGGGATGGTGGGTTCGGGCTGGGCTTGAGCATCGCCCGCAGCGCGGTGCGGCGCCAGGGCGGTACGGTGTGGGCGGAGAATGGGGCGCGCGGGCTGCGGGTGTGCATGCGCCTGTTGGCGGCAGTGCCGGCCCCCTCGCGGGGCGAGCCCGCCCCCACAGGCGCGCGGCTGCCTTCAGGCTCGGCGCGGTGCTTGTAGGAGCGGGCTTGCCCCGCGATGGCCTCACTCCCGGCTTATAGCTGTCGGCTATATGCACTGCAGATTGCGTGATATGGCCAAGAAAGGTTTGCCGGTATGATAGGCGCCCCTGCCGCCCGGATTGTGAAATACGCCATGACCCTGCAGTACCCAACCATCGCCGATTGCGTCGGCCACACCCCCCTGGTTCGCCTGCAGCGTATCGCCGGGCAGACCAGCAATACCCTGCTGCTCAAGCTCGAAGGCAACAATCCGGCCGGGTCCGTGAAGGACCGCCCGGCGTTGTCGATGATCACCCGCGCCGAATTGCGCGGCCAGATCAAGCCCGGTGACACCCTCATCGAGGCCACCTCCGGCAACACCGGCATCGCCTTGGCCATGGCGGCGGCGATCAAGGGCTACAAGATGATCCTGATCATGCCCGACAACTCCACCGCCGAGCGCAAGGCGGCGATGACCGCCTACGGCGCCGAGCTTATCCTGGTGACCAAGGAAGAGGGCATGGAAGGGGCCCGCGACCTGGCCGAGAAGCTCCAGGCCGAGGGCCGTGGCCTGGTCCTCGACCAGTTCGCCAACGGCGACAACCCGATCGCCCACTACACCAGCACCGGCCCGGAAATCTGGCAGCAGACCCAAGGCACCATCACCCACTTCGTCAGTTCCATGGGCACCACTGGCACCATCATGGGCTGCTCGCAGTACCTCAAGGAGCAGAACCCGGCGGTGCAGATCGTCGGCCTGCAACCGATGGAAGGCTCGGCCATCCCCGGCATCCGCCGCTGGCCCGAGGAATACCTGCCGAAGATCTTCGACGCCACCCGGGTCGACCGCGTGGTCGATATGTCGCAACAGGAAGCCGAAGACACCACCCGCCGCCTTGCCCGCGAAGAGGGCATTTTCTGCGGCGTGTCCTCCGGCGGTGCGGTGGCGGCCATGTTGCGCCTGTCCCGTGAGGTGGAAAACGCGGTGATGGTGGCGATCATCTGTGACCGTGGCGACCGCTACCTGTCCACTGGCCTGTTCGACGCGACCTGATGAGCAAGAAGAAAAGCAACGGCGGCCTGCGCTTCCAGCCGGCCGGTGGCAACCGCGCGCCGCAGGTGCCGGTGGGCAAGAAGCAGCGCCTGGATATCGAGCGCCTGGCCGGTGACGGCCGCGGCATCGCCTTCCTCGAGGGGCGCACCTGGTTCGTCAGCGGCGCCTTGGGCGGCGAAGCGGTCGAGGCGCGGGTGCTCAACGCCCGTGGCAAGGTGGTCGAGGCGCGCCTGGAGCGTGTCCTGCAGGCCAGCCCCGAACGCCGCGAGGCACCGTGCCGGCACTACGCCCGTTGCGGTGGCTGCAACCTGCAACACCTGCCGCACGACGGCCAATTGGCGCTCAAGCAGCGCCTGCTGGCCGAGCAGTTGCAACGGGTTGCCAACGTGCAGCCCGAGGAATGGGCCGCGCCGCTGGCGGGCCCGGAATTCGGTTATCGGCGCCGCGCGCGGCTGGCGGTACGCTGGGACCCCAAGGCGCGTCAATTGGACGTCGGCTTCCGTGCCGAGGCCAGCCAGGAGATCGTCGCAATCGATGATTGCCCGGTGCTGGTACAGCCCTTGCAATCGATTCTGCGTCACCTGCCGACCGTGCTGCGCAGCCTGGGCAAGCCGCAGGCCCTGGGGCATGTCGAGCTGTTCAGCGGCAGCGCCGAGGCGGTGCTGGTGCGCCACGTCGCGCCGCTGCCGGAAGCGGACATCGCACGCCTGCGGGCGTTCTGCGACCAGGCCGGCGCGCAGCTATGGCTGCAGGGCGAAGGCGAGCCGGCGCCGCTCGACCCCGCTGCGACGCTGGGCTTTGCCCTGGAACCGTGGGGGCTGGAGCTGGCCTGGCGGCCGGGCGATTTCGTCCAGGTCAACGCCCAGGTCAATACCGCGATGATCGAGCAGGCCCTGGCCTGGCTCGCGCCGCAGGCCGACGAGCGGGTGCTGGACCTGTTCTGCGGCTTGGGCAATTTCGCCCTGCCGCTGGCCCGCCAGGCCCGCGAAGTGGTGGCGGTGGAGGGGGTGCAGGCCATGGTCGACAGGGCCGCGGCCAACGCCCGAAACAACGAAGTGCATAATGCGCGTTTTTTTCAGGCCGATTTATCGCAGCCTTTGGCCGGCGCCGGATGGGCCGCCGATGGCTTTTCTGCGGTACTCTTGGACCCACCGCGCGACGGTGCTTTCGAGGTGGTGCGTGACATCGCTCGCCTCGGGGCGAAACGGCTGGTCTACGTATCGTGCAACCCGGCCACACTGGCGCGAGATGCGCAGGTGCTGGTCGGCCAGGGGTACCGGTTAAAAAGGGCCGGGATTCTCGACATGTTTCCTCAGACGGCGCATGTCGAGGCCATGGCGTTATTCGAAGTGGGCTGAACGCAGCCCCTTGGTGCGGCTTCCAGGGAAGTGGAAACGTACGGTTGATTGCCAGCGCGCCCGCGTGGCGTGCTGTATGGAAAGGTAAACGAAACATGGTACAGGTGAGAGTCCACCAGCCGGTCAACACCGACGGCAGTATCAATCTCGAAGCATGGCTGGATCATGTGGTGAGCGTCGATTCGGCGCTCGACCGAACGGCGCTCAAGCAAGCGTGCGAATTCGCCCAGGAAGTCGAGAAGAAGGGCAACCCGGCCAAGCACTCCTGGGCCGATGGTACGTCCAGCTTCCAGGCGGGCCTGGAGATCGCGGAAATTCTCGCCGACCTGAAGCTCGACCAGGACTCGCTGGTCGCCGCTGTGGTCTACCGCTCGGTGCGCGAAGGCAAGGTCACCCTCGCCGAGGTCGGCCAGCGTTTCGGCCCGGTGGTCTCCAAGCTGATCGATGGCGTGCTGCGCATGGCCGCCATCAGCGCCAGCCTCAGCCCGCGGCAGTCGCTGGTGCTCGGCTCGCAGGCGCAGGTCGAGAACCTGCGCAAGATGCTCGTGGCCATGGTCGACGACGTGCGCGTGGCACTGATCAAGCTGGCCGAGCGCACCTGTGCGATCCGCGCGGTCAAGGCCGCCGATGAAGAAAAACGCATGCGCGTGGCCCGCGAGGTGTTCGACATCTATGCGCCACTGGCCCACCGCCTGGGCATCGGCCACATCAAGTGGGAGCTGGAGGACCTGTCCTTCCGCTACCTCGAACCCGACCAGTACAAGCAGATCGCCAAGCTGCTGCACGAGCGCCGGCTCGACCGCGAGCGTTTCATCAGCGACGTGATGAACCAGTTGCAGAACGAGCTGCTGGCCACGGGCGTGAAGGCCGACATCAGCGGCCGGGCGAAACACATCTATTCGATCTGGCGCAAGATGCAGCGCAAGGGGCTGGAGTTCAGCCAGATCTACGATGTGCGCGCGGTCCGCGTGCTGGTGCCGGAGATCCGCGACTGCTACACCGCGCTGGGCATCGTCCACACCCTCTGGCGGCACATTCCCAAGGAGTTCGACGACTACGTCGCCAACCCCAAGGAGAACGGCTACCGCTCGCTGCACACCGCCGTGATCGGCCCCGAAGGCAAGGTGCTGGAGGTGCAGATCCGCACCCACGGCATGCACGAGGAAGCCGAGCTGGGCGTCTGCGCCCACTGGAAGTACAAGGGCACCGACGTCAAGTCCAGCTCCAACCACTACGAAGAGAAGATCTCCTGGCTGCGCCAGGTGCTGGAGTGGCACGAGGAACTGGGCGACATCGGCGGCCTGGCCGAGCAGTTGCGCGTGGACATCGAACCCGACCGGGTCTACGTGTTCACCCCCGACGGCCACGCCATCGACCTGCCCAAGGGCGCCACGCCGCTGGACTTCGCCTACCGCGTGCACACCGAGATCGGCCACAACTGCCGGGGCGCGAAGATCAACGGGCGCATCGTGCCGCTCAACTACAGCCTGCAAACCGGCGAGCAGGTGGAGATCATCACCAGCAAGCACGGCAGCCCGAGCCGTGACTGGTTGAACTCCAACCTGGGCTACGTCACCACCTCGCGGGCGCGGGCGAAGATCGTCCACTGGTTCAAGTTGCAGGCCCGTGACCAGAACGTCGCCGCCGGCAAGACCCTGCTCGAGCGCGAGCTCAGCCGCCTGGGCCTGCCGCAGGTGGACTTCGAGCGCCTGGCCGAGAAGGCCAACGTCAAGACCGCCGAAGACATGTTCGCCGCCCTCGGCGCCGGGGACCTGCGCCTGGCGCACATGGTCAACGCCGCCCAGCAGTTGCTCGAGCCGGAGCGCATCGAGCAGGTCGAGCTGATTCCGCGCCAGGCGCGGGGCATCCGCTCGGGCAAGCGTGGCGACATCCAGATCCAGGGCGTGGGCAACCTGTTGACGCAAATGGCTGGCTGCTGCCAGCCGCTGCCGGGCGATGCCATCGTCGGTTACATCACCCAGGGTCGTGGCGTGAGCATTCACCGCCAGGACTGCGCCTCGGTGCTGCAACTGGCGGGCAAGGAGCCGGAGCGCATGATCCAGGTGAGCTGGGGGCCGATCCCGGTGCAGACCTACCCGGTCGACATCGTCATCCGCGCTTACGACCGCCCGGGCCTGCTGCGCGACGTGTCGCAGGTGCTGCTCAACGAGAAGATCAACGTGCTGGCGGTCAACACCCGCTCGAACAAGGACGACAACACCGCGCTGATGTCGCTGACCATCGAGATTCCCGGCCTGGACGCGCTGGGGCGTTTGCTGGGGCGGATCTCGCAGTTGCCGAACATCATCGAGACGCGGCGTAATCGTACGCCTTGAGATCGCGTCGCCTTTATCGCGGTGCAAGTCGCAGCGATGAAGGCGCCACCGAAGGACCTGCCAGACCATGACCTACACCCTCAACGACCTGCTCCACCTCATGGCCCGCCTGCGCGACCCGCAGCACGGCTGCCCCTGGGACCTGCAGCAGGACTACGCGAGCATCGTCCCGCACACGATCGAGGAAGCCTACGAAGTCGCCGACACCATCGAACGCGGCGACTTCGAGCACCTGCAAGGCGAGCTTGGCGACCTGCTGTTCCAGGTCGTCTACTACAGCCAGCTGGCCCGCGAGGAGGGGCGTTTCGCTTTCGAGGGCGTGGTCGACGCGATCACCCGCAAGCTGATCCGCCGCCATCCGCACGTGTTCCCCACGGGCGACCTCTACGCGCCGCTCGACACGCCAAGCCTCAGCGAGGCCCAGGTCAAGTCGCGCTGGGAAGCGATCAAGGCCGAGGAGCGCGCCGAGAAAAGCACCCCCGAGCAACTGTCGTTGCTCGACGACGTGCCCGCCGCCTTGCCCGCGCTGTCGCGCGCGGCCAAGCTGCAAAAGCGCGCGGCCACCGTCGGTTTTGACTGGCCCGAGGCGCTGCCGGTGCTGGACAAAGTCCGCGAGGAGCTCGACGAAGTGCTCCAGGCCATGGCCGACGGCGACGCCGAGGCGCTGGAGGACGAGGTCGGCGACCTGCTGTTCGCGGCCGTTAACCTCGCCCGCCACCTCAAGCAAGACCCGGAAAACGCCCTGCGTCGCGCCAACCGCAAGTTCGAGCGGCGCTTCCGCTTTATCGAACAGGCATTGCGCGACAGTGGCCGCCCCATCGAGAATTGTAACCTTGACGAGCTGGATGCCCTCTGGGGCGAAGCCAAGCGTCAGGAAAAGAACCTGCCCAGCTGCGGCTGAGCCGATGCATAAGTGAGTGAACACCGATGAGCCTTTCCCTTCGCGATCAATTGCTCAAGGCCGGTCTGGTCAACCAGAAGCAGGTCTCCCAGGCCAACAAGGCCGAGAAGAAACAGAAACGCCTGGAGCACAAGGGCCAGGTCGAGGTCGACGACAGCCAGCAGCGCCTGGCCAAGGACGCCATGGCCGATAAGGCCAAGAAAGACCAGGAGCTGAACCGCCAGGTCCAGGAAAAAGCCGAGCAGAAGGCCCGTGCCGCGCAGGTCAAGCAACTGATCGAGGCCACCCGCCTGCCCAAGCTCAACAGCGAGGACTACTACAACTTCGTCGATGACAAGAAGGTCAAGCGCATCGCCGTCAACGCCCTGATGCGCAGCAAGCTCAGCAGCGGCTCGCTGGCGATCGTCGCGCATGGCGGCGGCTACGAGGTGATCCCGCGCGAGGCGGCGGTGAAGATCCAGGAGCGTGACCCCAAGCGCATCCTGCTGCTCAACACCCAGGTCGAGGAGCCGGATGAGGACGATCCTTACGCGGCCTACAAGATCCCTGACGATCTCATGTGGTAAGCAGCAAAAACCCCGCCTAGGCGGGGTTTTTCATTGAAGTCGGTCTTATTGTCGGGGGCGCTGGTTCTCGAGGTATTCGAGTTCCATGCGGTACTGGTGGGCGGTTTGTTCGTCGTGGAACATGCCGACCAGTTGGCCTTGCTGGTGTACGTCCCAGATCCGCACGCCAGCGGCCAGGCCTTCGTGGGACATTCTCGATTCGTCGCGTTCGGTTACTTGGACTGTCATCGGTAAACTCCACTTTCAGTTAGCTGCGGCACTGTGTCGCAGGTCTTCTTTATAGAGTTTGTTAGCAGGCTAAGTAAATAAAACAGCCATGAAACAATGTTCATGAAAGGTGTCTGGGCCGGCCCGCGCCTGCCGGGATCACGCTGTGCTTGTAGGCGCGGGCTGGTACCGATAACACAAAAAGCCGGGCAAAAGAAAACCCCGCACCAGGCGGGGTTTTCCATTACCAGGACAGCGATCAGTTACCCTTAACCGTCTTGCCATCCACCGTGCCATCCTGCAGCACGATCACGTATTCCTTGCCATCGGTCTCCACCTGGCGCAGTTGCACCAGCAGGTAGTCCCAATCCTTGGCGAACCACAGCTCGGTGATGCGCTTGCTCTGGCTCGGGTCGCGCACGCGCTCGACCTTGATCGCATCGACCTGGCCGGTCTTGGTGGTGACCTTCTCGGTCCCCAGCACGCGGAAGTCGTAGGTGTCGATCTCGTCACCGTCGACCACCTGGTAGGTCATGCTCTTCTTGCCCGCCGCCACGTCATGCTGCAGGGCCAGCTGGTACGAGGACTTGTCCAGCACGCCACGGTTCAGCGGCAGGTTGATGGCATCGCCACGGTCGCTGCCGGTGACCTTCTTGCTGGCCCAGTCGAAGTCCAGGTCGACCTTCTTCGCCTTGCCCAGGCCGCCACGTTCGAAGTGGTAGCTCTGCGGCAGCAGGGTGTCTTTGTCCAGGCGCAGGGTGCTTTGTTCGGTGAGGCTGGCGATCATCATGGAGGCCTTGAAGTTCAGGCTCCAGGTACCGTTGGCGTTCTTTTCCAGGCTGCGTTCGGCGGTGCCGCTCATGGGCAGCTGCTTCCAGTCGGCGGTGTAGCTGGCCGAGAAAGGCTTCAGATCAGCTGCCTGGAGGGGCAGGGCGAGCACGGCGAGAGCCAAGAGCAGGGCGCGACGCATAAATTCTCCTAGGGTCGAATCAAGTGACCGCTGGCCGCCAGCGGCTGGCCATCCAGTAATGCACCGTGCTCGCCCAGACGCAAGCGTCCTTCGGCGAACCAGCGCACCGCCAGCGGGTAGATCTGGTGTTCCTGGTGGTGGACCCGTTGGGCCAGGGCCTCGGGCGTATCGTCCGCCGCCACCTTGACCACTGCCTGTACGACCAAGGGCCCGCCATCGAGTTCCTCGGTGACGAAGTGCACGCTGCAGCCGTGTTCGGCATCACCCGCTTCCAGCGCCCGGCGATGGGTATGCAGGCCTTTGTACTTGGGCAGCAGGGAGGGGTGGATATTGAGCAGGCGGCCCTGGTAGTGGCGCACGAAGTCGCCACTGAGGATACGCATGAAACCGGCCAGCACCACCAGGTCCGGGGCGAAGCCGTCGATCAGTCGCACCAGCGCCGCGTCGAACGCCTCGCGCCCCTCGAAACCGCCGTGCTCGAGCACGGCGGTGTCGATGCCGGCCGCCTTGGCCCGTTCCAGGCCAAAGGCGTCGGCGCGGTTGGCGATCACCGCGCGGATCCGCGCAGGCCCACCCTCGACGTGCAGGCTGTCGATCAGCGCCTGCAGGTTGCTGCCGGAACCCGACAGCAGTACCACCACGTTACAGGTCTTGCCTGGCATCAGTGTGCCTTGAGGTTCTGCAGCTCGACCTGGGCGGCGCCTTCGGCGGCCACGTCGATGCGACCGATCACCCATGGCTGCTCGCCGGCCTGGCGCAGTACGTTCAGGGCGTTGTCGACCTGGTCCTGGGCCACGCAGATGACCATGCCCACGCCACAGTTCAGCACGCGGTGCATCTCGTGCTCGTCGACGTTGCCTTTTTCTTGCAGGAAGTCGAACACCACCGGGCGCTGCCAGCTGGCCACGTCGATCACCGCCTGGGCGTTGTCCGGCAGTACGCGCGGGATGTTGTCCAGCAGGCCGCCGCCAGTGATGTGGGCCATGGCCTTGACCGCGCCGGTCTGCTTGATCAGTTGCAGCAGCGGCTTGACGTAGATGCGGGTCGGCGCCATCAGCAGGTCGGCCAGCGGCTTGCCGTCGAGCTGGGTGTTCTCGATGTCGGTGCCGGAGACCTCGAGGATCTTGCGGATCAGCGAGTAGCCGTTGGAGTGCGGGCCGGAGGAGGGCAGGGCGATCAGCGCGTCGCCGGTGACCACCTTGGAGCCGTCGATGATCTCGGCCTTTTCCACCACGCCGACGCAGAAGCCGGCCAGGTCGTAGTCCTCGCCTTCGTACATGCCCGGCATCTCGGCGGTTTCACCACCGACCAGCGAGCAGCCGGCCAGTTCGCAACCGGCACCAATGCCGGTGACCACGGTGGCCGCCACGTCGACGTTGAGCTTGCCGGTGGCGTAGTAGTCGAGGAAGAACAGCGGCTCGGCGCCGCACACCACCAGGTCGTTGACGCACATGGCGACCAAGTCCTGGCCGATGCTGTCGTGCTTGTTCAGGTTCAGCGCCAGGCGCAGCTTGGTGCCGACGCCGTCGGTGCCGGAGACCAGAACCGGCTGCTTGTAGCCGGCCGGGATCTCGCAGAGGGCGCCGAAGCCGCCCAGGCCACCCATGACCTCAGGGCGTGCGGTGCGCTTGGCCACGCCCTTGATGCGTTCGACCAGTGCTTCGCCGGCGTCGATGTCTACACCGGCGTCTTTGTAGCTCAGGGAGGGTTGCTTGCTCATTGATCCAGGCCTTTAGGAGGGAGGGATTCGGGAAAACGACCAGCGCGGCCAAGGCCGGCTTGCGAGGCGGCGGCTGCCTGTACGTGACTGGTCTGCGAAGGCGCGCGATTTTATCAGGGTTGCCGGGCAGCGGCCATCCTCAGGCCGACGGGCAGGGGCGGAAATCGGTAAAAATCCTGTTCCGGGCCTTGTGGGTGGTTGGCATGGCACCTTCTGTATAAGCTGCGAGTCATAAGCGGCGAGCTGCAAGAAAAGGCGGGTCGGTGTAGGGCCTGCTTTTTCTTGCCGCTCGCAGCTCGCGACTCGTCGCTCATCTGGACAGGAATCCTCCATGCGTGCTCTCAATTACCTGGCAGTCGCCTGCCTGGGCCTGGTCGGGGCGGTGGCCCAGGCCGAAACCGTCTCCGGCCTGTATCAGGTTCGTGAACCCCTCGAAGGGCAGGGCGGCGAAGCCCGCACCCAGGCCACCAGCAAGGCCCTCGATACCCTGGTGCTGCGCTTGACCGGCGACCCCAAGGCGGCGCAGAACCCGGCCCTGGCAGCCCTGCGCAAGGACCCGCAGCAGCTCATCAATCAGGTTGGCACCGATGCCGGCCCGCCCGAAAGCGTGGTGGTGGAATTCGACCCCGGCAGCACCGAGCGCGCGCTGCGCCAGGCCGGGCTGGCCCTGTGGGGCAGCAACCGACCGTCGATCATCGGCTGGTGGCTGAACGACAGCGTCGAGGGCAGCAGCCTGGTCGGCGATGGCCAGGCCAGCGCCGATCCGCTGCGCCGCGCCGCGCAGCACCGTGGCCTGCCGCTGCGCCTGCCGCTGGGCGACTTGCAGGAGCAACTGGTGGCCAATGCCAAGCAACTGGAAGGCAACGACCCGGCGCCGCTGCGCGAGGCCTCCGAGCGCTACGGCGCCGATGCCCTGTTGGCGGTGCATGCCCACGAAGCCGATGGCAAGTGGCAGGGCAAGTGGCAGTTGTGGCTGGGTGAGCAGCGCGAGCAGGGCAGCGCCGAGGGCGCCGACCAGGCGGCCCTGGCCGATGCGGTGATGCTGGCCGTGAGCAGCCGCCTGGCGCCGCGCTACGTGACCCGCCCAGGGGCCAGCAGTGAGCTGCAGGTCCAGGTGCAGGGCATGAACCTGCAACGCTACGCCGAACTCAGCCGTGTGCTCGAACCTTATGGCCCGCGCTTGCAGATGGCTGACGGCGGCACCCTGACCTACGCGGTCACCGGCAACCGTGAGCAGTTGCGCGCGCAATTGGGCCTGGCCAAGTTGCAGGAACTGCCTGGCGAACCGGCCCCGCTCGCCCCTGCGCCTGAGGCCGCGCCGGGCCAAGCGGGCGCAGCTCAGGCCGCCGCGCCCAAGCCGTTCGACGGCCTGCGTTTTCGCTGGTAAGGAGTGCCACGCATGACCGATCTGCGCCGTTGGGTGTGGCTGGGCGTGGCCCTGCTGGTCGCCCTGCTGTTGTATTGCCTGCACAACATTCTCTCGCCGTTCCTGGTGGGCATCCTCCTGGCGTACCTGGCCGACCCGCTGGTCGATCGCCTGGAGCGCCTGGGCCTGTCGCGCACCTGGGGCGTGGTGGCGGTGTTCTCGCTGTTCACCCTGATCTTCCTGGCCTTGCTGCTGGTGCTGATCCCGATGCTGGCCAAGCAGTTGGTGCGCTTGTACGAGTTGGCGCCGCAGATGCTCGACTGGCTGCAGCACGTGGCGCTGCCGTGGGTGCAGGCGCGCCTTGGTCTGGCCGACGGCTTCTGGAAGTTCGACAAGATCAAGGCCGCCATCGGCGCGCACATGGGCCAGACCACCGATATCGTCGGCATCGTGCTGTCCCAGGCCACCGCCTCGAGCCTGGCGCTGTTGGCCTGGCTGGCCAACCTGGTGTTGATCCCGGTGGTGGGTTTCTACCTGCTGCGTGACTGGGACTTGATGATGGCCAAGCTGCGCAGCCTGCTGCCGCGCCAGCGCGAGGAGCAGGTGGTGGGCCTGGCCGGCGAGTGCCACGAAGTGCTGGGCGCCTTCGTGCGCGGGCAGTTGCTGGTGATGCTCGCCCTGGGCGTAATCTACGCCGCCGGGCTGATGCTGGTGGGGCTGGAGCTGGGGCTGTTGATCGGCTTGCTGGCCGGCCTGGCGGCGATCGTGCCGTACATGGGCTTCATCATTGGTATCGGCGCGGCGCTGGTGGCGGGGTTGTTCCAGTTCGGCGGCGAGTTGTACCCGATGCTGGGCATCGTCGCGGTGTTCATGGTCGGCCAGGCCCTCGAGGGCATGGTGCTGACACCGCTGCTGGTGGGCGATCGCATTGGCTTGCACCCGGTGGCGGTGATCTTCGCCATCCTCGCCGGCGGCGAGTTGTTCGGCTTCACCGGGGTGCTGCTGGCGTTGCCGGTGGCGGCGGTGATCATGGTGCTGCTGCGCCATGTGCACGACCTGTACAAGGAGTCGGACATGTACGGCGGGGATATCGACCCGCAGTTGTGAGCCGGGCGGTGTGACCCTGGCGGGCTTGGCCCGCGAGGGCGACACCACCAACCCCATGCAACCCATTGATTTTGCTAACGCTATTCCCCACCCCGATTGTGCCGCCCGCGCTGCGGGTATAGACTTTGCACACTGTTCTCCAAAGGCCCCCTCGTGGTCCTCGCGACCGTCAGCCAGCATGAAACCGATCCAGTTGCCCCTGGGTGTGCGCCTGCGCGATGACGCCACCTTCATCAACTACTATCCGGGCGCCAATGCCGCGGCATTGGGCTACGTCGAGCGGCTGTGCGAAGCCGACGCCGGCTGGACCGAGAGCCTCATCTACCTGTGGGGCAAGCAGGGCGTGGGCCGTTCCCACCTGTTGCAGGCCGCCACCCACCGTTTCCAGCAACGCGGCGAACCTGCCGTCTACCTGCCCCTGGCGCAATTGCTGGAGCGTGGCGTGGAGTTGCTGGACTACCTGGCCCAGTACGAGCTGGTGTGCATCGACGACCTGCACGTGATCGCCGGCAAACCCGACTGGGAAGAGTCGATGTTCCATCTGTTCAACCGCCTGCGCGACAGTGGCCGGCGCCTGTTGCTGGCGGCGTCCAGCTCGCCCCGTGAGCTGCCGATCAAACTGCCCGACCTCAAGTCGCGGCTGACCCTGGCGCTGGTCTTCCAGATGCGCGGGCTGTCCGACGAAGACAAGCTGCGCGCCCTGCAACTGCGCGCCTCGCGCCGTGGCCTGCACCTCACCGACGAAGTCGGCCACTTCATCCTCACCCGAGGCGCGCGCAGCATGAGCGCGTTGTTCGACCTGCTCGAACGCCTCGACCAGGCCTCGTTGCAGGCCCAGCGCAAGCTGACCATCCCGTTCCTGAAGGAAACCCTGGGTTGGTAACCCCCTGAAAACATTGGGCTAGAGCGGCAAAACGCAAAAGTCACATTTTTCTTAATAAAATTTGCAAATGGTCCTGATAGAAGGCATAGTTTCCCCCTTCTAAAGGATTACAGACACGGTCGTGCCCATGCTCAAGCGCTTCGCACCCCTCGTGCCCCTCGCACTCGTGACCCTGCTTTTTGGCTGCGCGGCCCAAGGCCCGGTTTCCCAGCCCCAGGATCACCCCTCGGTCACCGCACAGTCCGCGGTCAAGGCCAAGGCTTCGCCTTCCTCCGTGTTCGGTGAGGAAGACCTGGCCACCGAAGACGACCTTCAAGCCTTCTCCAGCTCCAGTAAGCCCTACCAGTTGCCTGTCCTGGCGGACAGCATCCTGGAGCGTGGCATGGCGCTGATCGGCACCCGCTACCGCTTCGGCGGCACCTCCGAGGCCTCTGGCTTCGACTGCAGCGGCTTCATCGGCTACCTGTTCCGCGAAGAGGCCGGCATGAACCTGCCGCGCTCGACCCGCGAGATGATCAACGTCGACGCTCCTACCGTGTCGCGCAACAAACTCAAGCCGGGCGACCTGCTGTTCTTCAGCACCAACGGCCGCGGCCGGGTCAGCCACGCCGGCATCTACCTGGGTGACAACCAGTTCATCCACTCCAGCAGCCGCCGCAGCGGTGGCGTGCGCATCGACAGCCTCGGTGACCGCTACTGGAGCAAGACCTTCATCGAGGCCAAGCGCGCCCTGGCCATGGCGCCGACCACGATCTCGCGCAATTGATTTGATATCAAAATGCTGTACCCTGCCACGGCGGCGTAGCTGAAAAAGCTCGCCGCCGTGCGCATTTACGAAAAGCGTCTAATCTAATTTCTCAACTCTTTTTCGGCTGAGGCCTGCTCGCCTCAGACAGGAAGGCCCGGCCCATGGCGATGATGACGCGCTTCGCACTCCTTTCCCTGGCGGCACTGCTCGCCGCCTGCTCCAGCCGCGCCCCGGCGCCGGCCCCCGTGGTCCAGCCACGGGTGACCTTCAGCGAACAGCCCGCTGCGTCTCCCGCCGCCTACGATGTGCTGTTCCGGGCCATTGGCCTGGTCGGCACGCCATATCGCTGGGGTGGCAACACGCCGGATTCCGGGTTCGATTGCAGTGGCCTGATCGGCTACGTGTACCGCGATGCGGCGGGCATCAGCCTGCCGCGCTCGACCCGCGAAATGATCGTGATGCGTGCGCCGAGCGTGGATATCCATTCGCTGCAGTCCGGCGACCTGGTGTTCTTCGCCACCAATGGCGGTGGGCAGGTCAGCCATGCCGGGATCTACGTCGGCGAAGGGCGCTTCGTGCATGCGCCGTCGACGGGTGGGACGGTGCGGCTGGACTACCTGAGCAACAGCTACTGGGCCAAGTCGTACCTGCAGGCCAAGCGCGTGTTGCAGGCGGGGCATCTGGCACAGAATCCCTGAAGGGGGCGCGGGCACTATCGCGGTCTTGCCCCGCGATAGAGCCCGCACAGGCACCTGGCTAGCGCGCCTTGCTCACCCGCCAGATCACATTCCCCACATCATCGGCCACCAGCAGGCCCCCCTGCTGGTCATTGATCACCCCGACCGGCCGCCCCATGGCCTTGTTGTCTTCATCCAGGAACCCGGTCAACAGGTCCACTGGCTTGCCCGCTGGTTTCCCCTCGGTGCTGAACGGCACGAAGATCACCTTGTAGCCACTGTGCGGCTTGCGGTTCCACGAACCATGCTGGCCGATGAACACGCCCTGCTCGAACGGCGGTGGCAGCACCCCCGGCCGGGCGAACTCCAGACCCAGCGACGCGGTGTGCGGGCCGACGGCGTAGTCCGGGGCGATGGCCGTGGCGACCTTGTCCGGGGCGGGTGGCGACACACGGGCGTCGACATGCTGGCCGTAGTAGCTGTAGGGCCAGCCATAGAAACCACCGTCCTTGACCGAGGTGATGTAGTCCGGCACCAGGTCGCTGCCGATCTCGTCACGCTCGTTCACCGCCGTCCACAGCGCGCCGCTGTGTGGCTCCCAGGCCAGGCCATTGGGGTTGCGCAGGCCAGTGGCGAACAGTCGCTGCCGTCCGCTGGCCGGGTCCACCTCCCAGATCGCGGCGCGACCTTCTTCCTGGTCCAGGCCGTTCTCGCCGACATTGCTGTTGGAGCCCACGGTGACGTACAGCTTACTGCCGTCGGGGCTGGCGATGACGTTCTTGGTCCAGTGGTGGTTCAGCGGCCCGCCCGGCAGGTCGACCACCTTCTGGCCTTGCTCGCGGATCTGCATCGTGCCCGGCTCGTAATGGAAGCGCAGCAGCTTGTCGGTGTCGGCGACATAGAAGTCCTTGCCCACCAGGGCCATGCCGAACGGCGAGTTGAGCCCCTCGATGAAGGTGGTGCGGATCTCCGCCACGCCATCATGGTCGCCATCGCGCAGCAGGGTGATGCGATTGGCGCTGGGCACGCCGGCGCCGGCGCGGGCCATGACCTTCTTCATCACCCAGCCGCGGAGGCCGCTGCTGTCCTCGGGCTTGGGCGGGGCATTGGTCTCGGCCACCAGCACGTCGCCATTGGGCAGCACATAGAGCCAGCGCGGGTGGTCGAGTTGGTCGGCGAAGGCCACCACCTGCGTGCCGCTGGCCGCCTTGGGCTTAGCGCCGTTAGGCCAGCCGATGGCGGGGGCGATGTTGACGGTGGGGATCAGCGTCTTGTTCGGTTCCGGCAGTTGCGGCGCGGGGCCGCTGCCGTCACTCACATCGAGGCGCGCGGACTCGCCGCAGGCGCCCAGGGCGCTCGCCAGGGCCAGCAACGCCGCAATACGTATCCTGTCCATGCTCGGGGTTCCTCGTCAGGTGGCCTATGGGTGAGAGCGGCCACCGCGTGAGGAGGTTCAACCCGGGCGATCGTCAGGCCTGCTTGAGCAGCAATGCCACCCCAGGGTGGTACTGGCCCAGCTCGTTGTGCAGCTTGCGGTAGGCGTAGGGGAAGTACCAGGCGATGGCGCAGGCGGTGTGTTTGTGCAGGTCGTCGACCAGGTCTTGCAACTCTTCGGGGCTGGCGTGCTGGCCGGCCTTCCATGGGCTGACGAACAGCGCCCCGGCCTTGAGCTGGCTGGGGTAGGCGACCTGGCGGGCGAGGCTGGCGGTTTCCGCCAGGGCCGAGGTCAGGTCCAGGCGGGCGATGCGCGGCCAGCGCTGGCTGGCGCGCAGGTGGATGGACTGCTCGGCGTCGGCGATGGACAAATCGCCACGGCCCTCGCGCTCGCCCTCGTCGCGCTGTTTCTTGCTCTGGTACTGCTGCAGCGCTACCAGCTCGCCCTGCCAGGCCGCTGCTGCAAGCAGGCCGATGTTGGCCGCCGTGCCGTGCCAGTAGGGCGCTTCGTTCTCACCGTGGACCTGCTGGAAGCGGTCGATGCAGTCTATCCAGCGTTCCAGGGCAGGGCGCAGGAACTCCAGGTGCGGGTTGTGGATGATCAAGCCTTGCATGCGGCGCTCTCCTTGTAATTGTGGTCGCGTACTGCCAGGTGATGGCTATGTGATATCACTGCTCGAATGCCGATACAAGCACTGCGCCCGGTGGGGAGGGGATTGCTCCGCGATACCGCCCGCCCAGGCACTACCGTTGGTCGGGAGGGGCCTGTCGCGGGGCGCGCCCGTGGCTGCGCAAGGACTGGCAGGCCGTTGTGAATTGACGCTCCGGGCCCAACCCTCTAACCTTCGCGCGTGTTTCAGGTGCCCTGTCAGCCTTGTCCTGGCAGGGTGAAACTGGGAAGCCGGTGAGCGCCAGCAAGGCGCGATTCCGGCGCTGCCCCCGCAACGGTAGGTGAGTCAACGCCGCGCAAGGCCACTGGGTGTCGACCCCGGGAAGGCGCGCGGTGCAGGGGCCGACCCCGCTCACGAGCCCGGAGACCGGCCTGTCACTGCCAACGGCATCACGGAGGGTGATGCGCGGTGCACCGTGGCGCCTGCCGCGGCTCCTGCGCGTTCGTTCTTCGCCTGCCTGCCCCATTTACCTGTCGTTGCCTGGCGCCCGCCCGTGTGTGCCGAGCCTGCGTGCCGACAGCCTGCGGAGAACCCTGATGAGCGAACCCACCGACCGCGACGAACGCCACCTGGCGCGCATGCTGCGCAAGAAGGCGATCATCCACGAGCGCATTGCCAACGCCCCCAACGAGTGCGGCCTCCTGCTGGTGCTCACCGGCAACGGCAAGGGCAAGAGCAGCTCGGCCTTCGGCATGCTCGCCCGGGCGTTGGGCCACGGCATGCAGTGTGGCGTGGTGCAGTTCATCAAGGGTCGCAACAGCACCGGTGAGGAGCTGTTCTTCCGGCGCTTCCCCGAGCAAGTGCGCTACCACGTGATGGGCGAGGGCTTCACCTGGGAAACCCAGGACCGCCAGCGTGACATCGCCGCCGCCGAGGCCGCCTGGGCGGTGTCGCGGCAATTGTTGCAGGACCCGTCGATCCAGTTCGTGGTGCTCGACGAGCTGAACATCGCCCTCAAACACGGCTACCTCGACCTCGACCAGGTGCTGTCCGACCTGCAAGCGCGCCCGCCGATGCAGCACGTGATCGTCACCGGCCGCGCGGCCAAGCCCGAGATGGTCGAGCTGGCCGACACCGTCACCGAGATGGGCATGCTCAAGCATGCGTTCCAGGCGGGCATCCGCGCGCAGAAGGGCGTCGAGCTGTGAGCCCAGCGCGCCAATGCCCGGCGGTGCTGATCGCCGCACCGGCCTCCGGCCAGGGCAAGACAACGGTCACCGCCGCCCTGGCGCGCCTGCACCGCAACCTCGGGCGCAAGGTGCGGGTGTTCAAGTGCGGGCCGGACTTCCTCGACCCGATGATCCTCGAACGCGCCAGCGGCGCGCCGGTGTACCAGCTGGACATGTGGATGATCGGCGAGCAGGAGAGCCGGCGCCTGCTGTGGGAGGCGGCCGCCGAGGCCGACCTGATCCTCATCGAAGGGGTGATGGGCCTGTTCGATGGCACGCCGTCCAGCGCCGACCTCGCGCGCCACTTCGGCGTACCGGTGCTGGCGGTGATCGACGGCACGGCCATGGCCCAGACCTTTGGCGCCCTGGCCCTGGGCCTGGCGCGCTACCAGCCCGACCTGCCGTTCGCCGGGGTGCTGGCCAATCGAGTCGGCAGCCTGCGCCATGCGCAGTTGCTCGAAGGCAGCCTGAGCGAAGGCCTGCGCTGGTACGGCGGGCTCTCCCGCGAGCGCGGCATCGAACTGCCCAGCCGCCACTTGGGCTTGGTGCAGGCCAGCGAGCTGAACGACCTGGACGCGCGCCTGGACGCCGCCGCCGAGGCCCTGGGCGCCAGCTGCGACGCCGCGCTGCCACCCGCGGTGCGTTTCGCCGCGCCGGACCTCGTGCCACCCGCGCCGTCACTGCGCGGTGTGCGCATTGGCGTGGCCCGCGACGAAGCCTTTGCCTTCCTCTATGGCGCCAACCTCGACCTGCTGCGTGCCCAGGGTGCGCAACTCACGTTCTTCTCACCCTTGCATGACCAAGCCTTGCCCGCCGTCGACAGCCTGTACCTACCGGGCGGCTACCCCGAGCTGCATCACCACGCCCTGGCCGCCAACGCAACGATGCGCGAGGCGATCCGCGCCCACCATGCCCAGGGTAAGCCGCTGCTGGCCGAATGCGGTGGCATGCTCTACCTGCTCGACGCCCTCACCGATGTGTCCGGCGAACGCGCCGAACTGCTCGGCCTGCTGCCGGGCGAGGCAGTGATGCAAAAGCGCCTGGCAGCCTTGGCCTTGCAGGCCGTGGAACTGCCCGAGGGCACCCTGCGCGGGCACACCTACCACCACTCCCTGACTACCACCGCGCTCGAGCCCATCGCCCGTGGCCTGAGCCCCAACGGTGGACGCGGCAACGAGGCGGTGTACCGGGTTGGCCGGCTGACGGCGTCCTACGTGCACTTCTATTTCCCTTCCCACCCCGAGGCGGCGGCGGCGCTGTTGCGACCATGAGCGACCAGGCTTTCAGCGACGACGAACGCGCGGCGGTGTACCGCGCCATCGGCGAACGCCGCGACATGCGCCACTTCAGCGGCGGGGAGGTGGCCCCCGAGCTGCTCGCGCGCCTGCTGGCTGCCGCGCACCAGGCGCCCAGCGTCGGTTTGATGCAGCCCTGGCGCTTCATCCGCATCACTCAACGCGCGTTGCGCGGGCGCATCCAGGCGCTGGTCGAGGAGGAGCGGGTGCGCACCGCCGAGGCGCTGGGCGAGCGCTCCGATGAATTCATGAAGCTCAAGGTCGAAGGCATCGACGCCTGCGCCGAGGTGCTGGTGGCGGCCTTGATGGACAACCGCGAGCCGCACCTGTTCGGCCGCCGCACCCTGCCGGAAATGGACCTGGCGTCGCTCGCCTGCGCCATCCAGAACTTCTGGCTGGCCGCCCGCGCCGAAGGGCTGGGGATGGGCTGGGTGTCGCTGTTCGACCCGCAGGCGCTGGCCGACCTGCTGCGCATGCCGGTGGGCGCCAAGCCTGTCGCGGTGCTGTGCCTGGGCCCGGTCGAGGCGTTCTACCCGGCGCCGATGCTGGTGCTGGAGGACTGGGCGCGGGAGAAACCCTTGAGCGAGATGCTCTACGAGAACCACTGGGGGGAGCGCCCATGAGCGTCGCCTTGCTGACAATGGCGGGCGTGGCGCTGGACGCCTTGCTCGGCGAGCCGCAACGGCGCCACCCGCTGGTGGCGTTCGGCAATTTCGCCACGCGTCTGGAGCAGCGCTTCAATGCCGGTGGCCGTGGCTGGCGCAGCCATGGCGTCAGCGCCTGGTGCCTGGCCGTGGTGCCGCTGACGCTGCTGGCGCTGATCCTCTCGTGGCTGCCGATGATCGGCTGGCTGGTGGAGGTGCTGGCGTTGTACTGCGCCTTGGGCATGCGCAGCCTCGGCGAGCACGTGCTGCCGGTGGCCGAGGCCTTGCGCCGGGGCGACCTGGAAGAGGCGCGACGGCGTGTCGGCTACCTGGTCAGCCGTGAAACCCGCGAACTGGATGAGCCCGCCGTGGCTCGCGCGGCCACCGAGTCGGTGCTGGAGAACGGCAGCGACGCGGTGTTCGCCGCGTTGTTCTGGTTCGTCGTGGCGGGTGCGCCGGGCGTGGTGCTGTACCGCCTGAGCAATACCCTGGATGCCATGTGGGGCTACCGCAACGAGCGCTTCGAGCGCTTCGGCTGGGCTGCGGCACGCATCGACGACCTGCTCAACTATATTCCGGCGCGGCTGGTCGCGCTGACCTACGCCGTGCTCGGCAAGACCCGCCTGGCCCTGGCCTGCTGGCGCAACCAGGCGCCGCTGTGGGACAGCCCCAACGCAGGCCCCGTGATGGCCTCCGGCGCGGGCGCCCTGGGTGTCGAACTGGGAGGGCCTGCGGTGTACCACGGCGAGTTGCACGAGCGCCCGCGCCTGGGCGAAGGCCCGGTGGCCGACGCCGATGCCATCGTGCGCGGCTGGAGCCTGGTGCAGCGCGGGGTATGGTTGTGGCTGTTGCTGATCTGCCTAGGGGCGTACATCAATGCTTGAGCATGGCGGTGGCCTGCTGCGCGCCATGCGCCAGTACGGCATCGCGCGTGAACGGTGGCTCGACCTGTCCAGTGGCATCGCGCCCTGGCCCTTCGAGATTCCGCCGATTCCCATGGACGCCTGGGCGCGGCTGCCCGAGACCGGGGATGGCTTGGAGCAGGCCGCCCGCACTTACTATGGCGTCGCCGACCTGCTGGCGGTGGCCGGCTCCCAGGCGGCGATCCAGGCGCTGCCGACGTTGCGTGCGCGGGGCCGGGTCGGGATATTGTCGCCGTGCTACGCCGAGCACCCGCATGCCTGGCAGCGCGCCGGGCATGCGTTGGTCGAACTGGCGGATGCACAGGTCGAAGACGCCCTCGACAGCCTCGATGCGCTGGTGCTGGTCAACCCCAATAACCCCACCGGCCGCCGCGTGCCGCGCGAGCGGCTGCTCGACTGGCATGCGCGCCTGGCTCGGCGCGGCGGCTGGCTGGTGGTGGACGAAGCGTTCATGGACAACACCCCTGGCCATAGCGTGCTCGATGCCGCAGGGCGCCCTGGGCTCATCGTGCTGCGCTCGTTCGGCAAGTTCTTCGGCCTGGCGGGCGTGCGCCTGGGGTTCGTGATGGCCGAGGGCGGTGTGTTGCAACGCCTGGACGACGCGCTCGGGCCATGGGGCGTCAGCGGCCCGACCCGGGTGCTGGGCCAGGCCTGTTTCGCCGACGTCGCCGCGCAGCAGGCGCAGATCGTGCGCTGCGCCGAGGCCAGCACACGCCTCGCGGCGCTGCTCGGGCAGGCCGGGCTCGCGCCCAGTGGCGGCTGCGACCTGTTCCAGTACGTGCGCGGCGAACGCGCCACCCAGCTGCACGATTTCCTCGCCCGGCGTGGCATCCTCGTGCGCCTGTTCAACTCACCGCCCGCCGTGCGCCTGGGCCTGCCGCCCAGCGCGGCGGACGAACAGCGCCTGGCCCAGGCCCTGGCGGACTACCAGGAGGAACCGGCATGACCACCCTCATGGTGCAAGGCACCACTTCCGATGCCGGCAAGAGCACGCTGGTCACCGCCCTGTGCCGCTGGCTGTTGCGCCAGGGCGTCGCCGTGGTGCCGTTCAAGCCGCAGAACATGGCGCTCAACAGCGCGGTGACCGCCGACGGCGGCGAGATTGGCCGCGCCCAGGCGGTGCAGGCGCAGGCCTGCCGCCTGGCGCCGCACACCGACATGAACCCGGTGCTGCTCAAGCCCAACAGCGACACCGGCGCCCAGGTCATCGTCCACGGCCGCGCGGTCACCAGCATGAACGCCGTCGCCTATCACGACTACAAGGCCATCGCCATGCAGGCCGTGCTGGCCTCGCACCAGCGCCTGAGCGCCGCCTACCCGGTGGTGATGGTCGAGGGCGCGGGCTCGCCGGCAGAGATCAACCTGCGCGCCGGCGACATCGCCAACATGGGCTTTGCCGAGGCGGTCGACTGCCCGGTGATCCTGGTGGCCGACATCAACCGTGGCGGGGTGTTCGCCCACCTGGTCGGCACCCTGGAGCTGCTGTCGCCGAGCGAACAGGCGCGGGTCAAGGGCTTCGTCATCAACCGCTTCCGCGGCGACATCGCCTTGTTGCAACCGGGCCTGGACTGGCTGGAGCAACGCACCGGCAAGCCGGTGCTGGGTGTGCTGCCCTACGTCACTGACCTGCACCTGGAGGCCGAGGACGCCATCGACGCGCGCCAGCCGACCAAGGGCGAGCGCCTGCTCAAGGTGATCGTCCCGGTGCTGCCGCGCATCAGCAACCACACCGACTTCGACCCCCTGCGCCTGCACCCGCAGGTGGACTTGCAGTTCATCGGCCCTGGGCAGACGATCCCGCCGGCCGACCTGATCATCCTGCCCGGTTCCAAGAGCGTGCGCGCCGACCTGGCGCAATTGCGCGCGCGGGGTTGGGGCCAGGCCATCGCCCGGCACCTGCGCTACGGCGGCAAGGTCATCGGCATCTGCGGCGGTCTGCAGATGCTGGGCCGTGAGGTGCACGATCCGCTCGGTCTGGAAGGCCCGGCCGGTTCCAGCCCAGGGCTGGGCTTGCTGGACTACGCCACCGTGCTGGAGGCCGACAAGCAGTTGCGCAACGTCGCCGGCACCCTTGACCTTGAGCAGTCCCCGGTGACGGGTTATGAAATCCACGCCGGCGTCACCCGTGGCCCGGCCCTGGAGCGCCCGGCGGTTCTGCTCGCCGATGGCCGCGCCGATGGCGCGATCAGCGCCGACGGGCAGGTGCTGGCCACCTACCTGCACGGCCTGTTCGAAGGCAGCCAGTCGTGTGCCGCGCTGCTGCGCTGGGCGGGGCTGGAAGAGGTGCAGGCCGTCGACTACGACGCCCTGCGTGAACGCGACATCGAGCGCCTCGCCGACCTGGTGGGAAAACACCTCGACACCGCGCGCCTGCTTCAACTCTGTGGAGTCGCCTGACATGCGTAACCTCATCCTCGGCGGCGCCCGCTCCGGCAAGAGCCGCCTGGCCGAGCAACTGGCCATGGCCAGCGGCCTGCCGGTCACCTACATCGCCACCAGCGAGCCGCTGGACGGCGAAATGAACGAGCGCGTGCGCCTGCACCGGGCGCGCCGGCCCGCCGACTGGGGGCTGATCGAAGAACCCCTGGCCCTGGCCGCCGTGCTGCGCGCCGAAGCCGCCGAAGGCCGCTGCCTGCTGGTGGATTGCCTGACCCTGTGGCTGACCAACCTGCTGATGCTCGAAGACGACGCGCGCCTGGCCGAGGAGCGCGATGCGCTGCTCGATGGCCTGGAGCAACTGCCAGGCACGCTGATTCTGGTCAGCAACGAAACCGGCCTGGGCGTGGTGCCCATGGGCGAGCTGACCCGGCGCTACGTCGACCAGGCCGGCTGGCTGCACCAGGCTGTCGCCGAACGCTGCCAGCGCGTGGCGCTGACCGTGGCCGGCCTTCCCCTCATGCTCAAAGGACCCGCTCTATGAACCAACCCTGGTGGCGCGACACCTGCCAACCCCTCTGCCGCGATGCCATGGAGCAGGCCCGCGCCCGTCAGCAGCAACTGACCAAGCCTGCCGGCTCCCTGGGCCAGCTGGAGGCCGTGGCGGTCACCCTGGCCGGGTTGCAGGGCCGTGAGCGGCCAAGCCTGGAGCGTGTGGCGATCAGTATTTTCGCGGGCGACCATGGCGTGGTGGAGGAGGGCATCTCCGCCTATCCGCAGGCCGTCACCGGGCAGATGCTGCGCAACTTCGTCGGTGGTGGCGCGGCGATCAGCGTGCTGGCGCGCGAGCTGCAAGCGACGCTGGAGGTGGTCGACCTGGGCACCATCGACCCTGAACTGCAACTCCCGGGCGTGCATCACCTGCGCCTGGGTGCTGGCACCGCCAATTTCACGCGCCAACCGGCCATGACCGAGGTGCAGTGGGAGGCGGCCTTGGCTGCTGGCCGCGCCAGTGCGCAGCGTGCGGCGGAGCAGGGCGCGCAGCTGTTCATCGGCGGCGAGATGGGTATCGGCAACACCACCGCCGCGGCCGCCTTGGCCAGCGCCTTGCTCGGCTGCCCGGCCAGCGCGCTGAGCGGCCCCGGCACCGGTCTGGACAGCGCCGGGGTGCGCCACAAGGTCGAGGTGATCGAACGCGCCCTGGCGCTGCATGGCCTGCGCGCCGATCAGCCCGCGCACGCCCTGGCCTGTGTCGGTGGTTTCGAAATCGCCGCCCTGGCCGGCGCCTACCTGGCCTGCGCCCAGCAGGGCATCGCGGTGCTGGTGGATGGCTTCATCTGCAGCGTCGCCGCGCTGGTGGCGGTGCGCCTCAACCCGGGGTGCCGGACCTGGCTGCTGTTCGCCCACCAGGGCGCCGAGCCCGGCCACCGCGCCCTGCTCGCCGCCCTGGAGGCCGAGCCGCTGCTGGCCCTCGGCTTGCGCCTGGGCGAGGGCAGTGGCGCGGCGCTGGCGGTGCCGCTGCTGCGCCTGGCCTGCGCCCTGCACGGGCAGATGGCGACCTTCGCCGAGGCCGCGGTGGCGGATCGCCCGGCATGATCCTCGACCTGTTGCGCCATGGCGAGACCGAGCGGGGGGGCGGCCTGCGCGGCAGCCTGGACGATGCCCTGACCGAACGCGGCTGGGCGCAGATGCGCGACGCCGTGGCCGGCGTGGGGCCGTGGGACGTGCTGGTCAGCTCGCCCTTGCAGCGTTGTGCGCGCTTCGCCGATGAGTTGGGCGCGCGCCTGGGCCTGGCGGTGCAACAAGAGTCCGGCGTGCGCGAGTTGCACTTCGGCGACTGGGAAGGGCGCAGCGCGGCGCAGATCATGGAGCACCAGGCCGATGAGCTCGGGCGCTTCTGGGCCGACCCCTACGCCTTCACCCCGCCCGCTGGCGAGCCGGTAGGCGTGTTCGCCGAGCGGGTGCTGGCGGCCATCGATGGCCTCGGGCGCGCGTATGCCGGCAAGCGCGTGCTGCTGGTCACCCACGGCGGCGTGATGCGCCTGCTGCTGGCTCGCGCCCGTGGCCTGCCGCGCGAGCAACTGCTGCAGGTCGAGGTCGGCCATGGCGCCTTGGTGCGCCTGGCGTTGCTGGCCGACGGCCAACTGCACGAGGTGTCGTGAATGCTGCCGTTCTGGATCGCCCTGCAATTTCTCAGCAGCCTGCCGGTGCGCCTGCCGGGCATGCCCGAGCCCCGGCAGATGGGGCGTTCGTTGCTGTACTACCCGGTGGTGGGCGTGTTGTTCGGCTTGCTGCTGTGGCTGGCCAGCAGCCTGCTGCACGGTACCGCTGCCCCGCTGCTGGCCGCGCTGCTGCTGACCCTGTGGGTGCTGCTCAGTGGCGCCCTGCACCTCGATGGGCTGGCCGACAGCGCCGATGCTTGGCTGGGCGGCTTCGGCGACCGCGAGCGTACCTTGCAGATCATGAAAGACCCGCGCAGCGGGCCGATCGCCGTGGTGACGCTGGCGCTGGTGCTGTTGCTGAAGTTCTGCGCGCTGTGGGTGCTGGTCGAGCGTGGCGTGGGCGTGGAGTTGCTGCTGGCCCCGGTGCTGGGGCGCGCCGCGTTGCTCGGCCTGTTCCTCGGCACGCCATACGTGCGTGCCGGCGGGCTGGGTGCGGCGCTGGCCGAGCATCTGCCGCGGCGGGCCGCGGGTGGGGTGTTGCTGGTTACCTTGGGCGCTTGCCTGTGGATCGGTGGCGCGCTCGTGTTGGTCCTGGCGCTGCTGGTGTTCTTCGGGCTGCGGCGCCTGATGTGCAAGCGGCTCGGGGGCACCACCGGTGACACGGCCGGGGCACTGCTTGAGTTGTTGGAGATGACCGTGGTAGTGGGGTTGGCGCTGTTGCGCTAAGGGTGGCGCCTCGACGAGCCGATACCCCTGGAAATCTCCCACATCAATCTCGGAAATATTTCGATCAAAGCCCCCGTAACCTAGGGCTCCCGTCAACGGAGCCCTTTCATGCGCCCTTGGATACTCGCCTTTCTCCTGGCCTTGCCGACCCTGCCTGCCCAGGCCGCCGACCTGATCGATTTCTGGGATACGCCGCGCCAGGGGGGTAACAGCTTCAACCGCCTGCCGCCCGAGCGGGCCTATTTCGAGGCGCTCGCGGGGTATGGCGCGACCTGGGTCCGCCTGTCCTACGACAAGTGGGCTTGCAGCGGGCGCGATTGCCTCATGGGCGATGCCGATGCCTACACGCAACTCGACCCCGCCGACCTGGCCCAGCTCATCCAGGTCCTCGACCGTGCCCATGCCGCGGGCCTGAAGGTGGTGATCGCGCCGCTGTCATTGCCCGGCATGCGCTGGGCGCAGAACAACGCCGGTCGCTTCGACGAGCGCCTGTGGCGCGACAAACGCTACTGGGCCCAGTCGGCAGCGTTCTGGCGCGACCTTGCGCAGGCCCTCAAGGACCACCCGGCCGTCGCCGCCTATAACCTGGTCAACGAGCCCGCCCCGGAAAAGGGCGCCGGCCTGGCCGAGCACGCCGACCCGCACACCATGCGCCAATGGTATGCCCAGCAGCGAGGCGGGCTGCGCGACCTGCCGGCCTTGTATCGACAGTTGCTGGCGGCGATTCGCGAGGTCGACCCCCTGACCCCGGTGATGCTCGACGCCGGCTGGTACGCCGCCGCCGACGCCTTCAGTTACTGGCCCGAGCCGTTGGCGGACGAGCGTGTGCTGTACAGCGTGCACATGTACGAACCCTACGCCGCCACCAGCGCGCCGAACCAGTCGCGCCAGCAGCCGTTCGCCTATCCGGGGGCGGTGCCCTTCGCCCGGCGCAGCGAGCAGTGGAATGCCATGCGTGTGGCTGATTACCTGGCGCAGCCGGTGAAATGGGTCGATGCCATGGGCCTGCCTCGCTCGCGCCTGGTGGTCGGCGAATTCGGCTGCATGCGCCGTTTGCCGGGGTGCCGGCAGTACTTGGAAGATGTGCTCACGGTGCTCGACCAGCACCGGTTGCATTGGGCGTTCTACAGCTTCCGCGAAGACAACTGGGATGGCATGGATTACGAACTGGGTTCAGCCAAGGCCCCTTGGGCCTATTGGCAAGCCATCGAAGCGGGTGCGCCTGACCCGCTGCCGCGTGGGGCGACCCCCGAGTTCGAGCCGATCCGGCGTCGCTTGCAGCCATAGAAACTTCTTGCAACATCCTAAGTGCGGGTATATACACGTATTCATGTTGACCAGCGAATGCATCTGCACCCATCTGCGTCGCGCCGCCCGTGGGGTGAGCCGGCATTACGACGAGGCCCTTGCCGGCTTCGGCATCAATGTCGCGCAGTATTCCCTGCTGCGCCATCTGCAGCGTCTCGACCAACCCACCATCACCCGCCTGGCCGAGGCCATGGGCCTGGACCGCAGCACCCTGGGCCGCAACCTGCGGGTGCTGGAGGCCGATGGCCTGGTGTGCCTGGGCGAAGGCAGCGACCAGCGCAATCGTGTGGTGCGCTTGACCGATGCCGGCGCACAGTGCGTGGCCGCTGCCTACCCTGCCTGGCAGCTCGCGCAGGACCAGTTGGTGGAGCGTCTGGGGCGGGAGCAGCGTGACGAGTTGGTGCGCCTGCTGGAGCGTCTGGCCTGAAGAATCACGATAAAAGCGGGTATATACCCGCATAACCTTGCGATGGCTCGGAGATAACCACAATGACTTCTGTTTGGCGAACCAGCGGCTGGGTGCTGCTTGGCGCGGCGCTGATCCTGGCCCTGTCGCTGGGTGTGCGACACGGCTTCGGCCTGTTCCTGGCGCCGATGAGCGCCGAATTCGGCTGGGGGCGTGAGGTGTTCGCCTTCGCCATCGCCTTGCAGAACCTGATCTGGGGCCTGGCCCAGCCGTTCGCCGGGGCCCTGGCCGACCGCTTGGGGGCCGCCAAGGTGGTGGTCGTTGGCGGTATTCTCTATACCGCCGGCCTGATCCTGATGGGCATGGCCGACTCGGCCTGGTCGCTGTCGCTGAGCGCGGGCCTGCTGATCGGCATCGGCCTCTCTGGCACCTCTTTCTCGGTGATTCTCGGCGTGGTCGGGCGCGCGGTGCCGGCGGAGAAGCGCAGCATGGCGATGGGCATCGCCAGCGCTGCCGGCTCGTTCGGCCAGTTCGCCATGCTCCCCGGCACCCTCGGCCTGATCCAGTGGCTGGGCTGGTCGGCGGCGCTGCTGGTGCTCGGCCTGCTGGTGGCGCTGATCGTGCCGTTCGTGGGCCTGCTGCGCGACCGCCCGTTGCCCAGCCACGGCAATGAGCAGACCCTCGGCCAGGCATTGCGCGAGGCGTGCTCGCACAGCGGTTTCTGGCTGCTGGCGCTGGGCTTCTTCGTCTGTGGCTTCCAGGTGGTGTTCATTGGCGTGCACCTGCCGGCCTATCTGGTCGACCAGCACCTGCCGGCGACCATCGGCACCACCGTGCTGGCGCTGGTCGGGCTGTTCAATATCGTCGGCACCTACACCGCGGGTTGGCTCGGCGGGCGGATGTCCAAGCCGCGCCTGCTGACGGCGTTGTACCTGTTGCGGGCGGTGGTCATCGTGCTGTTCCTCTGGGCGCCGGTGACCGCGTTCAGCGCCTACCTGTTCGGTATCGCCATGGGCCTGCTGTGGTTGTCCACCGTGCCGCTGACCAACGGCACCGTGGCCACGCTGTTCGGCGTGCGCAACCTGTCGATGCTCGGCGGTATCGTGTTCCTGTTCCACCAGTTGGGTGCCTTCCTCGGTGGTTGGCTGGGTGGCGTGGTATATGACCAGACCGGCAGCTACGACCTGGTGTGGCAGATCTCGATCCTGCTCAGCCTGTTGGCCGCCGCGCTCAACTGGCCGGTGCGCGAGCGCCCGGTTGCCCGTCTGCAGGCCAGCGCCGCATGAACCGCCACTTGGCCCACGGACTGCTGGCGGCGGGCGCGCTGCTGGTGCTGGCCCTGGCCTGGTGGGGTTGGCACCAGGGTGGTTTGGCGTTGATGCAGCTGGGCATGAGCGTTTGTTAGGCGCTACCCTGCAAGTTCAGGCTCTTTCTTGCAGGAGAAGCAGATCATGCTGACGCGCTGGCTTACCGTTCCCTTGTTGGCCCTGGCCGCCGCCACCTCGACTTCGGCCGCGGAGTGCCCGGCCCTGCTGCAAGGCAGCCTGCCGGAGTTGCGTGGCAAGGGGCAGGTCGACCTGTGCCAGCGCTTCGCCGGCAAGCCGCTGGTGGTGATCAACACCGCCAGCTATTGCGGCTTCGCCCCGCAGTTCGAGGGGTTGGAGGCGACCTACAAGGCGTACCATGAGCAGGGCCTTGAGATGCTCGGGGTGCCGTCCAACGACTTCAAGCAGGAAGATGCCGACGCCGAGAAGACCGCCAAGGTCTGCTACGCCAACTACGGCGTCACCTTCACCATGACCAAGACCCAGGCCGTGCGTGGCAAGGACGCGGTGCCGCTGTTCGTCGAACTGGCGCGCCAGAGCAGCGCGCCGAAGTGGAATTTCTACAAGTACGTGGTGGATCGCAAAGGCAAGGTGATCGGTAATTTTTCGAGCCTGACCAAGCCGGATGACCCGGCGTTCCGGGCTGCGATCGAGAAGGCGATTGCGTCGGGGCCGTGAAGCCTGTATCTCAGGTTTGCCGTACGGTGGGTTCGCGACGGCTTACCCCACCCGCACCGTCACCGCCACCAACCGCACCACCAGCGGTCGCACCATCAGCACGCAGACGAACGCCACTGGCATCGCCAGTTGGTACGCTTTGAGCACCTTGCCCAGGTAGTCCCCTTCCATGCCGCCATTGGCCGCAGTGATCACGAAGCACATCAGCAACGCCATGATTGCCGACATGTAGAACGCAAATACGTAAGGCGTGGTGGCGGGGTGCAATTTGCGCGGGTTGCGCGAAGTGGAAGCCTTGTTCATCGATAGCGCCTCGTTGATGAAAGGACGCGCAGGTTAACAATGCTTGGACGCAGCGCTGTAGACCATGGGAGGTGAGTTCTTTATAAATGGATTCTTACGAATCCAAAGGGCTCTCCATGGACCTGCTCAATGCCATACGCAGTTTCATCAAGGTCGTCGAGGCGGGCAGTATCGCTGCGGCCGCCCGGAGCCTGGGCCTTACTCCTGCCGCGGTGAGCCAGAACCTGGCACGCCTGGAAAGCCACCTGCAGGTGCGCCTGCTGTCGCGCACCACCCGTAGCATGGCCCTTACGCCCGCTGGCAGCCTTTACTACGAGCGGGTCAAGCATGTCGAGCGCGAACTGGTTCTGGCCGAGCAGGTGGTGACCACGCCCGACAGCGAGCCCCAGGGCCGCTTGTGCATCGCCGCTACCTCGGCATTCGGCCGGCATGTGCTTGCGCCTCTCATTCCCGCCTTCAGCGCACGCTACCCCTTGCTTTCGATAGAGTTGGTGACGACTGATCGTAAGGTGAACCATGCTCGAGAGGGTATTGACGTCAGCCTGCGTATCACCCCACAACTGCAGGACAACCTGATTGCCCGGCACATCGCGCGTATTCCGTTCATCTGCTGCGCCTCGCCTGGTTATCTTGCCGCTGCCGGGCACCCCGGAACCCCCGAGGCCCTGCGTGAGCACCGCTGCCTGGTGTTCCGTTACCCAGTGGATGGCCGTTTTCTTCGTTGGGGCTTCGTGCGTGACGGTCTGCGCTTCGAGGCGGAATTCGGTTCCGTGCTGATCAGCGACGACATCGATGCGTTGGCGCAGATGGCAGTGAATGACGGAGGGATCGCCCGCATGTCTGAGTTCATCGCCCGGCCGTACTTGGACAGCGGTCGCCTGGTACCGCTGTTCGAGCGGCGCGACGACGGCCAGGCCTACGCCCAGACCGAACCGATGGACGTCTACCTGTGCCTGACCGACCGCTTCGCCATGACCACCAAGGTGCGTGCGTTCATGGATTTCCTGCAGCAGGCCTTGGGCGACACCTGGCTGGTGCGCCAGGTATGAAAAAACCGCCACGAGGGCGGTTTTTTCATGCAGCGGGAACGGCTTAGAAGCGGTAGGTGAGCGAGGCACCGACGCCGTGGGCTCTGTTCTCGTACTTGGCCTGGTAGGTGCCCTTGGTCGAGCTGGCCAGGTTGACCTTGGTGTCTTCTTCCCAGAGGTAGGAGTAAGCCACGTCGATGGTCATGTCGTCGGTCGGGCTCCAGCCGGCACCGATGCTGAAGATCTTGCGATCGCCAGTAGGAATGCGCGGGGAGCGGTCGTGGTTGTTGGTCGGCGACTGGTCGACGGTGAAGCCGGTGCGCAGGGTCCACTCCTTGTTCACCTTGTAGGACGCGCCAATGGCGTGTGCCCAGGTGTCGTGCCAGTTCTGTTCTTCGGTGATGGTGCCGAACTGGCCGGCCAGCGGTGCAGGCACCTCGTTGGTGACGGTGATGTCCTTCAGGCGGCTCCAGCGGGTCCAGGTGCTGCCCGCGTACAGGGTCCACTGATCATCCAGTTCGTGGGTGACCGAGACGTCCACCGACTCCGGGGTCTTGATCTTCAGCTCGGCGTCGAACTTGCTGCCGCTGAACGGGCCGATCAGGGCGTTGTTGATCTTGGTCTTGCCTTCGAGCTTGTAGTCGACCATCGAGTGGTAGGTCAGGCCCACGCGGGTGCTGTCGGTGGCCTGGACCAGGATACCGATGTTGTAGCCGACCGCGGTGTCGTCACCCTTGATCTTCACTTCGCCATCGTTACGGCCTGGGGTGAACGGGTTGATGGTGTTCGAACCCAGCTCGCCCTTGATGCGGTTGATGGTCGGGCCGAAGCCGATCGACACCTTGTCGTTGAAGGCATAGCTGACGGTGGGCTGGAAGGTGACCACTTCGACGTGGCTCTTCTTGCCCCAGTAGCGTGCCGCGTCGCCGCTGCCATAGTCGGTCACCAGGCCGAACGGCACGTAGACGCCGAAGCCGACGCTCCAGTTGTCGTCCAATGGCTTGACGTAGTAGCCCATAGGCACGCCAACCACAGGAACCATGTCACCGTCGGTTTCACCCCCCAGGTTGCTGCCACGGCCCGAAATGTCGGTCTTGGCGATGACGGCGGCGCCGCCCACGGTGATTTGCTCGCGCTTGAGGCGCGACATGCCGGCAGGGTTGCCGTAAACGGTCGAGGCGTCATCGGCAGAGGAAGAACGACCCGCAAAACCTGTGCCCATGCCACTGACACTTTGTTCGTTGAGGGCGAAGCCGCTGGCGAACAGGTGGCTGGAAGCGAGCGCGATGGCTACGCCGAGAGAGGTTTTGAGCATTACTTTTTTCATTATTAGAAACTCCTTGGGATCTCCGAGGCGAAAAGCTACCAACAATTCACGCACTGCGCCATAGGCTGAAACCATGGAGATAGAGCGGTTTTGTAGGACAATCCGACCAAAATTCCCTTTTTTCCGGCTAGGTGTAGGAAGTGTCTCAGGAGGCCTGGGGTATTTTCTGAGCAACGCAGGCATACCAGGCTTGGGTGAAATCTCGCAGGCGACCCTGCGGATGGAAGGTCTGTCGCCAGATACGCGCCTGGCCCAGCAGATCGTCGGCAGCGGGCAGGCTAGTGGCTTGCTCCTCGATGAGCATCCAGGCGATAGCGGTGGCGTAGCGTAAGTTGACGGTCAGCTCCAGGTGCGGGCCGCCGAGGAAGGCGTGCTGGCTGGCCAGGCCGCGCACCAAGCTGGCCAGCTCGGGGTCGCGGGCGAGGAAGTCGTCCCACAGCAACTGATGACGGGTTTCGCCGATGCGATAAAGGCCATGCCCGCGCCGGTCGTGCAGGGCCGCGCCCAACGCTGACTGGCTGGCTGCGACGCCCAGCAGCAAGGCCTCGGCGCTTGCACAGTGGCGGCCCAGGTAGACCAGGGTGGGACGGATGACGTATTGACTCAACTCGTTCGCAGCGATGCCCATGATGCCCTCGAACAGATCAGGGGCCGACGGGCGCTGGAGCTTGGCAGCTGGTGAGTGTTCAGGCCCGCCGGAAGCGGCTCGCACCGCTCGAGTTGAAGTGTAGTGTGATAATCATGGTGTAAAGGGCTGTTTTTAAATCGATTGCTGCCTGTCGCCCTTTGCCATATGCCCTGTGGCGATTAAGGCAAGAGCGTTCAGGCAGCCTTCATGCAGAGGTATTCATGGGGTGAATCGGCCCCCATTCATTCATGCGGTCAGCGATTGGCGGGTGCGATTGATCACGGCTTGCAGCGGTTCCGTGCCCGTGTATTGCTCAGGGTACAGGCGCTCGGTGTGGCGGGCCACGCCGTGTTCGTCGACCAGGGTGAAGCTGAAGCTGCCCTTGCGGGGCGCCACGATCAGGCACTGCAACGGTGCGAAGGCCTGGGAAAGCGTGCCGATGGCGCGCTGGATATGAGGATGAGTAGTCATGTTGTTGGAGGTTCCTGCTCAAGACACGGTTTCGATCCGTGCACAATAGAAACGTTCCAGTGACGCCATTATTAAGGGGGCGCAAAACCTGCCTGGAACAAGGCAGCCAGTGAGGCGCAAGCAAAGGTGGGCGCTGGGCTGACTGGTAGGTACTTCAGAAGGCGGGCAGCATGCCAGGGCCAAGGTCCATGGCCGCTGGAGAAGATCCCGATCAATCTGCTACGTGATTCGCGCTGGAGCGGTGGGTTGCCGTCGAGTGAATCATCGAGGGGGCCGGTCCTGGTTTCAGCGATAGCTGCCCGGGGAGGGCGGCTTGGCGCAAGGACACTTGAGGCCAGAATTGACTTTCAGCTGGGTACTAACGCCGGCCACCCTACAGCGCGTTAAAGAGGATGGCAAGCTTTATTTGGTTTTTCTTCGGGGAAGCCGACTATTATCTCGTTAATCACCGCTCTTGGGAAGCGTGTGGAAAGGTGTGAAAAACGAGCGAATGGGCCGCGTTCCCGCACGGCGGTGCGCATTTGCGGTGCACTTGTACACACGAGCGGTGCGACTTGTAAGCGCTTTGTAACAACCCCCGGACGCCCCGCCAATGCCTTGACTGGTCACTTAAGTCAATGAAAAAAAACACTAATTTGGGTTGGTGAAAAAATCGACAGTTTGAGCGCGAGCCCCATTCCATAGGGGTTTGCGGGTGCCTTGGGGGGGTTGTCCACCGAGTTATCCACAGCTTCTGTGGATTGTCCCGAGCGCTTGCTCTAGGACGGGCGTGCCAGCAGTTTTGCGAAGTATCCGACGATCATCTGCGAAGTGCGCGCGGGTCGATCCGTTGACCGGAAAACGTCAAGAAAAGATCAATGAAAATTTTCCCGGTCCCCACGCTTTCATCCGGGCCTTTGTCAGAAAAAAGGAGTAGAGTGGCGCGCCTTTCGAGTCACGTCGCTGTTGGTCATGAAGTTTCGCGGTAAACCCCTCACGCACCCCCCTGCACATACCTCCCCCCAGCGTTTTTCCCTGAAGGTGGCCCTCTGGCTGCTCGACAGCCCGCGCCTGGGCGCTAAGCGCAGCATCAAGCACCTGGCCGGGCGCCTGCTCAAGCAGCCGGCGCGCCAGGGAGTGGTGGTGGCGCAGAGCCGACTGGGGCAGATGCTCTGCCGCGATTGCGGCAATGCCCGCGACCGGCGTATTGGCCACGAGCTGTTGCGCCAGGCTGCGCGCGCCGGAGACACGCGGGCACAGTTGGAGTACGGGCGGTTGTGTCAGGCACAGGCGCCGGAGCAGGCCCGCTATTGGTTGGAGCTGGCGGCGGGGCAGGGGTCGCAAGAGGCGCGGCGGTTGCTTGGGATGTGGAACTCGGCGTGACGGGGCTGCCCCTGTCGCGGGGCAAAAAACCTGTAAGCTGCACAGATTCCAACCGTCGATCGGAGCAAGCATGGCAGTGGATCTGGCCAGTATTCTGTTGGGGATCGTCGCCGCTGCGGTGCCGTGCCTGGGGTGGGTGTTGCAAGTGCAGCGGCGCCTCGCCGCGCAGCAGGGCGAAAGCGCCCTGAGAGAGGAACGCCTCGGCGCCGCACAACTGGCCCAGGAAGGCCTGCAAGCGCAGTTGGAGGCCAGCCGCGACGAGATCAGCGACCTCAGCGAGGCCAACAGCCACAAGCAGGCCAGCCTGGCCGCCCAGGGGCGCGAACTCGAACTGCTGCAGATCGAGCGCGACAATGCCCGCGACGCCGCCCATGCCTGGCAACTCGAGCGGGCCACCCGCGAGGCCGAACTGCGCCGCCTGGAAGCCCAGGCCGCGCGCCTTGAGGCCGAACTGCGTGAGCAGCAGGAAAACCATCAACAGCGCCTGGACGACCTGCAAGACGCCCGTGACACCCTGCGTGCGCAGTTCGCCGAGATGGCCACGAAGATCTTCGATGAGCGCGAGCAGCGCTTCACCCAGACCAGCCAGCAGCACCTGGGCCAGTTGCTCGACCCGCTCAAGGAGCGCATCCAGGCGTTCGAAAAGCGCGTCGAGGAAAGCTACCAGCAAGAAGCCCGCGAGCGCTTTTCCCTGGGCAAGGAACTGGAGCGCTTGCAGCAACTCAACCTGCGTTTGTCCGACGAAGCCACCAACCTCACCCAGGCGCTCAAGGGCCAGAAGACCCAGGGCAACTGGGGCGAGTTGATCCTTGAGCGGGTGCTGGAGCACGCTGGCCTGGAGAAGGGCCGCGAGTACCAGACCCAGGTCAGCCTCAAAAGCGCCGACGGCGAGCGCTTCCAGCCTGATGTATTGATCATGCTGCCGGGCGACAAGCAGGTGGTGATCGACGCCAAGGTCAGCCTCACTGCTTACCAGCAGTTCGTCGCTGGCAACGACGAGGCGGCGCTCAAGCAGCACGTGCAGTCGCTGCGCAGCCACGTCAAGGGCTTGTCGAGCAAGGACTACAACCGCCTCGAAGGCCTGCACAGCCTGGATTTTGTGCTGCTGTTCGTGCCTATCGAGGCGGCGTTCTCCGCCGCGTTGCAGGCTGAGCCGACGCTGTTCCAGGAAGCCTTCGACCGGCAGATCGTGATCGTCAGCCCGACCACCTTGCTGGCCACCCTGCGGGTGATCGACAGCCTGTGGAAGCAGGAGCGCCAAGGCCAGAACGCCCGCGAGATCGCCGAGCGTGCCGGGTGGCTGTACGACAAGTTCGTGCTGTTCATCCAGGACCTGGACGAGCTCGGTGCGCGCCTGCAGCAGGTCGACAAGGCCTATGCCGCGGCGCGCAACAAACTGTGCGAGGGGCGCGGCAACCTGGTCAGCCGCAGCGAGCAGCTCAAGTTGCTCGGCGCCCGCGCCAGCAAGAGCCTGCCGGCCGAACTGCTGGAGCGCGCGCTGAACGACGAAGCCGTCACTGAACCAGGCTCAGATGCCGGTTGAGCAGGGCGCGCAGGGCTGCCGGCTTGACCGGCTTGGCCAGGTAGTCGAGGCCTGCGGCATGCACTTGGGCGATGGTCTCGCTGCGCCCATCGGCGCTGATCACCACGCCGGGCACTGGTTCACCCAGGCGAGTACGTAGCCAAGCCATCAGGCCGGTGCCGGTCTCGCCGTCGTCCAGGTGGTAGTCCACCAGCGCCAGGTGCGGGCGCATGCCCTTGGCCAGCAGTGCTTCGCACTCGGCCTGGTTGCGCGCCGTCCACACTTGGCAGCCCCAGCGCCCGAGCAGGCTGTTCATGCCGATCAGGATGCTGTCCTCGTTGTCCACGCACAGCACCTGCAAGCCGGCCAGCGGCTGGCCCTGCTGCTCTATCGGCGCAGGGGCAGAGGCGACCGGGTGGCGGGCGATCGATACGCCGACGCGGAACACGCTGCCCTTGCCGGGCCAGGAGCGTACCTGCAGTGAATGCCCCAGCACCCGGCACAGGCCGTCGGCGATCGCCAGGCCCAGGCCCAGGCCCTTCTCGGCGCGGGTCTGGTGACTGTCCAGGCGCTTGAACTCCTGGAAGATCACCTGCAGCTTGTCGTCTGCGATGCCCGGGCCGCGGTCCCACACTTCCAGCCACAGGCGCTCGCCCTGGCGACGCGCGCCGAGCAGGATCGGGCCCTGGCCGTAGCGCAGGGCGTTGGTCAGGAAGTTCTGCAGCACCCGGCGTAGCAGCTTGATGTCGCTGTGCACATGCAGGCGGCTGCCGCGCAGGCGGAATTCCAGGCCTTTCTCGGCGGCCAGCACCTTGAACTCGGCACCGAGCGTGTCGAACAGGTCGTTGAGGGCGAAGGGCTTGGCATCGGGGGTGATCTTGCCGTTCTCCAGGCGCGAGATGTCGAGCAGGTCGCTGATCAGTTCCTCGGCCGAGCGCAGCGAGCTGTCCATGTGCTGCACCAGTTGCTGGGCCTCGTTGCTCAAGCCTTCGGCCTGTTGCGACAGGGCTGCGGAGAACAGCCGCGCGGCGTTCAGCGGTTGCATCAGGTCGTGGCTGACCGCCGCGAGGAAGCGGGTCTTGGACTGGCTGACCGCCTCGGCCTGGCTCTTGGCCTCGGACAGTGCCTGGTTGAGCTGCGACAGTTCGTGAGTGCGCTCGGTGACGCGCTGCTCCAGCCCTTCATTGGCGTCCTTGAGCGCTTGCTCCGCCTCGCGGAACGGGGTGATGTCGGTGAAGCTCATGACGAAGCCGCCGCCGGGCATCGGGTTGCCGATCAGTTCGATCACCCGGCCATTGGGGAACAACCGTTCGGAGGTGTGCGCGCGACCCTGGCGCATCCAGTGCAGGCGCCGCGCCACGTGTACTTGCGCCTCGCCCGGCCCGCACAGGCCGCGCTCGGCGTTGTAGCGGATGATGTCGGCGATGGGCCGGCCCACGCTGATCAGCCCGTCGGGGTAGTTGAACAGTTCCAGGTAGCGGCGGTTCCAGGCCACCAGGTGCAGGTTCTGGTCGACCACGCTGATGCCCTGGTTGATGTTCTCGATGGCCCCTTGCAGCAGTGCGCGGTTGAACTGCAGCACCTCGCTGGCTTCGTCGGCGATGCGCACCACGTCTTCGAGCTGCATGTCGCGGCCCTCGATGGCGGCCTTGACCACGGCGCGGGTCGAGGAGGTGCCGAGGACACCGGCCAGGAGCCGCTCGGTGTGTTCGATCCAGTCGCTGTCGGCGTTCTGGTTGGGGTTGAAACCCTTGCCCTGGCGGTAGGCGAAGCGGATGAAGCTCTGCCGCGCGCGCTCCTCGCCGACGAAGCGCGCGGCGAGCTTGAGCAAATCGTCGATCTGCACCGCCAGCAGCGAGCGGCTGTTGGGGCGGGCGCTGGTCTGCTGGCCGATGAAGCGCCCGGCCTGCCAGTGCTCCGACACCCGTGTGCGCGAGAGAATCGACACCCAGGCGAACAGGGTGAAATTGCCCGCCAGCGACAGCACCACGCCCTGGGTCAGCGGGGTGATCGGCAAGCCCAGCGGGTTGCCGTGCAGCCAGGCCAGGCCAGGGAACAGCGTCAACGACCAGCCCAGGCTGTGGGCGGCGATCGGCAGCACCAGGGTGTAGAACCATAGGAAGATCCCGGCGGCCAGGCCCGCGAACACGCCACGGCGGTTGGCCTGCTTCCAGTACAACGCGCCGAACATGGCCGGGGTGAGCTGGGTGACGGCGGCGAAGGCGATTTGGCCGATGGTCGCCAGGCTCGCGGTGGAGCCGAGCAGGCGGTAGCTGACGTAGGCCAGCAGTAGGATCACCACGATGCTTACCCGGCGCACCGAAAGCATCCAGTGGCGGAAGGCCTCGAACGGCCGCTCGGCGGCGTTGCGGCGCAGCAGCCAGGGCAGCAGCATGTCGTTGGAGACCATGGTCGACAGGGCCACCGCCTCGACGATGACCATGCCGGTGGCGGCCGAGGCGCCGCCGATGAACGCCAGCAGCGCCAGGCTCGGGTGCGCCTCGGCCAGCGGCAGGCTGATGACGAAGGAGTCGGAGATGACGGTGCCCGGCAGCAGCATCTGCCCGGCCAGGGCGATCGGCACCACGAACAGCGCCGCCAGCGCCAGGTACAGCGGGAACACCCAGCGCGCCAGGCGCAGGTCCTGGGCTTCGATGTTCTCGACCACGGTGACGTGGAACTGCCGCGGCAGGCAGATGATGGCCATCATCGCCACGGCGGTCTGCACCACCATCGACGGCCAGTTGATGGTCTCCTCCCAGTAGCGCTCCAGGTGAATCGACTGGCGCGCCTGGCTGAACAGGTCGTCGAAGCCGTCGTACAGGTTGAACACCACGAAGGCGCCCACGGCGAGGAAGGCCAGCAGCTTGATCAAGGACTCGAAGGCGATCGCCAGGACCATGCCACGGTGGTGCTCGGTGACGTCCAGGCTGCGTGTGCCGAAGACGATGGCGAACAGCGCCAGCACCAGCGACACCACCAGGGCGGTGTCCTGCACCCGGGTGCCGGTGGCGTCGGCGTTGGCGCCGATCAGCAGGTTCACACCGAGCACGATGCCCTTGAGTTGCAGGGCGATGTAAGGCAGCACGCCGACCAGGCAGATCAGCGCCACCACCACGGCAAGGGTTTGCGACTTGCCATAGCGCGCGGCGATGAAGTCGGCGATCGAGGTGATGTTCTGTTGCTTGCTGATCAGCACCATCTTCTGCAGCACCCAGGGCGCGAACAGCAGCAACAGCACCGGCCCCAGGTAGATCGGCAGGAACGCCCAAAGCTGTTCGGCGGCTTGGCCGACCGCGCCGAAGAAGGTCCAGCTGGTGCAGTACACCGCCAGCGACAGGCTGTACACCCAGGCGCGCAGGCGCGGCGGCAGCGGCGTGCTGCGGCGGTCGCCGTAGAAGGCGATGGCGAACATGATGGCCATATAGGCCAGGGCGACCACGGCGATCAGCCCGCTGGACAACGACATGCAAACTCCGCAGCAAAAAGGTAAACGCAGTCCCGATCAATCAGTCTGGCACGCGGGCACGGGTTCGTCAGCGCAGACGATGGTCGCAGTGGCAGGGCGTCGCAGGGGCCCCACCGATATGGTGGGCTACCTGTAGAGGCGGTCTTGCCCCGCGACAGGGCTGGAATGAACACCCTATCCCCGCAACGCCCCTCGCGTCCCCAGGTAATAGAACAACCCCGCCAGCAGCACCGCCAGCACCAGCAGGTGGAACACCGCCACCGGCGCTCCATGCCCCAGCACGAACCCCACCATCACCGGCCCCAGCGCCGCCCCCAGGTTGGACAGGTTCTGCGCGCCGTAATACACCCCGCGCAGGTGCTCTGGCGCGATCAGGTCGATGAACATGTATTCGGCCGGGATCACGATGATCTCGCCCAGGGTGAACACCAGCATCGCCAGGCACCAGGCCAGCGCCGAACCCGCCACCGAGAAGCCCAGCAGCCCGACGACGAACAGCGCCATCCCCGCCATCAGCCAGGGCATCAGGCGCTGCCGGCTGATGCGTCGGCCGATCAGGTACTGCAGGGCGATCACCGTCACCGCGTTGGTGGTCACCAGCACCCCCACCAGGCGCGCGGCTTCGCTGGCGCTGGCGGTCACCACCAGGTACTGCGAAAGGTAGGCCGTGAACTGGCCGAACACCACGGCGCTGAGCACCCCGCCCAGGGTGAAGCACACCAGCCGGCGGTCCCGTGCCAGCCCCAGGCACACCTGCACGAAGCCCGCCCCTGGTTGTACCGCCGCGCTGGGGCGCAACGCGCGGTCGCCCAGGCGCTGGTAGGCCAGGCACATGCCCAGCCCCATCAGCGCCGACACCAGGAACGGCCAGTGCCCGTCCAGCTCCAGCAGCGCCACCCCCAACAGCGGGCCGACGGCGTAGCCGACGTTGCTCAGGGTGTACTTGATGGCGAACACCTCGGCGCGCTCCTCCACCGGCAACAGGGCGCAGAAGCCCGCCTTGCTGGCGATGTCCACCACCGCCAGCGCCAGGTTGATCAGCACCAGGCAGACGAAGAACAGCGCCGCCGAGCGGCTGGCCACCGCCACCACGAATGCGGCGGCGAACACCAGGGTCGAGGTGGTGATCACCCGGTGATTGCGCAGCGAGTCGACCAGGTGCCCGCCATACAGGCTCAGCAGCGAGGCGACGATCAGCGCGCCGCCGATCAGCAGGCCGATATGGCTGACCGACAGCTGGAAGCTGTCCGACAAGTACACCACCAGGTAGGGCAGGGTGATCGCCCGCGCCAGGGTCAGCACGAAGGTGGTGAGCAACAACAGGCGCACGGTGGCGGGGTAGCGTTTGAGAGCGGCGAGCATTGCCACGTCCTTGTAGTTCGAATGTTTGCCAGAGGCCCCACAGCATATGCCAGCGGCTCTGCATTGCGCTATATCCATAAAATAGATAATAGATAGAGAAATTAACCGTTATATGGATATTCTTCACAGGCATAGGATGAGTCCACCTTACACAAGGACCGGAGCCCTCCCATGCCCTGTATCCAGACCCGCGCACCGTCGTTGCGCCCGTTCAGCCACCTGGCCCACCCCCGTGAAGTGATTCGCCAGTTCACCCCCAACTGGTTCGCCGCGACCATGGGGACCGGCGTGCTGGCCCTGGCGTTTCATCAGTTGGGCATACCGATGCTGGACGGTCTTGCAGAAGGGTTGTGGTGGCTGACCGTGGGGCTGTTCGTCCTGTTCTGCATGCTTTACGGCGTGCGCTGGCTGCTGTTCTTCGACGAGGCGCGACGGATTTTCGCCCACTCCACCGTGTCGATGTTCTTCGGCACCATCCCCATGGGCTTGGCGACGATCCTCAACGGGGCCCTGGCGTTCGGCCTGGCGCGCTGGGGCGAGGGCGTGGTGCCGTGGGTCGAGGCTTTGTGGTGGCTGGACGTGGGCCTGGCGCTGCTGTGCGGGGTAGCCATTCCGTACCTGATGTTCACCCGCCAGGAGCACAGCATCGACCAGATGACCGCCGTGTGGCTGTTGCCGGTGGTGGCGGCGGAGGTGGCGGCGGCCAGCGGCGGGCTGCTGGCGCCGCACCTGGTGGATACGCATCGGCAGTTCCTGGTGGTGGTCACCAGCTACGTGATGTGGGCGGTGTCGCTGCCAGTGGCGTTCAGCATCCTCACCATCCTCATGCTGCGCATGGCCTTGCACAAATTGCCACCAGCCAACATGGCAGCCTCCAGCTGGCTGGCCCTGGGGCCGATCGGTACCGGCGCACTGGGCATGCTGTTGCTGGGTGGCGATGCCCCGGCGATCTTCGCCGCCAACGGTTTGGGAGGCCTGGGCGAGGTGGCGCGTGGCCTCGGCCTGGTGGCCGGGATGGTGTTGTGGGGGGCGGGCTTGTGGTGGCTGTTGACGGCGGTGCTGATCACCCTGCGCTACATGCGCCAGGGCATGCCGTTCAACCTCGGGTGGTGGGGGTTCACCTTCCCGCTGGGGGTGTACAGCTTGGCCACGCTCAAGCTGGCGGCTTGGTTGGGGCTGGGGTTCTTCCTGGTGTTCGGGCAGCTGCTGGTGGTGGCGTTGGCGCTGTTGTGGCTGCTGGTGGCGAGCCGAACCTTGCGCGGGGCCTGGCGGGGGGAGCTGTTCGTATCGCCGTGCATTGCGCAGAAATGAGGGTGACGTCGCTTGCCCCGCGATGACGTCGGTACGGTCAGCCTCGAACCTGACGGTCTGTTCCATCCGCTCGGCGGCAGCGCGCGACTTGCCAGGGTGGGCGTTCCCATGCAGATTTGTGGCTTCTCGCGCCGTGCGTGCCTCCAATGACAAAGCCACTCAGGAACAAGGACGATGAGCCACTCCTCGCAATTCACCTTGCTCGGCAAGCGACGCTTCCTGCCGTTCTTCGTCACCCAGTCGCTGGGTGCCTTCAACGACAACCTGTTCAAGCAGTCGCTGATCCTGGCGATCCTCTACAAGCTGAGCCTTGAAGGCGACCGCTCGATCTGGGTCAACCTCTGCGCGCTGCTGTTCATCCTGCCGTTCTTCCTGTTCTCGGCGCTGGCCGGGCAGTTTGGCGAGAAGTTCGCCAAGGACGCGTTGATTCGCGCGATCAAGCTGGCCGAGATCGTCATCATGGCCATCGGCGCCACCGGCTTCGTCACCCACAACCTCACGCTGATGCTGCTGGCGCTGTTCGCCATGGGCACCCACTCGGCGCTGTTCGGCCCGGTGAAGTACTCGATCCTGCCGCAGGCGTTGCGTGAAGAAGAGCTGGTGGGCGGCAACGGCCTGGTGGAGATGGGCACCTTCCTGGCGATCCTCGCCGGGACCATTGGCGCCGGGGTAATGATGTCCTCGGCCAGCTACGCCACGGTGGTCGCCGGCGGCGTGGTTGGCACGGCCGTGCTCGGCTACCTCGCCAGCCGCTGGATCCCGCGGGCAGCGGCGGTGGCGCCGGGGATGAGGCTGGACTGGAACATCTTCACCCAGTCCTGGGCCACCCTGCGCCTGGGCCTGGGGCAGACCCCAGCGGTGTCGCGCTCGATCGTCGGCAACTCGTGGTTCTGGTTCGTTGGCGCCATCTACCTCACGCAGATCCCGGCCTATGCCAAGGACTGGCTGCATGGCGACGAGACCGTGGTGACCCTGGTGCTGACCCTGTTCTCGGTGGGCATCGCGGTCGGTTCGCTGCTGTGCGAGCGCCTGAGCGGGCGTAAGGTGGAGATCGGCCTGGTGCCGTTCGGTTCGTTCGGCCTGACCCTGTTCGGCCTGCTCTGGTGGTGGCATTCCGGCGACGTGCCGGTGGGCGCGTCGCCCCACGACTGGCTGGCCCTGCTGGGCATGGGCCAGGCCTGGTGGATCCTGGTGTCGATCGTTGGCCTGGGGGTGTTCGGCGGGTTCTACATCGTGCCGCTGTATGCGCTGATCCAGGCGCGCACGCCAGAGGGCCAGCGCGCCCGGGTGATCGCCGCCAACAATATCCTCAACGCGCTGTTCATGGTGGTTTCGGCGATCGTCACCATCGTGTTGCTGAGCCTGGCCGACTTGAGCATCCCGCAGCTGTTCCTGGTGGTGTCGTTGCTCAATATCGCGGTCAACGCTTACATCTTCCGCATCGTGCCCGAGTTCACCATGCGCTTCATGATCTGGCTGCTCAGCCATTCCATGTATCGCGTCGAGCACCGAGACCTCGAGCGTATTCCCGACGAAGGCGCGGCGCTGCTGGTGTGCAACCACGTGTCGTTCGTCGATGCGCTGCTGATCGGAGGGGCGGTGCGGCGGCCGATCCGTTTCGTCATGTACTACAAGATCTACCAGCTGCCGGTGCTCAACTTCGTGTTTCGAACCGCCGGGGCGATCCCCATCGCCGGGCGTAGCGAGGACGAGGCCATCTACGAGCAAGCCTTCGCGCGCATCGCCCAGTACCTGGCGGCGGGCGAGGTGGTGTGCATCTTCCCCGAGGGCAAGCTGACTGCCGACGGCGAGATCGATGTGTTCAAGGGCGGCGTCAACCGCATTCTCCAGGAGACCCCGGTGCCGGTGATCCCGCTGGCGTTGCAGGGCTTGTGGGGGAGCTTCTTCAGCCGTGATCCGGCCAAGGGTTTCCTGCGCCGGTTATGGTCGAGGGTGACCCTGGTGGCTGGCGCCGCCGTCCCGGTGGAGGCGGCGCAGCCCGAGGCGCTGCGCGAGAAGGTCAGTGCCCTGCGCGGTGGCGTCCGCTAGGAAGGGAGGGGAGAGGTCAGCTGGCGCTGACCTTTAGGCCGACCAGGCCGGCGATGATCAGCGCGACACTGAGCAGGCGCACCAGCGCCATGGATTCGCCGAACAGGATGATCCCGGCGATCACCGTGCCGACCGCGCCGACGCCGGTCCACACCGCGTAGGCGGTGCCCAGCGGCAGCTCCTTCATGGCCAGGCCCAGCAGGCCCAGGCTCACGGCCATGGCGGCGACGGTCAATGCGGTGGGAAGGGGGCGGGTGAAACCGTCGGTGTATTTCAGGCCGACTGCCCAGCCGACCTCGAACAGGCCGGCGAAGAACAGGATGATCCAGGACATGGTGAGCCTCCATCGTCTAATGATGGGGCCGTCCCCTGAATGGTCACGCGGTGCGTCGTGAGGCCGTCCTCACAGTGCGCACTATAGTGCACATTTGGCTGGGCGAGGGCAAGCCTGGGGGGACCTGCGGTGTCTGGGCCGGCCTTATCGCGGGGCAAGCCCGCGATAAGGCCCTCCCATACACCAAGTCACTGCGGGGCCGGCGCCCCTTCGACCCCCTTCACCGGCTCCTCCATCCGCCTGAACCAGGTCGACAGCAGTGCCCCGGAAATGTTGTGCCACACGCTGAACAGCGCGCTGGGCACCGCCGCCAGCGGCGAGAAATGCGCCGCCGCCAGTGCCGCGCCCAGCCCCGAGTTCTGCATGCCCACCTCCAGCGCCAGCGACTTGCGTTGGGCCAGCGGCAGCTTGCACAGCTTGCCGGTGAGGTAGCCGAGCAAGAAACCGAAGCTGTTGTGCAGCACCACCACCGCCATGATCAGCAGGCCGGATTCGGCGATCTTCGCCTGGCTGGCCGCCACCACCGCGCAGACGATCATCACGATGCTGACCACCGACACCAGCGGCAATACCTGCACGGCCATCTGCACCCGCGTGCCCAGCAAACGCTGGGCGAGCACGCCGAGGACGATCGGCAGCATCACCAACTGCAGGATCGACCAGAACATGTCCATGAACGAGACCGGCAGCCAGGCCGAGGCCAGGAACCAGATCAGCGCCGGGGTCAGCAACGGCGCCAGCAGCGTGGTCACCGCGGCGATCGCCACGGCCAGCGCCAGGTCGCCCTTGGACAGCCAGACCATCACGTTCGACGCTGTGCCGCTCGGGCAGCAGCCGACCAGGATCACGCCCACGGCGATTTCCGGTGGCAGGTGGAAGGCCTGGCACAGCAACCAGGCGACGCCCGGCATGATCACGAAATGCGCCACCACTCCCAGGGCCACGCGCCAGGGTTGGCGGGCGAGGGCGGCGAAGTCGTCGAGCTTGAGGGTCAGGCCCATGCCGAACATCACCAGGCCCAGCAGCGGCACGATGGCGACCTTCAGGGCGATGAACCATTGCGGCTGCAGGAAGGCCAGGCAGGCGAACAGCAGCACCCAGAGGGCGAAGGTGTTGCCGACGAAGCGGCTGAGGGCGGCGAGGGCGCGCATGGGGAGGTCCTTCTAGGGGTGGAATGTGTGTTGGGTGGGCTGACGCCATCGCGGGGCAAGCCCGCTTCCACAGATACCCTGCCGTCTATGAAAACGGCGGGGTATCCGCGGGAGCAGGCTTGCCCCGCGATGGCGTCGCTACTGACAACCAGGAGCGGTCAGACCCCCTGCGGAATTTCCTCTCCGCCCAACGCCTCGAACAGCGCCGGCAGGAATTCACTGAAGGTCATCATCATCAGCGTGAAGCTCGCATCGAACTGCTGCTGCGCCTCGTCACCGCCATCCTGCTCGGCCTGCTCCTGCAGCAGCTCCTCGAACTTCAGGCGCTTGATCACGGTCTTGTCGTCGAGCACGAACGACAGCTTGTCCTGCCAGGCCAGGGCCAGCTGAGTGACCAGCTTGCCGGTGCTCAGGTGCAGCTGGATTTCCTCGCCGGTCAGGTCCTGGCGCTTGCAGCGCACGATGCCGCCATCTTCGGCGGTGTCGCGCAGTTCGCACTCGTCCAATACGTAGAAGCCTTCGGCGGCCTGTTGCGACTTGACCCAGTCGGTCATGGTCGCGCTCGGGGCGATCTTCACGGTGGCCGGGCGCACCGGCAGCGAGCCCATCACTTCACGCAGGGTCGACAGCAGGTCCTCGGCACGCTTGGCGCTGGCCGAGTTGACCAGGATCAGACCCAGGCGCGGGGCGATGGCGGCGAAGATCATCGAGCGGCGGATGAACGCGCGCGGCAGGAAGGTCTGGATGATGTCGTCCTTGATCTGGTCGCGTTCCTTCTTGTAGACCTTGCGCATCTGCTCGGTCTCGATTTCCTCGACCTTTTCCTTGACCGCGTCGTTGACCACGCTGCTGGGCAGGATGCGCTCTTCCTTGCGCGCGGCGATCAACAGGAACTCACCGCTGACGTGCACCAGCGGGGCGTCCTCGCCCTTGCCGAACGGAGCGATGAAACCATAGGTGGTCAGCTCCTGGCTGGCGCAGGGGCGGGCCGGCTTGCTGGCCAGGGCGGCTTCCAGTGCTTCAGGCTCGAACGGGACGTCCTGGGTCAGACGGTAGGTCAGCAGGTTCTTGAACCACATGAGGGGGTGTCTCTCCTTAATGCATAAGGCGGGCATTATTCTCCGAGTGGGCGTTTGCGGCCAACCCTGTCAGAGGGCCAGCAGTTGCATAAAAGGAAGGAAAAGGGTGGTGGCGCTAGGTCTTTGAAAGTTCTGCAAAATTTTTTTAAAAAAGTGCTTGCCAGGGTGGGGTGTCCTCCGTAGAATGCGCGCCACACCGAGACGAAGGGTGATTAGCTCAGCCGGGAGAGCATCTGCCTTACAAGCAGAGGGTCGGCGGTTCGATCCCGTCATCACCCACCACTCGATGTATAGCGCAGCGGTAGTTCAGTCGGTTAGAATACCGGCCTGTCACGCCGGGGGTCGCGGGTTCGAGTCCCGTCCGCTGCGCCATATTCCAGCTTCCAGGGCCCACTGAACACCCGGAAGCCACAAAAAAAGCGACCTTAGGGTCGCTTTTTTTGTTTCTGCCTTTCGCCAGGCGCGGGTGCCGTACAGGCCCCCGCGCTTCCCAGCCTCAGGGCTTGGCCACGTGCCAGGCCTGGCCCACGCCCTCACCGGTGGTATCACCCGGTTTCGAATCCTTGACCCAGCCGTACAGCGGCAGGTCCTTGTAGGCCCATTGCTTGCTGCCGTCGTCGCGGGTGATCACGGTGTAGCCATCACCGTCCTTGGCGTAGGCGCCGGCGGTCAGCGGTGGCCAGTTCTGTGCGCAGGGGCCGTTGCAGGCGGATTTGCCGGCGCTGTCCTTGGCGAAGGTGTAGAGGGTCATGCCCTTGCTGTCGACCAGGACCTTGCCCAGGGCGGTGTCGGCGACTTTCGCCGGGGTGGCCGCCATGGCCAGGCTGGACAAGCAGGTCAGGGTCAGGGAGAGGGCGAGGGTGGTTTTCTTCAACATGATGGGCCTCTGAGTGTTGGCGTTGTGTGGGTGATGTAGGGAGAACAAGCGGGGGCGGAATTTATTCCAAGGAATTTTTGGGTTGTGGTCGCGGGGCCTATCGCGCCTTCAACTCCCGGCCCCATTGCGGCAGAATCCCCCCATACCGCGAGCAAGAGACCGACCATGCAGGATGCCAGTACCGCTCCATCCGCCCCATTGCTGGGCATCGACCTCGGCACCACCAACAGCCTCATCGCCGTCTGGCAGGACGGCCAGGCGCAGCTGATCGCCAACGCCCTCGGCGAGGTGCTGACCCCCTCGGTGGTCAGCGTCGATGACGACGGCAGCATCCTGGTCGGCAGCGCCGCCCGCGCGCGCCTGACCACCCACCCGCAACGCACCGCCGCCGCCTTCAAGCGCTTCATGGGCAGCGACAAACGCTTCGAGCTCGGTGAGCACCGTTTCACCCCCGAGGAACTCTCGGCCCTGGTGCTCGGCGCGCTGAAGCAGGACGCCGAAGCCTGGCTTGGGCGCCCGGTCAGCGAGGCGGTGATTTCGGTGCCGGCCTACTTCAGCGACGAGCAGCGCAAGCGCACGGTATTCGCCGCGGAATTGGCGGGGTTCAAGGTGCAGCGCCTGATCAACGAGCCGACCGCCGCGGCCATGGCCTACGGCCTGCACGAGCAGAAGTTCGAGCGCACCCTGGTGTTCGACCTGGGTGGCGGCACCTTCGATGTCACCGTGCTGGAGTACGCTCTGCCGCTGATCGAGGTGCACGCCTCCACCGGCGACAACTACCTGGGCGGCGAGGACTTCACTGACGCCCTGCTCGCGGCCTGCCTGCGCGATTGGAACCTCAAGGCCGAAGACCTGGAACCCCAGGCCCTGGCCAGCCTTCACGACGCGATCGAGCAGCTCAAGCGCGAAGCGGGCGAGGGCGGCCGCACCCTGGCCTGGAGCGGCGACGGCCAGGCCCGCGAATGGCTGCTCGACGACCTCAAGCTGCAAGCGATCTGGGCGCCGCTGCTGGCGCGGGTGCGCACCCCCATCGAACAGGCCCTGCGCGACGCGCGCCTGAGCCCGCGCGAACTGGACAGCCTGGTACTGGTCGGCGGCGCCACGCGCATGCCGCAGGTCCAGCAACTGGTGGCCAAGCTGTTCGGCCGTTTGCCCTACCGTCACCTCGACCCGGACACCATCGTTGCCCTCGGCGCCGCCAGCCAGGCGGCTTGCAAGGCCCGGGACGCGGCCATCGACGAGCTGATCCTCACCGACGTCTGCCCCTATACCCTGGGCGTGGCGTCGTCGCGCGGCGAGGAAGTCGCCGGCGCCTTCTCGCCGATCATCGAGCGCAACACCGTGATCCCGACCTCCAAGGTGCAGCGCTTCTACAGCAGCCACCCGGAGCAGACGCACGTGCGCATCGCCGTGTACCAGGGCGAGCGGCCCTGGGTGCGCGACAACATCCTGGTCGACAGCTTCGAGATTCCTCTGCAGCCCACCGGCCAGGTGCAGTCGCTGGACGTGCGTTTCAGCTACGACATCAACGGCCTGCTGGAAGTGGACGTGACGTTCCTGGAAACCGGGCAGAAGCATAGCCACAGCATCGACCGCAGCCCCACCGGGCTGGACGCCGAGGCCCGCCAGGCCAGCCACGAGCGCCTGGCGCGGTTGAAAATCCACCCGCGCGACGCCTTGCCCAACCGCACCTTGCTGGCGCGCTTGGAGCGCGCCTGGATGCAGAGCCTGGGGGATGAGCGCGAATTGATCGGCAGTTGGCTGGATGCCTTCAACGCCGTGTTGGCCAGCCAGCAGGCCGGGGAGATCAGCCGCCAGCGCCAGCAGTTGAGCCAGGCGCTGGACGAACTGCGCTACTGATGGATCAGGCGGCGCAACGCCGCCTGCAGGCCGTCGTCGAGTTGCTGGGGCTTGCCCGGTGAGGCCCCGTAGCGGTTCGCCAGGCGATCCCCCGGCCAGCCCAGCAGCAGCAATGGCAGCACGGGCAGCAGGCGGCTGAACGCCAGCAAGCACAGCAGCACCGGCACCCCCTGGCCGATATCGCGCAGGCGCCGCAGCAGGGCGCTGAGGACCAGCAGCGCGATGACCGCCATCACGGCCGGGCTGCGGCCTGCCGCGCCGACCAGCAACAGCACGATGAGGTGCGCGGCCAAGTCGCCGCGCCCGAGCCGGCTGCCCAGGCGCCAGAACGCCCAGGAGGGCGCCGACGCGCGCGACGCATGGGCCAGCAACAGGCGTTCGGACCACGCCAGCAGCGCCATCAGCGCGCAGCGTAGCCCGGCGTCCTGGTTGCCGTCGTCCTTGCCTTGCTGCAAGCGCAGCAGGCTGCGGGTGCTCGGCGCCTGGCCACGGTTGGCCAGGCTGTGCAAGGCATCCAGGGCTTCGTTGAACAGCTTGGCGTCTACCCCTTCTTCCTGTTCCAGCACGTTGCGCGGCAGATGCGCGGCCTTGCCTTTGGTCAGGCCGTCGCGCAGTGGCACGAACCAGGCACTGTCGTTGTCCAGGGCATCCAGCCGGTCGCGCAGGCGCGCGCGCTGCTCGGCGTCCAGCGCCGGGTCGTGGTACAGCACCGCGCACAGCAGCATGTAGCCCAGGCGGTGGTCGTCGAGCACATCGTCGTTGTCCAGGCACGCCAGCAGTTGAGGTGTGCTGGGCAGGCGTGCGCTGTTGATGGCGTAGCCGAAGGTCAGCAGGTGGCCGGCGACGAACGCCTGCATCGGATCGTGGTTGTCCAGCAAGGCGGGCAGGGCGTTGGCGCCTTCCGGGCTGTGCACTGCCGCTTGCAGTACGCGGTGCAGGCCGGCGAACGGGTGTTCGCTGGGGTAGGTCAGTTGGTCCACCAGGGTATCGGGGATCAAGGCCAGCCAGCGCTCCGGCTGGTCGGCCAGGGCGAGCATGAACAGTTGCTGGCGGTGCCAGGTCCACAGTGCCTCGCCGGCGACCATCGGTGGCAGCAGCACGCCGCAATCGGCCAGTTCGTCCTGGGTGGTCAGGGCGAACGGCACGGTGAACAGCCGGCGCATCTCGAAGTGACGGTTGAGCCCGCGCACGGCCTGGGCCGAATACACCCGCACGCGGCGCAGCCATTCGCGGCACAGCGGGCGCAGTTCGTCGCTTTCGAGGATTTCGGGCAGGGTCTCGGCGGGGTCGTCGCTGTCGCAGAAGCGCTCCAGCGCGCGTGCCACGGGTGATAGCTGCAGCCAGTGCAGGTGCTGACGGGCCTGGCGCTGGAAGCCTTCGAGGATCAGCCCGTCGAGGGCGTCTTCGCTGGGGCGCTCGGCGAGGATGCGTTGCAGCAGCCCGGCCTCGCCGCGCTGCAGGGCCCAGGCCTGCCAATACAGGCGTTGCAGTGCGGGCTCGGCCTGCTCCTGCAGCAGCCAGGCGAGCAGCGGCAGTTCATCGTCGCCGTCCAGGCGCCAGTCGATGAACAGCGCGGCGATGCCGCCCAGTTCCAGGCGCGCGGCCTCGGACCAGCGCGCCAGGGTCTGCGGCGCCTGGGCCGGGCTGCCCCAAGCCTGGGCCGGGTCGGCCAGGTCGTCGGGCCAGGTGTCGGGCTGGGTTTGCTGGTCGAAAGCCTGGATCAGCAGCGGCAGGCGCTGCGGCTGGTGGCGCGCGCATAGGTCGAGCAGCCAACGCTCGGCCTGCGGGTGGCGGTATTCGCGCCACAGCCGCAGCCAGCAGTCCAGGGCCTGCTGCTCGGCGCCGAGGGCGCTCGCCTGGCGCGCCAGCAGGTAGAGCAGGTCAGGGTCGTCCGGTGCCCGGGCCTGTTCAACCTGCACCTGGGCATGCAGGGTCATGCTGGCGATGCCGGCCTGGCTGAACTGCACGCAGACGCGGCGCATCAACGCGGCATCGTCGGGGATCGCCAGGCAAGTGTGCTGGCTGGCGAACTGCTCGTACTCGAACAGCGGGCGCTGCTCGAAGCAGTAGGCCAGGCTGCGGAAGTACCACAGGGTTTCCAGTTGCGCGGTGGGCGGCCAGTCGCGCATCAGCGTGGTGTCGAACGGGTCGGGCTCGTCCAGGCGGGCGAGGAAGGCTTCCACTTCGTGGGCGTCGTCCAGGCGCAGCAGTTGCTCGGCCCAGCCGAAGCGCCGGGCCAGCAGGCTGGCGCAGGCATGGGCGATCGGGCCGCAGTGGCGCAGGTCGTGCAGCAGTTGCCAGCCAAGGTCGTCCAGCGTGTCCAGCGGCAGCTCGTCGAGGGTCAGCGCGTAGCGTTGCCACGCGCTAGGGTCGAAGCGCAGGGTGGGTTCTTCGAGCAGGTGGTGGAAGGCTGTCAGGGCCGGGTGGGGCGGGGTGTCCTGCTCCTCTGCCGCCGGCTCGGCGGGCAGCTCGGCCTCGCGGGCCAGGCGCTGGGCTTGTTCGTAGGCCTCGCGCAGGGCCTGGAAGCCTTCCGGGTCGGTCTCGGGGTGGTGCGCTGGCAGGCGACTGCGGTAGGCCTGGCGAATGATGGCGAGGTCCTGGGTCGGCTCGATGCCCAGGCGGATCCAGCAACTCATGACCAGCATCCTTCTTCCAAGGTGGCAGGGCGCTGCGGCTCGGGCAGCGGCAGGTCCCAGGGCAGGCCGGCGAGCAGTTGGCTGGCGCCGAGCTGGAGGTTGAGCAGGATGCAGCGGTTCCAGTGCTCGCTGCCCTGGCGTTCGAGGTCGGCGGCGAGGGTGGCGTCGCTGCTGTCGGAGACGTTCCACAAGGCCTTGCCGAACAGGTAGCCGGCCAGATAGCTGTCCCAGCGGTTGTAGTAGTGGCGGGCACGCAGGGCCAGGCGGTAGTGCAGGTAGAGGCTTTCTTCGCGGGTTACCAGGTCTTTCTTCAGCCCGGCGCGCAGCAGGAAGCCCATGCGCCCGATGTCCCAGGCGCGGGTGCCGCCGGGGCCGCAGTCGGGAAAGGTGCGCGCGGCGTATTCGTGCTTGATGCGTTCGCGTGGCGGCAAGCGTTCCAGCAGTGCCTGCCACTGGCTGGGCAGGCAGCGTTGGAACTGCCAGTAGGCTTCGCTCAGTTCGGTGGCATGGCCGTTATCGGCCATGCCGAGCATGTCCAGCAATTGCGCGCGGTTGGCGATGCCCCACCAGCGTTCCAGGTCGGTCTTGTCTTCACCTTCGAAGTAGTCGGGGGCGGTGTAGCTGGCGCCGTTGAGCGCGGCCATCGGGGCGGAGAGGGCATGCAGCCAGTGCTGGGCGGTTTCATCCATGAGCGGGTTCCTGGGCCGCGGTAAGGTGCTGGGATTGTAGAGAGGGGGTGTGGGGCGGGGCAATTGCCGGGTTGTCGGTGCAGGCCCTATCGCGGGGCAAGTCGGATCGCCGCACCGCGATAGCGCCCGCACCGGCGCAGTAAAGGCCGTGTTTCAAACGCTGCGCTCTTCCTCGCGCAAGGTCAGCACCTCGAACCCGGTCTCGGTCACCGCCACGGTGTGCTCCCACTGCGCCGACAACGCGCCATCGCGGGTGATCACCGTCCAGCCATCCTTCAACGTGCGTGTGCCGCGCAACCCTTGGTTGATCATCGGCTCGATGGTGAACACCATCCCTGGTTGCAACTTCATGCCCATGCCGCGCTGCCCGTAGTGCAGCACCTGCGGCGCCTCGTGCATCTGCCGGCCGATGCCGTGGCCGCAGTATTCGCGCACCACGCTGTAGCCGGCCGCCTCGGCGAAGGTCTGGATGGCGTGGCCGATGTCGCCGAGGGTGGCGCCGGGGCGGACCTGCTCGATGCCCTTCCACAACGCCTGGTAAGTGGTGTCGACCAGGCGCCGGGCATCGTCGCCGATCGCGCCGAGGCAGTACATCTTCGACGAGTCGGCGATATAGCCGCCCTGTTCCAGGGTGATGTCGACGTTGATGATCGAACCCTCGCGCAGCACCTCGTCGGCCTTGGGCATGCCGTGGCAGACCACCTGGTCCACCGAGGTGTTCAGCGAGTAGGGGAAACCGTACTGGCCCTTGCTCGCCGGGCGGGCCTTGAGGGTTTCGACGATGTAGGCCTCGGCGCGGTCGTTGATCTGCATCGTGGTCACGCCCGGGCGGATGAAACCGTCGAGGTCGGCGAACACCTTGGCCAGCAGTTGGCCGGCGTTGCGCATCAGTGCCAGTTGGGCGGCGTCCTTGAGGGTCACCTTGCTCATTGCAACAGCTCCTTGAGGTTGGCTTGCTCCTGGCGCAGCAGTTGGCGCAGCAGTTCCTGATAGGTGGCCTGGGGGTGCAGCTCGGCGAGCATGCCGATGCGGATCCAGTGCTCGGCCTGGGCGTTGATCGAGCGCGACAGGGCGGCGCTGGCGATGCGCAGGTCTTCGTGGAGGTCGTCGGCGATCTTGACGATGCCCATGGGAGGAGTCCTGTATATGAAACGTATATAGATCATATCGTTGTTGCTGAGGGAGTGCCACCTGGTGGTGCGTTTCGGGCCAGGACAGTGCGTTTTCTGTGCCGGCCTTATCACGGGGCAAGCCTGCTCCCGCACGGATCGCGCCGTTTGGGGGCTGGCCCAGAACTTGCTGATTCAAACCATCCGGAACCGTCAACGCCGATGGCTTCCCCTCATTCTTCACGACAAAGGCGCCGTGTTGCCCCCGCTTGCCATCGCAGGCCGGGGCAGCCGGCGCCTTTTGCGTTTCGCCCACAGGAGTACGCCCCATGAGCAGCAGCGAGGTGCGCAGCGTCTGCCCCTATTGCGGGGTCGGTTGCGGCATCGTCATGAGCGTGGCCGACGGCAAGGTCAGCAAGATCAGCGGCGACAAGCAGCACCCAAGCAACTTTGGCCGCCTGTGCACCAAGGGCCTGACCGCGCACCTGCCGCTGCTGGCCGGGCGCATGGAGCACGCTTTCGTGCGCCAGCAGCGTGCCGTGTCGCCGGTGCGCACCGCGCTGGACGAAGCCATCGCCCAGGCCGCTGGCCGTCTGCGCGCGATCATCGACCAGCACGGCCCCGATGCCGTGGCCTTGTATGTCTCCGGGCAGATGTCGCTGGAGGCCCAGTACCTGGCCAACAAGCTTGCCAAGGGCTTCATCCGCACCCGCCACATCGAGTCCAACTCGCGCCTGTGCATGGCCAGTGCTGGCAGCGGCTACAAGCAGTCGCTGGGCGCCGATGGCCCGCCTGGCAGCTATCAGGACTTCGAGCATGCCGAGGTGTTCCTGGTGATCGGCGCGAACATGGCCGACTGCCACCCGATCCTCTTCCTGCGCCTGCTCGACCGCCTCAAGGCCGGCGCCCGGCTGATCGTCGTCGACCCCCGGCGCAGCGCCACCGCCGACAAGGCCGACCTGTTCCTGCAACTGCGCCCCGGCAGCGACCTGGCGCTGCTCAACGGCCTGCTCTACCTGATGCACCAGAACGGCCACACCGATGCCGACTTCATCGCCCGCCACACCGAAGGCTGGGAGGCGATGCCGGCGTTCCTCGACGACTACACGCCCGAGCGCGTCGCCGCCCTCACGGGCCTTGCCGAGGCCGACATCCGCCAGGCCGCCGAATGGCTCGGCACGGCCGGCGAATGGATGAGCTGCTGGACCATGGGCCTGAACCAAAGCATCCACGGCACCTGGCACACCAATGCGCTGTGCAACCTGCACCTGGCCACCGGCACCCTCTGCCGCCCCGGCAGCGGCCCGTTCTCGCTCACCGGCCAGCCCAACGCCATGGGCGGGCGCGAGATGGGCTACATGGGCCCGGGGCTGCCGGGCCAGCGTTCGGCACTGGTCGACGGCGACCGCGCGTTCGTCGAGCAGCAGTGGCGGTTGGCGCCAGGCAGCCTGCGCAGCGAAGGGGGCGAGGGCACGGTGGCGCTGTTCGAGCAGTTGAAAAGCGGCGAGGTGAAGGCCTGCTGGGTGATTTGCAGCAACCCGGTGGCCAGCGTCGCCAACCGCCAGCAGGTGATCGACGGCCTGCGCCAGGCCGAGCTGGTAATCGCCCAGGACGCCTTCCTCGACACCGAGACCAACCGCTACGCCGACATCCTCCTGCCCGCCGCGCTGTGGGCCGAAGGCGAGGGCGTGATGATCAACAGCGAGCGCAACCTGACCCTGATGCCGCGCGCCGTCAACGCCCCCGGCGAGAGCCTGGAGGACTGGCGGATCATCGCCCGCATCGCCTGCGCCATGGGTTACGCCGAGGCCTTCGACTACCCCGACGCCGAGGCGGTGTTCGACGAGATCCGCCGTTTCTGGAACCCGGCCACCGGCTACGACCTGCGGGGTATCGACTACCCCGCGTTGCGCGAGCGACCGCGCCAGTGGCCCTGCGCCCCTGGTCGGCGTGACGACCGCAGCCCGCTGCGCTACCACAACGATGGCAGCAGCCAGCACCTGCTGCGCGACGCCCAGGGTGCGGCACCGGCGCTGGCCTTCCCGACCGCCAGCGGCAAGGCGCGCTTCTTCGCCCGGCCCTGGTTGCCGCCGGCCGAACTGCCCGATGAGGACTACCCCTGGGTGCTCAATACCGGCCGTGTGCAACACCAGTGGCACACGCTGACCAAGACCGGCAAGGTGCCGAGCTTGAACAAGCTCGAACCCGGCCCCTTTGTCGAGCTCAACCCCGAGGACGCCCAGCGCCTGGGCATCGCCGACAAGGACCAGGTGGCGATTCGCTCGCGGCGCGGCCAGGCGGTGCTGCCGGCGCGCCTCAGCGATCGTGTGCTGGTGGGTAATTGCTTCGCCCCCTTCCACTGGAACGACCTGCATGGCGAGCAACTGGCGATCAACGCCGTGACCTGCGACGCGGTCGACCCAACCTCCCTGCAACCGGCGTTCAAGCATTGCGCCGTGACCCTGGAGCGGGTCGCCGGCGAACGCATCGAAGCCCTCGACCTGACCCGCGCGGAGCCGTCCTCCATGCCCACCGCCACCCTGTCCCGCCTGCTCGGCCTCGACCAACTACCGGTCCCGGCGCTGGCCGAGGACGAGCGCCACTACCTGCAAGGTTTTCTGCTCGGCCTTGGCCAGGCCCGCGCCGAGGGCGTGCCGTGCCTGCCGCCCAGCGCACCGCTGGCGCCGGCCCGACGACTGTTCGTCGATGGCCTGTTGGCCGGGCTGTTCGCCCAGCCCGCTAGCGCTGCCGCGCCAGGCCTCGAGGCGCCGCGCCACCGGGTGCTGTGGGCGTCGCAGACCGGCAACGGCGAGGCGTTGGCCGAGCGCTGCGCCGGGCGCCTGCGCGAAGCCGGGCTGGCGGTGGAGCTGAGTTGCATGGAGGCGGTCAGCCCCGGCCAGTTGCGCGGCGCCGCCAGTGTGCTGCTGATCGCCAGCACGTTTGGTGACGGCGATGCGCCAGACAGCGGTTCGGCGTTCTGGCAGGCGTTGCAGGGCGAGGAGGGTGGCCAGTGCGCCGAGTTGCCCTATGCCGTGCTCGCCCTGGGCGACTCCAGCTACGACCAGTTCTGCGGCTTCGGCCGCAAGCTCGACCAGCGCCTGGCCGAACTGGGCGGGCGGCGCTTGCTGGAGCGGGTCGATTGCGAGCCGGACTTCGACCAGGCCTTCGCCAGCTGGCTGCTGGCCTTGCTGCCGGCCCTGGGCGCGGCGGCCAGCGCTGCCACCGAGCAACCCGTCGCCAGCGGCTTCGACAAGCAGCGCCCGTGCCTGGCGCCGCTGCTGGAGAACCGCCTGCTCAACGGCCCGGGGGCGAGCAAGGAAACCCGCCAGCTGGTGTTCGACCTCAACGGCAGCGGCCTCAGCTACCAGCCTGGCGACGCCCTGGGGGTGTGGCCGCGCAACTGCCCGGCGTTGGTGCAGGAGTTGCTCGGCGCGATGGGCGTCGACGGCCAACGGATGGTCGAGCCACCGGGCTTGCCGCCGATGGCCCTGGCCAATGCGCTGGAGCGGCACCTGGAAATCGCCCGCATCACCCCTGCGCAGCTCGAAGCCTTCAGCCGCGACGCCCAGGCTGGCGAGTTGCGCCGTTTGCTGCAGGCTGAGTGCAAGGCTGAACTCAAGGCGTGGTTGTGGGGCAAGCAACTGGTGGACGTGCTGCGCGCGTTTCCCCAGCAACTGCCGCTGAGCGACTGGTTGGGCCTGCTCAAGCCGCTGCAACCGCGGCTGTACTCGATCAGCTCCAGCCCTGCGGCGCACCCTGGCGAGGTGCATCTGACGGTGTCCACCGTGCGCTATGGCGAGCGCAAGGGCGTGTGCTCGACCTTCCTGGCCGACCGCGCCGAGGCGCTGGAGGTGGCGATTTTCCCCCAGGTGTCGCGGCACTTCCGCCTGCCGGAAAGTGATGCCACGCCGATCATCATGGTTGGCCCCGGCACGGGCATCGCGCCGTTCCGGGCGTTTCTCGAAGAGCGCCAGGCGCGTGGCGCGAGTGGGCGCAACTGGCTGTTCTTCGGCGAGCAGCACGCCGCTTGCGATTTCTACTACCGCGAGCAACTGCTGGCCTGGCAGGCCAGTGGGCATTTGCGCCTGAGCACGGCGTTCTCCCGTGACCAGGCCGAGAAGGTGTACGTGCAGCAGCGCATGCTGGAGGAGGGCGCCGAGCTGTGGCGCTGGCTGGAGGCGGGGGCGTATTTCTACATCTGTGGCGATGCCCAGCGCATGGCCCGCGACGTGGATGCGGCGCTGCGCCAGGTAGTGGCCGAGCAGGGCGGCATGAGCGACGAGGCGGCTGCGGCGTATGTGGAGGGGTTGAGCCGCGACAAGCGTTATCGGCGCGACGTGTATTGAGTGCACCGGGATTGGGCGGTGTGCACCGGGTTGAGGCGGTGAAGGTGCCGGCCCTCTCGCGGGGCTGCCCGCTCCTGCACGCGTGAGGGCACCGCCGAACCTGTAGGCGCGGGCTTGCCCCGCGAGAGGGCCGGCCCGACCAACGAAAATTCCAACCTTGGCACACTCCCTGCTACACCACCCCTACAACACGCCCCGCCGATCAACGGCGATCAGCAGGGGCCTCACACTGATGAGTACAGGCAAAGGCGCCTGGAGCTTCCGCTCCAGGCGCCTTTTTTTGTCTTTGCCGCGGGCAACCCGGCGAACCGTGATCGAGGAACGGCTATGAAGGCAACAGCGAACGACGGGCAACGGCAACGACTGGTCATCGTCGGCAACGGCATGGTCGGCCACCACCTGGTCGAGCAACTGGTCGAGCGCGGCGCCCTGGCGCGCTTCGAGCTGCAGGTGTTCGGCGAGGAGCGCCAACGCGCCTACGACCGCGTGCACCTGTCGGAGTACTTCGGCGGCAGCGACGCCGAGGTCCTGGCCCTGTGCGAGGCGGACTTCTACGAGCGCCACGGCGTGCACCTGCATCTGGGCGAGGCGGTGCTGGAGATCGACCGCGAGCAGCGCGAGATCGTCACCGCCGAGGGCCGCTACGGCTACGACCAGCTGATCCTCGCCACCGGCTCGTACCCCTTCGTGCCGCCGATCGAAGGCTCCAGCGGCACGGCACGCCTGGTCTATCGCACCCTCGACGACCTCGACGCGATCCGCGCCGCCGCCACTGGCGCCCGGCGGGGCGTGGTGGTCGGTGGCGGCCTGCTTGGCCTGGAAGCGGCAAACGCGCTCAAGTCGCTAGGCCTGGAAGCCCATGTGGTGGAGTTCGCGCCACGGCTGATGCCGGTGCAACTGGACGGCGAGGGCGGGGCGGCGCTGCGTGCGCAGATCGAGGCGCTTGGCGTGGGTGTGCACCTGTCGCGCGCCACCCAGTCCATCAGCGCTGGCGAGGGCTACCGCTACCGCATGAACTTCGACGGCGGCGAGCACCTGGAAACCGACCTGGTCGTTTTCTCCGCCGGCATCCGCCCGCAGGACGCCCTGGGTCGTAGCAGCGGCCTGGAGATCGCCGCGCGTGGCGGCGTGGTGATCGACAGCGACTGCCGCTCCAGCGACCCACGCATCTTCGCCATCGGCGAATGCGCCTCATGGAACGGCAGCGTGTTCGGCCTGGTGGCGCCCGGCTACGGCATGGCGCGCAACCTCGCCGCGTTGCTGATCGGTGAAGCGGCGGCGCCCTTCAGCGGTGCCGACATGTCGACCAAGCTCAAGCTGCTGGGGGTCGACGTCGGCTCTATCGGCGACGCCCACGGCGCCACGCCTGGCGCGCGCAGCTACCGCTTCATCGACGAGGCCAATGCCAGCTACCGTCGCCTGGTGGTGGACGCCAGCGGCAAGCGCGTGCTCGGCGCGGTGCTGGTGGGCGATAACAGCTACTACGACACCCTGCTGCAATACGTGCAGAACGGCATCGCCCTGCCGGCCGACCCGGCGGCGCTGATCCTCCCGCAAAGCGGCGGCGTGCCGGCCTTGGGCGCCGACGCGTTGCCCGACAGCGCGACCATCTGCTCGTGCCACAACGTCAGCAAGGGCGCGATCTGCGCGGCCATCGACAGCGGCTGCGGCGACCTCGCCGCGGTCAAGGGCTGCACCAAGGCGGCCACTGGCTGCGGCGGTTGCGCGGCGCTGCTCAAGCAGGTGTTCGAGCATGAGTTGACTGCCCGTGGCGTGACCGTCGACAAGAGCCTGTGCGAGCACTTCGCCTACACCCGCCAGGAGCTCTACGCGCTGGTGCGGGTCGAGGGTATCCGCAGCTTCGACGAATTGTTCGAGCGCCACGGCAAGGGTCACGTCGGCTGCGACATCTGCAAGCCCACCGTGGGCTCGATCCTCGCCTCGTGCTGGAATCAGCCGATCATGGACCCCTCGCTGGTGCCGCTGCAGGACACCAACGACACCTTCATGGCCAACATGCAGAAGAACGGCACCTACTCGGTGGTGCCGCGCATCCCTGGCGGTGAGATCACCCCGGACAAGCTGATCGTGATCGGCCAGGTGGCGAAGAAATACGACCTCTACACCAAGATCACTGGCGGCCAGCGCATCGACCTGTTCGGCGCTCAACTGCACGAGCTGCCACTGATCTGGGGCGAGCTGATCGAGGCCGGCTTCGAGACCGGGCACGCCTATGGCAAGTCGACGCGCACGGTGAAGTCCTGCGTGGGCAGCACCTGGTGCCGCTACGGCGTGCAGGACAGCGTGGCCATGGCCCTGCGCATCGAGGACCGCTACAAGGGCCTGCGCTCGCCGCACAAGCTCAAGTTCGCGGTCTCCGGCTGCACCCGTGAGTGCGCCGAGGCGCAGAGCAAGGACATCGGCGTGATCGCCACCGACAAGGGCTGGAACCTGTACATCTGCGGCAACGGCGGCATGCGCCCGCGCCACGCCGAGCTGTTCGCCACCGACCTGGACGACGAGACCCTGATCCGCCTGATCGACCGCGTGCTGATGTTCTACATCCGCACCGCCGACAAGCTGCAACGCACCTCGGTATGGCGCGAGGGCCTGGAAGGCGGGCTGAATTACCTCAAGGCGGTGATCCTCGACGACAGCTTGGGCCTTGCCGCCGAGCTCGAAGCGCAGATGCAGCACGTGGTCGACCGCTACGAATGCGAGTGGGCCAACGCCCTGAAAGACCCAGAGAAGCTCAAGCGCTTCCGCACCTTCGTCAATGACCAGCGCCCCGACCCTGACGTGCACTTCGTGCGTGAACGCGAGCAGCGTCGGCCGGCAGCAGCGTTGCACCTGATTCCAACCGTCGAGGAGGCTGTCTGATGAACCTTTCCAATGCCGCTGTGGCGCACGATCTTCAATGGCAGGCGGTATGCCAGGTCCAGGACCTGGTGGCCGGCTCCGGCGTGGTGGCCTGGCTGGACGGCGCCCAGGTGGCGCTGTTCTACCTGCCGGGGCAGGGGCTTTACGCGGTGGACAACCGCGACCCGCGTTCGGGGGCGAACGTCATCGGCCGTGGGCTGGTCGGCAGCCTGGGCGGTGAGCTGGTGGTGGCCGCGCCGCTGTACAAGCAGCACTTCAGCCTGAGGGATGGACGCTGCCTGGAAGACCCGGCGCAGGCGTTGCGGGTATGGCCGGCGCGGATCTGCGGCGAGGCGATCGAACTGGCGTGCTGAGCCCTTGCAGCGCGCGGCGTGAAGCTGCAAGCTGCCGGCATGAACCTCGACACCCGCATCAAGTACCGCCACCTGCTGTGCTTCCTGGAGATTGCCCGGCAGGGCAGCCTGGCCCGTGCGGCGGACGTGCTCGCCATCAGCCAGCCAGCGATCTCCAAGGCGCTCAAGGAGTTGGAAGACCTGCTCGAAGCGCGCTTGTTCGAGCGCAGCCGCCAGGGGGTTGAATTGACCCCGGCCGGCACCCGCTTCATGCGCTATGCCGGGCCCAGCGTGCAGGCCCTGCGCGATGGCGTGAGCAGCTTGCGCGGCGAGGCGCGGGCGCCGTCGCAGGTGCGGATCGGCGTGCTGTCGACGGTGGAGGGGCTGCTGATGCCTGAAGTGTTGTGCCGCCTGCACCAGCGCCATGAGGCATTGGTGGTCAGCGTGGTCACCGGCGTCAGCGCGCAGTTGCTTGGGCAACTGCACCTGGGCGAGCTGGAACTGGTGGTCGGGCGCATGACCGATAGCCCGCAGATCCAAGGCTTGTCGTTCGAGCATCTGTACAGCGAATCGATGACCTTGGTGGTGCGCCCTGGCCATCCCTTGCTGGCGCCTCAGCCAGTCGACCGTAGCCAGGTCGGCTGCTATCCGTTGGTGCTGCCCCCGCCGGGCACCACCATCCGCCAGCATGCCGACAGCCTGTTCGTGCAGTGCGGCATCCAGTTGCCGGCGCAACGCCTGGAAACCTTGTCTCTGGCCCTGAGCCGGCGCTACCTGCTGGGCAGCGACGCGGTATGGGTGGCGCCGCGTGACGCGGTGCTGATCGACCTGCAACGTGGTGAACTGACCGAGCTGGACCTGGGGGTGCGCGAGCCGGGCGGCTCGGTGGGCATCTGCCGCAACGCGGCATTGCCCCAGGGGCTGGCGGCGCAGTGGGTGTGCGAGGTGCTGCGTGAAGTGGCGGCGCAATACCGCGACGGCGCCTACCCTTGAGGCCGGCCCCAGCCCAGGATGAAGATCCGTTCACCCACTGAACTTCCACCCCGCAACCGGCTCTCATGCCGGTAGCCATTGGTCATGGCCGCCTGATAAGCTCGCGGCTTTACCCTGATTTGCCCTCATGGCGCATGAACAAGGAACTAGCATGAAACAACATCGTTTGGCGGCTGCGGTTGCCCTGGTTGGCCTGGTCCTCGCAGGTTGCGATGCCCAGACCAGCAGCGTCGAGCTGAAAACGCCAGCACAGAAAGCCTCCTACGGTATCGGCCTGAACATGGGCAAGAGCCTGGCTCAGGAAGGCATGGACGACCTTGATTCGAAAGCGGTGGCCCTCGGCATCGAGGACGCGGTGACCAAGAAAGAGCAGCGCATCAAGGACGAAGAGCTGGTCGAAGCCTTCACCGCCCTGCAGAAACGCGCCGAGGAGCGCCTGGCCAAGGCCAGCGAGGAAGCGGCCGCTGCCGGCAAGAAGTTCCTCGAAGAGAACGCCAAGAAGTCGGGCGTGGTCACCACCGCCTCCGGCCTGCAGTACGAAGTCGTGAAGAAGACCGACGGCGCGCAGCCCAAGCCGACCGACGTCGTCACCGTCCACTACGAAGGCAAGCTGATCGACGGCAAGGTCTTCGACAGCTCCATCGAGCGTGGCAACCCGATCGACCTGCCGGTCAGCGGCGTGATTCCAGGTTGGGTCGAAGGCCTGCAACTGATGCACGTCGGCGAGAAGTACAAGCTGTACATCCCGGCCGAACTGGCCTATGGCGCGCAGAGCCCGAGCCCGCTGATCCCGGCGAACTCGGTGCTGGTCTTCGACCTGGAACTGATCGCTATCAAGGACCCGAGCAAGCCTGAAGCCGAAGCCCAGGCCAAGTAAGCCGCTCGTGGTACCGCCAACGCCCCGTCTCGACGGGGCGTTGTCGTTTCGGCGGGGCTTGACGCGAACCCTGGTGGCCGCGCACTGTCGGAGCAAAGGCGGGGCGCGCGCCTGCTGTGTCGCAAAACGTTTGCCGATATGAAACGGTTGTGTAAAAAACGCCCGATCTAAGCGAGGCCCTTGTCCCGTGGGCACCTGACGCCGGAAACGCCGCCCTGTTCACAAGGTTATCCACAATTAATGTGGATAACCTTCCTGCTCTTCTGGAGGCTCCATGAGCGCACCCTGGAATTTCGTCCGCTTCCTGCCCTTGGCCGAGCGCCTGCTCAGTCGTGGCCGCTTGCCGGCATTGTTGTTCGCCGTGGCGCGCAAGGGCCCGCGGCTGGGCCAACTGCGCGAGGACGTGCGCCTGTTGCAGGCGCTGTGCCTGGCCTGGTGGCGTGGCGAGTACCGGGCGGTGAGCCCGAAGGCGCTGGTGACCATCGTCGCGGGCCTGCTGTACTTCGTCAGCCCCTTGGATGCCATTCCCGATTGGTTGCTGGGGGTCGGTTTTCTCGACGACATCGCCGTGCTCGGCTGGGTGCTCAAGACCGTCTCTGACGAGTTGGCGCGCTTCAAGGCCTGGCGGGACGGCCAGGCACCGGAGCGCCTGCGGGTGGTCGAGCGCCTGCCAGACACGCCCGAGGCGTTGCGCCTGGAAAGGCGTGCCCCTTGAGAAAGCCCGAACTGCACAGATGCCCGCGCTTGGTAATATAATTGGCATAAGCATTATGCCGACGGATTACATGCCGTAATCCCAAGTAAGGGGGTCGTATGGGTATTCAGGTCATCAGCCGGGACGGTCAGCCCGAGTACGCAGTCGTTCCCTGGGCGCAGTACCAGGCACTGCTCCAGGCGGCGGGGCAACCGCCCGCCACGTTCGACGACCCGTCCGCCAGTACCCCGCAAGCCGCACCACCCCGCGCCAGCCTGCCTGCTTTGGGCGAGCTGGCGCAGTTGCGCTTGGCCAAGGGCCTTGCCCCCGAGGCGCTGGCACGCAATGTCGGTATCAGCCCGGCGTACCTGGCGATGATCGAGGCCGGCGAACGCCAGCCGGACGCGGCGATCCTGCGCAGCCTGGCCTGGCACCTGGGCATCGCTGGCTGGAGCGAGCCCTCATGAGCCAGGTCAGGATCAGCCGTCAGCATTGGCAGAGCCTGCTGGGCGAGCTCGACCTGGCCCGCCGTCAACGCCACTTGCTGACCTACCGCGCGCTGCTGGAGCGCCTGCAACTGCCAAGCCCCGCCATGCAGACCCTGACCGCCGCGCTGGAGTACCTGGCGGTACTCGATGCGCGCGCCGAGCAGCCGCTGCGCAGTTCGCTGGTGATCAGCCAGGGCGCCAGCCGCCTGCCGCGCACCGGGTTCTTCGAGTGCGTCGAGCGCCTGGGGCGCTTCTCCGGGCCGGTGGATGGCCTGGAGGCGGCCTCTTGGCATGCCTCGGAGGTGGTGCGGGTGTTCGAGTACAGCTACCCCGAAGAAGTCGCCAGCTGAGCGGCGACGCGCTCCTACAGCGGGTGTTCGGCGCTCATCGTGATCAGGCTCAGGCTCGGCCCGGCGGTGTCCTTGGCCTGACGCTTGGCCTGCGAGGCCAAATCCGCCAGCTGCGCGGCATCCAGCCCGTCGCACGCCTCGCGACACAACCACACCACGCCAATCGACAGTGACAGCAGCGGGAACGTCTCGCGCTGGCCCTGGCGGTTGTGGGCGATGAAGCACCCCGCCTCCAGGTGCTCGGCACGGTAGAAGCGTCGGCACTGCTCCAGGAATGCCTCGATCAAGCCGTGCAGACGCTCCTGCCAGTCCGCCGAGCCGATCACCAGCATGAAGTCGTCACCGCCGATATGGCCGACGAAATCCCGCGTCGGGTCGATGCATTCGCCCAGGCACTGCGCCAGGCACAGCAGCACCTCGTCGCCACGGGCATAGCCGTAGAGGTCGTTGAAGGGCTTGAAACTGTCGATGTCCACGTAGCACACCGCTGCGTCTCGCCGCTGCTCCAGCAGGCGCGCCAGGCATTGCTGGATCGGCACGTTGCCCGGCAGCAGGGTCAGCGGGTTGGCGTAGCGGGCCTGCTGGATCTTCTGTTCGGTGATCAGCTTAAGCACGTCGATCACCCGGCCCATGCCCCGGTAGCGCCCGCCTTGGGTGATGATGAAATCTTCCTCGATACGCTGCCGGGCGCGGCTGGTGAGCAGGCGGCTGACCTGCTGCAAGGACTGGCCGCGCTCCACTGCGAGGAAGTCCTCGCTCATCAGCCGGCTGATCGGTTTGCGCGCGAACAGGTCGGTGCCGAACGGCTTGAGCAGCGCATCGGACAGCGAGTGCCGGTGCACGATGCCGCAGGGCTTACCGTGGTCGTCGAGCACCGCCAGCGAGTTGAGGTTGGCCTGGCGGCGGAAGGCGTCGAGCACCTGCTGGGTGGCGGTGCCCAGCGGCACCGCGGGCTGCTCGATCAGCAGCGCGGCCAGGTCGCCGCCGTCCTCGCCCGCCGGCAGTGCCTGGCCCGGGGGCTGCGGCAGCAGGGTCAGGCCCTCGCGTGGCGGAAACTCCTGCGGGCGGCCCAGCAGGTAACCCTGCAGCAGGTCGACGCCCATCTCGCTGAGCACTGACAATTCCTCGCTCAGCTCGATGCCTTCGGCGATCACCTGGGCGCGCGAAGCGCGGGCGATCTGCAGGATGGAGCCGACGAACTCGCGCTTGAGCGGGTCCTGGTGGATGCCGTCGATGAAGTGGCGGTCGATCTTCACGTAGTCCGGGCGCAGCTCCGACCACAGGCGCAGGCTGGAGTAGCCAGCACCAAGGTCGTCCAGGGCGATGGAAAAACCCATGTCGCGGTAGTGGTGCAGGGCGTTGGACAGCAGTTGGAAATCGTCGGTGGGTGTCTGCTCGGTCAGCTCGATGACCACCCGGCTGGGCGACAGCCCGACCTGTTCGAGCATCTGCAAGGTGCGCCCGGAAGGGTAGTGGGGTTCGAGCAGGGATTCGGGGGAGACGTTGAGGAACAGCTTGCCCTCCAGCCCCAGCTCGCTGAACCGTCGGCAAGCGCTCTCGCGGCACAGCACCTCCAGCTCGCTCAGGCGCCCGGCCTGGCGGGCGATGGCGAACAGGTTCAGGGGCGAGTGCAACGGGCTGTTGGAGGGCCCGCGGCTGAGCGCCTCGTAGCCGAGGATGCGCCGCTGGGTCAGGCAGATGATCGGTTGGAACAGGCTGTGGACGCTACGTTGAGCCAAGATGGCGCTCAATGCGCTGAGCTGTTCGGTGACGGTCATGGCCTGCTTCCTGAAAAAGAAAAGGCCGGGCGCTTGCGCGTCCGGCCCTTCTATTTCACGACAGTCCAATGACTGTTTAATGACAGGTCACACTATTCTGCCATCACTTTTTCAGTGCTTGGCCACCGACGAACTCAGGCTCAGGTAGTCGAGCAGGATGCGACCGGTCTCGGACAGGTAGGCGTCGTCTTCTGGCTTGGTATCGTCCGGCTCGGCGGGCAGGGCGTCCTCGTCTTCCTTCTTCAATTCCTTGAGTGGCTCTTCGCCCTTGGCCTTGCGCCGCACGTTCTCAAGCGCCAGTTGCTTGGCCTCGATCTCGTCGTGACGGGCGCGACGGTCCTGTTCGTTGAGGCTGACGGTCTTCTCGTTCATCAGCTTCTGGGTCAGGGCCAGGCGGTCGCGGATGTAGACGAACTCCGGGTCCTTGTCGCTGCGCGCGTCGTGGCGTGCCTTGAGCTGGGCCAGGAACGGCTTGAACGGGTCGGCCACAGGCTTGACTACCGGGCGGATGGTGTCCCACGGCATGGCCTCGGGCAGGGCGCTCTCGCCGATTTCCTTGGTGTCGATGATCGACGGGTAGTCGATGTCCGGCAGCACGCCCTGGTGTTGGGTGCTCTGCCCGGAGACGCGGTAGAACTTGGCCAGGGTCAGCTTCAGCTCACCGTGGTTGAGCGGCTGGATGGTCTGTACGGTGCCCTTGCCGAAGGTCTGGCCACCGATGATCAGCGCGCGGTGGTAGTCCTGCATGGCGCCGGCGAAGATCTCCGAGGCTGAAGCAGAGAGGCGGTTGACCAGCAGCGCCAACGGGCCCTTGTAGAAGACGCCGGGGTTCTCGTCCTCGAGTACGTCGACGCGGCCGTCGCTGTTGCGCACCAGCACCGTGGGGCCTTTCTCGATGAACAGGCTGGTCAGCTCGGTGGCTTCCTGCAAGGAGCCGCCGCCATTGTTGCGCAGGTCGATGACCACGCCGTCGACCTTCTCCTTCTGCAGTTCGGTGAGCAGCTTCTTCACGTCGCGCGTGGTGCTCTTGTACTCGGGGTCACCGGCACGGTAGGCCTTGAAGTCGAGGTAGAAGGCCGGGATCTCGATGATCCCCAGCTTGTAGTCACGGCCATCCTGCTTGAGCTTGAGCACCGACTTCTTCGCCGCCTGCTCTTCGAGCTTGACCGCCTCGCGGGTGATCGACACCACCTTGCTGGTCTGGTCGTTCGGCGCGTTGCTCGCCGGGATCACCTCCAGGCGCACCACCGAGCCTTTCGGGCCGCGGATCAGCTTGACCACTTCGTCCAGGCGCCAGCCGACCACGTCGACCATTTCCTTGTCGCCCTGGGCCACGCCGATGATCTTGTCGGCCGGGGCCACCTGCTTGGTCTTGGCCGCAGGGCCCGCCGGCACCAGGCGCACGATCTTGACCTGGTCGTTGTCGCTTTGCAGCACCGCGCCGATGCCTTCGAGCGACAGGCTCATGTTGATGTCGAAGTTTTCCGCGTTGTCCGGCGACAGGTAGTTGGTGTGCGGGTCGTAGGACTGGGCGAAGGTATTGATGTAGGCCTGGAAGATGTCCTCGGCGCGGGTCTGGTCCAGGCGCGCCAGCTGGTTCTTGTAGCGCTTGGTCAGGGTTTCCTGGATCTGCTTGGGGTCCTTGCCGGCGATCTTCTGGCGCAGCACCTCGTCCTTGACGCGCTTGCGCCACAGGTCGTCGAGTTCGGCCTCGTTCTTCGCCCAAGGGGCATCCTTGCGGTCGACCAGCAGGGTTTCCTTGGCGGTGAAGTCGATCTTGTCGGCACCCTTGGCGAGTTCCGCCAGGGCGAAGTCCAGGCGTGACTTCACGCGGTCGAGGTAGCGCTTGTAGATGGTGAAGCCGGGGTCGAGGTTACCGCTTTTCAAGAAGTCGTCGAACTGGGTCTTCCACTTGTCGAACTGGGCGATGTCGGCCGCGGTGAAGTAGCTGCGGGCCGGGTCGAGCAGCTTGATGTAGCTGTCGTAGATGATGACCGAGCGGGCATCGTCCAGAGGCGGCTTGCTGTAGTGGTGGCGCTTGAGCAGCTCGACCACGTTGAGGCTGGCGACGATTTCGTCGCGGTCCGGCTGCAGGCTGTCCCACTTGTTGGCGGCGGCCGCATTGCCACCGAGCGCGAGGCTGCCCAGGCCGATCATCAACGCGAGGGCAGAGCTGGGGAGGAAATGCTTCATGCTGATTCGACGTGGAGGCAATTGATCACGCATAGTAGGCCGTCTTTTCCTTCGCCGGTTCCATGGAGCCGGACAAATACTGCAAAAAGCCCGGGACATGGCGTCCCCGGGCTCAGTCATGACTCAACTATGGAGGCACTGTGAAGGCATTGCAAGGCGTTGACGGACATGTGGCCTGGGTCGAGGCCGAGCGCCCGGCCTGTGATGCGGGGCAGGTGCGCATCCGCGTGGCGGCGGCCGGGTTGAACCGTGCCGACCTGTTGCAGCGCGCGGGTCTCTACCCGCCGCCACCGGGTGCCAGCCCGTACCTGGGGCTGGAGTGCGCCGGGGTCGTCGAGGAGGTCGGCGCCGGTGCCGATTGGCGTGTGGGCGACCGCGTTTGCGCGTTGCTGGCCGGTGGTGGCATGGCCGAGGAAGTGGTGGTCGATGCCCGCCACGTGCTGCCCGTGCCCGAGGGCCTGAGCCTGCACGAGGCGGCGGGCATTCCCGAGGTGTACGCCACGGCCTGGCTGAACATCTTCCAGCTCGGTGGCCTCAAGCCGGGCGAGAAGGTGCTGGTGCATGCTGGGGCCAGCGGCGTGGGCTCGGCGGCGATCCAGCTGTGCAAGGCATTCGGCAACCCGGTATGGGTCAGCGTCGGCTCGCCCGAGCGCCTGGCCTACTGCGAGGGCCTGGGCGCCGCCGGGGGCGCGGTGCGCAACCAGAACCTGGAAGCACTGGAGGGCCTTGGGCCGTTCGATGTGATCCTCGATCCGGTCGGGGCCAGCTATGGCGAGCTGAACCTCAAGCTGCTGGCGCGTGATGGGCGCTGGGTGATCATCGGCTTGATGGGCGGGCGCAAGGTCGAGCTGGACCTGGCGATGGTGCTGGGCAAGCGCCTGGAGATCACCGGGTCGACGCTGCGCAACCGTGACGATGGGTTCAAGGCCGAGTTGCTGCGTGAGCTGGGGCAGCAGGTGTGGCCGCTGTTCGCCGAAGGGCGGTTGTCGGCGCAGTTGGTCGACACCTATCCGATTGAGTTTGCCGAGGCGGCGTATGCGGAGTTGGCCAGCAATCAGGTGTCGGGGAAGCTGGTGGTGGTGATCGATCCGGCGTTGGTGTAGTTCATAGCGACGCTATCGCGGGGCAAGCCCGCTCCCGCAGGCCCCTGTGGGAGCGGGCTTGCTCCGCGATGAGGGCTTCAGCTCCAACTCAGAACGGGCCACCCATTGGTCTGCGCATGCTCGCGCAACACCGCGTCCGGGTTCACCACGAACGGATGGTCCACCTTCAGCAACAACGGCAAGTCATTGCGCGAGTCGGAATAGAAACTCGCCCCCTCCAGGTTTTCCTGCTCCTGGTCCAGCCACTCCAGCAGCCGGCTGATCTTGCCCTCACGGTAGGTCAGCACGCCGTGTGTCCTGCCGGTGTACACCCCGTTCAGGGCCTCCAGTTCGATCGCCAGGTACTCGTCCACGCCCAACCGCGCGGCGATCGGGCCGACCAAGTGAGTGCCTGAGGCGGAGATGATCAGAATGCGGTCGCCGCGCTTGCGGTGCTCGGCGATGCAGTGGCAGGCGTCGCCATAGATGATCGGCTCGATCACCTCTTCCACCCACGGCTCCACCAGGTGCTCCACCTCTTCCAGCGTGCGCCCGGCAATCGGCTCCAGGCTGAAGGCCATGTAGTCCTCCATGCGCAGATGACCCTTGCCGTAGGCCTCCATCAGTTCGTGGTCGCGGCGCAGGAAGTCCTTGCCGTCGACCCAGCCCAGTCGGGCCATCTGCTCGCTCCACAACGACGCGCAGTCGCCGTGGATCAGGGTTTCGTCCAGATCGAAGATCGCCAGTGCCATGATTGCAATTGCTCCTTAGGCCACTTCCCGTAGCGCCGTGGGGTCGATCGACAAGGATACCCGCTGCCCGTCCGGGTGCAGGTCGGCGGACGAGCGGTTGAGCACGTCCACCACCAGCTCCACGCCCCGGGCCTCGACACGGTAGCGAATGACGTTGCCCAGCAGGCTGTGGCTGCGCACCTGGCCGTCCAGCTCGCCATGCAGGCTCAGGGTGATCGACTCCGGGCGGATCGCCAGGCGACCGCTCACCGGGCGTTGCAGCAGGCGGCTGGCACTGTCGGGGTCGAGCAGGTTGTAGTTGCCGATGAAGCCGGCGGCGAACACGTCCACCGGCGCGGTGTAGAGGGTTTCGGCATCGCCGCTCTGGACGATGCGCCCCTGGTTCATCAGGACGATGCGGTCCGACATGGTCAGCGCCTCTTCCTGGTCGTGGGTGACGAAGATGGTGGTCAGCCCCAGCTCGCGCTGGATCGCGCGGATCTGCTCGCGCAGGTGCTTCCTGATGCGCGCATCCAGCGCAGACAGCGGTTCGTCGAGCAGCAGCAGGCGCGGGCGGGTGACCAGCGACCGGGCCAGGGCCACGCGTTGGCACTGGCCGCCGGACAGCTGGTGTGGGTAGCGCCCGGCGAAGTTGCCCAGTTCCACCAGTTCCAGGGCCTCGCGCACGCGCACCTGGCTTTCGTCGGCCTTGATCTTCTGCATGCGCAGGCCGAAGGCGACGTTCTGTTCCACGGTCATGTTGGGGAACAACGCGTAGCTCTGGAACACCATGCCGATCCCGCGCTTCTGCGGGCTCAGCGGCACCAGGTCCTGGCCGTCGAGGAGAATCCGCCCGCTGTCCACCGGGGTCAGGCCGGCGATGCAACGCAGCAGGGTGGATTTGCCGCAGCCCGATGGGCCGAGCAGGGTGACGAACTCGCCGCGCTCGATCTCGCAGTCGATGTCGTGGAACACCGGGCTGCCGGCGTAGCTTTTTTGCAGTTTCTGTACGCTGACGAAGCTCATCTCAGGTTTTGTCCTTGTTCAGGCGGTTGGCGACCCAGGTCAGCACCAGCACGAAGGCGAAGTAGGAGATCACCAGCGCGCTGTTGAAGTGGCCGCTGCTGTTGCGCATGTTGTTCAGGTACACCTGCAGGGTCTCGTAGCGAGTGCCGACCAGCAGGTTGGCGAACACGAATTCGCCGAACAGGAAGGAGAACGACAGCAGCAGCGCCACCATCAGGCCCTTGCGCAGGTTCGGCAGCACCACCAGCAACGCCGCCTGCCAGGTGCTGGCGCCGAGCAGTTGGGCGGCGTCCATCAGGTCGCGCAGGTTGATGGCCTGCAGGTTGTTGGTGATTGCCCGGTACATGAACGGCAAGGCGATGGTGAAGTAGGTGCCGATGAGGATCCACGGCGTGCCGACCATGGCCATCGGCCCGCTGCCGTACAGTTGCAGCAGGCCCACCGACGACACCACCGGCGGCACCGCGAACGGCAGCAGGATGAGGACGTTCATCAGGGCGTCGAGCTTGGGGAAGTGGTAGTGCACCACGAACAGCAGCGGCAGGATCAGCACCACCGATAGCAGCAGCGCACCGATGCACACCAGCAGCGACTGGCCGAACGCGGCGAGAAAGCGCGGCTCGCTCCACAGCGCGATGTACCACTTGAAGGTCAGGCCGCTGGGCAACAGGGTCGCCGACCAACTGGTGGCCAGCGAGTAGAGCAGGGTGCCGGCCAGCGGCAGCAGCAGGATGAGGAACAGCAGGTACACCACCACGCGGTGGTACAGGCCGCCCGGGCGGGATTCAGCGCGCATGGTAGCTCCTTTTCAGCAGCCATTGATGGACCACCGTGACCAGCGTCATCAGCCCCACCAGCACCATCGCCAGGGCGCTTGCCAGGTTCGGGTCGAGGGTGATGTCGCCGGCCACCAGGGCGGCGATACGGATCGGCAGCACGTTGAAGTTGCCAGTGGTCAGGGCATAGACGGTGGCGTAGGCGCCCAGGGCGTTGGCCAGCAGGATCACGAAGGTGCCCAGCAGCGCCGGGGTCAGCACCGGCAGGCCGATGTGCCGCCAGAACTGCCAGTGGTTGGCGCCCAGCAGCGCGGCGGACTCGCGCCAGTCTTCACGCAGGGCGTCGAAGGCCGGGTAGAGCAGCAGCACGCCCAAGGGGATCTGGAAGTAGGTGTACACCAGGATCAAGCCGCTCTTGGAATAGATGCTGAAGTCGCCGAGCAGGCCGATCTGCTTGAGCAGCAGGGTCAGCGCGCCGTTGAAGCCGAGCAGGATGATGAAGGCGAAGGCCAGTGGCACGCCGGAGAAGTTGCTGGTCATGTTGGCGAAGGCGCTGACGAAGTCGCGCAGCTTCGAGTCGACCTGGCGCAGCGAGTAAGCGCCGAGGGTGGCGATGACGATACCGAACAGGCTCGACCAGAAGCTGATCTCCAGGCTGCGTTGCAGCGCCTGCAGGTAGAACTTCGAGGCGAACACCTTGCTGAAGTTCTCAAGGCCCCAGCCGCCTTCGCCTTGCAGGCTGTGGATGGTCACCCAGGCCAATGGGGCGATCTGGAAGATGACGAAGAACAGTGCGAACGGAAGCAGGCAAAGCAGGGCCAGGGTGCGGCCACGGTGGCTGGCATTCACTTGAGCAACTCCCGGCAGACCGGTTTGTCATGGGTTGCGCCGAGCAGTTCGCAGAGCGTGCCGCACAGCTCGGTTTGCAGGGGCTTGGCGGCCGGGTCCAGGCTGAACGCCTCACCGAAGACGAACAGCGGCACCTCGCGTTCCTCGGCCAGCAGGCCATTGTGCGAGCGGTCGTTGTTCATGCCGTGATCGGCGGTCACCAGCACCTGGTAGCCCTCTTCGAGCCAGCGCGGCAGGTAGTCGGCCAAGAGGATGTCGGCGCTGCGCGCGGCGTTGCGGTATTGGCTGCTGTCCAGGCCGTGGCGGTGGCCGGCGTCGTCGATGTTCATCGGGTGCACCAGCAGGAAGTTCGGCGCATGGCGGCGGCGCAGGTATTCAGCGTCGGCCAGCAGGTGCGAGTCGGGGTAGTGGTCGGCCCAGTAGAACAGGCCATGCTGGATCGGCAGCTTGGGCGCGTGGGTGTGGCGGTCGCGCAGCGGGTCGAACGGCGAGCGGTTGTACAGCTCGCTGAACCAGTGGTAGGCCGCCGCGGCAGTGCTCAGCCCGGCCTCGCGGGCATAGTGGAACACGCTGCGCTGGTTGGACAGGCGGCTGACGTTGTTGTGCACGATGCCGCTGTCGATCGGTGGCACGCCGGTGAGGATGCATTCATACAGCGGCCGCGACAGCGACGGCAGCTCGCATTCGACGCGGTACAGCGCGGCGCGGTCGGCCTCGACGTAGGCGTGCAGGTGGCCCATGGCGTGGTGGGCAACCTGGTGGTTGAGGCCGTCGAGCAGGACCAGGATGACGTTGTGTTGCATGATTGCTCCGCAGGGTGTCAGTCAATCCGCGTCGCCCTGTTCGCGGGTAAACCCGCACCCACAGGGTTTCGGATGATCCTGTGGGTGCGGGTTTACCCGCGAAAGGGCCGGTTCAGGCGTTAGAGAGCCTGGGCCTTATTCCATTTCGATGATGACCTGCTCCTGCCACTTCTGCGGCAGCGCCTTGGAGGTCGTCTCCCAGGCTGCGGCATCCTTGATCGGCTGCGCCGCCTTGTATTGCTCGTTCGGCAGCAGCTTGGCCTGCACGTCGGCCGGCAGCTTCAGGTGCTCGGCGCGGATCGGGCGGGCATGGCCCATAGCCAGGTTGGTCTGGCCTGCGTCGCTGAAGATGTACTCGCGGGTCAGCTTGGCGGCGTTCGGGTGCTTGGCGTACTTGTTGATGATGGTGGTGTAGCCGGAGGTGATCGAACCGTCCGACGGGATCAGCACTTCAAAGCGCTTGGGGTCGATCTGGTCGCGGTAGCTCAGGCCGTTGAAGTCCCACACCACGCCGACTTCCACTTCGCCCTTCTCCAGGGTCTGGATGGTCGGGTTGGCCAGCGACAGGCGCTTCTGCTGGGCCAGCTTGGTGAACAGCTGCAGGCCCGGGGCGATATTGCTCTCGTCACCCTTGTAGGCGATGGCGGCGGCCAGCACGCCGTTGGCGGCCTGGGCGGCGGTGCCGACGTCACCGATGGCGACCTTGTACTTGCCCTTTTCCAGGTCGTGCCAGCTGGTTGGACGTTCGCCTTCCTTGACCAGGTCCTTGTTGATGATGAACGCGATGGTGCCGGTATAGGCCAGCGCCCAGTGGCCTTCCTTGTCCTTGGCCCAGTCCGGGACCTGGTCCCAGGTGCTCGGCTTGTACGGCTGGGACACGCCCTTGGCCACGGCGATGGGGCCGAAGGCGGCGCCGACGTCGCCGATGTCGGCGCTGGCGTTGTCTTTCTCGGCGTCGAACTTGGCGATTTCCTGGGCCGAGCTCATGTCGGTGTCACTGTGCTTGAGGCCGTACTTCTTGGCCAGGTCTTCCCAGGTGCCTTTCCAGTTGGCCCAGGCATCGGGCATGCCCACGCTGTTGACGGTGCCTTCCTTGCGGGCGGCGTCTTCCAGGGCCTTGAGGTCGGTGCCGGCGGCCATGGCCGAGGTGCACAGGGCGATGGCCGAGCCCAGCAGTGACGCCATGAAGAACTTTTTCATCCGAAGCTCCTTTGGTGGGTGCCTTGCAATCGTTGTTATGACGGGACCTTGCTTGCAGAACGGTTGGTCTAGGTCAGCAAACCTTGAGCCAAGGTAGGCCTGTTCCATGACAATTTGATGTAGGAGTACGCCGTACCCAGGGGGGCGGGCGCCCTGAAAACAAAGCGTAGACCAGAACGCAGCCCTTTATTTTCCGGGGTTGGCCCGAATCTGGCACACCTCTGGCGGGGCCTTTGTCACAGGATGTTCATCAGCCGTGCCTAGGCTTGCACTATTCTCCAACTGCCCTGCTATGGGGCTGGACTAGTCCAGATAGGTAACCTTTGATGCAATCGACCCCGCCGCGGGCGGTAACAGCGATCTGCCATGCCCTGCAGGAGCAGATCGAACATGGCTTGCTGGCACCGGGCGGCAAGTTGCCGGCCGAGCGCAAGCTCAGCGAGGTGTTCGATACCACGCGTATCACCCTGCGCGAGGCGCTGGTCCAGCTGGAAGCCCAGGGGTTGATCTACCGTGAGGAGCGGCGGGGCTGGTTCGTCGCGCCCGAGCGGCTGACCTACGACTTGATCGAACGCAGCCATTTCCACGCCATGGTCCGCGACCAGGGGCGGCTGCCGAGCACCGAGCTGCTGTCGGCGCGCTTGCAGCCGGCGTCTGCGGCGATTTGTGCGCGGCTGCGCTTGCCGGCGTTGTCCAGCGTGGTGCGCATCTGTCGCTTGCGGCGTATCGACGCAAGGGCGGTGTTGTATGCCGAGCATTATCTCAACCCGCGGTATTTCCCCGGGGTTCTCGAACTGGACCTGGCGCAGTCGCTGACCGAGATCTATGCCCGTGAATACGGCATCCGTTACGGGCAGGTGTGTTTCGAGATCCTGCCTACCGCGCTGCCGGTGGACGCGGCCACGGCATTGAAAGTGTCGGCGGGTAGCCCCGGGCTGCACATCACCCGGGTCAACAGCGACCAGCATGGGCATCTGATCGACTGCGACCTGGAATATTGGCGGCATGACGCGATTCGCATCCGCGCCCAAGCGGGGTGACTGAGCCAAGAGCCTTGCAGGGGCGGGCTTGCCCCGCGATAGGGCCCTAGCTGGAGGTCCCGGCCTCCCCCCCTGCCGTCACCACCTGCACCGACAACCGAGGCGTCGCCAGGTCCAGCCCCGTCTCGTCCAACTGCCGCTTCAGCGCCAGGTTGAACGCCCGCGACACCTCCCACTGCTTGATCGGCGCGGTCTTGAACCGTGCCCGCAGCACCGCCGAGCCCGACTCGAAACTCTCCACCCCCTGTAACTCCAGCGGCGACCAGATGTTGCGGCGCATCAGCGGGTCGCTGCGCAGCTTTTGCGCCACCTCGCGAACCAGCGCGATCGCCTGGTCGATGTGCATGCTGTGCGGGATGGCCACGCGGAAGATCGCATAGCCGAACTCGCGCGAGTAGTTCTTGATGCTCTTGATCTCGCTGAACGGGATGGTGTGCACGATGCCGTCGATGTCGCGCAGGCGCACGGTGCGGATGGTCAGGCCCTCGACCGTGCCCAGGTGGCCACCGACATCGACGTAGTCGTCGATCGCCAGGGAGTCCTCGATGATGATGAACAGCCCGGTGATCAGGTCGGCCACCAGCGACTGCGCGCCAAAGCCGATGGCCAGGCCGATCACCCCGGCACCGGCGAGCAGCGGGGTGACGTTCATGCCCATGTTGGCCAGGGCGACGATCACCGCGATGATGAAGATGGTCACGAACAGCACGTTGCGGATCAACGGCATCATGGTCTGCGCGCGAGCGTTGGCCTGGCCCCGGCGCGAGCGCACCAGGGCGTGGTGCACGGCGGTGTCGGCGAGGATCCACACCAGCCAGGCGGCGATCAACGTGCCGGCCAGGCCCAGCAGGCGCACGCTGACGTCATGCCCTTCGCCTTCGGCGAAGTTGATCATCGACAAGCCCCAGATGCGCAGCCCCAGCTCGATGAACGCCAGCCAGATGACCAGGTGCGCCAAGGCGTAGCCGAAGTTGCGCAAGCGTTCGATGTACAGCGCCTGGCGCCGGTTGGCGCGCTTGGGGCTGGCGGCATGCCGGCGCACCAGGCTGTGCAGCACCATGCACACCACCAGCAGCACGATGCACATCAGCGACTGGCGCAGCGCGGTGCTGGTGTCTCCGGCCGAGACGAAGGTGGCGAACAGCGACAGCGCCACCAGCACCAGTGCCGGCACGAACCAGACGTTGCCGAGCACCGAGAGCGTGTCGCTGAGGGTGCGTCGGCTCAGGCGCCGGGACAGCGGCTGGTTGCGGATCAGGTGGGCGATGGGGCGGCGGAAGCGCAGGATGAACAGGCCGGTGCACAGTGCCGCCAGCACGTTGGCCAGGGTCGCGAGGGCGTGTGCCAGGTGGCTGCCCAGGGCCGTGGTCAGGCGTGGGTCGCTCATCGCCTCGCCGAAGGCGGCGAAGCTGCCGATCAGCCACAGCGGACGGAACGCCTGGCGTCGCAGGATGTACAGGGCGCGGTGGCGGTGCGGGCCATCGAGCAGGGAGAAGGCAATCACGCAGATCGCCGAGAAGCAGGTGCCGACCACCAGCGCATAGGCCAGCACCATGGCCATCGACTTGCCCAGCGAGGAGGGCAGGGCGAAGCTCAGGTACACGGTGATCACCAACGCCACCAGCCACGGCCCGAGCTTGCGCAGGGCGAAACGCACCAGGTCCCAGGTGCGTGGGTGCTGGGGCAGTTCCTCGGTGAGGCCGAAGCGCACCCGCACGCGGTGGCCGACCCAGTTGAAGCTGTAGGCCAGCAGGCTCCACACGGCGATGATCGCGGCAAAGCCGAACAGGATCGCCGGCCATTGGTGCACCGGCACCGCCAGCGCGACCAGCTCGGCCTGGGCCTGGTCGATCTCCTGCGACCAGCGCACGAATGGGCTGGCCTCGCCGCTGAACTGCTTTTCCAGGTCGTGCACGGCGTTGCCGATCAGCCCCAGCACGCCCTGTTCGGGGCTGGGCTGGGACTGCTTGCTGGCGTCGCGCAGCTTCTTCAGGTCGGCCAGCAACTTGGCGCGTTGCTGGTCGTTCTCCAGGTTCTTGATGACTTCGTCCAGCGACTTGCCGAGCGGCTCGCTGGCTTGCGGTTGGGCGGGCGCGCTCGGACCGAGCAGGCTGGGCAGGCCGGCGGCGTGGGCCGGGACGGTGAACAGGAACAGCAGCAGGGTCAGGCAACGCAGGAGGGCAGGCACCGGAAAATCTACCTCAGGTCAAACGATTGGCCGAGTTTAGAACGTTATGAGGGTAGTTTCTCCAGGATCTTCCAGCAGGTCAGGCCGAAAATGCCGAGGGTGCCGATCCACATCATCAGCACGCCGATGTTGCGCTCGCGCAGGCTGAAACCGATGGTCAGCAGCATCAGGAACAGGAACACCGGCACGAACAGGGAGAGGAAGGGGGACATGGCGGCAATCCTTTTGCTTGGGGCCTGTCTTAAGCATAGCGGTTGGTGGTGACGCTGGTGGCCCTATCGCGGGCTTGCCCCGCAATAGGGTCGACACTGGCTACATCATTATCACGGCAACTCACGGCTGCGATAGAACGCCGTCAACACCTTCACCAGGTGCCCCAGGTCGTGGCTGCCGCACAACTCGCGGATCGAATGCATGGCGAAGGTCGGCAGGCCGATGTCCACGGTGCGCACCCCCAGGTGGCTGGCGGTGATCGGGCCGATGGTCGAGCCGCAGCCCATGTCGCTGCGCACCACGAAACTCTGCACCGGCACTTCCTCGGCCATGCACAGGTGGCGGAAGAACCCGGCGGTCTCGCTGTTGGTGGCGTAGCGCTGGTTGTTATTGACCTTGATCACCGGCCCCGCGTTGAGCTTGGGCCCGTGGTTGCCGTCGTGCTTGTCGGCATAGTTGGGGTGCACGCCGTGGGCGTTGTCGGCCGATACCAGCAGCGAGCGCTGAATCGTGCGCACGTACTCGTCGCCGTCGGGCAGCAGGCGCTGCAGGGTTTGTTCGAGCATCGGGCCGTCGGCGCCGCAGGCCGAGCACGAGCCGACTTCCTCGTGGTCGGTGCACACCAGCACGCAGGTCTCGTCGCCGTCGTCGGCCAGCAGTGCCTGCAGGCCGGCGTAGCACGACAGCAGGTTGTCCAGGCGCGCGCCAGCGATGAAGTCGCCGTTGAGGCCGATCACGGCGGCGTCCTGGGTGTCGTAGAAGCTCAGTTCGTAATCCAGCACCACGTCGGCGTTCAGCTCGTGCTCGCGTGCCAGTTGCTCGGTGAGCAGGGCGCGGAAGTCCACGCGCTCGTCACCGGCGACCTGGGCGAGTACCGGCGGCAGTTCGTTCTGTGGGTTGATCGGCCAGCCTTCGTTGGCGGTGCGGTTGAGGTGGATGGCCAGGTTGGGAATGATGGCGATCGGCAGCTTGAAGTCCACCAGCTGGCTTTCGACCTTGCCGTCGCGGCGGAAGGTGACGCGCCCGGCCAGCGACAGGTCGCGGTCGAACCACGGTGCGAGCAGGGCGCCGCCGTACACTTCCACGCCCAGTTGCAGGAAGCCCTGGCGTTGCAGCTCGGGTTGCGGCTTGACCCGCAGGCACGGGCTGTCGGTGTGCGCGCCGACCATGCGGATGCCGCTGAGCAGCGGCGAGTGCTTGCCCAGCTTGATGGCGATGATCGAGGAGTCGTTGCGGGTCACGTAGTAGCGACCGCCAGGCACGGTGGCCCAGCTGTCGCGCTCGTCCAGGCGCTGGTAGCCGGCAGCTTCCAGGCGCTGGGCCAGGCTTGCGGTGGCGTGGAAGGGCGTGGGGGAAGCCTTGAGGAAATCGATCAGGCCTTGGTTCAGGGCGTCGCGCATAGGTCACTCCAGACAGCAGTGGCGCGAGTTTAGCGTAATTGGTTGGCAAATTGTGTCGGCCCTATCGCGGGGCAAGTCGGATCGCCGCACCGCCGCTCCTGCAAGGACCGCGCTGTCCGAACGGCCCTCAGAACGGTGCGGGGCACTCGAACCGCAGCCGCTCCCCACTCACCGGGTGGGTGAAGCTCAACAGGCTCGCGTGCAGGCACAACCGCTCGTGGGCGGCCAGCGCCTCGGGGTTGGCGTACAAGCGGTCGCCCAGCAGTGGATGCCCGATCGACAGCATGTGCACGCGCAGTTGGTGCGAACGCCCGGTGATCGGCGTCAGTTCCACCCGGCAGTGATCGCCGCAGCGCTCGACGATGCGCCAGAAGGTCAGCGCGTGCTTGCCTTGCTCGTGGTCCACCACATGGCGCGGCTTGGTCGGTGGGTCGTAGCGCAGCGGCAGGTCGATGCTGCCGCTGTCCAGCGCAGGCTGGCCCCAGCACAGCGCGGTGTAGGCCTTCTCGGTCTCACGGTCGTGGAACTGGCGCGACAGCTCGCGGTGGCTGTCGGCATCGCGGGCCAGCAGGATGATCCCCGAGGTTTCCCAGTCCAGGCGGTGCACGATCAGCGCGTCGGGGTAGCCGTTTTCCTGCAGGCGGGTGATCAGGCAATCCTTGTTGTCCTCGGCACGGCCCGGTACCGAGAGCAGCAGGGTGGGCTTGTTCACCACCAGGATGGCGGCGTCTTCGTGGAGGATGTGGACGTTCGACAGCGGCATTGTTGCGGGTTCTCTCAAATGCCAACGGCGACAGCGAACCCAGCGCTACCACCAGCAGGGGGTAGCTGTGAATTCACTGTCGCCGTGGCGACGGCCCGAAAGCGATCAGCGCTCGGGCAGGGTGATGTTCAGTTCCAGGATCGAGCAGCTGCCCTGGTTCTCCAGGGCCACTTGCACGTCGTCGTTGCCGATGTTGACGTACTTGCGGATGACCTCGACCAGTTCCTTCTGCAAGGCCGGCAGGTAGTCCGGGGTACTGCGTTGGCCGCGTTCGTGCGCCACGATGATCTGTAGACGCTCTTTCGCTACCGACGCGCTGGTCTGTTTCTGCCTGCCACGAAAGAAGTCAAGAAGGTTCATGGTTTATTTGCCTCCAAACAGGCGCGAGAAGAATCCTTGCTTCTGCACGTCAATGAATCGCAGTGGCTTCTCTTTGCCCAGCAGGCGGTCGACAGTGTCGCTGTACGCCTGGCCGGCATCGCTCTGGTCGTCAAGGATGACCGGGATGCCCTGGTTGGAAGCCTTGAGTACGGCCTGGGACTCGGGGATAACACCCTTGAGCTTGATCGCCAGGATCTCTTCGACGTCGGCGATGCTGAGCATCTCGCCTTTCTCGACGCGCTCGGGGTGATAACGGGTGATCAGCAGGTGTTCCTTGATCGGCTCTTCGCCGTTCTCGGAGCGGCGCGACTTGCTCGACAGGATGCCCAGCATGCGGTCGGAGTCGCGTACCGAGGAGACTTCCGGGTTGGTCACGACGATGGCCTCATCGGCGAAGTACATCGCCAGGTGCGCGCCTTTCTCGATACCGGCCGGGGAGTCGCAGATGACGTAGTCGAAGGTTTCCTTCAGCTCCATCAACACCTTTTCCACGCCTTCCTGGGTCAGCGCGTCCTTGTCGCGGGTCTGGCTGGCGGCCAGCACGAACAGGTTCTCCAGGCGCTTGTCCTTGATCAGGGCCTGCTGCAGGTTGGCTTCGCCGTTGACCACGTTGACGAAGTCGTACACCACGCGGCGTTCGCAGCCCATGATCAGGTCGAGGTTACGCAGGCCGACGTCGAAGTCGACGATGACCGTTTTGTGGCCACGCAGTGCGAGGCCGGTGCCGATGGCGGCGCTGGTGGTGGTCTTGCCCACACCCCCTTTGCCGGAAGTAACCACGAGAATCTTGGCCAAGGTGTTTCACCCCTAAATAAACGGGACGTGCGCGTCCCAGCAAATACAAAAAGGCAACAGGGAAAAAGTTGCACTTAAAATGGCGGCAGTATCCGTTAAAGACGGGTGATGTTCAACACATCGCCGATCAGGCTCACCTGCACGCCGGCCCCCCACAACGGGTCGCGGCGCAAGTCTTCGCAAACCTTGTACTGGCCGGCGATGGACACCAGTTCGGCGGTCATCTGCTGGCAGAAGATACGTGCCCGGGTATTGCCCTTGATGCCGGCCAGGGCGCGGCCGCGCATGGCGCCGTACACATGGATGTTGCCATCGGCGAGAAGTTCCGCGCCCGGGCTGACCGAGGCGGTCACCACCAGGTCGCCGCCCTGTGCGTAGATCTGCTGGCCGCCGCGCACCGGCGAGGTGATGATCCGCGTCGGGCGGATCTCCGGCTCGGGCGCCGCGGGTGGCGGGGCGGGGACAGGCTCGGGCTTCTTCACCTCGGGTTCGGGCTCCAGCGGGCGCTCGCGGGCGCCGGACGGCGGCAGCACCGGCAGGTCGATGGCGATCGCCGCAGCGATGTCTTCGATGCGGCTGGCGCGAATCGCCAGGGTGCGCAGGCCATGGTGGCGGCAGATACGCATCAGGCCGGGCAGGTCGATGGCGCCTTCGTCGGCCGGCAGCTTGTCCAGCGCCAGCACCAGCGGCGTGTTGCTGAAGAAGTTCGGGGCCTGGGCCACCTTCGCCGCCAGCTGCCGGTCGAGGGCTTCGAGGTCGTTGCGCGCCAGTTCCAGCACGGTGATGGCAAGCATGCTGCCCTTGAGCTGGAACACGGTGGCGGTGTCGGGGGTCGGGTTGAGGCTCATGGTCTGCATAGACGGCTGGTTACGAAAAAAGTGCCCTGACTTATAACGATAACGCCCGCCACCCGCAACCGCGGCAGAACCGTTGTAGAATGCCCGGCCTTTGTCTTTCCGGATGCTTCAATGGATCGCCCGCGTTTTCGTCCCTCTTTTCTGCACCCGCGCTTCTGGGGCCTGTGGCTCGGCCTGGGCCTGCTGTGGCTGGTGGTCCAGCTGCCGTATCGCGCCCTGCTGTGGCTCGGTAGCGCCCTGGGCGCGGTGATGTACCACCTGGCCGGCGAGCGTCGGCGCATCGCCGCGCGTAACCTGGAACTGTGCTTCCCGGAACTGTCCGGCGACGAACGGCGGCGCCTGCTGAAGGAAAACTTCGCCTCCACCGGCATCGCCTTCTTCGAGATGGCCATGAGTTGGTGGTGGCCCCAGGCCAGGCTGGCGCGCCTTGCGCACATCGAAGGCCTGGAGCACCTGCAGGACGCCCAGCGCGAAGGGCAGGGCGCGATCCTCATGGCGGTGCACTTCACCACCCTGGAGATCGGCGCCGCCTTGCTCGGCCAGGCCCACACCATCGACGGCATGTACCGCGAGCACGGCAACCCGGTGTTCGACTTCATCCAGCGCCGCGGCCGCGAGCGCCACAACCCCGATTCGCTGGCGGTGGAGCGCGAGGACGTGCGCGGCATGCTCAAGCTGCTGCGCAACGGCCGGGCGATCTGGTACGCCCCGGACCAGGACTACGGCGCCAAGCAGAGCCTGTTCGTGCCGCTGTTCGGCATCCCCGCGGCGACGGTCACCGCCACCACCAAGTTCGCCCGGCTGGGCAAGGCGCGGGTGATACCGTTCACCCAGAAGCGCCTGGAAGATGGCAGCGGCTACCGCCTGGTGGTGCACCCGCCGCTGGCGGACTTCCCAGGTGAAACCGAGGAGGCCGATTGCCTGCGCATCAACCAGTGGGTCGAAAGCGTGCTGCGCGAGTGCCCGGAGCAGTACCTGTGGGCGCATCGGCGGTTCAAGTCGCGACCCGAGGGGGCGCCGCGGCTGTATGACAAGAAGAAGCGCTGAAGGCGCGTAGCGGGTGATGGCCCTATCGCGGGCTCGCCCCGCGATAGGGCCGGCCCTGACAACAATCAATCCAGGAAGGACGCGATGGCCCCACCTCCCACCACTGGCCTGATCCTCTCCGGCGGCGGCGCCCGCGCCGCCTACCAGGTCGGTGTGCTGGCCGGCATCGCCGAGTTGCTGCCGCCGGGTGCGGCAAACCCCTTTCCTGTCATCGTCGGCACCTCCGCCGGCGCCATCAACGCCGTGACCTTGGCCAGCGGTGCCACCCGCTTCGGCGAGTCGGTGCAGCGTCTCACCGCCTTCTGGCAAAACGTTCGCAGCCACCTGGTGCTGCGCAGCGACTGGCCAGGGGTGATCCGCCAGGCCAGCCGCTTCGTCAGCCACAGCCTGCTGGGCCTGGGCGGCCAGGTGCCGGTGGCGCTGCTCGACAGCCGCCCGCTGCGCGGCCTGCTGCAGGCGCATCTGGACCTCGACGGCATCGCCCACGCCCTGGCCAGCGAGCAATTGCGTGCGATCGCCGTGACTGCCTTTGGTTATGAATCGGGCCAGGCGGTGACTTTCTACCAGGGCCGCGGCACCATCGAGCCCTGGCTGCGCCATCGGCGCATCGGCGTGCCCACGGCGTTGAGCGTCGAGCACCTGCTGGCCAGCTCGGCCATCCCCCTGCTGTTCGCCCCAGTGCGCCTGGGCGACGAATACTTCGGCGATGGCGCGGTCCGTCAGTCGGCGCCGATCAGCCCGGCCCTGCACCTGGGCGCCAGCCGTGTGCTGGTGGTGGGGGTCAGCGGCAACCCGCAGCGCCCGGCGGCACCGCTGCCGACCCAACGGGTCTTCAGCGGCCAGCAGCCGAGCCTGGCGCAAATCGGTGGGCACATGCTCAACAGCACCTTCATCGACAGCCTGGAGGACGACATCGAGCTGTTGCAGCGCCTGAACCACCTCAGCCACTTGATGCCCGCGCACCTCGACGCGCGGCGCCTGGGCCTGGCGCCGATCGACGTGCTGGTGGTGGCGCCCAGCCAGCCGCTGGATGAGATCGCCGCGCGGCACCGGCGCGAGCTGCCGGCGGCGTTGCGTCTGTTCCTACGCGGGCCGGGAGCGACCAAAACCAGTGGGGCGGGAGTGCTCAGCTACCTGTTGTTCGAGGCGAGCTACTGCAGCGAGCTGATCGAGCTGGGGCGGCGTGATGCCTTGGCCAAGAAGCGCGAGTTGCAGCAGTTCCTGGGGTTGGCGGGCTGAGGCTGGCGGCCCTATCGCGGGGCGAGCCCGGGCCTACAGGGACGGCGCCGTGCCAGGGCCTGCGGTGAGCCTGTGCGCTCACTCGGAGATCTGCAACTTGCGTGACTGGGTATACACGTAGCGCACCTTCTCGTACTCGAACGGCGAGTTGGTCTGCCCATAGCGGAAGTTGGTGGTGTAGCGCCGGTCCACCGCCCGCAGCAGGATGAGCTCCGGGTGGCTCGTGCTGGCCTCGGCCACGTTCAGCAGGTTGGCCTCGCGCTCGCCCACGTAGTCCACCACCAGCCCGGTGGTGTCGCGCAGGTTCGATGGCCCGAGCACCGGCAGCATGATGTACGGCCCCTCCGGCACGCCATAGAAGCCCAGGGTCTGGCCGAAGTCCTCGCTCTGGCGCGGCAGGCCCATCGCCGTCGCCGGGTCCCATAGGCCGCCCACGCCGATGAGGGTGTTAAACATCAGGCGCGCGGTGATTTCCGCCGAGCGCTTGCCCTTGAGCTGCAGCACGCTGTTGAACAGGTTCGGCACGTCGCCGAGGTTATTGAAGAAGTTGCTCACGCCGGTGCGCACGAAGCGCGGGGTGACATAGCGGTAGCCATCGACCAGCGGCAGGAACACCCATTGGTCGAAGCGATAGTTGAAGTGGTAGATGCGCCGGTTCAGCGACTCCAGCGGGTCGTAGATGTTCAGCGCCGCCAGGGTCGAGCGCTCGAACTCGCGCTGGTCCAGCCCAGGGTTGAATTTCAGGTCGCGCAGCGGGTCGAGGAAACCGTCCGACTCCACCGTCGGGGTGTCGACCCCATCGGCCTCGATCACGCTGGTGCGCGGCGCGACTTCCGCCGCCAGTACGCTGCCACTGGCGAGCAGGGCCAGGGCGAGGATCAGTTTTTCAACCACGGAAGAACTCCAGCATGGCGTCGCTGTTGACGCGGTAGTTGAGGTTGCCGCAATGGCCGCCATGGGGGTACAGGGTCAGCCGGTCGCCGAACACCTTGCGCAGGAAGCCGATGTCGCCGGGGCCGAGGATCACGTCGTCGGCGTTGTGCATCACGGCGATCTTCGGGCTGTCGGCGAGGTAGTCCTTGAGCGCGTACAGGCTGACCTGGTCGATCAACTGCAACAGGCTGTTGCCATCGGTGCGCGCCCGCCACATGGGGATCACCTGCTCGGTCAGGTAGCAGTCGAAGTCGCATTGCAGCGCGCGCTTGAAGAACGGCGTGAGGCTGCTGCCCTCGGTGATCGGGAACTTTGGCGGGATGATCAGGCCGCGGCGGTTGATCAGGTCGGAGGTGAAGGCGATGTCGGCCGCCGAGAAGCGGAACGAGGTGCCGATGAGCATGGCCATCTGCTCGTTGGAGAGGTGTTGGCGCGACTTCTGGAAGTCGTAGAGCAGGGCGTCGTTGAGGTCGATGTAGCCCTTGTCCTGGAAGTAACGGGTGAGTTTTTCCAGCATCAGTTCGTAGAAGGTGGTGCTGCGGTCGATGCCCTTGACCTGGGTTTGCACCAGCTTGTCGAGGTTGTTGATCGAGGTGTACAGGTTCACCGGCGGGTTGAGCAGCAGCACGCGCTTGAAGTTGAAGCTGCGCCGGGTTTCGTCCAGGTGGCTGACGAACGCCGCGTCCAGGGCGCCGAGGCTGTAGCCGGTGAGGTAGAAGTCACTGACGGGCAGGCGCGGGTGCTGGGCGCGCACCGCTTGCATCACCCGGTACAGGTCTTCGGCGTCCTCGCGGGTCACGCCGGGGGTGGCGAAGCGCGAGGCAGCGCTCATGAAGTCCCAACTGGTCGGCGAGGACAACTGCACCACATGGTAGCCGGCCTGGTAGAACAGCTTCTTCAGGTACTCGGCGATGTTGCTCGAGTACGGCGCGCCGGTGCCGGCGATGATGAAGATCAGCGGTGCCTCGCGGTCCTGGCGGGCCAGGCGGTACTTGAGCTTCTTCACGGGCCAGAAATTGTCGGGCAGGGTGAATTCGCGTTCCGGGCGCAGGGTCAGGCTGTAGTCGGCCTGGTTGATGTCTTCGTCGCTGGGCAGGGTGGGGCGCTGCGCTGGCGGGGTGGTGGCGATGGTCGCCTCGAACGGGTTGGTCAAGGGGTAGCCATAGGTGGCGGCGTCGATGTCCCGCGCCGAGGCGGTCGCAGCCAGCAGCAGGCCACCGAGCAAGGCGGCGAGGCGCAACGGTCGAAGCATGAGATCCCCCAGAAGAACGGCAAGGCAATAGTGGAGCTAGGACCATGGCGGCCGGGGCAAAGTTGCCAGGTGCGCTGTCCTTTGTCGCACTGGATGTTGCCGCGAAGGTGAGTGGCACGGCAATGGCCATTCAATCGAACATAGACCAGGCCAATGATTTTGCCTTGGCGGGCAGTCCAGGCGATGATGCCGGCCCCTGGTTACATCTTTGCTGGAGTCGCCTATGCCCCGTTCGTTACCCCTGCTTGCCTTGCTGGTATTGCTGCCCTTGTGGCTGGCGGCCAGTTATGGGGTGCGCTACGGGCTGATGGAGGACGGGCAGTGGGTGGGGCTGTGCGCGGGAGCGGAGGCGCACTGGCAGTGCCAGGTGCGTTCGCTGCTTGGGTTGGGCATCCACTTCCAGGTGATCGCCTGGGCGGCGTTGGCGGTGGCCGTGCTGTGCCAGGTGGTGCCGGGGCGTGCCGGGTGGTGGTTGGCAGTGCTGGGGTTGCTGTTCGGGGTGCCGGCGTTGGTGTTGTATACGGCGAGCATCGCGGTGTTCGCGCTGGTGTTGGCGGGGCTGCGGCTGGTGCGGCGGGGTGGCTGACAGGGCTGCGGCGCAGCCCAATCGCAGGGCAAGCCCGCCCCCACAGGTTCACCGCTGATTTCGCAATCGGCGGGGTCTCTGTAGGCGCGGGCCTTGCCCCGCAGGGCCCTCAAACCTTGCGCAGGCTGCGCCACAACGCCGCGACCATCAACCCGCTGACCATCGCCCAGGCCCAGGCCTGGTGGTTGTACAGCCCTTCCTGGTACAGCTGCGGCGCGATGCCCGCGCCGATGATGAACGCCAACAACGCCACCTCGGCCCGTGGCGCTTTCACCGGCCGCAACAGGTACACCAGCGCCGGCAACAGCAGCGCCGCGCTGGGGAAGCTGCGGTAGCGCGGGTCGAAGACCATCGACAGCATGCTCACCGCGGTGGCGAACCCCGCCGCCAGCAGCAGCCACCCCACACGGGCCTCGAGCCAGGCGAACAGGCGTTCGCGCCAACCCTCGCGGCGCGCCACGGCCAGCGCGGCATGGGCCAGCACCAGCAGGTTCAGGGCTGCCAGCAACACCGCCCACAGCCACTCACCGGCAAAGCGTGCGTTGGTGCGCATCAACTCGCCCCACAGGCCAAGGCTGCCGGCGCCGAGCGCTGCGAGCAGCGGCAGCGCAAGCGCCGCCCGCGCATGCGTCGGGCGCCCGGCCAGGGCCAGGGTGGCCAGCGCCAGCAGCCCGCTGGCCAGCAACCACTGCGGCCATAGCGGCAGGTTGCTCACCGGGCCTTCGAGCACCCCCTTGTCCTGCCGGTCGGCGTCGTACAGCCCCCAGTAACCGCCCACCGCGCCTTCGCTGGCGCGCTTCCACGGTTGGTCGAAGGCCTCGATCAGGTTGTAGCGCCAGCCATTGGCCTCGGCGAGGGCGACGAAGCCACGAATGAAGCGCGCCTCGTTGACCCGGCTCGGCTCGGCGGTTTCGCGCTGGCGGCCCTCGCTGGGCCAGCCGGTTTCACCGATCATCACGTCCTTGGGGGCGAAGCGGTTGCCGAACACCTGGCGCACCTCGGCCACGTGGGCCAGGGCGTCGTCGATGCCGCGCGGGTCGTCTTCCCAGTAGGGCAGCAGGTGGATGGTCAGGAAATCCACCGCAGGCGCCACCTGCGGGTGCTGCAGCCAGAACTCCCAGACATCGGCATAGGTCACGGGCACCGAGACCTGGCGTTTCACCCGGGTAATCAGCTCTACCAGGCGTTCGCCGGTGACTTCCTTGCGCAGCAACGCCTCGTTGCCGACGATCACCGCGCTGACCACATCGGAGTTGGCATTGGCCGAGGCGATCAGCGCGTCGACTTCCTTGTCGGTGTCCACCGGGTTGGCGTTGACCCAGGCGCCAAGCATCACTTTCAGACCATGCTTGCGCGCCAGCGCCGGGATCGCCTCGAGGCCGGTCATCGAGTAGGTGCGGATGCACTGGAATCGTTCAGCCAGCAATGCGAGGTCGGCGTCCATGCGTGCCGGACGCAGGCGAAAGGGCTGGTCGAACGGCGACTGGTCCTTGTCGAACGGGGTGTAGGAGGCGCACTGCAACTTGTGCGTCGGGCTGGCCGCATCGGGCAGGTGCACCGGCTTGCCGAGCCCGTACCAGAGCGCGCCGAGGCCGAGCAGGGCGAGTAGGCAGGCGATGAAGTAGAGCGGTGTGCGGGTGTCGCTGGGCATCGGGCGGTCCATCGTCGGGGCATGGGGGCTGCGCGGCGGCCCCGGGGCCTCAGATAGTAGCCTGACGTCAACGCTTTGGCATGCAAGGATCGCGCAGGGCGTGGGTGGGCGATGGCGCTAATGGCACAGTGCTGTCGCTTATCGTTCGTTGGAGGTCGCTGACGGAGCAGGTCGCCCTTTGTTGCAGGTTGATGATGCGATCTCCAAGACCTGACGAGGGGATGCTTTGATGAACATGCGACGTTTCCTGGGGGTGGGCACTGCCCTTGTATTGGCCATGAGCGCTGCACAGGCAATGGCCAAAGAGGTAAGCATCGGTTACGTGGATGGTTGGGCCGACAGCGTCGCGACCACCAACGTGGCCGCCGAAGTGATCAAGCAGAAACTCGGCTACGACGTGAAGTTGCAAGCCGTGGCCACCGGCATCATGTGGCAGGGCGTGGCCACCGGCAAACTCGACGCCATGCTCTCGGCCTGGCTGCCGGTCACCCATGGCGAGTACTGGGCCAAGAACAAGGACAACGTGGTCGACTACGGCCCCAACTTCAAGGACGCCAAGATCGGCCTGATCGTCCCCGAATACGTCAAGGCCAATAGCATCGCCGACCTCAAGACCGACGAAAGCTTCAAGAAAAAGATCGTCGGTATCGATGCCGGCTCCGGGGTGATGCTCAAGACCGACCAGGCCATCAAGGACTACGACCTCACCGGGTACAAACTGCAGGCCAGCTCGGGTGCTGCGATGACCGCCGAACTCGGCCGTTCTTACGACAAGCAGCAATCCATCGCGGTGACCGGCTGGGTGCCGCACTGGATGTTCGCCAAGTGGAAGCTCAAGTTCCTTGAAGACCCCAAAGGCGTGTACGGCGCCGCGGAAACCGTCAACAGCATCGGCAGCAAGGAACTGGCGACCAAGGCACCGGAAGTGGTCGAGTTCCTGAAGAAGTTCAGCTGGCAGTCGAAGGACGAGATCGGCGAAGTGATGCTGGCGATCCAGGAAGGGGCCAAGCCTGAGGCGGCGGCCAAGGACTGGGTGGCCAAGCATCCGGACCGGGTGAAGGAGTGGACCGGCAAGTAACTCCCCGGCCAGAGCGTTTCCATCGCGGGGCAAGCCCGCTCCCACAGGTACACCGCAGCCCTTTTGAACGGCGCGGTCCTCGTAGGAGCGGGCTTGCCCCGCGATTGCGTCGGCTCAGGCGACGCCCAAGGGATCCGGTAAAACAGTGTTTCATCTAAGACTAAGGTCGTCTGGTTGGCGTCCACCGGCAGCATAAAGTTAGGGCGGGTTCTCCCCTTACTGTGTTGCTGCTAGGACAAAAACAATGAACGACAGCATCTACCGCTCGATACAAGAAAGTCCGCGCTTCAAGGAGTTGGTCAGCAAGCGCGAACGCTTCGCCTGGATCCTCTCGGCGATCATGCTCGGCCTCTACTGCGCTTTCATCCTTCTCATCGCCTACGGCCCGCAGATTCTCGGCGCCAAGCTCAGCGTCGGCTCGTCGATCACCTGGGGCATTCCCCTGGGCGTCGGCCTGATCGTCTCGGCGTTCATCCTCACCGCCATCTACGTGCGCCGTGCCAATGGCGAGTTCGATGAGCTGAACAAGGCGATCCTGAAGGAGGCCCAGCAATGATCCGTCATGCCAAAACCTTGGCCGTACTGGCCGGCGGCGCCTTTGCACCCGCCGTGTGGGCCGCTGACGCGATCAGCGGCGCGGTGCAGAAACAACCGTTGAACGTCTCGGCGATCGTCATGTTCCTGGCGTTCGTCTGCTTCACCCTCGGCATCACCTACTGGGCCTCCAAGCGCAACAAGTCGGCCTCCGACTACTACGCCGCCGGCGGCCGCATCACCGGCTTCCAGAACGGCCTGGCGATCGCTGGCGACTACATGTCGGCGGCGTCCTTCCTGGGTATTTCCGCACTGGTGTTCACCTCTGGCTACGACGGCCTGATCTACTCGATCGGCTTCCTCGTCGGCTGGCCGATCATCCTCTTCCTGATCGCCGAGCGCCTGCGCAACCTGGGCAAGTACACCTTCGCCGACGTGGCCTCGTACCGCCTCGGGCAGAAGGAAATCCGCACCCTGTCGGCCTCTGGCTCGCTGGTGGTGGTGGCCTTCTACCTGATCGCGCAGATGGTTGGCGCGGGCAAGCTGATCGAGCTGCTGTTCGGCCTGGACTACCACGTTGCGGTGATCCTGGTGGGCATCCTGATGTGCGCCTACGTGCTGTTCGGCGGCATGCTCGCCACCACCTGGGTACAGATCATCAAGGCCGTGTTGCTGCTGTCCGGTGCCAGCTTCATGGCGCTGATGGTGATGAAGCACGTCGGCTTCGACTTCAACACGCTGTTCTCCGAGGCGATCAAGGTGCACGCCAAGGGCGAGGCGATCATGAGCCCTGGTGGCCTGGTCAAGGACCCGATCTCGGCGTTCTCCCTGGGCCTGGCGCTGATGTTCGGCACTGCGGGCCTGCCGCACATCCTGATGCGCTTCTTCACCGTCAGCGACGCCAAGGAAGCGCGCAAGAGCGTGCTGTACGCCACCGGCTTCATCGGCTACTTCTACATCCTGACCTTCATCATCGGCTTCGGCGCGATCCTGCTGGTCAGCACCAACCCAGCCTTCAAGGACGCCGCTGGCGCCCTGCTGGGCGGCAACAACATGGCGGCGGTGCACCTGGCCGATGCCGTGGGTGGCAGCATCTTCCTCGGCTTCATCTCGGCGGTGGCCTTCGCCACCATCCTGGCGGTGGTCGCCGGCCTGACCCTGGCCGGTGCCTCGGCGGTGTCCCATGACCTGTACGCCAGCGTCTGGCGCAAGGGCAAGGCCAACGACAAGGACGAAATCCGCGTGTCGAAGATCACCACCGTCGCCCTGGGTGTACTGGCGATCGGCCTGGGCATCCTGTTCGAGAAGCAGAACATCGCCTTCATGGTCGGCCTGGCGTTCTCCATCGCCGCCAGCTGCAACTTCCCGGTGCTGCTGCTCTCGATGTACTGGAAGAAGCTGACCACCCGTGGCGCGATGATCGGCGGCTGGCTGGGCCTGGTCAGTGCCGTGGGCCTGATGGTGCTCGGCCCGACCATCTGGGTGCAGATCCTCGGTCACGAGAAAGCCATCTACCCGTACGAGTACCCGGCGCTGTTCTCCATGCTCATCGCCTTCGTGGGCATCTGGTTCTTCTCGGTCACCGACAAGTCCAAGGCCGCTGAAGACGAGCGCGCGCTGTTCTTCCCGCAGTTCGTGCGTTCGCAGACCGGCCTCGGTGCCAGCGGGGCGGTTTCCCACTGATGCCAGGTAGCGCTTGAACGACAACGCCCCGCCTATGCGGGGCGTTGTCGTTTCTGGCCTAAGCCGTCAAACCGCGCGCGTCATATATGGCCGAGCAACAACAGGATGAGCAGAACCACCAGCACCACGCCGACGATGCCGGACGGGCCGTAGCCCCAACTGCGGGAGTGAGGGAAGACCGGTAAGCCACCGATCAGCAGCAGGATCAGGATGATGATGAGGATCGTGGTCATGGGCGGAGTCCTTGCGTGGTTGGGGGTCAAGGGCCTCGAAATGCCGGCCGCTTACTATGTGCGACCTGCGGGGTGGGGCAAAGATTCCGTTCGCGGGTGAGGCCATCGCAGGGCTTGGCCCGGCAACGCATGCCCCTGCATTCAGCATCCTGATAGCGCACCAGCGCCGACCGCCCCTTGGCTAGACTGCCAGCATCCCGACCGTACAAGGCTTGCCTTCATGCACAACCGAATGATGATCACCGGGGCCGGTTCCGGCCTCGGCCGCGAAATCGCCCTGCGCTGGGCCCGCGAGGGTTGGCACCTGGCACTGGCCGACGTCAACGAAGAGGGCCTGCGCGACACCCTGGAGCAGGTGCGCGCGGCAGGCGGCGACGGTTTCGTGCAGCGCTGCGATGTGCGCGACTACAGCCAGCTCACCGCCCTGGCCCAGGCCTGCGAGGAGAAGTTCGGCGGCATCGACGTGGTCGTCAACAATGCCGGGGTGGCCTCGGGCGGGTTCTTCGCCGAGCTGTCGCTGGAAGACTGGGACTGGCAGATCGCGATCAACCTGATGGGCGTGGTCAAGGGCTGCAAGGCCTTCCTGCCGCTGCTCGAGCGCAGCAAGGGGCGCATCATCAACATCGCCTCGATGGCGGCGCTGATGCAGGGCCCGGGCATGAGCAACTACAACGTCGCCAAGGCCGGTGTGCTGGCGTTGTCGGAGAGCCTGCTGGTGGAGTTGCGCCAGTTGGAGGTGGCGGTGCACGTGGTGTGCCCGTCGTTCTTCCAGACCAACCTGCTCGACTCGTTCCGCGGCCCGACCCCGGCGATGAAGGCCCAGGTCGGCAAGTTGCTGGAAAGCTCGCCGATCAATGCCGCGGACATTGCCGAGTACATTCACGCGCAGGTGGCGGCGGGCGAGTTCCTGATCCTGCCGCACGAGGCCGGGCGCGAGGCCTGGGCGCTCAAGTGCAAGGCGCCGCAGGCGCTGTACGACGAGATGGCCGGCATGGCGGTGAAGATGAGGGCCAAGGCGCGTAACGGATAGTGGGGGGCAGGGCTTGCCCGGCGATGAGGCCAGCCCTGAAAACAGGTATCCTCACGCCTTTGCCCTCACATAGGCCATCGGCGTGATCAACTATTTCTGGTTCTTCCTCGCGGCACTCTTCGAAATCGCTGGCTGCTATGCCTTCTACCTCTGGCTGCGCCTGGGCAAGAGCGCCTGGTGGATAGTGCCGGCGCTGCTCAGCTTGACCCTGTTCGGCCTGATCCTCACCCGCGTCGAGGCGGCCTACGCCGGGCGTGCCTACGCCGCCTATGGCGGTATCTACATCGTTTCCTCGCTGCTCTGGTTGGCTCTGGTGGAGCGTGCCCGCCCCCTGGGCAGCGACTGGCTCGGTGCGCTGCTGTGCGTGCTGGGCGCGAGCATCATCGTGTTTGGCCCACGGCTCCAACAAGGCTGATTGAAAGACTTGTCTGTAGGCTTAATTACCGCCTCCCGTAGGTTGCGTCTATTTCGTGGCGCAAGCGTTGAACCGCTGAAAATCCCGTAGGACGCTCCGGTCTTCCATTGGTCGAGAGCAGGGGCGGAACATGCTGGTAATCGGACGTGAAGTGGGCGAGGTCATCACCATCGGTGAGAACATCCGCATCAAGGTCATAGCGGTGGAGGGCGGCACGGTGCGTTTCGGTATCAGCGCGCCGCGCCGGGTGGTGGTGAACCGCGCCGAGATCCATCAGCGCATCAAGGCCCAGGCGCAAGGCAAGCAGCCGGCCTGAGCTCAGTCGAGCAACTCGGGCGGCACCTCGTGGCGGGCCAGCAGTTGGCATTGCTGGCTTTCCAGGTCGAACAGGATGAACGCCTGGCCCCGCGCCAGTGCCTGGCGCACGCGCAGCACGCGGGTTTCCAGGGGGGTGTCGTCGCCGTTGTCGGTGCCGTCGCGGGTGACGAAGTCCTCGATCAGGCGGGTCAGGGTGTCGGCTTGCAGTTGCTCGTAGGGGATCAGCATGGGCGTGGTCGGCTGGTGATTGACCCGCCCATGCTACGCGAAAGGCCTTGCTGCGCCGAGCCCTGTGCCTGTCAGGGCCTCATCACGGGGCAATGTCAGCTCTTGTTGCCCAGCAGGCTGTCCACCGCTGGCACCCGGGTGTCGCTTTCCATCTGCGCGTCGTGCTCCAACTGGTGGCTGAAACGCTCCAGGGAGGCATTGGCCGGCTGCGAGTCGCTGGCGAACACCGGGGGGCTGAGCAGGTAGCCCGACAGCAGTCGGCTCAGGGCCGCGAGGCTGTCGATGTGGGTGCGTTCGTAGCCGTGGGTGGCGTCGCAACCGAAGGCCACCAGCGCGGTGCGGATGTCGTGCCCGGCGGTCACCGCCGAGTGCGCGTCGCTGAAATAGTAGCGGAACAGGTCGCGGCGCACCGGCAGGTCTTGCTCGGTGGCCAGCTTCAATAGGTGGCGCGACAGGTGGTAGTCGTAGGGCCCCGACGAATCCTGCATGGCCACGCTCACCGCATGCTCGCTGGAGGCCTGGCCCGGCGCCACGGGCGCGATGTCGATGCCGACGAACTCGCTGACGTCCCAGGGCAGCGCGGCGGCGGCGCCCGAGCCGGTTTCCTCGGTGATGGTGAACAGCGGGTGGCAATCGATCAGCGGCTGGCGGCCGCTTTCCACCACGGCCTTGAGCGCCGCCAGCAGCGCGGCGACACCGGCCTTGTCGTCGAGGTGACGGGCGCTGATATGGCCGCTGTCGGTGAACTCCGGCAGCGGGTCGAAGGCCACGAAGTCGCCGATGGCGATGCCCAACGCCTCGCAGTCGGCGCGGGTGGCGCAATAGGCATCCAGGCGCACCTCCACGTGCTCCCAACTGATCGGCATCTGGTCGATGGCGGTATTGAAGGCGTGCCCGCTGGCCATCAGCGGCAGCACGCTGCCACGCAGTATGCCGGTGTCGGTGAACACGCTGACCCGGCTGCCTTCGGCGAAGCGGCTGGACCAGCAGCCGACGGGCGCCAAGGCCAGGCGACCGTTGTCCTGCAGTTGGCGCACGCTGGCGCCGATGGTGTCCAGGTGCGCGGAGACAGCGCGGTCGGGGGAACTCTGGCGGCCCTTGAGGGTGGCACGGATGGTGCCGCGGCGGGTCAGCTCGTAGGGGATGCCCAGCTCGTCCAGGCGCTCGGCGACGTAGCGCACGATGGTGTCGGTGAAGCCGGTGGGGCTGGGGATGGCGAGCATTTCCAGCAGGACTTTCTTCAGGTAGTCGAGGTCGGGTTCGGGGTGTCGTTCGGGCATGGGCACTCCTGGGGTTGTTGGGCAATTCCGGCCCTATCGCGGGCTTGCCCCGCGATAGGGCCGGTGAACTCACCGCTAGGCCAATGGCCGACTCTGCGGAAACAGCAGGTCGACGAAACGTTCGGCGGTTGGTTGCGGTTCATGGTTGGCCAGGCCCGCGCGCTCGTTGGCCTCGATGAACACGTACTCGGGCTGTTCGGCGTCGCGCACCATCAGGTCCAGCCCCACCACCGGGATCTCCAGCGCCCGTGCCGCGCGCACGGCGGCATCGACCAGCACCGGGTGCAGGCGCTCGGTGACGTCCTCCAGGGTGCCGCCGGTGTGCAGGTTGGCCGTGCGCCGCACCGCCAGGCGTTGGCCGGCGGGCAGGATGTCGCCGTAGCCAAGCCCGGCATCGCGCAAGGTCCGCTCGGTTTCTTCGTCCAGCGGGATGCGGCTTTCACCGCCCGTGGCGGCCTGGCGACGGCGGCTCTGCGCCTCGATCAGCGCCTTTATGCTGTGACGGCCGTCGCCGATCACCTGGGCCGGGTGGCGAATCGCGGCGGCCACCACCTCGTAGCCGATCACCACGATGCGCAGGTCCAGGCCCGGGTGGAAGCTCTCCAGCAGCACGCGGCTGTCGAAGCGTCGGGCCTGCTCGATGGCGTGGGTGAGTTCGTCCAGCGTGCGCAGGTTCACCGCCACGCCCTGGCCCTGTTCACCGTCCACCGGCTTGACCACCAGCGCGCCGTGTTCTTCGAGAAACGCCAGGTTTTCATCGGCATTGCCGGCCAGTTGTTGGGCCGGCACGTGCAGGCCGGCGCCATGCAGGGCTTGGCGGGTCAGGCGCTTGTCCTGGCACAGGGTCATGGTGACGGCGCTGGTCAGGTCGCTCAGCGACTCGCGACAGCGCACCCGGCGTCCACCCAGGCTCAGGGTGAACAGCCCGGCGCCGGCGTCGTCGACCTGAACCTCGATGCCCCGGCGCAGGGCCTCGTCGACGATGATCCGGGCATAGGGGTTGAGCCCGGCCTCCGGGCCAGGGCCGAGAAACAGCGCCTGGTTGATACCGTTCCTGCGCTTGACCGCGAAGGTCGGCAGGTTGCGGAAACCGAGCTTTTCATACAGGCGCTTGGCCTGGCGGTTGTCGTGCAGCACCGACAGGTCCAGGTAGGCCAGGCCTCGGCTCATGAAGTGCTCGACCAGATGGCGCACCAGCACCTCGCCGACGCCGGGGCGGCTGCAGTGCGGGTCCACCGCCAGGCACCACAGGCTGCTGCCGTGCTCGGGGTCATCGAAGGCCTTGTGGTGGTTCAGGCCCATGACGCTGCCGATCACCGCGCCGGTGTCTTCGTCCTCGGCCAGCCAGTACACGGGGCCGCCCTGGTGGCGGGGGGTGAGCCGTTCGGTGTCGACCGGCAGCATGCCGCGCGCCTGGTACAGCGCGTTGATCGCCTGCCAGTCGCCCTCGGCCTGTGCGCGACGAATGCGAAAGCCGCGGAACACCCGCTGCGCCGGGCGGTAGTCGGTGAACCACAGGCGCAGGGTGTCGGAGGGGTCGAGGAACAGTTGCTGCGGCGCCTGCGCCAGCAACTGCTGGGGCGCCGCCACGTACAGGGCGATGTCGCGTTCGCCGGGCTGCTCGTCGAGCAAGGCTTCGGCCAGCGTCGCCGGGTCTGGGTAGGTGTGGCCGATCAGCAGGCGGCCCCAGCCGCAGTGCAGCGCACGCGGCTGATCGTGGGGCTCGCTGCCGTCACCGGCCAGGCGCGCCTGCAGGCGCTCGTAGGACGGCGCCTGGCCGCGCAACAGGCGCTGACCGTAGGCGGGATGGGCTTTCATCGGTCAGATTCCTTGTTCGCTGAGCCACAGGTTCAGGGCTGCTAGTTGCCACAGCTTGGAGCCGCGCAACGGGGTCAGCTGGCCGTGGGGGTTGCTCAGCAGGCGGTCGAGCATCGCCGGGTTGAACAGGCCGCGGTCCTGGCTGGGGTCGGTGAGCAACTCGCGCACCCAGTCCAGCGTGGCGCCCTCCAGGTGCTTGAGGCCTGGGACCGGGAAGTAGCCTTTCTTGCGGTCGATCACCTCATGGGGGATGACCCGCCGCGCGGCCTGCTTGAGCACCTGCTTGCCGCCGTCGGGCAGCTTGAAGCGCGCCGGGATGCGCGCCGACAGCTCGACCAGGCGGTAGTCGAGGAACGGCGTGCGCGCCTCCAGGCCCCAGGCCATGGTCATGTTGTCGACGCGCTTGACCGGGTCGTCGACCAGCATGACCGTGCTGTCCAGGCGCAGGGCCTTGTCCACCGCCTCCGGCGCGCCGGGACGGGCGAAGTGTTCGCGGACGAACTCGCCGGCCGCGTCGGTTTCCAGCAACCAGGGGGCCTGCACCGTGTCGCGGTACTCGGCGTGGCTGCGGTCGAAGAACGCCGCACGGTAGGCGCTGAACGCATCCTCGGCGCCATCGACTTGCGGGTACCAGTGGTAGCCGGCGAACAGCTCATCGGCACCCTGGCCGCTCTGCACGCCCTTGCAGTGCTTGGCCACCTCGCGCGAGAGCAGGTAGAAGGCGATGCAGTCGTGGCTGACCATCGGCTCGCTCATGGCGCGGAACGCGGCCGGCAACTGCTCGATGATCTCGCCTTCAGCGATGCGCAACTGGTGGTGGCGCGTGCCGTAGTGGCGGGCTATCAGGTCGGAATACTGGAACTCGTCGCCGCGTTCGCCACCAGCGTCTTCGAAGCCGATGGAGAAGGTCGACAGATCGTCCACCCCGGCTTCGCGCAGCAGGCCGACCAGCAGGCTCGAGTCGACGCCGCCGGACAGCAGCACGCCGACGTCCACCGCCGCGCGTTGGCGGATCGCCACGGCGTCGCGGGTGGCGTCGAGCACCCGGGTGGTCCAGCCTTCCAGGTCGAGATCCTGCTCCTCGGGGTTGGGCCCGTAGTGCAGTTGCCACCAGGTCTGGCGCTCGACTGCGCCGTGGCGGTCGATGCGCATCCAGGTGCCGGGCTCCAGTTTCTGCACGTTGGCCAGCAGGGTGCGCGGGGCGGGCACCACGGCGTGGAAGTTGAGGTAATGGTTGAGCGCCACCGGGTCGATCATCGGGTCGATGTCGCCGCCCTTGAGCAGTGCCGGCAGGGTCGAGGCGAAGCGCAGCCGCTCGCCGTTGCGCGACAGGTACAGGGGCTTGACGCCCAGGCGGTCGCGGGCCAGGAACAGGCGCTGGGTGTCGCGCTCCCAGATGGCCAGGGCGAACATGCCGTTGAGCTTGGGCAGCAGCGCCGCGCCCCAGGCGTGGTAGCCCTTGAGCAGCACTTCGGTGTCGCCGTCGGACCAGAAGCTGTAGCCCAGGTCCTGCAGTTCCTGGCGCAGTTCGGGGAAGTTGTAGACAGCGCCGTTGAAGGCCAGCGACAGCCCCAGGGTGTTGTCGACCATCGGCTGCGCCGAGCCGTCGGACAAATCCATGATCTTCAGGCGGCGGTGGCCGAGGGCGATCGGACCCTGGCTATGGAAGCCCCAGGCATCGGGGCCACGGGGCGCCAGGTGGTGGGTGATGCGCTCCACCGCGGCGAGGTCCGCCGGGCGAGGGGCTTGGTCGAGGGGGGTGAAACGTAACTCTCCTGCTAATCCGCACATAGGTCCTTACCGGTTTTGCCGTTGGGGAAAGTGCGCCCCAGGGTGGGGCACATAAGGAAACTGACCCAGGGGAAGAGTGAGAGTTTTAGATCGATCGGTTATAAGCGTTGGGCGTTGGGGCCGCTTGGCGGCCCTTGCGCTGCGCCACGCCTTGGCAAGCTAGCGCTTGCCGCGAATCAACGCCCGCAGCGCGAACCGGTTGGGGTGGCAGGCCTCGGCCACCGCCCGGGGCAGCGGCAGCGGTTCGCCGCTGGCCCAGGCGGCGACCAGCTCGCCACACAACGGCGCGGTGATCAGCCCGCGCGAGCCGTGGCCGCTGTTGACGTACAGGCCCTCGAGCCAGGGACACTCAATTTCCGGCACCTGGCGCGCGTCCTTGCCCAGCACCGCATAGGCGGCGGCGAAGGCCTGCGGGTCGGCCAGCGGGCCAACGATCGGCAGGTAGTCCGGGCTGGTGCAGCGAAACGCCGCGCGGCCTTGCAGTTGCGAAGGGTCCAGTGCGTCGCTGGCGAGGCGCTGGGCCAGGTCGGGGGAAATCTCGTCGAGCAATGCCAGGTTGCCGGCATGCTCGGCGGCCGTGGGGGCGAGGTCCTGGTTGTGGAAGTCGAAGCTGGCGCCGAGGGTGTGTTCGCCGTCGCGCGGTGGCGCCACGTAGCCTTCGGCGCAGACCACGGTGGCCAGCGCGGCGCTGGCCGGGTTGGCCGGCAGCCGGGTGACCTGCCCGCGGATGCGCTTGAGCGGCAGCCCGGCGCACGCCGGGAAACGGCGCACCTCGGCGGCGCCGGCCAGCACCACCAGCGGCGCGCTGGCCAGCAGGCGCTCGCCGTCCCAGGCCTGCCATGCGCCGTCGACGCGGCGCAGGTCGATCACCTCGTGATGGGTGAGCACGCGGATGCGCGGGTGGCGCAGTTGCGCCTGGCACAACGCGGGCGGGTGCACCCAGCCGCCTTCGGGATAGAACAGGCCGCCGCTGGGCAGGCCGATGCCGGCGATGGCCTCGGCTTGAGCCTGGTCCAGCGGGCGTAGCAGGCTGTTGTCGAAGGCGCCGGCGAGCTTGGCCTGGCGCTCGGCCTCCTGGGTGTCGAAGGCCAACTGCAGCACGCCGCAGCCATCCCAGTCGTGGCCGCGTTGCAGGCGTTCGAGCCAGCGGCGGGTGTAGCCGAAACCGGCGAGGATCATCTGCGACAGCGCGGTGCCATGGGCCGACAGCTTGAGGTACAGCACCCCCTGCGGGTTGCCCGAGGCCTCCCGGGCCGGGGCATCATGGCGCTCCAGCACGCTGACCTGCCACCCCCGCGCGGCGAGGCTGGCGGCAGTGGCGCTGCCAGCGAGCCCGGCGCCGATCACCAGGGCCTCGCGAGGGCCGTCGAGCGGGCGAGGGCGGGCGTACCAGGGGGCCGGGCGGGGCGGGGCCGGCTGGTCGGCGGGCCAGCCGCTGAACGCGCCGCCCATGACCTCCCACTTCTTGCCGATACCCGGCACTTTTTTCATGACGAAGCCTGCGGCGACCAGCGCGCGGCGCACCCAACCGGTGGTGGTGAAGGTGGCCAGCGTGGTGCCGGGGCGCGACAGCCGTGCCAGCTGGGTGAACAGTTCCGGCGTCCACATGTCGGGGTTCTTCGCCGGGGCGAAGCCGTCGAGGAACCAGGCATCGATGGGGGCGTCGAGGTGTGGCAGTTGCTCCAGCACGTCGCCGATCAACAGGGTCAGGGTCACCCGACCGTCTTCGAAGCTGAACTGCTGGAAGCCCGGGTGCACCGCCACGTACTGCGCCAGCAACTGGCGGGTGTAAGGCGCGAAGTCTGGCCAGAGCGCGGTGGCGCGGGTCAGGTCTGGGTGGCTGAGGGGGTATTTCTCGACGCTGACGAAGTGCAGGCGGGCGTCGGGGTGGGCGCGTTCGGCGAAGCGTTGCCAGGCGCAGAAGAAATTCATGCCGGTGCCGAAGCCGGTTTCGCCGATCACCAGGCAAGTGTGCGGGGCCAGTTCGCTGAAGCGCTGGTCGAGGTGATTCTGCTCGATGAACACGTGCAGCGTTTCTTCCACGCCCTCGTTTTTCGAGAAGTAGACGTCGTCGTATTGGCGCGAGTGGGGGCGGCCCTGGTCGTCCCAGTCGATCTGGGCGTGGGGAATGTCTGGCATAAAGTTACAAGTGGCGAGCTTCGCGCTATAAGAAAGAGCGAATAGTGGCATGGCCTGCCTATTCTTGCAGCTTGCGGCTTGGATCTGACCAAACGAAGGAACCCCTATGTTCGAATCTGCGGAAATCGGTCACAGCATCGACAAGGACACCTATGAAGCCGAAGTGCCCGCCCTGCGCGAGGCACTGCTCGAGGCCCAGTATGAACTCAAGCAGCAGTCGCGCTTCCCGGTGATCGTGCTGATCAACGGGGTCGAGGGCGCAGGCAAGGGCGAGACGGTCAAGCTGCTCAACGAATGGATGGACCCGCGCCTGATCGAAGTGCGCACCTTCGACCAGCAGACCGACGAGGAACTGGCCCGGCCACCGGCCTGGCGCTACTGGCGGGCACTGCCGCCAAAAGGGCGCATGGGGGTGTTCTTCGGCAATTGGTACAGCCAGATGATCCAGGGCCGGGTGCATGGCCAGTTCAAGGACGCCGTGCTCGACCAGGCCATCGCGGGCGCCGAGCGTCTCGAGCAGATGCTCTGCGACGAAGGCGCGCTGGTCATCAAATTCTGGTTCCACCTGTCCAAGAAACAGATGAAGGCACGGCTCAAGGCACTCAAGGACGACCCCCAGCACAGCTGGCGCATCAGCCCGCTGGACTGGCAGCAGTCGCAAACCTACGACCGCTTCGTGCGCTTCGGCGAGCGGGTGCTGCGCCGGACCAGCCGCGACTATGCGCCGTGGCATGTGATCGAGGGCGTCGACCCGCACTACCGCAGCCTGGCGGTGGGCCGCATCCTCCTGGAAAGCCTGCAGGCCGCGCTGGCCGTCGACCCGAAGGACAAGCACAAGGGCAACGTCGCGCCGCTCGGGCGCAGCATCGACCAGAAGAGCCTGCTGGGGGCGCTGGACATGACCCGGCGCCTGGACAAACACGACTACCAGAAGCAATTGGTCAGCGAGCAGGCGCGCCTGGCCGGCCTGCTGCGCCACAAGCACATGCGCCAGCATGCGCTGGTGGCGGTGTTCGAGGGCAACGACGCGGCGGGCAAGGGCGGGGCGATCCGCCGCGTCGCCGCGGCCCTGGACCCGCGCCAGTACCGCATCGTGCCGATCGCCGCGCCCACTGAAGAGGAGCGTGCGCAGCCCTACCTGTGGCGTTTCTGGCGGCATATCCCGGCGCGCGGCAAATTCACCATCTTCGACCGCTCCTGGTACGGTCGGGTGCTGGTGGAGCGCGTCGAGGGGTTCTGCAGCCCGGCCGACTGGATGCGCGCCTATGGCGAGATCAACGACTTCGAGGAGCAGATCAGCAACGCCGGGGTGGTGGTGGTCAAGTTCTGGTTGTCGATCGACCAGCAGACGCAGCTCGAGCGCTTCGAGGAGCGGGAGCAGATCCCCTTCAAACGCTACAAGATCACCGAGGAAGACTGGCGCAACCGCGACAAGTGGGACGCCTACGCCGAGGCAGTGGGCGACATGGTCGACCGCACCAGCACCGAGATCGCGCCGTGGACGCTGGTGGAGGCCAATGACAAGCGCTGGGCGCGGGTGAAAGTGCTGCGCACGATCAACGAGGCGCTGGAGGCGGCGTTCGCCAAGGACAAGAAGTAGCCCCATGTACAGGTGCAGCGCCGTTTCTGAGAACAGCGCTGTACCTGTGTGGGGGCTTGCCCCGCGATGGGCCCGGCACAGGCAACCCGCCTCCTTACCCATGCCGCACAAGAATGACCTGATGAAATCTTTTCCCGCATCCATCCCCCAGCCGCGCCTCCCGGGCCCTTAGAATCCCTCTACCCCCCACCACGGGCTCGAATCGAGGACGCTATGCACATTTCTTCCGGTCGCTGGGTCTATGGCCTGTTCCTGGCGCTGCTGACCGCGCTGCTCTGGGGCATCCTGCCGATCAAGCTCAAGCAGGTGCTGCAGGTCATGGACCCGGTGACCGTCACCTGGTACCGCCTGCTGGTGTCCGGCGGCCTGTTGTTCGCCTGGCTCGCGGCCAACCGGCGCCTGCCCCGCTTCGATGGGCTCGGGCGCAAGGGCTACGGCCTGGTGGCGGTGGCCGTGGCCGGGCTGTTGGGCAACTATGTGTTGTACTTGGTCGGCCTGAAACTGCTCAGCCCCGGCACCGCGCAACTGGTGGTGCAACTCGGCCCGGTGCTGCTGCTGGTGGCCAGTGTGTTCGTGTTCAAGGAGCGCTTCAGCCTGGGGCAGGGGCTGGGCCTGTTGGTGCTGCTGGCCGGTTTCGGGCTGTTCTTCAACCAGCGCCTTGAAGAGTTGCTGACCTCGCTGGGCACCTACACCACCGGCGTGCTGACCATCATCCTGGCCACCAGCATCTGGGTGTTCTATGCCCTGAGCCAGAAGCAACTGCTGACGGTGTGGCATTCGCAGCAGGTGATGATGGTGATCTACCTGTGCTGCGCGGCGTTGTTGACGCCCTGGGTGCATCCGCTGGAGGCGTTGCAGTTGAGCCCGGTGCAGGGCTGGCTGCTGCTGGCGTGTTGTCTCAATACCCTGGTGGCCTATGGCGCGTTCGCCGAAGCGCTGGCGCACTGGGAGGCATCACGGGTCAGCGCGACCCTGGCGCTGACACCGCTGGTGACGTTCATCGCCGTGGCGGTGTCGGCGTGGGCATGGCCTGAGTACGTGCACGCCGAACAGATCAACGCGCTGGGCTATGCCGGGGCGGTGACCGTGGTGCTGGGGTCGGCGTTGGTGGCGTTGGGGCCTTCGCTGGTGGCGGGGTGGCGGGCGCGCATGGCGCGGGCGCTGTAGCGCCGCCACCGAGGCCCGATCAGCCCTTGGCGCCCGGCGCCAGCATGTTCTCTGGCCGCACCCACTGGTCGAACTGCTCGTTGGTCAGGTACTTCAGTTCCAGCGCCGCCTCGCGCAGGGTCTTGCCCTCGCCATAGGCTTTCTTGGCGATTTCCGCCGCCTTGTCGTAGCCGATGTGCGGGTTCAGCGCCGTCACCAGCATCAATCCACGCTCCAGATGCGCCGCCATCTGCTCGGCATCCGGCTCGATCCCCGCCACGCAATGCTGCTGGAAGTTGCGACAGCCATCGGCCAGCAACGCGATCGACTGCAACAGGTTGTGGATGATCACCGGCTTGAACACATTCAATTGCAGGTGCCCCTGGCTGGCGGCAAAGCCGATCGCCGCGTCGTTGCCCAGCACCTGGCAGGCCAGCATCGACAGCGCCTCGCACTGGGTCGGGTTGACCTTGCCGGGCATGATCGAGCTGCCTGGCTCATTGGCTGGCAGGCGCACTTCCGCCAGCCCCGCGCGCGGGCCGGAGCCGAGCAGGCGCAGGTCGTTGGCGATCTTCATCAAGGCCACGGCCAGGGTCTTCAACGCGCCAGCCAGGCTGGTCAGCGGCTCGTGGCCGGCGAGGGCGGCGAACTTGTTCGGCGCGGTGACGAACGGCAGCCCGGACAGCGCCGCCAGTTCGGCGGCGATGGCTTCGGCAAAGCCATGCGGGGCGTTGAGCCCCGTACCGACGGCGGTGCCGCCCTGGGCCAGCTCGCACACCGCCGGCAGGGTCGCGCGGATGGCGCGCTGGGCGTAGTCGAGCTGGGCGACGAAGGCCGAGACCTCCTGGCCGAAGGTGATCGGCGTGGCGTCCATCATGTGCGTGCGGCCGGTCTTGACCAGGTGCGTGTGGCGCGCCGACAGCTCGGCCAGGCCCGCCGACAGCTCGGCGATCGCTGGCAGCAACTGGTCATGAACCGCCTGGGCAGCGGCGATGTGCATCGCGGTGGGGAAGCAGTCGTTGGAACTCTGCGAGCGGTTGACGTGGTCGTTGGGGTGCACCGGCACCTTGCCGCCCCGGCCCTTGCCGGCCAGCTCGTTGGCGCGCCCGGCGATCACCTCGTTGACGTTCATGTTGCTCTGGGTGCCGCTGCCGGTCTGCCAGACCACCAGTGGGAACTGGTCGTCGTGCCCGCCGTCGAGCACTTCGTCGGCGGCCTGCTCGATCAGCCGGGCGATGTCGGCCGGCAGGTCGCCGTTGCGGTCGTTGACCCGCGCAGCGGCTTTCTTGACCAGCGCCAGGGCGTGCAGCACAGCCAGGGGCATGCGCTCCTTGCCAATGGCGAAGTTGATCAGCGAACGCTGGGTCTGCGCGCCCCAGTACGCGTCCTCTGGAACTTCGACCGGGCCCAGGCTGTCTGTCTCGATACGGCTCATGCTGCGTTCACTCCTTTGTCAGTCCGAAATCGCAGTTTAGGCCCTGAATCGAAAGAGCGGTTCCACGCTCGTCTTGCCACTTGAGCGGCGCGCCCCAGGCAGCGCAGAATGCTCTACTCTGAGGTACTCGCCTCCATCTCTCTTGAAGGAAATGCAATGACCCGTCTCCGTGCCCTCTGCGTCGCCGTCGCCCTGGTCTGCTCCAGCGGTCAGGTGCTCGCTGCCACTGCCAGCCACAACGCCGCCGCCGAGAAATTCCTGACCCTGGTCAATGCCGACAAGCTGGGCACCCCGGTGTACATGCAGGTCCAGCAGATGTTTGCCCAGCGCTTCGAGCAGACCCAGGCGCCAGCCGCCAAGAAGACCGTGCTCGACAGCTACACCGCCAAGGCCAATGCTGCGCTGGACAACGCCATTGGTTGGAAGAAGCTCAAGCCGCAGATGGTCGACCTGTACACCAAGACCTTCACCGAGGCCGAACTGACCGACCTGGTCAAGTTCTACGAGACCCCGCTGGGCAAGAAAGTCCTGCGTGAAATGCCGCGCGTCACCCAGCAGTCGGCCCAACTGACCCAGCAGAACCTGGAGCCAGCAGTGCCGGTGGTCAACAAGCTGCTCGACGACATGACCAAGGAACTCGACCCGAACGCCGGCAAGGCCGCCCCGGCGAAGAAGTGAGCCCGACCCGATGAACATGCAGCAACGCATCGAGCAGCAGCTGGCGCCCTTGGTGGGCCAGCACCTTCAGGTGCTGAACGAAAGCCACATGCACAGCCGTGGCCAGGAAACCCACTACAAGGCGGTGATCGTCAGCGAGCAGTTCGCCGGCCTGAACAGCGTCAAGCGCCACCAGAAGGTCTACGCGACCATGGGTGAGCTGATGGGGCAGATCCACGCCCTGGCGATTCACACCTACACCCCCGAGGAATGGGCCCAGGTCGGCGCCGCGCCGGCCTCGCCGGTGTGCGCCGGCGGCGGGCACTGAATCCTTTCCGGCATTCTGGTAGAATCCGCGACCGCAATCGCGGGGCAGGCCCGCTCCCACAAGGAGCGCCTGCCCCGCGATTGCGGTTTTCGCTTTCTTGCACCCGTACATTCCGGTCCGCCCTTTGCGAGGGCAACCACCTGGAGAAATACCCATGACCCAAGCCATCGTCGTGGCGGCGTTGTACAAGTTCGTCACCCTGGAAGATTTCGTCGAGTTGCGCGAGCCGCTGCTCAAGGCCCTGCTCGACAACGGCGTCAAAGGCACCCTGCTGCTGGCCCATGAGGGCATCAACGGCACCGTGTCCGGTAGCCGCGAAGGCATCGATGGCCTGCTGGCCTGGCTGCGCAGCGATCCGCGCCTGGTCGACGTCGACCACAAAGAGTCGTACTGCGACGAGCAGCCGTTCTACCGCACCAAGGTCAAGCTCAAAAAAGAGATCGTCACCCTCGGCGTGCCGGGCGTGGACCCTAACCAGCAGGTCGGCACCTACGTCGAGCCCAAGGACTGGAACGCCCTGATCAGCGACCCCGAAGTGCTGCTGATCGACACCCGCAACGACTACGAAGTGGCCATCGGCACGTTCAAGGGCGCCATCGACCCGAAGACCGAGACCTTCCGCGAGTTCCCGGAGTACATCAAGGCCAACTTCGACCCCAGCAAGCACAAGAAAGTGGCGATGTTCTGCACCGGTGGCATCCGTTGCGAAAAAGCCTCCAGCTACATGCTCGGTGAGGGCTTCGAGGAGGTCTATCATCTTAAGGGCGGCATCCTGAAATACTTCGAGGAAGTGCCTCAGGAACAAAGCCTCTGGGACGGCGACTGCTTCGTCTTCGACAACCGGGTCACGGTGCGCCACGACCTGTCCGAGGGCGAGTACGACCAGTGCCACGCTTGCCGCCACCCGATCGACGCCGCTGACCGCGCGTCCGAGCACTATTCGCCAGGCGTGAGCTGCCCGCACTGCTGGGACACCCTGAGCGAGAAGACCCGGCGCAGCGCCATCGACCGGCAGAAGCAGATCGAGCTGGCAAAGGCCCGCAACCTGCCACACCCGATCGGTTACAACTACAAAGCCGAGGCCTGATGCATGACTGCACGCCTGCTCTATGTGATGGACCCGATGTGCTCCTGGTGCTGGGGCTTCGCACCAGTGGCCGAGGCGCTCATCGCCCAGGCGCGTGAGGCCGGCGTGCACACCCGCCTGGTGCCGGGCGGCCTGCGCAGCGCCAGTTCGGCGCTGGACGGCTCGACCCGTCGCTACATCCTCGAGCACTGGCAGGCGGTCGAGTCGGCCACCGGCCAACCGTTCCGTTTCGAAGGGGCGATGCCCGACGGCTTCGTCTACGACACCGAGCCGGCCTGTCGGGCCCTGGTGACCGCGCGCGAATTGGACGAGGAGGGCGCCTGGCGCCTGCTGGCGTTGATTCAGCGTGGGTTCTACGAGCAGGGCGTGGATGTCACTCGCGCTCCGCAGTTGCTCGACCTGGCCGAGCAGGCCGGCCTCGAGCGCGGGCGTTTCTCCGAGGCCTTCACCCACCCTGATACCCGCGCCGCCACCGCCGCGGATTTCAGCTGGGTGCAGGACCTGGGCATCGCCGGCTTTCCGACTCTGCTGGCCGAGCGCAACGGCCAGTTGGCGCTGCTGACCAACGGTTACCAACCGCTGGAGCGCCTGCAACCCTTGCTCGGCCGCTGGCTGCAGCAGGCTGCCTGTGCTTGACCTGCCCGGGTCGCCCGACCCGGTGCCAGGGAATCCCCCCGCTGCGCCCGATCGCCTGAGTTGGGCGGAAATCCGCCGCCTGGCCTTGCATCACAAGAAAGCCCTGTGGACCGCCAACCTGGTGGCCGTGCTCGCGGCCCTGTGCAGCGTGCCGATTCCATTGCTGTTGCCGCTGCTGGTGGACGAAGTGCTGCTCGGCCACGGCGATGCCGCGCTCAAGTGGATGAACCAACTGCTGCCGAGCGACTGGCAGGTGGCCGCTGGCTACATCGGCTTGATGTTGGTAGCGACCCTTGCCCTGCGCTTGGCCTCGCTGGCTTTCGGCGTGGTCCAGGCCAAGCTGTTCGCCGGCCTGGCCAAAGACATCGTCTACCGTCTGCGCATCCGCCTGATCGAGCGCCTCAAGCGCATCTCGCTCAAGGAGTACGAAAGCCTGGGCAGTGGCACGGTGACCACGCACCTTGTCACCGACCTGGACACCCTCGACAAGTTCGTCGGCGAAACCCTGAGCCGTTTCCTGGTCGCGGTGCTGACCCTCACCGGCACCGCGGCCATCCTCATCTGGATGCATTGGCAACTGGCGCTGCTGATCCTGCTGTTCAACCCGCTGGTGATCTACTTCACCGTGCAGTTGGGCAAGCGCGTCAAGCACTTGAAGAAGCTGGAGAACGACAGCACCGGGCGTTTCACCCAGGCGCTGACGGAAACCCTCGACGCCATCCAGGAGATTCGTGCCGGCAACCGCCAGGGTTATTTCCTTGGCCGCCTCGGCCTGCGGGCCCGCGAGGTGCGCGACTACGCCGTGGCCTCGCAGTGGAAAAGCGACGCCAGTGGTCGAGCCAGCGGCTTGCTGTTCCAGTTTGGTATCGACATTTTCCGCGCGGCGGCGATGCTCACCGTGCTGTTTTCCGATCTGTCGATCGGCCAGATGCTGGCGGTGTTCAGCTACCTGTGGTTCATGATCGGGCCGGTGGAGCAGTTGCTCAACCTGCAATACGCCTACTACGCCGCCGGCGGCGCGCTGAGTCGGCTCAACGAGCTGCTGGCGCGCGATGACGAGCCGCAGTACCCGGCGGCCAGCGACCCGTTCGCCGGGCGCGAGACGGTCGGCATCGAAGTCCGCGACCTGCGCTTCGCCTATGTCGACGAACCGGTGCTGGATCACCTGGACCTGTCCATTGCCCCGGGCGAGAAGGTGGCGATCGTCGGCGCCAGCGGCGGCGGCAAGAGCACTCTGGTGCAATTGCTGCTGGGTCTGTACAGCGCCCAGGCCGGCAGCATCCGCTTCGGTGGCGCGACCTTGCAGGAGATTGGCCTGGAGACCCTGCGCGAGAATGTCGCGGTGGTGTTGCAACACCCGTCGTTGTTCAACGACACGGTGCGCGCCAACCTGGCCATGGGGCGCGACTGCAGCGACGAGGCGTGCTGGCAAGCCTTGGCCATCGCCCAGTTGGACGCCACCATCGCCGCGCTGCCGCAAGGCCTGGACAGCGTGGTCGGTCGTTCCGGGGTGCGCCTTTCCGGCGGCCAGCGTCAACGCCTGGCAATTGCCCGCATGGTGCTGGCCGAGCCCAAGGTGGTGATTCTCGACGAAGCCACCTCGGCGCTGGACGCTGCCACTGAGTACAACCTGCACCAGGCCCTGGCGCGCTTCCTCGATGGCCGTACCACATTGATCATCGCCCACCGCCTGTCGGCGGTGAAACAGGCCGATCGTGTGCTGGTGTTCGATGGCGGGCATGTGGCCGAGGATGGCGGCCATCAGCAACTGATCGCCGAAGGCGGCCTGTACGCCAAACTCTACGGGCACCTGCAACAGTCCTAGATCTCCTTGTAGGCGTCGTGAAAAAGCCCACGCAGTCATGGCAAATGGCCTACGCTGTGCTTGTCTGGGTCGATTCGTGACAAAGCCGCTCTATGACAGGGACTACATGAAGGGAAATCGGGCTCTCGAAGCGCCAAGGCTGCTGGGTATCATCTGGCCCTTTGTCGCCGCTGTGGTCTTCCAGGTGCTGCTGGGCAGCATCAGTCTGTATTCGCTCTCGGCAATGCGCGCCTACGTGGCGGGCGAGAGCCTGTGGTCGAAGGCGCAGAAAGACGCCATCTATTACCTCAACCTGTACGCCGACGACCGCGACGAGGGCACCTTCCAGCGCTACCGTCAGGCCATCGATGTGCCCAAGGGCGACCATGACCTGCGCGTGGCCCTCGATCAGCCGGTGCCCGACCTGGAAATGGCGCGCCGCGGCATTCTGCAAGGCGGCAACCACCCCGACGACGTCAACCGGATCATCTGGTTCTACCGCAACTTCCGCCAGATCAGCTACATGCAGAAGGCCATCGACTATTGGGACATCGGTGATGACTACCTGCGCCAGTTGGATGTGCTGGCCGTGCAGATGCGCGACGGCTTTTCCCGTGGCACCGCAGGCCCGCGCCAGGTGAGCGAGTGGCGCGCCCGCATTGTCGCCATCAACGACGGCGTGACCCCGGCGGCCAAGGCTTTCAGCGACGCCTTGGGCGAAGGCTCGCGGGTGCTGCTGCGGGTGCTGATGATCACCAACCTGGTCACCGCGCTGTTCCTCATCGCCATGGCCTGGCGCCGTTCCGGCAGGCTGCTGTCGCAACGCCAGGCATTCGCCAGCGCCCTGCAGGAGGAGCGTGAGCGGGCGCAGATCACCCTGGAGTCGATCGGCGATGCGGTGATCACCACCGATGTCGAGGGTTGCATCGTCTACATGAACCCGGCCGCCGAGCAACTGACCCATTGGCAAGGCACCCAGGCCCAGGGTCTGCCGCTGGCGTCGCTGTTCAGCCTGCTCGACGAGAACGCCGAGAAGGACAGTCTCACCCTGGTCGAACAGGTGCTCAGTGGCAGCCTCAAGGGCGGCGCCGAGCACTCCCGGTTGATTCAGCGCCTGGATGGCAGCACGGTGTCGGTGAACCTGGTGGGTTCGGCGATCCTCACCGACGGGCAGGTCAGCGGTATCGTCCTGGCCCTGCACGACATGACCCAGGAGCGCCAGTACATCGCCAACCTTTCATGGCAGGCGACTCATGACGCGCTGACCGGCCTGGCCAACCGTCGCGAGTTCGAGTTCCGCCTGGAGCAGGCGCTCAATGCCCTGGCGCGCCAGGGCGGGCGGCATTCGCTGATGTTCCTCGACCTCGACCAATTCAAGCTGGTCAACGATACCTGTGGCCACGCGGCGGGCGACGAGTTGCTACGGCATATCTGCGCGGTGCTGCAATCGGGCCTGCGCGAGGGTGACACCCTGGCCCGCCTGGGCGGCGACGAGTTCGGTGTGCTGCTGGAGAACTGCCCCTCGGACCAGGCCGAGCGCATTGCCGAGCACCTGCGCCAAACCGTGCAGAGCCTGCACTTCGTCTGGAAAGGGCGGCCGTTCGTCACCACCGTGAGCATTGGCCTGGTGCACATCACCCAGTCGCCGGGCACCTTGGAAGCGTCACTGCGGGCTGCGGACATGGCGTGCTACATGGCCAAGGAGAAGGGCCGTAACCGGGTTCAGGTGTACCACGCCGACGACAGCGAGTTGTCCATGCGCTTCGGTGAGATGGCCTGGATTCAGCGCCTGCACGTGGCCCTGGAAGAAAACCGCTTCTGCCTGTACGCCCAGGAAATCGCGGCGCTCAAGCCCGAGGCCGGCCCCGGGCATCTGGAGATTCTTCTGCGTCTGCACGACGAGACGGGCCGCACCATCCTGCCCGACAGCTTCATCCCTGCCGCCGAGCGCTATGGCCTGATGACCGCGTTGGACCGCTGGGTGGTGCGCAACGTGTTCCAGGTGATCCGCCAGTGCCTGGACGAGGCGCGCGAGGGCCCGTTGGCCATGTGTGCGATCAACCTGTCGGGCACCAGCATTGGCGACGACAAATTCCTGGAGTACCTGCAGCGTTTGTTTGGCGAGTACCGCATTCCACCGCGGATGATTTGTTTCGAAATAACCGAGACCAGTGCTATCGCCAATTTGGGAAGCGCAATTCGCTTCATCAATGAATTGAAAGGCCTGGGGTGCAAGTTCTCCCTCGACGACTTCTGCGCCGGAATGTCGTCGTTCGCGTATTTGAAGCATTTGCCTGTAGACTTCCTGAAGATCGACGGAAGTTTCGTCAAAGATATGCTGGACGATCCGATCAATCGGGCCATGGTCGAGGTGATCAACCACATCGGCCACGTGATGGGCAAAAGGACCATTGCCGAGTTTGTCGAGACGCCATTGATCGAGCAGGCCTTGCAGGAGATCGGCGTGGATTACGCCCAGGGCTACCTGATCGAGCGGCCGCAGGTGTTCACCTGCGACAGCCTGCAGCGCCAACGGATTGCCGCTAGGCCCCTGTTGCACAGGGCGCCGGGGACCTTTCGCTGACATAACGTCGGCAAATCACAGGGAATCAAGGAGCTGACAGTGATTGATGCATTCATAAGGATCGGGCCATTGATGGACCCCGCCAGCTATCCCGATTGGGCCCGGCAACTGATCGAGGATTGCCGTGAAAGCAAGCGCAGGGTGGTCGAGCATGAGTTCTACCAGCGATTGCGCGATGGCCAGCTCAAGCCCAGTACCATTCGCCAGTACCTGATTGGCGGTTGGCCGGTGGTCGAGCAGTTCTCCCTGTACATGGCCCAGAACCTCACCAAGACCCGCTACGCCCGCCACCCCGGCGAGGACATGGCGCGCCGCTGGCTGATGCGCAACATTCGCGTTGAACTCAACCATGCCGACTACTGGGTGCACTGGGCCCAAGCCCACGGCATCCACCCGCACGAGCTGCAAGCCCAGGATGTGCCGCCGGAGCTCAATGGCTTGAACGACTGGTGCTGGCGCGTATGTGCCACCGAGTCCCTGGCGATTGCCATGGCGGCCACCAACTACGCCATCGAGGGCGCAACCGGGGAGTGGTCGGCCGTGGTCTGTGCCAACGACACCTACGCCCAGGGGTTCCCCGAGGAAGACCGCAAGCGGGCGATGAAGTGGTTGAAGATGCACGCCCAGTACGACGATGCGCACCCTTGGGAGGCGCTGGAGATCATCTGTACCTTGGTAGGCGAGAAGCCGACCCAGTTGTTACGCCATGAGCTGCGCAAGGCGGTATGCAAAAGCTACGACTGCATGTTCCTGTTCCTGGAGCGCTGCATGCAGATGGAGCAACGCAACCAGGGGCGTGCACGGCCGGCGCTGGCGGCGGGTTGAAGGTTGTGGGGCTGGCGGCCCTATCGCGGGACTAGCCCCACAGGTACCCCGCAGTCCTTAAGGCCAGCGGTGAACCTGAAGGAGCGGGCTTGCCCCGCGATAGGGCCGGCACAGCCAACCCAACTCTACATCTCTACTGCGCGTTGAACGCCTGCCCATTCACCCCGGCGCTGTCCGGCCCCATCAGGTACAGGTACACGGGCATGATCTCTTCGGGCAGCGGATTGTTCTGTGGGTTCTCGCTGGGGTAGGCCTGGGCACGCATCGCCGTGCGCGTGGCGCCTGGGTTGATGCTGTTGGCGCGCACAGGCGCGACCCCTTCCAACTCGTCGGCCAGGGTTTGCATCAGCCCCTCGGTGGCGAACTTCGACACCCCGTAGGCGCCCCAATAGGCGCGACCCTTGCGCCCGACGCTGGAAGAGGTGAACACCACCGAGGCGTCCTCCGACAGTTTCAGCAGCGGCAGCAGGGTGCTGGTGAGCATGAACATGGCGTTGACGTTGATGTGCATCACGCGCATGAAGTTGTCGCCCGACAACTGCTCCAGCGGTGTGCGTGGGCCAATGATCGAGGCGTTGTTGAGCAACCCGTCGAGGCGACCGAACTGCTCCTCGATCATCACCGCCAGTTCGTCGTACTGGTGCGGCAGGGCGGTTTCCAGGTTGAACGGGATGACTACCGGTTGCGGGTGGCCGGCGGCTTCGATCTGGTCGTAGACCTCGTTGAGGTTGGCCTCGGTCTTGCCCAGCAGCAGCACGGTGGCGCCGAGCGCGGCGTAGGCCTTGGCGGCGGCGGCACCGATGCCGCGGCCTGCGCCGGTGACGAGGATGACCCGGCCCTTGAGCAGGTCGGGGCGGGCGGTGTAGTCGAACATTGAAAATTCCCTATCTCGAAGAAGCGACGCGAACCCTGTTGGCGCCGTGGGGTCAGCAGCCGCACAGGGCGCTGTCGATCACCTTGCGCAATTCCAGGGGGTGGTCCACCACCACGTCCGCGCCCCAATTGTTGGGGTTGTCCTCTGGATGAATATAGCCGTAGCGCACTGCCGCCGTGCGGGTGCCCGCGTCGCGGCCCGACTCGATGTCGCGCAGGTCGTCGCCAACGAACAGGACGCTGGCCGGGTCCAGGTCGAGGGTCTTGCACGCCAGGATCAGTGGCTCTGGGTCAGGCTTGCTGTTCTTCACATGGTCGGGGCAGATCAACAGTGCCGAGCGTTCGGCCAGACCCAGGCGCTGCATGATCGGCTCGGCGAAGCGCACGGGCTTGTTGGTCACCACGCCCCACAGCAGGTTGCCTTTCTCGATGTCGGCCAGCAGCTCGGCCATGCCGTCGAACAGGCGGCTGTGCACCGCGCAGTCGCGCTGGTAGCGGTCGAGGAACTCCAGGCGCAGGGCTTCGAAGCCTTCGGCCTCGGGAGCCATGGCGAAGGTCGCCGCGACCATGGCCCGCGCGCCGCCCGAGATCACGTCGCGGATGCGCTTGTCGTCGATGGCCGGGAGGCCGCGCTCGGCGAGCATCGCCTGGCAGATGGCGATGAAGTCCGGCGCCGTGTCGAGCAAGGTGCCGTCCATGTCGAAGAGTACTGCTCGCAAACGCATGCTCATTCCTCGCGCAGGGTCTGGATCATGTAGTTGACGTCGACGTCGCTGGCCAGCTTGTAGTGCTTGGTCAGTGGGTTGTAGGTCAGGCCGATGATGTCCTTGACCTCCAGGCCCGCGACGCGGCTCCAGGCGCCCAGCTCCGAGGGACGGATGAACTTCTTGAAGTCGTGGGTGCCGCGCGGCAGCATCTTCAGGACGTACTCGGCACCGATGATCGCCAGCAGGTAGGCCTTGGGGTTGCGGTTGATGGTCGAGAAGAACACCTGGCCGCCGGGCTTGACCAGGCGGTGGCAGGCGCGGATCACCGAGGAAGGGTCCGGCACGTGCTCGAGCATCTCCAGGCAGGTGACCACGTCGAACTGGCCAGGCATCTCTTCGGCCAGGGCCTCGGCGGTGATCTGCCGGTACTCGACCTGCACGCCCGATTCCAGCTGGTGCAACTGGGCCACCGCCAGGGGCGCCTCGCCCATGTCGATGCCGGTCACGGTGGCGCCACGCAGGGCCATGGCTTCGCTGAGGATGCCGCCACCGCAACCGACGTCCAGCACCTTTTTGCCAGCCAGGCTGGCGCGCTCGTCGATCCAGTTGACGCGCAGCGGGTTGATCTCGTGCAGCGGCTTGAATTCGCTTTCGCGGTCCCACCAGCGATGGGCCAGGGCCTCGAACTTGGCGATTTCGGCGTGGTCGACGTTGCTCATTGAACAATCCTCTGAAACTTCGATGAAAGGTGTCACGGGCGGCAGCGGCGGCTGCCGGCCAGTCATTCTTTGCCTGCGCGGATGCGGCGGCCCCAGGCGCGGGCGGTGTCGATCAGGGCCTGCTCGTCCATGCGCGTCAGGCGCCGGTCGTCGAGCAGGTGGTGGCCGGCGACCCAGACGTGGCGTACGCAGTCGCGGCCGGTGGCGTAGATCAGCTGTGAAACGGGGTCGTGCACCGGCTGCTGGGCCAGGCCCGACAGATCGAAGGCGGCAAGGTCCGCAGCCTTGCCCACTTCCAGCGAACCGGTGATGGCCTCCAGGCCCAGGGCCCTTGCGCCGTTGAGCGTGGCCATGCGCAATGCGCGGTGGGCGTCCAGGGCCGTGGCGGAGCCGGCGACCGCTTTGGCCAGCAGCGCCGCGGTGCGGGTTTCGCCTAGCAGGTCGAGGTCGTTGTTGCTGGCGGCGCCATCGGTGCCCACGGCCACGTTGACCCCGGCCTGCCACAGGCGTTCGACCGGGCAGAAGCCGCTGGCCAGTTTGAGGTTGGACTCCGGGCAGTGCACCACGCTGGTGTTGCTTTCTACCAAGAGGGCCAGGTCGTCGTCGCTGATCTGCGTCATGTGCACTGCCTGCAGGCGCGGGCCCAGCAGGCCAAGGCGCGCCAGCCGCGCCAAGGGGCGCTCGCCGTGCTCGGCCACGGCCTGCTCGATTTCGCCGGCGGTCTCGTGGATATGCATGTGCAGCGGTGCGTCGAGTTGCTCGGCGATGACGCGGATCTTCTCCAGGTTCTCGTCATTCACCGTGTACGGCGCATGTGGGCCCAGGGCGACGCTGATGCGCGGGTGGTGGCGCAGGTCGCCGAACAGCTCGATGGCCAGGTGCAGAGCCTCGTCGGGCGTGCGTGCGCCGGGGATCGGAAAGTCCAGCAAGGGCACCGCCACCTGGGCGCGAATGCCGCTGCGGTGCACGCGGTCGCAGGCTTCGCGGGGGAAGAAATACATGTCGGCGAAGCAGGTGACGCCACCTTTGAGTTGTTCGGCGATGGCCAGGTCCGTGCCGTCGCGCACGAAGGCTTCGTCGACCCAACGACCCTCGGCGGGCCAGATGTGTTCCTGCAACCAGGTCATCAGCGGCAGGTCGTCGGCCAGGCCGCGGAACAGGGTCATGGCGGCGTGGCCGTGGGCGTTGACCAGCCCGGGCGCCAGCAGGCAGTCGGGCAGCTCGCGTACCTCATTGGCCTGCGGTGCTCGCTCGCGGGGGCCGATCCAGGCGATCAAGCCCTCGCGGATGCCCAGGGCATGGCCCTCGAGTACCACCCCGGCCGGCTCCACAGGGACCAGCCAGCTAGGAGCGAGCAGCAGGTCGAGGGGCGGGGCGACTGGGGGCATGCGGGTTACCTGCTTCTATAGGCGGAACGCGCAGTATACCCGAGCGCCGGCGGCGCAGGCTCGCTATAATCGACCGCTTTTGAACAGCGAACGACGGGGAGAGGCGATGCGCGAGCGACTTTTGGCGGCGGAGAAGGTGACCGGCATCCAGTGGCGTGACGGTACCTTGCACCTGCTCGACCAGCGTCTGCTGCCTGCCCGCGAGCGTTGGCTGGCCTGCGCCGAGGTTGGCGAGGTGGTCGAGGCGATCCGCGCGATGGCGGTGCGCGGTGCGGCGGCGATCGGTATCAGTGCGGCCTATGGCCTGTTGCTGGCCCTGCGCCAGCGGCTGGCCGAAGGCGATGACTGGGAGGCTGCGCTGGAGGAGGACTTCCTTGCCCTGGCCGAGTCGCGACCGACTGCCGCCAATCTGTTCTGGGCGCTCAATCGCATGCGGGAGCGGCTGCAGCGGCTGCGTGACGGCGAGGACCCGCTGGTGGCGTTGGAGGCCGAGGCGGTGGCGATTCACGAGAGCGACCGGGAAGCCAACCTGACCATGGCTCAACATGGTATCGAGCTGATCCGCAAGCACCAGGGCAGCGAGCAGACCCTGCTCACCTATGGCAATGCTGGCGCCCTGGCCAGCGGCGGTTTCGGCACCGCGCTGGGGGTGATTCGCGCGGCGTACCTGGAGGGCATGGTCGAGCGTGTCTATGCCGGTGAAACCCGGCCCTGGTTGCAGGGTTCGCGCCTGACGGCCTGGGAGTTGGCCCATGAGGGTATTCCGGTGACCTTGTGCGCGGATTCGGCGCTTGCCCACCTGATGAAGACCAAGGGCATCACCTGGGTGGTGGTGGGGGCCGACTGCATCGCCGCCAATGGCGACGTGGCCAGCAAGATCGGCACCTACCAACTTGCGGTGGCGGCCATGCACCATGGCGTGCGCTTCATGGTGGTGGCACCTAGCACCAGTATCGACCTGAACTTGGCAACGGGGGACGACATTCCGCTGGAAGAGCGCGAGGCGGGGGAGTTGCTGGAGGTCGCGGGCAAGCGGGTTGCGGCGGATGTCGAGGTGATCAATACGGTGTTCGATGTGACTCCGGCGGACTTGGTCGATGTGATTGTGACCGAGAAGGGTATCGTCGAGCGGCCGGATACCGCGAAGATCGCCCAGTTGATGTGTCGCAAGCGGTTGCATTGAAGGGGCGTGTCGGATGAGCTGGCCCTATCGCGGGGCAAGGGCGGTAGGGGCGGTGAAATCCGCGCATATTTCCGCTCCAGCGGCAGCCTGCCCTATCTCCCACGCTCCTAGCCTTTGTGATACCATCCGACAGTTTCCAAGGTCGCGCTTTGCAGCGGCCTTCATTGCGCAGATCCATGGCTCAACTCATTGATTTGTCGTAAGTCGCCGCATGGCCGAGCGCTGCGGCGGCGAGCTTCGTTCGTCCACCGATGGATACGGCGAAGTTTCACCAGAAAAAGGAATCAGGCTTCTCATGGGCGAACTGGCCAAAGAAATCCTCCCGGTCAATATCGAAGACGAACTGAGACAGTCCTACCTCGACTACGCGATGAGCGTGATTGTCGGGCGAGCGCTGCCCGATGCGCGTGACGGCTTGAAGCCCGTGCATCGTCGCGTTCTGTATGCGATGAGTGAACTGGGCAACGACTGGAACAAACCGTACAAGAAGTCCGCCCGTGTGGTCGGTGACGTCATCGGTAAGTACCACCCCCACGGCGACACCGCCGTGTACGACACCATCGTGCGCATGGCCCAGCCATTCTCGCTGCGCTACCTGCTGGTCGACGGCCAGGGCAACTTCGGTTCGGTGGACGGCGACAACGCCGCGGCCATGCGATACACCGAAGTGCGCATGACCAAGCTGGCCCACGAGCTGCTGGCCGACTTGCACAAGGAAACCGTCGACTGGGTGCCCAACTATGATGGCACCGAGCAGATCCCGGCGGTCATGCCGACCAAGATCCCCAACTTGCTGGTCAACGGCTCCAGCGGCATCGCCGTGGGCATGGCCACCAACATCCCGCCGCACAACCTGGGCGAGGTGATCGACGGCTGCCTGGCGCTGATCGACAACCCCGAGGTCACCATCGATGAACTGATGCAGTTCATCCCAGGGCCCGACTTCCCCACCGCCGGCCTGATCAACGGCCGCCAGGGCATCATCGAGGCCTATCGCACTGGCCGTGGCCGCATCTACATGCGCGCCCGCTCGGAAATCGAGGACATCGACAAGGTCGGTGGTCGCCAGCAGATCGTCGTCACCGAGCTGCCTTACCAGCTAAACAAAGCGCGGTTGATCGAGAAGATCGCCGAGCTGGTCAAAGAGAAGAAGATCGAAGGCATTACCGAGCTGCGCGACGAGTCCGACAAGGACGGCATGCGCATCGTCATCGAGCTGCGTCGCGGCGAGGTGCCAGAGGTGGTGCTCAACAACCTCTACTCGCAGACCCAGCTGCAGAGCGTGTTCGGTATCAACATCGTCGCGCTGATCGATGGCCGTCCGCGCCTGCTCAACCTCAAGGACCTGCTCGAAGCGTTCGTCCGTCACCGCCGTGAAGTGGTGACCCGTCGCACCGTGTTCGAGCTGCGCAAGGCGCGCGAGCGTGGCCATATCCTCGAGGGCCAGGCGGTCGCGCTGTCCAACATCGACCCGGTCATCGCCCTGATCAAGGCCTCGCCGACGCCTTCCGAAGCCAAGGAAGCGCTGGTCAGCACGCCGTGGGAGTCCAGTGCCGTGCAGGTCATGGTCGAGCGCGCCGGCGCTGACTCCTGCCGCCCGGAAGATCTCCCCGAACAGTACGGCCTGCGCGACGGCAAGTATTTCCTGTCACCGGAACAGGCTCAGGCGATCCTCGACCTGCGTCTGCACCGCCTCACGGGCCTGGAGCACGAGAAGCTGCTGGCCGAATACCAGGAGATCCTCGAACAGATCGGCGAGCTGATCCGCATCCTCAGCAGCGCCCAGCGCCTGATGGAGGTGATTCGCGAGGAGCTGGAGGCGATCCGCGCCGAATACGGCGATGTGCGCCGCACCGAGATCCTCGACGCGCGCCACGACCTCAACTACGGCGACATGATCCCGGAAGAAGAGCGCGTGGTGACCATCTCCCACGGCGGCTATGCCAAGACCCAGCCGCTGACCGCCTACCAGGCCCAGCGTCGTGGCGGTAAAGGCAAGTCGGCCACTGGGGTGAAGGATGAGGACTACATCGAACACCTGCTGGTCGCCAACAGCCACGCCACGCTGCTGCTGTTCTCCAGCAAGGGCAAGGTGTACTGGCTCAAGACCTACGACATCCCCGAAGCCTCGCGCGCTGCCCGTGGTCGCCCGTTGGTCAACCTGCTGCCGCTGGAAGAGGGCGAGCGCATCACCGCGATGCTGCAGATCGACCTCGAGGCTTTGCAGCAGAGCGCCGGTGTCGACGAAGACATCGAGGAGGCCGACGACACCGTGCTCGAGGGTGAGGTGGTCGAGGTCGAGGAAATCGACGAGGAAGACGGTGATACCCCGGAATGGGTTGCCGAGCCTACTGGCGCCTACATCTTCATGGCCACCGCCTCCGGCACTGTGAAGAAGACCCCGCTGGTGCAGTTCGCCCGTCCGCGCTCCAACGGTTTGATCGCTCTGAAGCTCAAGGAGGGTGACACCCTGATCGCCGCAGCCATCACCGACGGCGCCAAGGAAGTCATGATGTTCTCCGACGCCGGCAAGGTGATCCGCTTCGCCGAGAGCGTGGTTCGTGAAATGGGCCGTAATGCGCGTGGCGTACGCGGCATGAGGCTGGGCAAGGGCCAGCGGATCATTTCGATGTTGATCCCTGAGTCTGGCGCACAAATCCTCACCGCTTCCGAGCGTGGCTTCGGCAAGCGCACCCCGCTCTCCAAGTTCCCGCGCCGCGGCCGTGGCGGCCAGGGGGTGATCGCCATGGGTACCAAGGGGCGCAACGGTCTGCTGATCGGCGCCATCCAGGTGCAGGAAGGCGAGGAGATCATGCTGATTTCCGACCAGGGTACGCTGGTGCGTACGCGGGTCGGCGAAGTTTCCAGCCTGAGCCGCAACACCCAGGGTGTGACACTGATCAAGCTGGCCAGCGACGAGACGCTGGTGGGCCTGGAGCGTATCCAGGAGCCGTCCGAGGACGCCGATGAGTTCATCGAGACGGACGAGGAGGGCGTCGAGATCGGCGCAATCGAAGCGGTCGACGACGACAGCGGTGCCACCGAAGAGGCACCTCAGGAATAACACAGCGCAACAACCCGGGCGGGGCGACCATTTGGTCGCCCCGCTGACTGAATAGAGCAGAGCGAGAGTGGATGTGAGCAAACGAGCCTTTAACTTCTGCGCAGGCCCTGCTGCGCTTCCTGACGCTGTCCTGCAGCGTGCCCAGGCCGAAATGCTGGACTGGCGTGGCAAGGGCTTGTCCGTGATGGAAATGAGCCACCGTAGCGACGACTACGTGGCGATCGCCGAAAAGGCCGAGCAAGACCTGCGCGACTTGCTGTCCATTCCCTCCAACTACAAGGTGCTGTTCCTCCAGGGCGGTGCCAGCCAGCAGTTCGCCGAAATTCCATTGAACCTGCTGCCTGAAGGCGCCACTGCCGACTATATCGAGACCGGCATCTGGTCGAAGAAGGCGATCGAGGAAGGCCGCCGCTTTGGCAGCATCAACGTTGCCGCCAGCGCCAAGCCCTACGACTACTTGGCTATCCCTGGGCAGAACGATTGGAATCTGACCAAGAACGCCGCATACGTGCACTATGCGTCCAACGAGACCATCGGTGGCCTGCAGTTCGACTGGGTGCCGCAGACCGGTGACGTGCCGCTGGTCGTCGACATGTCCTCCGACATCCTCTCGCGCCCGATCGACGTCTCGCAATTCGGCCTGATCTACGCTGGCGCGCAGAAGAACATCGGCCCGAGCGGCCTGGTGGTGGTTATCGTCCGTGAGGACCTGCTCGGCCGCGCGCGCAGCAGCTGCCCGACCATGCTCGACTACAAGATCTCCGCTGACAACGGCTCGATGTACAACACCCCGGCCACCTACTCCTGGTACCTCTCGGGCCTGGTGTTCGAGTGGCTCAAGGAGCAGGGCGGCGTCGAGGCCATGGAGCAGCGCAACCGCGCGAAGAAGGAGCGCCTGTACGGCTTCATCGATGCCAGCGACTTCTATACCAACCCGATCAGCATCAACGCCCGTTCGTGGATGAACGTGCCGTTCCGTCTGGCCGACGAGCGCCTGGACAAAACCTTCCTCGCCGGCGCCGATGCCCGCGGCCTGCTGAACCTCAAGGGGCATCGCTCGGTCGGCGGCATGCGCGCCTCGATCTACAACGCCCTGGGTCTGGAAGCGGTCGACGCCCTGGTGGCCTACATGGCTGAATTCGAGAAGGAGCACGGCTGATGTCCGAACAGGAGCTCAAGGCGCTGCGCGTGCGCATCGACAGCCTCGACGAGAAAATCCTCGAGCTGATCAGCGAGCGCGCCCGCTGCGCCCAGGAAGTGGCCAAGGTCAAGACCGCCTCCCTGGCCGAAGGCGAGAAGCCAGTATTCTACCGTCCCGAGCGCGAGGCCGCGGTGCTCAAGCGCGTCATGGAGCGCAACAAGGGCCCGCTGGACAACGAAGAGATGGCGCGCCTGTTTCGCGAGATCATGTCGTCCTGCCTGGCCCTGGAAGAGCCGCTGAAAGTGGCCTACCTCGGCCCTGAGGGTACCTTCACCCAGGCAGCGGCCATGAAGCACTTCGGTCACGCTGTGGTCAGCCGGCCGATGGCGGCCATCGACGAGGTATTCCGCGAAGTGGCGGCCGGTGCCGTGAACTTCGGCGTGGTGCCGGTGGAGAACTCCACCGAGGGTGCGGTCAGCCACACCCTGGACAGCTTCCTCGAGCACGACATGGTGATCTGTGGCGAGGTCGAACTGCGCATCCACCACCACCTGCTGGTGGGCGAGAACACCAAGACCGACAGCATCACCCGCATCTACTCCCATGCCCAGTCGCTGGCCCAGTGCCGCAAGTGGCTGGACGCCCACTACCCGAACGTCGAGCGTGTTGCCGTTTCCAGCAACGCCGAGGCGGCCAAGCGGGTCAAGGGCGAGTGGAACTCGGCGGCGATCGCCGGCGATATGGCGGCCAACCTGTACGGGTTGACCCGCCTGGCCGAGAAGATCGAGGACCGCCCGGACAACTCCACGCGCTTCCTGATGATCGGCAACCAGGAAGTGCCGCCGACCGGTGACGACAAGACCTCGATCATCGTGTCGATGAGCAACAAGCCGGGGGCGCTGCACGAACTGTTGGTGCCGTTCCACGACAACGGCATCGACCTGACCCGCATCGAGACTCGCCCGTCGCGCAGTGGCAAGTGGACCTACGTGTTCTTCATCGACTTCGTCGGCCATCACCGCGACCCGCTGATCAAGGCGGTGCTCGAGAAGATCAGCCAGGAGGCGGTGGCACTGAAGGTGCTGGGGTCGTATCCGAAGGCGGTACTCTGAAATTGTTGTCGCCAGTGGTTGGGGGCGCTTCGCGTCCGGTAGGGGCGCTCGCAGCGCTGCTGCCTCCTTCCACCGGCATGCTTTCACTCGGCACAGGTTGCCGCTCTGAACAGGGTTCGCACTCGTGGTTGATGCTGTAACAAACAAATCCGCGCCGCTGATCGACCGCCTGGTCGTGGTCGGCCTGGGCCTGATCGGCGGTTCGTTCGCCAAGGGCCTGCGCGAAAGCGGCCTGTGCCGTGAAGTGGTCGGCGTCGACCTGGATGCCGAGTCGCGCAAGCAGGCCGTCATCCTGGGGGTGGTCGACCGCTGCGAGGCCGACCTCGCCGTGGCCTGTGTCGGCGCCGACGTGATCCAGTTGGCGGTGCCGATCCTGGCCATGGAGAAAGTCCTGGCGCGGCTGGCCCAGCTCGACCTGGGCGATGCGGTGATCACTGACGTCGGCAGCGCCAAGGGTAACGTCGTGCGTGCTGCCCGCGAGGCCTTCGCCGCGCGCCTGCCGCGCTTCGTGCCGGGGCACCCGATCGCCGGTTCCGAGCAGAGCGGGGTGGAGGCTTCGAACGCCGCGCTGTTCCGTCGTCACAAGGTCATCCTCACGCCGCTGGCTGAGACCGACCCGGCTGCCCTGGCTTTGGTCGACCGTTTGTGGCGCGCGCTGGAGGCCGACGTCGAGCACATGCCGGTGGAGCGCCACGACGAAGTCCTGGCGGCCACCAGTCACCTGCCGCACCTGTTGGCCTTCGGCCTGGTCGACTCCCTGGCCAAGCGCAATGAAAACCTGGATATCTTCCGGTACGCTGCGGGAGGCTTCCGCGATTTCACGAGAATCGCCGGCAGCGACCCGATCATGTGGCACGACATCTTCCTCGCCAACCGTGAAGCCGTCCTGCGCACGCTGGATACATTTCGCAGCGACCTCGACGCCCTGCGCGACGCGGTCGATGCAGGGGACGGGCACCAATTGCTGGGTGTATTCACCCGCGCCCGGGTGGCCCGCGAGCATTTCAGTAAAATCCTGGCCCGTCGGGCCTATGTGGACGCTATGAACGCCAACGACCTGATTTTCCTGGCCCAACCTGGTGGCCGCGTGTCCGGACGGATCCGCGTACCGGGCGACAAATCGATTTCCCACCGCTCGATCATGCTCGGCTCGCTGGCCGAAGGCACGACCGAGGTGGAAGGCTTCCTCGAAGGTGAGGACGCCCTGGCGACCCTGCAGGCCTTCCGTGACATGGGTGTGGTCATCGAAGGCCCGCACCATGGCCGCGTGACCATCCATGGCGTGGGCCTGCACGGCCTCAAGCCGCCACCTGGCCCGCTGTACGTCGGCAACTCCGGCACGTCGATGCGGCTGCTGTCCGGCCTGCTGGCGGCGCAGCCGTTCGACACCACCATGACCGGCGACGCTTCGCTGTCCAAGCGCCCGATGAACCGTGTGGCCAACCCGCTGCGCGAGATGGGTGCGGTGGTCGAGACCGGCCCTGAAGGGCGCCCGCCGCTGACCATTCGTGGCGGCCACAAGCTCAAGGCGCTGACCTACACCCTGCCGATGGCCAGTGCCCAGGTCAAATCCTGCCTGCTGCTGGCCGGCCTGTACGCTGAAGGCGCCACCACCGTCACTGAGCCGGCACCGACCCGTGACCACACCGAGCGCATGCTGCGCGGCTTTGGCTACGCGGTGGAGTCGAACGGCCCGGTGGCCTCGCTCAAGTCCGGCGGCAAGCTGACTGCGACTCGCATCGAAGTGCCAGCGGATATTTCCTCCTCGGCCTTCTTCCTGGTGGCGGCCTCCATCGCCGAAGGTTCGGAGTTGGTGCTCGAGCACGTCGGCATCAACCCCACCCGTACCGGTGTGATCGACATCCTGCGACTGATGGGCGGCGACATCACTCTGGAGAACCAGCGTGAAGTCGGCGGCGAGCCGGTGGCCGACCTGCGTGTGCGCGGTGCCAGGCTCAAGGGCATCGACATCCCGGAGCACCTGGTGCCACTGGCCATCGACGAGTTCCCGGTGCTGTTCGTCGCCGCCGCCTGCGCCGAAGGGCGTACCGTGCTGCGTGGCGCCGAAGAGCTGCGGGTCAAGGAGTCCGACCGCATCCAGGTGATGGCTGACGGCCTGATCGCCCTGGGCGTGAAGTGCGAGCCTACCCCGGACGGCATCATCATCGACGGCGGCCAGATTGGTAGTGGCGAAGTCCATGGGCATGGCGACCACCGCATCGCCATGGCCTTCAGCATCGCCTCGCTGCGTGCCAGCGGGCCGATCCGCATCCATGATTGCGCCAACGTCGCCACCTCGTTCCCGAACTTCCTGGCGCTGTGCGCCGAAGTCGGCATCCGCGTCGCAGAAGAGGGCAAGTCGTGAGTTCGCAAGCGCCGGTCATCACCATCGATGGGCCAAGCGGCTCAGGCAAGGGTACCGTGGCCGGGCTGTTGGCTCGCGAACTGGGCTGGCGGCTGCTGGACTCCGGCGCGCTGTATCGGCTGCTGGCCTTCGCTGCGGGCAACCATGGGGTCGACCTGACCAACGAGGAGCTGCTCAAGGCGCTGGCCGCCCATCTGGATGTACAATTCGTCGCCGCTGAACCCGGTAAGCTGCAACAGATCATTCTCGAAGGCGAGGACGTCAGCAACGTCATTCGCACCGAGACGGTCGGTGCCGGCGCCTCGATGGTCGCCTCGCTGCCCGCCGTGCGCGAGGCGCTGCTGCAGCGTCAGCGCGCATTCCGCGAGGCCCCAGGCCTGATCGCCGACGGTCGCGACATGGGTACTGTGGTCTTCCCTGATGCGCCCTTGAAAGTGTTCCTCACCGCCAGCGCGGAGGAGCGCGCTCGACGCCGCTATTTGCAGTTGAAGGCAAAGGGTGAAGATGTTAGTCTGGCGAGTCTCCTGGATGAGATACGTGCGCGTGATGAGCGTGACACCCAGCGTGCGGTGGCCCCGCTGAAACCGGCGGCCGATGCTATCCAGCTGGACTCTACCGAGTTATCCATCGAGCAGGTGTTGCAACGTATCAGGAGTGAGCTCGCCCAGCGCGATCTGCTCTGATAATCAGGGAAGCAGGCAGGGTCACCAGTCAACGTCCTGCCGGCTTTCCTTTATATGAACGAAACCCACATTGTCTGGAATGTGGCTGTGGGCGTTTTTTCCGCCCGAATCAACAGGAATTAAAATGAGCGAAAGCTTTGCAGAACTCTTTGAAGAAAGCCTGAAAACCCTCAATCTTCAGCCGGGCGCGATCATCACCGGTATCGTTGTCGACATCGACGGCGACTGGGTTACCGTACACGCTGGCCTGAAGTCCGAGGGCGTCATCCCGCTCGAGCAGTTCATCAACGAAGCTGGCGAGCTGACCATCAAGGTCGGTGACGAAGTTCACGTTGCGCTGGACGCGGTCGAAGACGGCTTTGGCGAAACCAAGCTGTCCCGTGAAAAAGCCAAGCGCGCCGAGTGCTGGATTGTTCTGGAAGCAGCTTTCGCCGCTGAGGAAGTGGTCAAGGGCGTTATCAACGGTAAGGTTAAGGGCGGCTTCACTGTCGACGTTAACGGCATCCGTGCGTTCCTGCCGGGCTCCCTGGTTGATGTCCGCCCTGTGCGCGACACCACCCATCTGGAAGGCAAAGAGCTGGAATTCAAGGTCATCAAGCTGGACCAGAAGCGCAACAACGTTGTCGTTTCCCGTCGCAGCGTGCTGGAAGCCGAGAACAGCGCCGAGCGCGAAGCCCTGCTGGAAACCCTGCAGGAAGGCCAACAGGTCAAAGGTATCGTCAAGAACCTCACCGACTACGGCGCATTCGTGGACCTGGGCGGCATCGACGGCCTGCTGCACATCACCGACATGGCCTGGAAGCGCATCAAGCACCCGTCGGAAATCGTCAACGTTGGTGACGAAGTCGACGTTCGCGTCCTGAAGTTCGACCGTGAGCGCAACCGCGTTTCGCTGGGTCTGAAGCAGATGGGCGAAGATCCATGGGTTGCCATCACCGCTCGCTACCCAGAGGGTACCCGTGTTACCGCTCGCGTCACCAACCTGACCGACTACGGCTGCTTCGCCGAGCTGGAAGAGGGTGTCGAAGGCCTGGTGCACGTCTCCGAAATGGACTGGACCAACAAGAACATCCACCCGTCGAAAGTCGTTCAGGTTGGCGACGAAGTGGAAGTCATGGTTCTGGACATCGACGAAGAGCGTCGTCGTATCTCCCTGGGCATCAAGCAGTGCAAGTCCAACCCATGGGAAGACTTCTCCGGCCAGTTCAACAAGGGTGACAAGATCACCGGTACCATCAAGTCGATCACTGACTTCGGTATCTTCATCGGCCTGGAAGGCGGCATCGACGGTCTGGTTCACCTGTCCGACATCTCCTGGAACGAAACCGGCGAAGAAGCCGTGCGTCGTTTCAAGAAGGGCGACGAGCTGGAAACCGTCATCCTGTCGGTCGACCCAGAGCGCGAGCGCATCTCCCTGGGCATCAAGCAACTGGAAGACGATCCGTTCTCCAACTTCGTTGCTGTTAACGACAAGGGTGCCATCGTCAAGGGTATCGTCAAGGAAGTTGACGCCAAAGGCGCCATCGTTACCTTGGCCGACGACATCGAAGCTACTCTGAAAGCTTCCGAAATCAGCCGTGATCGCGTTGAAGACGCTCGTAACGTACTGAAGGAAGGCGAAGAGATCGAAGCCAAGATCATCAGCGTCGACCGCAAGTCCCGCGTCATCAGCCTGTCCATCAAGTCGAAGGACGACGCTGAAGAGCGCGAAGCTATCCAGAGCCTGAAAAACACCGCTCCGGAAGCTGCTGCCGATACCACCATGGCTGCGCTGCTGCGCGAAGCAATGGCCAAACAGAACTGAGTTCTGTTTGATCGGTAAAAAGGGCGACCCTCGGGTCGCCCTTTTTCATGTCTGTGATTTTTATCGGCGTGCTGCTGGCCGTGTAGGTGGAGGCTTGCCCCGCGATTGCGTCGGGTTGCGAGCCGTCTGCTGTCCGAATGTCGACTGCCGTCAGTTCTTGATTTTTTTTATTAAGTCAAGAACCGCCCTGTTCAAATCCTTCCGAGCGTGCTACAAACTGGTTAAGCAATGATCTAGCTGCTTGATAACGAAGGGAAAAACATGACGAAGTCGGAGCTGATCGAACGTATTGTCACCCATCAGGGGTTGCTCTCGTCCAAGGACGTGGAGCTGGCCATCAAGACCATGCTTGAGCAGATGTCGCAATGCTTAGCGACGGGGGATCGAATTGAGATCCGTGGTTTTGGTAGTTTCTCTTTGCACTATCGCGCTCCAAGGGTAGGTCGCAATCCCAAGACCGGCCAGTCGGTCAGCCTCGAAGGCAAGTACGTGCCGCACTTCAAGCCAGGCAAGGAGCTTCGTGATCGGGTGAACGAAGACGAGCACGAGACCATCTGAGCAATAGAGGAGGCAGGCTGATGCGCAAGGTTAGGCGCGCCATGGCGGTGCTGTTGATACTACTGTTGGCGGCGGTGGTGTTCTTCTTTGTGCTGGAGAACCAACAGTCGGTCGCCTTGGTGTTGTTCGGTTGGTCCGCTCCGGCGATGCCTGTTGCGGTGGTAGTGTTGGCGGGGGTGGTCGTCGGTCTAGTAGTCGGGCCCTTGCTTGGGGGTCGCGGCCTCTCCGCAGCTACGCGCCGGTCGGCAATTGCTGAAAGCTAAGGAGGTTTCCTTTGTAACCTAGGGGCTTTATGCCTTTTATTGGTTCTTGGAAAGGTGCGTTAATGAACTTCTTTTGTGATTTGGCCAGCAGAGGGGTGGAGCGTGGGGGGTTCTTCAATCTCTCATCATGGCGAAGTATGCGGTATTGCCTTCTTTTGTCGCTATCTTCATCTCGACGGCGCTATCAGTGCTCATCGATTGCAGATAGAGACGAGAGTCGTATATGTATTCGGTGCGCGGTTTGGCGAAGGTTTCGATATCTGTGGTCTCCGCTGATAGTGCCTGCACTTTCACCTCGATAACGCTGGTCGTATTTCGGCCTTCTTCGCGGCTGATTTCGGGTGGGTATATGCGGTGAGCTTTCGCCAAGCGGTTACCGCTGGTGCTCGAAGCCTATTGGCTCGAAGTGAGTGATGAACCTGTACGGCCGCGCTTGGTATCGATTTTCTCAAGCGGTATATTGTCGCGCTGCAGTTCGAGAGGAGGCGCGTTATCGTCGAGCGTCCAGAATTCAGTTGCACTGTTCACCTGCTGTGCGCGGGGCATTTACTTGGCTCGGCATATATCGAACATGAGGTGCTGAATGGGAATGTCAGCACCTACAGTCTTTTTGTGATCTGGGTGCCCTCGGTAATCTACTGCTAACGCCGATTTTGCCTCGGGGGCGCACTTATGTGCTGGTGCTAAAGAATGCCTATGGCGGTCGCCTGTGTCTAGGGCGTAGTGATCCTCGGCAGCAGCTTGAAACCGACATCGACCTTGCGCCGGGATCGTGGGACGATTCTCGTCTCTGGCTTGAGCTTGGGTCGCGCCCAAAGACTGCTCTGCGAAATCGAAGATGTTATCTATCACAAATCCCTGCTGCATCATCCCGCTGACATGTCGCCAAGTGGTTCTACGGCTTGGGTTCGGCGGCTGGCCATTCAATTCACCCTTGGCGCAACTTATGGACCGAGCTTGCAGGGGGGCTGAACTGGTCAACTTATTTTGGGCTCCAGTTAAAGCTTCATACTGCTTTCTTGAGCTTTTTCTCCATGGCTGCCGGGGGGGGGGCTCAAAACCGTTGTGGCTATGCAGGCGCGTCGGGCTGTAGCGCACCATAAGGAGGCTTGGTTCGGTTTGCGCTGGGGCGGGGTGAGTCAGCAAAAAAGGTGGAGCTTGCGTGGGCCAAGACGGGTATCGGCTCATGGTCGAAGCGCTTTCGGCGACGTTATGCAGGCTTGGGTTTTCAGTCGGAAGTTACGATTGTAGCACTGCGAACGGAGGTTGGGGAGTTAAGAGCGCCAAAGGTATATAGGTCGAAAAGGGTGTGGCATATTTAGGAGATGATTGATCTAACTATTCAGGTGGTAAAGAATGATGTGAATCTCAATCAGTGATCATGAGTGGTGAGAAATGCGGGTAATGGTTACAGGTGCCACAGGGTTTGTGGGGAGTGCATTGGTCGAAACTCTCAGTAGCGAAGGCGAAGCGTTCGAGGTGGTCGCAGCGGTCAGATCAGGGGCGGGTAATCTGGTCCGTCGCGTTGAGGTTGTACGGGTTGGCGGTGTCGATGGTTCAACTGAATGGCAGGCGGCGCTCGTAGCTGTAGATGCTGTAGTTCACCTTGCTGCTCGGGCTCATATACTAGATGACAGTTGTGCAGATCCGTTGAGTGAATTCAGGCGCATAAACACGGAGGGCACGCTGAATTTGGCGCGCCAAGCAGTATTGGCGGGCGTAAAGCGATTTATCTTTGTCAGTACCATTGGTGTGCATGGCGCGCAGAGTTTTGGTGAAGCCTTTACAGAGCAAAGTGTGTTGGCGCCACACTCGCCTTATGCTAAATCAAAGTACGAAGCTGAGTGTGGCTTGTTAGAAATTGCACATAGTAGCACGATGGAGGTCGTGATCATTCGGCCGCCCATGATTTTCGGGGTGCAAGCGCCTGGTAATTTTGCTCGGCTGTTGAGGTTGGTCGCCTCTGGGCTGCCCCTGCCTTTCGCACGAGTAAATAATTCGAGAAGCCTGTTAGCGCTCGAGAACATGGTGTGTTTTATTAAAACTATTATTGCTTACCCGGGTGCGGTCGGTGGGGTGTATCTGATATGTGATGGTGACGATCTCTCGGTGGGGGAGATGGTGAGTTCCTTGGCCAATGGTATGGGGCGTCGTAGCAATCAATTTCCATTACCAAAGATTGTTATGCGTTGGTTAGCCGGTATGCTGGGAAGGGAAAATATGTATTTTCAATTGTTTGGGTCGCTTCGGATAGACGCTGGCAAGGCACGCGAGGTGCTGGGGTGGCGGCCGTCGAAGAGCTCTCGCCAAGCACTTGAGGAAGCAGGCCGGCAATTCAAAGGTGGCTGATTGCTTTGGGTGGCACATTCTCCCGCTAGGCGCGGTTGCCAGGCGTGGTGAGGCTGCACCTTTGCATGTTGAGAGCTGCGCAATGTCAGCGCTGGGGGGGATTTTCTGATAACCTCTTGGTGTTTGATAGGTGGTGAGAGATCCGAATGGTCTGGCATTGCGTCCAGCGTATGCATGGTGCTATCTAGTCTCACTATTTTCGGCTGGGATGTAAGTAGGATGTTGAATATCTATATGTTGAAGCGCTCGCTGGACCTCATGATGGCTATGATTCTTTCGGTGTTTTTTGTTGTGCCTTTCTTGTTAGTGGCGGTCGCTGTATGGTTGACCTCGAAAGGGGGGGTGTTCTATTGGTCTGACCGTGTCGGGCGGGATAATTTGCTTTTTCGTATGCCGAAATTCCGCTCGATGCAAATCGAAACGCCCTCGGTGGCGACACACTTGTTAGACGACCCCTTGAATTATCTTACGCCCATAGGTGGTTTTCTTAGGAAGACCAGCTTGGATGAGCTTCCGCAACTTTGGAGTATACTCCGAGGAGATATGAGCTTTGTTGGGCCGCGTCCGGCGTTATATAATCAGTATGATCTTATTCGCTTGAGAACTGAAGAAGGTATTCATGTTCTAAGGCCGGGGCTGACGGGATGGGCGCAGGTCAATGGGCGCGATGAATTGCCGATACCAGAAAAAGTCAAATTTGACGCGGAGTATAAGTACAGGCAGTCGCTGCTATTTGATGTGAAAATTATTTTTATTACGGCCCGCAAAGTAATAAGGCGAGATGGCGTCGTTCATTGAGCGTATTTCTGCTTGCTGGGGAGGTTTTAGTGGGTGGGAGGTAGTAGTGGACGCTCGTAGTCGGTTGCTTAAATTATCCAGGTCAAAAAAACGAATAATCCAGGTGTTTGTGGATGTTGTATTGGTTTGGGCCACCCTTTGGCTGGCATTTGTTGTCAGGCTGGGGGTGGATGAGTTTGCCAATCCAGTGAGTCAGCATGTTTGGTTGTTTGTTGCCGCGCCGTTGATCGCTATACCATTATTTGTCCGGTTTGGTCTTTATCGGGCGGTGATGCGTTACTTTGGCAATGACGCGCTTATTACTATTGTCAAAGCTGTGAGTTTATCTTCGTTGATGCTGGCGCTTCTGGTGTATTGGTACAGCAATCACCAAAATATCGTGCCTCGTTCTATTGTCTTCAACTATTGGTGGCTCAGTCTGATTGCCATTGGTGGCGTTAGGCTAGGCATGCGCCATTATTTCACGGGGGACTGGTTCAACGGAGCAAGCTATAGGCCCTTCTCTGGACGCGAGGACGACCTATTGAAAGTTGCGGTGTATGGTGCTGGAGCGGCAGGAAACCAGTTGGTTGCGGCGCTTCGGATGGGGCGTCTGATGCGCCCTGTTGCCTTCATTGATGACGATAAGGAGATTGCCGGGCGAGAGATTTCCGGTCTTCGTGTGTACCGTTCTCAAGATATACAAGCGGCCCTCAATGAAACGAACGCCCAAGAGATACTTTTGGCAATTCCCTCAGCAGGCCGTGGTCGTCGTCGGGAAATCCTAAACTACTTGGAGCGCTTTCCGATACATGTTCGTAGTGTGCCTTCTGTACTCGATCTTGCCAGTGGAAGGGTGCAGGTTGACGATATTCAGGAGGTGGACGTTGCTGATCTTTTAGGTCGGGACGTAGTGCCAGCCCAATCGGAACTGCTTGAGCGCTGTATCAAAGAAAAAACGGTACTTATCACGGGTGCCGGTGGTTCCATCGGCTCCGAGTTGTGCAGGCAGGCGTTGGCGCTGCAACCGCTGACATTGATTTTATATGAGTTGAGCGAATTCAATCTCTATAGTGTTTTCGCTGAGCTTGAGCAGCAGGTGCTGCGTGGGGCGCTGACGACCAAGATAGTTCCCATGCTGGGCTCTACCAATAATGTTGCCCGCCTGCATAGTATCATGCGTCGTTGGCGAGTTGATACCGTCTATCACGCGGCAGCTTACAAGCACGTTCCTATTGTTGAGCACAATATCTATGAGGGCGTGACAAACAATGTCTTTGGTACGCTCGCCACGCTTCGGGCGGCTATTGAGTCCCAAGTCCCCAATTTTGTTCTAGTGTCAACCGACAAGGCGGTGCGCCCGACCAATATAATGGGGTGCACAAAGCGCCTTGCCGAGCTGATACTTCAGGGGGCGGGTGCCGAAGACGCATTGGTGTTCCCCGGAGAGCAGTCTCTAGTCACTAATCGTACGCGTGTCACAATGGTCCGTTTTGGCAATGTGTTGGGGTCTTCTGGGTCAGTCATTCCGCTGTTCCATAAGCAGATCAAGGCGGGAGGACCGCTTACGGTTACCCATCCAAAGGTCACTCGCTATTTCATGACCATTCCCGAGGCGGCACAGCTGGTTATTCAGGCAGGTTCGATGGGGGAGGGAGGTGATGTATTCGTCTTGGATATGGGGGAGCCGGTCAAGATTTTTGATCTCGCACAGAAGATGATTAATTTAACAGGTTTAAGTGTTCGTTCAAAAGATCAAAAACATGGCGATATAGAGATCAGATTTTCCGGTTTGCGACCTGGAGAAAAACTCTATGAGGAGCTGTTGATCGGGGATAACGTAACTGTGACGCGGCACCCGATGATTATGCGTGCCAATGAAGACTTCATTTCTTGGTCCGATCTCAATCTACGCTTGGTGGAACTTCAGAATGTGCTACTGCTTGAAGACTATTCCAGGGTTCGACAGATTCTGAAGGAATTGGTGGTCGGCTATAATCCCAGCGAAGATATTGTTGATTATCTCTATAACGAAAGCCCTGATCGTGCGATGTAGGAGGGCCGATTTTCTCAAGTCGCTACAGGGGGCTTTGAACAATGGGGCTGGCCCTCACAGCCCCGCTGACGGGCTAATGAGCCTTCGTGCTATTCAATTTTTGTTGGTCAAGGCCTGTCACAAATTTTCTAGCATCTATGAGGTCGTTTGCGGTGTCCACCTCTGCCAATTCCAAGTGCATTGAGGGGAGTGGGAGGTGCTCCTCAAGTCTTTCATATACATAACCGTTTGCATTAGTAAGTAGAGTTGACGGGCCGCTGACGACGTTTGCCCATTCTAAAGGGCTCTTCGCTGTACGAGTGAAAGCCTCTACTATTGTGCCGTAGGGTGTGTGTTGGTAGTCGGCGAATACGGCATTTTCACTTTTTGAGTCAGTCAGTCCCACCAAAATATCGTGTTTTTGAGACGCCGCAATGAATTGATATAGTGATTCTGGTGAAATTATTAGGTCACCATCTATGTAAATGATTTTTCCGTTCGTATGCTTTGCGCCCTTGTCAAAGCTGAATGCAGTGTTGGTTGTTCTATACTCTTTGTTTCGAACAAGTACGACGTCGCGATGGTGTTGCGCACAGTGCTCAATCACCATATCCTCTCGATAACCTACTACCACTTTGATGATGTCCACTTGAGGTCGAAGCATTTCGATGAGTCGCGTCAGGATGGTTTTGCCATCTATCTCAATCATGCATTTTGGCATGCCGAGCCCAATGCGCGTACCCATGCCTGCTGCCGCAATCACAGCGCACGTAACATTTTGCATAGTGTATCTCCCTCGTGAACGATATGGCTTGCAGCTTCTCTAGCGGCCTGAGAGGGATGATGGACACCTCCATAGGCAATCGCAATGTCTGCGAGGGCAAGCATAGGGGCATCATTTGCGCCGTCCCCGATGGCTACGATGCGTTCATAGCCCTCCTTGCGCAACCCTATAATTGCGTCGGCCTTATTCAGTACGTTACCTACGCGTATCATGTTGTTTTCGTAAGATCCGCTTGAAGAGTATGCACGGCAGCCGCATAGTTCCAGCAAAGGGGTGATCCAAATATCCAAATTTCCGGTGACAATAAAGGAGTTTTCCTTATTTTGTTGGATGAATGAAAGTACCGATTTATCCAGCGGAATTTCTGAAACAATGTTTGCAACGCGTGAAGGGTGAACCTGTCCTAGAATCAGGCATCGCAGTCGGAACGAGTCTTCGAATGGAATCAGTCCGTCCATTGTTACCCGGGTGAGGGTTGCAATCTCATCAGCAACGCCGAGTTCCGAAGCTATGCAGGGTAAGATTTCTGTGCTTGAGACGGTACCGTCCAAGTCGAAGCAAAACGCCGTCTTCATGGGTTACTCTTTCTCCCATAGGAACCATTTCTGCTTGGTCTCAACACGATTGTTGAGTGTGTTGTCCGAGTAGACGTCGCCTTCTGCAACTTGGTGGAAGCCGTGTTTTTGAAGTGTGGGTTGCATCAATTCCTGTAGCTCGTTTTCGGTGCGATATATCGCATTGTACTGTTGATTCATGTCATCGGAGAAGTGTTCGAGTAGCGTCAGGCGTTCAGAGACGGCGATTGGTTCTCGGAACAGTATTCTGGCTGTTGCGCCGGCTACCGAAAGATAGCCATTCAAGGCGTGTGTAATTTCATCGTCATTTAGATAGATGAAGACACCAAATGACAGTATTTGGCTGAACGGGAGATCCATGCCTTCGCCGTCGGGGGTAATCGCATCGACTGCGCAAACATGAAATTGAGCATTGGGCGCAGTGCTGAAGCGCTGTTTCGCTACTTCGACCAAGCCAGGGCTGACGTCCACGCCAACATAGCTTGAGCAGCGGGGAATCACCACTTCTGCCCAGCGACCGGTGCCGCAGCCAGCGTCCAGAACCCGGCTGTCGCCCTTCAGCTTCAGTTTGGGGAGTAAAAGTGCTTTCTCTGCTTGGTCTCGCCGCTCCGCCAGATCGAGACTTTTATCTTGATAGATAACTGCGCGAGTAGGCCCGAGATCCGCGGCTTTCTGTGCGCGTTTTTCGAAAAAATCCAGTATTGATTGTTTATCAAGCCTTGGTTTTTTATCGCCGGGCTTTGTATAAATGCGTGCCATGATGGTCCCTTGGGTTCCTTGTCAGGAAATGAAGTTGGCTTTGAATATGAATAGCTTGTTGATCAGTTGCCGCTCTGTGGCTTCGGTAATGAGGATCTCTTCGGAAAGATCGAATCCGAGTTTTGTGATCAGGGCTTTGTAGTCAGAGATTGATCTGTAGCAGGCTTGATAGCCACTTTGATCTTCGGCAAACTGGTCTACAGTAGTTGACAGGCTGTCAATGAGCATCAGCGTGGCGCCAGGCTTGGCCAAGGCCTTAAGGCGTTGCAAGAAGTGGATAAATTTCAGGTTGTCAATTATACAACTGGTTACGCCAAGGCAGGATACTAGGTCGAACTTTTCGAAAGGGATGATGTCATCAAGTTCATTCTGGATGAAGGTGATGTTCTCTGCGTTGTTGAGGCTCGCGGCCTCTTGTGCCTGGGCCACAAGATTCGCGGAGAGCTCATGGGCTTGTACGTGCTTAGCGTGCCTAGCTATCTGAAGGCTATATTTGCCGTCGCCACAACCGATGTCTATGGCGTTGCGGATATTCTTTAGGTTGGAAAGTTGCTCTTCGAGAATGGTAGCTTTCTTCTCGTAATATTCTGGCGGAGCCAAGTAGGTGGCTGTAGAGTCTCGCCAGTAGCCCTCCGACTTGAGTTGGCCATCTGAGTGCGTGGGGTCAAAAACGGGAGACCAATCGTCGCCAAGGCTAAGGCTGGAGTAGATGCTGTCACAGATGTTTTTGGCGATATTTTGGTTAAGGCCGAAAATGTAATCCGACTTGGCCCTGAGTCGCCTCTCGAGATAGCTGTCTTCGCCTGACGCGATCATGTCAACAAATTTTACGATGTCCTTTTTATTGATAGCTTTGTACAGGTGTTCAATAAGGGTGCTATCGTCATTCATGCCCAGGCCTTCTGGGTGATGAAGGTAGAGCAGTGGCTTGTCGGTGGCCAAGTACTCGAGTAGGAATGAGCCAACATCAGTCATGAGTGCGCTGGAGGCGTTGAACGAATTCTGATAGTCTGTCGCGTCATCAAGTGCCATGTTTCCGCTGTTTTCCAGCATCAGGCGAAACGCTGTTTCACCTTCCTCTCCCCATTGGCCATTGTCACGCATTGATTTATAGAAAAGAGGATGTGGCCGCACTAGCAGGAAAAGATCCTGCCGCTTTGCAAATGTCTCGAATATGGTCTCGTGATACAGCTTGTAGGTTGACCAAGTTGGTATATCCGTCACAGAGAAGTGAGGTGTCCAGAGTACGATTTTACGGCCTTTGGCTTTCGCCGCCAGCAATGACAAGGCGTTGTCGGTTGGTGTTGATTCAACGGGTTTATTGTCGAACTTCGGGTGCCCGGTTACAACAACGTGATTGTTACCCGACCGGCAGTACTTCGCGAACATGGCCTTGTGGCGTTCGGATCGGGCAAAAATTCTCCAGGCATGCCTGTGAACAGGCAGGTCGAACTGCGCCTTAAGATTCCAGGCGCCTCCGCCCATTTCCAGTCCATAGGGGATATAAGCTAGGCGAGCCCCTGCCTGTACTAGGGCTGTGCTCTTGAAGCGTGTTGGGCGTGTTTCATCGTAAGGGTTCTGCACGAACGCAACATGCGGTCGGAAGTGTTCTGGGGTCATGGAGTCAGCGGTGCAGAAGCTGATATTTTCGGCGATCAATGCCTCTCTCATGGTTTGCAAGGTGGCAGAAGCGGACGAAAACGGGTGAAGGAAGGGGCAGAGCAGGACCTTAGCAACGAATCGGGGGTCTTCATTTATCTGTCGGATCACGCTGCGCCAGCCTGAGAGCAGCGAAGGGTGCTGTGCCACAAACAAGACTCGCACAGCATTGCCATCTTGGGTGGAAAAGGTGACGGGTTTCGGAATTGTGGGCAGAGATTCGGTGATGGGTGCCGCAGCCTGTCCTGTCCCCCGGCGCTCATCGTGCTTGGGCGCTATAGCAGTAGGTGTGGTTTCGACCTCCTGAGTTGCAGGTGCAAGTGCATCGACGTTTTGGGCCTGGGCTTGAAGTTTTCTGCGCACAGAGTGGGCTGCAGATCTCAATCGGTTTACTAGGAAAGTCATATGTCTGCTGATTTTCGCTCAGTTATTGATGAGTTAATTTCTAGGGGTGAGTGATTGAGTTTTATTTCGCCAGTTTTCCTGCATTTCGTCAACACGAGCTCTTCCATTGATCTGCTTCGGGCGGAAGGCGGTTCTTGAGTCTTGGGGGGGCTGTGGCCCCTAGCGGTTGCTATAATGGCCGGCTATCTACAGGGGCCGAATTGCGACAGGTCAGCAGATCGCTGAGTAAGCAACGCAACTCATGATATGATGGCCGGCGGCATGATCAGAGGTTGCCCAATTCGGGGGAGCGTTGCGCCCTCTCTGCACTGCCTTTGCGAGGCGGTGAGGTGCATGCTTGAAGCTCTCGTTGGTCAGGGGCAGAATGGCAGGTGAGTGCATGACCCAGGCAGCTGCTTTGTAGCTTAACATTTATGGAGGACGAGGCCGGTGAGCCTGGTTAAATGGATTGATTTTCAGGTCCTGGGCGATGCGCGAGGGAGCCTGGTGGCTCTCGAGCGAGAGCGTAATGTGCCCTTTGAGATCCGCCGTGTTTATTTCATCTACAACACTGCTGAGGGTGTCAGTCGTGGCTATCACGCTCACCGTAAACTTCGGCAGGTAGCGGTGTGTGTGGCAGGTTCTTGCACGATGGTGCTGGATGACGGTCACAAGCGTGAGGAGGTCGTTATGGACTCACCTGAGCGCGGACTGCTCATTGAGGATTTGGTTTGGCGAGAAATGCACCATTTTAGCGATAATTGCGTACTTATGGTGCTCGCCAGCGAGTATTATGATGAAGCGGATTACGTCCGTGACTACCAGAAGTTTATCATGGAGAGATGCAAATGAGGCTCGAATCCAAGACGGTTCGGTTACGCTTAGTCGAGCCGGATGACGCAGCTTTCATTTTATCTCTTCGCCTGGATCCGAAATACAATCGTTTTTTATCCGAGGTGACGAACGACGTCGGTGCACAACGTCGCTGGATCGAACGTTACAAGCAGGATGAGCGAAATAGGACTCAGTTTTATTTCATCATCGAGCGCCTGGATGACGGATCTCGTTGCGGGACGGTGCGTCTCTACGATTTTCGACAGGATTCATTTTGCTGGGGAAGCTGGATACTCCTGGAGGAAAACAAGACCAAGACAGCGGCGCTTGAGAGCACCCTGATGGTTTATGATGTCGGCTTTGGCGAGTTGGGCTTTGCGAAGTCACATTTTGATGTGCGAAAAGGTAATGAAAAAGTCGTGAAGTACCACGAGCGTATGGGCGCGGTCCGCGTTGCGGAGGATGATGAGAACTTCTACTTCGAAATCACCAAGGATGCGGTTGGTCGGGTTCGTGTTGACTTTGAAAAAATCATACGCAAAGAGCCCGGCAAGGGGTGACTTACTAATAATTGTTTTCTTTGGAGCGGCTGTGAAATACCGGTTCCAAGGTATTTGCTTGAATGGTTGTACGGGGGGCTTTTGATGCACCTTAGGAGGTTGAGTGATTAGTTTTCTGGATTTGAAAGAAGTCAATGCATCTTTCCGTGATGAGCTTGTTGAGGCTTGTCGTCGCGTTATCGATTCTGGTTGGTTTATTGGTGGGCGGGAGTTGGAGGCGTTCGAGCATGAGTTCGCCGCTTGGTGTGGTGTTCGTCATTGCATTGGTGTCGCTAATGGCCTAGATGCGCTTATCCTGACTCTGCGAGCCTGGAAGATTCTAGGAAAGTTGAAGGAGGGTGACGAAGTAATTGTTCCTGCGAATACTTATATTGCCAGTATTCTCGCGATCACTGAAAATCGCCTGGTACCTGTGCTCGTCGAGCCGGAAGAGGGGACATTCAACTTGGGCGTTGCGGCGCTCGAAGCTGCGTTGAGCGATCGCACTCGCGCCATACTGCCCGTTCACCTTTACGGACGCCTGGCCGATATGCCTGGCATCATGGAAGTCGCCCGTGAGCATGAGCTTCTGGTGTTGGAAGATGCCGCCCAGGCTCACGGCGCAGCTATTGACGGGCGCAAGGCGGGCAGTTGGGGAGATGCGGCAGGTTTTAGCTTCTACCCTGGCAAAAACCTGGGTGCTTTGGGGGATGCGGGGGCAATCACCACCAATGATTATGAATTGGCTCAAGTGCTGCGCGCACTTCGCAATTATGGCTCCTATGAAAAATACAAGAACATTTACCCAGGTGTGAACAGTCGACTGGACGAAATTCAGGCGGCTATGCTATTGGTCAAGTTGCGCCACCTTGATACTCACACAGAACGTCGTCGTGAAATTGCTCGACTTTATCAGAGCGGTATCAACAACCCTGCTATCCAGTTGCCGTTGTGGGGGCACGATGAGCGCCAGCAGCATGTGTTCCACCTCTATGTGGTGCGCAGCAACCGGCGTAGCGAGTTGCAAGCGCACTTGGCTAAAAATGGCATCAGTACGCTGATCCATTACCCGATCCCGCCACATAAGCAGGAAGCGTATCCGCAGTTTTCCCTTATTTCCCTGCCGCTGACTGAGCGCATTCACGATGAGGTGCTGAGCCTTCCGATCGGGCCAACGATGACCGATGAAGAAGCAAGGCATGTCATCGCGTGCTGCAACGGCTTCCAGGCTGAATAGGATAACGGCAGCGGGCAACCGCGTTAGCCGGGGTGACGTCGTAGACCCCTGGCGTGATCCGTGTCGCGCTGTAGGCTGGTCCGCATGCGTGGGCCAGTCTCGTTTCGGCAGGCAGTGACGCAGACGTACGGATCGTACTGTAGTTGTGGCGGGCGGGCGAAATTTATTGCGATTGAGGTATTGACGTAGTGTTAGGAATGTCGCGGCGATGGAGTGAAATCCAAGCCAATAGTTATGTGCTCTGGCAACTGGTGCGCCAGCAGTTGATATTGCGTTATCGTCGCACGGTGGTGGGTTACTTTTGGACCTTGATTAATCCGCTGCTGATGATGTCGGTGACTGCGATTGTCTTCTCGGCCTTGTTCAAGGTGCCACTGCGGGAGTACTCTGTATTTCTGTTTTCCGGGATGATTGCCTGGAACAGCTTTAGTTCCACGGTCTCGCAGTCCTGCCAGGCTATCATAAGTAACGAAGGGTTGATCAAGAAAATCTACTTGCCAAAAATCCTCTTCCCTTTGGCGGTTTCATTTGGTGTTGCCATTGATACGCTGCTTTCGTTCTTCGCGCTCTTTGTAATCATTCTTGTGTTGGGTGGGAAGTTTTCGCTTGCGTTGTTTGTACTTCCGCTATCGTTTTTGTTTTTGTTTGTTTTCTCGCTTGGCATCGGTCTGGTTATGTCGGTTGTCACTGTGTTCTTCCGGGATCTTGTTTATATCATCAACGTGATTCTGCAGGCCATGTTCTTCTTGACGCCGATCATGTATGATAAGACCATGCTGGGTGGCCCGGCTGCATTCTTGATGAAAATTAACCCCTTGGTTGCCTATGTCGATCTTTTTCGTTCGCCTTTGGCGCATGGCGCGATACCCTCAGTTGCGTCAATCTCCCTCGCATTTGTTTTTGCAATTCTTTCACTGCTGATTGGTCTGGCGGTATTGTCGGCAAACGAAAAGAAACTTGTTTATAGGCTCTGATGTATGTCGAATATCGTTATCGAAAATCTTTCCATTGACTTTCGTCGCTACAGTGACAGGTCACCTTCGCTGAAGGACTATATTTCGAGCGTTTTCAAGCGGCATGTAAAAAAAGCATACTCGGAGTATAGGGCTGTCAATGACGTATCGCTGACTGTCGAGCGTGGCGAGCGTGTTGGTATTCTCGGGCATAATGGCGCGGGTAAAAGTACGCTGCTCAAGGCATTGTGCAATATCTATGAACCGTCCCACGGGTCGGTAAAAGTTTCCGGGCGTGTGGCGCCACTGCTTGAAATTGGTGCAGGTTTCCACCCAGAGTTTACCGGGCGTGAGAACATCTACCTCAATGGTGCCATCCTAAAGTATGATAAGGCAGAGTTGAGGCGCTTGGAGCCCGAAATTATTGCATTTTCGGAGATTGAAGAGTTTATTGATACGCCGGTGAAATACTATTCAACGGGAATGTATCTTCGTCTCGCGTTCTCGCTGGCAACTGCGATTCAACCGCAAATTTTGATCCTCGATGAAATGTTCGCCGGTGGGGACGCTGCATTTGTAAAAAAAGCAACAGATCGCATGGCCAACCTGGTCAATCAGTCAGACATTATGATACTTGTCTCGCATGATATAAACCTGCTGCGTAAGATGTGCACGCGTGTCATCTGGATGGATCATGGGCGGGTCAAGGATGATGGCCATCCGGATATCATCATTGATCGATATCTAGATGGTAATGCTCAATGAAAGGCCTCATGAATGAGGAGTCCGGGAACTGGCAGGACTCCGCCCGGTTGTATCTTCTCAACAAGACACCGCTGGGGAGGTTCTACCGCCGCTATATGAAACCCCACGCTTTTACTCGTCAACTGGCCATCTGGGCGTGGACGAGAGCGTTTCCTCTATTCGTTACTGTATTCCAGCGGATGTCCTCTCACATCCAGGCATTTCGTCTGAGAGCCCTGCGTCCCTATGCGCAGACCCTTGATTTTCTTACGCAGGACGAATGGGTGACTACGCCATCGCCAAAAATTTTCCCTGCACTCCTAGCCTCACGGTGCCCCTCGCCACATGATACATATCGGTTTCCCGAAGTGTATATTGCTCAGTTATCCGACTGCGTGGTGCGCGGAGGTAGTAACCTCATCATTCATCACGAAAGAGTTTTACATCACGAACTTTTTCGTGTGAGTCATGATTACACCAGCGAGGAAATGCACGGCCACCTGGTCCTCAAGCCCAAGCGTCGGAAGGCTTATGCCTTCAGGGTAGATCCCGATATTGAACGTATCGACGAAGCGGCAATCTTCACGGATGCGTTGAGCTCTAATTACGCGCACTTCATGACCGAGGTCCTGCCGCGCCTTGCGATGTTTGTGAAATATGCCGCTCCTGACATGCCGTTGCTGATCGATGCAGGGTTGCATTCCAACATAATGGCTGCCATCCGTTGCGTGGTTGGAGAGGAGCGGACGCTGATTCTGCTCGAAAAAGGCAAGCGCGTTCGTGTTGGTTTGGTTCATGTGATTTCAAATTGTGGTTACGTTCCCTTTGAGCGTCGCCCCGGGTCCCAGCAACTGAGTGGGCACTCTCAGGGGCAATTCAGCCCTGCTGCACTGAATGCTGTGCGTGAAGCGGTATGGCAGGGGTTAGGAGCGACGGATCGCGCAGGTCTGTACTTGTACATCCGGCGTAACTCGGGTTACCGGAATGTGGTCAATGCTCAAGAGGTGGAGGATGCGCTGGTTCGGCTGGGTTTCGAGGTCATAGAGCCAGAAAAACTTTCCTTCGCCCAGCAAGTCCACACCTTTTCTGCCGCGAAAGTGGTGGTTGGTGCAACCGGGGCAGCCTTTGCTAACTTGATTTTCTGCAAACCTGATACACGCATTGTTATCATGATTGCTGGGTTTGAGAATACATCGTATTACTATTGGCAGAACATGGCGTGCGCCGTTGGTAATAGGGTGTCGTATGTGTTTGGCGATATACAATACGCGTTCGGTCAATCGATCCACAGTGATTTTCATGTAGAGCTTAACCATGTTGTTGATGCCATTGCCGGATGCTTGCCTGGAAGTGGCTCTGCCGAGGGTGTTCAACCGTGACAGCGCGGGCCAGCGCACAGGGGGACTTCATTGGCGCGTTGGTAGCGCGCGTGAGCGTCGAGCCGAGCCTTGATAAAGCGATCAAATACGCCAAGTTTTTGGGTGAACTGTTGTGGAAGAATGCTTTCGGGGTCTATCAATTGATCGACCTTGAGCAGGCATTGCTTGAGCGATTCGAGCGTATGTCGTTACCCGAGCGTGGGTCGCAGTTGTGTCGGTACGGCCATGTCCTGACTAAGGCATACGACACGGGAGGACACACCAGGTTGGTCGAGAGGTTAGTCGGTTCGGTCGCACTTGAGGACTCCGCCGTCATCGTACTGACATCGGTTTCCGGTCTCGCTGCACAGCGCCTCCGGAAGGCCAGGCACGGGGTCAGGAGAGTAAAGCGGCATTCAGCTGGCAGGGCACGTGTCATTGCGTTGTTGGAAGAGTTCTTGCGCTACGAAACGCTGGTCTTGTATATCCACCCTCATGATATCGAGGCGGCACTTGCCGCAGGCCTGGCCAAGAAGCACGCGGGTGTGCGGGTTCTGTTGTTCAACCATGCCGATCATGTTTTTACTTTTGGCTTGAGTGTGGCAGACCGGGTCTTGGAGATCAGCCATTTTGGCTGGCAACTGCGGGGCATGCGTAAAACCATCGACCGCTCGTTGTTCGTGGGTATACCCCTCGACCTCCCTGGTAACCGTGATAAATCATGTATTTATGACGGACCGGTTGTTGCTGCGGGGACTGCCTACAAGTTTCGCCCTGCGTTGGATTGGTCATTTCCCGCATTTGCCCAGGCACTCTGCAGGCGAGTGAAGCGTAATGTGCACATCGTCGGGCCGCGGATTATGGTCGACTGGTGGTGGTGGAGGTCGCAGTTTGCGCTGGGCCGAAGGCTGACCCTGCATAGACGATTAGGTCACGCTGACTACCTAGCTTTCATTTCTGGCGCCTCGGCTTATGTCGATAGCTTCCCTTTTGTGGGGGGGACTGCGTTTGCGGAGGTGATGGGCAAGGGCATCAGTTGTTTCGGTGTGCTGACGGGGACGCATGGATATTCACCGGCGGATCTTCTTAAATCTACCAGTATCGAGAAACTTCTGGATGCGTTGACGTATTATATTCAGTCAGGTAGCAGGGAGGCACTTGACGAGGATGATATTTATAGGCAGATGTTGGCAGTGCATGCTGTCGAGCGTGTCGCGGAGCGAGTAGCTGGCGCACTGACGGCTGAAGTTGGTGTGCCCCCGCCTTGGCCTTGTGTGAAAGACATCGATGTCACCGCCTTCGAACGTATATGGCTTGAGCGAATGATTCCCATATTTCCTGTGTGTTCGCTGATAATGCCAAGGATGATGGCAAAGTTACTGTTCATTAAATTTTTCTTTAGGTCTGCACGCGTATAGCCCATGCACGTGTGTTTCAGGGTTGACTAGGGATGTTGAATAACCGACCGCGGGTTGCAGTGTTGTTGGCAGCTTATAATGGTATGGAGTATATAAGCGAGCAAGTCGACTCGATACTCCAGCAGGAACATGTTGATGTTGATATTTACGTGAGTGTTGATCTTTGTGCTGACGGTACTCAGCTTTGGGTTCAGGCATTATCCGAACAAGACCCGCGAGTGAAACTGCTTCCCTATGGTACTTCGTCGGGAGGGGCCGGTAAGAATTTCTATCGGCTCATAGCTGATGTCGACTACTCTAAACATGACTATGTTGCGTTTTCTGATCAGGATGATATCTGGCTGCTAGGGAAACTGGCGCGCGGGCATCACGTAATCTCCCAAGGGAAGTATGTCGCTTACTCCTGCAATATGATGGCCTTCTGGCCGAATGGCACAGAGTTGAAGGTCAGCAAGTCGCAGACGCAAGTGGCGCACGATTACATTTTTGAATCGGGTGGGGCTGGTTGTACTTACATTCTTTCCGTTCCGTGCGCGTTGCAGATGAAGGCGTTCCTGTCGGCAAATCGGGACGCGGTCCATCACATCGACTCTCATGACTGGTTGATCTACGCTTGGTACCGGGCAAGTGGGTTGCCCTGGTTCATCGATGATCAGTGGTGGATTCGTTATCGGCAACATGACGCTAACCTGGTCGGTGCCAACCGCGGCGTACGGGCGCTGGCTAGGAGGTTGAGCCGGGTCCGGGATGGCTGGTACAGAAAAGAAGTGGGACAGATTGCCAGGCTCGTTGACCCAACGGGAAGAGTTTCAAGGCTTGCGAGTTCGGGGCGTTGGTGCGTGCGATTAGGGCTGGTTCCTCATATCAATCAGTTACGCCGTAGCCGTCTAGAACGGCTTATCCTGCTTGCCTTCATTATCATGGGTATTTTCTGACGCGACTTGCCCATCCCTAGCGTGTGTCCCACAATGCGGCCAGGAATACTAGCTACCCTTTGGAACGGTCCCTGTGCACAGTGCGGCTCGTGAGATAACCAGCAAGAGAAAGATTTAAAAATGACTATTTTGGTAACTGGCGGTGCGGGTTTTATTGGGGCGAACTTCGTAATGGAGTGGCTTTCCGGCTCTGATGAGAGCGTCATCAATCTGGACAAGCTTACTTACGCCGGCAACCTTGAGAGCCTCAAGAGCCTTGAAGGGAACCCCGCCCATGTATTCGTACAGGGCGATATCGGCGATAGTGCGCTGCTACAAAATCTCCTACAAAAATATCAGCCCCGTGCAGTGATCAACTTTGCCGCGGAATCGCACGTGGATCGCTCCATCCACAGCCCTGGTGATTTCATTCAGACGAACGTGGTGGGCACGTTCCGCCTCTTGGAAGCTGTGCGTGCCTATTGGAGCGCACTACCAGAAATGACGCGCACAGGTTTTCGCTTCCTGCACATCTCCACGGATGAGGTCTACGGCAGCCTCGCGGCGACGTCCCCGGCCTTCACCGAAACCAATCGCTATGAACCGAACAGCCCCTATTCGGCGAGCAAGGCAGCCAGTGATCACTTGGTTCGCTCTTACCATCACACCTACGGGTTGCCGGTATTGACGACCAACTGCTCGAACAACTATGGCCCCTACCACTTCCCCGAGAAGCTCATTCCGTTGATGATTGTGAACGCGCTGGCCGGCAAGGCTCTGCCGGTTTACGGCGATGGTCAGCAAATTCGTGACTGGCTGTATGTCAAGGATCACTGCAGTGCCATCCGCCGAGTGCTCGAAGCCGGGCAGGTTGGCGAGGTCTATAATGTGGGCGGATGGAACGAAAAGCCGAATCTGGAGATTGTCAGTCGCGTCTGCGCGCTGCTTGATGAATTGCGGCCACGTGCGGATGGTCAGTCGTACCAGCAGCAAATCAGCTTTGTCACCGACAGGCCCGGCCATGACCGCCGCTACGCCATTGACGCATGCAAACTCGAGCGCGAGCTACAGTGGAGGCCTGCCGAAACCTTCGAGACGGGTATCCGGAAAACGGTTCAATGGTATCTCGATAACCAGCAATGGGTGGAAAACGTACAGTCTGGTACTTACCGTGAATGGGTTGAGAAAAACTATGATGGCCGTTGTGCCTGACACGCTGCAGTGGCACCCAACTGACTGGGCGCTGTAGAATTAGTTGATACGGCCAATGGCATATAGTGATCACACGCCACGCTATCGTGACGAGCTTTAATATTATCGCACGAAGGATGTGGGCACTGCTCGAATTACAGAGAAGTTTAAATCATGAAGCGTAAAGGAATAATTCTGGCTGGTGGGTCCGGTACTCGCCTGCATCCAGCGACTCTGGCGATTTCTAAGCAGCTCCTGCCTGTCTACGACAAGCCGATGATTTATTACCCACTGACCACGCTGATGCTTGCGGGTATTCGCGATATCCTGATCATTTCAACACCTATGGATACGCCCCGTTTCGAACAGTTGCTAGGTGATGGTACGCGTTGGGGGATGAACATTTCCTACGCTATTCAACCATCGCCGGATGGTCTGGCTCAAGCTTTCCTGATCGGTGAGCGGTTTCTGGGCAACGACCTGACAGCGCTGGTGCTAGGAGACAACATCTACCACGGTCACAACTTCCAAGAACTTCTCGGTAACGCGATGGGGCGTGAAGAGGGCGCTAGCGTCTTCGCGTATCACGTGAATGATCCAGAGCGTTATGGCGTCGTTGAGTTCGATCATTGTGGTAAGGTGATCAGCCTTGAAGAGAAGCCTACGAAGCCCAAGTCGAATTATGCGGTCACTGGCTTGTACTTCTATGACAGTGATGTTGTCGAGATGGCGAAAGCGATCAAGCCTTCGCCACGCGGCGAGCTGGAAATTACAGATCTCAACCGTCTCTATCTGGAACAGGGCAGGCTCTCGGTCGAAATCATGGGGCGCGGTTATGCGTGGCTGGATACCGGAACCCACGACTCGCTCCTAGAGGCCAGCCAGTACATCGCAACACTGGAGCATCGCCAGGGCCTCAAAGTTGCTTGCCCAGAAGAAGTTGCATACCGCCAGCGGTGGATTGATGCAAATCAACTGGAGCGTTTGGCTTCTCCGTTGACCAAGAATGGTTATGGTCAATACCTTAAACGACTGTTGGAAGAGGGCGGCACCTGAGTAATGAATACGTGCAAATTTTCCGTGTGATTCAGTAAAACATACATGGATTTATCGATTTGTACTGTCCTTCGCCGAGGGCTAGTTTGGTTGGAGCAATGTGGGGAAACCTGAGGGTGTCAGAAATTTTGTGTTCGGGCATAACATGAGTAAGAAGTGCATGTATGCCAACCAAAAAAAGAAACCGCTCCGAGAGTTGCCAAAGGTTCCGAAAGAGCCGCTTGAGCAGTTTTCCGCTGCTCCGCTGATGACCGCAGAAACCATCGAAGAAGCGTAAGCGCTCCATGAACCCCACCTATCCAAAGATGGGCGAGCGCTTCGCTATGCAGATAAGGCGTGCCATTCCAAGGCCGCAGGGCTTCGTAATCTTCCACTGAGGACGCCTGCGGCAGGCGTTCCAGTGCGTGGCGCAGCCACGCATAAGACTCCTTGCCGTTGGCTTTGGCCGTTTCGACCGTAAGCGATCCATGAACCCCACCTACCGCAAGGTGAGACCATCGTTTACCGTGGCATTTCCGGTGAACAGTTCCAGGGCAACAGAGCTTCATATTCTGCCACCGACTGCGCACCGGGCAGCCGCTCCAGTACGTGGCGCAGCCACGTATAGGGCTCTTGGCCGTTGATCTTGGCGGTCTCGACCAAACTGTAGAGCTGCGCGCTGGCCGCGGCACCCTTGGGCGTGTCGCTGAACAGCCAGGCTTTGCGGCCGATCACAAATGGCTTTATGGCGCGCTCTGCCGGGTTGTTGTCGATCGGCAAATACCCAGCCTCCACATAACGCTCCAGCCGACTCCAATTGCTCGCCAGGTAATTCACAGCCTTGCCGAGCACACTTTGCGGCGTCACATGAGGCTGAGTTTTATCCAACCAACTTTTCAATTGCCTCAAGATCGGCAGGCTCTTCTCCTGCCGGCCAGTCAATCGCTGCTCATCACAGGCGTCCTTCAGTTCACGCTCGACGCCATACAGCTTATTGATCAATGCCAGCGCCATATCTGCTCGCCCGGCTTTGCCCTTGGGCTGCACCTTCTGAGCTTCAACAAACTTGCG
>NZ_JARGCS010000001.1 GCF_029193575.1 Pseudomonas entomophila | reverse complement strand
GGATTCTCCGATCAAGTCAGCGCAGATCGTCTGACCTGTGCTGAAATAGCCCTCCGCCCAACTCTCACGCCCGAGCAAGCCTCCACCCCATGAGTCAGATGAGCTTTTCCGATTTCGAATACGCCGGTAAGCGCAAGCAAACCCGTCGTGAGCGTTTCCTGGCCGAGATGGAACAGGTCGTGCCGTGGAGCGGACTGGTCGCGTTGATCGAACCGCATTACCCAAAGGCAGGTGGCGGTCGCAAACCCTATCCATTGGAAACCATGCTGCGCATTCATCTACTGCAAAACTGGTTTTCACTGAGTGACCCGGCTATGGAAGAAGCGCTGTACGAGATCACTTCGATGCGCCAGTTTGCTCGACTGACGCTCAGCGCTCCAATCCCCGAAGACACGACGATCATGAATTTCCGGCACCTGCTGGAGAAGCACCAGTTGGCGGCAGGCATCCTGGAAACCATCAACGCCTACCTGCGAGACAAAGGCTTGTCGCTGCGCCAGGGCACAATCGTCGATGCCACGATCATCCACGCGCCCAGTTCGACCAAGAACAAGGAGGGCAAACGCGATCCGGAAATGCACCAGACGAAGAAGGGAAACCAGTACTTCTTCGGCATGAAAGCGCATATCGGAGCCGATGCTGAATCGGGTCTGGTACATCATGTCCATGGCACCGCCGCCAACGTGGCTGACGTGACGGAAGTTGCCCATCTGCTGCATGGTGACGAGAATGTTGTCTGTGCTGATGCGGGTTACACCGGCGTAGAGAAGCGGCCTGAACATGACGGTCGGCAGGTGATCTGGCAGATCGCAGCACGCCGCAGTACTTACAAGAAATTGAGTAAGCGCAGCGCCCTGTACAAGGCCAGGCGCAGGATTGAAAAGGTCAAAGCCCAGGCAAGGGCCAAGGTCGAACACCCATTTCGCGTCATCAAGCGGCAGTTCGGTTACGTGAAAACTCGTTTCCGCGGGTTGGCCAAGAACACGGCGCAACTGACCACGCTCTTTGCGTTGTCGAATCTGTGGATGGCCCGGCGGCAACTATTGAGCGTGACGGGAGAGGTGCGTCTGTGATGCAGAAAAACCAGAGGCGTCTCTGGTTTTTTGTGTAATGCGCGGCTGAAAAACCGGCTGAACCGACGCTGTCTGCGATCAGGGAGCGGATATCTGGTGACTTGTTCGGAGCATCCCTAGGCGGATAACTCCTTGCCGACCATCCGCAGGAACCGCGGCGCCGATAACCCGCCCAGCTGGTGGCCGTGCTTGGCCAGGTACTTCCACAAGCCGACGATGTCGGTTACCGGCCAGTCGGCGATCAGCGCGCCGAAACTGCCCTTTTCCTTCTGCACGTCGAGCACCATCTGCGCATTGCGCGGCACGCTCTTGAGCTTGCCCAAGTGGCGGATGATGCGCTCGTCGTGCATCAACCGCTCAAGGTGCTCGGCGCCCATCAGCACCACCTTCTCCGGATCGAAGCCGAAGAACACCTGCTCGAATGCCGGCCACTTGGCGTCCACCAGGCTGTGCTTGAGCCCGGCGCGGAACACCCGCAGGGCCAGGGTCGACAGGTAGCGGTCATCGGGGATGGCACGCAGCTGCGCGGCCGACTTCGGCTGCGGCAGGAAGGCCTCCAGGGCCTGGGCCGAGCCGAAGCGGTTCAGGCAGAACGCGTGCAGCCACTGGTAGTCGCGCATGGGTCAGATGTTCAGCACGTCGAGGAAACGCGGCGTGGCGCTTTCGTCGATCTTCAGGCTGGTGAAGTCAAACAGGTTGCGGTCGGCCAGCTGCGACGGCGCCACGTTCTGCAGGGCGCGGAAGATGCTCTCGGTGCGGCCCGGGTGCTTGCGCTCCCACTCCACCAGCATGTCCTTGACCACCTGGCGCTGCAGGTTTTCCTGCGAGCCGCACAGGTTGCACGGGATGATCGGGAATTCCTTCATGTCCGAGTAGGCCTGGATGTCTTTCTCGCTGCAGTAGGCCAGTGGGCGGATCACCACGTTGCGGCCATCGTCGGCGCGCAGCTTCGGCGGCATGCCCTTGAGCGCGCCGTTGAAGAACATGTTGAGGAAGAAGGTCTCGACGATGTCGTCGCGATGATGCCCCAGGGCCATCTTGGTCGCGCCGATCTCGTCGGCGAAGGTGTACAGCGTGCCGCGGCGCAGGCGCGAGCACAGCGAGCAGGTGGTCTTGCCCTCGGGGATCAGCTCCTTGACCACCGAGTAGGTGTCTTTCTCGACGATGTGGTACTCGACACCCAGGGCCTTCAGGTAGGCCGGCAGCACATGCTCGGGAAAGCCCGGCTGCTTCTGGTCCATGTTCACCGCGACGATCTCGAAGGAAATTGGCGCCACCTTCTGCAGGTGCAGCAGAACATCGAGCATGGTGTAGCTGTCCTTGCCGCCGGACAGGCAGACCATGACCTTGTCGCCATCCTCGATCATGTTGTAGTCGGTGATGGCCTCGCCGGCGAGGCGGCGCAGGCGTTTTTGCAGTTTGTTCTGGTTGACCGAGAGGGTGCCCATAGCGCTTGGATCCGCGAGGTGTGACAAAAGCCGGCTATTTTACGCACAAACCGAGCCCGGGCGTAGGCCATTCCGATAAAGAATCAAGGCCGCGCCTGACAGCGCGATTTGCTCTAAAAAGCAGCCTTTGTGCCGGGATCGGCTTCCTATACTGCGACATAAGGCCATATTACCGCTTGATCGGTGTCCTGGCCTCGGGCCACAGGCGCTCCACTGGGGGGGCGTTTGGCAACGACGATAGGAGTGACCGGCATGATCCATCACGTTCTGGGGCTGTTTACCCATCCGGACCAGGAGTGGAAGGAGATTCGTGGCGAGGACGAAAGCATCAGCCACATGTACCTGACGCACACCTTGATTCTCGCGGCGATCCCGGCTGTCTCGGCGTTCATCGGCACCACGCAGGTCGGTTGGGTGATCGGCGACCGGCCCGCGGTCATGCTGACCATGGAAAGCGCGCTATGGATGAGCATCATGTCGTACCTGGCGATGCTCGCCGGGGTGGCGGTGATGGGCGCCTTCATCCACTGGATGGCGCGCACTTACGACGCCAACCCGAGCATGGCGCAGTGCATCGCCTTCGCCACCTACACCGCCACCCCGCTGTTCCTCGGCGGCCTGGCGGCGCTCTACCCGCACCTGTGGCTGGGCATGCTGATCGGCACGGCGGCGATTTGCTACACGGTCTACCTGCTGTATGTCGGCCTGCCGACCTTCATGAACATCCCCACCGACGAAGGCTTCCTGTTCTCCAGCTCCGTGCTGGCGGTGGGCCTGGTGGTGCTGGTGGCGATCATGGCTGCCACCGTGATCATCTGGGGCCTGGGCGTGGGGCCTGTGTATACCAACTAGATCCAACCAACACTGGGGCATCAAAGCCAGGGGCCGCCGCGAGGCGGCCTTTGACTGCACGCTGACCGACGGCTCGGCAGGCGGGGGGTGCTTGCGGCATAATGCGACGGCAAGGAGACCCGCCCCGCCATGCCCGAGCTGCTCAGACAACGCGTCGAAACCTGTTACCAGCAAGCCGAAACCTTCTTCAAACGCCCCTTCCCGCGGCCGGAAGTCAGCTTCAAGCTGCGCGGCCAGAAAGCCGGCGTCGCGCACCTGCACGAGAACCTGCTGCGCTTCAACCTGCAGCTGTACCGCGAGAACCAGGAAGACTTCCTGCGCCAGACCGTGGCCCACGAGGTGGCGCACCTGATTGCCCACCAACTGTTCGGCGACCGCATCCAGGCCCATGGCGAGGAGTGGCAGTTGATCATGCGCGGGGTGTACGAACTGCCGCCCAACCGCTGCCACAACTACGAAGTGCAGCGGCGCGTGGTGACGCGCTACATCTACCGCTGCCCGTGCCCGGAGAGTGATTTCCCGTTCACCGCGCAACGGCACAAGCTGGTGCGCCAGGGGCGGCGCTACCTGTGCCGGCGGTGTCGGGAGATATTGGTCTACAGCGGCGAGACCCGCGTCGAATAGGCACCACTGCCCTATTGACCGATTCGACGCCATCGAGGGGCAAGCCCACTCCGACAAGGGGGCAAAGGCAAATAAAAAAGGCGACCCGAAGGTCGCCTTTTTTCATTCACTGCACGATCAACGGGTAGCTGGGCCTTCCGCGACGCCCAGGTCGTCGGTCGGACGGGTCTCGACCAGCGGCGAACCACCGGAGGCCAGCTCCGATTGCAGCTTGTCGGTGTCCAGCTCCTTGACCCACTTGGCCACGACCACGGTGGCCACGGCGTTGCCGATCAGGTTGGTCAGGGCGCGGGCTTCGGACATGAAGCGGTCGATACCCAGGATCAGCGCAAGACCCGCAACCGGCAGGTGGCCCACGGCGGACAGGGTGGCGGCCAGGACGATGAAGCCCGAACCGGTGACGCCGGCAGCACCTTTGGAGGCCACCAGCAGCACCAGCAGCAGGGTGATCTGGTGAGTGATGTCCATGGTGGTGTCGGTGGCCTGGGCGATGAACACCGCGGCCATGGTCAGGTAGATCGAGGTGCCGTCCAGGTTGAACGAGTAGCCGGTAGGGATCACCAGGCCAACCACGGATTTCTTCGCACCCAGGCGCTCCATCTTGGTCAGCATGCGTGGCAGGGCCGATTCCGAGGAGGAAGTACCCAGTACGATCAGCAGCTCTTCACGGATGTAGCGGATCAGTTTCAGCACGCTGAAGCCGTGGGCGCGGCAGATACCGCCCAGGACGATGAGGATGAAGGCCAGGCAGGTGATGTAGAAGCAGGCCATCAGGTAGCCCAGCTGCACCAGCGAGCCGACGCCGTACTGGCCGATGGTGAAGGCCATGGCACCGAAGGCACCGATCGGGGCCAGCTTCATGATCATGTTGATGATGTTGAACATGACGTGGGCGAAGCGGTCGATCAGCTCCAGCACCGGCTTGCCGTAGCTGCCCAGGCGGTGCAGGGCGAAGCCGAACAGCACGGAGAACATCAGCACCTGCAGGATGTCGCCGTTGGCGAAGGCGCCGACCACGGTGGCAGGGATGACGTTGAGCAGGAAGCCGACGGTGGTCTGCTGGGCGCCGGCGGAGGCGTAGGCGGCCACGCTGCTGGCGTTCAGGGTGTTGACGTCGACGTGCATGCCAGCGCCTGGCTGCACCACGTTGACCACGACCAGGCCGATGATCAGGGCGATGGTGGAGACGATCTCGAAGTACAGCAGCGCGTAGCCGCCGGTCTTGCCGACCGACTTCATGCTCTGCATGCCAGCGATGCCGCTGACGACGGTGCAGAAGATGATGGGGGCGATGACCATCTTGATCAGTTTGACGAAACCATCCCCCAGGGGTTTGAGGGCAACGCCGGTTTCGGGGTAGTAGTGGCCGAGCAGAATACCGATGGTGATCGCGACGATCACCTGAACATACAGGGACTTGTACAGCGGCTGACGGGTCGTCATGGCTTCTCTATCCTCAAGTGTGCCGTCTACACCCTTCCCAGGGCGTGGCACCTAACGCGCGAACCCTCCTGCACCTGGAGGGATTTGTTGTGTTCGAGCTGCGCGAGGCAGGTCTCTGCCAGTCATTTAGCAAGTGCAATGCCAAAATGCCCAGAATGGGTGCAAGAGCCCTATTTACGGGGGTTTCGTGCTCGACGACGGGGCAGGGTTCGAAGCTGAGGTTGGCGGGTTTCCGCCCGCTGGCGGAAATGGAACGGAGGGGTTGGCGGGAATCCGCCTGGGCGGCGGGAGTAATCATCGCGGCCGCTACAGGCAGCCCGCCCTCTGAGAGCGGCGGGCTACCTATGAGGAGCGGGCTTGCCCCGCGATGGCGTCAGTCCAGGCGAAAAACGATCCTGAAAGCCGCGCCGCCCAATGGCGAATCCCCCAGGCTCAATTGCGCGTCATAGCTGTCGATGATGTCCTTGACCACCGCCAGCCCGATGCCCTGCCCCGGGTGCTGGCGATCGAGCCGCTCACCACGCTGCAGAATGCGCTCGCGCTGGCCGGCCGGTACGCCGGGGCCGTCGTCCTCCACGCACAGCACCTGCTGCCCCGCCGCCTCCTCCAGGCTCACCCGCACCTCGCCCAGGCACAGGCGGTAGGCGTTCTCCAGCAGGTTGCCGAGCAACTCCAGCAGCGCGCCCTCCTCCATCGGCACCCGGGCCTGGGGCGGTACCTGCAGGCTGACAGCGACGCGCTTGTCGCGGTAGACCTTGCCCAGAGTGCTGCACAGGCTGTCGAGCAACGGTCGCAACTGCACCTGGTGGCGCACCAGGCCACTTTTGCGCAGGCTGGCGCGTTGCAGTTGGTAGTCGATCTGCTGGCTCATGCGCTCGATCTGGCTTTGCAGCACCCGCGCCTGCTCCCGCTCGCCATTGCCCTGGCCCATGCTCTCGCCCACCCCCTGCAATACCGCCAGGGGGGTCTTGAGGCTGTGCGCCAGGTCGTCGAGCGAGTCACGGTAGCGCTGGCGCTGCTCACGCTCGCTGTGCAGCAGGCGGTTCAGCGAGCCGGTCAGGCGCAGCAGTTCGCGCGGGTGCTCGCGGCTCAGGCCGTCACGCGCGCCAGCCTCCACTTCGTCCAGCTCCAGGCTCAGCCGGCGCAGCGAGCGCAGGCCCCACGTCAGGCCGGCCCAGAGCAGCATCAGCAAGGCCAGCAAGGCCGCGCCGAAGCCCAGGTAGAGCTTCTCGCGCAAGCCATCGAGGGTGTGCTGGTATTCGCGCACCGGTTGCAGGGCGACGATGCTGTACGCCGCGCTCTTGCCGCCGAGCAGCTTGACCTCGACGTCGTAGACGAAGAATTCCTCACCATCGTCCTGACGGGTACGGGCGAACTCGTTGCCGCGCCCGTCATAGCGCGGCTGGTAGTTGATGTTCTGCGTGTTGGTGGCGCGCGAACGCCAGACCAGCGTGCCCTGGCGGTCGAAGATATAGCCGAGCAGGCCGGTGTTGGGCAGGTTGTAGCGCTCGTCCGGCAGCAACGCCGGCATCTGCAACTGGCCGCGCTCGATGCGCGCGGCGGAGATCAGCGTGGTGACATCCGAGGCCAGGCGCTGCTCGATCGACTCCTGCAAGGCCAGGCTGAAGGCCTTCTGCAACGCCGGCAGCAGCGCCAGCATGAACAGCAGCGCCAGCACCGCTGCAGCGAGCATCAGGCGCAGGCGCAGCGAGCGGATCATCGGCAGCGCTCGGTGAACAGGTAGCCGAGGCCGCGCACGGTGTCGATCGGCTTGAAGCCAGTGTCGCCCTCGAGCTTGCGACGCAGACGGCCGACCAGCACTTCGATGACGTTCGGGTCGCGCTCGTCGTCATCCGGGTACAGTTGCTCCATCAGGCGCTCTTTGGCCACCACCTGCTGGTGATGACGCATGAGGTATTCGAGGATGCGGTATTCGTAGGCGGTCAACGCCAGGGGTTGCTCGTCGAGGGTCGCCTGCTTGCGGTTGAGGTCCAGCACCAGCGGCCCGGCGGCGATGGTCGACTGGGTGAAGCCGCTGGAGCGGCGCAGCAAGGCGTTGAGGCGAGCTTCGAGTTCTTCGAACTGGAAAGGTTTGACCACGTAGTCGTCGGCGCCGGCGGCCAGGCCTTCGACCTTGTCCTGCCAGTTGCCACGCGCGGTGAGGATCAGGATCGGGAAGGTCTTGCCTTGGCTGCGCAATTGGCGGATCAGGTCCAGGCCACTCATGCCGGGCAGGCCCAGGTCGATCACTGCGAGGTCGTGGTTGTACTGTTCGGCCTGGTAAAGCGCTTCTTCGGCATTGGCCACCGCCTCGACCACGTGCCCGCTCTCGCCTAGGCGCGTGTACAGGTGATGACGCAGCAGCGCCTCGTCCTCGACCACCAGCAATTTCATGCGGTTCTCCTTATCTGCGGTGCCTGTGCCGACCCTATCGCGGGGCAGGCTCTCGCCTGCAGGAACAGTGTGCGGCACAGGATACCCTCAACCTCAGAACTTGTAGTTGGCCGACAGGTAGGTCTGGGCGCTGCTGGTCAGGCGCAGGGTGCCGATTTTCGGGCCGTCGTGCTCGGACAACTCAGTGGCGGCGTTGCTGCGCAGGTAACGGTAGCCCAGCTCCACCGAGGCGTTGTCGGTGACCTGCTGGATCACGCCGGCCTGCAGGCCGACCGCATAGCCGGTGTCGGTGTCGCGGCTATAACCGGAGGACTCCTGGGACAGCTTGGTCACCCCCAGGCTGCCACCGGCGAAGGCCTTGGTGGTGTCGCCCAGCGGGAAGAACACATCGTAGCTGCCCAGCAGGTTTTCCTGGCGCAGCTTGACGCCGCTGTGGTCACCGGAGACGTTGTCGTAGGTCAGGTAGTAGCGGCCCTGGTCGTTCATCTGCCCCAGGCGCACGCCCCAGGTGCCGTCCTTGCCGATGATGCCGTCGGTGTTCAACTGCTCGGTGTTGCGCTGCAGCAGGCCGGATTTACGGATTTTGTCGCTGGTCTGGCCATAGGTCAGGCTGGCGAAGGTGTCGTCGGCTTGGGCGACGGTGGTGAGGCCAGCGGCGCAAACCGCCATGGCAGCGATCAGGGTATTGATGGTTTTCATGCGTCAGGTACTCCAGTTGGATGCGTTGTGGCTGTCTGGGGGCTAGAGTAGGGAAGGTGCCCTGAACCGCTGCTGAACCCAGCCTGAACCCCGGCTGAACGAACCGCCCACGGGCGAAAATGGAGCGTTGACCATGCGTTGCTTGCTTGCCCTGGCCCTGCTGTGCAGCGCCGCCGCCACCCAGGCGGCGGTACAGACCCGCGAGATCCGCTACCAGGATGCCGACGGCACCGCGCTGATCGGCTACTACGCCTACGACGACGCCCTCGAAGGCAAGCGCCCCGGCGTGGTCGTGGTGCATGAGTGGTGGGGCCTGAACGACTACGCCAAGCGCCGCGCCCGCGACCTCGCCGCGCTGGGCTACAACGCCCTGGCCATCGACATGTACGGCGATGGCAAGCACACCGAGCACCCCCAGGACGCCCAGGCGTTCATGGCCGCAGCGCTGAAGGACCCAGCGGCCGCCGCGCGGCGCTTCGATGCCGGGCTCGAATTGCTGAAACTGCAACCGAACACCAACAAGCACCAACTGGGCGCCGTGGGCTACTGCTTCGGCGGCAAGGTGGTGCTCGACGCCGCGCGCCGGGGCGAGAAGCTCGATGGCGTGGTCAGTTTCCATGGCGCGCTGGTCACCCAGACGCCGGCCAAGCCGGGTGTGGTGCGGGCGAAGATCCTGGTCGAGCATGGCGAGGCCGACAGCATGGTCACGCCGGCGCAGGTCGCGGCGTTCAAGCAGGAAATGGACGCGGCCGGGGCCGACTACCAGTTCGTCGGCATTCCCGGGGCCAAGCATGGCTTCACCAACCCGGATGCCGACCGGTTGAGCCATGGGGAGCATGGCGGGCCGGACATCGGTTACGACAAGGCGGCGGATGAGCAGTCCTGGAAGGACATGCAGGCGTTTTTCAAGACGGCGTTCGATTGACCGAGGGGGGGGGCCGCGCTGCGGACCAATCGCGGGGCAAGCCCGCTAAGATACCCCGCTGTTCTTGAGCTCAGCGGGGGCCCCGCGATCGAGGGCGCAGCCCTCGCCCGGTTCCCGCCACACCGCCGCCACTGGCACAATACCGCCCATGAACAGACTCCCCACCTGCTGCTCCCCACTCCAGCACGATTGGCCCCTGCCCCACCCACTGGCGGGCGCCGAGCTGGTCAGTTGCGCCTTCGACCCAACGCGCCTGGCCACCGACGACTTCCAGCGCGCCGGCATCGAACACACCCCCAACCTGCAACGCTCGGTGGCCAAGCGCCAGGCCGAATACCTCGCAGGCCGAGTCTGCGCCCGCGCCGCCTTGCAGCGCCTCGATGGCCGCGACTACGTGCCCGGCACCCATGAGGACCGCTCACCGATCTGGCCCGCCGGCATCCGTGGCTCGATCACCCACGGCCAGGGCTGGGCGGCCGCGGTGGTCGCCGCCGAAGGCCGTTGCGCAGGCCTGGGCCTGGACCAGGAAAGCCTGCTCGATGCCGAACGCGCCGAGCGCCTGGCCGGGGAAATCCTCACTCCCGCCGAACTGCAACGCCTGGACCGGGCCCAGGTCGGCCTGGCCGTGACCCTGACCTTCTCGCTCAAGGAAAGCCTGTTCAAGGCCCTCTACCCGCTGACCCTCACGCGCTTCTACTTCGAGCACGCCGAGGTGCTGGAATGGTCCGCCGACGGTCATGCGCGCCTGCGCCTGCTCACCGACCTGTCGACGCAGTGGCGCCACGGCCGCGAACTGGACGGCCAGTTCTGCGTGCAAGGCGGCCACCTGCTGAGCCTGGTCAGCGTCTGATCAGCCGCGCGCCTGCTCGCGCGGCCAGCTCAGGCTGAAGCAGGCGCCGCCCAGCCCCTCGCTGCGTCCCACCACCGCACGCCCGCCGTGCCAGTAGATGATCCTCCGCACGATCGACAGGCCCAGGCCATGCCCGCCCGACGCGCGGGTGCGGCTGTCGTCCAGGCGGGTGAACGGGGTGAAGATGCGGTCCCAGACACCCTCCGGGATGCCCGGCCCGTCATCCTCCACATCGATGCGGCAGCGCTGCTGACCCAATTGGTAGCTCAGGCGCACTTCGGATTCAGCGTGACGCATGGCATTGCTCACCAGGTTCTGCAGCGCCCGGTGCAGGTAGCGCGGCTCGGCTTCGACCCAGGCGCCGGCGATATCCTCATCCGCCTGGCAGGGGCCACGGGTCACCCGCACCTGCGCGCGCAGCGGCGACAGCTCCTCGATCACCCGCTCAAGCAGAGCATTGAGGTCGATGCGCTGGAACTTCAGCGCCGGCGCGCCTTGCTCCAGGCGGGCGTAGGTGAGCATCTCGTCGACCAGCTTGTCGAGGTCCTGGATGTCGCTGTCCATGCCGGCCAGGTGCTTGGCACGGGCCTGCTCGGTGCTGGCGCTCTCGATCATCTCCAGGCCGAAGCGAAGCCGCGCCACGGGCGTGCGCAGCTCGTGGGACACCGCCCGCACCAGCTCACGCTGCATGGTCAACGAGCGCTGCAAGTGCTCGGCCATGCCGTTGAAGGCGGCGGCCAGGCGCCCCACCGAGTCGGCGTCGCCGGCCGGCACGCGGGTGTCCAGGCTGCCCTGGGCGATGCGCGTGGCGGCGATCTCCAGGCCCGAGACGCGCCGCTCCAACTGGCGCACCAGCAGGTACACCACCAGGCCGATCAGGCACAGGCCGAGGAAGGCGATGAGGATCAACAACTGTGGCGGGTAGGGATTGAGCTGGTACAGCGGGCCGATCTCCAGCACCCAGGGCGAACCGGCCAGCCCCGAGAACACGCGGATCGAGTCGCCGTCCTTGCCCAGGGCCATCACCGTGTCGCCCTCCTCCACCCGGCGCCGCTGGTCGTCGTCCAGGCCCACACGCTCCAGGCGTTGCAGGGCGATGTCGAAGCCGAAGCCCTTGCTCTGCTTGAGCTCGGCCAGGCGCTTCTGCTGCTCGGTCACCGGGTAGCGCACCAACTCGTCGGCCAATAGATAGAGGGTGGCGCGCGCCAGTTGCTCGCTGACCTGCTTGACCTGCGCCACCAGCGCCACATCCTCATGACCGACCTGGCGCAGCACCTGGGCGGCGTGCGGGCCCGTCTTTTCGACCACCACCAGGCCCCGTTGCAGGCGGCTGCGCTGGGCGCTGTCGAGGGCCTGGGCCGACAGCGGCACGAGGTCCAGCGGCACGCCCAGCAGGCGCTCCCACATCAGCAACGAGCGCTTGCGTTCGGTCTCGTTCTGCGTCGCCAGGTTGTCGGCCATCAGGCTGAAGGTGCCCTGGGCCAGGCCCTCGCGGTGCTGCCCGGCGCGCACCTCGTTGACCAGGTGCAGGCTGAGCACGCCGAGCACGGCCACCAGTACCAGCACCGCGAGCATGCCGCCGTAGACGCGTAGGAAAATCGAATTCATGGCGCGGTGTCACCGACGAACAGGTAGCCCTTGCTGCGCAGGGTCTTGATCAGCCGCGGGTGGATCGGGTCGTCGCCGATTTTCGGGCGGATCTTCGAGATGCGCACGTCGATGGAACGGTCCTGACCGTCGTAGCCAACGCCGCGCAGGGAAGTGAAGATCTGCTCGCGCGAGAGCACCTTGCCGGCGTTGCTGGCCAGCAGCCAGAGCAGGTCGAATTCGGCACTGGTGAGGTCGATGGCCTGCTCGCCGAGCCAGGCCTCGCGCAGGCGCTGGTCGATGCGCAGGGGCCCGAAACGCAGGTCGTGGCGCTTGCTCTCGGGGGCCTCGCTGCGCCGCAGCAGGGCGTTGATGCGCGCCAGCAGCAGGCGTGGGCGCACCGGCTTGCAGACGTAGTCGTCGGCGCCCAGGTCCAGGCCCTGGACCTGGTCGAGTTCGTCGCTGCGCGCGGTGAGCATGAGGATCGGCCCCGGGTACTGGCCGCGCACCCGGCGGCAGATGCTCAGGCCGTCTTCGCCAGGGAGCATCAGGTCGAGGATGACCATGTCCGGCTGGCTGTCGATGATCCGCCGCACCGCGCGGGCGCCGTCGCCTTCCACCGCCACCTCGAAGCCGTTGGCCTGGAGGAATTCGGCGGTGAGTTCGGCCAGGCGCTGGTCATCCTCGACGATCAGGATGCGGGGGGTGGGGTGGTCCATGGGCTTCCTCTGCTTCTTATAGTTGTGGGGTGTAGATGCGGGCCCACTCTTCACCAAAGGGCAACATATCCCCCGGATACTACGTCCCGCCCCGCGCACTGCCAACCTCGCCCGGCGCACTGGACTGAGGCGTTTTTTGTGATAGGGTGCGCGCCCGAAAAAAACTGTCACAGGGCCGCAGCAAACGAAAAAAGGGTGAAAACCACTTGCGACAAGGCCTACAGCGGATACCCACCTTTCACACACAAAGTACACACAACTTATCCACAGCCGCTCACCTTGCAAAGGCCCCAATACCGCATTATCTTGTATCCCCATTGCAGCGAACCACTACATATTGGGGTTCACGCCAAATCACGAACACGAGTCCGAGCAGAAACTCAAGCGATTTTTCTGCCGGAACTTCAGGTGATTTCAGCAGCCAAAGCGCTCCTGCGCAGGCGACCGAGGCAAGCCCGCCAGGGCCTTGTTCGGGTATGGGTGTTGCAGGCATGGCCTGACACCCGACAGCAACAGTTTTTGGGGCAACCCAGAACCTTTGACTTCGGCCAGGGAGCGGCACTTGATTGCCCCTTTTTCCTGAGTCTGTCCCGAAGTCGCCAAGCCCGAGCGGGCGGATGCACGCGTGCGTCGCCTCCCCGCCCGGGCCGCCGAACTGATGGATGGAACGGTGGGCGCCCACAAGGCGCCTGAACAATATAGAAACTGTGGAGACACCCACCCATGCAAACCGACACAACTCGCGAGAACCCGCAGGCCAAGACGCCGCAGGCCGCCGATTCGTCCCAGGATCTGGCCGCCACCGCGCCGGGCCAACTGCGCGTGATCAAGCGCAACGGCACCGTCGTCGCCTACACCGACGACAAGATCACCGTGGCCATCACCAAGGCGTTCCTCGCAGTTGAGGGCGGCACCGCCGCCGCCTCGTCGCGCATCCACGACACCGTCGCGCGCCTGACCGAGCAGGTCACTGCCACGTTCAAGCGCCGCATGCCGTCCGGTGGCACCATCCACATCGAAGAAATCCAGGACCAGGTCGAACTGGCCCTGATGCGCGCCGGCGAGCAGAAGGTCGCCCGCGACTACGTGATCTACCGCGAGCAACGCGCCAAGGAGCGCGCCACCCGCGCCAACACCGACTCGGTGGTCGAGCCGCACCCAAGCATCCGCATCACCCTGGCCGACGGCAGCCTGGCGCCGCTGGACATGGCACGCCTGAACACCATCATCAGCGAGGCCTGTGAAGGCCTGGCCGAAGTCGATGGCGCGCTGATCCAGCGCGACACCCTGAAGAACCTGTACGACGGTGTCGCCGTGAAGGACGTCAACACCGCCCTGGTGATGACCGCCCGTACCCTGGTCGAGCGCGAGCCGAACTACTCGTTCGTCACCGCCCGCCTGCTGATGGACACCCTGCGCGCCGAAGGCCTGGGCTTCCTGGGCGTGGCCGACAGCGCCACCCACCACGAAATGGCCGAGCTGTACGCCAAGGCCCTGCCGGCCTACGTCGAGAAAGGCGTCGAGTTCGAACTGCTCGACCCTGCCCTGAAAGGCTACGACCTGGAGCGCCTGGGCAAGGCCATCGACCACGAGCGTGACCAGCAATTCACCTACCTGGGCCTGCAGACCCTGTACGACCGCTACTTCATCCACAAGGATGGCGTGCGCTTCGAGCTGCCGCAGGTGTTCTTCATGCGCGTGGCCATGGGCCTGGCGCTGCAAGAGAAAGACCGCGAAGCCCGTGCGATCGAGTTCTACAACCTGCTGTCGTCGTTCGACTACATGGCGTCGACCCCGACCCTGTTCAACGCCGGCACCCTGCGCCCGCAGCTGTCGAGCTGCTACCTGACCACCGTGCCGGACGACCTGTCGGGCATCTACAAGGCCATCCACGACAACGCCATGCTGTCGAAATTCGCCGGTGGCCTGGGCAACGACTGGACCCCGGTGCGCGCCCTGGGCTCGTACATCAAGGGCACCAACGGCAAGTCGCAAGGCGTGGTGCCGTTCCTGAAGGTGGTCAACGACACCGCCGTGGCGGTCAACCAGGGCGGCAAGCGCAAGGGCGCGGTCTGCGCCTACCTGGAAACCTGGCACCTGGACATCGAGGAATTCCTCGAGCTGCGCAAGAACACCGGTGACGACCGTCGCCGTACCCACGACATGAACACCGCCAACTGGATCCCGGACCTGTTCATGAAGCGCGTCTTCGACGACGGCAAGTGGACCCTGTTCTCGCCTTCGGAAGTGCCTGATCTGCACGACCTGACCGGCAAGGCCTTCGAAGAGCGCTACGAGTACTACGAAGCCCTGACCGAGTACAACAAGATCAAGGTGTTCAAGGTCGTCCAGGCCAAGGACCTGTGGCGCAAGATGCTCTCGATGCTGTTCGAGACCGGCCACCCATGGCTGACCTTCAAGGACCCGTGCAACCTGCGCAGCCCGCAGCAGCACGTGGGCGTGGTGCACAGCTCGAACCTGTGCACCGAGATCACCCTGAACACCAACGCCGACGAGATCGCCGTGTGCAACCTGGGTTCGATCAACCTGCCGAACCACATCGTCGACGGCAAGCTGGACACCGCGAAACTGGCGCGTACCGTCAAGACCGCCGTGCGCATGCTCGACAACGTGATCGACATCAACTACTACTCGGTGCCGCAGGCGCAGAACTCGAACTTCAAGCACCGCCCGGTCGGCCTGGGCATCATGGGCTTCCAGGACGCGCTGTACCTGCAGCACATCCCGTACGGCTCGGACGCAGCGGTGGCGTTCGCCGACAAGTCCATGGAAGCGGTCAGCTACTACGCCATCCAGGCTTCGTGCGACCTGGCCGATGAGCGCGGTGCCTACGAGAGCTTCCAGGGTTCGCTGTGGTCCAAGGGCATCCTGCCGCTGGATTCGCAACAGATCCTGATCGAGGCCCGTGGCGCCAAGTACATCGACGTCAACCTGGAAGAGTCGCTGGACTGGGCCCCGGTGCGCGAGCGTGTGCAGAAAGGCATCCGCAACTCGAACATCATGGCCATCGCCCCGACCGCGACCATCGCCAACATCACCGGCGTTTCGCAGTCGATCGAGCCGACCTACCAGAACCTGTACGTGAAATCGAACCTGTCGGGCGAGTTCACCGTGATCAACCCGTACCTGGTCCGCGACCTGAAGGCCCGCGGCCTGTGGGACTCGGTGATGATCAACGACCTGAAGTACTACGACGGTTCGGTGCAGCAGATCGAGCGCATCCCGCAAGAGCTGAAGGACCTGTACGCCACCGCGTTCGAAGTCGACACCAAGTGGATCGTCGATGCCGCCTCGCGTCGCCAGAAGTGGATCGACCAGGCCCAGTCGCTGAACCTGTACATCGCCGGCGCTTCGGGCAAGAAGCTCGACGTGACCTACCGCATGGCCTGGTACCGTGGTCTGAAGACCACCTACTACCTCCGTGCCCTGGCCGCGACCAGCACCGAGAAGTCGACCATCAACACCGGCAAGCTCAACGCCGTGTCGAGCGGCGGCGACAGCGCCCCGGTCCAGGCCGCGGGCCCTGCCCCGGTGCCGAAGGCCTGCGCCATCGACGAGCCGGATTGCGAAGCCTGCCAGTAAGGCTTGGCTGAGGCTTCCCCCGGGAAGCCTCTTTTCCGTGTCACCACACGGAACCCTGTCGGAGCGGGCTTGCCCCGCGATAGGGCCGGTGCCCCCACCGCCCTCCTACAGCCGAACAAGATGAACCGGGGCTCACCCGCCTCGGTCTCGGCCCCCAAGGGCCACTCCAGAATTTGCGTGCACCGCAGTACCCAACCCGGGCCTCGCGCACCGCAACCAAGATCCACCGGCCATACTCCATAGATGGCCCTCGAGCAGGAGCACCCACCATGCTGAGCTGGGACGAATTCGACAAAGAAGACGGCGAAGTACCCGCCAAAGGCCCCGCCACCGCCGCCCAGGCCAACGCCGCCGCCGCGCTGGACAAACTCGACAGCGCCGGCGACGCCGCTGCCCAGGAAGCCCGCGCCGCCAGCGCCGACGACTCCGACGCGGTCAAGCGCGCCAAGGCTGCGCTGAACGACCTCGACATCGCCGAAGGCCTGGCCGAGCTGGAAGGCTCCTCCGCCCGCGTGCGCGTCGACGAGAAGCGCATGATCAACTGCCGCGCCGACCTCAACCAGCTGGTGCCGTTCAAGTACGACTGGGCCTGGCAGAAGTACCTCGACGGCTGCGCCAACCACTGGATGCCGCAAGAGGTCAACATGACCGCCGACATCGCCCTGTGGAAGAGCATGGACGGCCTGACCGAAGACGAGCGCCGCATCGTGATGCGCAACCTCGGCTTCTTCTCCACCGCCGACTCGCTGGTGGCCAACAACCTGGCCCTGGCCGTGTACCGCCTGATCACCAACCCCGAGTGCCGCCAGTACATCCTGCGCCAGGCCTTCGAGGAAGCGATCCACACCCACGCCTACCAGTACTGCATCGAGTCGCTGGGCATGGATGAAGGCGAGATCTTCAACATGTACCACGAGATCCCGTCGGTCGCTAAGAAAGCGGCCTGGGGCCTGAAGTACACCCGCGCCATCTCCGACCCGGAATTCAACACCGGCACCGTCGAGACCGACAAAGAGCTGCTGCGCAACCTGATCGCCTACTACTGCGTGCTGGAAGGCATCTTCTTCTACTGCGGCTTCACCCAGATCCTGTCGATGGGCCGCCGCAACAAGATGACCGGCGTGGCCGAGCAGTTCCAGTACATCCTGCGCGACGAGTCGATGCACCTGAACTTCGGCATCGACGTGATCAACCAGATCAAGATCGAGAACCCGCACCTGTGGGATGCCGGGATGAAGGAAGAGGCCACCCAGATGATCCTGCAAGGGACCCAGCTGGAGATCGAATACGCCCGTGACACCATGCCACGCGGCGTGCTGGGCATGAACGCGGCGATGATGGAGGATTACCTCAAGTTCATCGCTAACCGTCGACTGACCCAGATTGGTCTGAAGGAAGAGTACCCAGGGACCACCAACCCGTTCCCTTGGATGAGCGAGATCATGGACTTGAAGAAGGAGAAGAACTTCTTTGAGACTCGGGTTATCGAGTACCAGACGGGCGGGGCTCTTAGCTGGGATTAAAAAATCAAGGCCACCTTCGGGTGGCCTTTTTTATAGCTACCCATCCTGAAACAAAACCAAGAAAAATGCATTTATTTAAGCACCTCCCCCCGAAAGAATCGACGTTTTAGAAAACAGCAAAATTTGCTTCTCAAAGGCAGATCAATTCAACGATCCATTTGAAATGAAACCGCCACTAGGCCTTTACGAAAATGACAAAAAAATGGAGGTAGCCTTAACAGCTTTGGCGCCCGAGCTTATTGCTGCTGAATATGAAAAGCTCAACCCTATGTTTCGAGCCCTTCTATCAGAAGACGCTATGAAAACAATAACCATGACGTTAATTAAACCCAACTGAAAGATACGATAATTCCAACTCTACATGCTGCTACGCCAGCATCGGCGAACGATATGCATGAAAAATTACAATCCATAACCGGAATTCTTTGTCTCACTGAAAAATGACAATTTGCTAATGTGGGCACACTATGCAGCCTCGCACAGTGGATTCGCTATTGGCTTCGACACAAACCACACATTCTTTAATAGTCGCCGCAGCGAGCATGACGAATTCTTCTACCTTGAAAGGTTAATCACTCACAGTCACGCCCTCAACTAATTCTAAGCCAGGCAAAGGATTTCAGTGCTTTTCTAACTAAAAGCGAGCACTGGGCGTATGAGCACGAGTGGCGAATGCTTGTTCCCTTGACATTTACCTCTCAGGCCATTGGCGTCCAGCCCAACCAGTTTCATTTATTCGACCACCCTCAGGAATCAATAAGATCCATCCACCTCGGAGCAAAAATCTCTGAACTCAATAAAGCCAAAATAATCAAACTGCTGAGAGACTCAGAGTCCAGCGCCGAACTATATCAGGCAAAGACGGACAAGAACTTCTTTAAACTTAATTATGAACGCATAATAATTTGATTAAATTTCCATTAGACTCCTCCGCTCTATACTTGTAAATTTCTTCAGCGCCTAAGAAACGCTTACGCAGCGGACTCCCGTTCCCGTTAGAAACGGCTCTCCCGATTCTGGAAGCCAATCATGGACAACCATTACTCCCCCACCCTCTTCACCCGCCACAACCGCCCCCTCCACACCCTCTGGCTCGAATCCCAAGCCTGGTTCTGCGCCCACGAACTCGGTCGCCTGACCGGCCGCTTCTTCGACGAACACTGCATCCGCAAGCTCGACCCGGACCAGCACCGCAACGTGCAACTGCTGCGCTACGGCCAGTACCAAGAGACCACCCTGGTCAGCGAGTCCGGCGCATACACCCTGCTCGCCCATCACCACATTCCCGAGAACCGCCACCTACGGCACTGGCTGACCCATGAGGTCGTGGCAGTGCTGCGCGATGGGCGGGACTCGTTACCGGCGGAGCTACCTCGGCTGGCGCGGATGTGCTGGCCGGGTGGGCATGCAGCGAACTTGTTGTACTGGCAGAGCGAGCCCTGGGTGCGATTGCGGGATGTGCCGGTGGTAATGGAAGGGGAGGCGGCTGCTGTGCCAGAAAAGCCCAGAATGAATTGGTGGGAATGCGCGCAGCGGGCGTTGCGGATGTACGGGGTGAGAGACAGGTAATGAGAGTTGGCTGGGCTGCCCTCATCGCGGGGCAAGGCTGGTCCTCCAGAACCGGCACCCACTAAGAGCTGCTATAGTCACGCTTATCTCGTATAAGCATGCTTATAGAAGCCCTTAAGATGACAGTATTCCCTCTTGCCTGCGCCGACAGGCTAATAAATATAGGCCTGTTGATCAAAACCAGACGCCTTGAGCGAAAAATTCGCCAGAAGGACCTCGCCAAGCAGACAGGGCTCTCCACCACGACCCTGGGCAAAATAGAAGCAGGGGCGCCGAGCGTCGAGATGCGCGGCTATATGGTGGCCTTGTGGCACCTTGGTTTGCTCGATGAGGCCTTCCACGCGCTACCGGTGCCGTCCCCCGCGTCCTATGCCACAGAACACCGTGTTCGGCTCAAGCGGTTCTCGGAGGATGATTTCTGATGGCGTCCCTGTACATATACATGCAGGTACCGGACTCGTTGGCGGTTATCACCCTCGGGCGAGTGAACGTGGAGAAAGGGATCGGTGAGTTCGTCTATAACCCCGACTATGTGAAGTCAGGGGGCTGGGTACCCGACCCAATACGCTATCCGCTGCGTGCACAACCCTATTCGAACATCACCACGAATCGGGGCATCCCGGGTTTCATCCGAGATGCAGCGCCCGATGGCTGGGGTGAACGCCTAGTCACGCGTGAACATGGGGAACTGGACGCTATCGGCTTCTTGCACAGGTCACCCAACCACGACCGTGCGGGCAATCTAATGGCCGGTAGCAGCAGGGCAGCACCAGACGGCATTGGCCAAGCGGGCTTGGGCACGATTACCCAACTTGAGACCTTCATTCAATTTGCCGATGGGGTACAAGGCGGGTTTCCACCTGGGACGGACAGGGCCACCAAGGCAACCCTCCAGCAACGTTCCTCCCTCGGAGGCGCCCGCCCTAAATGCACGTTGATCCACGAGAACCGCCTTATCCTCGCCAAACCGCAGGATCGTCATGACGCCTACGACATTCCGTCGTTGGAATACGCCTGCATGTCATTCGCGGCGAGTAAAGGCTTGAATGCCGCACGCGTGCAATTACACGCTGGGCGGGTCAATACGTTACTGGTCGACCGTTTTGACCGTGAGCCTGCGGGTGACGGCCGTTGCTTGCGCCTACCGATGTTGAGCGGCCTGACGCTGCTCGACAGCGACTGGAACAATCAAAAGTCGTGGGCTCGATGGCACTACGGGTTTCTAGCAGATGAAATGAGCCGCCGTGGTGTGTCAAAGGAAGATTTGCAGGAGCTGTTCAAGCGCATCTGCTTCAACATTCTTGTCGGCAACGACGATGACCATCCGAAAAATGTTGCGGTTCTATATCGGGAGGGTGGTTGGCGGCTTTCCCCTATGTACGATGTGGTTCCGAATACCGAAGGTAGTCCTCCTGCAAGGCTGGCCATGGGTATTGGCAGGTATGGTCACGAGATATCACGACGCAACCTGCTGAGCCAGGTAGAGCACTACGGGCTTTCTCAGGAACAAGCCGAGGTGATAATTGACGAAGTCATTGGGTGGGCGCCTGATCTGAAAGCGCACTACCTTCAATGCCTGCGGGAACCAGAATTGGGCCTTGCGGCCGCTGCGATGGGAGCGCACCAGTTGCAAGCCTGAGAGCAATGGGCCCGCGCTCGCCACCAAAGGTATCGAGCGCTTCGAGTGCCGGCAGGGAATCCCAGGCACGGGGTCGATGGCGAGACCGAGATCGAGTGTAGGCCAGGTTCCCCTATAGGCCATCCAACTCCACCTTCACGCGCTGCGGAGCAGTGAGACTTTCGCGAACCGTTGCGATCAGGTCTTCGTCTTCTTCTGCCATCAGCACAGGGCGGAAAGCTAGCTTGCCGCGTTCTGCCACGTGTTACAGGGCCTGGCGCATCCGCTCGGAGGGGGATGGTGGGTGTTTTTGACGGCCCTATCGCGGGGCAAGCCCGCAATAGGGCCCGAAAGACCAACGAACCTCTTACACCCCGCGATACCGCTCAGCCACCACCGACTGCCGCAAATCCCCCATCAACAGCTGACGCGCCACATCCAGCGAGGTCCAGCGCTCAGCATGCTGCAACGGCGGGATGGTGATGCCTTCCCGGCGGTCATACCCCACCAGCGCGGCATCCACCAGGTCGCCCACCTCCATCACCTCTGGCAAGCTGTTGATGTCCATGCCCGAGCGCGCCCAGATCTCGGTACGGGTCGCCGCCGGCAGCACCGCCTGCACGTACACCCCCTTCGGCCCCAGCTCCAGCGCCAGCCCCTGCGACAGGAACTGCACGAACGCCTTGGTCGCGCCATACACCGTCATGCCCAACTCCGGCGCCAGCCCGACCACCGAACCAATGTTCACGATCGCCCCACTCCCCGCCTCGGCCAGGCGCGGCGCAATGGCGGTGGCCAACCGCGTGACCGCGGTGACGTTCAGGCCGATCAAGCGCTCCAGGCTGCCGACATCCTGCGCCAGGAAATTCCCCGTCTGCCCCATCCCGGCGTTGTTGATCAATACGCCGATCCGCCCGTCCTCACGCAACCGCGCTTCGACCCGCACCAGCGCCGCCTCCTCGGTCAGGTCGGCCACCAGCACCTCGACCTGGACGGCGCAGCGTTCACGCAACCCAGCCGCCAGCGCCTGCAACCGCGCCTGGTCACGGGCCACCAGCACCAGGTCATGACCCCGCTGGGCGAAGCGTTCGGCGTAGGTGGCGCCAATACCGGTGGACGCACCGGTGACGAGAACGGTAGGCAAAGCACTCATGGGCAAACCCTCGAAATGGATAACGGCACCCGGTAGTCGTGTGCCTGGCTTTTATGATTACGTTCATCATCTTTAAAAGTCAACGTTTCGATTATGATCATCATCAATGTAAGATACGCCACCTATCGATGGCCGGGAGTCGCATGCCATGAAAGTCAGCAAGGCACAGGTGCAAGCCAACCGCGCGCATATCGTCGAGACGGCGTCGGCGTTGTTCCGTGAGCGGGGGTACGAGGGGGTGGGGGTCGCTGAGTTGATGGCGGCGGCTGGGTTCACCCATGGTGGGTTCTACAAGCACTTCGGCTCCAAGGCCGATTTGGTGGCCGAGGCGTCGGCCTGTGGGCTGGCGCAGACCCGCGCGATGACCGAGGGGCTCGATCGGGAAACGTTCCTGGCCCAGTACCTGTCGCGCGAGCACAGGGACAACCCGGCCGAGGGGTGCACGCTGGCGGCGCTGAGCAGCGACGCGGCGCGCCAGCCCAAGGCGGTCAAGGCGGTGTTCGCCGAGGGGCTGGAGCAGATGCTGCAGAGCCTGGCCAATGGCGCGCCCGACCCGCAGGCACAACGCAGCCAGCGCCTGGGCAACATCGCCCTGCTGGTCGGCGCCCTCGCCCTCTCCCGCGCCTGCCCGGACGATTCAGCGCTGGCCGATGAGATCCTGGCCGCCTGCCGCGAGCGCCTTGGGCTACCGGGCTGAACTCAGCGCGCCCAGGCCAGGTAGGCCTGCGGCGGTTCGGGCATGGCCGCGAGCATCTCGCGCAGGCCCGCCGACCACTGCTTGCGGATATCGATGAAGTACGAGTCGTCCTGGGTGACGCGGTGGCTCTGCGCCGGGGCCAGGCTGTCCTTGCGGTACACCAGCAGGTCCAGCGGCATGCTCACCGACAGGTTGCTGCGCATGGTCTCGTCGAAGGAGATCAGCCCGCAGCGCAAGCCCTCCTCCAGCGACGTGCGCCAGGTCAGGTTGCGGTCGAGGATCGGCCGGCCGTACTTGCTCTCGCCCAGTTGCAGGAATGGCGTGTCCTCGGTGGCCTGGATGAAGTTGCCTTGCGGGTAAATGCTGTAGACGTCCATCGGGCCGCCGGCGATCTGCCCGCCGACCAGGAACGAACAGGTCAGGTCGGTCTTGCCGGAGAGCTTGGTGCGGTCGCGGGCGAGCACTTCGCGCATGGTCTCGGCCACCAGCACGGTGGCGTCGTAGACCGTGCGCACGTTGAGCAGGTGGGTGCCGCTGCCGGTGCTGCGCTGCTTGAGCAGGTTCACCACCGACTGGGAACTGGCCAGGTTGCCGGCGCTTTGCAGCACCAGCAGGCGCTCGCCGGGGGTGCTGAAGACGAACAGCTTGCGGAAGGTGGAGATCTGGTCGATGCCGGCGTTGGTGCGGGAGTCGGAGATGAACACCAGGCCGTCGGCGAGGTGCATGGCGACGCAGTAAGTCATTTGCGTTAACTCATTTGGAAATTGGAAGGCCGGGGGCGCTTCGCACCCCCATCGCGGGCTTGGCCCCGCGATGGGCCGCACAGCGGCCCCCACAGCCAGCTATTGCGCCTGCGAGGTCACCTGCACGTGCGCCAGCAACGACTCCGCCCCACCGCCCCGGCGCATGCCGCGCACCGGGCAGGCGTCGAGGTAGTCCAGCCCCACCGCCAGCTTCAGGTGGCGTTCGGGCCGGGCCAGGCGGTTGCTGACGTCGAAGCTGTACCAGCCATCCTCCAGCCAGGCCTCGGCCCAGGCATGGCTGGCCAGGTGGCTGGCGTCCTCGGTGCACAGGTAGCCGGACACGTAGCGCGCCGGCACCCCGAGGCTGCGGGCACAGGCGAGGAACGCGTGGGTGTGGTCCTGGCACACCCCCGCGCCGCCAGCGAAGGCCTCCGCCGCCGTGGTGACCACGGTGGTCTCCCCTGGGGTGTAGGGCATGCGTTCGGCCAGGCCGTTCATCAAGTCGATCAACGCCACACGGTCACGCCGCGCGCCGCACACACCGTTGGCGAACGCGACCAGCGCGTCGTCGGCCGTGGTCAGGTGGCTGCTGCGCAGGAACGGCAGCGGCGACTGGCTGTCGTGCTCCCGCTCGTGGCGGGGGTCGATCTCCACCTGGCCGTGGGCGGTCAGCACCAGGGCGCCATGGGGCTCGTCGAGGGTCAGCACGTGCAGGATATTGCCGTAGGGGTCGCGCTGGCTGCGCACCTTGCGCGGCAGTTCCAACGCCCAGGCGAGGATGCGCTGGCGCTCGCTGTCCTGCGGGGTCAGGCGCAGGAACTGGATGCTGTTGCGCACGGCGTCGGCATAGCGGTAGGTGGTGTCGTGACGAATGGAGAGTTTCATACGACCTCCAGGTAGGACTGGTGCACGGTCTCGCCCAAATGGCGGACGCGCTGGATGAAATCGGTGAGCCACAGGTGCAGCCCGGCGTCGAGGATTTCCTCGATGCCGGTGTAGCGCAGCCGGGCATTGAGTTCGGCGGCCAGGCGCTGGGAAGCGCGCCCACTGCCGCTGGGCAGGCCGGCGAGGATGTGGTCCAGCTCCTCGATGCAGGCGTGCAGCGAGCGTGGCACGTCGGCGCGCAGCAGCAGCATTTCGGACACTTGGCGCGCGCAGGGGGCGTTGCGGTAGATCTCGTTGAACGCCTCGAACGACGACAACGCCCGCAGCAAGGCGCTCCACTGGTAATAACCCCTCGCCGAGTTGTCGCTGACCTCCTCGGACTCCTCGCCGAACATCTCGTAGCGCACATCCAGCAGGCGCAGGGTGTTGTCGGCGCGCTCCAGGAAGGTGCCCAGGCGAATGAAGCAGTAGGCGTCGTTGCGCATGATGGTGCCGGAGGTGGCGCCGCGGAACAGGTGCGAGCGCTCCTTGACCCACTCGCAGAAGTGGCTGATGCCATAGCGCGCCAGGCCGTTGCTGGCGATGTTGCGCATCTCCAGCCAGGTGGCGTTGATGTTCTCCCACATGTCGGCGGTGATCCGCCCGCGCACGGCATGGGCATTGGTGCGCGCGGCCTGCAGGCAGCAGTAGAGGCTGCCGGGGTTGGTCTCGTCGAGGGCGAAGAAGTGCAGCATGCGCTCGATGTTCAATTCGCCGTGGCGCTGGGTGTAGTCGTCCAGGGTGCCTGCGGCCAGCAGCGACATCGCCAGTTCCGCACGGCCATCGCTGCGCCCGGCCTGGGGCATCAGCGACAGCGAGTAGCTCACTTCCAGCATGCGCGCGAGGTTCTCGGCGCGCTCCAGGTATCGGGACATCCAGTAGAGGTCCGACGCGGTTCTCGAAAGCATGGTTCAGTCCTCCACCACCCAGGTGTCCTTGGTGCCGCCGCCCTGGGACGAGTTCACCACCAGCGAGCCGGCGCGCAGCGCCACGCGGGTCAGGCCGCCCGGCACCAGACGGGTTTCGCTGCCCGACAGCACGAACGGACGCAGGTCGATGTGGCGTGGCGCGATGCCGTTCTCGACGAAGGTCGGGCAGGTCGACAGGCACAGCGTGGGCTGGGCGATGTAGGCCTCGGGCCGGGCCTTCAGGCGCGCGCGGAAGTCTTCGATCTCCGCCGCCGTGGCCGCCGGGCCCACCAGCATGCCGTAGCCGCCGGAACCCTGGGTTTCCTTGACTACCAGGTCGGGCAGGTTGGCCAGCACGTGGGACAGTTCCTCGGGCTTGCGGCACTGCCAGGTGGGCACGTTCTTGAGGATCGGCTCCTCGTCCAGGTAGAAGCGGATCATGTCGTCGACGTAGGGGTAGATCGACTTGTCGTCGGCCACGCCGGTGCCCACGGCGTTGGCCAGCACCACGTTGCCGCAGCGGTAGGCGGCGATCAGGCCGGGCACGCCAAGCATCGAGTCGGGGTTGAACGACAGCGGGTCGAGGAAGGCGTCGTCCAGGCGCCGGTAGATCACGTCCACCTGCTTGGGGCCGGCGGTGGTGCGCATGTACACGTGGTCGTCACGCACGAACAGGTCGGCGCCCTCGACCAGCTCCACGCCCATCTCGCGGGCGAGGAAGGCGTGCTCGAAGTAGGCGCTGTTGAAGCGGCCCGGGGTGAGCACCACGGCGGTGGGGTTGTCCAGCGGGCTGGCACTCTTGAGGGTGTCGAGCAGCAGGTTCGGGTAGTGGTCGATCGGCGCCACACGCTGGGCGGCGAACAGCTCGGGGAACAGGCGCATCATCATCTTGCGGTCTTCGAGCATGTAGCTCACGCCGCTGGGGGTGCGCAGGTTGTCTTCGAGCACGTAGTAGCTGCCGTCGGCGTCGCGCACCAGGTCGACCCCGGCGATGTGCGCGTAGATGTCGCGGTGCAGGTCCAGGCCGCGCATGGCCACCTGGTAGCCCTCGTTGGCCAGCACCTGTTCGGCGGGGATGATGCCCTCCTTGATGATGCGCTGGTCATGGTAGATGTCGCCGAGGAACAGGTTCAGCGCCTGCACGCGCTGGATGCAGCCGCGCTCGACGGTGCGCCATTCGCTGGCCTTGATGCTGCGGGGGATGATGTCGAAGGGGATCAGGCGCTCGGTGCCTTGGGCGTCGCCGTAGAGGGTGAAGGTGATGCCGGCGCGGTGGAACAGCAGGTCGGCTTCACGCCGGCGCTGCTCCAGCACCTCCAGGGGGGTGTCGGCCAGCCAGCGGGCGAAGGGTTGGTAGTGCGGGCGGCAGCCGCCCTTCGCGTCGTACATCTCATTGAAAAACTCTCGTGTCATTAACCACTCCTTGGGCGATATACACGGCTTTTTCTTCTACATTCGCCGATTCGGTTCGCCGGGGCATTGCTACGCGATGGTCAGTTGCTGTGGTGTTCGACGGTGAGTTTGGAGTGCCGGTGAGGTACCTGTGTGGCGGGGGGTGCACGGGGATTTTGCAAGGGTTGTGCCCAGGTGCCGGGAAGGCCCTGGGGCGGGGGTTGCGCAGGCGGGGGGTGGAAGGCGTGGGCGAAAACGGTGCAGGCGAAGCGCCAGTTTGCCAGGGGCGGCCTCATCGCGGGGCAGCCCGTTCAGGCAGCGGCGCCGGGGCGTCAGTTCAGGTGCTGGTGCGAGCGCAGATGCTCCACCAACCGATCGATGAACGTGCGCACCTTGGCCGAGCCGTACTTGCTCTCGCGGTGCAGCACGTGGATCGGCCAGGGCGCTTCTTCGTAGTCGCTGAGCAGTACGCGCAGGCGCCCGTTGGCAATGTCGTCCGCCACCTGGTACGACAGCTGCCGAGCGATGCCCAGGCCCGCGCAGGCGGCGGCGATGGCCGCGTCATTGCTGGTGACGATCAGGCGTGGCTTCAAGCGCAGCGCGCCGCTGTCGCCGGTGCTGGCGAAACGCCAATCCATGCCCGGCGGCAGGTTGTTCGCGGCGATGATCGTGTGCTGCGCCAGGTCGCCCGGCGCCTTGGGTTCGCCGTGGCGCGCCAGGTACTCGGGCGAGGCGCACAACAGGCGGCGCACCTTGCCCACGCGCAGGGCCTTGAGGCCGGAGTCGGGCAGGTGGCCGATGCGCACGGCGACGTCCATGCCCTCCTCCACCAGGTTGACCACGCGGTCGAGGAAGTACGCGGCGACGTCGACCTCCGGGTAGGCCTGCAGGTAGTCGACGATGCACGGCATGACGTAGAACTTGCCGAACAGCACCGGCGCGGTCACCGACAGGTTGCCCCTGGGCGCGGCGTTGATGCCGGCGGCGGCCTCGTTGGCTTCGAGGATGCTGGCGAGGATGTTGCGGGTGTCTTCGAGGTAGCGCGCGCCGGCCTCGGTCAGGCGCACGCTGCGGGTGGTGCGCAGCAGCAGCTTGACCCCGAGGTGTTCCTCCAGGGCGGTGACGGCGCGGGTCACCGCGGCGGGGGAGATGTCCAGCCGGCGCGCGGCGGCGGCGAAGCTTTCCAGTTCGCCGACGGCGACGAACACCTTCATCAGGTGGATCTGGTCCATGCCCTGCCCTGTTGGCTGTCGAGGGGAAGCAGGGATTATTCCAGTAGTCATGGGGATTGAGTAGGGCGGGTGGTGGGGCTGACCGCCCTCTCGCGGGGCAAGCCCGCGCCTACAGGGCTACAGCGCCAACACCACCGGCGCCCCCGCCGCCGGCACGGCGCAGCAGATCAACACCGTGCCCTCTTCCGGCAGTTCGGCCGGCGGGTGCGGGTAATGCACCTGGCCGCTCACCAGCCGCGTCTTGCAGGTGCCGCACGACCCACCCCGGCAGCTGAACTCCGGCGACAGCCCACGGCTTTCGGCGAGCTCCAGCAGGCTGCCGGCGTCTGGTGACCAGCGCGCCTCCTTGGCCGACTCGGCGAAATACACCGGCACCGGCTCACTGGCGGCGGGCGGCTGCTCCAGGGCCGGCTGCGCCGGGTCGCCATGGCGCTTGAGGGTCGACGGGCCGAACGCTTCGGCGTGGATGCGCGTATCCGGCACGTGCAGCGCGCGCAGGCCGTCGTAGAACGCCTGGGTGAAGCTGCCAGGGCCGCAAAGGTAGAAGTCATAATCGTCCAGGGCCAGCGCCTGCTTGACCTGCGCGATGCCCAGACGGCCAATGGATTGATGGTCACGCCCCAACACCGCCTCGGGCTCCGGCTGGCTCAGCGCGCGGTGCACCTTCAACCGGTCGCCAGCCTGCGCGCGCAAGGCCGCCACTTCCTGCTGGAACGGCAACTCGGCCAGGCTGCGCGCGCCATGGAACAGATGGATGGGCCGTGCCGCATCGACCGCCAACTGCTCACGCAGCATGGCCAGCAGCGGGGTAATGCCCACGCCCGCGCCAATCAGCACCAGCGGCCGTGGGCTGTCGCTGTCCAACGTGAAGCTGCCCGTGGGCGGACGCACCTCCAGCACGTCACCCACCGCGACCTGCTCATGCAGGTGCCGCGACACTGGCCCCTGGGCCCTGACGCTGATGCGCAACTCGCCGTCGGACGGCGCACTGGACAAGCTGTAGGTGCGGATCAACGGCGCCTCCCCCGGCAACGCGATGCGCAACGGCAGGTGCTGCCCGGCCTTGAACGGCATGGGCGCGCCATTTTGCGGCTGCAGGTAGAACGAACGAATGTCGCGGCTTTCCTGCTCGATGCGCGTCACTCGCCAGGCTTGCCACTGACGCCCCGGCGCGCTCGCCTGCAAGCGCTGTTCGGCCTCGGCCCAGGTGCCGGTGGCCAGGCTGGTGGGCGCATAGGCCTCGAATGCCCAACGCAGCGACAAGGCCGCCGGGCGCCGGACCACCTGCTCCACCTCCAGCGTCCACAGGCGCTGGGCGCCTTCGAAGGCGGCGATCAGCGGGCTGTTCAGGATCACCTCGGTACGCCCGTTCAGTTGCAGCACGTCGCCCGTGAGGAAGTCGATGAACAGCAGCCCGGCACGTGGGTTGGCCAACAGGTTGCCCAGGGTGTTGAAGTGCAGGTTGCCAGCGTAGTCGGGAACGGTGAGGCGGTTGCCTTCCACACGCACGAAGCCGGAACGCCCGCCGCGATGGGAGACGTCCACCGAGCGCTGGCCGTCGTCGTGGGTGACGTAGCTGGCGACGAAGAACGTGTTGGCCTGCTCGATCATCGTCGCGGCCCGCGCGTCGAGCGCGCTGGCGTCCTCCCGCGGCCCCGCCGGCTCCGCGACGCGGGTATAGGCCCGCAGTTGGATGTACTGCGGACAGTTGCCGAAGGAGTGCTCCACCGTCACTTCGAGCCCGGCGCTCGAAGGCAGACCAAGCATGCCGTTGATGCGGTTGCGACGACGGGTATGCAACTCGATACCGAGCAGGCCGATGGCCTCGCCGGGGCCGATGCCCGCCGCAGCCGGGTCGTCGTCGCGCAGGCTGGCGGCGATCGACAGGTGCTGCGGGTCGGGCGAACTGACGAAACCTTCCGGGCCCTCGATCACCGTGGCCCAGGGCCGGCCCTGTGGGTCGACGGTGGCGGCGAGCATGAACGGTAGCTGATGGTAGAACTCGCGGTGCTGGTCGGGCATGTAGTCGCGGATGACCTTCTGGCCGAAAGCTTCCATCCGCTCGGCGACGCCGACCTGTTCCTGCATCGTTTTTTCGCCGGCGTGCCAAGGCGATGCACGGCGCCTGGGAAGCAGCTGCATGGCGGTGATCCTCGGGGGTGAGCCGGCGGTGGGGCCCGCCGGCCAGGGGCTCAGGTCAGACGGTGGTCTGCAGGCCGATGGCGGTGCGTGGCATGGCCACGAAGCCTGGCAGTGCTTCGATGCGCGCCAGCCAGGCACGCACGTTGGGGTACTCGTCGAGCGACACGAAGCCTTCCGGCGCGTGGGCCACGTAGGAGTAGTTGGACACGTCGGCGATGGTCGGCTCGTCGCCGGCCAGGAAGGGGGTCTTGCCCAGTTCGCCTTCCATCACCTTGAGCAGGGTATGAGCCCGGGCGATGACTTCTTCGGCATTGAAGCTGGCATTGAACACCGTGATCAACCGCGCGGCGGCCGCACCGTAGGCCAGCGGGCCTGCGGCCGCGCTCAGCCAGCGCTGCACACGCGCCTCGCCAACCGGGTCTTGGGGCAGCCAGCGGCCGTTGCCGTAGGTCTTGGCCAGGTACACCAGGATGGCGTTGGAGTCGGGGATGATGGTGCCGTTGTCGTCGATCACCGGGACCTGGCCAAAGGCGTTGAGGGCGAGGAACGCCGGGGCCTTGTGCTCGCGGTTGGGCAGGTCGACGTAGACCCGCTCGGTGGGCAGGCCGAGCAGCGACAGCATCAGTTGCGCGCGGTGGGCGTGGCCGGATTTGGGGAAGTCGTAGAGTTTGATGGCGTTGGGCATGATCTCGGCTCCGGTGGGGGGAATGGGATCAGCGGGTGAGCTGATGGGAGCATGCTGCGCCTATTCCGGAGACAGCAGAATCCGTGCCGGAGGGAATCCATAATTTCGCTGGGCGGAATAATGTGGGTGGCGTTACGGGCCCTATCGCGGGGCAAGCCCGCTCAGGCACACCAGCGTCCGTGAGAACGGCAGAGCCGCTGTCGGAGCGGGCTTGCCCCGCGATAGGGCCGACGCAAGCCTCAGTTACGGTTCAGCTTCTGGTAGCGATACAACGCGCGCGCCGCCTCGACCACCTGCGGCACGCAGGCCTGGCGCTCATCGAAGCTCATTGCATCGAGCACCTCGTAGTTGTCTTCCAGACCATGCAGGGAGATGACCTTGAGCAGACGGTCCTGCTCTGGCGGCAGTTCGCTCCACTCGGCCACTTGGGTGCCGCGCATGTAGCCGAAGCACCACTCCTCCAGGATGATCGCCGGCCCCTCCTCGCCTTCACTTTCCTCGAACACCGGCTGGAACGCGTCCAGGCGCTCGGCCAACGCTTCGCCGACCTGGTGGGCGTAACGCAGCATCAGCGCGGTGTAGGCTTCCTCGTGGGCAGGCTTCTTGAACTTGGGCACCTTGCCGCCAGCGACGGCGGGCAGCCATTGCTCAGGGAGGACGCTGACCGGGGAGCTGGCCAAGGCGGTGCAGAAGCCGTCGAGTTCGGCCAGGTTGAGCACCGAGTAGTCGTTGCCGTAGGTGATCAGCAGGTCTTCGAGGCGGTCGCGTTCTTTTTCGCTGAGGGGGGGAAGCATGGGGCGGGGTCCTGGAAAGCGGGTTTGCGTGCACCCTAGCACAAGCATCCAGGTATCGAAGGATTTGGGGTATTCGGGAAAGGTTGTTGATTGAGCCCTTTCAGTAGGGCTCTACAAATCGTTTTTGCTTACGGGAAATCTTGTTGACACACCGCCTTGGGCTGGGTACCGTGTCCCCGTCGCAGTAAATCCTGCGGCCTGGGATTGGCCTCCCGGTATTCGTTGGCGGACACAACCGCCCTAGAGCGGTTTTTTTGTGTCCGAGGCATGGCTGCACCCGCGTTATGGGTGGGCCGTGTGGGCACTCGCAAGAGTGGCCGGTGCCAACGACCGGTAGGCCAACCCGCACGGTTCCACCCTCCCAATTGGCCTTGGGAAGGTGGGCACACAGCCAGAATCGTTGGAGATGCCCCATGAACGCAGCCAAAGTCATCCCGTTCCAGTTTGAAGCTCGCAAGGTCCGCGCCCTGTTGATCGACGACCAGCCGTGGTTCTTCGCCATTGATGTCTGCTCCGCACTCGCGCTGAGCGACACCAATAAGGCCTTGCTTGGACTGGATAGCGACGAGAAGTGCGAACACGAACAGTATTCGGGTTCGGGTCGCAAGCCGATCCTGATCAATGAGTCCGGGCTCTACAGCCTAATCCTTCGTAGTCGCAAGGCCGAGGCGAAGCGCTTCAAGAAGTGGGTTACCGCCGAGGTTCTGCCTTCGATCCGCAAGCATGGCCGGTACGAAGACACCGACAACCGCATGGCTACGCTCGTAGGCCAAACCATCGGCACCGATGGCTTCCACATGCTCGGTTCGCTAATCAAGGGCAAGGTGTCCTCGCTGCCGCAGGATGTACGCCGGCGAGCCACCATGAAGATCTGGTCGCAGACACACGCCGCCTTCGGCGTCCGTTCCGCTGCCGACATCCCTGCCGAGCAGCTCGACTCTGCCCGTAACTTCATCGCGGCGTATGCGCTGGAGGGCGAGTGGCTGCCGAAGGACGAGATCAAGGGCTTCGGCACCCTGATCGGTCGCCCGCTGGGTCGCATCGAACGCTGGATGGTCTCCACCGACTACAAGGGCGAGGAGCAGTACACGCTGATCCCCACCGATGCCTGTGTGATGAGTCACCATGACCTGATCAAGGCCATGCTCACCCCTGGCGACCTCCCGGTCTCCACCGACGAGATGTTCGAGTTCGCCCAGGCGGCGCTGACGAACCTCAAGACCCGCGCCACGGTGCAGCAGCACCAACTGCGACAAATGCGCCAAGGAGCCAAGCAGTGAACGCCCCTACCAGCCTTCTCCACCCTCTGCGAGCCCAGGTGCTGAGCTTTGAAGAGGACGAGCACGATTACCACTTCCAGGTGGAGTATCCCGATCCGCCCGCCTGCCACACCTGCGGCACGGTGGGGCAGCTCGTCCGCTTCGGCAAGAAGCAGGTGAAATACCGGGACGTGCCCATGCATGGAAAGCGAGTCTCGCTCTGGGCCGTGCAGCGGCGCTTCCAGTGCAAGAGCTGCGACTCGACGTTCACGCCGAAGTTTCACGAGATGGCCGAAGACCACCGCATGACGCGGCGCTGCTACGACTTCATCGTGAAGCGCTCCCTGGCCAACACCAATGCCAGCGTGGCACATGAGGTCGGCGTGGACGAGTCGGTGGTGCGCGCCGTCATCAAGGCCTACTGCGAGGTGCAGGCCTACGGCTACCGGCCCACCCTGCCGCGCGTGCTGGGCATCGACGAGCTGTACCTGAACCGGCAGTTCCGCTGCGTCCTGACCAACATCGAACAGGGGACGATCATCGACATCCTGGAGTCCCGCCAGTTCGACGTGCTCTACAACTACCTGGCCAACATGCGGGGCCGGGAGAACGTCCAGATCGTCTGCCAGGACATGTGGAAGCCGTACCGCGACGTGGCCTCCAAGCTGTTCCCCAAGGCGGCTATCGTGGTGGATCGGTTCCACATCCAGCGAATGGCCAACGAATCGCTGGAGGTGCTGCGCAAGGGCATCAAGAAGGAGCTGACCCAGCACCAACGGCGGCAGCTCAAGGGCGACCGCAAGCTGTTGCTGATGCGCCGCCGCGACCTGAACCCGATGAACGAGCTGGTCATCCACACCTGGCTGGATCAGTTCCCCGAGCTGGGGGTGGCCTACAAGCTCAAGGAGGCGTTCTTCGATATCTGGGAGTCCAGCACCGAGGCTGAGGCCCGGTCACGCTACCAGCAGTGGCTGAGCATGATTCCCGAGGGGCACAAGGCCCACTGGAAGCCGCTGATCACCTCGATGACGAACTGGGAGAGGGAGATCTTCGCTTACTTCGGCCCTGCCCAGCGCAACACCAACGCCTTCACCGAGTCGATCAACCGGCAGATGCGCGACCTGAACCGCAATGCCAGGGGCATGTCCTTCGAGATGTTCCGGGCCAAGACGTTGTTCAGCCTGGAGCACAAGGTGATTAAGCCCAAGCCGAAGCGACAGTCTCCGTTCGTGATGCGGGACATCTTCACGATGGACCCGAGCGAGATACCTACCGATTACGGCGTGCCGATCGAGGCCATTCTCAAGGCCACCCAGGGCGCCCAATAGGGCGTCCATCAACACGACCATCAATTTGAGATTTTGGGATCGGGAAGCCTGCTTACAACAGGATTTCCCGAATACCC